>NZ_MCBP01000003.1:0-587671 GCF_001705305.1 Paenibacillus kribbensis
CGCTTGCTCATGCTCGTATTGACTAATCAGTCCTTGAAGGGCTAATCCAGCCAAGTATTTTAACGGATGAACTCCGCTCCCCTTGCTGTCTCCTCCAATCGTAGGTGTTCCTTTGCTCCGAACGGGGATCGATGCAGTTGCTTGCAAAACAGTTGCCGCTACTTTACCTGCGGGTCCACCAACCGTATTTAACATCACACTAGCCACTTTTCCCATCACCGGAATGGAACCTAATAGCTTGGATACTGTCCCCATCAAGGCATTCGCCTGTTTAAGCTCTGCGGGACTGGTGATTTTTGCTTTAGGGGTAGAGGCTTGGCTGCTAGATGAATCCTTAGCTACTGATTGAGCTGCTTCATAGGCTTTAATGCTCATCAATGGCGGCTCAGGCACAGGGGGGAGGTCAGCTACGAAAACTGGAGCTTTCACCGTACCTTCCTGATAAATCACTGGAGCTTTGGTATCTGTCTCACCATCTAGCACCATGCTACTGGCTCCGCCTTTCAGATATAGCGCCGTTCCAGCTTCCAGCGACAGTTCCTCACCTGCATCGAGCTTCACATGACCACCCTGAATCTGTACATCCCCCGGACTGTTGATGGTGATGCCCGTATCCTCGTGCAGTGTAATGGAAAATCCATCCGAGGTAGAAAGGGTCAGTTCTTGCTCAGACATTTCTACCCCACTACCTTGCACATGTTGCCACATCTTCACATTCGGCTGTCCATTCGCGTGGCGTTGTTGTCGCAGTGAATCCGTCACATAGGCATCCTGTTCGCGATTTGTTGGCAGATACAGTTCGACCTGTTCCCCGATTTCAGGCATATCGTACCAACCGCTATGTTCTTCGGCTACATATCGAGTTGCCACGGGAAACCAACAGGCTTTGGCAGGATCTTGCTTCGGGTCGATGTCCAGTTGAAGCTGTACGAAATCCTGTTGTACCTTGAGCACCGTTCCTGTCAGCGAAATCCCGGTGGCCTGATCGTTCTCATACCGGGCATAGTGAATATCCTGTTCCGCTTGGAGTTCATAACGAGTACGCAGTAAGCCATCTGCTAACGTTGTTACTGCCCGAACGACGACCAACTCTTTGCCTTGTCCAATGGGTAACGTAATGAGGTCGCCTAGCGCATAGTATTGCAGACTTTCAATTGTATAGGTGACATATGAGCCAGCACGTTGTTCTCCCAGCTTTTCCGCATCCAGCTCATGAAATGTTTTCCGTACCCGATAAAATACATCTCGTTCCACTTTATGCTGCTTGCCTTCTGGCATCCCAAAGAAGACCTTGGGTGAGGCTGCGGTCACTTCTGGTACAAGTATTGAACCAAAACGAGATGCGAGACGTTTTAAAAACGCCCAATCGGTCTCATCATATTGTAAAACAAATGTCTCTAGTTTGGCATAGTTGCTTACGGTATCAATGGCATCTCCGTACTGATATTTTCGAACCAGTGCAGTGACCAGATCATCATAAGTGCGGTGAATATCTTGATAGGAGCGCCTTTTACTCTTAATATCCATCTGGTACGAATGGGAAGCGGCCTCCAGTTCAAACATATACACGCCCCGCACACAGTGTACGGACATACGCGTAACAACCCCATGGAACAGCCTTCTCAGCGATTGTCCCTGATCATCCAACTGACGAATCACAATTGGCTCTTGCTCCATATCCTGTCCAATACAGGTTGCTCCTTGTTCTTCGAAGAGCATACCACTGAAATGCAAATAGGCATGATCATTAATGGTACGTGTTATTTGAAGTTGATCGATGTGTTGTGGCTGAAAGGGACCATAAAAGTGTAGGCTTTCATATCCGATTGCATCTGATAGTACGCTCAAGTGAGTTCATGTCTCCTTTCCAGATGTGATGGCTGATTCCAAGTGAAGAACGTCATCTTGAATTCGCTTCAGATTATAGAAGCCGCAGATGAGTGCAAATTTGAGTCGAGATAGATATGTATCACTGAAATTGTTGGGTACAAAACGTTCTTATTCGGATACAGATGTTCCGAGTAAGCTTTCATTCAAGGTACAAAAGAACAAGAGGAGATATTTAATTACAGTCCAGCATATGTATATATCGGTTGAAAGAGAGATTTAGTTTACAAAATTACCCATTCATTGGGGGGCAATGTGTAATACTGGAAGTAGGAGAAATCAAAGGGGTTAAGTTGTGTACAGTGGCGGTCATTATCAATACTTTCATTACCCACCTGATCGGATAGCTGTATAAACAAAAAAACGTATTTAGTTTAATCGACTAAATACGTTTTTTGTTTGCTTTGAAAATGCATATTTATGTTTTAGTTACGACTTTTGAATGAACCCACATATGTAAGATCATTACTGTTAATGACTTGACCTGGAGTCACAAAAGCCTCTTTATTTGGAGTATAATATCCTATAATAAAGTCTGTGTTATAGTTTCCATAATAGAAGGCTTGCCAAATGAATTTAGAGCAGTAATTAGGGTTTATAGTTTTAAGTTGAAAGTTATCCCAAGAAGCCCAAGGTATATAGTAACTTGTTACTGAAGAGTAATTGTTTTTGGCCCAATAAGCTGCGTTAAGGCCGTGAGTTGCTCTATAGACAGCGATTGATTCATTAGCCTTATGCCTCGATTGGTAATAAGAAATGGTATCCCTTTTTCCACCTTCTCCTTGATTATCATTTACGGCATTTACATGATAAACCATATAATCAGGCCCAATAATTCCAACATGTCCGACAATTGGTGCATTTCCGCCTAATGCTTTTGATGAATAAAGCACATCTCCTACCCTAACTCTGATATTGGTCCCTGGATAGGTTGAATCTGGTTCTAACGCTGATGGCGCAAAGCCATATGTGTCCTCAGAAGCACTTACAGAAGGATTAGCTTCAGAGGCACTTACAGAAGGATTAACTTCAGAGGCACTTACAGAAGTTATACCAAGAAAAGAGGTAAAGAAGAGAAGTAATAGTAGAGCAGGCAAAAAAATCTTTAATTTTTTCATAATACACCGCCATTTTCCATAAATTTAAATGCAATACTTATTATACACAAAAGATACTGGAAATAAATAGAATAATAATGTATGATTATCCTAAAAGGGAATTAGTTTGTTGAAATAAAGATGGGGGAGATGAAAAATTGAGTTTTTATAATAATAGATTGGTTCAGATATTAATCGTAATACTCTATCCCATTACGGCATTTGTGATATTAAGTAATGGTGCCAAGATAGTTTCATGGGGGATACCAGCAGTCATTGCAGTTTTGTTTTGTTTTCTCTGGAAAAACCTTCGATATTTAATGATCTCTAATGTATTGCTATGGATTTTATCAGTACCAATTTGGTTGTTTTGGGTTGAGGGGGGGCAGGTGGCAGAGGTTTTCGTTGCATCTTTACCATTCATCATACCCCTATATATATTTATTGTGTTTCTACCAGAAGTTATAATTGTTTTGATTAGGAATTTTCTTCTCAATAAGTTTAGACGGTAGCGTTAAGAATTATGTGTAAATGAAGATAACCTTTCCTGTAGAAGAGTGGATTCATTTTTGCTAGTGAACAGATGAGTTGGCTACAGAAGAGCAACTAATAGATTATGCCCGCTTGTTAGAGACTCACGGCGTCTGGTTGCTCCAGATTGTAGCATTGACCGTATATGCTTAGAGAAAAGCTCCAATTAATAAATGATTCTATTCTTCAATTTTTGAATAAACATACCATTTTCTGATCTAACTATATTCTTTCCGTCGTCTCGACACACGTGGAGTGCGTGATAGTAATAGATATATCGAGATGAGAAGCATTAATATCTTATCATTTCGAATGAATACTCATATTTATTAATGGGTATTTTTTATGTCTTTAGATTTAAATGAATAACAGTTTATGTACTTTCTTTATCCAATATTCCTAAAATATCGAGTTGTTTTACGAGGCTGAGTTGGCAGGGTAAGCCTGAATATATATAGGAAATGGGATGTTATCGCTTGTTCCCTATTTTCGTGATATTCCCCATATAGATCCTACTTTTTAGGGAAAAGAAGGGATTACATTCAAATTTGTTGAATTAACCCGGATAAGACAAATCAACATGTTCAACAGCATGAAAAGGGGAAGCTATATTGATCTGGAATATAAGGAATATTGTCGCATTTGTATTTGCCATTGTAATGTGGAGAATTATGGATCATTTACATATCAATAAGGTGCTAGCTTTTGTAATCATTTTTATCCTGATGTTCCTGGTGCTATATGTGCCTATTCTTTTTACTGCATTATGGGATTCTAATTTGAAGAGAATAGAGAAGTTTTTAATGTTGCGTAAGAGTAAGCCAGAATACCATCTATTTTATGCTTTAGCCCATGAAATCGATGAAGAAGTAGAAGAATCAATCCGACTATTGCTCCAAAAGTTTAAGGGAATTCACAAACAAGCGTTATATAAAACCGTTTTTGCTTTCTATAAAAAAGAAATCCTGACGGTTAAAGAAGAAATCGAGTTCATCAAACCACTGGCATATAAAAATTACTATCGAGCCATCGTGTGTATGGAAGAAGGAAACAATGCGGAAGCTCTCAAAATCATTCACGAGATTCCAACGCCTTGGATGAAAAACGCACTTCTTTCCGAATTGGAGTTGAAATCAAATCATCTTGCAGCAGCAACTGAACTGGCACAACAAGCCTTACATCAATCCAAAGGTTTACAAAAGTATTTGTTATTTAAAACATATCAGCGGAAATTCCCTGAGATAAAGCCTGTTAAGGCAAGATAGCCTTAAAGAATTTGTGGTGAGATTATTCTAGGACTGACTGTATTGCTGAATCAGAGTAGAGGTTCACATCGGGAAATGTATGCGTAGGAGATCTTTATGAAGGTATATATCAGAAAAGGTTTTGATCATGAAATTGCAAATCACATAAAAAACTTATTTCAATGTAAACTTGAGTCTGAAGCCCTGTCATAATCATTTGAGTACTGGCGCATTCTCAGACTTATATGGCCTGGGAATTTTTGTTTTAAGGGAGGGATTAAATTGTTAAATGATTCTGAAAGAGAAGGAGTATTTAAGGCCATTTTTGAAAGGAGAGATATTCGATCCTTTAATGGAAAACCCATATCCAAAGATAAGTTAAACAACATATTAATGGCTGGTCATCATGCACCTTCCGTTGGTTTTATGCAACCTTGGGATTTTATTGTCATTGACTCTCAAGGGGTTAAAGAACGATTGGCGCATGCATGTCATAAAGAAATACAAGCGTTATCCATACACTATGAAGATGAAAAAAAGACAAGATTTCTCTCGCTAAAATTAGAGGGTATAAGGGAAGCACCAATAACGATCTGTATTACATGTGATCCCACAAGAGGTGGCGGACATGTAGTTGGACGAAATTCTATTCCTGAAACAGATATTCTATCCGTCGCCTGTTGTATCCAAAATATGTGGTTGGCGTCTTATGCAGAAGGAATAGCTATGGGATGGGTTAGTTTTTACAAGAAAACAGACGTACGAGAAATACTAAATATTCCGCCACATATTGACCCTATTGCTTTGATTTCATTAGGATATACGGATTTTTATCCTACAAAACCAATCCTGGAGCAAGTAAATTGGGAGAAACGTCGAAATCTAAATAACCTAATACACCATAATGTCTGGGAGTGATTTGAAATACAATTGGATCTTCCCTTAAGATATGATGCTAATGGAAACGATAGTGCAATAGGAACTACCTTATTAAAGGTGGTTCTTTAATGATCTAGGCAACAATGACATAGCCCATATGGCAAAAGTTTATTCATGTGAACCAATAGAAATAACTAGTGGAAGTTAATATAGCATTGTCCTCTCTTCAACGAGAGGGCATATTTTTGTTTTATGCGAATTATTGCACCGTTATTTGGGTGATAAACGTCTTCATTGCAGTACTGAGATAGGAGGTTTTGCGATAAACCAGACCAATCTTCCGTGTGGGAGCAGGATCTTTGAGGCAGATTTTGCTGATGGCAGGCTGATTAACTGATTGGAGGTAGGATCGTGGCAGCACGGCTGCGCCAACACCTGTTATCGCGACCTGTAGCAGCGATTCCAGAGTGGAGAGCTCCAGGATCGGCTTGACGTGGAAGCCAGCGCTCTCACAATACTGGTCGAAGAACTGACGTACGAGAAACTTGGGCTGGAGCATGGCAAAGGGATGCGCCTGAAGCTCTGCGAGGGGGACGGTATCTGCTGCTGCGAGCGGGTGCCCTGCTGCGACGACCAATTGCAACTCGTCCTCGAACAGCTCAATGCTCTCTAGCTGTTCGTGATCCAGCGGTAGATAGACAATACCGAGATCAATCCGATTGGTTAGCAATTCCCTCTTAACTTCTTCGGTCGCCAGTTCCTGGACGGACAGTTCAATCTCAGGATATTGCTGATGAAACGCGGCGATGGCAGGCAGGAGTAAATGATTGCCTGCACAGCCGATCCGCAAGCGGCCACGCTTCATGCCTCGCAGCTCTTCGATGGCGACCCGAGCTTGGTCCAACTCGTGGAAGGCGCTTAACGCGTGACTTCGCAAAATGTGTCCAGCCTCGGACAAATAGACCTTCTTGCCAATGCGGGTAAACAATGGCACGCCTAGCTGGTGCTCTAGCAGCTGGATTTGGTGGCTGAGCGTTGGCTGGCTGATCGACAGTCGTTCAGCCGCCCGCGTAAAATGAAGCTCCTCGCAGACCATTAAAAAATAGGTCAATAACCGATGTTCCATTAGGTTGTCACCGTCCGATCATAGATATTATCTATGATATTAATATGAAAATCGACATTGATCAATCGTTCGGTTTTTTCTACAGTGGAGTAAAGCATACAAGAGGAGGAAACATATCATGCTCGAAACAGTACTCACGATCACTTCGATGAAGACGACCAACGAGGCTCATGCCTTTAAAACTCTTAACGAGGAATGGATCACTCGTTTCTTCACGATTGAAAAGGAGGATCGGGTCATCCTTGATAACCCGGTGGAGAATATCGTGAACAGAGGAGGAGATGTGCTCATCGCTCGTACTGGAGATTCGATTGTCGGATGCGTTGCACTCGTGCCGAGCGGAGCTGGCGTGTTCGAGCTATCGAAGATGAGCGTTACACCCGGGTCGCGGGGACGCGGATACGGACGGAGAATCATCGATGCCGCCATCGACCGCGCACGCGAGCTTGGTGCAACATCGCTCTTTTTGGGCAGTAGCACCAAGCTACCGAACGCCGTTCATCTTTACGAATCGGTAGGGTTCAAGCATGTTCCTGTTGAGCGAATCGGACCCATGCCATATGTAAGAGCGGATGTGTTTATGGAGTTGGAACTAAAATGAACCCGGAGAATGAACCCGGAGACAAAATTATTGCCGAGCATTTCCGTCCGATGTTCCTCATGGCTGCATCCTACTGGGGGATGATAACCATCTTGCATGACGTCTTTACATCAGCATGTGCAGATTTCCTGTAAAAATTCAACTGCTGTTGTATAAGCAAAAACTTAACGAGTTTGAACATGTGCTCTCTATAAGCTGTTGCCGGATGTTTATATGGAGATGTTCATTTTATCGGGATGATATTGATTTGTTTCAATATTAAGTTAAAATTGTAGTTATACGATATCAAGGAGGCGGTTCAATTGGTAATCATGAACAAACGGACAGTCTATAGAAGGATAGCGCCTACTCGTCCTTAAACTGCGTGTTTCCTTCTTGATGAGGCAATCACAATCAACATGCAAAAATATAAAATTACTAAAATGAATGACTTTTCAAGTCATCAAATGGCGCAAATTCGAATGTTAGAACAACAGTGCAAAGAATTCGACGGATCATGCCTGAGAGTGGGCCTAGAAAGCCTTAAGGAAAACGGTGGAGATCAAGCCTTCCTGTGCCAAAGCGACAACCAATTCATTGGTTTTCTCAGTTGGTATACATCGGATGGAATCGAAGCTAATATGAACGGTATGGTTCATCCGGACTATCGTCGCCAAGGTGTATTTGGTCGTTTAATGGAAAGTGCTGCAGCAGAGATGCTAATACAGGGTATCCAAACTTGCCGCTTTAGGGTTCCATCCAATTCTAAGTCTGGTATCGATTGTATAAGGCATTTGGGCGGGAATTTTAGTACTTCAGAATTCTCCATGAACCTAATTCGGTTTCAAACTTTTACATTACGTTGCTCCGGCTTAATTTTGCGATTAGAAGAAGCTGAGGATTTTGATTTTATGGTTACCTGTTCATCACAAGCCTTTGGTGATTCAGAATCCTGGACAAGGAATTATTTTACTCATACGAAAGAGCCTGAGCGCGTCACTTACATTGCTGTGGACGGCTTGACGGCGGTTGGAATGATCAGGGTTAATCACGTTGTTACGGATATAGCCGTTATTCATGATTTCTGTGTGCTTCCAGCATACCAAGGCAAAGGATATGGCCGTGAAATTCTGGCTTGTGTAGTCAGTCTCTTGCTCAACAAGCAGCGCACTCGGATACGCCTGGGGGTAGTCACTCAAAACAGACGTGCTTTAAGCCTCTACCAATCGGTAGGGTTTGAGATTTCTGCTGAGTCTCATTATTATGTGACCACTCTTAATAAGATGTAGTAAGCGGCGAGGCACTACTATGCTCCTGGGATAACGATATTTTAATAATCAAAAATGAAAAGGCAACCGAATTATTCGGCTGCCTTTTCCCGCTAAAGAGCAGAATAGTATGGGGAATAGTGGATAATAAATGGACGGAAGTAAAAACTAAACAGGTGAAGCCTGAGATACTACAACGGAAAAAGGAGACGCTATGACGGAGAAAAAAGAAATAGCAGCGAAAACAGAAATAGTAGATAAAGCAGGATGGAACTTCGACAATAGTTATTCTCGTTTGCCGGAAGCATTGTTTACAAGGCTTAGCCCAAACCCTGTTCGCTCACCAAAGCTGATTATTTTTAATCATCCGTTGGCAGCATCGCTGGGGTTGAACGATTCAGCACTACAGCAAAAGGATGAAGTAGCAGTGCTTGCCGGCAATCGGGTTCCCGAGGGGGCTGCGCCCCTTGCCCAAGCCTACGCAGGCCATCAATTTGGGCATTTTAACATGTTGGGAGACGGTCGTGCTTTGCTGCTTGGCGAACAGATTACTCCCTCGGGGGAGCGAGTTGATATTCAACTCAAGGGTTCAGGCAGAACGCCATACTCCCGCGGTGGTGATGGTCGGGCGGCACTTGGGCCAATGCTCCGTGAATACATCATTAGTGAAGCGATGCATGCGCTAGGTATTGCTACCACCCGTAGCTTGGCGGTGGTAACCACGGGTGAGTCGATCTTCCGGGAAACCGAGCAGCCTGGTGCTGTTCTGACTCGTGTGGCAGCCAGTCATCTTCGCGTGGGCACCTTCCAATATGTTGCAGCATGGGGTACTACCCAAAATCTTCGGCTCCTGGCTGATTACACATTGGAAAGGCATTATCCGGAAGCTGTAATTGACGAAAACCGCTACCTTTCCCTGCTTCAGGCAGTGATCAAACGTCAGGCCGAGCTGATTGCCAAATGGCAGCTTGTTGGTTTTATTCACGGGGTGATGAACACTGATAACATGGCCCTTAGCGGGGAAACCATTGATTACGGCCCTTGTGCCTTCATGGATACCTATGACTCTGAGACCGTATTCAGTTCCATTGATATTCAGGGTCGCTATGCTTATGCCAATCAACCGCACATTGCCGCATGGAATCTCGCAAGATTTGCGGAGACCCTCTTGCCGTTGCTGCATGACAACAGGGAGCAGGCTGTCAAACTGGCCGAAGATGCGATTTCAGACTTTACAGAGCTGTTCCATCGTCATTGGCTATCAGGAATGAGGGCGAGATTGGGGATTTTTAACGAAGAGCCGCAGGATGAATCCCTGATTGAAGACCTTCTTGGCATGATGCAGAAGTATCGTGCGGATTATACGAATACCTTCCGTGCCTTAACTTTGGACAAGCCGGAGGATACGGTCCTGTACAGTACTGCGGAATTTACGCAGTGGCATGAGCAATGGCAGGCGAGATTGGGCAGGCAGCAGGAATCACAAGCCGCCTCGCGTCAACTGATGCGCACCAGCAATCCTGCAATAATTCCGCGCAATCACCGGGTAGAAGAAGCATTGGAGGCTGCGATGGAACGAGAAGACTATCGTGTGATGGAGCAGCTTCTTGAAGTTCTTTCAAACCCGTATGCCTACTCTGAGGAACAGGAGATTTACGCTACATTGCCTGGGGAATCCAACTGCACATACCGAACCTTTTGCGGTACCTGATGTGGAGCGAACCATTTGAAGATAACCTATTTCATGCGTTGGTGGAGAAGATAGCCGTTCTCTCACCAGCGCATTTTGTATTTATCCGAGGATTTTGCAAAATCCAGCTCCTGAAAAGGGGTAGATTGTAACCGTTAATCCAGCTCCTGACCGTCATTTTCGATTTGAATATGCCCGCAATACAGACACTGATGAGTACAGTTTTGCGTTAGAGCGGGCTGGCCTTCGATTCTTATGTCGCTTTTCCCGTTTAGCCAGGGCATCGTAAGGACAGGAATGCAGGGGGCCTTTTTCACCCCATAAATATCGACCATCTGACTGGCTTGTACAGCCGGATTGAGTGGACTGGAGCAATTACCAAAAGATTTGATGTTTACCCCCGGCACGTAATCTCCAATATTCATCTGTGCTTTATTTTTGACATACACCCCATGACTAAAAGGGCGCTTCAAACGGGTAGGCTGTGTCCCGTAGCTACAGCTTAAAATCGCACCTGCCACAACGTAGCTTTTTTTCGCGCCTGTTCCAGGCTGCACATTCGCTTCTTCCATCCGGATTATTCCTCCTTTGTTGCCATTTCTATTTTTTGCACCCGCACACCTGTAAATGGACGGCGCAGCAAGCTTTCCGCCACTGCGAGATCAATAAAGATATGAGCTTCCATCAAGCCAGCGATCCGAAATATAGATGAGTCGATTTTCCCGTGTCTAAGTACCAAATGCTTTAAGGTATGGTCTGGATACCACTCAGTTTGTACGGAAAGACAATCCACCACAGGAGGACGCAGTACCCAGTACACGTCCTGTCTGGCTTGCTGGAAATCGGTAAGTATAGCTGCTTTCCATTCTAATCCCGGCATATATTTCTCCAATAATGCTTTCATCGAATCTGAAACCAGCGGCAAAGGATACTCCAGAAAATCCGGATATACAGTTTGAGAATCTGTATGTACAGCTAAAAACAAGGGAGTATCCTCCGCCTGAGCTCTGTTATCCGAAAGGATATCCTCCACCTGCAAGGGAGACAGGGAAGCAGGCTCCACCCGATGCTTGACGCGCTCGTCCACCATGAGTCGAAAATATCTCATTGTATCCGGTCTCCTTTACTCACCGTATCTTGTACCTGTATAGACTTAAGACGAGGATGGGATGAAGGAGGTGCTTCCACAGTGAGACCTATAGCTTGGCTTAATTGTTCCTCCGTAAAGCTTACCCGGCTGACCTTTGCTCCTGTAAAATCAGCTCTTACTAAGCAAGCGTCTGTAAACGAAGCACCCGTTATATCGGCTCCCATAAAGCAGGCGTCTGTCAGATCCGCTCCAATAAATAAAGCTTTTTGCAGCGAGCTGTCTTGGAAAACAGCCCCCTGAAGCTGAGCATGTTGAAAGCTGGCTCCCTGTAAACTCGCTCCTGTAAAATCTAGTCCATCCCATCCTAATGGCTCCCAGTCCAGCCAAGCACCTGAACCACCATATTCGCTATTCCCGGAAACGGCGTCCAGTATAGCCTCTTGCAGGGAGCAACCACTAAAATCGGCTCCATGAAGCAGGCTGTATGAAAAGTCGGTTCCATCCAGCTGAGCTCCTTGCCACACGGTTCCTGCGAGAATACAGCTATGCAATCGACTATGTTCCATCCTGATCTGGCGAAAGGCTGTATAGCGAAAATCCAGCGAGCTGTAATCTCCACCGGATAGATCGACTTGGGTCAGCGTTTGGTAGCTGTAGGCCCCTTCTTCTTTTTCCTCCAGCCAAGACTTGATTACGTTCGCATCCATTGGTTTGCGATCTTCCCGGTACACAGACACGCTGTGATCCATATACTCTCCGACCCGAATCTCAAAAGCTTCCTCACGATCCAGCGCCTGAAACTCTGGCAAAGTAACTGCTTGTTTCATTGCCTGCCGAATCAGGCTAACGATCATCGTATGAAGATATCCTGCTGCTTCCAGCATGATCCGTTCCAATTCTAGCTCGGACAGAGATACCTGCTGCTTCAAGGCTTCGGCCAAAAGCTGTCCACGTAGATGAGCCCAATAGGAAAAGACCCAACCTGCATCGTACTCCAACGCAATGGGTTCAGCATCCAGCATCCATAAGGCGTCCGTAGCCTCGACGAGATAAACAGGCTTTTGCTCAAGCCATGTGGTGCGCAGCATGGAATAGGTGATGTAGCCAATATTGCCTTTAAGACCTTCTTGCTGCTTTTGCCGAACGAACTGACATAAGGCGCGAAAATGTTCTACTATATGCTGGAGTCGGAATCCTTGTGTGGCTCTACATTTTAACGCCCATTCTTGGCGAATGAGAGACCATGCCCGAAGCAGAGTTGCTTGTTGCTGATCTAACACATCTGTTTGTTTTTCCATTTAAAATCATCCTTAATTAGACTTCACTTCGCTGCCCTTCATGTCCGCCGAACCGCTTAATTCAATATGACTGCCATTACAATCCATACGAAGCTGACTACCTGCGGACAGACTCATCGTTTTGCCCGCAGACAGGCTGAGATTGCCTCCCGCTGAAATATTCACTTGCTTGCTGCTCGTGATATGAATGCCTTCTTTATCGTCCAGCTTGATATAAATAGCGCCGTCCTTGCCCGTAACGACCAGCTCATCCGGCCCCAGTCGAATTTCCTTGCCGTGCGGGGTGCGCCATATTTTCATTTGCGGGTTGGAAAAATGGTTATGTGTACTCTTGCGATCTGCCCGTCTTACCGCACTGCCTGCCACGCCGTCTTCTTCCCGACTGCCAGGGAAATAAAGGGATACCGAATCGCCTTTTTCCGGCATAACGTACCAGCCGGTATGACCACCGCCACTGTACACGGTTGAATAGTTGAACCAATGCGCTTTGCTTGCATCCTGCTGTTCATCGCAATCGAGATGGATACGTACTTGATCCTGACGGACGTCCAGTACAACACCACTTAACGAGGCTCCTGCCAGCTTATCCTGGTAGTAGCTTTTTTGCCGGAATCCCTGGTAAGAACCCAGTACGTATTGATGTCGCAGCAGTCCCTGACTCATTGCGGTATAGGCTTCCATCACATACAAGTTGTGACCCTGGAAATTCAATTGAGCACCCAAGTCGAGCACCTCATCCGTTTCTACCTCATAAAAAATAAAATCATGCTCACTCAGCTTGGTCTGCTCATTCTCCTGAAAATAACGAAAAGGCAGCAACTGCTTGCGTACGGTATAACGGGTATGATCCAGTACCGCCTGCGCAGGGCTGTCTTCAATACCAAAATAAAACTTGGGACTGTCAAAACGGGCCACAGGCATCAGACTCGTATGATAGCGAGAGGCTATACGTCTCAAGAACGCCCAATCTGTCTCCTGGTATTGAATGGCAATCCGTCCGATGGCTTCTCCCCCAGTAGCTCCGTCAATGACATCGAGTCCTTCATAGTCCTTGCCTATATACTCTAGCATTTGAGGAATCGTCATTTTCGTATATTGAAAAGAACGGGTACGCTGCTTAATGTCCATCCGATAAGTGTGGGAAATCGCCTCCACCTCCAGATAGTACACACCCCGCACGACTTTTACTTCGACCGAGAGGGCAATCCCGCTGAATAGCGGCTTGCTGGCGCCAGATTCATCCCGTTGGCTCACCTCAATCACCGTATTTTTTTCTGTCGCTTCCACATAGCTATCCTGCAAGTCTTCAGGAATCACACCTGTAAAATAAAGTCGGGTATGCTCATTAATTTTTTTCGTTAAGGTAAGCTGCTCCAGATCGATTTGGTCATAAGGGTGGATTTGAATTTGATCGTATCCCAGACTCATCGTGAAATCATTCCTTTCTCATTTGCAGGATGGGGGGAGGGTGTAAGGACGCGAAGGGACTGGCCCCAATATTCCGCTACAGGCAACCATTCTTTGAGCTCTGCTTCCAGACAGCTGAAGGAGCCTATCACAACTCGTCCCTTTTGGATAAAAAGCAGCAATTCGTTGTATAGATTACTGTCTATTCCCGCTGCTATAAAACGAATCCGTCCGATTAAAAGTCCGGAATGATTGATAAACATTTCCGAGCCGAGCCAGTTGCGAATGGGTTGTACCGACCGTAAAACGTCTGCCATTTGCTCCATGAACTCGGAAAGCTCGTCCACTTCTAAAAACGAATTCGTAGGATTAAAACTGATATTAATCGTTCCTTCTGCTGAGGTATAAATATCCTGTGGACGATGCTCGGAGGGATATTTGATTGCAGCTTGCTCCACCGGCATAGGAATAAAGGATTTGGGAATATAGAAGCCGATTTCCCCATCTAGTATCGTACTTGGCTCTAACGCGAGGTGTTCATTTTGAATATGAAAGAGCTTATTTTGTTCAGACATGGAACCATTCTGTTCCGGTTCCCGATTTTGAGCTGGAATGGATTGTAAACCACCGTTATTAGCTGTCGTCTGATCCATCAGTTTAGCTTTGAGGCTAACAATTTGCTCGTCTAGATAGTTCACAGGAAGCCCCCTTTTTTATGAAAATAAGAGATGATACTTAAATCTTGGAGATAGAAGGAGATATTGAATTGCGAACCCAGCATATGTTTTTATCGGTTAAAAGAGAAATTTAGTTTACAAAATGACCCATTCGTTGGCGGATTTAAATGTTAATTTTTTCGGGTTTCAATCCATAACCCCTTTTTGTTGTAACAATTCTTTAGTAGCACTCCATAGTTGGCGTTGCATAATGATATCCCCACCAGGGTAGGCTGGAACAATGGGCCTTCCAGTGCCGACATTAAAATATCCGCCTGTCACTTCTTGATATTGAGATTCTGTAGCTAAACGAATAATAATGTCCGCTCCTTTTCGCGGATCTCCGATATGTAAAGCGTTCAATATTTTTGCAAGTATTGACGAAAACCCTAACTCACGGCCAAGCCCGGTCACGTTAAACCCTGGATTAAGCGCGTTAACAGTGACCCCAGTTCCATCCAATTGACGTCCAAGTTCTCCCGTATACATAATATTAAGAAGTTTAGTCTTTCCGTAAATTATAGAAGAACCTCTTGCAGTAAAGGCAGATGTATCTGTCAAATCCTCTGGCAATGTAAGCTTGCCATGGTTACGTGATGCTTCAGAAGCCACATTGACGATCCTTGCATCTTTTGAATTCATTAATGGCTGGAGTAATGTATGTGTTAACAGCCATGGCGCAAGATAGTTTACTGCTATCATTTCAGCCAAGCCCTCTGAGGTTATTCGCTGTTCAAAACCATGTAATCCTGCATTGTTCACTAATACATCAATCTTTGGATAACTGGCTTTAATTTCATTTCCAATACGCTTGACATCTTTCATCAGAGACAGGTCCCCGAAAAAAAAGTTTACCTTTGTGTTGGGCGCAAGCTCTTTAATAGTATTTTTAGTTGTTTCAGCACGTTTTTCATTTCTGGCTGTTAAGACCAGATGTGCCCCGCGTTTGGCTAATTCAATTGCTGTCAATTGTCCAAGACCGCTAGTAGCACCAGTAATTACAACAATCGGATATGTCGACATATAAATACTCCTCCAAAATCTTGAATAAATTGCATTCATATTACCGTTCTATCGTTTTAGACGCGTTCTGCTTGACAGTTAACCAAATCAAAAATATGATTGATATATATCAAGTATATGCATTTCGATTGATATATGTCAAATAAATTCAAGCTAATTTATAATGAGGTGTGTAAACCTATGGAAAATAAAATTCAACATCCAAATTCTACAAGAGTGCAATTAGAACTGGATCTTGGTAAACAGCTTAATGCACTTATAAGTGCATCACATGCACTCAATGTAAGAACTGCGGCACTTTTCGATCCAGCATTACAACCTGCAGCTTTTCTGATTGTACGTTGTCTTCTTTCATACGGTTCGGCGAGCGCTACATTTTTGGCGGAATCCACCGCTATGGATCGAAGCTCTGTCAGTCGGCTTGTTTCTCAGCTTAAGCGCTTGAATTATGTAAAAAGTGAAACTCACCCTGAGGATCGCCGGGGTGTGTTGATATCCCTGACAGCTTTTGGCCGTGAAAAAGCCCTGGATGCTTTAAAAGTAAAAGAAAATGAATTTTATCAACGCATTTCAACATGGGAAGATTCCAAGCTTGAAGCGTTTATTGGGATGCTTAAGTGTTTTAACGGACAAACCATAGTTAAAGAAGATGCCTGACTATTTTGGATGAAACCAAGCCTGTGAGCAGGTACAATGAACCGTAAAAATAGGAGGTGTACAAGAATGAAAGGAAAACAGATTAGAGAAATCAGGGTAACGGATTATCATGATATTTATTTGTTAAATCAGGAATTTAACCCGAATTTATATGTATTTCCTGAAGAAAAAGTAAAAGAGAAGATTGAAACAATTACAAAGAAAACCAAAGATATTGTTATTGTTTGTGAAGAAAATAATGAAGTAATAGGATATATTCATGGAAGCCCGTATGAATTGCTTTTTTCGGAGTCTTTAATCAACGTGCTAGGATTTGTTGTGAAAGAGAAGGAGAGAAATCAAGGTATAGGCAACATGTTGATTGAGCGGCTTGAACAGTGGGGAGAGAGCCATGGATTCTCCGGAATTAAACTGTTATCTCACCCAAGTCGAATACATGCGCACAGGTTCTACGAACAACGTGGGTATCAGTTTACTAAAGACCAAAAAAATTTCATAAAAAAGTTCAAATAATACGTATTTCCATTGGATAGCTGTGTAAGCTTCGTGACACGAGAGTCAATGAGGAAATAGCACGAGGCTGTCAGGTAAACCGGCAGCCTCGTGACTGAGGATAGGCGATCATAGGGTAAATGAGAGGGGAGGAGCCCGTTTAGCCAGGCTTTTGAACCTGTTCATTTACAGATAAGATCCGCCGCTTGCATCAATCAACTGACTCGTTACCCAGCGGCTGTCTGATGAAGCGAGAAAGGCAGCGATATCCGCGACATCTTCAGGTTCCCCCCACCTTTTGAAGGTTGAAAGGCCAGCGGCAAATTTCTGCCCGTCGGGATCTTTTAACGTGCTGTCATTCATTTCTGTATTAATAATGCCAGGCTGGATGGCGTTCACCGTAATATTGCGGCTCCCAAGCTGATGAGCCAAAACGCGCGTAAGTGTGTCGACCGCACCCTTTGACATGCTGTAGGCAAAAACACTGGGAGAGGCTACACGTGTAACAAATGATGAGATATTGATGATGCGCCCTCCGTCTCTTAGGCGTGGCAAAGCTTGCTGGGTAACAAAAAGCGGTGCTTTGACATTAATGTTCATGACTTCGTCAAAAGATGCTTCTGTCGTCTCTTCCAAGGTTACAATTTGACCGATTCCAGCGTTGTTGACGAGAATATCGAGCCGATGGTCGCCAGTACGTTCCTCAAGAGCTTCATCCAGGCTCGCATATAAATCATGAATGCCGTCAAGGGTGCTTAAGTCGGCTCCTATCGTAAAGGCGTTCCCTCCACTTTGCTCAATCTTATGAACCACCTCCTCTGCTTCATGCTGTCTTCTTCCATAGTGTACGGCGACGACGGCACCCTCCTGTGCCAGACGCAGCGCAATGCTGCGACCAATCCCTCGGCTTGCACCGGTTACTAAAGCAATTTTGCCTTCTAGCTTACTCATATTTTCATCTCCTTAGTCTGGAATTCATGTTTAGTTATATCATGAGGTGATTTTTGAAATGTTGCTCTTATATTCGAATTCAGGGGGATATGCAGACTTCAATAAGGCAGAAATCATGATATTTATCATTGAAAAAAACACATGTGTTTAAGTACTTTTTCTAATCTAATTGATTGATTAAAATTGACCAATGTTCAGATAAAAGAAACGCCTTCCTTTCCATTTCGTCCCTAAAAATGTCTACCAATTAGCAGTTGTATTTAGGCGTTTTTTGTCATACAATTCACCTAATGCTATGGACTCGGTCTTAGAAACAGTAAGGTTTGGACGGTGAATTGGGCGTGGTCTCTTTGTTTATTTACGAATCGTGGAGCTATTTTGTAGTCCGTTCGGGCAGGACTGCGTCAGTCCGAAAAATTAATAATGTTTTGGGGACAGTTTTCCGGGTCATTAACGTTTGATGATAAACATTTACGAAGGGGAGCGTTCTTTTGGAATCGAAACAATTAACGAGAGGGCTTAAGCCACGGCATGTTGAGCTGATTGCGCTTGGAGGAACAATTGGCGTTGGCTTGTTTATGGGATCGGCAAGTACGATAAAATGGGCGGGTCCCTCTGTGCTGCTGGCTTATCTCTTAGCTGGGATTATTATGTTTTTTATCATGCGGATCATGGGGGAAATGCTGGTTCTCGAACCGGTGACGGGCTCATTCGCTACTTTTGCTCATAAATATATCAGCCCTTTGGCCGGTTTTCTGACCGCTTGGAGCTATTGGTTTTTATGGGTTACAGTAGGAATGGCTGAGGTAACTGCGATTGGGGTGTACGTGGGTTATTGGTTCCCAGACATCCCGCAATGGCTGCCAGCTCTGGCAGGTGTAGTTATTATCGCGTTAGCCAATTTGGCGGCTGTAAAGTTTTATGGGGAATTTGAGTTTTGGTTCGCCATGATTAAGATTGTTGCCATTATCTTTATGCTGATTGTTGGCACAGGCCTGATCTTTTTTGGTTTGGGTAATGGTGGGCAACCGATTGGCCTCTCCAACTTATACAGCCATGGTGGTTTTTTTGCAGGTGGTTTAAAAGGTTTTCTATTCGCACTATGCATTGTAACGGCGGCTTACCAAGGTATAGAGATGGTGGGCATTACGGCAGGTGAGGCAGAAAATCCGAAAATGACACTGCGAAAAGCCATTAAAAACATCATCTGGCGTATTCTGATTTTTTACGTGGGTGCGATTTTTGTTATTGTTACGATCTATCCTTGGAACCAGATTGGCGAGATTGGCAGTCCTTTTGTTCTGACCTTTGCCAAAGTAGGGATTGTGGCCGCTGCGGGTATCATTAACTTTGTTGTTCTTACAGCAGCGATGTCAGGCTGCAACAGTGGTATTTATAGTGCGGGAAGAATGTTGTATACATTGGCTAAAAACGGACAAGCCCCTAAGTTTTTCGGGAAAGTCTCCAAAAGCGGTGTCCCTAAAAATAGTATTATTACGACGATTTCCCTGCTGCTGATCGGAGTGCTTTTTAATTACTTGTTACCTGATTCCAAACTATTTCTGTACATCTATAGCGCCAGTGTTCTTCCGGGCATGGTACCGTGGTTTGCGTTAGCAATCAGCCAATTTAAATTCAGGAAAAAATGGAAAAACGAAATAAAGGATCACACCTTTAAGTCTCGTTTTTTCCCAATCAGCAATTACATCACCATTGTCTTCTTATTGTTAGTGATCGTAGGGATGTGGTTCAATCCAGACACACGTATGTCATTGATTGTGGGTGCATCATTTATGGCGCTCGTCGTTGTTGGATATTTTGTCTTTGGCATAGGAAAGCGGCAGAGAATTGAAGAACTAGAGGAAAACTAGAAGCTTGTTAAATATGTAAAATTTGCCGAGTGCCATTCAGGTTATATCCTGATTTCGCTCGGCTTTTTCACATGAGACCATCCTTTTCACACCATTAGCCTGAATATAAACACAAAAAAAGTGAAGAAGGAAACGATAAAGCTGGCTATAGCCATATGATTTCGCTTTGCTTTTAACTCCGAAATGCCTGAAAATAAGAACAGAATGCCCAGAAAAAATTGTGCGATGGTGTATGAGTGCTTATAGGTATCGGGAAATGCGAGTGATAAAGATGATAGGATCACAACCATTAAAGCAGATATGAGAGTGAGGATTCTGTAAATATCCATTTTCTTGAACATAGACAAGTGCACCCTTCCTTTGATTTTCCCCCTGTAGCTAAACATCCTCAGCCTTCCTGCAATCGATAAAACCTAGTGTCTGTATTCTATATTCTAAAGGACAGACTGTGGTACATCAAATGAATAAAGAACAAAATTATTCTTATCTCTTTCTAAAATTTAACTGTCAGTATATTTACTGAAACGCTATAATGCATTGTATTAAGAAAAAAGAAGGAGAAGGTATGATGTTGAAAAAATGGCCATTATTATTCATGCTAGGTATTATCATGCTGGCATCTGTAGGCTGGAACAGTGGAGTATCTCATGCGAGTTACTATTTTGAATACACTTGGGAGAAGTACAAGGGGACTGAGGTCAGGACCTACAAGTTGACACCAGTACCTGGAAGAGCCGGATCTATGGATCAGGAAAAGTTCTTTGCTGCTATTAGCAAAACTCCGAATGTGTATGGGGGGTTCACCGGCTATAGAACAGGGAAAACAACCGGAGTTGCGACCAAGAGTGTAACAGATGGGGTTTATAAATATTCGGTTATTGATTTTATTCGCGACAAAGAGCCAGAAATTCTGGAATACGTTAATCCAATAGGCGGAATTCCTGGTAGATGGAACGGAACCGATGATATTCGCGTTTTTATGAAAGGGTCTGAAGCGGCTTCTTTAGCAGAGCTGTTTTATGAGGGGACTCCAACTGAAGGACGATATCATTTTAATGCTAACGATGTCTATTTAGTTACATTCCGGTCCAGTACAGTAAAACCGATCAGTGAAATGTCTGCTGAAGCGTTAATTGAAGAAGGAACCCCTACGTTTATAAATCGAGAGTTGGTAGGTCAAATAAAGGGCAAAGATCCTGCTGCTTATCCGTCAAATGGAATTTTTAACGGCTACTTTTATATTTATAAGGGTTCTGAGTTGAAAGAGAATTAAAAGAGCAGACAGGATTTAATAAGCACATCTACACAAGAACGAGATAACATTGTGTATTCTTCATACTGAATGAGGATACATGATGTTATCTCTTGTTTTATTTGTACGCGTAATCGAAGTAACAGCCGAATAAGGCTATAAACATTTAATTCCCAATGAAAACCATTGTTAAGTGATTGGGATATACGGCTTTAAAAGTACATAAATTAGCATAAGGACAGAATTGTTAAAACTACTTTTTTTTACTGGCCTTATTCAATCTTGGGGAGATTATTCCGATAATTTAAATATATACAGTTTGGTGTTAATGGAAATTAAAATTCGTTTGAAAACAAATGGGGTTATTTTCAAAGCTGAAACAAAGGGACAGGTGAAAATGATCCAATGCTATCTCGTAGAGGAGGTGTGATGATCTAAACTAATGAGATGTGAGAAAAAATTAAAACGAATTAGGCAATACATGACTGGTTTACTGGCTGTTTGGTTGTTCTGTATACATACTGTGCCTGTTTTTGCAGATAGGGCCTTTAACGATATTGAACATTCCTACGCAGCGGATGCAATTGAAGCCATGGCTGCTCAAGGTTATGTTACGGGTTATCAGGATGGCAGTTTTCGACCTGTACAGTTTATTTCGCGGCAGGAATGGGCTACCATCTTCGCTAAAACCTTAAAACGTACACTGAATGACAAGGACGTTATTACTTTTCGTGATGTGTCTCCCTGGGCTCTACCTTATGTTCAGATCTTGCAGAAAGAGAACATTACAAAAGGAATTAGTGATCAATTATTTGGTGCCAAGCAGAATATGACTCGTCAGGATATGGCCGTTTGGTATGCTAGGTATTTTGGTGTTTCTGAAGACACTCGTTCTGCCGGTATATCCAGTTTTGTGGATCAATTTGATATATCAGACTATGCACAAACGAGCGTGTGGTTGATGGAGCGATTAGAGCTGATAGAGGGGGATACGAATCATTATTTCTATCCCAAAAAATTTGTAACACGACAAGATGCCACGTTGGTTGCATATCGGGTATGGCTAGGCGGTGACGATCTGAGAGAGCGTGCCAAGCGTTTGCTAGAGTCAGGAAACGGAGCTGGAACGACGAATCAGCTACCCAGCTTGCCGGAACCGGACAAACCAGTGGTCGACTTGGCACCGGAAATTAGGCCCCAACCCGTGAATCCGGAAATTGAGGAGCCTGAAAGACACAGCTCAAAGCCCAAGCCACCGGTACCTGATCCCAAGCCACCGGTACCTGATCCTAAGCCACCGGTACCTGATCCTAAGCCACCGGTACCTGATCCTAAGCCACCGGTACCTGATCCTAAGCCACCGGTACCTGATCCTAAGCCACCGGTGCCTGATCCCAAGCCACCGGTACCTGATCCCAAGCCACCGGTGCCTGATCCCAAGCCACCGGTGCCTGATCCCAAACCACCGGATCACTCTTCGGATTTTGTAGTGGATGAGGTCGTAATCAAGGCGCCGGAGCTCATAAATCAACCGGAAACGTATCCTTCGTATCAGCTGTCCTTTGAGCTCTACAAAGAAGGGCAGCCGGTAAGCATTCCCGCTGACAGCGTTACAAGTGTTACTTATACATTTAGTGATGCATTAGGTGTGTTTGATGAACAGGGGAAAATCGCACATTCTGAAAATATCCCTGCTGCAGATGGTATTATTCCTGTCGAGTTGGAAGTCACCATTGCCAAACCTTATCGGGTACTTAAAGCACAGACCAAGCTGATCGTGAAAGGGATGACTCCTCCACCAGAGGCTCCGAATGTAATCAGGTCTGTATACTTGGCGACGTACACCATTTCACAGGCCACTACTCTAGACCCTGCAGCCTGGAGCATGCCCTATGTATTTCACAATGCAAAGGGAGAGGTCATACCGCCCGGTTCGTTGCCGTCAGACCTGAAGCTTCGGATAGAGGATTCCAGTGGGATATTTGATGAGGATGGACGTATTGTCAATCTGCATTTGATTCCGGCAGTGAACTCAGTCATTCCATTCAAGATCGAGGTTGAATCACCATCTCAGGGAATTCACTTCATATCCGATGCCGAGTTAACTGTAGTACCCGGAGAACGCAAAAAGCAATATTTTGCTGTCTCTGTGATGCTGCTGGGAGGAGACAGTGCGACCACGGTAGACCAAATTAAGCAGGCTCGTCAGTTGCTGATGGATCACTTTGGCCCCAACTTAAAAGTGACCTGGGCGATGGAAAATACATTTGTTTTTGTAGACACGAATCGCCCGCAGCTTAAACAGGTTTTAGCATACGTGGATCAGTATGGCGATGAAGTCGGGATTATGGACGGGTACCCGAATAACCTGCACAAGCTTCCTATTTGGGAAGCACGGATGAGCGAGTGGTTGTATATGTATCGTTATAATGCACTCAATGAGCTGCACCAAGGCGGTACGATGGGATCACCTTCGGTGTTTGAAAGCATGGATACAGACCAATATCGGAAGTATCTGCCTAAATCATTGACCAGCTTTACGGTGAATCCTGAGCAGGCCCAATGGCTTAAAGATCATTATAAAATCACTTCAGCCATGGGATGGTCGGCAACACAGTATAATGTTAACAACATGTTTGGTGAGGGTTCACCTTTGATGCCTTACTGGTC
Source organism: Paenibacillus kribbensis (assembly GCF_001705305.1). Taxonomy (GTDB): domain Bacteria; phylum Bacillota; class Bacilli; order Paenibacillales; family Paenibacillaceae; genus Paenibacillus; species Paenibacillus kribbensis_B. The sequence goes on from NZ_MCBP01000003.1 coordinate 23,730, forward strand.
TAATAAGGATAATCCGATTGTTCCAGCACAGGGGCTTACCGATAATAGCGGTATCGTGTTTATGAACTCGGTTACGATTGATCCCATTGGATCACGCTATACAGAAGGTTCCTCACGCTGGACGCTCAATCCAGGTGACCCAAATTTGAATGAAAAAACGGATGCGGCACCACAACTGTATATAGCACAGCAATATCTGGATAATCCTTATCAACGTTTAAATACGGTAAACTACATGTCCATTATTCTGGACATCAACTCGTTTGCCCAAAAACCTAACATGGCTCAAATATGGGAGAACTTTGTGAAGAACTTCCCTGCTGACCGTGAGGTCGAGATTGTGGGCGTGGACGGGCTGAAACAGATTTATCAATCGTCAGCTGGATCGAATAATGATCATTCGGAATTTTCACTCATGTTTAGGGGCTCCGGCATTGAGACGCCCACGGGCTCCAATAATTCGCCGGCCAATCTGCGTTACTTGTGGACTGAAAACGCCTCACAGCGGATCATTTTATCCAAGGAGGATAGAGATGCGGCCTGGTCTATTATTGATTTTACGGACTATACCCGCAGTCCGGTTCCGAAGTTACCATACAACCTGGATTTGAAAACGGATGTAAGCTATGTCACCGGAAGGAACTTCAAGCTAAATCCTACGGCTCCGTTAACAGCAGATGAAATCCAGCGTGTAAAGGATCGTTTGAAGGAGATCTACTTCGCAGAAGAAGTAAAGTATCAGTAGTATTTGGAATGACAGGATTTTTTAAGATTTGAGAGGCCTTATGAAAAAAGGGGTGTCCCAAAAGCCATGGAAATGGCTAGGGGGCACCCCTTTGCTTTAGAGAAAATTATTCGTTGGTTTTATACCCATTCAATAACCTGATCCACAGACCGCCGTGTTTTTCCGCGCGGCTCATTCAGACGGTATCCAAAAGCCACCATGCAGGAAATACCGAAATGCTCGGCATCCATGATGCCTTCTTCAGAGAGGATGCGTTCGATTTCCTGTTTATTAAAACCTTCGATCGGACAGGAGTCAATTCCGATTTGAGCTGCGGCTGTCATCATATTGCCCAATGCGATGTAGGTTTGTCGACAGGCCCACTCGAACATAGCCCTTTCATTGTCTTCCAGTCCAAAATCTGATTTCAGGAAGGCGTCATATACTTTCTCTTTGCCTTGCATAACTTCAGCAGGCAATTGCTGTACGTTTTCCATCATATCCTTGATGTAATCGGATGAGGCTATCATATCTTTAGGCAGTCTGGAGAGGATGAGCACGAAATGGCTTGCTGTTGGCAGCTGTTTTTTGGCTCCCCAGGAGTAAGGCAGCAGCTTCTCACGCATAGCATTACTTTGGACGACAACGAACTTCCAGGGCTCAAAGCCAAATGAACTCGGGGATAAACGACCTGTTTCAAGAATAAAATCGAAATCGGAATCGCTAATTTTTTTATGACTATCAAATTCCTTGGCTGCATGTCTGAACTCATATGCTGACAAGATTTGATGTTTAGTGTTTGTTAAGGTTTCCATTGTTTTTACACTCCTTATGGATATGGATTAGAATTGACGCTTACCGAGTGACATGCTTAATATTAGAATATACATGATCGTTTTTGAAGTACGCACATTTATGTGCTGTAGTATAAAAAATGTTACCAAGGGGGAGAAAAACCTATGCGCAATCGGAAGGGCGGCTTTGGGGAATGTCCTACTGGAAATGATCAGGCATGTCCTGTGGAGTACACGCTGGACGTGATTGGGGGCAAGTGGAAAGGGATTATTTTATACCATCTCATGTATGGAACAAAGCGGTTTAGTGAATTTCGGCGTATTTGTCCGGGAATTACACAGCGTATGCTGACACTCCAATTGCGCGAGTTGGAAGAGGACGGTGTAGTTCATCGGGAGGTTTACCAGCAGGTTCCGCCCAAGGTCGAATACTCCCTAACTGAATTTGGAAGAACTCTGATCCCGATTATTAACCTGATGAAGGACTGGGGAGAAAATTATAAAACCAAGCAGCGTTCAACAGACAGCCGCCTTCAACATCCGAGCCCCAATTTGTAGCATGCTGAGGTAGACCCCACGACAAAAGACTTGTCATCCGTTTGACAGGTCTTTTTTCTTTTATTTCCTGTGAAATCCGCTCTATTCTACATAGAACATATTATCAATTTTAGTTGACAGCAGGAAGGCAGCCTGATATATTTCTTGCGATATTGATAATCATTATCATGAGTGATGTAAGCTATTTTCATATTACACAGGGGGCTCATATGTTGAAGAAAAAATCGTTTTTTATGCTGACTACTTTGATGCTTGTATTGTCTATATTCATTAGCGCTTGTAGTGGAAGCAATAATGGAAGTAATTCCGCTCCAGCTTCAGAGGATAAGAAAGAGCCAACTTCGGCTGAGACGAGAAGCTTTAAAACGGTGAAAGGGGATATTCAAATTCCGGTCAAACCGCAGCGCATTGTAACGGATTTTTACGGTGGGGAATTATTGTCCGTAGGAGCTAATGTGGTGGGTGTGGAGCCGACTGCGTTTCAAAATCCTTTTCTGACCGACTTGCTCAAGGAAAAAGGGACCAAAGAAGTGGGTGACCCGACCAATTTGGAGAAGACGCTGGAACTCAAACCCGATCTGATCGTGGTTATGAAGGATACGAATTATGAGGCTTTGTCTAAAATCGCACCTACCCTGTATATTCCGTATGGCACGACGACCAATATTTACGATACAGTCAAGCTGTTTGGTGACATCACCGGGGAGAAGGAGAAGGCTGAGCAATTTATTGTTGCATTTGATAAAAAAGCTGCTGAAGGCCGCGCACGTCTTAAAGGTGTGATTGACGAAAAGGCAACCTTTGGCCTGTATGAGCTGACGGACAAAAACGCACTTTGGATATTTGGGGACAATGCCGGCCGGGGCGGACAAGCTGTCTACAATGCGCTCAAGCTGAATATGCCGAAGAAGACAGCCAGTTCCAAGGAACAAACCGTACAGCTTTCGATGGAGGTGCTGCCGCAATATGACGCAGATTATATGTTCCTGACGACCTATGATCCGGAGAAAAAGGGTGACGCGCTCAAGCAGCTGAAATCGTCTGCCGTGTGGGGGAACCTGCCTGCGGTGAAGAACAATAGAGTGTTCTTTAACGATTTTGATACGTATTATCGCTATGATCCGATTGCCATTACCGGACAAATTGATATGATCGTAGACATGCTGATTGAAAGAGAAAAAGAGAATAAAGCGAAAAAGTAGGTAAACTGTATACAGGCCTTAGCAAAGCAATAACGAACCAGCCAAAACATAAATTATGTTTTGGCTGGTTCGTTTTATTGAGATTTACCGTGTCAGGTTTTGCTGCAGCATATTCGGCAGATCGATCTTCTTATTTCGTCGTAGTGGTAGTCGTAATGACGATAGTATCTTCTTTTTGCATCCAATCTACCTTGGCCCCTAGCGCCTCACTGATTAATCGCAGAGGAAGATAGGCAATACCGTTCACCGTGAATGGAGGGTTGGTGAGCTCCACAGATTTACCATTAACTGTGTTTTGGCTGGTTTTGAGATTGATTTGTAGAGAGACAGGATTGGCTCCTGCCCTGGACTGAGTAATTTTCGCTACTTTGTTGTTGGAGTCAAAGGTGACCTCGGCTCCCATTTTATCAAATACAGAACGGAGCGGAATAAACGCCTGACCGTTGCGAGTAATCACACCGTTACTTAGCGGGACAGGTGTACCGTTGAGACGGACGAGAATTGGCTTTTGTACAGGAACCGGCGTACTGTAAAGAAATTCGTAATCCCCTATGCCGAGCTGCGCATGTTTGTTGACCCCCCAGCCCCACAGGCTGCCATCCGTTTTTTGCATGATCACATGTCTTGGGCCTGCTTTGATACTTTGAATATTTTGGGCAAGTAATGTAAAGTGGGCATTTGACGATAATTTTTCACCTTCCAAGGAAGCTTCATAAACATTCCCCTCTGTGGTTAGTGCAAGGATGGAGCGCTCAACGATAAAGGCGTCTTTAACATTCCATACACCCGTCAACAGTATAGGATTATTTTCGTTGTGATAGGTTGTACTATCCGAGTAGCCTGTGACTGTAGCACCCCAGAACCACAGCCGACCTTGCCGATCCATCGCAAGGTTGGTACGGCCATTGGATTTGATCGTTTGGATTCCTGCTAAGGATTGAATCTGCGATGCAGTTGCAGTGTCGGATAAGGCAGCGTTTGTATCGAATTCCTTGGGCCATGTCCACACGGTACCGTCTTTTTTTAAGGCTATGTTTTTCGCGATTGCCGTAATATCCTGTAACGAGGAAATAGGTTTGAAGCTCTGCAAGCCTTTTGTATTTTTCCACACACTGCCGTCTTTTCTTAAGAAAATCCAGCCTTCCTCATATTCTGGTCTTACTTCATAGTAGCTGTCTATATTTGCAACCTCGTCGATACCAGCTAGAGTTTGAAAAGGACCAGAGATGTCGCCATTGTTGAGCCGATCAGCGGAATATACGTTGCCTTCGGTACTCAGGGCAAGTACGTGATCATTTAACCCACTTACAGCTGCGAGGTTCTGTACTTCTTCCAAAGGAATGAATTTCACGGATTCAGCAATGTTATTTCTTGGTACGTACCAAGCGGATTGATCTTGTAAGGTAAATACCAGGTCGCCTTCGTTGAAGATATTAGAAAATGTTTTTACAACGTCCGGCTTATCTTCTACGCGAGTAGGAACAGATTGATTATAGCCCCACAACCACAAGCTTCCATCGGATTGAATCAGACTCCCGGAATCATAGGAACGAATACGGGATGTAGATTCTTTTTCGGCCGCCCATGCACTAGAGCTGAACAACAATAACGTGATCATACTGAGTAATAGAGTCCGTCTTTTCATACGCTTTTCCTCATTTCTTCATCAGTTATATAAGATAAAAACCAACATCTTGGAAAACATACCCTTATCCATAGACGTTGAATATTTAGAAAAGTTTTCCACAAATTGATGAATTCCAATAAAATAGCCTCCAAACCCACGATCAGAGACGGGCTTAGAGGCTATTTTTGAGCATGGAAGCAGATTATGACTTAGGAAAGGTTCATCCAATGGCCACCCTGCTATAAGCGGACTAATTTGCGATTCGGCTGCGCACGATCAATAAGGTTTGTTCTTTGATTTGGGCAATTTCTCGGATGATCGCAGCTGTTTTGGCTTCATAGGATTGTTTGACATCCAAGTCTTTTAGTGAGGCAAGGTTAATGTCGACGGTAAGGAGGGCGGATTGAGCAGCAGCTTCAAACAGGATCGCACCTATGCCAAGATCAGAAATAACATTTTTATTGGATGTCTCTACAATACGGTAGGCATGGGACAATCCGTCCCGGCATACTTCCAGCAGACGCATCGGTACCTCAATGGCAGCAATCACCGCGGTCTGTAGAGAATGGGTACGATAGCGCTTTTCTTCGTCTGTTCCTTTGGGCAGCTTGAGCGCCGTCATGTACTGTTCAAAGGATCGGATGTCTGCGGCCATCAGTTCCTCACAGCGTGTGGTCAGGCTTTCCATGCTGCGAATCACTTCAGTGATTTGTTCATGGATATGCGCGAATTTTTCCCCTTGTGAAAGGTTGGCGGTCATGGAGGTCATAGCCGCGCCCAGTGCCGCAGCCAGTGCGGATATACTTCCCCCTCCGGGCGTAGGAGCTTCGCTTCCAGCCTCTTTCAGAAAATGCCGAATGGAATCATTCCACGACAGTTCACTCATGAATAAACCACCTCTCGGGAGTATTGTTGCAGATCAATCGCTTTGAGCAGATTTTTGTACAGGATGGCAGTTGTTAATGTGCCGACACCGCCGGGTACGGGAGAAATCGCATGTACCTTTTCCCCAACGTCTAAAGCGGCATCCCCCACTATTTTTCCCTCCAGCGTCTCGTTAATTCCCGCATCTACCAAAATCAGGCCGGGGTGTACCATATCCTGTGTAATTACATCAGGGCATCCGACTGCGACGAAGGCAATGTCTGCATGACTCAAATGCTCTGCAATATCACGTGTGCCCGCATGACAGGCGGTGACGGTGGCATTTTCTCTTTGCAACATGTGAAAAAGAGGGAGTCCCACGGTCTGTCCGATGCCGACTAGAGTGACATTTTTGCCTGCCAAGGTATGGCCGTAATGCTTGAGCAGCTCAATACAGGCTTGAGGTGTAGCGGGATACAGTCCAGCTTCACCTGTAACAGTAGCCAGCTTATTGCCCGGGGTAATTCCATCAATATCCTTGTACGGGGCGATGGACTGTTTAATGACAGATGCGGATAGATGCCGGGGAAGGGGCAATTCCAGCATAATGCCATGTACATGCGAAGCTTCGTTCAGACTGTCGATCAGGTGCAGGAGTTCGGCTTCTCTAACATGGCGATCAAAAGTATGGAGATGAAAGGAGATGCCCAGCTTCTCCGCTATTTTTTGCTTGATCCGGGCGTAGTAGGCAGAGGCAGGATCACCTTCTACCAATAAAGTTGCCAGATGGGGACGATGTCCTTGCTGTTTGAGCTGTTCCACCTGGGAACGGATTGTCGCATACACTTGCTCAGCTGCTTCTTTGGATTTCATAATGATAGTCATAGCTCAAGCCTCCTCTGAATTTATCGCACAAATGTTGGAATCAACAGGGTGTCATGGTCTTGTAAAACGAAAAAAAGTATTTGCACAAGGTCGTCAAGACAGACGAATCCTCTGCAAATACTTCTCCCAGGCGAACGGCACGCTTTTGTTTGTATGCTCCCTCGTGGTTTATTCCACTGACTTCGCCAGTCACATACAGCGTTATTTACTTTATATTTTAACAAATATTCTTCCGAAAATAAACCCGTGAACCATTGGAAAATGGCTAAATGGATCAAACGATATGACAAATGTCATACTCCCGAACTGACGTTTATGACTACAGCGGCCAGAGGCAGCTCCTTATACTGAGGTTAGATCTATATGCACGTCTGACGAGAACAAAGTGCAGGCGTCATTTTGAAGGAGGATCAACATTAAGTATGACACAAATTCCATTAGCCCAATTGAAAAAAAATATGGCTCCTTACGAAAAAATAAACACGAAATCCAGCGTTCTGCAACTTATCAACACCTTGGGTCCGCTGATCCTGCTATGGTATGCGGCTTATCTCAGTCTGTCGGTATCCTATTGGCTGACGCTTCCGATTACCATTATTGCTTCAGGGTTTGTGGTAAGGACATTTATCATTTTTCATGATTGCGGTCATCAATCCTTCTTCAAAAGCCGCAGGCTGAATGACATTGTGGGAACGATTACAGGTGTCATTACGCTCTGTCCGTATCATCAATGGAAAAATAGTCACGCGGTTCACCATGCAACCAGCAGTAATCTCGATAAAAGAGGTACAGGGGATATGTGGGTACTTACAGTGGAGGAGTACGCACAGGCTTCCACATGGACACGGCTGGCTTATCGCATATACCGGAATCCTTGGGTTATGTTCGGATTGGGTCCGATCTATACTTTTTTGCTTTCCTATCGGTTTAACGTCAAAACAGCGAAGCGTAAGGAAAAAATAAACACTTATATCACAAATATATCTATCGTCGCCTTGTACGCATTGTTGTGCTGGGCGATCGGCTGGCAGTCGTTTCTTCTGATACAGGTGCCAATCTTTTTTGTATCAGGCATGCTGGGAATCTGGCTATTTTATGTGCAGCATCAGTTTGAGGATTCGTATTTTGAGCATGATGAAGAGTGGAGCTATATCAATGCAGCCGTAGAAGGCAGCTCTTATTACAAGCTACCTAAAGTATTGCAATGGATTACGGGGAATATCGGCTTTCACCACGTCCATCACTTGAGTCCCAAAGTGCCAAATTATAATTTGGAGAAGGCACATGAAGCGACACCACTGCTGCAAAAAGCGACCACCATTACCATGAGCAGCAGTCTGCAATCTTTGAAGTTCCGGCTTTGGGATGAAAGCACGAAAACCTTTTTGACCTTTAAACAAGTGAAGCCGCTGCGGGGCAAACGTGTTGCTGTTACGAAACCCATTCCTGCACCTGTAGGCACGGAAAGAAAATGAGCGGAAAGAAAATGAACAGAAAGAAAATGATTGGTACGCATTTCGATATGATAAGATAAGGGACAAAAGGAATGTGAAGGAGAGAAGGGTAGGCAGGATGCAAAAATGGTATCAGATTTTCCAAAAAAATACGGGACTTAGCCCTTATGTGTGGGTTGTCTTTTACATTCTGCCCTTTTACTATTTCAGTTCCTCCTCTACCAGTCATATTATTCTGGGCACCGCCATTATTTTAGTGTTTTTTGCTTGTTATGTTCTGGCTTTTGTTTCGCAGGGCTGGCTGGTATACTTCTGGACCAGTGTACAGATTGTGATATCGATTACCATGACGCTGCTGTTCAGCTATATGTATTTTTCCATATTTATCGCTTATCTGATGGGTAATATTAAAAGTAAATCCGCATTCACGACACTGTATATTGTTCTGATGGTTGTTACTATTGGACTGATCAATTATGGTTTTGTTTCTGAAAATCCTGTTTTTATCAAGCAAATTCCTTTTATTTTGCTCAACCTGATTGGTGTGATTCTTCTTCCGATCACGAATTTTAATCGTAACAAAAGTGATCGGCTTCAAGTGCAATTAGAGGATGCCAATAAGAAAATATCGGAATTGATTAAGCTGGAAGAGCGGCAGAGAATTGCACGTGACCTGCACGATACCTTGGGTCAGAAGCTGTCGCTCATCGGACTGAAAAGCGACCTGGCGGGTAAACTGATGGATCAGCACCCGGAGCGGGCTCGAAATGAAATTAACGATGTTCGGCTTACGGCGAGAAGCGCGTTAAAAGAAGTGCGGGAAATGGTGACTCAAATGCGCGGCATGCGATTAGAGGATGAGCTGCTGCGTATTCGACAGATTTTAAAGGCTGCTCATATTGAATTGACCCTGGAGGGCGACCCGAAGCTGAAGCATACATCATTAATGAATGAAAATGTGCTTAGTATGTGTATGAAGGAGGCGGTGACCAATGTGGTTAAGCACAGTGGAGCCACCGCTTGCTCCATCATCATTGAGCCGTCTCGCAAGGAATTAACCCTTCGAATTCAGGATAATGGGACAGGCGTTATGGGAGAAAATGCAGTTTTTCGGGGACATGGCCTGCAAGGAATAAAGGAAAGACTCGAATTTGTGAATGGATGTATGGAGCTGCATTCAGATGAGGGAACGACCCTGGTCATTAAAGTGCCCAATATCACTGAAAAGCCGAACGAGGAGGTGGGGCCGTGATTCGAATTGTCATTGCGGAAGACCAGCGTATGCTGCTCGGTGCTCTTGCTTCGCTGCTGGACTTGGAAGAGGATATGAAAGTAGTCGGAAAAGCGAGTAACGGGGAAGAGGCTGTAGAGCTGGTCAAGCTGCACCAGCCGGATATATGCATCATGGACATCGAAATGCCGATAAAGAGTGGATTGGATGCGGCTGAAGAACTCAAGGGATTGAACTGCAAAGTGATGATCTTGACCACATTTGCTCGCCCCGGGTATTTTGAACGGGCCATCAAGGCAGGTACGCACGGTTATTTGCTCAAGGATAGTCCCAGTGAAGAACTGGCTTCCTCCATTCGCAGTATTTTAGCAGGCCGTCGCATTTATGCCCCGGAACTGGTCGATGATGCTTATGCCGAAGTCAATCCGTTAACTGAGCGTGAGAAGACCGTATTGGCACTCATTGCTGATGGGAAGAACACGAAGGAGATTGCTGGTGAACTGTATTTAACGACAGGGACGGTGCGCAATTACATCTCAGTCATTCTCGACAAGCTGGGTGTCAGCAACCGAATTGAGGCGATTACACGTTTTAATGAAAAAGGCTGGTTTAAATGAGTGACTGACAGAAATATTTGAGAAGAAACAGAGATGGCTATGAAGCAGGATATGGCAGCTCTGTTTTTTTGTTTTATCCATAGATTTGATATGCCTTTAACATACTTCCTTGTGATACAATAGGATAGTTGTCCACAGGATGGACTGGAGTACAAGGAGGAACGGAACCGCATGAAACATGCCCCTTTTATCGCTGTTGAAGGGCCTATCGGAGCAGGTAAAACAACGTTGACTTCGATGCTTTCAACCGAGCTGCATATGCCGATCATTAAAGAAATTGTTGAAGAGAACCCGTTTCTCGACAAATTTTATCAAAATATAGATGAATGGAGCTTTCAACTGGAAATGTTCTTTCTCTGCAACCGATATAAGCAGTTGGAGGATACTGGCCTGCAATATCTGGAGAAGGCTCAGCCTGTTATTTCTGACTATCATATCTACAAGAATCTGATTTTTGCTGAACGTACACTTAAGGGTGTAAAGCTTGAAAAATATCGTCAAATCTATCATCTGCTGACAGATGACATGCCTAAGCCGGACATTATCATCTATATTAGAGCCGATTTGGATACTTTACTGGGCAGAATCCGTAAGCGGGCCCGTTCGTTTGAACAGGAGATGGACCCCGCCTATCTGGAGCAATTAATTAAGGATTATGATAAAGGCATTCAGTTTCTTGCTGAGCAATCCCCTTCGCCCCGTATATTGACCATTAATGGGAATGAGATTGATTTTGTACAAAACCAAGCACAGTTCGAACAAATTGTTTCCGATGTAAAGGAGCTTATTCAATGAATAATTACAACATTCCCGCGAATGCCCTGATTACGGTGGCGGGCACGGTAGGTGTAGGGAAATCCACGCTAACGGCTGCTTTGGCTGAACGCCTGGGTTTTAAAACCTCTTTGGAGCAGGTTGATCATAATCCGTATCTGGAAAAGTTTTATCATGATTTCGAAAGATGGAGCTTCCATCTGCAAATTTATTTTCTCGCTGAGCGCTTCAAGGAGCAAAAAAATATTTTCTTATCCGGTGGTGGCTTCGTGCAGGATCGTTCCATTTATGAGGACACAGGCATCTTTGCGAAAATGCATGCCGATCAGGGAACGATGAACCCTACGGATTATGAAACGTACACTAGCCTGTTTGAGGCGATGGTGATGACGCCATTTTTCCCGCACCCCGATGTGCTCATCTACCTGGAAGGCAGCCTGCCATCCATACTGAATCGGATTCAGGAACGCGGTCGCGAGATGGAGATCCAGACCGAGAGAGCCTATTGGGAGCAAATGCATCGCCGATATTCCAATTGGATCAACGAGTTCGATGCCTGCCCTGTACTGCGTCTGAACATTGATGAGTATGATGTACATGACCCGGCTTCTATGGATGCCATTTTAACAGAAGTAGGCAAGGTGATTTTAAAAAAATAAGTTTTACTCACCGTCTGAGAGGACGGTTTTTTTGCGTTATACGATCTGAAAAATATGCACATATATGCAGATAAGCTCACTGAAAATGATTCATCAGGAATATAGTCTGATGCTTATGAAGCTGGTATATTTTATTTTATGGAAACGAGAACAAGTGTTCTGTTTTGTGTTTTCTTATTAAAGGTCGTGGTATAATATGAGCAGATGGAGCTGATTCTATTGGTAGAAATGCTGGATCCCCGGAATGACTTTTTGTTCAAGCGTATTTTTGGAAGTGAGGAAAATCGTGATGTGCTTTTAACTTTCCTAAATCGTACTTTTGAGGAAGCGGGGAAACCTCCATTAACAGAAATAATACTTTTGAATCCGTATACGGATAAAGACGCACCGCGTGATAAGCAGTCTATTTTAGATATTCGAGCCAGAACGTCGGAAGGTCAGCTTATTAATGTGGAGATGCAGCTTTTTAATAAATACGACATGGATAAGCGAACCTTATTCTATTGGAGTAAGCAGTACGCAGGACAATTATACGAAGGCCAATCTTACAAGCTGCTGAGAAAGTGTGTGACAATCAACATTTTGAATTACTCTTTCCTGCCGAACAGCCGATATCATAATGTGTTTCATTTGACGGAGGACCGTACAGGCATTCCGTTTAGTGATGATATGGAGTTGCATTTTTTAGAGCTGCCCAAGCTGGATGAGCAAGTTGTCCAGGCTGGCAGCGGCGGTTTGGTCAACTGGCTTTTATTTTTAAAGGGAATTAATCCATCTCAATGGGAGGTGCTAGCCATGAATGAACCTGGTTTGAAAAAGGCGATGACTACGCTGGAGTTTCTAAGTCAGGATAAAGAGGCACGTTTGCAGTATGAAGCCCGACAAAAGTACCTGCATGATGAGGCTTCTATGATAGAAGGCGCAAGGGAAGAAGGCTTGAAGCTAGGAAAGGCTGAGGGAAAGCTCGAAGGTAAAGCTGAGGGTAAGGCTGAAGGTAAAGCTGAAGGAGAGCGCCAAAAAGCTCTTGAAATTGCACGGAACATGCTTAATATGGGCCTTGAAATCGAAGTGATTGTAAAAGCGTCTGGCTTATCTGAATCAGAAGTCCGCGCATTGAAGGCATAAAATTAAAAACATACAAAGACTGTAGTACAATCAGAAATAGATGGAGCTGATGACTACAGTCTTTTTTTGTCGAATGAAGGATGTTGAAGAACAAGATATATCTACGATATAGTGGACAAGCCTTGGTTAGAATGCGAGAATAGATACATATATTTGAATGAGAATGACTCACGGGGAGGATGGGATACTGTGATGCGTTTTGGCATTGTTGGAACCAACTGGATAACGGAAAGGTTTATTCAAGCCGCGATGGAGACGGACGAATTTTCCCTGACCGCGGTATACTCACGAACAGAGGATAAAGGCAAAGCTTTTGCTGCTCAATATAATAGCCAAGCAGAGGTTTTTACAGACCTGGCTCAAATGGCTGCCAGCGATCAGGTGGATGCCGTATATATTGCCAGTCCCAATTCCTTGCATGCGGAGCAGGCGATTATGTGTATGAATCGCGGAAAGCATGTGCTCTGTGAGAAGCCGTTTGCTTCAAATGCAACAGAGGTGCGGAGCATGCTCGAAGCCGCACGCAACAACAATGTTCTGTTGATGGAGGCCGTTAAATCCACGCTTATGCCCAACTTTAAAATCATAAAGGAACATATGTATAAAATAGGCCGGGTTCGGCGTTATTTTGCAAGCTACTGTCAATACTCCTCACGTTTTGATGCTTTTAAGCAAGGAAATGTATTAAATGCGTTCAACCCTGCTTTTTCCAATGGTTCCTTGATGGATTTGGGAGTGTATTGCTTATATCCCATGGTGGCATTGTTCGGCAAACCGGATGAGGTTCGTGCGGTCGGCGTGCTCTTGTCCTCCGGTGTCGATGGCGAGGGCAGTATTGTGATGCGATATCCTGATATGGATGCAGTCGTCATGTATTCCAAAATCACCGATTCCTATCTGCCTGCTGAAATTCAGGGTGAGAATGGAACGATGGTGATCGACAAAATCAGCCAGCCTTATGAGGTGAAAATCCATTATCGGGACGGCACCATTGAGGATTTGACGAAAGCTCAGACACGTGAGCCGATGTATTATGAAATTCAGGAGTTTATGGATCTGATCAAAATTGGAGAACGCAACAGTTCCATTAACTCATTGGAGTGTTCACTTGCAGTCGCTGAAGTGATGGAGGATGCAAGACAGCAGATCGGCCTTCGTTATGAAGCGGATTTGAAAAATACGTCGTCTGCGCATTAGTTTGTTGAATGATCAATATGACACAAGCACAAAGGCTGCCGATTTTGCAATTTTGCAAATATACGGTTAGCCTTATTTGGTTTTGTGGTCCTAAAAATGTAAGTAATTGTGATTACAGGAGTCGGAAAGTTATATTCATTTTTTATTGACAGATTCTCCTTCTTGACTTAAGGTGTTAACAATACAATATATAGTTAAAAAATTCCACCTTCGGCCAACCGAAGATATGGGAGCTTTTTTTTAGGTATAAATCCGATTAATTCAACCGGATTACTAAATTGGGACGGAGGCATAGATTTTAGACGTAAGGGGGAAGCAGTTTGATAAAGTTTGAACAAGTTAGCAAAATATTTTCTTTACCCAATCGTAAGGTAAGTGCACTGGAAGAGGTTTCGTTATCTGTTGAAAAGGGAGAAATTTTCGGCGTGATTGGCTTTAGTGGTGCAGGAAAAAGTACGCTGCTGCGGCTGGTCAATTTACTGGAACGCCCCTCAGAGGGACGAATTGTCGTTAATGATCAGGATATTACCCGGATACGTCCCAAGGAGCTGAGGAATTTAAGAAGACGGATCGGGATGGTATTCCAGACCTTTAATTTGTTTAACTCTCGTACTGTCTACGGGAATCTGGCTTATCCGCTAAAACTGGCTAAACTGCCCAAGGCGCAGATAGATGCCCGTGTTAAGGAGTTGCTACAATTTGTTGGATTGGAGGACAAGGAGGATTCCTATCCGGAGCAGCTATCTGGCGGGCAAAAGCAACGGGTCGGTATTGCCAGAGCACTGGCGAATTCGCCCGATATCCTAATATGTGATGAAGCGACCTCGGCACTCGATCCGGAGACGACTGAAGACATATTGAGGCTGCTGAAAAAAGTAAATGAAGAGTACCAGATTACGATCTTGCTTATTACCCATGAAATGAACGTGATTCGCAGTATTTGTGACCGTGTGGCGGTGATGGAGAACGGTAGGGTGATTGAGCAGGGCAGTGTGTTCGATGTATTTGCCAATCCGCAGACGAAGACGACAAAAAATTTTATCCGCTCCGTACTGAATGACCAACTCTCGCCCAAGCTGCTGAGCAAGATTCGGGAGCATCATGCCGGTCGGCTGTACAGACTTGTTTTTCGGGATGGGGCGACCAGTGAACCGGTGCTGTCAAGAGCGACACGCAAGTATAAGCTGGATTACAACATTGTATATGGAAGCATTAATGAGCTGCAGGGAGCGCTGTTTGGAAGCTTAATTGTCGAATTAATCGGGGCAGAAGACGAAGTTCAGATGGTTGTGGAGGAACTGCGAACGACGGTGGAAGTCAGGGAGGTCGTCGATCATGAGAGTTAATTGGGATACGTTTTGGCTCAAGGTAGTGGAGGCTACGGGACAAACGCTTTTGATGGTTGTTGTCACGCTGATTTTTGCCAGTATTCTGGGGCTTATAATTGGTTTAGTGCTGTATGTGACACGTAAAGGGAGCTTGTTTGAAAACAAGTTTGTGTTTATGTTTCTGAATTTGCTGATTAATATCATCCGCCCGATTCCGTTTATCATTTTTTTAGTGGCGATTAGTCCGTTTACGCGTTTAGTCATGGGAACCACGATTGGAACCACGGCGGCTATTTTCCCAATGACCATTGTAGCAGCCTTTGCTGTTGCGAGAATTGTGGAAAATAATCTGGTCTCCATAGATCCAGGCATGATAGAAGCTGCCAAGGCGCTGGGAGCAACTCCTTTTCAGATCATCACGGGTGTGCTGATTCGGGAAGCGCTGGGACCTCTAATTCTTGGCTTGACGTTTATTACGGTGGCCTTGATTGATTTCTCTGCCATGGCTGGTACCGTGGGCGGAGGTGGTCTGGGGAATCTGGCAATGACCTATGGTTATCAACGCTTCGATACTTCGGTCATGATGGTCACGATTGTATTGCTGATCGTCTTTGTACAGGTCGCCCAATATGCTGGGAACTACTTGTCTCGTAAATTTCTACGGCGTTAATTGGATACAAGTATTATACATAACGATTAAAGGGGAAATGAAAATGAAAAAAATAATTCGCCTGGGTCTACTCGCTATTCTTAGTGTATCTGTTCTATCTGCTTGCTCTGCTAACGGTTCGGGCTCAAATGCAAATGAAAAAGTGCATGTTAAAATCGGGGTTTCAGGATCGGAGGATACGTATTGGGATGTACTTAAGAAGAAAGCGGAGGCCAAAAATATTGAAATTGAGCTGATCAGTTTCTCGGATTATACATTACCCAATAAGGCGCTTGCTAATAAAGAGGTGGATTTGAATTCCTTTCAACATTTGGCCTTTCTCAGTCAGTTTAATGTGGAAAACGATGTGAGTATCGTTCCTATCGGTGCAACGATCATCGCTCCTATGGCATTGTACTCCGAAAAATTTAAAAACGTATCGGATATTCCTGACGGCTCAAAAATTGCTATACCGGATGATCCCTCGAATCAGGGACGGGCTTTAAAGCTGCTTCAGTCTGCCGGGCTGATTCAATTAAAACAGGATTCGGGTCTGTATCCGACTACGGATGAAATAGAAGGTAACCCAAAAAAGCTGGAGATTGTTCCTGTTGTCGCCCAGCAGACGCCGCGTGTCTTGTCTGATGTAGCCGCCTCAGCCGTTAACAGCGGTGTTGCTACGGATGCCGGGCTCAAGCTGGATGGGGCTATTTACAAGGATGATGCAAGCAGCGAAGAAGCGAAGCCCTATGTGAACGTGTTTGCTGCCCGTGCGGAGGATAAAGATAATGCGACCTACAAAACGATCGTGGATTTGTACCATGATGCTGATGTAGCCGAGGCTGTAAAACAGGATTCCAAAGGAGCTAACGTGGTAGTAGACCAGTCTGCCGGGGAGCTGCAGGCCACATTGGATAAGCTGGTGGCGGATGTTAAAGCGCAAAAGAAATAAGGATGTCTGATAGAAGTAGGGTTGGGAGAATAATAATCTATTTTCGAAATGAGGAGAGATTGCGATGAGTGCAGCCAATACGGTGGATACACGTAGACAGCGGATTGTTGAGAACATTGAGAAGTCTCGTCAGCTATATACGGAGACGAGCCGATTTATTCACGCTAATCCCGAAATCGGCAATCAGGAATTCCAAGCCTCCAAGGCGCTGACGGGTATTTTGGAACAAGCGGGATTTGAGGTTACTCGTAATGTAGCGGGACACGAAACCGGATTTGTTGCCCGCAAGGCTTCGGCTAAACCGGGTCCGAGAATCGGATACTTGGCTGAATATGATGCATTGCCCGGTCTCGGCCATGCTTGCGGTCACAATATTATCGGAACCGCAAGCACAGCAGCAGCCATCGCCTTGGCGCAGGTGATTGACGAGACGGGGGGTGAGGTGTATGTGTTCGGTACGCCCGCGGAAGAAGGCGGTCCTAATGGCAGTGCAAAAGGCAACTTTGTGAGACACAGGCTGTTCGAGGGGATTGATGCTGCACTGATGGTTCATCCATCCGGTGTGACCCGGCTGACATCCCCGAGTCTGGCGGTTGACCCGCTGGACTTTCATTTTTACGGCAAAGCGGCTCATGCTGCAGGATCACCAGAGCAGGGAATTAATGCGCTTGATGCGGTGCTGCTGTTGTTCAGCGGTATCAATGCTTTGCGCCAGCAATTGCCGACTGATGTGCGTATTCATGGCATCATTACGCATGGAGGGGACGCGCCCAATATCATTCCAGATTATGCATCGGCTCGCTTTTTCATTCGGGCGAGTACTTGGCAGCGCACAGAGGAGGTTTCCACGAAGGTTCGTCATATTGCAGAAGCTGCTGCATTGGCAACAGGAGCTACTGTGAGAATCGAACGTTTTCAAAATGAAGTGCGCGATTTCATTCTGAACGATCCGCTGGACGAGATAGTTGGCCGTGAGCTGGAAGCGCTGGGAGAACAGCTGGATCGTGGCCCTCGTGCCGGGCTGGGTTCGACCGATGCAGGCAATGTGAGCCATGTTATCCCGACTGCACATGCTTATATTAAAATCGGCCCGGATGATCTCATCGCTCACACAGTGGAGTTTCGGGAAGCGGCTGGCTCTGCAAAGGGAGAGGAAGCCTTAGTGACTGGAGCCAAAGCGTTAGCCTTGTCGGGCTTGGAGCTACTGGTGAATGAAGCACTGCTAGTTGCGGTGAAGGAAGATTTTAAGCGTACGCATGCAGCGGCACAGTAGCATCGACGGTATATAAAGCCGAATGAAATGAGTTAAACGTTGCAGTTCGTGATTAATGCGACAACATAGGTCCATTTTAACTGCTTCTATTATATTAGCGGCATACAGGATATCTTGCAGTCTCGTTGACTGAGAGGATATCCTTTTCTTTTCGGTTTCTTAGAATCATCTGCTATTTGGCTTGTAATACTTCCGCCCTGTTCGGGAGGTCCCAAAACGTACATAATGCAATGAGCAGGTACAACATTCGAAATGAAGTCACTACAGGAGGAAAAAAACAATGGCTTATCAAGAAATCCATGGCGTACGGGTATGGGGAGCGCCCGATACAGGAGCGTTATCACAAGCACGTACGTGTGCGGAGAATGGCAATGTGATTCAGGCGCTGCTGATGGCGGATCATCATAAAGGCTACAGTCAGCCCATCGGCGGTGTAGTGGTGTATGACGGACAAATTTCGCCTTCGGGCGTCGGCTATGATATTGGCTGCGGAAATAAAGCGGTAAGAACCAAGTTGTTTGCGGCGGATGTTAAGTCCCATATTTCATTCATCATGGATAAAATTGCACGTCATGTTTCGTTTGGCGTAGGTCGTGTGAATGCGGTTCAGGTCGATCATGAGCTGTTCGATGATCCCGATTGGGCGGTATATGCAGCGATTGGGAAACAGGAGCATGACAAACTCAAGTCCCTGGCGAGAGAACAACTGGGTACGGTAGGAAGCGGTAATCATTTTGTTGATGTATTCATAGAGGAAGCGACAGGGCAGGTCTGGATTGCGAATCATTTTGGCAGCCGGGGCTTTGGGCATAAAACGGCGAGCGGGTTTTTAAACCTGGCCGCTGGACGGGATTTTCTCGGTAAAGCGCCGGGCGAGCATATGGATCAGCCGCCAGTGCTGCTGGACATGAACAGCGAGCTGGGGGACATGTACTACCGTGCGATGCGGCTTGCCGGACGTTATGCTTATGCGGGACGTGATTATGTTATAGATCAAGTGCTTGGTATTATGGGGACCGAAGCGGACATTGTCGTGCATAATCATCATAACTATGCATGGAAGGAACAGCATAATGGACGTGACACAATCGTTGTCCGCAAAGGCGCTACTCCTTCAGCCCCTGGACAAATGGGCTTTATTGGGGGAAGCATGGGGGATATTTCGGTCATTGTACAGGGGAAGGATACGGTAGAAAATCGGGACTCCTATTATAGTACCGTTCATGGGGCAGGTCGTATTATGAGCCGCACCCAGGCGGCCGGTAAAATGAATTGGAAAACCCGTACACGGAGTGGCGGCCAAATTACAGACCAGCAGATGAAGGAGGCCGTTCTAAGCTATGGTGTTGAGCTGCGCGGAGCGGGGACAGATGAAAGTCCATTCGTCTACCGGAAGCTGCGTGAGGTACTGGACGCTCATTCTGAGACTGTGGAAGTTCTGCATGAGCTGAAGCCGATTGGAGTATGCATGGCTGGGGCCAATGAGTTCGACCCATACAAGGACTAACGAAAAAGCAATATAGGCTGAATACAAAAGGCTATGCCCGGTAGAAGTGTTCATTCACCGGGCATAGCCTTTTTTGATGTATATAATAGAAAGAAAGTTTTGAATGCTATGCTTGCTGTAACCCCGTGCCTTACAGCTTGTCAGCAAAAAGCTGTTCTTTGATGTAAGAGACTGGCATTTCTTGGCCTGTCCACAATTCAAAGGCCAGTGCTCCCTGCCACAGCATCATGCCCAGACCGTTAATGGCGGTTGCGCCTACGGATTCGGCTTGTTCCATCAGCCTGGATTTAGCCGGGCTGTATACGACATCGGTCACGATCAGGTCGGAACGAAGCATAGTCACATCTTCAATCACGCTTTTACCTTCCAGCGGTTTCATGCCAACGCCTGTACCGTTAGCGAAAATATGACTTGTACGAATCTCTTCACGTAATTGTTCCTGGTCTTCCAGTGGATAAATATTCGCCTTGACCTGGGCGTGTTTCATATCTTCATTAATTATGCGGACATTTTCCACTGCACGGGCAAAGAATTGATCGTCGCGGGCGAAGATAGAAATTTCAGCCAGGCCAGCCCGAGCGGCTTCAATGGCAATCGGAGTAGCAGCACCGCCAGAGCCGACGAGTGTCATTTTTTTGCCTTTCAGATCAATCCCGTGTTCACGCAGGTTGCGAACGTAACCAGATCCGTCTGTACTGTAGCCTTTCAGTTTACCATCCGTATTTACCACAGTATTGACTGCTCCGGTAAATCTGGCGCTATCGTCCAGCTCATCAAGGTACTGAAGAATAGTTGTCTTGTTAGGCATCGATACGTTATAGCCGCGTATATTCAAGGCTCGTAGACCTCGTACCACTTCTTCCAGCTGTTCATTCCCTACTTCAAAAGCCATATACACATTGTTCAGCCCGAGTTTTTCAAACGCAAGGTTGTGCATAGCCGGAGACAAAGAGTGTCCGATAGGTGTTGCAAGTAGTCCGATAAGTTGTGTTCTTCCGTCAATACGTCCAGCATTTTTCATAATATACGCCTCCAGGTTAATTGTGTAGTTTAATGAAACACTTTTTTATATCGATAAGCAACAAACATGGCCAGCAATATACTGACTACGGCAATCGCGATATCCAGAATGAATACCGAGGTAATTCCCAGACTTTTGGACATGACCCCGGTAGCGAGCGGCATCAAGATGAATGCAAGACTGGCTGCAATGTTCACGAGAGAAGTTGTAGTCCCTTTGTTTTTGCGGAAAAATTCGGTCATAACAGTAAGAGCGATTTGGAATATGCCTGCGGTCGACAAGCCAATTAAGAATGAACTGATTATAGTGGAGACAGGATTGTGCCATGTAATTAAAGCCAGCAAGGAAAGCAAGGCAATAAACGGATACACAATCATGACGGTAACCGGTTTAATGAGTCTGCCAAGTGCCACGGCTAACAAAATAACGGAAACCAACGAACCTATACTATAATAGCTCAGCAGTTTAATGGCACTAGCTTTCTCCATGCCCAGGGCCTCTTGACCAAAGGTAGGCAGCCATAGCTGCACGATCATGAACAATACAGTAGAAGTAAAACCGATAATGATCAGGGACAGACCCTCTTGCCAAAACTTAGGCTCACTGCGGAAAGTGTCCACCGATTGGGCAGCGTTGGTTGTAGCCTCTTGTTCCTCCATTTTGTGATTGGGAAAGGCTGTCATCGACAAGTAGATACCACTCAGCAGATAAATACCTGCCGGAATAAAGAAGGAGTAGCCATAGAACATATTGTGATCGATAAAGAATGCGATCATGAACGGAATAACAATGGCACCGATAGAAACGGATGCTTTGACCAGGACGGTTGCAGATCCGGCTTTTTTTCCGAACCCTTCAATTAGTGCAGGATAAGTTCCCGCATCCATCATGGAGTTACAAACCCCTGCGATAATGGCAAATGCAAAGGCCACGGCATAGTTGGGTGCAAGGGGAATGCCGATCAAAAAAATTAAATACGCAAAGGATGCAATAACAATGAGCGGTTTCCTTCCGTATTTGTCTGACATTTTTCCGGCTACCCCGAGCGCCAGCAACTTGCCGATCCCGATGGCTGACACCAGATAACCGATGGCAGCCTTATCCGTGTTCAATTGCACGGTCAGGAAGCTCATATTCGAGGAGAGAATAACATTGATCATACCTAGAAGAAAATAGTTGATGTAAAGCCCTGCTGCCATTCTGATATAAGGATTTTTCATAAGGTGTAACTCCCAACTTAATTTTTAGATCAATGGCCTAAGTAGGCATTGTCCAGCCGTACTGCAGTAAGCCTGAAATAAAGTGAAAATATTCACAATATTTCAATGACTCAATTATGATATGCCTTTATTATATTAAGGAGTGGTATTATAAATCCAATGCATATTTCTATTATTTTCTATAGTTTAGGTCTATAATTTTAAATATAAATCAATGAAGGAGACTCCATGTTATGAACCTGAAACACTTACAATATTTTCGTGTACTTGCAGAAATGGAGCATTTTACCCAGGCCGCTGCACGATTATGTATTACTCAGCCCAGTTTGAGTCATGCAATTTCAGAATTGGAAAAGGATTTAGGGGTTCATTTGTTTGAAAAGCAGGGAAGAAATGTTCGGCTGAACAAATACGGGCGTTTTTTTCTAAAGTATGTGGAGCATGCAATGGACGAATTGGAGAAGGGAGAGCATGATTTGCGGGAATTGGTGAGTCCAAGCCAGGGGACCATAGATTTGGCGTTTATCTACACGTTGGGCTCTCATTTCATTCCGACGATAATTCAAGCTTTCTCGGCTTTGGACGGTCACCAAGATATATCCTTTTCTTTTCACCAAGGGAATACGAACGATATTATTCAAGGACTGAAGCAAGAGCACTATGATGTGGCATTCTGCTCTCACGTTGAAAATGAACCGGATGTGGAATTCATTCCGCTGGCTCAGCAGGAACTGGTCGTTATTGTTTCACCCGATCATCCGTTGGCTTCACTGAATCAAATTGATCTCAAGGATACAGCGGCCTATCCGTTTATCTTTTTTAACAAAAAAAGCGGTATCCGGCCCATTATTGAAAATTTGTTTGCCAAAGTAAAGGTTACGCCACAAATCATTTGCGAGATTGAAGAGGATACAGCAATGGCGGGACTGGTGTCTGTCAATTACGGGATCGCAGTCATGCCCCGAATTTCTTCGCTGGATTATTTTAACGTCAAAATATTGCCTATTGTAAATCCCGAATACGAGCGGTTTATCTATCTGGCGAGCATCAAAAATAGATATTTATCCCCGGCGGTCGTGGACTTTCGGAACTTTGCACTTAGCTATGGCGAGGAATTTTATCTGAAAACGCATAAGCGTGTCTAAGCTGTGTCCCGCAGTATTTTAGCTTGATAAATTTTAAAATGTGTTCTATACTTCATCATCAATACAGAAAATGTGAAATGATTCACATTAGTAATGCCACAAGACTTACTTACAAAAGCAGGTGAATTCATGATGAAACGTTCTTCTTTCCCGGTGGCGGCTGGCCTGTATGTAAACTATCTTCTGTTTGGTATGTTTAATATTATGCTGGCGTCACACATGTCCTTTTTAACAGAGCATTTTCATACAGATCAGGCGGGCATCAGTCTTTTGGTTTCCGCGATGGGATTTGGCAGGCTGTTTACGCTGTACATATCCGGAGTGCTCTCTGACCGTTATGGTCGCAAGCCGTTTATTGTGGCCGCAGGGCTGCTGATGGCCGTTTTCCTGGTTGGTATACCGCTGAGCCCCAGCTTTGAAATGGCGATGGTGCTGGCTGTACTGGCCGGCGTGGCGAATTCCTTGCTCGATTCGGGCACCTATCCGGCACTGATCGAGGCGTTCCCGCAGTCCTCCGGTTCGGCTACAGTTTTGGTGAGAGGCTTTATATCCATTGGGGCGGCATTTTTACCGTTAATGATCATCTTTTTTATGAATCACGATATTTTTTACGGGTTCTCATTCTTTATACCGGCGCTCATATTTGGTCTGAATGCGATCTACCTGTTCAAAATGAAATTTCCAGACATGCGGGTTCAGTCGCCAAAGGAGTCCTTACGTGATACTTCTGTTGAACAAACGGTAAAATTGGCGGCAAATGACCGGAGCCAGCCGCGGTTTTGGCAGGAAGGACTGAGCCTTATTTTACTCGGCTTTACAGGACCGACCTTGCTGTATATTGTTCAGCTGTGGCTGCCTACCTTTGGACAGCAGTTTATCGGTCTGACCGAATCAGAGTCTCTTAGACTATTGGTTTATTACAATGTTGGCTCACTGGTTTCCGTGTTTGTACTGGTTATTGTGTTAAGAAAGTGGGTCAAGCCTGTTCACATTATTCTCATTTACCCATGTATCTCCTTGTTGGCATTTGGAGCGCTTCTCCTGTTCAAATCACAGGCGGCGGCTATTATTTGTTCAAGTGTTATCGGGTTTTCCATCTCGGGTGTGCTTCAGCTGACGTTAACCGTCATGAGTGAATTTTTTAGTGAACGAAAAGGGCAGATCACCGGATTTGTTTACACAGCCACTTCGCTGTCGTACACGGTTATTCCCGTGTTTACCGGCTTTCTTTTGAAGCATTCTCAAATATCCAGTGTTTTTATGCTGGCTCTGATTGTGAATGCGGTTGGGATTGCGCTGGCAGTGTTTGTTAATTTCCGGTATAGTGCCGTTTTTCCATCAAGTCGCAAATTATCCCCGCAAATTGCACTTGATTCAGAGTAAGCCAACAAGCCGGGCTTAATCATCTGCATGCTTATTCAGAATGCGTTACACTATGAAATATTGTAAAAATGTTCGACTTAAAACTATGAATTGGGGAGTGGAATAGAAATGGCAAAAATCGTAAAGGTGAAAGATGTACTGATCGGTGAAGGAGCGCCTAAAATTTGTGTTCCAATGGTGGGAGAAACGTTGGAGCAATTGAAGGAAGAGGCTGCCTATTTGCGCACACTTGACCTGGATATCGTAGAGTGGAGAGTTGATTTTTTTGAGCATGTGGAGGACTTGGAACAGGTTAAGGCTGCCTTGAATGAAATTCGGTCAATTTTAGGAAATATTCCACTCGTCTTTACGTTTCGCAGTGCTCGGGAAGGTGGAGAAAAGGAGATCAGTGCGGCGAGTTATGTGGAGTTGAACCGCACGGTGGCCGAGACGGGGCAAGTAGAACTCATTGATGTGGAGCTTTTCAATGAGGAAGCTGATGTGAAGACACTGGTAGAAGCTGCGCATCAGCATCAAGTGTATGTGATTATATCCAATCATGATTTCCAGAAGACGCCGCCGAAGGAGGAAATCGTATCCCGGTTGCGTAAGGCGCAGGAATTGGGAGGCGATCTGCCTAAAATAGCAGTTATGCCAACGAATACAGCCGATGTGCTGATCTTGCTGGATGCAACGCGTACGATGGCAGAGGAGTATGCAGATCGGCCTATAATTACGATGTCGATGGCGGGAAGAGGTGTCGTGAGCCGTCTGACCGGAGAACTGTTTGGTTCGGCTCTGACCTTTGGGGCTGCCAAGAAAGCTTCCGCGCCTGGGCAGATTCCTGTCACCGAACTGAGAGAAATATTGACGGTGCTGCATCGTCACAATTAGAGGATGCATGGCATTACTGCCGATAAGCGTGAATCCGCAGTGAACAAAAAAAGGAAGGCCCTCATGCAGTGGCATGGTTGGGTCTTCCTTTTTGTAATTTTTAATTCAATCCCCGAGTAGGCTCATACAACTCCCAGCCCAGATTTAGAGTTTGGATAATATAGTCTGCGACTTCTTCCGCATCCAACTGATCTGTATCGATCTTGGAGTGATTCACCGCATAAATATTCTGTCTGGAACGGAAAAGTTCTTCAATTTCCTCTAACGTCTTGTTTTGCAGATTTGGACGGGTGTCAATCAGCATCTTGAGCCGATCTTTCCAGGAGTTCCAATTTAAATCCAGGAAGAAAACAATGGATGAAGCCAAACAAGCCTGCTTCACTTCTTCCTGTAAAAACGCGCCCCCGCCAACGGAAATGATTTTCAGACGAGTATTACTGCACAACTTCAGAATATGCTCTTTTTCAATTTCACGGAATCGCTGCTCTCCGTATGTCTTGAAAATCTCTGTTGTGGGCATGTTGTACTCTTGTTCAATTTCCTGGTCAATATCCACGAAATCCCGATACAGCTTGCGCGCAAGATGGGAACCAATCGTTGTTTTGCCTACGCCCATAAAACCAATGAGCACAATATTTTGTTCTCTTAATGGAATCTCTCTATTGTTTTGCACCATAACCACTCTTTTCTCACCAGTAATGTTGAGATGTAACGCTTCAAAGCACTAAATACATTATACGTTCATCAAACGTCGCTTTCAATAGCATAGATCATATCAGAAGCGAGGTACAAGCTCATGATGTAATTATCACCCTATGGAATGCTATAGAACATAGTAGACGGTTAGTCATGAAAAATTCCGCTGCGTAATTCGCCGAAGAGTAGATTTGAACAAGTATAAAAAAGGCAAAATTGTGTACTTTGTTGAAAATAAGGACATAATTTGCCGAATTATATATTGAAATTACTGGAAGTTTGACTATAATGGAATTATGCAATTTGTAAATGAAATCGCTATATTTACAAATTGTGTTTTTTAATAAAGTGCAGTTCATTACTTTGAACCAAATACCAAGTATACATATGTTACTTATTACTTATTGGATCATCCCACACAGACGTGTATCGGTTCATGGGTTCATTGTCGAAGGGTGGTGAGAAGGTCTACTCGTTTTGCTCAGCTCAGATACGGCGGCAGAAATAAAAAATTGACGAGAGGGATGAATTGAATGAACACAAAAACAGCCAAAGTATTGAAAAAGGGAATGAGTATTGCTTTATCAGGTATGCTGGTCGCTTTATTCGTCGGCAATTATTCTGCTCATGCAGCTCCGGAAGTCGTTCATAAGACGATACTTGTTAAAGCCGGAGAAGTATACGATGGTAAAGGGAAGACCGTAGTGGCCGATCCTGATACCTTGGGGGACGGAAGCCAGAAAGAGGCTCAAAAGCCTATTTTCAAGCTTGAAAATAATGCAACATTGAAAAATGTGATCATCGCTGCGCCTGCTGCGGACGGTGTGCATGTTTATGGCAACGGAACCATCTCCAACGTAACGTGGGAGGATGTAGGTGAAGATGCATTGACGCTCAAAAAACCAGGTACGGTAAACATTACGGGCGGTGGAGCGTTCCATGCCTATGACAAAGTATTCCAAATCAATGCCGAAGGCACGATTAACATTAAAAACTTTAGAGCCGATGATATCGGAAAGCTGGTTCGCCAACTTGGGGACTCTAAATTCACAGTGAATATGACTCTGGATAACTCGGATATTTCCAATGTAAAGGATTCGATCCTGAGATCGGATGGTCCGAACAGCAAAGCTAAAATTACAAACACTCGTTATCACAATGTGCCACAATTGTTCAAGGGCTTTAAATCCGGCAACACGAGCGAGTCCGGCAATACTAAATATTAATCAGAGCAGGATAGAAGTACGGATATGACAAGGGGCTGTCCAACAGGTCGCGTGGATCTGATTGGACAAGCCTCTTTTTGGTACGTCGAGCTACTTCAAGGCGATCTGGACTTCGCTTGGAACAAGGACTGTGATATGATCTTGCTATTACATTTTATACAAAAAAGTTGGGTAGCCATGAATCGTTTTCATCAATATGTGAATGCTGACGGTACTTTGAATGATACGCTGGCGCAGAATTGTGAAATTTTATATACAGGTACAAATGGTCGGCATGTAGAACGCTTTTACGTATCGCCTTCTGAAAGCTATGTGTTCAAGCCGCTAACCAATGATGAGCAGGGAGGCCGGGAGAGGTGGGTATATGAGCATGTATTTGCTTCGTTGCCACCCATCTATCCCCGGCTGCTGGCCTGTTCTGGCGCAGGCACGGATGGCAAAGAGGAATGGATGATTTTTGAGGACCTTGGTCCGCTACAGCATCTGCATGAAGAAGAAACCCTGTTGCGAGCTATTGGACTTGTCGCATGGTGGCATGCTTTGCCAACAGATTGTTTTACTGGCCTTCCGCTGCGAGGGCCGAAGCCGCTTATTGAGGAGATGGCTTCTGAGCTGTACGAGCGCAAGCCTGAAGTGCTGGAGCTTTGCAGCTCACTGGGATTCTCGAAGCAACAGGTTCAGCGTATTTATGTACAGCTGGAACACCAGTCTTTTGCTCAGCAGCTTGTACTGTCGCATGGCGATCTTCATCCGGGGAACTATGCGCTAAGCGGGGAACGGCTCATGGTGCTGGATTGGGAGCATGCTCATCTGAACATACCGCTGTGGGATGTGTATCATCTGATCGACATGTCTCATCCGTTGTTCCCCCGTCGCATGACGTCCGATTTGCGTGTTCGTATGTTGGACACGTATCTGGAGCAGCGGGATCTGTTGGGTATAAGCGTGGATCGAGCGGCATTTTTGCTGGAATATGGCATGTTTGCTGTAGTATTTTCGCTGTGGATGCTGATGCTTATTCAAAGTGATTTACAGCGGATTGGAACGGACCTGCATAGAAACGGCGACAAATGGTCAAAAGAGCAATTAGAGGCTCAACGGGGAGAAACGTTAGCCTGCTTGAACGAATGTGCAACGATGATGGAATGGGGACAAGTTAAACGGTGTAAATAGCAGTTTAGACACAGGGTGCATCAAGATTGTCAAGAAAGTGGGGAACTGGATGAAAAAAGTCGGCTTGGTCATGAGAAAAATACAATTTGCTGAAGCACAGGGGCCTCGTATTTTTGCAGAACGTCTGAAGCAGATTGGACTGGAATTGGGAGTGGATATCGTATTTGTATCACCGGAGCGCCATGTGAGCAGCCATGACTGGTTGGCGGGTTATGAGCACGAAAAGGGTGATCTGGTCAATTATGACATCGTACTGGACCAGCTCCATGAGCAGCAGATTGAGCACGTGATTTATACGGTATCCGGCTTTACATATTTGAATATGTTTTTTAAAAACAGTGTGCTTTTTCCGCACAGTTTTCCTGATCCGGCGCTTACAGGCTACGAGATGATGAAGCCTTTTTATCAAATCGTGGACAAGGCTATCGTACAGACTGCCTTTCTCAAGCAGGAGCTGGCATCGAAGTTTGGCGTAACCGATGTGACGGTGATCCCGATAGGATTCGATGAGCGGCTGGTGGAAAAGCATTTCGACCCTTCGCAGGTTGTGGACAACCGGGTGATGTGGATCGGTAGAGATGAGGAGAATCGGCGTCCTGATCTGGTGCTGGAGTATGCGCGACATAATCCTGACAAGGATGTCTATATGGTATTTGGCGGAGAACGATACAAGGAAAGTATGAAAAAATATGACATCCCGGACAATGTAAAGCTTCAATTTGCGTTGACGCAGGATGAGGTGTTTGCGCTGATGAACACGGCGAAGGTGTATTGGAGCTGCTCCAAATTCGACACGTTCGCGATGCCGCTGACCGAAGCGCTGGCCATGGGAAAAATCGTCGTCAAGCCGGAGCATCCTTGCTATGGACATATCAGTTCTACACATTCTTTTTCAGGGAATGAGAAAAACTGGTTCGAGCTGGTTAATATGGCTGTCGCTTCACCTCGCCGGGTTTCGATGGAGAATCAGGCATATGCCATGGAACAGTTTTCGAGTAAGGTGATGAAACAGGGGTATCGGGACTTCTTTGACCGTTGGCTAAGCTGAGCATTTGGATAGAGCCTTTCGATTTAATTATACTGGTTAAATACGTCGATTAAATACACCAAAAAGGGACTTGCGCTCCAATGAACGAAAGTCCCTTTTTTCTATGACTGTGTATCTGCTGCTTCAGTAAGAGCCGTTTTGCGATCCATCATGTAGCTGACCAGCATAAGGAACAGGCCGCCGACGGTGATAAGAGATGCGACCCATGGGATGGCAGCCAGTCCCATTTGGTTAATAACGACTCCACCGATAAAAGCGCCACCTGCGTTACCCAGATTCAAAGCGGAATGGCTGGAGGTGGAGGAGAGCAAAGGAGCTTCATAGGCCAGGTTCATGATGCGTACCTGAATG
Source organism: Paenibacillus kribbensis (assembly GCF_001705305.1). Lineage (GTDB taxonomy): Bacteria > Bacillota > Bacilli > Paenibacillales > Paenibacillaceae > Paenibacillus > Paenibacillus kribbensis_B. The sequence continues at coordinate 53,286 of NZ_MCBP01000003.1, forward strand.
CCCGGCATGATGCCGAATGCGGCAATCCCCCAGATAAAGACGGTGATGACAGCCAGTACCTTGCTGTGAAGCGTAAAGGTCAGAATAGCCAAAATAATGGCCAGTACAGCATAGTTTGCAACCAAGGACGGCAGCAGCTTCCAATCTGCGAGCTTGCCGCCAACGATGTTGCCGATGGTTACGCCGAGCCCGAACAGGACGAGAATCCATGTAATGCTATGCTCGGCAAAGCCGCTAATGTCCGTAAGCAAAGGCGTAATGTACGTAAAGACAGAGAACAGGCTGCCACAGCCGATAGCCCCTGTGAGCAGCATCAGCAGTACCTTGGGATGAAACAGGCTTCGGACTTCCTGTTTGAGACTGGAAGGCTTGTCCTGCTGAATGACCGGGATATAACGAATGATGCCCGCAAGAGAAATGAGACCGATCACGACAATGGCTCCAAACGAAGCACGCCAGCCGAGCTGTTGCCCAATAAAGGTACCAAAGGGCACGCCGATAATGTTCGCTACGGTCAATCCGGTCAATACCATAGAAATGGCACCCGCCCGCTTGTCAGGACGAACCAGTCGAGCGGCGATCAGGGAACCGGCTCCCAAAAAGGTTCCGTGTGATAACGCGGTAGCCATGCGGGCTGCAATAAGAAGCTCGTAGTTGGGCGCAACGACGGAAAACAGATTGCCTAATATAAATATGGTCATTAGCAGGCAGAGCAGCTTTTTTTGCGGCACCTTGTGGGTTAATACGGTAAGCACAGGTGCACCAATGGCCACACCCAGCGCGTAGCTGGTGATAAGCTGTCCGGCTTGCGGAATCGTAACATGAAGATCATGGGCTACATTGGGCAGCAGTCCCATAATGACGAATTCGGTCATACCGATGGCGAAGGCACCAAGTGTCAGCCATAACAAGGAGGGGGGAAAGCGATTTGCTGTCATAGTTTCTTGAGTACTCATAAATTTCTTGTATCCTCCTGAAAAAATAGTACTGCGAGTATATCACTACAGACGATATCTGGCGACCCGTTTTGCAAGAATTTTACATACTAAATCGATAAGATTGATGTAATTTACAATAGCGACGGGTAGGGAGCAGCTAATTATGTTATTTTGTTAGTAGGATATTAGGATAGTAAATAACGATGTATGGAACAGCCAAGGAGGGGACAACGATGACACTTAAAGTGGTACACCGAATTACGGATTTAATTGGAGATACGCCTTGTGTACGGTTGCAACGGCTTACAGGGCCGCAGGATGCAGAGGTGTATGTAAAGCTGGAATATTTTAATCCAAGTGGCAGTGTCAAGGATCGGGCGGCGGGCAACCTGATCGCGGAGGCCGAAAAGGCAGGGCATCTACAGCCAGGGGGCACCATTATTGAGCCGACTAGCGGCAACACGGGGATCGGACTTGCGATGAATGCGGCCGCCCGAGGCTACCGTGCGATTCTGGTGATGCCGTCGAATATGACGAAGGAACGAATCAATATTTTGAAGGCATACGGGGCTGAGGTCGTGCTGACCCCGGCAGAGGAACGGATGCCCGGTGCGATTCGCAAGGCGCTTGAATTGGGGGCTGAAATTGAAGGGAGCTTTATCCCGCATCAATTTGAAAATGAGGCTAACCCGGATATCCATCGTACAACGACGGCACTTGAAATTTTGAAACAGACGGAGGGAAGGCTGGATGTGTTCGTCGCTTCTTCGGGAACAGGCGGTACCATCACGGGAACGGGTGAAGTGCTGCGCCAGCATTTGCCGGATCTACGGGTGGTTGTGGTCGAGCCAAAGGGTTCGCCAGTGCTGTCCGGTGGAAAACCCGGTCCGCATAAGCTGGTTGGCACCAGTCCGGGATTTATTCCTGACGTACTGAATACGAAGGTTTATGACGAAATCGTACAGGTTTCCGATGAGGATGCGATTGCAATGACCCGGGCGATTGCTGCCCAGGAAGGGATTCTCGTGGGGCCCTCCAGTGGAGCTACGATCTGGACAGCTATTCAGGAAGCCCGTCGTTTGGGAGCGGGCAAACGGGTGCTATGTATTGCACCAGATACTGGAGAGCGTTATTTGAGCATGGGGATATTCGGATAAAGATTATATGACGCCAAATATTTTGGAGGATGAAGGAGGAGCAGTAATGAAGATCATGCCTTTACAGAAACGTGGAATCTCAGATAGTCGTTTGGCGCTTGGTTGTATGCCTTTTGGTGGAGAATGGAGTCATGCCCCATTTACGCAGGAGCATATCATTGAAGCAGAAAAAGCCGTGGAAGCAGCACGTTCCATCGGAATTACGATGTTTGATCATGCAGACATTTACCGCATGGGAAAAGCGGAAGAAATTTTCGGTCGGATTTTAAAGGGACAACCCGGTTTGCGTGAGGAAATTGTAATTCAGTCGAAATGCGGGATTTTCCTGCCGGATGGCACGCTCCCGGGCCGTTTTGACTTCTCATATGCTCATATTATGGAGTCTGTGGACGGCATTCTCAAGCGTCTGGGCACCGAATATTTGGACATCCTGCTGCTGCATCGCCCCGATCCACTGGTAGAACCGGAAGAAGTAGCAGAGGCGTTCAGCAAGCTTAAGGCGTCCGGCAAAGTACGGCATTTTGGCGTTTCCAATATGAATGTAAGCCAGATTCGTTTTTTGGAGCGCAGCCTGACGGAGCCATTGATCGTGAATCAGCTGGAAATGAGCTTGGCACATCTGCATTTTGTAGATCAGACAGTGCATGTGAATCAGCAGGCGGGAACAAATGTGCATTTTGGTGAAGGCTTGCTGGAATATTGCCAAACGGAGGATATTCAGCTTCAAGCGTGGGGACCGCTGGCTCAGGGGCGTTTTAGCGGAGGGCCTTTGGACGGAGAGCCGAAGCATGTTCGTAAGACGGCAGAGTTGGTGCAAAAGCTGGCTTCTCAAAAAGACACGACACGTGAAGCTATCGTCCTGGGCTGGCTTATGAAGCATCCGGCACGGATTCAGCCTGTCATTGGCAGCGCCAACCCTGAACGAATCAAGGCGTGTCAGGATGCGGAGCGTCAGAGCGAGCTGATGACCCGTGAGGAATGGTATGAATTGTACGTCAGCGCGCGCGGACAAGCTTTGCCGTAACTCGTTTAAAAGGCCTTTCCTTTGTCTAATGAACGGACGAGGAAGGGCCTTTTCAGCAAAGCTATTCCTCTTCGTACCGTGCGAGGGCTTTGGCGATTGTCTCCTTCATGCGGGAAATCAGCCGGGCTCCTTGAACGACTTTGACACGTTTGCCGAGGAAACGGATTTTGGATAGCACATATTCACATTCGTCTGCCTGAAAGGTGAGTGTAATACGATAGGTATCTACTTCCTGGACGTATTCAACCTCTTTTTCAAAGCAGGAAAAAGCATATAAAATACGGGACATTTCCCCGTTGTATACAGGAATAATCTCAATGATACCCTGTTCCTTGCACGATTCCAGAATACCGAGTATACGCTGGGTCAATTTCTCTGCTTCTTCAGATGGAATCTCTTCTTCCGATACGGTTACGATGTTGGACAGCTTGGTAGACATCAGCGCGCGGTGTCGGCGGTTATACCACAGCAGGCTCCATTCTTTCTTGACCATGGAAAATTCCAGCTTGTAAGGAAACCCGGACATTCGCTCATGCATGTGCCCGTTGCGCAGTCTGTAGTTCATACAGATGCCTGAACGGGAGCGCAGGATGGGACGCAATACACGCAGGAGTGGATGATAGACGGAGGAAGCAGAGCTGCCCGCTTTTTCCTTCAAGCTCCCATCGACCTCCAGCGGCTCATCGTCTGTCAGCAGCAGTCGAAGCTTATCCAGCGTTGAAGGGGTAAAAGCCTCTGCCGCTGCCGAGTCTGACAGCATGGATTGGAGCCAGCCTCTTTCCTGCGATGTGGTGGCAAAAGCGCCCGATTCATCCAGTCGTGAGACGATCTGATAGTTAAATATTTTCTCGAACAGGCTCATAATAGGCTTGCAGCTCCTTCCATTCCTGGTTGAATTCCTTACGCAGCCGCACGGGCTCCAATACCTCACAGCTTGATCCGAAGCTGCGAATCCACGGTTTGATCTCGGTAATTCCATTCACCGTAATTTCATAGATAAAAGATTCGCTTTCTTCCTCCGTAATCGTACCCCATTGTCCTTGTGACAGCACACGTTCCCGGATAAAGTTGCGTTTTGCGCCCTCAGGATTAAAAAAACGTACCCGAACCTTTACAGCGCGTCCAGTATCCACAAGCCAGCTATATTGCATTTTTTCCTCCAGCACCACCAGCAGGTCGGCAAAATGCTGCTCTGGCACGGGCTTTCCCTCCACCAATTGAGTCATACCTTCCAAACGGAACTTCATGATTCCCTTGCCGCCCACGTGTCCCAGCACATACCAGCGTCCGTATTGATGATCATAGATGACCTGCAAGGGCAGGATCGTATGCTTCCGGCCTTCCGTTTCTTTTTCAAACAGCGGATTGGTGTTCTGTGACCCGTACATGCTACGTTTGGACGTCGAAAAATATAAAAAGGTCACGCAGCGCCGCTGCCGAATGGCATGCAAAAGCGGGTGAATATGGGCCTCGTCCAGAATGCGTGAGTAGTAGTGATACTTATATAAAAAAGGGGTCGCTATATCACGATCTCCGCTTTGACGGCGCATCGCTTTTTTCAAATGATCACGCAGCAGATATCCCTGCACGGAGGGAAGCTGGGTGTTGGCCATAATGTCCACAAAATCATACAAGTCCAGTAATTCCTCATCTGTCAGACCTGTGATCAGATCGTTGCGAACAGCATAGCGGTAAGGTCTGCCGCCGGGCTCCTTGCGAACTACACCAACTTCGACCAGATATTTCAGGTCCGAACGGATTGTTTTCTCATCCGGCAGTGTACTGTCGGAAGGCAGTCCGTCACAGCAGGCATCCAGCAGTTCCATGGTGGTCAGGGGCTGTAATTGCAGTACTGTCAGCAGTAAAGCCAGACGGACACTCTCCGATTCCTTGAGCGATTTGGCCCGAAACAAGAATAGTAGTAGTGGATCAGCGGATTCATAATAATTAAAGCGCAGCATCTCGTTAAAATCATGTCCCTGCTCCGCAGGCAGCTGCTGCTGCACGGATTGGACGATTTCTTTGAGCCGCCGAATTGTCTTGTCGAAGGTATGTACCGAAATGCCCAGTCTGTCTGCAAATTGCTGCCGATTGTAAGCGCCGCTGGTCAATGTCAACATGCGTAGAAATTGAATTTCTTTATCAAAGCTTTCTCTCGCCATGATGATTCCCCATTTCTGTGCTATTCTGCGAAAGGATGTATCTCTTTATTTTAACAGGGAAGGAATGCATGAAAAAGGGAATTTATTCATGTTTGTAATACTTTCACCATGTTCACGACTTCCAAAATTAAGGATCATAGGGATACAAGGGTGCTGTTTGGATTGCTGGAGACAGAAGTAGGACAACAACTGGTTGTTACCGGACTTTGGAGTCCAGTGATCTCCAATCGGTATGCAGCGCTTCATGTACTTAAGGCATGGAACGCAAGCATCCATCCGGGAAGAGCTTCAAAAAATACGCTAAAATATATGGGGGGAATAAGCATGACCGATATGGAGCATAAGCACGATTTAATCAAGCCGGACATGCGCGCAACGATTTTGCGTGAGCTGCGAGCCTTGGAGCAGGAGGAGCAAGTGCGTATTGTATATGCCTGTGAATCAGGCAGTCGGGCATGGGGATTTCCTTCGCAGGACAGTGACTATGATGTGCGTTTTATCTATGTAAGGCCGATGGAATGGTATTTGTCCATTTTTGACAAGCGCGATGTGATTGAGCGGCCGATCAGTGATTTGCTGGATATGAACGGCTGGGATTTGAAAAAGGCGCTCAATTTGTTTCGCAAGTCCAATCCGCCTTTACTGGAATGGCTGCAATCCCCGATTCCCTATCTGGAACAATACTCAGTCGCTGATCAGATTCGCGCTATATCGCCGTTAACCTTTTCCCCGAAGTCCTGCTTGTATCACTATCTGAATATGGCCAAGGGGAATTACCGGGATTATTTGCAAGGAGAACAGGTGAAGATCAAAAAGTATTTTTATGTGCTGCGCCCGCTGCTGGCCTGTGGCTGGATTGAGCGTTACAACAGCATGCCTCCGATGGAATTTGAAACACTGTTGGAGGAATTAGTTCCATCAGATACGGAGCTTTATCGGGTCATCGGGCATTTGCTGGAACGTAAAAAAGCGGGCGAGGAGCTGGATATTGAGCCACAGCTTTCGGTGGTGAATGATTTTATACAGCAGCAAATTGCTTATTTTGAACAGAAGGCACCTTTGCTCCGGCAGACGGAGGGTGGGCGTGATCAGCAACTGGATGATTTGTTCCGCGCTGCGGTGAAGGAAGTATGGGAAGCATAGGAATCGGAGCCGATTGATCCGAGATTGTAGCTTACAAAGGAGGGATTTAGATGGGTATGGGTACACCATTGATTGATATCGGCGTGAATTTGATGCACCGTTCATTTCATGCGGATCAGGAGCAGGTGGTAGAGAGAGCGGCAGTCGAAGGGATTACGCCGCTGATTATTACCGGAACAAGTGTCCGCAGCAGTCGAGACGCTGCTCAATATGCGGCGCGTTATCCGGGCAAGCTGTATGCAACGGCAGGTGTGCATCCCCATGATGCCAAAAGCTGCAGCACAGATACGATTCAGCAGCTCCGCCAGCTCGCGGGGCAGACGGAAGTCGTAGCCATTGGGGAATGCGGACTGGACTATAACCGTGATTTTTCTCCACGTGATGTGCAGCGCCGATGGTTTGGGGAGCAAATCCAACTGGCGGGTGAGCTGAATATGCCGTTATTTCTGCATGAACGAGATGCGCATGAGGACTTTGTCGCTATGCTGCGGGAGCATCAGGGAGTTGTGGATAAGGCAGTGGTGCATTGCTTTACCGGAACTGCACAGGAATTGCATACGTATATAGAAATGGATCTGTATATTGGTATTACAGGCTGGATCTGTGACGAACGGCGCGGCAAGCATTTGCGTGAACTGGTCAGGGATATTCCGCTGGACCGTTTGATGATTGAAACGGATGCTCCATTTCTGACCCCGCGTAATTTGCCCGTGAAGCCGAAAGATGGCCGTAATGAGCCCTTGTATCTCGCTCACATTGCCGCTACGATTGCCGAATGTACAGGGCGAGGCGTCATGGAAATTAAAATTGCGACGACGGAGACGGCCAAACGCTTTTTCGGATTAACTATTGCGGAATAAGGCTGCAAAGTAGTACGGATGATTTATGCAATCGGGGTGATGAGAGATGGAGATGTTTTTCAGAGACAACTTTTTTAGCACAGGACTGACCGAGATTATGGATGGCAATGGCGAAGTGGCGGGAAGTGTGGATTTGAAAAGCGCCTTTAACTCGTCCGTAGATGTATATGACGCTGGAGGACAACTAGCGTTTGGCGGCAAATTTCGTTTTTTTGTTGGAAAGTGGGAAGTGAGAGATGCTACCGGGCAGTTGGCCGGTGTCCTGAGAGTCCGAATGAGCTTGATGTCCAAAAGATATGAATATGATGCTGGACCGCGAGGTGTCTATGAGATCACATCTCCTGCATTCTCCAAGGAATACACCATACTGGGGCAGGATGGGAAAACCGTGGCGGTATTCAATCAGACCAGTCGCTGGTTCCAGTCCGGGGCATTTCATTTGGAAAATGGTTCCATGTTACTGGATAGCTATGAACTGATTGTGGTTGTCATGGGCATACATGCTATTCAGAACAGGAATTCCTCAGCCGGGAGCCAATCTTCCGTGTAGATCGTTATTGAATTGTAAATAGGATTGTCAAAGCCATAGATGTGGTGTACATTATAGTGAATTAAAAAGCATTGTCGGGAGCTTGAGAAAGTCAGGCTGAGAGGGTGGCCCTTGCCGCCGACCGTGAAATCTGATCTGGGTAATGCCAGCGTAGAGAAACCTGGAGCACTATACAAGAAACAGGAATACCACCTGTTTTGCGGTTTGTCGATGGATTTATATCATATAACAAGCTAAGGAACTGCGGGTCTGTAAAATGCTGCGGACGACCATGGAGGGAGCATTTTGTTTTGCCCCTGACTTTGGTTGATTTCAGTAGAACGGCATAGGCTACGGTTATATGAGATATATCGACAAATGATGATTTGTATGGTGATCACCTTAGTACTGCGCATAAAGCTTGCCTGGAGATTCAGCTCCGGACAGGCTTTTTTTATTGGCCAAGAGGCCTATTTTAAGGAAAAAGGGGAGCGTATCATCAATGAATACGAATGTAAGAGCGTCCAAAGGGTTGAAGCTGACAGATATTTTGGTCACGATTGTGATATCCGTTGTGTTCGGGCTGGTCTATAAAATATGGGGGCCTGCCTATGATTTGATGAAGCCATTCGGTCTGCACGCCGAACAACTGATGTATGGCATGTGGTTCATGGCAGGCACGTTCGCTTATCTCATCATTCGCAAGCCGGGAGTTGCGATTTTGGCAGAGGTGGCTGCGGCCACGGTCAGTGCTTTTCTGGGAAGCGAATGGGGAATGTCCACCTTGTACTATGGTCTGCTGCAAGGCTTGGGAGCGGAGCTGTTATTCGCGATTTTTCTGTACAGGAACGCCAACCTTTGGGTCACATCACTGGCTGCTGTTGGATCGGCTGTCGCCTCTCTGATTTTGGACTTCAGCTACGGGTATGTTGATCAGCTTTCGACCTGGAATTACATTTTGTATATTGGGTTCCGAATGATAGGCAGCATTGTGATTGCAGGGGTATTCGCATTCTATCTGGCCAAGGCGCTGGAGGTAACCGGGGTCACACGAACCTTGAGACCTGCAACGGAGCAGGATTACAAGGGGCTGGATTAGTGAGCCGGGCAGCCGAGGATGTGGTGGCGTCGATCACCCGTCTTCGTTTGAAATTTCCCGGTGAGCAGGAACTGCTTTTTCATAATATGTCTTTATCCGTCCGTAAAGGGGAAAAGCTGCTGCTGCTCGGGCCAAGTGGATGCGGCAAATCAACGCTGCTGCAGGTGTTGAGCGGTCTGATTCCGCGTACGATAGAAGTACCTATGAAATGCGATGCTGCCGTAATCCCGGCTCTTTCCGGTATCGTATTTCAAGACCCGGATACGCAGTTTTGCATGTCATATGTAGATGAGGAACTGGCTTTTGTGCTGGAAAATAATCAGGTTCCGCGGGAGCAAATGCCGTCCCGTATTCGCGAGCTGCTCAAGCAGGTCGGACTTTCGGTAGGTGATGTACACATGCCTATTGGCAGCATGTCACAGGGGATGAAGCAGCGTCTGGCCATTGCGTCAGTGCTGGCGATGGAGCCGGAGGTGCTTTTTCTGGATGAACCCACAGCTTTGCTGGACGAAGAAGGCACCGCACAGGTGTGGGATACGATTCGCCACCTTTCACAAGACCAGACGCTGGTGATCGTAGAGCATAAAGTGAATGAAATTGTCCATGATGTGGATCGGATTGTAGTGCTTTCTGCTCAAGGAGAGATCATTGCGGACGGAGACGCGGAAGAAGTATTTCATGTGCATCGGCAGGCATTGTCCGAGTATGGTGTATGGTATCCGGGGGTATGGGATGAAGCGTCCTCGCCACGTTGGAGAAAGCAAACGATACAGGAAAATGGCGCGGGTAATATCGATAGACTGGCCGTCTCGACGTCTGAATCTGCTTTACTGGAGCTGGAACATTTCTACGGCCTGCGCGGATCAAGTTCAGTCATTCATGTAGAGCAGGCACAGGTGAATCCAGGCGACTGGATTGGCGTGGTCGGTGAAAACGGAGCGGGTAAAAGCTCGCTGCTGCTTTCCATGATGCGTTTGCTTCACACCCAGGGGCGTTATCGTGTGGACGGAGTAGAGGCTGGCGGTACGGAGGAACTGGCAGAGCGTATTGCGTTCGTGTTCCAAAATCCCGAGCTGCAATTCGTAGCGCACACTGTACGGAAGGAACTGGAGTATTCGTTACCTGCGAGCTTGTTTACAGCCGAACAGCGCAGTGAGCGCGTGAATCGAATGCTCGTACAGTTCGGACTGGAGCGACTGGACGAACACCATCCGTATCAGCTTTCACTCGGACAAAAGAGACGGCTGAGCATTGCCACGGCTATGATCCGTGAACCAGCCGTGCTGTTGCTGGATGAACCGACCTTTGGGCAGGATGCGCGCAATACCTTTGTTATTCTGGACATGCTGGAGGAGCTTAGAGCGGCAGGTACAGCCATAGTGATGGTCACACATGACCTGGAAATCGTTCGTCGGTACTGCACAGGTACATGGCGGGTGCAGAAGGGAGAGCTGCGGCATGAACCTGTCTTTTCCCCATCGTGAAACTTGGCTGCATCGTGTTAATCCGGGACTAAAACTCGTGATGTTTTTCTTGCTGTTCGTGGTCGTTATTGTCATTCATAATCCGAACGTCATGTTGAATGCAGCGTGTGCTATGCTGCTGCTGCTCGTCTGGTCGGGGTACCCGTGGAAGCGACTGCTGCTGTATGGTTCTCCTTTTATACTGGTGTTTATCTCGACCTCAACAGGCATGATGCTGTTCGGAAAAGGGGTGACGACCTGGTGGACATGGGGCCTGATCCATATTACGGAGGAAAGCTTTTATCGGGGCATGCATTTGGGCTTTCGTGCGTTGAGTATGGCGGTAGCAGGCTTGTTATTTGGCTTGACGACGCGTCCGGTAAATCTTTTTTATTCGCTGATGCAGCAATGGAGGCTTCCACCGAAGTATGCATACAGCTTTTTGGCAGCCATGCGGCTGATGCCGATTATGCTGGAGGAATTCCAGACATTGAGGCATGCCCATCGTATTCGAGGCTCGCAGCAGCATGTGTCCAAATGGAATATGTATGCCACGCTTCGCAGATATGCGATTCCGCTGCTCGCTCAGAGCATCCGGCGGGCACAGCGAATCGCTGTCGCCATGGAGGCCAAGGGCTTTGTGAACGAAACCAGGCGCACGTATTATTATGAGATCCGTTATTCGGCTGTAGATATTGTGTTTATTGGTTATTTTGTGGTGATGCTTATGCTGGCTTGGGAGCTAGGTATTCGCTTTCCTTATGTGGAAGTGTGGGATGTGCGCTAATTTACTGCCAAAAGGCTATGCCCGGTTTCTGCTGTGTGTTATATTAATGCAATGGGAATTGACGGCTCGTACAGACCTGACCGGGCTGGCGAGCTTATTACATTTTCCCTGAGAAAAGGAACATCAGGAGGCCGGTTTCATGATTACGCTGCATCAGGTAAGCAAGCATTATACCACCTCAAGCGGCCAATTTCATGCGGTTCAATCCGTGTCCCTTCAAGTGGAGGAAGGGGAAATTCACGGTATCATAGGTGCCAGCGGTGCCGGTAAGTCCACGTTGCTCCGGCTGATGAATGTATTGGAACGACCGGATGAGGGGAACGTGATTGTGAATGGGGAAGAGCTGACTCGCATGCCGGAAAAACGTCTCCGTGAATCGCGGCGGTCTATCGGGATGATTTTTCAGCATTATCATCTCGTTCACAATCGGACGGTTAGCGGAAATGTGGCCATGCCGCTGGAACTGGCGGGCGTCCCGAAAAAAGAGAGAGCGGAACGCGTGCGGGAATGCCTGCAATTCGTAGGTCTGGCTGACAAGGCAGAGCAGTATCCAGCACAGCTGAGCGGAGGTCAAAAGCAGCGTGTGGCGATTGCCAGAGCACTGGCCAATCGACCTGCGGTGCTGCTTTGTGATGAGCCGACCTCGGCGCTTGATCCGCAGACGACTGCGGATATCCTTGGCGTGCTGCGGGAGATCAACCGTGAGCTGGGGGTTACCATTGTGATCGTCACGCATGATATGGATGTGGTACGCAGCATTTGTACCCGCGTATCAGAAATGCGGGACGGACATTTGCTTTCAACGCAGCGGGTGGCTGACCCTGTAGTCGGCTCAACCGTGAAAGCAGGTGAAGCTGATGAATGACATGCTGAGCATCATTGCACAGTATCAGTCTGAGATATGGAAAGCCATTGGGGAGACGTTCATCATGGTGGGAATTTCCATCGCAGCGGCCGTACTATTGGGGCTTCCGGCAGGAACGATTTTATATTTGTGCGGCAAAGGGCAAAAATATGAAAATCGGCTGCTGTTCACTATACTGAACAGTCTGGTCAATGTCATCCGCTCATTCCCGTTTTTGCTGCTCGTTGTGTTTATGATTCCATTTACACGTCTGGTCGTGGGGACGGCGCTGGGTACGATGGCTGCTACGGTTCCCTTGTCCGTAGTTGCCATTGCCTATTATTCAAGGCTGGTAGAGCAATCATTGCTGGAGGTGCCCAAGGGTGTGATTGAAGCCGCTACTTCAATGGGCGCGTCTACCCATCAGCTTGTTTTCAAATTTTTATACGTGGAAGCCCGTTCCGGGCTTGTACTGGGTTTGACCACGTCGACCATCAGCTTTATCTCCTACTCCACGGTGATGGGCATTGTGGGCGGCGGCGGGGTAGGCGATTTTGCCATCCGCTACGGTTACCAGCGGTTTGAAACAGGCTTGATGGCGTTCACCATCATCGTCATGATTATTTTCGTACAAACGATCCAGTTCACCGGAAGCACCATATCCCGCCGGATCGACAAGCGGTGAAGATAAGTCGTAGCCAGCTATGTTAGGACGGACGTATATGTAGAGGGCAATACATCATTTCACTACATCTGCACCACCCACTATGGGAAGTGAAAATGACTTTACAGTGGCTCAAAAGCGGAGCGGGCAGAATTGTTCTGGAGAAGCGGTAGCGTTCGCCTTTACCCCCGGATTTTTACCATGTAATGGTTTATAAAATGAAAAAAATCCGGGGGTAACAGCGATCGGAAGAACAATCTGCACGCGAAGCGGCTCCATCTGTAACTCACTCTCATCTTCCCAATCACAATTTATTTGGAGGTTGCTCATCGAATGAGTCGCAAAAACAATATGAAAACGAACCTGAAATTACTTACACTATTGGCTGTCATTATGCTGCTGGTTGCCGGATGTGGCGGTCAAAAGCAGGCAGCACAAGACACACAATCTAAAGAAGCGACTTCTCAAAAAGAAGTGACCCTGAAAGTAGCAACACTGATCCCGCCGATGACGGATGTGCTGGATATCGTGAAACCGTTGCTCAAGCAGGACGGAGTCAATCTGGAAATCGTCGTGCTGTCGGACAATATCCAACCCAACAACGCCTTGGCAAGCCACGAAGTGGATGCTAACTTTTTCCAGCATGCTCCTTATATGCAGCAATATAATGAAAGCAATAAGGCCGATCTGGTAGCAGTGAAGCCGATTTACAACGCCATCTATGGCGCGTACTCCAAAAAATACAAGAATATTAAAGACCTGCCTGAAGGTGCGACCATTGCTATTGCCAATGACCCGGCTAATACTGGACGTTCTTTAGTCATGATGGAACAAAACGGTCTGATCAAGCTTAAAGAAGGTGTAGGCTATAATGCTACACAGGCCGATATTATTGAGAACAAGAAAAAGTTTGTGTTTAAAGAAGTGGATCTGTTGATGCTGGCGCGGTCACTGGATGATGTGGACATGGCTGCCATGTATCCTGCCTATGCCAAGCCGCTGGGTCTGACTCCGAAGAAGGACGCGCTGATTACGGAAAAAGATGATTCCCACTTTGCTATTAATCTGGTAGCACGCAAGGATAACGCGGATTCCGATGCGATTCAAAAGCTGGCGAAACGCATGACCGGACCAGAGGTCCGCAAATTTTTTGAGGATAATTACAAGGACAGCGTTGTTCCGGCATTTTAATAAATAAGTATTGTGAAGCATCGTTTTATGGTGAAATGTGACCTGTATAAGGTAATGAAGTCTGTAATGAGCAGATGAAATTCCTTGTGCAGGTCTTTTTCTTTTCTAACCTTTATATGGATATTTTTTAGTGAAAACAGGGTATAAAGTCTTAGTTTTTAAGATTTCAGCGTACGATACTGCTATAAATTTTGGTCATTAAGGGTGATGGAGTAATGCTTGTGAGCATATTAAAATAAATATACGAACAAACATTCGATTTCGTTTTCGATTTCGTTTTCGATTTCGTTAACAATGTTTTGTATATAGGCAAAAAATTCAGCTGACAACGGATCAAAAGTGGAAGTAAGAAGGAAGGGGAACGTTATGAAGCTGATGGTAACTGTAAAAAGTTTAGGAAAACGCAAGCCAGCACTCGCACGACAAGAGATGGAGCTGAGTCCTGTTCCACAAACATTACGAGAATTGATTGCCGCAACAGTTGCCCTGAATATCCAAAGACTGCGGGAAAAGCAGGATAGCGTAGCGCTGATTCCTTTCCTTACAGAGGAGGAAATTCAGATGCAAGGCGAGACAGGCAAGGTCGGATTTGGTTCCATTTATAATGACGCTATACCTGATATTAAGGATGCTGTAGACACGGCGATGCAGGCTTTTGAAGATGGCTTGTACAGGGTTTTTGTACGTGACGAGGAAGCTGCTGAACCAGATGCTCCTTTGTTGCTGGAGGATGGAGACGAGATCGTATTTATAAGGTTTACAATGCTGGCCGGAGGCCTATGGTAGAGGGGGAAATGAAATATGCATCAAGAGAAAAATGAGCAAGAATATTTCACCATACTAAGGGAGCGCGCGGCGCAACTGGATGGACAACAACAGGAGTTGGCGCAGTATGTTATAGAACTGGGTCAGCTTCATTACATACACGAGGATGAGAAGCCTTTTAATGAATGTCAGCGAATCTTGAAAGCACAGTCAGCAGAAAGCGGAGAGCCGCTGTTCAAGCCATTGGCAGAGGTGTTGCGTCGGCTAATTGGACAAACGACAGGTGATGTGTTCACACATATAACGAAGCATGTGACCGAATATCCGTACAGTACAGGGTATGAGCGCAAACCGTTTCGCACTTCGGATATCACCGCCCATACTTCCCGGATTTATAAAAGAATGGTGCAGTTGATCCGAATGGACTGGATCGGCTTCTCCGTGATGGATTATTTAACGAAAAAGGATTATGAGCAAGGCAGGGATTACCGGATTCAAGAGACGATTAGTGATTGGATAGCCTACGAGCTGGATAGCGGTAATTCACAGGTGCTTGAGGCGTTAAAAGGTATTATTTATGGCGACAATCAGGCGGCATTGCTTACACGCAATATGATTAAAGGCATGCTCCTGAGTCATCAGGAAGAGAATTATCACATGATTGGCGAGCTGCTGACAGCAGCCAAGCTTCAGGAGGGGCTGCGCCAAAGCATTGTGGAGCAAATGGATGAAGGAACCCTAGAGGCTCTTATATATCTGTTGAAGTTGATTATAGACCAAGGCTTTATTCGTTACAGCTCAGTAGTCCGGGCGCTTGCGGTATGGACGGGTATGGGACTGGAATCTGCCAATCAGCGGGTAGTTCGCCAATTGATCGAGCAGGCGTATGAAGCATTGACTCATAGTGAACTGAGGCAAGCATGGTTGACCAGCGCAAATGCCAATGAAGTGTATATGAGTCTGTGGGCAACGGCGGTACATGAGGAGCGTAACTTGTATGGGCAGGTGCGGAAACTCATGGAGCAGGGAGCAACTTACCAGAAAATTGTAGCACTTTATGTGCTGTCTAACAGTGAGAACAAGGATGTACGTCTCGGAGTTGCCAGAGAGTATTTGGACCAGACGGACCCGGAGCTTCAATATTGGATACTGACGAACTATACAAGCAATTATTTTTATGAATGGGTAGAAGGCGGGACGGTCGCGGATCGGATCGTTAAGGTAGCGCATACTCCTTTGCTGGACAGTAAAGAGGAGCGGCGCAAGGATTTTGAGCGACTTCATGACCTGTTTGTACATATGAAAAAGGGGGAGTCCACCGAGTTCTCCAAGGTGCTGGATTTTGTAAACGTCTATTACCGCTCAGATGCTCCAATTCAAAAAATGCTGTATCTCGCTGGCTATGATATGGACGCGGACTGGATTGGGGAAATCATAGCCTTGAAGGATCAGATTAGCCCTAACCTGCGGGGTGAGCTGTTGAATCATTTTGTACAAAGCCCTGATGACACGGTGCAACGTGATTTTATATTTTCCAGCTTGTCCGACAAAAGCATGAGTATCCGTGAGTTTGCTGTTGCCAAGGCACGCAAGCTGACGCTGACGGAAGCAGAAATGCAGCAGATGGAGGCTTTATTAAAGCTCAAGACAGGCTCGCTGCGGCAAAGTGTTATTGGTGTATTGCTTTCACAGCCCCAAGAGCCTCTGGCTGGCTCGCTGGAACGGTTGCTTCGAGCCAAGGCGGAGCTGCAACGATTGGGTGGACTGGAAATATTGACGAAGATCTATGCAGACCCTGAGTGTGCAGAACAATATGAAAGCCTGCGGGCTTTGGCGGATATCATCCAGCAACCGACAGCCAAGGAGGAGCAACTGCTGTCCAAGCTGGGACAGGATGAGGCCTATACAGGGGCAAACGGCTTTGGTTTATACGATCCAAATGTCAGGGAAGCCTGGCTGGAAGAGAAGACTGATCTGGGTGATTTCCGATTGGCCGATGTTTTTGTATGCCCCTTGGAGAAGCTCAAGCAGTTCTTGAGTGGACTGGATGAGCTTGTCCACCATCATCGTGATGTGGAATATACTGCGGAATATTATTCGGGCTACAAAGATACGTTGCTTATTGGGACCAACCTTCGTCCTCTGCGGCTGGTTCAGGTCGATGAAGAAGTAGATTCCAGGCTGTCTTTATATCCTCTTTACGAGGAGTGGGACCGTTATTTGAAGGAAAGCGGCATGGAAGCGAGTGAACTGCTGGAGCTTGTTTTTTATGACCGGTTGGAGCCAATGGATCAAACGCTGGATCGCTACTATCGGTATTTCTCTTATAACATGGACTATTCGGAACGAAGCAAGCACAAGCTGCTGGAAGGGTGGCGTAAAGACTTCGCCAAGCAAATGTATCCTTTGGATCGGATTAACGAGGTTCAGAGGTGGATGGCAGAGCTGACCTATTCCGATCAGGTAAGCACATTGGTTAATGCTTATTTTATGGACACATCCGGTGAGGAAACATTTGACGTAATTGATCTTGCTTTAAATTCACTAATGCAGGCCATACCTAAGGACAGACCTGCTGAGGATAAGGGAATGATTCACCTATTGTCCGGCCCGTGGGTGACACTGGAGAAGGGGCGAGTCTATGATGGCGAGTCCTTTAAGCGCTTTTTCCATACCTTTGTGAACTACGCAGAACTGTCAGGAGCAGAAAATCGCTTTTATTCCCCGCTGGATCTGGAAGATTATTTCAAGGCGTATAGAAACGGATTGATTGGTGTAGAGGAAGTATATCGGGAGCTGCTGGCTGGCAGTGATAGCCGGAGTCATATGAGTACCTTAACAAACGCACGTAATACATGGATTACCAGCTCGCCAGAATTTGTAGAAATACGACGTACAGTTATTGATCGGCTGCTGGCGGTTGAATTGCTTCGGGGTGACTTGCCTACTGAGGCTACGCCAAAGGTCATGGGCTTGAGCCGGATTGAAGGCATGGATTATTTTATCCGCATTCTGGAAGGTCTTGACAAGGAAACGTTTGTCCGTGGTTATGTGTACGGCTATGGCGATCGTATTACCAAAAAGGAATCGTTCAGCCACTTGCTCAAGGCGTGTTATCCGAGTGGAGGCGAAGATGCCGTGCAGCTCAAGGAAAAGCTGGAAAACGCTAAAATTACGGATAAACGTCTGCTGGAGGCGGCGATGTATGCCCCGCAGTGGATTGAAATTGTAGCCGATTATCTCGGTTGGGAAGGGCTTCGCAGTGCGGCATGGTACTTCCATGCACATATCAATGAAGGCTTTTCGGCTGAAAAGGAAACGATTGTAGCTCACTATTCACCTATTGCTCCGCAGGATTTTAATGACGGTGCCTTCGATATTCATTGGTTCCATGAAGCCTATGAGACGTTGGGTGAAGAACGATTTGATCTGCTGTACGATTGTGCCAAGTATATTTCGGCTGGAGCCAATCATCGCCGATCCCAGTTGTTTGCGGATGCGACGCTGGGCAAGCTGAAGCTGGACGAGATAAAACAATCCGTGGAAGATAAGCGGAATAAGGATCATTTACTGACCTACAGTCTGATTCCACTTGCAGGGCCTCCTGCACCGGATGTACGGGAACGTTATGACTTTATTCAACGGTTTCTGGAGCAAAGCAAGAAATTCGGAGCACAGCGGAAGGCTAGTGAGGCTCTGGTCTCGCGGATTGCGCTCGGAAATTTGGCACGCAATGCAGGTTATGATGATGTAACCCGGCTCGTATGGGATATGGAAGCACGTAAGCTGGAAGATCTCCGATCTTATTTTGAGCCATATGCTTTGGAAGAGGGTACAACGATACAACTTGTCATTGATGCAGAAGGAACAGCTGACATTGAGATTGTCAGCAAAGGGAAGACGCTGAAGTCTATTCCGGCTCGCTTTAAGAAGGATGAGTATGTTGTTGCCTTAAAGGAACTTAAAGGGGATTTGTCAGATCAGTACCGCAGAGCCCGCAAGGAGCTGGAACGCTCTATGGAATCCGGTACGGCTTTCATGGTGAAGGAACTGAAGGGATTATTGGGTAATCCAGTGCTTGCTCCGTTGGTACGGACGCTGGTATTCAAGGCTGGGGATCATCTCGGATATTTCCATGAGGATACGTTGGTATTGGTCGCTCCCTCTGCAGAACAGCATACTGTGGGAGAAGAAGACAAGCTGATTATCGCTCATCCGCTTCATTTGTACGAAAGCGGCCATTGGGACAACTTCCAGAAGGACTTATTCAACCGTCAAATTCGTCAGCCGTTCAAGCAGGTGTTCCGTGAGCTGTACTTGCCGAACGCAGATGAACGTGCAAGTGCAACGGTTTCCCGCCGATATGCAGGACATCAGGTACAGCCGAACAAAACGGTATCCCTGCTGAAGGGACGACAGTGGACGGTCAGCTATGAGGATGGACTCCAGAAGGTGTACTATGCTGAAAATCTGATTGCGAACCTGTATGCCATGGCAGATTGGTTCTCACCGGCGGATACTGAGGCTCCTACGTTGGAAACGGTGCAATTCTTTGATCGGACAACGTATAAAAGTGTACCGTTGGAGGAAGTTCCCCCTGTCCTGTTTTCCGAAGTCATGCGGGATGTGGATCTGGTTGTCAGTGTTGCCCATGTGGGCGGCGTCGATCCGGAAGCCAGTCTTACGACCATTGAGATGCGCAGCGTTATTGTGCAGGAATCGTTACGCTTGCTGAAAATCAGCAATGTACGCCTGGACGGGAATTATGCACGTATTGATGGCATGCTTGGTGAATATGCGGTGCATTTGGGAAGCGGTGGTGTCTACAAACAAGCGAAGGGAGCGCTGCATATCATTCCGGTGCATTCCCAGCATCGTGGGCGCATATTCCTGCCGTTTCTGGATGAGGACCCAAGAACAGCCGAGATTTTATCCAAAATTGTGCTGCTGGCTGAGGATCAGAAGATCAAGGACCCGCAAATTCTTACACAGCTTCAAGCGTAGGACGTATGAACTCAACTTTCGCACCTGGAAAATCGTTTCGAATCCTTAACTGTTTAGGTGGAAACTCAGTTTGGTCACTAGTTATACCCAAACATCCGCCTGTTTGATATCATGGAAGAGAAATTGGTTTTAAGTCTAGCTGCGGAAGTTGAGTCATGTAATACTCAGGCATAAGCAGGTTCTCCTTTTGTTTAGGGCAGGTGTTTGCTAGAATAAAGAAGATTGTGCAAGTCAACGTTAACCATATTGCTGGGAGGGACACAAGTATGAGCAATAAGATTAAATGGGGAATTGTCGGCACGGGATGGATCTCGGATCAATTTGTTGCGGATTTGGCACATGTTACAAATGGGGAAGCGTATGCTGTTGGCTCACGCACTATTGAAAGCGCTACCGAATTTGCGGACAAGCATCAAATGACGCGGGCTTACGGAAGCTATGAGGAATTAGTGCAGGATTCCGAGGTTGATGCTATTTACGTAGGAACCCCTCATCCTTTTCATACAGAAAATGTTCTGACAGCTCTTCGGGCCGGCAAAGCCGTCTTGTGTGAGAAGCCCTTCACCGTGAATAGCAAAGAGTTGGAGGAACTGATCGGCTTTGCGCGTGAGCGTAAGTTATTTTTGATGGAAGCCATGTGGACACGTTTTCTGCCTCCGATCCGCCAAGTGCGGGAGTGGATACATGAGGATCGCATTGGCGAGGTCAAGCTGGTTAAGGCGGAGTTTGGCTTCCGTGTAGACTGGAACCCGGAGGGACGGCTTTTGAACCCTGAGCTGGGCGGAGGCGCTTTATTAGATACGGGAATTTATCCGGTTTCCTTTGCTTCGATGATCTTCGGTCCTGAACCTGAGCATGTATGGAGTACTGCTCATATCGGGGAAACGGGCGTTGATGAGACATTTTCCATCCTGCTGGATTACGGCAAAGGCCGCACGGCTATGCTTAACGGGGCGGTTCGACTCGGACTGACGAATGAAGCTTATATTCATGGAACAAAGGGCTATATCCACATCCCGTCATTCCTGAACACCAGATCGGCTGCTTTATATATGGATGGTGAAGAAGTACAGCATTTTCAAGATGATCGTGCTTCTACAGGATACGCCTTTGAAGCGGAGGAGGTGGGGCGCTGCCTGAACGAAGGCTTGCTCGAAAGCTCCACGATTTCGTTGGATGAATCACTAGGGATTATGAAGCTGATGGATCAGATTCGCGGACAGTGGGGACTGCGGTATCCGTTCGAATAATCGTATAATCACACCAATTCCAGGGACCTTTCGGGTTCTCTGGAATTTTTTTGTTTTTATCGTTGTATCTCCATACATAATATATTCCATTTTTGAAATAGCGACTTTGGTCGCACACGATGAACCGGCATGGAAAGATCTCACAGAGTGGGACATATGAATCATTTTTTGTGATTAAAATTAGTTAAAAAAACGTCATTTAAAAGTTACAAAAATGTAATTTTGTCGTCAGTTAAATGAATTGTTAGCGCTCTCTTTTTGGGGAGCAGAATGAGAGTCCTAGTGCTTTATTTCCAGAAACTTTCAATGAAATTTTCGAAAATGTACGGTAGGGTGGTTACGTGTCACTTGAGCCATTTCGGCTTTTGCTGACTTGCTTGCTTATTCCGTGGCTCTTGATTCTTGTCGGAGCTCGCAGGATCAAGAGACTTTGCAAGCCTGTGAAAGTGAATAGGCGCATTCACTTCATGACCAAACATCAAGGAGGAATTACAAACGTGAACGTGAAATCAACATGGTTGTTCCGAATGGTGATGATGACAGTTATCGCGGCTGTTGTGATCGGACCGATGAATATTGCAGGAGCGGCAGGAAGCCGGATAGATCGAGTAGATCGGCCCTGGATGAATACGTCCCTCTCGACAGAGAAACGGACAGCTCTACTGTTACAGGAAATGACACTGGAAGAGAAAATAGATTTGGTGACTGGCAAGGTCAACAATTATTATGGATTTTACAATGATCCGATTGAGCGTCTGGGTATCCCGGCGTTGACGATGGCAGATGGCCCTGCGGGTGTGCGTATTGCCAATCCGGATGTACAGGACAAGCAATCGACCGCGCTGCCTGCTCCAATTGCGCTGGCTGCAACGTGGGATACGCAAGCTGCCAAACAGTACGGTGATCTGCTCGGGGACGAGGCTTATAATACAACTCACAATGTTGTGCTTGGGCCGGGGATGGATATTGCCCGAATTCCATGGGGATCGCGAAACTTTGAATCGATGGGTGAGGACCCGTTGCTGCAATCCAAAATGGCGACCGCTTATGTAAAAGGCATACAGAGCCACCCTGTTTTGGCGACTGCGAAGCATTACCTGATGAATAATCAGGAAACGGAGCGCTTCACGACGAATGTCAAAGTCAGTGACCGTGCGTTGCATGAAATTTACATACGTCCGTTTCAGGAGGCCATCGCCAAGGCTGATTTGGGCGGGGCTATGTGCTCCTTTAACAAGGTCAACGGCGAGTCTGCATGTGAGAACAAAACGCTTTTAACGGACCTTTTGAAGAAGGAGATGCAATTCAAAGGCTTCGTGATGAGTGATTACGGTGCGAACCTGAGTACAGCCGAATCGGCAAATAGCGGTTTGGATCTGGAAACACCGGGGACACCTTATGGTAAATGGGGAGATCAGCTGCTGGCTGCTGTCAAAAATGGCAAGGTCAGTGAAAAAACGATTGATGATAAGGCTAGACGCATTTTGGTGCAAATGTTCAGCAAAGGGTTGTTTGATCACCCGGTTCAAAATAATCAGATTGATGCTCGCGAACACGGTAAGATAGCCCGCCAATTGGCTGAGGAAAGTATGGTACTGCTTCAGAATAAAAACAATGCATTACCGTTGTCCAAGGATAAGCTCAAATCCATTGCTGTGATTGGCCCTGATGCAGATAACGGCACTGTAGCAGGCGGAGGCAGCTCGTTGGTGAATCCGACATATACTGTGAGTCCGTTGGAGGGCATCCGCAATCGTGTCGGCAAAGGAGTTAGCGTCCAATACGCGCCGGGCACAGACCCGATTTCTGCAGGAGACATTATGCCAGGACCATCGGCTGTTCCATCTTCACTGTTGACGACATCCGATGAGAAAGAGAATACCAGTGTTGGATACGTCACTTATGGAGATGGTGAGCAGGGGCTGCGAGGCGAATACTGGAAAAATAACAAGATGGAAGGCAATCCGATTCTTGTACGTAATGATGGCCAAGTCAACATGAATCTTGGATTTTATAATTATCAGGGCCTTAATGCGAAGTCCCCTAAAATTCCGAATACGCCTACGACACTGAACGGCTTGATATCTGCGCGCTGGACAGGTGCAATTGCAGCACCCAAAGACGGTGACTATGCGTTGTCTTTAACCAGCTTGGGATCAAGCAAGCTGTATCTCGACGACAAGCTATTCGTGGATAATCAAGGTACAAAGCTGAGCACGACAAAGAAAAACATCTCGCTCAAAGCGGGTGAAAAGCATAAAATACGCATCGAATACCGTGCCGATTATCAGGTTAACGGTCGTGATTCCGGCGGTATGGTTCGTCTGGGCTGGGAGCCTCCGGCAGATGCTTCGGACAAGCTGATTGACAATGCAGTGAAGCTGGCGAAAAAGTCGGATGTCGCGATCATTGTCACACGTACGTATGATAGTGAAGGCTATGTGGAGCGTTCCGATATGGAACTGCCGAATAATCAGGATCGTCTGATCCGTGCGGTTGCTGCTGCAAACCCGAAAACGATTGTCGTGCAAATGAGCGGCAGAGCCGTTCAAATGGATACCTGGCAGGACAAGGTCCCTGCCATTGTACAAGCGTGGTTTGCAGGACAAGAGCAAGGAAATGCCATAGCACGTGTCCTGTTTGGGGATGTGAATCCTTCCGGCAAGCTGCCGGTAACCTTCCCGGTTAACGAGCAGTCTACCCCCGTATCCTCACCGGAGAAATTTCCGGGCGTGAACGGAATTGGCGACTATTCAGACGGTATTTTTGTAGGCTACCGTGGATATGAGAAATCGGGTATTCAACCCGCATTCTCCTTTGGACACGGCTTATCCTATACGACGTTCGGATACAGTGATCTGAAGGTAAAACAGCACACGAGCGGAAAGAAATCCAGTCGTACAAGTACCATCGAGGTTTCGCTAAAATTGAAAAATACCGGAAAAACTGCCGGAGCAGAGGTTGTACAGGTGTACAGCGGCAAGCTTCCGACAACCGTAGAAACCCCATCCCGTCAGCTGGCAGGCTGGTCCAAGATCGAGCTGAAGCCGGGACAGGAGAAGAAGGTTCGTATTGAGCTGGACCCGAAAGCTTTCTCTTACTGGGATGAAAATGCCAAGGCCTGGGTTATGCCGTCTGGTGAAGTGCCGATCTATGTAGGCAGTTCCTCTCAGGATATACGATTGACAGGAAGTGTTACGATTCCGGCAGCTTCCAAAGGAAAGGCAGCGAAGTAATCCCGCTACATTTGTTTTAAAGCGTTACATTCAAGAGAGCACGGGCACAAGCACCGGCTCTCTTTTTGCCATAGGTATGTAACATCCACCAGGCATTTAACGTCTAATAGGCATGTATTGTCCAATA
Source organism: Paenibacillus kribbensis (assembly GCF_001705305.1). Classification (GTDB taxonomy): domain Bacteria; phylum Bacillota; class Bacilli; order Paenibacillales; family Paenibacillaceae; genus Paenibacillus; species Paenibacillus kribbensis_B. The sequence continues at coordinate 77,529 of NZ_MCBP01000003.1, forward strand.
GGTATGCAAAGAGAAACCCGAGTGAAAGCTGAAATGGAAGGAAGGCTGAGGACGAGCCGAGTATAGAGAGAGGGGGTCATTAGATGAAGAAACTCCAAAAGCAACGACGTGCCGACCTCTGGCTGCTCGTAGCTGCAGCTGCCATTTTGATCGTTGCTGTTCTGACCAGTATGGCTATACAGAAGGTTCTAAAGCCGGAATCTGAGCATGATGTCAGCATGTGGCTAACAACTCCGGACCCGGCGAATCGCCTAACTGAACAAGCCCCCATCCATTGGAAAAATGACAACAGTAAAGAAAGTAATGAAGAAGCAGCGAATTCAGATACACTGACGGTTGAGGTTAAGCCGGATATTCGTTATCAAAAGATGGAGGGGTTTGGCGCAGCGGTGTCTGGCTCGTCTGCTTACCTGATGAACCATGGCATGTCTGCGAATCAGCGTGATCAACTGCTCAATGATTTGTTTACCGCCAGCGGCATTCAACTGAGCTATATACGTCATACCATTGGGGCATCGGATTATTCGGTGGATGAACAGGGACAGCCTAGCAGCTATACCTATGACGATGTGGCCACAGGCAAGGACTATGAGCTGAACCATTTCTCCATTGCCAAGGATCGGGATGTGATCGATGTACTGAAGCAAATCCTGAGAAGAAATCAGGATCTACGGATTATGGGGACGCCATGGACTGCCCCTCCCTGGATGAAATACGGGGAGCAGATATATAACGGCTGGTATTTGGACTATACCGATCCGCGTGTCTACTCGGCGTATGCCGACTATTTTGTTCGTTATATACAGGCTTATGCGAACGAGGGCGTTCCGATTCAGGCGATTTCCATTCAAAATGAACCGGAATTTACGACGTCCAAGTATCCCAGCATGAGTATGGGAGCAGCCGAGCAGGCGAAATTTATCAAGCAATATTTGGGTCCTGCCTTAAGTCAAAGCCATTTGTCCACCCAAATTATTGCCTTTGACCATAACTGGGATACAGGGAGCGATTATGCCAAGACTGTGCTCGGCGATGAGCAAGCCCGAAGCTATACGCACGGCACGGCCTTTCATTGCTACAAAGGGGAGCCGACAGCGATGACAGACGTGCACAATGCTTTTCCGGATAAGCCTGTTTACATGACAGAATGCAGCGGGGGAGCATGGAGCCCTGGATTTGGGGATGATTTAAGCTGGGACATGTCGAAGCTGATCATTGGTGCACCCCGAAACTGGTCGCAAAACGTGCTTTTCTGGAATGTTGCACTTGACCCGTCCGGCGGCCCAACCAATGGCGGCTGTACCAACTGTAGAGGTGTAGTGACCATCGACCCGTTAAGCGGTGCCGTTACGAAAAATGTGGAATACTATGCGCTTGGTCATGCCAGCAAGTTCGTCCGTCCGGGTGCGGTACGTATTGATTCTACGCATTATAGCGGAAGTATCGAAACGGTCGCTTACCACAATCCCGATAGCACGCTTGTTCTGATTGTTGCCAATACGGGAGCGAGCGAAAAGACATTTAAGGTTCGGCAGGGAAGCAAAGTTTTCACTTCTACACTTCCATCCAAGTCGGCGGCTACCTTTCAATGGAATCCTGCAGCTTCATGATATGGCATGTACATTAACGGTTTATAGAAGCTTTAGAGCGTTTAGCCCATCTGGCCGAGCGCTCTTTTTTCATTTTCTACAAAATCCAGACTGTGAAAAGAAACTAATATTATTCAGAATTGGTTCAGTGGCGGATGATAAGATCTTTTCACTAATCCAATCGGATGAACGGACGGGTATCTTTTCTCGTATCGACGGGGATATTGCCTATATGGATGGAAATCCCTATTTGATCGGCCAGCAATTGAAGCAACTGTTCGGAGCGGATAATGTGCCGGCGCTTCATGAGCGTTTGAGATTGGTGCAAGTATAGGCGACCAAGCTGAAAGGGGGATTAATTTTCGACTGTATGGGCGGTTGTGTGAAGCTTAAAGTTTGCTGAATGTCTGACGCTGTCACGATATCGCACGTTGCAAAAAAATGGAGAGTCTGGTACACAGGACTCTCCATTTTTTTGGTTTGGTGGTAGATTGGGGTTTTGAGGATATGAAGGATCGACTTTAGTTCGCTTGGTCACACTGGGCAGTTACTTGCTGCTTGGCATAGGTGTGGAGTGTATCCGTAAGTTTGCTGGAATCTACGCCTTTTTCTTTGGCAATGGCGGTTAACGTTTTCCCATTTGTCAGTTGGGTTTGCAGCTTGTCAGCTGAGGTGCCGAACAACTGTGCAGCCTTGTCCAAATAGCCGCTTTCTTTGAATTGTTGTTGCTCTGTTGTTAATGTACCGGAAGTGTTATTCCATGAATTATTCAGCTGAGAGGTTACCCGGTTTTTTTCCTTGGCAACGACGGTATCAATGACTTTGCTCTTGTCGACGCCCTGATCCTTGGCAATGTCGACAATGGATTTGCCAGCCTTGATCTGTCGGTCCAACTCAGGCTGGGACAGGTTGAGCACCGAGGCCGCTGCAGATTTTTTCAGATTCGTCAGGGCGTGGGTAGACGTCGTATCCGATGATTTCGCCCAAGCTACAGCTGGATTGGACGTTGTTGAAGTGGTAGTCGACGTTGTAGTTACCGTAGTCACGGTTGTCACTTTTTTGGTCAGTGAATTGTTCAGCTGCTTGGTCAGATCTGTCTTAATTGAAGCCACTTTGTCTTGAGTCAGTTTTCCGGACTTATGATCTCCCGCAAGCTTGGTCAACTGCGGTTGAAGCAGGGCGTTGGTTACTTCGTCTGTGCTGATGCCTTTGGCTTTAGCCAGATCCGACAATGTTTTGCCAGTCTGGAATTGCTTTTGCAATTCGGTTTTGCTCAGGTCGAGCACTTTTTGCAGCGATGTATTGGAGCACAGGGAGTTCTGATCCAGACTGATGTTGTATCCATTCGAACTCGCCTTGGCATTGGTCGAAGTGGAGGCTTGAGTTACAGCTGTCGGTGTTGCGGCAAATACCGAAGCTGATGTGGCAGAGAATATCATCGTTGCACCCAGCATTGCAGGAATCCATTTTTTCATTTTGTTCATTGTACATTCACTCCTATTTTCGTGTGTGTTTGTTGTTGCCCCCTTACTGTAATCCCGAAAGGTGAAAAAACGGAGAAAAGCAAGCTGGAGTATTTTTACAAAGACGAAGAATTGGACATAGGCATCCGAAAGTGCGAGAATGTTTGAAAATTGAAACTGTACAGGGGTGGAGAGCCTCCCTTTATCACATACTGATTCTTAGGAGGTTCATTATGACTAAACATCGCATTTTACTGGCTGAGGATGATCCCTTGTTGGGTGAGTTGGTTGTTCATATGTTGGAGAAGACGGGATTCGGTACTGTGGATTGGGTCGAAAATGGAGAAGAAGCCTATGAATATTGCATGGGTTCCCATTATGATGTGGCCGTGCTGGACTGGATGTTGCCTGGTTGGACAGGGTTGTCGACATGTAAAAAATTGAGAGAGAACGGTTATACCGGAGCGATCCTGATGTTAACCGCCAAAGACGCGCTGCGCGATCGGGTTCAGGGGCTCGATGCCGGTGCGGATGATTACCTGGTGAAGCCCTTTGAACTGGAGGAGTTGCAAGCCAGACTGAGAGCCTTGTGCCGACGCAATTATGCACCCCTGCTGGAGGAAATCGCTGAGCTGGATGGATTGCACCTCAATCGTTCCAGTCTGACGCTCAGTCTTGAAGATGAAGTCATCCAATTAAGTCCCCGTGAATTTCAGATGCTGGATCTGTTATTGCGCAACAGGGGTGCTGCTCTCAGCCGTGAGCTGGTTTTGGAACGAATCTGGGGATATGATTCGGACGTTTCAACCAAAATTGTCGATGCCACCATTAAGCTGCTGCGCAAAAAGCTGGAGCTGTTTAACAGACAACATCTGATTCATAGCATCCGAGGGGTGGGTTACAAGCTTGAATAACAAGAAACGAATGGCTGAAGAAGAGGGCACTGAACGTGGCAAACCCGGGGGCAATTTGTTTGGACGTACGCAAAGTCGGCTTACGCTTGCATATAGCAGTCTGACGATTGTTTTGCTTGCATTATTTGTAGGCGTGGTCTACCTTCTTTTGTCTTACATTGTCATTAGCGGTCAGAAGGATAATCTGCTCTCTCTCGTTGCTGTGGAACGGATCATGGTGGAGAACAACATGCAGGAAGGCAAGCCTGAAGATACGCTGGACAATCGAAGATTATGGGGATCGGGAAGCGAACAGTTTTTCTATTATGTGATCAACGATAAGGGTGAATTGATCTCGGGGAACGAGATTTTTCCAGGGATGCGTCCTGAGCTTCTGGGACTGGTTCAAGACTGGAAACCACGTGCCAAGGAGATCATGGAGGTCAGTCTGTCTGTACCTGCGGATGTGCTGGATAACGGGGAAGCGGGTGCGGAGCCTGTTGCTCCGTCAACTCTCCATCTGATGGTGACAGGGCAGGCAGCTCTGACCAAGAACGGCCCGGATCTGACACTCTACGCAGGCATTAATGTTACACCCCAATACAATCTGCTCCACAGATTGCTAATGTTGCTGATTTTACTTGCTATTGTTTTTGTATTTATTGCCTGTCTGATCGGCTGGCTGATGTCACGTAAAGCAATGGTTCCGATCGTGAAATCCTACAACCGGCAGCGGGAATTCGTGGGCAATGCATCACATGAGCTGCGAACACCACTCAGTGTGCTGCTTGCATCCGTTAATGCGCTGGAACTGGAGCTTGGACAGAGCGCACCGTCTTTTGCCAAACACACCCTTTCCAATATGAAGGATGAGATCAGGCGGATGACACGGATGGTTCAGGATTTGCTGGTGCTGGCACGCTCCGATTCGGACGACCTTGAACTGGTGAAGCGTGATTTTGATTTTCGGCCGCTTGCCGAGAAGACGATTCAATCCATACGGCACCTCAAATCCGCAAAGGGGGTTTGTATTGAGCTGATTGGCCCGGAACAACTGGTTCTCAATGGCGACCCGGAAAAGCTGAGGCAGGTGCTGACCATTTTGCTGGATAATGCCGTCAAGTTCACTCCGCGGGGCGGTGAGGTCCGTGTGGTAATATCGGATCGGGACGAAACAGGTAGTCCGGGTTTTCACCTGTCCGTTGAGGATACAGGTCCCGGGATCAGGGCAGGGGATGTGGACCGAATTTTTGACCGTTTCTATCGAGGAGATAAATCGCGAACGCGAGGTCTGGGAGGACACGGTCTGGGGCTCGCCATTGCCAAGTGGATTGTTGAAGCACATCACGGTCAGATCACGTTATCCAGCGAAGAAAGCAAGGGTAGCATATTCCATGTAGATATTCCTGTAAATAAATAACATTTCGATTTTCGAATGACCTGACACGAGGTCATCTGGTTTGTGAACTGTTTAAATTGGCTTGACTTCATTTGGATATTTTTGTATAATGAGGATTTTGTAAAAATCCCATAAGCTACTTCCAATGAACAAGATATAGATCGAAATGGTTTAGTTCGTCTATATCTTGCACTTCGGAGCGACTGGAATCGAATTTTGCAAAATCCTGACTAACAAAATGTAATGATAAGTGAGTGCAGTCACATAGATAAATAGAAAAACATGACTATAATGTGCATATAGTTTAAATTTAGTCTTTTTGGAGCTGACGGTTCCAAATACTTCACTCACAAAGGAGAGGATTCATCTCATGAGCATACATTTAGACTTGGATTCCTTGTCCGTTGAAAGGCTAGCAATGGCCCTTTCAGGACGACCGGGAATGTTCAAGTTGTTTTATGACACCGAGGATTGTGGATGCAATGGCGTACTCGTCATCTTGGTTGTCACTACGCCGAATGCAACTGATAAAGTAGTTCAGTCTGAGCCTTATTCTTTTTGGGTAGATCGGCAGCAGGAGCAGCAGTTCGATAGCAGAATGCGGCTTGAGGCAGACCCTGGTTACCCGTCGTTCAAGCTAAGTAGTGATGCTGGTATATTTAGTAGCAACATTAGAATTAAAGATATCCGCATAAAATCGTCTGAGGAGTGATATGAACTGGAAAAGAATAATCTTACCCAATTTCAAGAATATCAGGAGAACAAGTTCACCAAACGCATTATTCATAAGGAAGCGGATTTTGCTTATCGAAACGGTGCAGATACTACGTCCAGCCTGTATGTCGTTTTAACGAAAATACCAAGTGAGGATTATGCTCAGAATAGGTAATAGCAATGGGTAAAGCATCCATTCAGAACTAGCACCAAACTCCAAAAGACGAACCTGATCCAGCCCGATTGGAAGAGGTTCGTTTTTGCGTTATATTCAATTCGTTCCTCCAAAAAACGAAGTGTTTAGTGGCCTGCTCTGAAGTGGTACAATAACCTTTATGATAATCGGAGAAGGACGTTGAGATGATGAAAAATTTGCTCGTTTCGGGCTATCGTGCCCATGAATTAAATATTTTCAGCCAAAAGCACGAAGGTATTCCCTATATTAAAAAGGCCATCGCAGGCAGGCTCATTCCCCTCATTGAAGAAGGACTGGAATGGGTGATTACCCCCGGCCAATATGGGGTGGACCTGTGGGCCTGTGAGGTAGCCATTGCCCTAAAGCAGCAATATCCCCACCTGAAATGCTCTATTATGATGGCTTATCAAAATATGGAGGAAAAATGGAAGGAGGACAAAAAAGAGTATTTTCAGCAAATTTGTGATGCAGTTGACTACGTGGGAGTCGTCAGCCGCCAGCCTTATCAGGGAATATGGCAGCTCAAGGCAAGGGATGAACTGCTTTTCCGCAAAACAGACGGTTTGTTGCTCGTTTACGACGAGGATGCGGGAGAGGGCAGTCCGCGTTTTATGAAGGAGCTTGCTTTGAAGAAACAACATGCAGAAGGCTATCAATATATAAGCATCAGCTCGGAGGATATCCAAAGCATAGCGGATGAAGAACGATTATTCATGGACCTCTGATTTTTAAAGCATCTGCACGGATTTTTGAACGAAAAGGCTAAGTTTGCCTCTTTATTTTAATGTAAGCGCTATCATAAAATTTAAACAACAATAACTTATCAGTCACATAAAATATATTTATTGAAAAAAACAAACCATAAAAGGAGCCAAGGATTTATGAACAAAGGATTTCGGTATACCGCGTTGCTCTGTCTCGGTGTCATGTTGTGTGGAATGGTCACTCCGATGGATAGCCAGGTCTCTGCTGCCTCCACGAGGCAAATGGAAAAGCTGAACCGTGGAGCGGTTGCGGTCAAGGTGCCGGAGGGCGTACTTGTGAGCTGGCGTTTGTTGGGTACGGAAGCGGACTCGATCAGCTTCAATCTGTACAGAGGAGAAAGCAAGGTGAATAATACGCCGATTACATCAAGAACCAACTTTTTGGATAAGGCAGGTACGACCTCATCTTCGTACACGGTTCGTGCCGTGGTGAATGGAACAGAACAGGCCGCTTCACCTGCGGTAAAGGTATGGAGCAACAACTATCTGGACGTTCCCATCCAGCAGCCTGCGGGCGGTACAACCCCGGATAAGGTGAGCTACACGTACCAGGCGAATGATGCCAGCGTAGGGGATCTGGATGGGGATGGCGAGTATGAGATTGTGTTGAAATGGGACCCTTCCAATGCCAAGGACAATTCGCAATCCGGCTATACGGGAAATGTATTTTTGGACGGCTACGAGCTGGATGGAACACGCAAATGGCGAATCGATCTGGGACGGAACATTCGCGCTGGAGCGCACTACACGCAATTTCTCGTCTATGATTTTGATGGTGATGGCAAAGCGGAAATTGTATGTAAAACAGCAGATGGCACGGTGGATGGAACAGGTGTAAAAATTGGTAATTCTTCTGCTGACCATCGCAACGCCAATGGGTATATTTTGGCAGGTCCCGAGTTTTTGACCGTCTTCTCGGGCAATACAGGAAAAGCTCTCAGCACGATTGACTATGTGCCGCCGCGCGGATCGGTATCCAGCTGGGGAGATAATTATGGCAACCGTGTGGATCGTTTTCTGGCCGGGGTTGCTTATCTGGATGGGGTACGCCCCAGCATTGTGATGGCACGGGGCTATTACACCCGGACGGTTCTGGTCGCGTATGATTGGCGCAATGGAAGCTTGAGTCGCCGCTGGACCTTTGACAGCAACAGCTCCACCAATGCCGGGACAGCTGGACAGGGAAATCATAGCTTGAGCGTGGCGGATGTGGATGGAGATGATAAGGATGAGATTGTGTACGGCTCGCTGGTGGTGGACGATAACGGAGCGAAGCTGGCAAACACGGGGATGGGGCACGGCGATGCACTTCATGTCGGCGATTTGGACCCGGATCGTTCCGGCTATGAAGTGTTTAAGGTAAATGAAGACAAGAATGCCACCTACGGCGCTGCTATGTACGATCCACGCAATGGCAACATTTTATGGGGCGTAAATACAGGCAAGGATACCGGAAGAGGCATGTCGGCAGACATTGATCCGCGTACAAAAGGGAACGAGCAATGGGCGCCGGGGATCGGCGTGCGTTCGGCTAAAGGAGCGCTGATTACAAATACACTGCCGTCCTCCATTAACTTTGGCATTTGGTGGGATGGCGATCTGCTGCGTGAACTGCTGGATCATACCTCCTCAAGCGCCGGTAAAATCGACAAGTGGAACTATACCAACTCGACCACTTCCAATTTGCTTACGGCGACAGGAACCAGCTCTAATAACGGAACGAAAGGCACACCGTCGTTGCAGGCCGATCTGTTCGGTGACTGGCGTGAGGAAGTCATTTGGCGCAAAAGTGACAATTCGGCACTGCGAATCTACACAACACCATACGAATCAGAACACCGATTCTATACACTTATGCATGATCCGGTATACCGCCTAAGTGTGGCCTGGCAGAACGTAGCCTATAATCAGCCGCCACACACCAGTTTTTATCTGGGAGAAGGGATGTCCAAGCCGCGGCAGCCGAATATATACACTCCTTGATTACAGATCGAACTGAAATGCGAATGAACCAAAAAACGAAAGAGCTTCGGGGTATCGGAGCTCTTTTTGTTATGTTTTTCCATATCATGCAAAAGAGAACGTATGATTTCTTAAGAAATGGGAACATTAGTTCCTATTAGTAGAACATACGCATGAAAAAGGAGGCGGGATATGTGACTTCTCTGACGACCGAAGGCATGATTGAGCTTGTAACCAATGTTGGATTCCCTGCTGCGTTAAGTCTGATTCTGTTAAAATATATTCTGGTCACCCTCAGCCACAGATTGGAGCAGCTTGACCGATCTGTTAAGCAACTGTCACAATCCTTGGAAGAGATGGAGGCAAAGCGAGCCAAGGAGCCAGAAGAGCCGTGCAGGGGAAATACGGACAAGCTTCGTGCTGAATGAGCAAATAAAGGAAAATAGAAACAATTTAGCAACCCAATCACGACGCGGGATTCTTATAATAGAAACGTGTGCAGTTTATGCAGGCATATTTTATGGGGGTGTATATTAAGATGAAAATAAATACGAAGCTATCCGCGCTGTGCATCACAGCCACACTTATGAGCGTAGCGCAGGCCGCAGCCGCAGCGCCAGCTGTGACCGCCCCAGCGGAAGCGACGCAACCGGACGTTGCCAGTCCGGCCGCAGCAGCCCCGACCCAGGTACCAGCACCAGCAGCATCTGCGTCGGTTACGACACCGGCCCCGGCACAGGCCCCGTCTGCGCCAGCAGCGTCGATCCCGGCCGCAGTCGCAGGTTTCGCCAAAGCCGCTACACCGGCAGCTCCGTCCGCGCCAGCACCGCGTTCATCCGCGTCGGTAGCGCCAGCAGCTGCTCCAACCGTGCCGTCGACTCCGCAGCAGCCGTCAGCATCTACGCCAGCAGCCGCAGCCGCTGCGAGCGTGAAGCCAACGCAGCTGGACAAGCTGAACCACGAGAGTGCCATTCCGCTTGTGCTGGAGGCACAGTCACGTTATCTGTACGCAATCAGCGGTGGCAGCACGGTGGGTGAGTCGTTCCAACGGAACGGCAAAAGCTACCGTTACCTGTCCGAGGACATCGGCACCAAGACCAAGCTGATCAGCTATCTCACTCAGGCTTATACCAAGCAGGCGAGTGAGCAATTTGTGAGCAAATTTTTTGTTGAAATCAACGGTAAACTGGCGCAGTTAGATGCAGATGGCGGTAATTTGCTAGAGTTTAACCGGGCTACGGCGAAAATGGTAACGATGACTCCAGTGAAGCGCAGCTACCTGCTGACCGTGCCTTATCCGGCGGAAACGAAAAAGGCGAACGAAAAAATCACTGTGAACTTCGAAAAGGTCGGTAGCTACTGGAAAATCAGCACCGCACCGCACGTTATTTTTTAGATTAGCCATTTTCTAAGCCAGATATTTTTCAATTTAAGAATTTTCCAATTTAAGTATTTTCTAAAATTATAATTTTGCAAGGTTCTTCATGAATACGGTAAAGTGATGTTAGGCTTGTTTTGCAAGCTCTAATTCAACACAGAGGAGTGCTGTGCAATGATGACACCCATTAAGGTAAAAAACGTTAAGGATATTGAGAAGATCAATCAAATCGTATCCAATTATACGTATGACATCTGGATTCATGGCAAAAGCGGTATGGCAGATGCCAAATCCATTCTGGGCATGTACGTGCTGAAGTTGGATGAGCCGCTAACTCTGGTTGTACCTGATAACGTTAATCCCAAGAAGTTGTTTAAGGAGCTGGAGGAATTTATTCATTTTCCTGCTCAAGAAGCATAAGAGGCAAGATAGCACCTGTAGACACTGCATACTCTATTTTAAAGTAATGCAAAGAAGCCTGGGGATACGAACCCCCAAGGCTTCTTTTTTAATGCTCCTCCTCGTCCAGAAACGGGAGATTCACCGAGTAGTACATAACCCCCATAAGCAGCACACCGCCGACCAGATTCCCGAGCGTAACCGGAACCAGATTATGAATCACGCCAGCGACAGAGACAGTGCCTGGATGGTCTAGCACGAGCGCAATCGCGAAGGTACACATATTGGCTATACTATGTTCATATCCCGAAATGAAAAAGCAAAATACAAACAGCATCATCGCAAACATTTTCGCCCCGTTCTCCTTCATAAACATCGGAACAAAAAAGGCAAGGCAGACCAGCCAATTACACAAAATGGCCCGGAAGAACAACTGCATAGCGGGCGCTTCCATCTTGTGCTCAACCACGTTCAGCAGAAAGCTGTTCACGCTCGAGGAGTCAAATAGTCCGGTCAAATAAATAAGGAGCGCAAATACCCCGGCACCCAGCAAATTACCGCCATAGCTGGCAGCCCACAGTCGAATTACCTGCCCCCAGCGCAGCTTTTTACGGAGTGCCGCATAGGTGTAATAGAAGGTGTTGCCTGTAAACAAATCCCCGCCGCCGTAGGCGATCAAAATGATGGCTGCCCCGAATGTGACTGCCGCCATGGGATAAGTGAATGGAGATTGCTCCATGTAAAAAAAGTTGCCCGTCTTGAACGCTACAATAACGCCGAACCCGATGAACATACTTGCCAGCATGGAACGTGCCAAATACCGGAGCAGGCTTTGCTTGTAAATTTTGTATTTCTTCATAGCTAGCTGTTCGACATTGCGTAAGCCTTCCGTCTCCATTCCAAAGACAACCCCCTATTTTCTCAGATGTAAGTCTTTAAACAAACTTATTTTTCCCAAAACATATCCAATTAGCCCAACGCCTGTTAGTCTAACAAACCAAGCTTTTGCAGCCCATACAAAATGCCGTCCTCATCGGCGCGTTTGGTTACCATTTTCGCCGCGGCCTTGGCCTCATCACAACCGTTGCCCATCGCTACGCTATTATGTACAGTGGCCAACATTTCGACATCATTCAAACCATCGCCAAAAGCGTATTGATTCTCTTCGGCAATGCCCAGTCTGGATGTGATTTCACGAATACCCTTCGCCTTGGAGCCAGCGTGAGGAACAACGTCCACAGAACTCGGATGCCAGCGTACAAAATCAAAAGCCTTGAATACCGCTTCATAAAACGGTTCCTCTTCTGCCGTACACATCAGCAGCGTCTGATAGATATCTCTTCCATGGAAATAGAGTGGATCGTACCCAACCGTAAGCTTGGCCTTGAACGATTGGAGTGATTTCTTTACAAGCTCATCGTTAGGAATATTGGCCTTCATGTTCATATGATCCATATATACGATAGCATGATTATGTGTGAGGGCCAGATCCGTCATTGTCTGTAAAGCTTCTCTGTTCAACGGATTGGTAGCAACGACTTCCCCGCGCAGCACCACATATTGCCCATTAAAGCTAACATAGGAATCAATTTCCAATTGCTCGCGAATTTCCTTGAACATAAAAGGCGCACGGCCTGTTGCAATGGCGACCTCATGTCCTTGCTCTTTCAAAGCAAAGACAGCCTTTTCTGCCGTTAGCGGCATTTTCTTGTCATCGTCCAGTAACGTACCGTCGATATCAAAAAAGATAATCTTTTTGTCTGACATGTCCCAACACCTGACTTTCAATAATATTATTGTCGAAATTGACCCATATGGATTCATTATATCAAAGGAACTGCTTATGAATACACAAATACGTATAAATCCTCATGAATACCTGACTTTTATAGCTTACAATATGAAATGAGGATTATTGTAAAATAGAACGTCTATCTCCTATTTTCATAGATGGGATGTGATCAACATGACAAAAATCCAGGTCTCGCCGGAGCAACTGGATAGCGTGGCCTCTCAATTTGCCGATGCCCACGGAACGCTGTATAACCAGCTGAACGGTCTGGATCGCATAATGAACAACCTTCACAGCCAGTGGGATGGTATGGAGAGAAATCGCTTTTATAACGACTATCGGACAGCTAAATATACACTTTCTTCTGCATTAAGCAAGGTTCAATCCATTGAAATTGAGCTGAAAAGCATCGCGTCAAAGTTCAGAAATGCGGATGGCGAGAGCACACGTGGCTTCTGGACAGCTTTGGCAGCAGCGATGAATTCTAGTGCATCGCCGACGGATAACGAAGAAGATGAAAGTTCCACTGGCGACGCCGCCAAGCGGACAAACCATCCGGACGAATGAAAAGAGGGGCAGCTGCGGATCAATATGAGGACCCGGTTACTTGCACAGATTACAATACAATGCAGGAGAAACCTCCAAGATCACATCCGATTCCCTCGTGGCCGTCACCGAGCTGACAGGTAAAGATGGAACCAAAACGGATATTTCTATAGATAAACCCATACCCAATCCGCCGGAGAACACACTCTAGGTAAAACGGCCCAGATCGTCACCGGATATGGAATAGGTCTTATTTTGTCGTGTGGGACAGGCGTTGGTGGGCTGGATCATATACCATCTACAGTCTTTTTTCTGGAACAGATGAGCGGCAGTTGGAAACTGTAAAGCTCGCTAACCGGAGAAGTCTGTAGATTTTTTTGTTTACTGAATTTTTCTGAAAACCGATATATAAAATGAAAGGATATATATCCACTTTTTTTCGTAAATATTTAAATTATTCATCGTATAAAAAGGCTATTTTCAAGGTTGAAATAAGTGAAAGTGAAAAGAACAGAGAGATCATGGCTTGGAGGAATTAATTGAAAATGATGGATGCGTTCGTTAAGCATTATCGGGAAAAGGTTGCATTTAGTGCTCTCGTATTTAGACATATGAGACTTCTGCATTTAGTTACACGTTGGAGTCTTGTTTTATTTGTTTTTTCCTCAATATTGTTAGTTGTAGGTGCTCTATTAAGTTTGCTGGCCTTGAAAATGAGTGTTGGGATGTTGAGTCTCGTTTTTTGGCTTATGTGTGCGTGTATTACGTGTATATTGGCTTATTTTTTCATAAAAAAAGCAAAAGCGATCATTAAGACACGTTATAGCATTCAGCCCAGAAAAGGGGCTTGGCAGACGAAAGAATTTTATCAGTATCAGTTCAAATGCTTCGAAAATCAACTTCATTTGTTTAACCTATACGATGAGAAGAAGCTGGAAGTTCTGATTAATTTGATCGAAAAGGAGATTGCCCGAGGAAAGCCCAAGGAATATCTCGCATCAGGTGTATACCTCGCGCTTTTTGTTCCCTTGTGGGTGCAATTTTTGACGGCTATTTACAAAGCTATACATGTAAAAGTCTTGAGTGTACCACAAGAAGTGCTCATTTTTCTTGGAATTGGTATTGGTATTCTTATTGCCATACAAATCTGGGGAGGGTACAAAAAGATGTTTGCTGAGACGGCTGAATTGTTTCAAAATAATGATTCACAGATGTTAAATGAAATCATAAAGTTGTCGGAAAGTGCTTTGCTTAAATTGAAGAGTGAAGAAAGAAAAGCAGAATAAAGTAGTTGGAGATCTTGAAGGCGCAGTGCTTCCGTTGAAATGGGAGGCTGCGCCTTTTTGTATTTTTACATCCTTATTGAGCTTCCCCGTTCAAATAACGATAAAAGGGAGCATCCACCCAGAAGTGGTAGCTTTCCACTTCTACATCTGGCTTGATCTTACGTAAGCCATCCGCAATGGAGGAAGCTCTGTCGATGAGCGAGAAAGACTGGGCGTAATAGCGCCCTGCGCTAACCCGGTTGTTCGCAATCTCCGTGTAGGCTGACCCTGGGGAAGAAAGAGAGTAATAGAGTGGTTGCCACCAGGACTGAGTGATCAGGCCGATTTGGTCTTTGCTGTTCTTTTTGGCGTATTGGTTGATGATGGTGTCAAAACGATTTTTTTGCCCGATGGTGTCGAATTCAAGGGCAAGGTCATACTCCTTGGAGTAGGCGATGTAATTACCGTTATTGATTTGTATGACTTTATAGTCTTCGGATTGGACAGGCTGTCCCCATTCTTTCAAGTATATAAAAGCCGAAGTTTTCGGTTCCAGCTGTACATTGGCTTGAATACCCTCGCTGCGAAGCAGCCCGATCAGCTGGATCGCATGCTTGAGATCACTGTGTCCATAGGTAATGGACAACTTCGGATCAAAATGGGCATCGTAGCGGCTGTCCTTGATATTGTAGCCTGTAAACAGATTTTGCTGGAGACCTGCGTCGAACAGGGCTTGTAGCTCCGGGGATTGAACGAGTATCTGTGTATCATAGGCCTGATGGATTTTAGCAAAAATATCGTCGTCCTGTACCTGACCGATGATATTTTTGTATTCGCCGTGGAATGCCAGTACACGGCTTATCACTTTGGCGACGAAGACCGGATCGGCTTGTCTGTCCGGCTGGAAGGTGGACAGCTCACTTGACGGCAGCAGTCCCGTGTCTACAGCGACCGCCAGAGCCTGCGAGGCGGACAGATTGGTATCGGCAGCTCCAGCTAACGCACGAACACCCGATTTAGTCAGCACGGCTTGCACTTTATTCACAGAGTATGTAGCAGCCAGTTCGGTCAATCCGGCGGCTTTTACGGCTATATGGATCGCATCGTTTTGTGTCAGGGGGAGCAACGGATTTACATCATTGTTATCCAGTATACCTTCTGCATACAGCGCCGCTGCTTGAAAATACAACGGGTCATTTGACTTTAAGCCTGTAAAGGCTGTTTTTTTGTCCGCAGAAGTTGTACTTGAACTGTTCAGGTTTAGCACAGTAGCAAGGGCGGCGATATATTCTCCTTTTGTGGGGGTTGAAGATAGCTGAATGTTAAAACGGTCTTGCAGATAGGTAAGCTGGTTGTCCGAATTAGCAACAGTGCTTAAAGCGTAGCTGTTTGCTTGCTGGACGACCGGGATTGACTTCTGTGCGGCATAGGAATGAACAGGGCTGGAAAAGGCAGCGATGAGTAGGGCGGCAGATAGAGGGAGCATTTTCCAAGAGGATGGTCTTAGGCTAGCAAAAGGTGCGGTCATGTGAAATTTCCTCCTCAATAGGCTATATCTATTTTGTATTATTCCTAGCGAAATACTTTAAATTTGATAGAATGATATCTTGTTCCTCTCAAACTGTCAATCTATCTAGAATAATAGGCTGAATTTTAGCTGCATATCTACTTGACCATATCTGCGCGATCCTTATGAATTTGCAATTGGGGTGTCAGGTGGTGGATAATGGAAAGGAATCTATCAACAGAAAATAGGGCTAAAGATAGAGACGATGCCTAAAAAAAGTAGATCGGATTTACCGTATTTCTGTATATAATTGTAGAAAAAGATCGTAATTCAGGTTATAGTGAAGGAAGAATTTAACTAGGATGAATTTTACCCAAATACGTAATTGTGGAGGGAAATATGAGTACATTTAAGAATTGGCTGAATACGACAAAAAAGGGACTTGGAGATCAAGTTAAGAAGTTTAAGAATAAAGATTTTATGGAAGCTGTGGTTGCGGGCTGTGCGTTGGTGGCATTTGCAGACGGTACGATTAGTCCGGAAGAGAAAACAAAAATGGCCGGATACATAAATATCAGTGAGGAATTGAAAGTGTTTGATATGGGAGAGGTCATCAACCGTTTCAATCACTATGTGGCGAATTTTGAATTTTCGCCTGAAATCGGTAAACAGGAAGCATTAAAAGCGATTGGTAAATTGAAAGGTAAGCCCGAAGTAGGCCGACTCGTCGTTGGTGTGTGTAGCGCTATTGGCGCAGCCGATGGTGACTTTGATGCTGATGAACGACGAATTGTTGCTGAAATTTGCGGCGTACTTGGCTTGAATCCGTCTGAATTTAGTCTGTAAATTTTACGGAAGGAGGTGTGTTAATTAGTGGCTGTAATTAATCTGGTCAAGGGTCAGAAAATTGATTTGACTAAAGGAAATACAGGACTAACCAAGGTTATAGCAGGATTGGGATGGGACCCGGTACAGTCCAAAGGATTTTTTGGCTTTAAGAAGCAACCCAATATTGACTGTGATGCTTCTGCCATTTTGCTGGACGCAAACGGGAAACTGACTCAGTCGGACAACGTAGTGTGTTTCCACAATAAAAAAAGTCCATGCGGCTCTGTCGTGCATTCCGGTGATAATTTGACCGGACAGGGTGACGGCGATGATGAACAGATTGCGATTGACCTGGCGCGTATTCCTGCCAATGTCGACAAAGTGCTTGTTGTTGTGAATATATATGATTGCGTAAACCGGAAACAGGATTTTGGCATGATCGAGAAAGCGTATATTCGCATTCTGGACGGTGCGAACTCCAAGGAACTGGTGACGTTCAATTTATCTGATAATTATGAAGGACTGACTGCGCTGGTCTGTGGAGAGCTCTATCGTCATAATAACGAATGGAAGTTTGCTGCAATCGGTGAAGGCACCCATGCCGAACATATTGATGTGCTGGCTGAGCGTTACATGTAATTTTAATTGCTCATACAAAACTAATAAGAAACGGGGTTCTTACTCATGGCAATTAACTTATCTAAAGGTCAAAAAATTGATTTGACGAAAACAAACCCAGGGTTGTCCAAAATTACGGTTGGTCTCGGCTGGGACACAAATAAGTACGATGGCGGTAAAGATTTTGACTTGGACGTATCCGTATTTTTGGCGAATGCGGACGGTAAAGTGGAAACGGAAAAGAACTTCGTCTTCTTTAATAATCCACAAAATGAGAACGGTTCTGTCGTTCATACCGGTGATAACCGTACAGGTGACGGTGACGGAGATGACGAGCAAATTAAAGTTGATCTGAGCAGCGTACCTGCTAACGTAGAAAAGATCGCATTTACGATTACCATCTATGAGGCACAAGAACGCAGCCAAAACTTTGGACAAGTGTCACGTGCTTATGCGCGTATCGTAAATGAGGCCAATAATGAAGAATTGGTTCGCTTTGATCTGGGAGAAGATTTCTCGATCGAAACAGGCGTTGTGGTAGGCGAACTGTATCGTCATAGCGGTGAGTGGAAGTTCAATGCGATTGGCAGCGGCTACCAGGATGGTCTTGCAGGGCTGACGCGCGATTACGGTTTGGCTTAAAAAATCTATACGAAGAAGGCAGGTATGCGGTATGACCATTAGTCTTTCCAAAGGACAACGTATTGATCTGACCAAAACAAATCCAGGCTTGACTCGTGTCGTCGTAGGTCTTGGATGGGATACCAATAAATATAGTGGCGGCGCGGAATTTGACCTGGATGCTTCGGCTTTTCTGCTGTATGAAGATGGTAAAGCGAAGGCAGCTGACGATTTTGTATTCTACAACAACCCAACCGGTGGAGCGGGGGCTGTCACCCATACGGGCGATAACCGTACAGGTGAGGGCGACGGGGATGACGAGCAAATTATTGTTGATTTTGCAAAAGTTCCAGCGAACATCCACCGTATCGGGATCACGGTTAC
The DNA here is from genome assembly GCF_001705305.1 of Paenibacillus kribbensis. GTDB lineage: Bacteria > Bacillota > Bacilli > Paenibacillales > Paenibacillaceae > Paenibacillus > Paenibacillus kribbensis_B. The sequence continues at coordinate 95,847 of NZ_MCBP01000003.1, forward strand.
GATTTATGATTATGAGGCACGTGCGCAAAACTTTGGACAAGTATCTAATGCTTTTGTACGGGTGGTAGATGCAGCTACGGATCGTGAAGTGCTGCGCTACGATTTGGGTGAGGATTTCTCCACCGAAACGGCCGTGGTTTTCTGTGAATTTTACCGTCATAATGCGGATTGGAAATTCCAGGCGATCGGTAGCGGCTTTGCTGGTGGATTGGGTGCGCTTGCTAAAAACTATGGCTTGGACGCTCAGTAATATCCACTTGGGGTGGTGTCCAAAGGGCGCCACCCTTTCTTTTTAAGCCATTGAATGGCGTACGCTGACACATGACAAACGGACAGAAAGGTGACACAATCATGGCTGTTATCGTAGTAAAGGGACAGAAGGCGGATTTGACGAAAACCAATCCGGGTTTGACTCATGTCAACGTAGGGATCGGATGGGAGTCCCCAGCAGCTTTGGAGCTGGATACTTCCGCATTTTTGCTGGGTCCCGGAGGGAAAGTATCGGGCGATGAGGATCTGATCTTTTATAATAATCCGACCACACCTTTTATCACATATTCAGATGGACAACAGTTCGGTGACAAGAAACAATTTTCCCTTGATCTAACCAGAATCCCTTCACATATTGAGAAGATTGCGTTTACGCTCACTATTTATGATGCGGATCAAAAACGGCAAAATTTTGGACAGGTTCAAGGCGGATTTATACGTTTTGCTCATCCGGTTAGCGGAGAGGTTTTGCGCTTTAATTTGGACAGTGGATTTACAGTCGAAACGGCCATTGTTATAGGTGAACTGTACCGCCATAACGGTGAATGGAAATTTAACGCGATTGGTGCGGGTTTTTCCGGTGGATTGGATGCGTTGTGTGGAAATTTCGGAATCGAAGTGGAAAATAATCCGGCTCCTCCGGCGCCAGTTCCTACACCACCTCCAGTTCCTCAGCCAACACCGCCGCCGGCTCCTCCCGCTCCAAAGCCAGAGCCATCTGCAACTCCGGTGAATCTGAATTTGCGGAAAATTGAACTGAAGAAAAAGGGCGATACCATTAATCTGAAGAAGGGCTCCAGTGGTGGATTAGGTGAAATCCTGATCAACCTGAACTGGAATCAGGTGCAGCAGAGCAAGGGCTTTTTCAGTCGGGGCTCCAAGGGTGTCGATCTGGATCTGGGCTGCTTGTATGAGATGAAGAACGGAGATAAAGGTGTCGTTCAGGCGCTCGGAGAAGTTTTCGGTTCTCTGAATCGCTTCCCGTACATTGCCCTGGATGGCGATGATCGTACAGGTTCTGTGAAAACAGGGGAAAATCTCCGCATTAATGGCGCTAAAATTTCTGAGATCAAGCGAATTTTGGTATTCACGTTCATTTATGAAGGAGTCACGAACTGGTCACAAGCGGACGGGGTGGTCACGCTGTACCAGAAGGATGGACCGGACATTATCGTTCATCTGAATGAACATGACAACCGCAAAGGAATGTGTGCAATTGCCATGATCCAAAATGTGAACGATGAAACGTTCAGTATTGAGAGACTCGTGCAGTTCTATGGCGGACATCGTGAGTTGGACCGTGCACATAACTGGGGCATGCGCTGGTCGCAGGGGAGTAAATAAACTGAATTATCGGAGGCACTCTTTTCATGTTGAATGATTTATTTCGAAATATCAGCGAGAACTACGGTCACTTCTTTTCATGGAGTGATGTTGTAGCTACGCTTACTGACCCGGTGAGCTGGGGGATTATTGGTACGCTCATTTTGCTGGAAGGTCTTTTGTCGGCGGATAATGCCTTGGTTCTCGCGGTTATGGTTAAGCATTTACCGAAGGAGCAACAGAAGAGAGCCTTATTTTACGGGATTTTGGGTGCCTATATATTTAGGTTTCTGGCCATTGGCTTGGGTACATTCCTCATCAAGTTCACGTTAATCAAGGTGTTGGGTGCGGCCTATCTTCTCTATATTGCTTATAAGGGTTTATTCAAATCCGAAGCAGAAGGAGAAGTGAAAAACAAGGCTACTTCCTTCTGGAAAACGGTATTAATGGTCGAACTGATGGATATTGCCTTCAGTATTGACAGCGTCATTGCCGCTTTTGGTGTGAGCGAGAAAGTATGGGTTTTGTTCCTGGGTGGTATTCTTGGCGTTCTGATGATGCGTGGTGTTGCTCAAGTATTCCTCAAGCTCATTGATAAATTTCCGGAACTGGAACAGACAGCCTTTATATTGATCGCCATTATTGGAGGTAAAATGCTGGCTGCTGCTTTTGGCCTTCATATGCCGCAACTCTTGTTCTTCGGCATTTTGATCGCCGTCTTTGTAGGTACGATGGTTATGAGCTCGGCAAAAAGAAAGAAAAAGGCCGACAAAGAGGCTTAATGTACAAAGTATAGCGAAATCCCTCCTGAACTAAAGGGGGGATTTCTTTTATACCCGAGGCACAGGGCTTCAGTCAGGCAAGAAACAGGAGGAGGAGAAGGCCCTGAAATATTTTAATGATTTGACCTTTGAGGAAATGGACGCGATCTTTTGTACGCCGCCGTCGGAGTTTCATAACCGATCTCCCAAAAGTATATTAGCATATGCGGTAGGAGCGGCTTTGTATATGCCCGCGACCCGCTCGGAGGTAGCGGAAGAGATCAAAAACGGAAAACACGAAGGATTAACGACGGTCATGCTGGATTTGGAGGATGCTATAGGAGATCAGCAGGTCGGACAGGCGGAACAGTCACTGGCGCAGCAGTTGCTTCAGCTCATGTCGTATGTACGGACAGGTGTGATGAGTGAACAGAGTATGCCGCTGCTGTTTGTACGTGTGCGTTCTGTGGAACAGCTGGAACGGCTGCTGAGCGGGTTAGGAGAATCATTGATACTGCTGACCGGCTTTGTTTTGCCCAAGTTCTCTTCTGATAATGGACGGGCGTATTTTGCACTTCTTGCCGAATATAACCGGAGTAGGGGCACGAATGCTGACATTCCTGTATTGTATGGTTTACCAATTCTCGAAAGCTCCAAAATCATTTACCGGGAAACGCGCTGGAAAGAGCTACTGGAGATCAAAGCGATTTTGGATGAGTATCAAGAGTATGTACTGAACGTTCGCATTGGGGCAACCGATTTCTCCAGCCTGTTTGGCTTGAGACGTAGTCCGGAAATTACAATCTATGAAATTGCCGTCATTCGCGATTGCATTGCGGATATTATTAACTTGTTTGGACGGGTGGGCTCGGATTATGTCATTTCCGGTCCTGTATGGGAATATTTCTCTCATCGGGAACGTGTATTTAAGCCTCAATTAAGAGTGTCGCCTTTCGAAGATGCATTTGGCAAGCAGGGACGCAACGTGCGGATGGACTTTATTTCAGATGCGATGGACGGACTGATCCGGGAAGTCATGATGGACAAAGAGAATGGGATTATCGGCAAAACGATCATCCATCCCTCCCATATTAAGCCGGTACAGGCCATGTACGTGGTGACACATGAGGAGTATATGGATGCCCTCGCGATTGTAGAGCGTAATGACGGCAGTCTGGGTGTGTTCAAAAGTACCTATGCCAACAAAATGAATGAAATTAAGCCGCACCTGAATTGGGCTCATCGTATTATTAGTAGATCAAAAGTATACGGGGTGTTACATGAACAACAACATTTTGTCAGTCTCTTACCCAAACACGAAAACACATCTGCTTCCCATCTTGGAGCAGTTCAGCGTTAAAATTACCGAGACACATAATCCATTTCACCTTCCTGTGGACAAGCTGTTTGCAATGGCGGCGCGGGTGAACAAGAAGCGTGCGTTTTTGTTTGTCAGCAAGGTACTGGGCAAGCATATTCCAGTGAACCCTTACACCTCTCTGCTCGGTGGTGCGGCGCTGGCGGTCCTGCTGTATAAGGAGCTTGTCCCACAGGCGGGACCACAGATGGATCAGCTCATCGGAGAAGCCGTAAAAGGGCTTCTGAACGTGGAATATGCAGAAGAAGCCTATCGAAGGCTGATGAATGAGCGTTTAACTTTTGCCGAGCCCATCAAGTTTGTTGGTTTTGCCGAGACGGCTACGGCACTGGGACACAGTATGTACCATGTGTTTGCAGACGGTGCTTCGTATATTCATACGACGCGTGAGGATATTCCGGACCTTGTGCCGATCATTCGGTTTGAAGAAGAGCATTCGCATGCTGTTGATCATCGCTGCTATGCGCTGGATGAGCATGCATTTGCGGGAAATGCCCCCATTGTACTGGTAGATGATGAAATTACGACAGGCAAAACGACCCTTAATATCATTCGGGATATTCAGGCACATTTTCCAAGGAAGCAATATGTGATTGCTTCGTTATTGGATTGGCGAACAGACAGCGATGAGCAGGCCTTCACTGATCTGGAGGCAGAGCTGGGCATTACGATTACGTCTTTAAGCTTGCTTAAAGGTAAAATCCAATTACTAGGAGTCCCCGTGCTGGATCACACAGCATACGCTGGACAGGCCAGACACACCGAACATGCTGCTGCTAGCTTGGTAGAGGATACAGCAAAAGCCTCTGGAATAATTGACCACTGTTTTGAAAAGGATGCTTCCAGTTTTGAGCGAATACTGCACAGCTCCATCTCAACGGACGGTTACACCAATAGGGCTCCTTATTTGAAATATACAGGCCGTTTCGGCCTGCAATCCGCTGATAATGCGGCGCTGAATGCAGAAATTACGCGTGCAGCAGAACGATTAAGCAAGCTTCGTTCAGGGCAGCGCACGTTGGTGATGGGTACGGGTGAATTCATGTACATTCCCATGCGGATTGCAGCAGAGTTAGGCCCGAATGTATATTATCAGTCCACGACACGCAGCCCGGTTTACCCCCATCGAGAAAAAGGGTATGGCGTAGCTTGTGGTGTGACCTATCCCTCGCCCGATGACAGTACAGTACGCAATTTTATTTATAATGTAGACCCCGGTCAGTATGACGAAATATTTGTTTTGCTGGAAAGGGAGTCAAACCCAGAGCGAATGCAGCCTATGCTGGATGCTTTGATCGGCCTGGGCTGCGATAAAGTACATGTAGTTTATTTTAACCGTTTAACTAGCCAGGAGAGTAAAGGAGCGCGGATATGAAGCAAGTACTCATTGATCAAATACAGCAGAAGAACATTCATCCGCCCGAACCGTTAGGCAGCTATCCTGCATCAGATGTCACTTTCTTATTGAAGGATTTGAGTCGTGTTACGTTGGAAAAAGGGACGGAGGATCGTGAAGAGGCGATCCAGTCGGGTATCCACTATTCCGAAATGCTTCCAGTGGAATATGAGCCTACAGTTGAATATATCGCATTGTTTCACGAAACGCTTGCCCAATCTGCCGCAAAGGTTGCGTTAGCCGCAGCTTCTGTGGCTGAAATGATCGTAAGAAAAAGGGGGCTGAACACGGCAATTGTTTCACTTGCCCGAGCGGGAACGCCCATCGGTATCTTGATCAAGCGTTATATTGACTGGAAGTATGGTGTTTCTCTGCCTCATTACAGCATTTCCATTATTCGCGGCAAAGGCATTGACCGGAATGCTATTTTGTATATTTTACAGCAGCATGGGCTCGATATTGAGCTTCAGTTTGTAGATGGCTGGACGGGAAAAGGAGCGATTCGGCAGGTGCTGATCGAGGCTTGTCGTGAGATGAACGCGGACTACGGATTGCGCCTGAATGATGATCTGGCGGTGCTGGCCGATCCGGGGAGGTGCTCAGATACCTTCGGTACACGGGAGGATTATTTGATCCCGAGTGCTTGTCTGAATTCGACGGTATCGGGTCTGATGAGCCGGACGGTATTGCGCGACGATCTGATAGGCCCGGACGATTTTCATGGGGCCAAATTTTATGAATCCTGGCGGTCGGTGGATCAGTCCAATACGTTTGTAGATACGGTTTCGGGTTACTTTCAAGATGTGGCTGCAACTGCCGTTGCGTATGCGGAACAGATGACATTGAATCCACCTGTGGTGACATGGCAGGGCTTGCGGGATATCGAGTCCATTCAAAAGGCTTTTGGTATCCGGGATATCAATCTCGTCAAGCCCGGTGTGGGGGAGACGACCCGTGTGCTGCTGCGCAGAGTGCCGTGGAAAATCCTGATTAACCGTGAAGACAATCCGAATCTCCGTCATATCATGCTGCTGGCACAGGATCGTGGCGTACCTGTCGAGGTTTTTGAGGGATTGACCTATTCCTGCTGTGGGATTATCAAGCCACTCAAGGAGGGACAAGGATGATTTATGCAAGCGACCTGGATCAGACGCTGATATACTCCAAGCGTTCGCTTGGCGTACCGCTGGAGTCTGCGGGGCTGTTGCCTGCGGAACACATTGACGGCGCAACAGCGGCGTTTATTTCAGCACAGGCCCTCCAACTGCTGAAGACGCTGCCGGAAAATATCATGTTTATACCAGTGACGACTCGCACGATGGCACAGTATCGACGGATCACCGTATTTCAAACAGAGCTGGTTCCGGCTTATGCCGTGACGAGCAATGGCGGTAACATCATCGTCGGGGGCGAGGTGGATCGAGAGTGGAATCGGCGGATTCACGAACAAGTACGCCGAGAGGGTGCCCATGCAGAAGAAGCACGTCAAGTGTTCGGACAGGTGCTGCATGAGGACTGGGTCATAAGTGAGAGTTACTGTGACGAGTTATTTTATGCTTTCGTAATTGAACGGGATCGTATGCCGCTGGAGCAGGTGTTGGAGAAGGCACGAATCATGCGTGAAATGGGCTGGGAGGTATCCATTCAGGGACGAAAGGTGTATCTGGTGCCTGCTGCCGTGAATAAGCAGGCAGCCGTGGAGCATATTCGTCACCTTACAGACGGCGGGCCTGTTGTGGCGTCCGGCGACTCTTTGCTGGATCGCTGCTTGCTGGACTATGCCGACTATGCAATTGCTCCGCGCCATGGTGAGCTATACCGGGAACAGCTGCGGGATGAGCTGGAGGTCAATTACCGCTTTACGGAGTTGTCAGGTGCTTATGCAGCGGACGAAATCATGGCGTATGTCTATGAAATATATCGGAGTGTGTCTGCAACTCAAGCTTCATTTTCAGAATAGATAGGGGACATGGCTCTGTGAAGAAGGTCAAGGTGTATTTTAACCGCTGGTTTTCAGTGGCGTATCATTATATGAATGCTATTCGTAACAATGAGGACGGTATTCCGTTCGAAATCTATGCGACCCACTCAGATCCTGAGCATATGGCTCTGCAGGCCAGTGATGTAGCTGAAGTGGAACCGTGCACAAGTGGTGTGGAGTATGCACGTTTTTGCGCCGATTTTTGCAGACGCCACGAAATTGATGTATTTATTCCGCGTTGGAAGATGCTTGATATTAGCAAGCATCTTCATTTGTTCGACGATATTGGAACCAAGGTGATTGTCTGCCGGGATACCGAATTGCTGGAGCAACTGATGGAAAAGGATTTATTTTATGAATCCATTCGTCAAAAAGATATTGTCGCGATCCCGGATTATGCTATTGCCAGCAATGCAGAGCAGTTTAAAGAGGCTTATGAATCGTTAGCAGCACGCGGGCATAAGGTATGCTTCAAACCATGTAATGCAGAAGGCGGAATGGGTTTTCGTATCATCGACAACGAACGTAACCCGCTGGAGGAGCTGTTTGGGCATGCACTGAACCATATTGGGTTCGAGGAGGCCCATCGAGTATTGTCATCCACAGAGTCGTTCCCCAACCTGATGGTGATGGAGCTGCTGGAGGGATACGAATACAGTATTGATTGCCTGGCTGACCGAGAGGGGAAGCTGCTGGCAGCAGTTCCGCGCAGGAAGGCAGGGGGGCGATTACGGCTGCTGGAGCAGCATACCGAGCTGTTGGATGTAGCGCATAAGGTCGCTGACGCGTATCACATACCGTACAATTATAACATTCAGGTAAAATATAACGGCGAGCGCCCCAAGCTGCTGGAAATCAATCCGCGGATGTCTGGAGGACTTCATGTATCATGCTTGTCTGGCATCAATTTTCCTTATCTGGCGGTGAAATCCGCTTTGGGTAACGAGGTCGGTCCACTTTATCCGCAATACGACATTTTAGCTAGTCATATCGAGCAGCCAATCACCATACGTAAATCCTTACATTGACACATGTAGAGTATATTTTCTACAATATGGTAAGGGTTTACGTCAGGAGGTACAAGCTATGACGTCAAAAATGTGGGGCACCACGATTGCCGTGGCCAGCTATCTGATTGCGCTTTTGCTGAGTTACTGGTTGCCGCTGTTTGTATGTTTGGCAATTCCGGTCATTTCTCTAGGAGGATATAGTGTCATTATGTCTGTCCGCCATCCTCGTCCCAATCTGACCGGTTCCGTGATTCCGATAGTACAGGAGCAGGCCCCTGATACAGGGCAGCCAGTTCAGGAAGCTTCTGCTCCATCAGAGTCTATAACAGGAAAACAACATGTACCAGACCCGATTTCCAGTGAATTTGCTCAGGTGATGGAGTATCTGGAGGTACTGGAGGATATGGTGATTTCCGAGGGACAAAAGGATGCGCTCGATAACGAAATTGTCGAGAAGGCACTGGCTCTGTTTGCACGTTTGCAGCGGGTGATTCCGCTTTTACATGAATTAAACAATAGCGAAGTGAACCACATGGTTCGGAGGTTGATTTTAAAAGACCTGAACGGACTGATTAACCCGTTCCTTCGGCTCAGCGGCGAAGCCAAGCGGACCAACCGGAGGACGTTATTAAACGGGTTGCGAGATGTGGATAGCAAAATATCAGTGATTGTATCCACGGTGGAGCACAAGGATTTGATGGAATTACAGAGCAAAGCCGAGCTGATTCACCAGCGGTATAGCAGTTCGGAATTATAAGATCATTTTTAAGAGTTAACAAATAGGCAGCACAGCTGCCCTAAACAATCAATATTAGTCTCAAGATCACAGTTATTGTTTAAGATAGGAGGTAGCGTTATGGCCACCCCATGGGCTGAATTGAAAAAAGAAGATGAACAAAAGGTGACCGAGGAGGCTTCACAGCTGATTCAGAAGGTATCACGCAGCGATGTCATGAGCCTGGATACCTTAATGGATGACATCGGCAAGCTGGGAGTGAAAACGCAGGAGCGTGCGGGACAGACCCTTAAAATGCTGGATCGTCCGGTGAATGATCTCATGTCCGGTGATCGGACCGAGGTATCGAACATGATCTTAAAGCTGCGCGATGAATGTGAAGCGCTCCAGCAGAGTAAAAATGTAAGCTTTTTTGGTAAGCTTCTACGTAAGAGTCCGCTGAAAAACTACATTTACAAGTATCAGTCTGTTAAGACGAACATCGAGAAAATCATTACTGCCTTAAGGGATGGCAAGGACAATCTGGAAGAAAACATTGTCAGCATGAGGCAGCTGAAAAGGGCTTCCATTGAAGAAATCTACAATTTACAGACGAAGATTGCCTTTGGCAATCGCTTAAAAGAGCTGTTCGAGACCGAGATTGCCAAGCCGGAGAATGAAAATCGTAAGCCTCATCTGGAGCGGGGATTACGTAAGGTGCTTACACGCACGCAGTCGATGACTGAGATGATTTTGTTGTATAATCAGGCGATAGCGGCAACGGATATTATTAATGATAATAATGATAAGCTGATTGACTCTGTTAATAATGCGATTGATAAAACATCGAATCTGATCACCGTATCGGCTATGATCGCGATGGCGCTGGCCGATCAGGACAAAATCATTTCAGCCGTCGATGCGACCAATCGCACTATTGAAGACCAATTTAAGGAAAATGCCAAGCTTCTCAAAACGACGACCGAGAGAACGACGGATTTACTTAGCAAACCTTCTATGTCACTGGAGGCTGTGAATCAGGCGATTGGCGATTTGGTAGCCGCTTTGGATCTATCGGAAAAATCCAATCGTCGAATTATTGAAAGCTGCCAGGATTATACAAGCAAAATGACGGCAATCAACGCTAACCTTAGCCAACGTCTAGGGATCGAAGGGAAAGAACAGTCCACAACACTAAAGGATAACGATTCCTCCGATGGTCTAAGCTCGTTTCTGAACTAATCCTAACTAATTAAAATTATAAACCTAATCTATTGAAAAGACGCCAGGGTGACCCTGAAAGCGTCTTTTTTTGGTTTGACAGTGGCCAATAAAGGACATGATGAACATACATAGCATTCTCGTGCATAAACTCTAAAAAAAGCGAATCACAAAGGAGAGAACGAGCGTATGATGTCCTTTATTTTGGTGTGTGTGATTGTCTACTTACTCGTGGCTGCCAGTAGCGAAAAAGCCGATTCTATAATGGAATTAAATGATTCTGTGAAATAAAATTTTTTATTGAAAACCATGCATTTTCTGATAGGATAGAGTTAAATATTGGAATCCCAAAGGAGAATGCATGCTGGAATTTTCATTTGAAATCATCGACGAATCGAAAATCAACATTGTGTATCAGTATGGAAGCAGCAGCTTTAATTTCAATTTGTTTTTTAATTACGGTGTATGGACGCTGCACCCTTTTGAAGGGATTCTGTTGCAGAACAAGGAAATGTGCCGTCTGATCGTTGCGGAACTGTTTAAGAACAAAGACTTTCACGTCATGCTGGCGCGGGAAAATATTTTATTGTCGGCCCTGCGTACCTCTATTGATCTCAACCCAGAAATAAGAGGAGAGCGGTATCAAGAACAGGAGCCTGATGAGCTGTCTGAATTTGCGGAGACGCACAGCTTTGAAGAGGTACTGCAAATCGAGCAGGATTTCATCCGCGAGCGTATGGATTTTTTCCAAAACATCATTCAAAAAATGTATATGGAAGGATTCGGTCCGGAAGACAGTGATTTTAACAAGGTACAAGCTATCCTTCGAATTTACAAAGATGCACTTGACCAACTCGGAGATTTGAGCGACTTCCCCTTGAGAGGCGACGAACGACGCAGATGGTAGAGTAGGCGGTCAAGGCAATCATCATAGAGGAGCGTGGGGAATATGACCGGTATTTCTTTACTTAAAAAGAATGCACAAATTGTACTGACTAAAAAGAATCTAACGAATGTGACTGCCAGAGTTGGATTGGTACTCGATATTTCAGGCTCTATGAGAAGTTTGTACAAAAATGGAACCGTTCAAAAGGTGTTGGAACGAATGGTTGCCGTAGCGAGTTCATTGGATGATGATGGTGTGCTGGATGTATGGGTATATGATCATCGGTTTTCACGTCTGCCGTCTGTTACCGAAAACGATGTTGACAATTATGTCGAAAGGCATATTTTGTCCAATGATGATTTGCCCAAGTTCGGTCGTAATGATGAGCCACCTGTAATGCGCGATGTCATCGCTAAATACACAAAGGAAGAGCCCTCTGCTGATCCGGCCTTTGTTATTTTTATTAATGATGGTGGTGTGAAGCGTGGAAAAGGAGACAACATCGACAATGCGGTCATTGATTCGTCAGGAGAACCGATATTCTGGCAATTTGTTGGTGTGGGTGAATCTGATTTTGGCGTATTAAAAAAGCTCGATAATATAAAAGGCCGCGTGGTAGATAACGCCAACTTCTTTCAAATTCAAGATATCGAATCTATGGAAGACAATCAATTATATGAACTATTGCTGAACGAGTTCCCATTATGGCTGCAAGAAGCAAAGGAAAAGCATATTTATTAAGATTAATAAGCCCGAAAGTAGTATGAGCTTTTTTATATAAAAAACGCAAAAAGAGAGTTCCGCGAACAAATACTTGCGGAACTCTCTCTTTTATTGTTTTTCAGTTATTAGTATCTAGGAAAAATGCAGTCCAAGTTAATGACCTTGGACTACCACTTTCAAACTACTACCCCACTCTAAAACGTAAAGAAGCATTACGGTGGTTGCCAGCGAAGCGGGCAGAATTGTTCTGGAGAAGCGAAGCGTTCGCTTTTGTCCCCGGATTTTAACCTTTACAGGTTTTATACAATAATAAAAATCCGGGGGCGGTGGCGATCGGAAGAACAATCTGCACGCGCAGCGCCTACCAACCGCAAGAAAGCTTCTCATACGTTTAATCACCCTATCCCCATTAAAATCATCGAGCACAACATAAGCCCCGCACCGCACCCCGAGGTGTACACCTTGAGGTGGCGGAGTATAGACGTTTTCCAGGCCGATAGAGCTTCATCGGAACGCAAGCGTTCGTTTTCCGCCTGTAGTGCCTTGGATTGGCGGATGAACAGCTGTCTGATGTCGGCAAATCCTCGTAGGAAAAGGGTGAGAAAGCCACTTTGCAGAACGTGGAAGATCGCACCGATCACCAAGCCGAGCAAGCCCAACAGGAATAGCAGATTGGCAGTAGCCATAGATTCACGACCATTCAAGAGCTGGGGTGAGGCGTACATAAAACCCAAGGTGCCTACGATAAGGGCCGTGATCCCAAAACGTAAAATCATTATTTTTCGACTCTCTTTGCAAAGCGCAAGTCCGGGTTCGAACGAGCATCAAATACGATGCCTTGAATTTTAGGACTGATTAATGCTGTGTCCGCAGAGAACTGGATCGGAATAATCGGCAGATCCTCCATCAATACGTCTTCCGCCTGATGAAGCTGCTCGAAGCGTTTGGCTGGATCAAGCTCATAGGTTGAGGATTCAATCAGCTTGTCATACTCCGGATTGCTCCAGTTGGTAAAGTTGTTCGAATTTTTGGAAGTATAATGTCCCAATACGCCGAGCGGGTCAAGGAAGTTTCCTTCCCAGCCCATACGGGCAATCTGGAAGTTCTTTTGCTTAAAGGTATCAATGTACGTTTTCCATTCCTGATTTTCCAGTGCTACCTCAACGCCCAGGTTTGTTTTCAGCATTTCCTGAATCGCTTCGGCTACTTTTTTGTGCTTGTCTGACGTGTTGTACTTGAAGGTGATCGGTGGCAGCTTGGTCAGACCTTCTTCTTTCAGGCCTTCGGCCAGCAATTGTTTCGCTTTCGCAGCGTCGAATTCATAGTATTTCTTTGGCGCTTCATCACGGAAGTCCTTGCCGGATGGTGTTGTTGTTCCGTATGGAACGTATCCGTAAGCCGGAGTTTCGCCACCCTTGGTAACACTGGTCGCCAGTGCTTCGCGATCAATCGCATAAGCGATGGCCTGTCTGATTTTTTTATTGTCAAACGGCTTTTGTTTTACGTTAAAAGAATACGTGTACACACTGAAAGATGGATGTGACAGGAATTCCTTATTGCCTTTTTCCTGATCCAGTGTATCCACTGGAAGGCTCAAAATCAGGTCCAGATCGCCTGTTTTGTACATTTGATAATAGGTTGTGGAGTCTTGAACCATTTTAAAGTTGATGGTTGCCATCGTAATGGCGTCCTTGTTCCAATATTGATCGTTTTTCGTCAGCGTAATTTGCTCGTTATGCTTCCAGTCCTTGGCTACATACGCGCCATTACCGACAATTGTGCTGGCCTCTGCCGCCCATTTGTCGCTTTTCTCAACCACAGATTGGTTGACTGGCAGATAGGCATGACCCACGGCGATCGTTGGGAAGAAGCTCAGCGGTGATTTCAGCTCGACCACCAGAGTTTTGTCGTCCTTGGCTGTAACACCCACGTCTTCGATTTTACCTTTGCCTGTGTTGTAGGCTTCGGCTCCTTTGATGTAGTACAGGGCGGAAGGGTCGTAGGCAGCTGTTTTTGGATTCAGTACCCGCTTCCAGGAGTATTCGAAGTCCTTGGCCGTCAGCGGGTCGCCGTTCGACCATTTGGCACCGTCACGGATGGTGAAGGTGTATGTTTTGCCGTCAGGAGATACGTCTACTTTGCTGGCAGCACCTTCTACGATTTTGCCGGCTTTGTCGTATGTATACAGCCCTTCGTACAAGTTATCAATAACAAAGTAGGACGTTGTATCCGATGCGAAAGCAGGGTCCAGCGTATAAGGCTCGCCACCTGCCAGATTGGCTGTGATTTCTTGCGGAATATCTGCCTGAGGCGCAGCGGACGGATCGTTGCTGGCTGTTTTGTCCGTAGTACCGGAGCATCCAGCCAAAGCCGTTACGGCCAAAAGTAAGATGATAGTCATCCAATGCATTTTTTTCATCGTGGTGTTCCTCCATTACTATGGTTAGTTATGAGTTGGTTATACAAAATGCTAATCCAAAAAATGATGTATTCTCCGGGATTCATTCCTCCTCCCTTCTGGCAGGTATGCCGCGTGTACGGACTTCCATAAAGGCACTGCCGTTTGTTCTGCGCTCAGGCGAGAAACAGCGGATCATGTTACACCCCTCCTTGTCCATTGGTATATCCCTGTTGCTAGTGCTGGGAACGCGGATCAAGCGCATCCTGAAGCCCGTCTCCAAGGGTATTGAACGCCAGCATGGTGAGCGAGATCATCAACCCCGGAAAGAACAGGCGCCACCATTGACCACTTAAAATAACGCCAAGTGAATCGTTAGCCATCGTCCCCCAGCTGGCGGACGGAGACTGAATCCCCAGACCGAGAAAACTGAGGAACGATTCGGCAAAAATAGCCGATGGGATGGTAAACGTCAGATTCACGATAATAATTGCCGCTGCATTCGGCAGCAAATGCCTGAAAATAATGCGCGAATGAGACGTCCCCAAGCTGCGGGCAGCCAACACATATTCCTGCTGCTTGAGCTGCAAAATTTGTCCGCGAACCACACGCGCCATCCCGACCCATCCGGTAATGGACAAAGCAATAATCATTGTGAGCAGTCCCGGCTTCATAATGACGAGCAGCAAAATGATGATCAGCAGATAAGGGATGCTGTATAAAACTTCAATAATACGCATCAGAATGCTGTCGATCCGGTCGCCCGTTTTACCGTGTCCCGCACAATAGCCGGCAACACAGCCAACGAGAATGCCCAGCACCAAATCAATGGCAGCAGCGGCAAAACCGATCATGAGTGAAATTCTGGCCCCGGCCCATGTCCGTGCCCATACATCTCTGCCCAGATCATCCGTGCCAAACCAGTGCTCTCCCGAAGGAGGCAGGTTTGTCTTCAACAGGGATTGGTCGCTGGGCGCATAAGGAACCATGGAAGGGCCGCAAATTGCCAGCGCTATGATGATGATCAGTAAGGAAAGTCCCAGCAGGGAAAGCTTATTGTTGAGAAGTCTGCGAAGCCGATTCCGCCAGGGTGATTCTGTGGGTCTGGTCCACGTGGGGACGGGCATCTGGCTGCGGTCTACGGGACTGAACAGGCTGTCCCTTTCGACGGTAGGTGCTGCTTTCATGTTAATCTCCTTTGCTGACTAATTTGATTCGTGGATCGACAAGACGATAGGATATATCAATTAGAAATAACGTAATGACCAGAATCGCGCTGTAGAAAATGGTCGTACCCATAATGACCGGGTAATCCCGGTTAAAGATGCTGTCTACAAAATATTTACCGATGCCGGGAATGGCGAATATTTTCTCAACGACAAAGGTTCCTGTAATGACGGAAGCAAATAGCGGTCCGATAAAGGACAGCACCGGGATCAACGCATTGCGCAATCCGTGGCGAATGACGACAGCCCAAGAGGAAAGCCCCTTCGCTTTGGCGGTACGTATGTACTCCTGATGCATGACTTCCAGCATGCTCGTCCGCATAAAGCGGGCGATAACGGCAAGCGGTGAAACGGCGAGAGCCAGCGACGGAAGCACGGTATGCTGCCAGGTGCCCCATGAGGCGACCGGAAGCAGGTGCCATTTGACGGCGACATATTTGATTAACAGTGGTGCCAAAATGAAGCTGGGTACGGAAATACCAATAATCGCGATAAACATCGAGATATAATCCAGTGGTCGATTATGATGTATAGCAGCCAGTGTTCCGAGCGAAATGCCCGCAATAATCGCAACCACGATGGATTGAATACCGAGGAGCGCAGAAGGTGGAAAACCTCTGGCAATGAGCATATTAACGTCCGTCGTTTTCGACTGAATAGATGGGCCCATATCCAGCACCAGCAGATTTTTGAGATACAGTACATACTGCACTGCGAGCGGCTTGTCGAGATTGTACCTGGCGCGCATATTTTGCAGCACTGCTTCCGGAATGGTTTTGGAATCGTTCGAGAACGGATCACCCGGAATGATGTGCATGATGATGAACGTTAAAGTGACGATAATCCACAACGTAACAAGCATCGTAAAAAGACGTTTTAAAATGTACATGGGGCTTTATTTCTCCTGTCTTTCTTGCTGATTTCCTTACTGATTTTTTTACTGTGGATGCAGTATTTCAAAATAAACAAATGTATATAAGAATACTAGGAAATGATAAAACGGATAAGGTGACATGTCAAGGTAAGGTTTTACATTATAGAACATTGGTCAAATTTTCGTCACAGGTTTTCCATTTTTATAAGGCTAACATTCCGCTTATTCCTCTCGACGAGTATCCTGCGGTATGTTATGATGATACTCTGATAACGTGTTAACGAACTAAAGCGTTTGCCGCCTGTTTTTGGATACGGGTGTCACCATTGTTGGAGGGGAAAAAGATGAGAAAAGCAGCCATGTTTACGATGATGATTGGATTGATTATGATCATGTTGGCCGGATGTTCCGGCGGTAAGGATAGCAGCAAGTTGATTATTGGAATTGACGATAAATTTGCGCCGATGGGCTTTAGAGATGAAAATAACGAATTGACCGGCTTTGATATAGACTACGCGAAGGCGGCTGGAGAACAGATGGGCAAACAGGTGGAATTCCAGCCGATTGACTGGTCTTCCAAAGAATCTGAGCTGAACAGCGGACGTATTGATCTGATCTGGAATGGATACACCATTACCGATGAGCGCAAGCAAAAAGTGCTGTTCACGAAGCCATATCTCAAAAATAGTCAGGTCATTGTCGTTCCGGCTGCTTCCAGTATTACCAAGCTGGCCGATCTGGCGGGCAAAACCGTGGGTCTTCAAACGTTGTCCTCGGCAGCCGATGCACTGGACGCAAACCCGATCAAAAGTAAATTGAAGCAAGTATCCGAGTTCCCGGATAATGTTCTCGCTTTGACGGACCTGAAGACAGGACGTCTGGATGCGGTTGTCATTGATGAGGTTGTTGCCAAATATTATATGTCCAAGGAGCAAGGCACGTATAAGCTGCTGGATGAATCACTGGCTCCTGAGGAATACGGCATCGGTGTGAAAAAAGGGAATGAAGAGCTGTTGACGCAACTGCAATCCGCTCTGGATGAGCTGCACAAGAACGGTAAAGCGGCTGAAATTTCGAAAAAATGGTTCGGTGAAGATAAAGTATTGAACTAATACGTAATGTATTGAACTAAGGTTTAGGAGTCGAAGGTCATGAGTATGGAATATATTTTGCGAATTATGAAGCCTATGCTTGAAGGGGCGCAGATGACGGTTATTTTATTTTTCATCACGCTCGTTCTGTCCATTCCGCTGGGTTTTATCGTTACGTTGCTGGCGAAAAGCCGGATTAAGCCTGTTGCCTGGCTGATGCATACGTACATTTATGTTATACGCGGTACACCGCTTCTGCTGCAGTTGTTGTTCTTTTGTTTTGGTCTGCCGATGCTGCCTGTTATTGGGGAGTATCTGGTTCTGGATCGGACAACGGCAGCGGTGCTGGCATTTGTGCTGAATTATGCGGCTTATTTTGCTGAAATTTTCCGAGGCGGGATGTTGTCGATTGATAAAGGACAATATGAGGCTTCGCAGGTGCTGGGCCTGAGCAAATCACAGACGTTGATCAGAGTCATTGTGCCGCAAATGGTACGGATTGCTTTACCTGCGGTCACCAATGAGGCGACAACGCTGGTAAAAGATACGGCGCTGCTGTATGCGGTGGCAGTACCGGAACTGCTCCATTTTGCCAATACAGCCGTGAATCGTGATTTTACCATTGTACCTTATGTTGTAGCGGCGGTTATTTATTTGCTGTTGGCTTTGGTGCTGACGTTGTTCTTCAGGGCACTGGAAAAACGGTTTAAATTTGAGTAAAAGGAATGTCGGGATATGAACACTAACGCAATTGAAGTAACCGATTTAAAAAAATCGTTCGGCAAGCTCGATGTTCTGAAAAGAGTGAGCTTTAACGTTAAGGCGGGGGAGGTTGTAGCCGTCATCGGTCCTTCAGGTTCAGGCAAAAGTACCATGCTGCGTAGCCTGGTGCATCTGGAGGATGTGACGGGCGGGACGATCCGCATTCATGATAAAGCACTGGTGGAAAATGGTCAGTACGCCCCGGCAGGCGATATTAAGAGCATTACCACCGGGATGGGAATGGTGTTCCAGCATTTTAATCTCTTTCCTCATTTGACAGTGCAGGATAATCTGGAGCTGGCTCCGAAGCTGGTCAAAAAGGTAAGCAAGGCTGAGCTGCGCCGCCAAAGCGCTGAGCTGTTGGCTAAAGTCGGCTTGGCGGATAAAGCCGATGCGTATCCGTCCCGACTGTCGGGTGGACAGAAGCAACGGGTGGCGATTGCCCGGGCAATGATGATGAATCCCGACATTTTGCTGTTCGACGAGCCGACCTCGGCCCTTGATCCCGAACTGACAGGCGAGGTGCTGCGGGTCATCAAAAAGCTGGCTGAGGAGCATATGACGATGGTCATCGTGACCCACGAGATGAATTTTGCGCGAGATGTAGCGGATCGCGTCATTTTTATGGACAACGGAGAAATTGCCGAATCCGGTACACCGGAGCAGATTTTTGGCAATCCACAGTTGGAGCGGACGAAGGTGTTTTTGAATCGGGTGGAGGCTTAAAAACATAGTTGCTTGTTTGAGTGTGTGTCGGGGAGGCGCTACGCGTGCAGATTGTTCTTCCGATCGCTGTTATCCCCGGATTTTTTCATTGGAATAGAAATTTAAAGGTGAAAATCCGGGGATAAAGGCGAACGCTCACGCTTCTTCAGAACAATTCTGCCCGCTCCGCTGACCGACCACCTGTGCAAGTAACCTTTTTTTAAGCAGGAAGTGTGGAGCATGAGTAAGGGCAAGGGAGATGGCCAGCGCCATCTCCCTTTTTTGTAGTCGCAGAGCATGTAGAGCATATAGCAATTTTAAAAAAGCTTCGAATGCAAGCTGGAGTAGCCGAAAGTTGTGGATTCTACTGCTTGCATGAGCATATTAAGAGTTTGGAAATCGTTACCGCTCCGTCCGTCCAGTCAGGCACGTATCAGGTCGTTAAGCTGAGCCCGCCCAAGGAACAACTGGCCCAATGAGCGGTACGAAGTAGAAGGATTCGTACAAATCAAAGCACTTCAAGGCAAAAGATTATCTGCCAATTGAAGTGCTTTTTCTTTTGAAGTATATTTTTTTACTATTTTCATTAGGTTACAGAGTTCACCTTACTTCGACAAAGGAAAAAACATATATTAATAGGTGAAAATACAAATAAATGGAGGTAAAATGAAATGAGTGGTCAACTAGTAAAAAAAATTGCCTTGAGTTCTGTAACAACAGCGTTACTATTTTCAGTAGTGCCCTCCTTCTCATTTGCTGATAGTACATCTGTGAGTTCTGCTACATATGGTGAATCTTCTAATCAATCAGGTATTACCCCCTCAGCACCCAATGGCACTGATATAAATCTTAACGGAGATGTCACAACACAAGGTAAGGTTTCGTGGTCAATTAAAGCCATTAAAGCAGCCCTGAAAGCAAGCGCAAGCAAAATTGATAATGCAATAAGAACAGCTATTGACTGGTTACCTGTGAGTCAAACCGTAAAAAATAATCTTACGAATGTCGTGAAAGTAGACGCAATTATCAAGGCTTTGGATGTGGTCACCGATTTTAGTGGAAGTGTGGAAGATGCACTCTCGCAAGCTATTCAGTATTTAGGAGTACCAGCCTGGATTGCTGATATTTTAGCTAGAGCAGTAAGTGCTATATTTCTTTAAACTTGACAGCTAGGTTTTAGAATGAACATAGCGCATCAAGAGATTAACGGAGGATTTATGAAAAGAAAATGGTATTTACGTCCCATGGTGGTGCTCGTTTTAATTATCATCGCACCACCCATTGGCTATTTGAATGTGTTTTTAAATAGAGAAAAATTCGAACCCAATGAAAGATTGGGCTACTTAGCAGTAGCGACTATTTTCGCCGCACTGTGGCTAACCAAATTTCTGCCCCATGCTTGGCGTATTCCAGCGATTATAGTAGTAGCTCTTTGCGGAATCTATTTATTAGGAAAGAACAAATAACGAGTAATAGGATAATCGTGACACCCGCCGTAGTTAAGGAACAATTAACTTAATATCGAGCGATGGCAACGAAATAGCATGTCAGTGTAAAAAGTAAAGCACTCCAAGGCAAAAGATTCTTTCTGTCGCTTGGCGTGCTTTTATTTTAAGTCATTAGTTAAATTTATCCATCATCTTTCTTATGGTTTATTACCAGCAATCAATTTTTTCTCTCCACTAAATACTTCAATCATCGTCATTGCTCCCGTTCGGTACCCGTGGATGAACGCTGCGGCGGAGTGCAAGGAAGTTGACTCGCTTAATAAATCAAACATGACTTCAATTTGCTCAAAATCGACTGCTGGTAATTTATTTTTCAACATCTCCATATATTCACTAATTTTTTGGTTCACTTTTTGAGACTCAGGGTCGGTTGACTTTATTTGTTCACTGGGACGCCAATTCCCATAATACAGATCCTCCAAAATCATTTTCATCAAGCCCCCTATGAAAAGTTAAATGTTTTATCCTCACTTGAATCGAGAATTCCCTTATGCGCTGTTTATCCCCCAAGCACAGTTTACAGCATGCGATGGATGAATATTGATATTTATGCGTTATTTGCATAAAGTTTTTTTATAAGCTGAGTTAAAAATGTACATGAGGCGCCACTACGCGGTCGGATGGTGCTTCCCATCGCTGTTGCGCCCGGATTTCTTAATCAAGCTAAGAAGGTTGAAATCCGGGCACAAAGGCGAACGCTATCGCTTGTACAGCACCATTCCGCCCACTTCGTTCTTGTTCAACTTGGTGCTGACTTCTTACAAATCTCACAAACAACCTATTCCCGATATGAAAATGGGAACCTGGACGTGCCAAGTGTTGTCTTGATCAAATTGGCGGATTTCCACAAGGTGAGTATCGACTTTATTCTTGGTCAGACAGATAATCCTAAACGTTACAGGTAAAAAGGCATAACATGCAAAGTAAAGCTCCCGTGATGATTCACAGGAGCTTTATTGCTGGAACTATTCATTATACGAACAGGCAGATTAGCTTAATAAATGATATGCTTAAAAAAAACAGATCATTTGACCAAGAGGAGAGATACATTCATGCGATACCATGAATTTTATATCGGACAACGATTTAGAACCAAGTCTTTAACACTAACAAAAGAGGATATTACCAGATTTGCAACGGAGTTTGACCCACAATATATGCATTTGGATGAAGATAAAGCAACGCAGGGGAGATTTAATGGAATCATAGCCTCAGGAATTCAAACGCTAGCAGTTTCATTTAAGCTTTGGGTTGAAACGGGGAGTTATGGTGATGATGTCATTGCTGGAACGGCTATGAACAATATTAGATTTATGAAACCCGTGTATCCGGAAGATGAATTACATACAATTGTGGAGGTAACTGCACTTAGAGAGAAACTGAATGAAACAGGAATCGTTACTGTTATGCTGACGACTTTCAATGACAAGGATGAGAAAGTATTTGAAGGTGAATTATCCGTTTTAGTTAATAAATAAGGTGGATTAGAGAACACTTGTTCTTTATAATGGTTTTAAGGTGGGGACTACCTGCTGGTGGTAAACTAAATGTTTGATTATAGTTCCACCTTACGATGCATTTTGAACGTAAAGGTTGCGCTTGAAAATAGATTTGTGGAGGAAGTTAGATGACTAAAGAGGAAATAATTAATTACTGTCTGACATATTCTGACGTTTATAAAGACTATCCCTTCGACGAAAAATGGACTGTAATACGTCATAAGGATAATAAAAAAATATTTGCGATGATTTACAAGCATGATGGTCACCTTTGCATCAATCTCAAATGTGAGCCAAGCCGAGCCGATTTCTTGCGCAGCATATTTGAAGATGTTAAGCCGGGATATCATATGAATAAAGTGCATTGGAATACCGTTATTTTAGATGGCAACATGCAAGAGGATGATCTTTTTGAAATGGTGCAGCATAGCTTTCAACTGACGAAACCGAAGAAGAAGAAAGGACATAATCCCCAAGATTCTTTACATACGTAGACTCCAAATTCTTTGTCTCTCCATGAATAAAAAAATTTGAGGAAAAGCGATAAGATCGCCATTTAATAACCATCTTATCGCCTCATATTTAATTTGACAGTTTAGTTGGATCAATCCCTAGAGGGAATGTTTCTTCAAAGCGATTCTTTCTTTCGTATAAGTCATACCAAACTTCTGCAATGTAATCAGGATCACCTACTGTACCCGGCTGTATGAAGGTTCCAATGGATAAATGTCCAACAAATATGCCTTTTTCTTTTAATTCATTGTGCAGGTTTGTCGCATAGTTGCGAAGACCTGACATAACGATTCCAACATTTCCGATAAAAGGCAATGGAAACATGGCAGATAAGCCTGTTGTAAATAGAATCGCCCCTGATGCATTTTTAATCATCTCTGGCACTACTTCATTGACGGCAAGAATTGCAGGCAACAGATAGCCATTTACTTGTTCCAAGACATTTTCAGACGTTGTTTCTAAAACATGTCTGAATTTATCCGGTCCTGCATAAGGGCTAAATTCGAGTACATCAATATGACCAAAATCTTTTTTAGCAGCTTGTAACGCTTCTTTTAGAGCTGTTAAATCCGTGACATCTGCGACATAAGACTTCGCTTCAATATTTAGCTTGTTTAGTTGATCCACAATATTCGACAATTTCTCGGGGTTGCGTGCAATAGCAGCTACCTTAAAGCCTTTCTCCCCGAATTTTTTCGCAAGAGACAATCCCAACCCAGGTCCCGCACCAATGATTGCAATAGTTTTCATCTTTCTTAAACTCCTTATGAGTGATATTATTAAACAAACGTGTGTTGCTTTAATAAACATACAGCCGATATCTAAACAGGACAACCAACAATAAGGTGGGGAATGTTGCTATAGCAACAAAAATGAAAAATTGTTGGGTTAGGAGTGAATGAAGCGGGGACAAAAGTTAGGAATATACGAATGACTCAAACGAAGCAGTCTTTGATTAACGCTTTTGTTAATTTAGTGAATGAAAAGGATTTTGAAAAAATCACAGTTGCTGATCTAACCAAAGGGGCTCAAGTGAATCGTGCTACTTTCTACGCGCATTTCAATGATAAGTACGAATTATTGGACTACATTGTTGGTGAGTCTGCTTCGTCTGTCGTTGAAAATCGCACATCTGGAGTTGTAAAATTCGATAAAGAGAGCATATATCAACTCGTTCTAGCCGTATGCGACTATCATCAACAACCGAATATTCAATGTCGCCGCAGTTATTTAAGTTTAATTCCGCAATTGAAAGACAAAATGTTAATTGAGTTGAAAAAATATTTATCCAAAAGTTTAGAAGTCATATATACAGATACAGAGAAGAGTTTTTATGTACCGATTTATGCCAACATCATCCTTGAGGCTGGTTACTTATGGGCTTCTGGGAAAGTATCATTTGACAAAGAGATAATAGCCAAGAAAGTCTCATTATTAGTATTAGGGGATAACAGTCTTCCGAGAAATTAGTTTACGCTACGAGGAACGATAGTTAAATACAAAGGGTTCAATATATTAGTCATGACTAATATGTTGAACCCTTTTTTTATCTGTCAGCAAGCCGAGATACGCTCCCGAACGAGGAGGCTACAGCTTGGTTTTACGGCAAGATGTTTATCCCATGTTTTTCGATATGACGACTTTTCCCCGTTTCGGCAGCTCTTCGCTTTTGCGGTACGCCTGAAGCAGGCCTTGAGCAGTAAAGGGATAGGTCTTATCGATGTGGATATTCAGCTGGTTCTTTTGCATATGACGAACAATGGCTTCAAAATCGGCACGGTTGGGTCTTGCCTGAAAGAAACGTGCGTCAATACCCCGGACCTTTGGATATTGATTGATCGCGAATGCTACTACTGAAATATAGGTGCCGTCATCCTTGATGACCGAGTAGTTTTTCTTTCCGATATCTCCTGGTAGCCCGGTACCGAAGGTGGATGGGTCCATAGCGGAATCCAGCACGATATCGACTGGCTCGGTTATTTGGGCGGCAAAGTCGACTTTCGTGTAGTCGAACACCTCGTCCGCACCGAGTCCTTTGACGAAATCATGATTATAGTCCCTCGCAGTTGCGATAACATATGCTCCATGTTGCTTGGCCAGCTGGACCGCCGCATGCCCCACGCCTCCGGCCCCGGCATGAATCAGAATGCGCTCTCCCGGTTGCAGACGGCCATGCTCGAACAGCGCTTGCCAAGCTGTCAGGGCAACTGTAGGCACGGCGCCTGCCTCTTCGAAGGAAAGACTCTCCGGAATAACGGCAAGATGATCTTCCTCCACTGCAACATATTCCATGTAGGAACCCATTGGAACCATGCCCATGACACGATCCCCTGGCTTGAAACGATGCACTTTTTCGCCAACCTCTTTTACGATGCCGGCTACATCAATACCAAGGACAAGCGGCAACTGAACCGGAAATTTATCGGCCATCGGGCTCTGCAGAATCGCACCGCTGCGCAATTGAATATCTGCGGGATTGATGGAAGAGGCGCGCATTTCAATGAGAACCTGTGTGTCGGTGAGTGCGGGAACTGGTATTTCCAGTTCCTCCAGCGCTTCGGGGACTCCAAAGCTTGTCAAAGCAATAGCTTTCATGATTCTGCCTCCTCGTAAATTGAACATACGTTGAATTTTCAACATATGTTTTATATAGTGAATGTATCAGGACGGCAGATGGTGTTCAATGGTTAAAACAAGCTTGGTTGTTGATTTTTCAACAGAGGGGCTCGATATGTTCATTTTGCATGGGATAAAGGGGAGAACGATATGGACAGGCGTATTCAAAAATCGAGGCAAGCGATTATGAATGCTTTTATGAAACTGATGTTGGAAAAGGACTTGGAGAGCATAACGATCAACCAAATTGCGGAGGAAGCGAATGTCAATCGAGGAACAGTGTATTTGCATTTCGCTGACAAGTACGATCTGCGCGATCAATGTGTGGAGGATCAATTAAACCAGTTGCAGCGCAGTTGTATGCCTGAAGAGGGCTTGGTTCTTCTCACTTCAAAAACCGCGCTGCTGCGCACGTTTGAATATTTGGAACAGAATGCTGATTTCTATTCCACAATGCTGACGAACAATGGAAGCGCAGTTTTCCGAAACCAATTGGAGACAATGTTCCAGCAAAGTCTGAGCATGAAATCGATCACTCTTGATCGGGAGTTGAATAGGGACATCACGGTGCAATTTTTAATTTCAGCCGGAGTGGGTTTACTGGAATGGTGGATTACCCGCTCGATGCCGTATCCGGCATCGGTCATGGTTGAACAATTTTGGAATTTGCTAAATCGAATTCAATTGCAATTGTTCGAAGAAAATAGCGTATTAAAATTAGAAAAATAAAGTAATAGACAGTGGAAATAAAAGCTCTAAATTGGTAACGACCTTCAACTAACGGGAGACGTTAGTTCGATACAACAGCGGCAGTCTAAGACTTAGTTATCCGGTCCTAGTCCGTCGCTGTTTTATTTTCACGGTTCAGTTCTAATATGTAGGATCCCAATTGTTTTAATTCTTTTTATTTTAGATCTTAATAAGTTATCCTTCCTGCTCCTTTTTCTGTACATATCAAGAAGCTGCAAGCCTTCTTGCTGTTCCGCATTTGCAGTCCTCCTACTGCCCCAATTCCCTGAAAGTGGTGATGATTTTACGGCGGTCGGTCAGCGGAGCGGGCAGAATTGTTCTGGAGAAGCGGAGCGTTCGCCTTTGTAACGGGATTTTAACCTTAACAGGTGTTATATAAATAAAAAATCCCGTTGCAACAGCGATCGGAAGAACAATCTGCACGCGCAGCGTGCTCCCTATAGTAACTCATCCCACGATTAGGTTGAAATCCTATATAAATCGGTTGAAAATGTTGATTTTACCAATGGACAAGGATTTGTACAATGGAGTTGTAGCGCTTACATTTCCAAGGAGGTTGCGGCGAAATGAAGAGACTTCAGGTGATTGGCAAGCAAATGAGAACTCCAAAATCCAAAAGGAGGCCGTGTTGATGAAACTTAAGGGAATATTGGCGGCATTTTTGTTTTTAACCGTAGCGTCTGTGCTATTGGGGGCGCATAAGGCAGAGGCTTATGAACTATCCAATGACAAGCTGACGATTCAGACAGGCGAGCATGGGGAAATTTCATCCATTCGTATCAAAGGGGATGCTTTCCCGACTGAGTATGTCATGAATGCAACGGTAACACCTGAGCAGAACACCGCAGATCATCAATGGCTGGGTGAGCTGATGTTCACGTACCGACTGGACAATGGTAGCTGGACAAAGGCTTGGACGAACAAGTCGGCAGACGCACGCAAGATCACGACCAGTGGCAACCGTGTTACCGTCACGTACGAGAATTCCAGCAACGCTGAGGGCATACGCAATTTTAAAGTCATCGAAACGTATTCGGCGGAGGCGAACGGTTCGGTGTTGTGGAATATACAGGTCCAGAATACGAGTGGCAAAAAATTGGAGATTGGCGATTTCGGTTTGCCTTTGCCTTTTAATGAGCAGTGGACCAACGGTGATGCGATTTACGAAACCAGAGTCGTAACGCATTCCTTTGTTGGCAATAACAGCTCCTATATTACAGCTGGACGTCCCAGCGGCATTGGTTCTTCCCTGCTACTGATCCCTGATGCCTCAACGGGTGCAGGCTTTGAGTATCAGGACCGTTGGCGGGATGAGGAGCATCCGGGCAGCAAATGGGCGTGGAATCCGGCAAACGAAGGAAAATGGGTGGAAGGACTGAATGTATTTTATATTCATTCCAATGTCATCAAGTCCACCAACCGCGGATATTTGCCTAACACAAGTCTGGTCCTGAATCCTGGCCAAAGCAAAAGCTATGGCTTCAAGCTTCTGGCGGTGAAGGACGAGCATGATGTAAAGGATACGTTGTATCAAGAAAACCTGGTGGACACTACGGTCGTACCGGGCATGATCGTGCCTACGAATCAAAAGGCGAAGGTGGATCTGCGCACCAAGCAAACGATCAACAAGGTGACCTATCCAGACGGAACCGTTATTCCGCAGACGGATAGCAAGGCCGAAGGACACCACATTTATGAACTGAAATTTACCAAGCTGGGCCCGAACTTTATAACCGTGGAATATGGAAATGGCAGCAAAACGGTTTTACAGTTCTATGCCATCGAGCCGATTGATCAGGCGCTGCAACGGCACGCTACCTTTATGGTGGACAAAACCCAGTGGAATGTGGCGGGAGATCTGCGTGACAAGGTATTTGACGATTGGATGATGCATACCAAATCCAAGCGCAATATTTTTAACGGCTATTGGGGCTGGGGGGATGATTGGGGTCTGACCCACGGACAGTTCCTGGCTGAGAAAAATGCACTGTCTCCAGTCGCCAAAGAGGTGCGGGCCGTAGACGATTATTTGGAGACGGCGATCTGGACGAATCTGATGAACGGGCATCATGAGGATTATTTAATTCATGATTTCCTGATGCCGGAGCCGAACGATACACCAACTTATCGGGGCTATGCGTACCCGCATGTATACAACACGTATTTCAGCATGTACAAGATTGCCAAGGAATACCCGGATCTTGTCACTTACAAGCATCCCAAGGAAACCTATTTGCTGAGGGCTTATAACATTTTCAAAGCATTGTATGAAGGGCCAGTCGCGTACAACTGGGAAACAGGCTTGATGGGCGAACTGACCACACCGGATATTATTCAGGCACTTCAAGATGAAGGCTATGATGATGAAGCGAACGATCTCAAGGATAAAATGGCTCGCAAATATAACAATTTTAAAAATACAAAGTATCCTTACGGCTCCGAATACAGCTATGACAATACCGGAGAAGAGGCTGTATATACGTTAGCCAAACAGAATATAGATACAGAAGGCGAGCAAAGCAAAGCCCTGGAAATGATGAGTAAAATCAACGCCAAAACCCGCGCGGCACGCGGTCATATGCCGGTATGGTACTACTACACCGATCCGGTGACGATTACCGGGGAGAACTGGTTTAACTTTCAGTACACGACCTCGCTCGCAGGCTATGCGATGGATGACTGGATTCGGTATCATGAGGACAATCAGCGTGAGGAGCAACAACGGCTGTCCTACGCAGCTAAAATTGCCAATGTCGGAGCGATTAATTCCGGGCAAATCAGCTCGGACCCCGAGAACATCGGGGCGGTCGCATGGACGTATCAAGCGGAAAAAGGCAATAACGGAACGAACGGCACTGGTGGTGGTAAAAATGTTCCACTCCTGAATGGCTGGCGTGGCATGAGCGGCGAAGCTGATCTCGGATTGTTCGGTGCGCTCAAAACGTTAAGCGCCGATATTGCGATGGATCCGATTTTCGGATTGACGGGCTACGGTGCAGAGGTGAGCAAAAGCGGCAACGTGTATACGATCAAGCCGCTGGACGGCCTGTTCAAGCGGGTCAATCTGATCACGGAAAAGCTGTATATCGAGCTGGATAAGGACCAATATACAGAAGCCAAGCTGGCCACATCCAAGGATTATGTATGGTTCCAACTGAAAAACCAAACGCCGGGCCAAGCCCATTCTACGTACGTTACATTTGACGGTTTGAAGAAAGGAACGTATCTGGTTAAAGTGGGTGGTCAATCGCTAGGCAAGTTTAATGCATATGCACCTTCCAACAAGCTGAAATTGGAGATTGGCACAGCATCCTCCTACACGGTGGAGCTGACACCGACAACGCCTGATCCGAACAAGGCTCCTGTCGTCGATGCCGGCAAAGATGCCAAGGTGAAGCTGCCGGATCAGATCATTTTGAAAGGTACGGCTACGGATGATGGGCTTCCGCAAGGAAAGGTGACAAGCGAGTGGAGCCTGGTCGAAGGACCACAGAACGCCAAGGTCACATTCAGCAGCAAAACATCGCTGCGCACGAAGGTAGACGTTTCCGAGCCGGGAACGTATGTATTCAAGCTAGCAGCCAGCGATTCCCAGCTGTCAGCGGAGGCCAAAGTAACTGTGGTAGCCGAACCGGCGGCTCCGCTGCTTGAACAGCTTGCGTTTTACAAGTTTAACGAAACCAGCGGCTCTCTGGCAGCAGATTCATCGGACAGCGGCAATGATGCTACTGTAAAGGGGACCGTGGCATGGGCAGCGGGTAAAACAGGCAATGCCGTCAGCCTCAATGGCAAGGATAGCTATGTGCAGCTTCCAGCGGGCATTGTGAGCCGGGCACAGCAATTGACCGTATCCGGCTGGGTCAAAGCGAACAGCCTGAGCGATTATGTACGGATTTTTGACTTCGGCTCCGGGACGAATGAATACATGTTCCTGACCCCTAAAGCCGGGGACCGGATGCTATTTGCCATTACGAATCAGGGTAACGGACAGGGACAGGAACAGACGATTGATGCCCCTGTACTGCCGACAGGTGTATGGAAGCACGTTGCGGTCACGCTTTCGGGCTCCACAGGTATTTTGTATGTGGATGGGAAAGAAGTGGGACGCAACACCAATCTCACCTTGAATCCTACCAGTCTGGGTCAGACCAAAAATAATTTTATCGGCAAATCCCAGTACCCTGATCCGTACTTCAATGGTCTGGTGGATGAATTCCGCATCTACAGCCGTGCTTTGAATGCAGCCGAAGTGGCCAATCTGGCTTCCGGTACAGCGCAGAGTCTGACGACAGCCGAGAAAATCACCGCACTAAAAGAAGTAAGTGTAACCACTCATGCGGGTGAAAAGCCTGAACTGCCAAACGTAGTGGAAGCTACGTATGGAGAAGACTCGACCAAATGGGTGGCTGTGGAATGGGAGGATATAGATCCTGCACAATATGCTGCTCCGGGTTCTTTTGAATTAAAGGGCAAGGTAGAAGGGACAGAGCTGAAGGCGATTGCGAAGGTAACCGTCATTGAGGCAGGGAGCGCGGCACCAGCGGCAACTCCGGCTAACCCGGGGACTCCAGCAGTCTCAGCAACTCCAGTAACCCCGCCAACTACGGCATCCCCAGTCACATCTGCCTTCCCGGCTCGGTCTGTTAGCTTCGCTAAATCAGTAGGGGGATTCTGATTGGGAGGCAACAACGCATAGTCTTGGCTAACCTTTCCCACCGTCACCTCTTTCTGCAAAGGGAGTGGCGGTGGGTATCCTTACATTTGGAGTGCGCAGCTGCGAATACAATGTGAATGGAGGAACGGGCATGAGCAAGATTGCATTTTTGGGTGCAGGCAGTACGGTATTTGCGAAAAATGTGCTTGGCGATTGTATGCTGACACCTGCCTTGGAGGGCTTCGAGCTGGCGTTGTTCGATATTGACCCCGAAAGGCTGAAGGATTCGGAAAATATTTTATCGAATCTGAAAAAAACGACAGGAAGCACCTGTGTGATCCGCTCCTACACCGACCGCAAGGAAGCGTTGCGTGGAGCTGCCTATGTGGTAAATGCCATTCAGGTGGGCGGCTATGATCCGTGTACGATTACGGATTTTGAAATCCCCAAAAAATACGGTCTGCGCCAAACGATTGCTGATACGGTTGGCATTGGCGGTATTTTTCGCAATTTGCGGACGATTCCGGTGATGCTCGACTTTGCAGCAGATGTGCGCGAGGTATGCCCGGATGCATGGTTTCTCAATTACACGAATCCGATGGCTGTGCTGACGAATGTGATGAACGTATACGGCGGTGTCCGTACGGTAGGGCTGTGTCATAGCGTGCAGGCGTGTATACCGGAGCTGTTCAAAAGCCTCGGGCTGGAGCAGGAAGGTGTGAAGGCCAAAATTGCAGGCATCAATCATATGGCATGGCTACTTGAAGTGAGCAAGGACGGCAAGGATTTATATCCCGAAATTAAAAAACGGGCTGCCGCCAAGCAGCAGGAGAAGCATCATGATATGGTACGCTTTGAAATGATGCTGAAATTCGGCTATTACATTACAGAATCGTCCGAGCATAATGCGGAGTATCATCCGTATTTTATCAAACGGGCATATCCTGAGCTGATCGAGCGCTTCAATATTCCTTTGGATGAATATCCACGTCGCTGTGTGAGCCAGATTGAACGATGGCAAACGATGCGCGAAGAGCTTTTAGGTAATCAGGACCTGCGTCATGAACGGTCAAACGAATATGCTTCCTATATTTTGGAGGCCATCGAAACGGATCGGCCTTTTGCCATTGGCGGCAACGTGATGAATACGGGCTTAATTACAAATCTGCCGAAGGAAGCCTGTGTGGAGGTGCCTTGTCTGGTCAATCGGGGCGGAGTTACGCCAAACTTTGTCGGAGATTTGCCGCCCCAATGCGCTGCGCTGAACCGGACGAATATTAATACACAGCTATTGACGATTGAAGCAGCGATCACGGGAAAAAAAGAGCATATTTATCATGCCGCCATGCTGGACCCGCACACATCAGCCGAGTTGTCCATGGATGATATTGTTTCTCTGTGCGATGAGTTGATTGCGGCGCATGGACAGTGGCTTCCGGCCTATGTGTAAGGGAGGCGGCTGAATGGGAGGCCGTGGTCGTCAAAAGTTTGCCGGGATTCCTACGATCCGTGGCAAATTCATTGTACTGACGCTGGTGCTCACCGTCATTCCGATGGTGGTGCTGACCTTTACCTTTTACCGGATCGCGGCCCATTCTCTTGGTGAAAAGTCAGAAGCGCTGGCTATGCAGTCCCGGCAAATGAGTGAAAATTACGTCAACGCCACGCTCTCCGATTTGAATGATCTGACCAATGCCATTCTCGGCAATCCCGATGTGCAGGCCACGCTGGAGACCAAGCCGGGAGACGATTATGAATACTTACGGAACGATGAAACACTCAGCATGATCGTTCGAACGCAAACCCAAACCAAGCCGTATATCACGTCCTCCCTCATATATGCCGCCAATGGCGGGCTCAAGCACTCCCTCTATCAGGGGAATGTTTCGGTCCGTTTTGGCGGCCTTCCTACATTAGAGGAAGCACGTGTGTACTATCGCCGCCTGCTCACCGAACGGCCGATGATGTGGATGGCTCATTCGCCGTTTGCATCAGGACACGGGATGGCAGAGGATCGCATATATGTCGGGAAGCTGCTGCGAAAAACGACTGGGGATTATGCGCCGCTTGGATTTTTGCTACTGGAAATTGACAAGGCCAGTCTGTTCAGGGGACTTGCTTTCCATGAAACAGACGGCAACACCCAGATGTGGGTGCTGGATCAGGAGGGCGAGCCTGTGTACCGATTGCCTGAGCAGGACGTTGCGGACAAGTCGCTGCTGCGGGAGATTGCCAAATCCGCTGTGGACAAACCCGTGCTTACAAAGGACTGGAGAGCATGGAACGGGCGACAGACGATGATCTCCTATGGCCCGTTAAATGAAGGGCAATGGACGTTGCTGCAAAAAGTCGATCAGTCCGTGCTGTTCGAGGATGCGCGGAATATTGGAGCCTGGACCATCTGGACTTTTTTGATTGCACTGGCTCTGGGCTGGATGCTGTCTTATCGGCTGAGTGATACGATTCGTCGTCCGCTGCTTCAGTTGAGCCGATTAATGGCGGTGGATGGGAGTGTGGAAGAAACAGGATCAGCCAACGGTCCAGAAGCTCCTGCCCCCGTTGTGTTTAACCCCAAGGATGAGGTGGGGCAGATCGGGGAGCGTTTTCTTCATATGATGCAAAAAAATCATGAGCTGTACGGGCAGGTGTACGAAGCATTGCTATCGCGCAAGCAGGCGGAGTTTCGCGCGCTTCAGGCGCAGATTAACCCGCATTTTTTGTACAACACACTGGAGTCGCTCAAGGGAATGGCACTGGCAAATGGGCAACGGGATATGGCTGAGGTGATTGGGGCGTTTGGCAAATGTTTTCGCATCTCGCTAAGTTATGGACGGGAGCAAATAAGCCTGGGACAGGAGGTCGAGCACGTAAGCGCCTATGTGAAGGTGCAGCAGTTCAGATTTCGAAATTCGTTCGAGTGGATTTGCGAGGTGGAGGAGGATATTTGCGAATTTTACGTCCCCAAGCTTATCCTCCAGCCACTTGTTGAAAATGCCATTTACCACGGATTAAAAGGCCGTACCGACCGTGGATATATCATGTTATCCGGTACACGGGAAGGTGATATGCTGCGCTTGACGGTGAGTGATGACGGGGATGGTATCGGAGCCGAGCGTCTGGACGATATTCGGAAATCGCTGGAGGCCGAGCGGGGGAGTGCGATTGGCTTTGGGCTGCGCAATGTACATGAGCGTCTTCGGCATTATGGTCCGGAATATGGGCTGTCCGTGGCAAGCGAGCCGGGACATTACACCTCGGTTACTTTGCTGGCACCGCTTCGAACTGAATAAGAAGGAGAGGATGACATGTACCGGCTGCTGATTGTGGACGACGAATACCATATTCGGGAAGGACTCAAGCTGATGGTGTCAGAAAGCGGCCTGTCTGTGGAGGTCAGTGATGTGGCAAGTGACGGCGAGACGGCATTGCGTTTGTATGCGGAGCGGCGACCGGACATGATTTTACTGGATATTAATTTGCCGGATATGAGCGGGCTGGACATAGCCCAAGCCATTCGGGAAAAGGATCAGCAGACGCCTCTGTTATTTCTGACAGGCTACGAATCAGTGACATACATTCGTCAGGCAGTTTCGCTTCAGGCGGTTGACTATCTGCTCAAGCCGATAACCAGCGGGGATTTTGAAGCGGCCCTGCGGCGGGCCGAGGACCGGATCGTGCAATGGCGAAGAAGCGAGGAGGAGGCCATTCACCGTCATCGTTCATCGGAGCCATTGTACAGGGAGCATCTGCTGCTGGATCTGTTGCAGCAGCGGCGCCCCGCAGCCGAGGTCTTACGGGAGCTGGATGGGCTTGGGCTCTTCGAGACAGGCGGGCCGCCTTTTACTGTCCTGTGCTGCGAGCTGGAGGAGCCGGAGCAGCAGGAAGCTGCCGCTGCAAGCGAGCTGCACGGCTGCAAGGATCTCAGCAGCCACATATTTGCCGAGCTGACTTGGGAGGCTGCGGCGGCAGCCGGGGCAAAGGCGCACAGTGCGGCGGTTTCCCGTGATCGCCGGGTCGTGCTGCTGGCAGCAGCATCCTGCCGGGCCGCGGAGCGGACGGCACAGCAAATCCGGCAGACGGTGCAGGAACGGCTGAACCGGGCGGTGTCCATCGGGATTAGCCGACCTGTGCAACGGCTGGAGCAGCTTCCCGAAGCTTATGAGGAAGCGGTGCGGGCGGCGGAGCATCGGGGCTGGGTCGGCTATAGCCAGATCATCCCCTATGAGAGCATTCAGGCGACCGAGCCGAGCAGCAGTCATTTGCTGGAGAAGGAGCTGCTCATGATTACGGAAATTCGGGCCGGAAATGATGCTGCAGTCCATGCGATTTTACAGGAATGGTCGGGACAATTGGCAGGCTTGCCCGTCAAGCAGGTGAAAATGATCGTCACCCAGCTTGTGCTGTTCGTTATGCGCATCGTCCAGAGCGATGCATCCGTCTGCCAACTGCCCATGCAGGAGCAGGACCCGCTGCTGGAGCTGTCCCGCTTGCGGCACGGACCCGAGATGATCGACTATGTATCCCGCTATTTTGTCCGGGTGGGTCGTCATGTCCGGGAAGCGCGCGAGAAGGGGATTCCGCGCAAATTTCAACGGGCCAAGGAATGGATTCGTGAGCATCTTCAGGAGGATGGCGGCCTGAACAGCCTTGCGGCTTACATGAATATGAGCCCCAAATATTTGAGTGCCCGTTTCAAGCAGGTCACGGGGGAGAGCTTTGCTGAGTACCAGACCCGCGTCCGCTTTGAGCGTGCGCGTGAGCTGCTGCTGGACCCGCACCGGAAGGTGGCGGAGGTGGCCGAGATGGTGGGATTCTCGGATACGAATTATTTTAGCATCGCCTTCAAAAAACATACCGGGCTGACCCCGACGGAGTTCCGTAGAACATTTTTGTAAACGTGCTGTTAAAAAAATCATACCAAAACAAAGAGAGTCTGGAGTCGTTGGGTGGTCGGCTCCGGACTCTCGGCGCATAATAGGCTTGTAAGGAGAATCCAGTTCAGGAAGGGGCCGATTGATTTGCTGAAACGAAGGTTACGGACATGGATGGCTCTTATAATGACGGCGATGTTGACAGGACTGGCGGCTTGCAGCGGCAATGCTGGCGAACCGGTCAATCCGAATGCGGTCGAGCTCAAGTTCATGTACTGGGGAAGCAATGACGAGAAGCAGGCAATGGAAAAAATGATTCAGAGCTTTAATGCATCCCACCCGAATATCCGGGTAAAGGGCGAGCATGTCCCTGGTGACTACACGACCAAAATTAACACGTTAATGGCCGCTAATCAGCTACCCGATATCGCCTACCTGGGCGATTCGCTCACGATGAAATGGGCAAGTGAAGGCAGACTCCTGGATTTATCCTCCTATTATGATGAATATCCCGAATTAAAAAACAAGCTTAAATCCTCCTATCTCTACAGTGAACCCGGCAAGTCTATCGGCAATTATACCGCATTGGAAGTGATGCAGTTATTTTACAACAAGGAGCTGTTCACAGAAGCGGGTGTACCCGTCCCTCCGGCCGATCCTCAAAAAGCGTGGACATGGGATGAATTTCTGGAGATTGCCAAAAAGCTGACCAAGGATCAGAATGGCAAGCATCCCGGTGACAGTGGCTTTGATCCGAAAAATATTGTGCAATACGGCTTTGCCTTCGGCAACGACCGCAGCTCCTGGGGACCGCTCCTGGCGAGTAATGGAGGAGCTTTGACCGACAAAACAGGCAAGAAGTACACCCTGAACCGTCCCGAGTCGGTGGAGGTATTTCAGAAGCTGCAGGACCTGGTTTTCAAGGAGCATGTTGCTCCCGATTTGATCCAGCAGCAGGACATGCCATCCAATACGATTCGGCTTCAGACGAGAAAAGTCGCCATGGTGGTGGACGGGACGTGGTCCCTGCTTGATTTTTCGAACAACAAGCAGTTGCAATGGAGTATCGGCGTATTGCCGAAGCTGAAGGAACCCAAAACGATGATCGTTGCGGGGGCCACCGTCATTTTCCAGAGCACCAAGCATCCGAAGGAAGCGCTCGAATTTTATTTGTACCACAACAATCCGGAAAAGGTGGACCTGTTCAAGTCCGGTCTGTGGATGCCTATCGAGGAAAAATATTATACCGATGAGCAGGCCATCCAGTCATGGACGAATAATGCGGCCCATCCGCCGGAATTTCGGCAGGCAGGCATCGAGTATGCCAGAGACTACGCCATCAAGCCGTCCACTTCTACGCTGCGCAACTGGCCGGATATCGGTTCCAAGCTGACCCCGGGGCTGGATCTGATCTGGACAAATAAGAAAACGCCGCAGCAGGCATTGGATGAACTGGAGCCTATTATTCAGCCGTTGCTCCAGGGAGTATATCCGGATGAATAAATCGGCAGCGCAGCTGCGAAAGGAGATTGGCCCATGAAGCGGCAGCAATCAGGAATGATGCGCATGGAGCGTAACTGGGGTCTGTTGTTCGCGCTTCCTGCCATTCTGGGACTACTCATATTTACGATTGGGCCAATCGCCGCCTCATTCATATTCAGCCTGACCGACTGGACTATTGGTGGACAGATGAGCTTTGTAGGACTGGAGAATTATCGGACCATTCTGACCAAGGATACAACCTTTTCCCAATCGATGTTTGTGACCACGTATTATGCGCTGGGCAGCGTGCCTCTTGGCTTAACGGCGGCTTTTATCATTGCGCTGTTATTAAATCAAAAGGTGAAAGGCCTGTCGGTATTCCGCACGATTTATTATTTACCCACCATTGTGCCAAGTATTGCGAATACGATGCTGTGGCTGTGGATGTTCAACCCGGATTTTGGCTTGCTGAACTCATTGCTGGAGAGTGTTGGACTGCCGGGAAGCAAATGGATTTATGACGAAAGCACTGCGATACCTTCTCTCATCATGATGAGTACCTGGGGGATCGGGAACACGGTCATTATCTTTTTGGCAGGACTCCAGTCGGTTCCCACCCATCTGTATGAAGCGGCTGAGGTGGATGGCGGCAATCTGTGGCACAAATTTTTTCATATTACCGTTCCCTCAATGACACCCACCATTTTCTTCAATCTGGTCATGTCGTTAATCGGCACCTTTCAGGCCTTCAATCAGGCGTATGTCATGACCAACGGAGGACCCAACAATGCAACCCTGTTCTATGTGTTTTACTTATGGCGTACGGCCTTTACGGAGACCAAAATCGGCTATGCCTCAGCGCTGGCCTGGATCTTATTTTTCGTCATTATGGTGCTGACCGTCCTGATTTTCTCCACGTCCAAAAAGTGGGTCCACTATGAAGGAGGGGAACGATCATGAACCAGATCACTTCTGCTGCCCATGCTTCCGAAGCACAGCAGCATCCGCCTCCACAGCCCGAACGCTCGCGCAGTCCTGCTACCGCCGCTCGTGCAAAATCTTTCCGAATTGGTCGTGTTCTGCTGTATATCGTTTTAATTTTGGGCAGTATTTTGATGCTGTTGCCGTTTGTATGGCTCATTCGCAGCTCTCTGATGGGAACCTCGCAAATTTTTGTGTTCCCGCCAGAGTGGATACCGTCTCCTTTTCAATGGAGCAATTACCCGGAGGCGCTGACTTCGGTACCGTTCGGCAGGTATTTTATGAATACATTCCTGATTGAGGTGTGTGTACTGACAGGTGTGATGTTGACCTCGATTGTATCGGCGTTTACGTTTGCCCGCCTGCGCTGGCCTGGACGCAATCTGATCTTTTCCCTGCTGATCGGGTCGATGATGCTGCCGTACGCGGTGACGCTGATTCCCACCTTCGTCATGTGGCGTGAGCTGGGAGGGCTGAACACCTTTTTGCCGCTGATTGCTCCTGCATGGTTTGGCGGGGGAGCATTTAATATCTTTTTGATGCGCCAGTTCATGCTGACGATCCCGCGTGATCTGGACGAAGCGGCTTATATGGACGGAGGCACACCTCTGACCGTGCTATGGCGTGTCATTATTCCCTTATCTTCGCCCGCATTGATCGTGATCGGGATATTTACCTTTATAGATGTGTGGAACGATTTTTTGGGCCCGATTATTTATTTGAGTGACGAAAAGCATTTTACGCTGGCGCTGGGATTGGCGACCTTTCGCGGGTTGAACAATACGAACTGGCCTTATCTGATGGCGGCTTCCAGTACCATTTTGGCTCCCATCGTTCTCATTTTTTTTATCGGACAACGGTATTTTATTGAAGGCATTACACTGACAGGCATAAAAGGCTAGCAAGGAAGCTGGAACTGGAATGAGCTTGAGTATTGGAAAAATGAACAGGGAGGCAGTGTGAGTGAATGAGGAAGAAGTTCGAAATGTGCAGGCTGCGGCAAAGCCGTTACAAGGTATTCCAGGCAGACTGGCCCGACTACGCTCGGAATTCCCGGCACTGGGTATAGACGCGCTGCTCATTACACATGGGCCGAATCGGCGTTATATGACCGGATTTACAGGCTCGGCCGGGATGGCGCTTATTACGGAGGAAGACGCTTTTCTGGTAACGGATTTCCGCTATATGACACAAGCAAAGGATCAGGCACCGGAGTATTCGGTCATTCAGCACGAAGTACAAATTTTCCGGACGGTAGCCGCGCTGACGGGTAAATTAGGCGTTCACCGACTGGGCTTGGAAAGTCGTCATGTCTCACTCCAGCAGTCGGGTCAGCTTCAAGCCGCGCTGGGCCCGCTGGAGTATGTGCACACAGAGGATGTAATAGAACGGCTGCGCGATGTGAAGGACGAAGATGAGATTCGCACCATCAGTGAAGCGGCGCGTATCACGGATGCTGCATTTACGGAAGTGCTGAATTACATCCGGCCGGGGGTTACTGAGCGACGGATCGCGGCGGAACTGGAATATCAGCTGCGGCTGGCGGGCGCAGAATCGGGTGGCTTTGCGTTCATTGTCGCTTCGGGTGAGCGTTCGGCACTGCCGCACGGACTGGCCAGTGACAAGGAAATCGGCCAGGATGAGTTTGTCACGATGGATTTTGGCGCGAATGTGCGTGGCTATCTGTCCGATATTACGCGCACCGTATTCGTCGGCAAGCCGTCGGAACGTCATAAGGAACTGTATGCCATTGTGCTGGAAGCGAATATGAAGACGATTGCAGGACTTCGCCCAGGCTTAAGCGGCCGGGAGGGGGACAGTCTGGGGCGGGATGTGATTGCCTCGTATGGCTATGGGGAGCAGTTTGGCCACGGGCTGGGTCACGGCTTTGGTCTGGAAATTCATGAGCAGGTACGGCTGTCCCGTGAAAGTAAATCCGTGCTCGTACCGGGCCATGTCATTACCGTGGAACCGGGCATTTATATCCCCGGCTTCGGCGGGGTTCGGATTGAGGATGATGTGCTGATCACGGATGACGGTGTGAAGGTACTGACCTCCTCGCCGAAGGAGATGATTTTATTATAAAAAGTAGTCATCCAAAAACGATATGGAGGGATCGAATGAACACACAAAAAAGACGCACGAAAATGTGGCTGATCGCGCTGGCCGTTTCTCTCATCGTTGCTTTAACACCAGCTATTCCGGGTCATGAGGCTTATGCCGAGGCGGAGTCGGATGCCAAAGTCATCGACATCTTTAGTCGAACGGTGAACGATTACGGTATAGAGCTGGTCGATTGGCAAGGGTATCTTGCGAACCCGTATGTGAAGCTAAAGGTCAAACCGCCGGCAGACGCCGTCTTTCCGGTAACGATAACGCTGAATGCGCAGGGCACATCCCGGTTGATGATGGATTTGCCAAGTACGCTGTCGGCGCAAGGTGCAAGCAAAACGCTGACCTTTGCCAATGCTCAGGAGGAAAAAGATTTCCGTCTAGCCATCCATCCCGACCGGATTGGGGGAAATGGTGAAATTGAGCATTATACGCTGTCTCTATCTGTGGCGGGAAACGATGGGCGCAAGACCACCCAGTCCATTCCGATTCGGGTGTTGGATCAGGACGATAATGAAGAGCCCCAAGTTCCCATCCATTTTGACTACCGCTTTGATACGATCATGCCCTATTTCAATGATGCTGCTACAAGAAAAGCCGCAGAGCTGGCGGTGAAGGACTGGTTCTATTTCTTTGATCTGAGCCCCTTCGATGAGGTTCCGGCGAATGCGGAGGTCAACCATCTGCCGGGAGACGACTGGCAAAATGAAATACAGGTGACGAATGACAAGCCATATAAAGGCATGTGGGTGTTTTTGAGAGGATTGAACGGGCCTTATTCTACGGGGTTTCCAGCCAATAACGGCAATTATCATACACGTAACGGTGTGACCGTCCCGGGGAATCTGAACCGTTCCTATAGTCTGATTCTGGATTTCTATGATGATGCGACTCCATTCACATCGGTGGACGATGAGGAATGGTATCAATCCGATCTGTCCAAGGTGACGGATGTGCACGGGCTGATTATGCATGAATTTGGTCATGCGATTGTGTTCAGCGACACGTTCCCGGGTGTCAGGGCGCTGAAGGAGGCAGCAGGCAATGACCCGGACATTCTGGCTTATCAACACAGACCGGCTGCGCTGGACGACAGCTATCATCTCTCCGGGGAGCTTGCCGAGGTCGACAGACTGAGCGGACAAAACGGTGGCTGGCGCCACATGTTCCCGACACGGCGCTGGATGAACACGAAGCTCTCGCTGCTGGTAGCA
The DNA here is from genome assembly GCF_001705305.1 of Paenibacillus kribbensis. Taxonomy (GTDB): domain Bacteria; phylum Bacillota; class Bacilli; order Paenibacillales; family Paenibacillaceae; genus Paenibacillus; species Paenibacillus kribbensis_B. The sequence continues at coordinate 136,767 of NZ_MCBP01000003.1, forward strand.
GAAAAAGCAGGCTGGCCGCTGCGCAAGGACCTGACTCCTTTCCTCGCGCCAGAAATAGTAACGAAGGAACTGCCAGCACCCGTTAAAGGGAAAGCGTACACGGCCAAGCTGGAGGCCAAGGGAGGCGTTCCGTTTTACGATTGGACGGTAACGGGTGGTCAGCTACCCGCAGGTTTCACGCTGGATCGCTTCACAGGAACGATCAGCGGTACGGCAGAAAGCGGAGCAGCGAACAAGACGTATACGTTCACCGTACAGCTGCGGGATTATGACGAGCTGAGCAAGCCCGTGACCCAAAGCTTTACGCTCAAGCTGTAACTGAAATTCCCGGCGCGGCTGCCCCGAATTTCCTGACGGAGCTTACATTTGACTGACTAACATTTAGCTGGGCTAACATCTAACTGGGCTGACCACGGTTGAAATTTGGGGCAGAGCGACCTGAGTGTTGTGACACTCGGGTTGAAACGGTCGAAGGGAGGAAAAGCGAGTGAAACACGATGCGGCGGATCTAGTCATTGTCGGCGGCGGAATCATCGGTGCGGCCATCGCTTATTATGCGGCTAAGTCCGGTTTGAAGGTCGTACTGGCTGAGCGGGGAGAGATTGCCGGAGGCACTTCGTCCCGTTGCGATGGAAATATATTGGCAATCGACAAAGAGCCCGGATTTGACAGCAGGATGTCGCTGGTATCGCAGGAACTGGTGGCAGAGCTGGCCAGGGAGCTGGAGGATGAGTTTGAGTACCGTGCGCCTGGCAGTATTTTGGTCTGTGAAAATGAGCAGGAGATGCAGGCGGCAGAGCAATGGGTAGCCCGTCAGCAGCAGGAGGGACTTCCGTTTCGCATGCTGGATCAGCAGGCTTTGCGGAAGGAATGGCCGCATTTGGCCAAAGATTTGCCAGGCGGGCTGGAATGTGCGACAGATTCCACCGTAAATCCGGTGCTGATGACGTATGCACTGGCCAACGCTGCACGTCGGATGGGAGCCAGACTATTGCCGCGCACGCCGATACGGTCCGTCCTCAAGGACGAAGGGGGAAACGTCCGCGGGGTGGAGACGCCGGGCGGTGTGATCCATGCGGGTGCTGTGGTATTGGCGGCAGGTGTGTGGACACGCAGCATCGGTCATTCACTCGGTTTGAGTCTTCCGATTATGCCGCGTAAAGGACATATTCTGGTGTCTACCCGAATGCCCTCGATCGGGAACCGAAAGGTGATGGAATTCGGGTACCTGATGAGCAAGTTCGGCGGACAGCGGAGTGTGGATAAGGTTTATGAAAAATACGGTGTAGCACTGGTATTCGAGCCAACCGCATCACAAAACATTCTGATCGGCAGCAGCCGTCAGTTTGTCGGTATGGATACGGGGGTCGATCAGCAGGTGATCCGCTTAATTGCCCGCAGGGCGATACGCTTTTTTCCAACCCTGGCAAACGTGCCGCTGATGAGGGCATATACCGGCCTGCGTCCATGGACACCTGATCATTTGCCAATTGTATCAGCCGTGGATGAAATGCCGGGGCTGTTTATCGCTTCCGGCCATGAGGGGGATGGCATTAGCCTCGCCGCTGTCACGGGCAAGCTGGTGACCGAAATGGTACGCGGTGAACCCACTTGCATACCAGTAGAGCCGCTGCGGTATGACCGATTTGGGGAGGCTTGGAACGGGTATGAGAACGGGCATGAGTTTCACGGGGAGGTAACCGGATGAGTGTGCCAGGCAAGATTGCTATACCAAGCAAGAATACTGTATCAGGAAAGATTACGACGATTGATACCCACACGGGAGGAAATCCGACGCGGACGGTCATTCACGGCGCACCTAAGCTGATAGGTCATACGATGCTGGAAAAGATGACTTATATGGCAGCACATCATGATGATTTTCGCCGTCTGCTGATGTTCGAGCCGCGGGGTCATGAGGTGATGTCGGGCTGTATTTTAACAGAGCCTTGCCATCCGGATGCCGATATAGGTGTAGTCTTTATAGAGACGGGCGGTTATTTACCGATGTGCGGTCACGATACGATTGGAGTATGCACGGCACTAATGGAAGGTGGACTGATTGCTGCGGATAAAAAGTCTGTACTGCTGGATACTCCGGCAGGTCCGGTTCAAGTACGGCTGGAGGTGGATACGGGCAAGGTGCGGCAAGTAACGTTCACGAACATCCCTTCCTTTGTGTACCGCCGTGAGGTGGAGGTCGATGTAGAGGGCATCGGTCAAGTCGTGCTGGATATTGCGTATGGAGGCAACTTTTACGGCATTGTAGAGGCGGCTTCCATCGACCTTGCATTGGAGCAGAGCAATGCGGCAGAGATTGTACGGACGGCGGTCTCGATTCGGGAAGCGGTGAATGCTGCTATTGAGGTAGTCCATCCTGAGAATCCGGTTATTCAGGGATTGACCCATATTGAATTTTACGGGGAGCCTGTGGCTCCACAGGCCGATTGTCGCAATGTCGTCGTCATTCCGCCGGGAGGTATCGACCGTTCCCCTTGTGGCACAGGAACCTCGGCCAAGGTAGCAGTGCTGCATGCCAAGGGGAAGCTGGGGTTAAATGAGCCGTTTGTACATGAAAGCATCACAGGCTCCATGTTCCGGGCTGAAATTGTGGGCCAAACGCAGGTGGGCCCTTATCCGGCGGTGATCCCGCAAATTACAGGCTCGGCCTGGGTAACAGGACATCATCAATTTGTGCTTGATCCGAAGGACCCGCTGAGAGAAGGATTTTTACTGATGTGAGTATAGTGTTGGGAATCGAATGATGCAAAATGCTGAATATAAAAATGGGAAAGGGTTGGTGAGTAAATGGCACGTTTTGAAGGTGTATATGTGGCCTTGGTTACACCGTTCACGGCAGAGCTGGAGGTCGACTACAAGCGTCTGGCCGAGCTGTGCGAGCATCTGATTGCGAACGGCATTAGTGGACTGGTTCCCACCGGATCACTGGGGGAGTATGCGGCGTTGTCCCCGGAAGAACGGTCGCAGGTGGTGCATACGGTGATTGATGCTGCGGCAGGGCGTGTCCCGGTCGTTGTCGGCTCGGCGGCTCCATCCACCAGGCAGGCGGTGCATTGGGTTCAGCATGCCAAGGATGCTGGAGCCGCTGGTGTCATGGCGCTGCCGCCCATTAATTACAATCCGCTGCCCCATGAGGTAACGGCCCATTATGAAGCGTTGTCGGAGGTGGGCTTGCCGATCATAGCGTATAACAATCCCCATGATTACAAGGTTGACCTGACTCCGGATATTCTTGCAGACCTCTCACGAATTGAAAATATCGTAGCAGTCAAGGAATTTTCCGGCGATGTGCGACGTATTCACGCTATTTTGGACCAGACAGAGCTGGAGGTCATGATCGGGGTGGATAATCTGGCAATGGAGGGGGCATTATTCGGCGCGACAGGCTGGATTTCGGGCGTGCCTAATGCGCTGCCCAAGGAAGGAGTAGAGCTGTTCCGGCTTGCGCAGGCGGGAAATATGGCGGAAGCCTCCGCGTTGTATCGCAGACTTCTGCCGCTGTTCCACTACGATGCCAGTCCGCAACTGGTGCAGTCCATTAAATATATGATGGAGCTGGCCGGATTCCCGGTCGGTCCGACACGTCCGCCCAGACTTGCGCTGCCGCAGGCGGATTACGACCGTATTCGCGAAGCTTTTGAGGTGGCGGTTCGTCCGAGCGGGGTTTCATCCTGATGGAGGTGAAGACGATGGAAAGCCGAAATTGGATTGGCGGTGAATGGCTGAGTCCTTCCGGCGAAGGAATGGTGGTTCGCAACCCTTCAGCGTTAAGGGAGGAGGTGGGAGTCGTCCATTTTTCCACTGAGGCTGATATTGCACAGGCCGGGGAAGCGGCACGGCTGGCACAAGCGGGCTGGGCGGCATTGAGTCCGGCGGAGCGGGGGGCTTATCTGTTCAAAGCAGCCGGTTTGCTGGAGGCGAATTTGTCCGATTTGGCGGAGTTGGCCAGCCGGGAAATGGGGAAGCCGATTACCGAGATGCGCGGAGAGGTGATGCGAGGCGTCCATCTGCTTCGATACTACGCGGCAGAGGGTGTCCGTTCGATCGGTACGGTCATTCCCTCGAATGATCCGGGAGTACTCCAATACACGAAGCGCATTCCGCTGGGTGTGACGGCTCTTATTACTCCGTGGAACTTCCCGGTAGCTATTCCCTTGTGGAAAATCGCGCCCGCGCTCCTGTGCGGAAACACAGTCATCTGGAAGCCCGCCGAGCATGCCTCATTAACGGCGGTACGGATTGCGGAGTTGTTTGAAGCAGTGCAGCTTCCGCCTGGTGTGCTGAATCTCGTCATTGGGCAGGGGAGCCGTATTGGCGATGCCTTGCTGGAACTCCCTGTACTGGAAGCGGTCAGCTTCACGGGTTCTACGAAGACGGGGTTGGGCATTGCGGAGCGGTGCGCACGTAGGAACATCAAATACCAGACCGAGATGGGCGGCAAAAATGCCGCGATCGTGCTGAAGGATGCGGATATGACGCAGGCGGTAGCAATGATTGCCAGCGGCGCCTTTCGGTCAGCCGGGCAAAAATGCACGGCCACCAGCCGCGTGATTGTCGAGCGGTCTGTCTATGACGCATTTACGGAAGCCTTGCGCCACGCGGTGGCAAAGATCCATATGGCCCCGGCACTGGACCCCGGTGCGTATCTTGGGCCTGTCGCATCCGCAGGTCAGTATGAGAAGGTCATGTCCTATGTTTCGCTGGCCCGCCGGGAAACAGATATCCTGGTCGAAGGCGGGGCCGGCGCTGCGACAGATGACGGGTATTATGTGCGTCCGTTGGTGGCAACCGGGCTGGATTCGTCTCATCCCTTGATTCAGGAGGAAATTTTTGGTCCTGTGGTCGGTGTAATGCAGGCGGACGATTTTGAGGATGCCGTTCGACTGTGCAATGCGTCTATTTACGGACTAAGTGCTTCATTATTTACCCGTGATTTGCGGCTGGCTCACCGCTTTCTGGATGAAGCGGACGCCGGAATGGTACGGGTCAATCAGGAGACGGCGGGTGTCGAATATCAAGCTCCGTTCGGCGGTCTGAAGCAGTCCAGCTCACATACCCGGGAACAGGGGCAGGCGGCACTGGATTTTTATTCAGCGATTAAAACCTGCGCTATCAGCTATGAGTAAGCGGGCGACGGGACGAGATGAGTCGGTTGGACCGGGAGTACAGGGTGAAGAGACCCGATATGATGAGACTGGATGTGTAGAGACTGGAAATGAAGAAACGCGGTATGGAGATGCCCGGTATGCAGGCAATCCGTGTGCAGGCAATCCGAGTGCAGACAATCCGTATGCTGATGCACGGGTCGGGCCATCCGGAGCGTCTGGCGCGTCAGGTCGCTTGCTTGTATGCCGCTGTGAAGAAGTGAGCTTGGTACAGCTGGAGCAGGCTTGCCATATGGGAGCGGATACGGTACGCCAGCTTAAAATGGCTACGCGAGTCACAATGGGGGCCTGTCAGGGCAGGGTATGTCGACAACTGGTAGAGACTTGGTTTTATAGTCAATATCCCGCTGCCCGCCGAGAGGCAGAGCTATTATCGCAAAGACCTCCGGTACGTCCCGTGACGTTTGGTCAGCTGGCAGAAGGGGGTTCTTTATGAGTCGCGCGCGTATTGTGAACCATCCTATTTTGGGACCGAAGGCGGAGCGGCGGCAGGTGTCTTTCGTTTTCGATGGTCGTCCCATGAAAGGATTGGCTGGAGAGCCGCTCGCGGCAGCGCTGCTGGCAAGCGGCGTTCGTTTACTGAGAAGGCATGAGGAATCCGGCACGGCCAGGGGCGTATACTGCGCCATTGGGCACTGTAACGAATGCCGCCTGACGGTTCATCCGCTCGGCACTGTCCGCTCCTGTCTGACCCGGTTGGAGGAAGGCATGATCGTCGAAACAGGCAGACAGCTTTCGAATGAAATTACAGGGAGAATCGTGACATGAATAAAATGGCGCATCTCATCGTCATTGGAGCAGGTCCCGCCGGGTTGTCAGCAGCGGCTACAGCAGCTGAACAAGGATTGCCGGTCACGGTACTGGATGAGTTTACCGAGCCGGGCGGACGGATGCCCGGACAATATCATGAGGAAGGCAGCAAAGGCTGGTGGGTTGGAAAACATGTTTCGGATGAACTGATCACCCGTTGCAGCGAGCTTGGGGTGGACATCCGCTGTGGCGTATCGGTGCATGGCATGGAGTATACGACAACATGGGAAATTTCCACCTCCTGTGGATTATTCACTGCCGACTACGTATTGCTTGCGACCGGAGCCGCCGAAATTCCCGTTCCGCTGGACGGGTGGACACTGCCGGGCGTGATGTCCATCGGGGCCGCGCAGGTGATGACCAACGTTCATTATGTAAAGCCGGGGGAACGCGGCATTATTGTAGGCATGAACGTCCTGTCCATGGCGATTGCCCGCGAGCTGTCCGTCGCCGGGGTGAAGGTGGCGGCGATTACACTGCCGTGCACCAATCCGCTGGCTGGTGCAGCGGCAGATCCGACAGCCTCCGCGAAGCTGCTGCTGCAGCTGTCGGGGCTGGCCCCGGCCGCCTGGATGCGCGCCGGCGGCAAGCTGGCAGCGGCGATGCGCATGGAGGGCCTCATCGCGCGCTGCTATCCCCACAGAGGCTTCCGCCTGTGGGATATTCCGATCCGTTTGCGGACGGCAGTGCTGTCCGTCAACGGGCGGGACCGGGTCGAATCCGTGACCCTGGTCCACGTGAAACCGGACGGCTCGCCTATACCTGGCAGCGAGCGCGTCGAACCCGCCGACTTCGTGGCGCTGAGCGGCGGATTGTATCCGCTTGCCGAGCTGGCGGCGGTGGCCGGGTGCAAATTCGTGTACAGCCCCGAGCTGGGCGGGCATGTTCCACTGCATGGTGAGCGAATGGAAACCTCGCTCAAAGGGCTGTACGTTGCCGGCAATATTACCGGCATTGAAAGCGGGCTGGTCGCCATGGCCCAAGGCCGATTAGCCGCAGCATCCATGATCCATGCCGCCGGACTCGGCGGAGCCAAGGGGGAACAGCGGGTACAGGAGGCGATCCGTGAGGTCGATTTTACACGGAAGCACGCGTTGATTCAGTTTCATCCCGGCATTACAGAGGCGAGAACGCAGCTGTACCAGCAGTGGGAGCAAACCTGCGGCAGCGGCGTATAATCGCTCGTTATGCCTGATATGCGCTTTCTTTTGCTTTACATCCCAAACTCGCCTTAAAGGAGGAACGGAAGATGACGCTTAAAGCAAAAGCCCATATGAAAGCAAGACCGTTCGCACTGAACGAGGTGGTATTGGCTGAAGGTTAGCGTTGGATAGATGTCATTTGAGATGGTTTGCGAGTAAAAATAACGTTTGATTTTTAGTCGGCTATGATTTATGATAGAGGAAATATTGGATGATGTTGGAATATTGATTATTGTATGAACTGATTTATTCATAGTCATTTGCGCGTGAAGCACACGGGCTGTTTCTTCCTTAACTAGGGAGAGGCAGCCCTTTTTTGTTGGTTTAGCACCATTCCGCTCACTCCGTTTTTATATTCACTTTTTGAGTTCGGTTGATGTAGATATGATATGGCTTTTTTAGAATGTCTATATATTTAGAAGTTTTCCTTATAGATTTTGTAATAGGGAAACCATATAATAAATAAGTTGGAATCCATTATTTTCCGAAAGTGGGGATGCGATAAGTCTATGAGAGCAGGGTTGATATACATAGTTTGGAGTATAAGCAGACAAAGGGGATAGAGAGATGAGTATAAAAAAATGGATGCTGAGTTTGATTGCAGTTACGTTGTTATGGGGCGCGACAAGTACAATGCCAACGACAGAGGCGGCAAGCAGCTCCCAACCGATTGAAGTCTTGTTAAATGCGAAAAAGATACAGTTCCCGGATGCTAAGCCTTTTCAGGATAGTAACGATTACGTGATGGTTCCCATTCGTTTTGTATCCGAGGCGCTGGGGGCCAAGGTAGGTTGGGAGAAAACAGACGGTCAATTAGCTGTGTCGATCAAAAATGATACACATGCCGTTAGCATGACGGTCGGACAAAACACCGCTACTGTGGACGGACAGACCAAAACATACGAAACGAAGATTATTTTGAAGCAGAATCGTACTTTTGTGCCGCTGCGGTTAGTAAGTGAAGGCTTGGGCCAGACGGTGGAGTGGGATAAGGTTAGCCGCTGGGTCTGGATCGGGAAGAAGGAAATCGCTGCGCTGGAGGATACGGGGCATCAGGCGGTGAGTATTGAGCCGTATAAGAAACTTTTTGCGTCTAACCCATTTCTTCTTAAGAAAGTTAATGGTGGAACCTACGATAAAGTTGTGGTTTTTAAACAGTCCTCTTTACCCATTAAGTTGCTCAGAGACGTTTATTCTATTGAGTCGTACATCAATGCAAAAGGAACACCATACTTGAGAGTAAGAGTAAAGACCAACTCTTTGTCTGGAAGCATTTTCTTCATTACTAAATATGGTGATACTAGACATCGATATGCCGTTGACCAATTGACAACTGACAACGGTGATGGAACCAAGATGCAATATTTTCCGATTTACTCATCTGCAGATGAATTATTTCAAGGTGTAAAAAATTATAAATCCTTTAAATTAGAAGATGTTCAGTATATTGGTCTACCTTTATCAACAAATGATTATATTCCGCTAATGGTCAATCCGTGGAAGGGAAATTTATGATGAAGACTAAACGAGTTCTGGCCTTATTGTTGGTGGGAGTACTGCTATTCTTGCAGCTTCCGCCTTTTTCTTTTCATACTAACAAGGCAGTAGCCGATACAGAGATAACTCCACTTTCATACTTTCAAGATAAGAACTATCGGTATTTTGTCGGAATGATGTATTTTGATATGTGGAGAAACACAGCAAAAGAGTGGGTTACCCAAAAGAAGCAGCCCAATATGAATATGCAGGGGGAAGCTACGTTCACATATAAATTTAAATTTCCAGGCCGTAAGATCAAAAATGTTGAAGCTTCATTGTATAACCCTGAAAAAAATCAAAGAAATCCAGATTACATTCAATATTTTAATAAATCTCGGCAAGATGACTATCAGGATTATATATTTCCAATGAGCATTGGAACAGAGGACGAAGACATTCGCCCTTTCCAAAAACAAGGAATTGGTACGGATACCACCGTGATTCCAATTACAGTTAATATGAGGTTAAATGCTGATAAACCTAAAAATATCAAAGACGAATCCTGCCCCACCTGCGCTAAAGAAGTAGAAGCCTGGCGCATCTACCAGCCCATCCTATTCAAGATCGAACTGGAGAGCAGTCTTATCGTCAAGCATTTAACGATTGATGAAAAATCTCTTAACAACGTATTTACACCAATAGAAGATGAGCTGAAACCTGATCAACTTTATGATTTCACCCCGCCCACTAATCCGAAATATGAGTATGTGGGTTACAAGAAAAGCACAACTGGTAAACCGCCGAGCGGAGATATTTTGCCGGGAGTTGTACCCGGGTTTACGTATGACGGTTCTTTTAAGCAGTTTACCGCTTATTTGTATTACAAAGAAGGTCAGGGCTGTCCTAAGCCTGGAGAAAGCCAAGAGGGCGCACCCTCAGATTGCCAAGACGAAGAACAGCCGACAAAAGGTGTTGTCTGCTCCCGCCCCGCTCCTGGCTTGCGTTTGGAAGCTGCCGAGCTGGACCCGACAGTATCTGCCGTTATCAAAGCGGATCAGCGTGGCCGGGAACAGTTTGACGTATCCAAAGGTATTCCTACATCTGAGAGCATGTACGGTCATGTACAAGCCAAGAGATACCTTTTTCAGCATAAGTTTGTGAACATGACGGGTCAGTGTACATATACGGTGAATGTAAAACGGGAATATCGGTTAACCTGGCGGCCCAAGGAAAAATCTACGCGGAGAGAAACGGTGAAAAAAACCTATACCTATAAAATCGTCCGTCCGTACTCTTTTTGGACGATAGACAACTTGGAGGTGTACGGTATCAAGGAGGCTACTCTCCGAAATTATGCGTTACCTAATGAAACAATCACCATCCATCCGCAATCCTATACACCCCCTTCCTATATTGCAGCGACGCAGGGCAACTTTTATCCGCCCCCTGCACCGGGCACAGTGGATGCTGGTAGTCGCAGTAAAAATGGGGGCAGCAGTAAGCCGAGTGTACCTGACGAACGCAGTGCATTACAATCCAAGGCAGAAGGAGCTGTAAAGGAAGTCGAAGTGGAGAATGACACCCTGACCTTTGAGAACAGGATCATTATGAATCCGAAGCACGTGAAGGTAAATGGACCTAAGCCGGGTGTTATTCCCACTTCCGGGGCGATTGGACCGGATGTGTTGTACAGTCCGGGGCATGTGATTGATAAGCACAAGATAAATAAGCCCAATACGCCTAGTAGCGGCAACATTACCTACGCTATTCTTAAAGGAAACATCAATGGCGGTGCGGATAAGACGTTTCCGATACAGGGGATTAACACGGTGACTGTCCACACTCCCGTCGTGAATCTTTCCAGTGTGTCGGATGATGCTGCTCATAACCAGAAAACCAAGCCTACGAAGGGGCGATCGGCACTTATTTTGGAGCGTCCTTTCCGGGTGAAGATTTCGACAGCAGGCCCGCATTTGAATATTCCCGGCTACGGGAATCGTGAGTATGCCAAATATGTACGAACCAAGCAGGTGCGGTTTCCGTTTGATGTGTACAACAAAGGGAAAACTCAATTTTATCCACGGGGCACCTGGATCGACATTCCGGTGCTGCAACTGGACACAGACTTTTATTTGCCGGTATGGGTGGATGAAGGCAACTACACCGTCGAGTTCCGTACTATTGCTGAAAATGCACCGGACGGGTTCACCGAGCAGCGTCATGCCAATATGGAGCTTGATCATCATGTTGCCAATGATGTGGTCAACATTGAGGTCATCGGACGAATGTATGATTTTCATATCACCGACATTGCCGATTACCATTGGGAACGGGTATTTCGTCAGCACAAGGGAAGCCCGCTGCATAGCGGTCTGTCCTATTGGACAGGGCTAGGCGGCATCGACGGATTGCCAAGAGGAAATCAGGAGCCGTTTACCCTGCCTGTACGTCCCGGCAGTCATCCGCATGAGGGCTACCAAAATGTAGCGGTCAAGACGGGCTACCATTTCAAGTTTGATCTCAAAACCAAAGGCAATATGTTCAGCGCCAAAGATGGTATCCGCATCACGCCGTCGTTTTATTGGGTGAGTAAAGATGGCCGCCAGCGGGAAGAGGTGGACTTGTATACACATGCGGGAAGCCGCAAATTTATCCGATTGGGATCGGCGGAGGATCGAGAGAAACGGTATGTTATTCTGAATGAGCGGCTGCGCAATGTATTGGCAGAGGAAATGCAGGACACAGCCGTCTACAAATATAAGCATGAATTGAGCGAAACACAGCGTGGCCAGTCGACGCTGGAACGTTATGTATCGCTATATGCCCAGCGTATCACGCGTAACAAGACGTGGATCGGCCGCTACGATTGGCTGGTGCTGCCCGCAGCGGTACGAACCTTGATCGGTCCGAAGACAGACCTGCCGGAGGGGGTGGATGTCGACCGTGCGAATGCGGCGATTCAGCGCTGGTATGGTGAATATAGCCTGCCTGCCGATGTGTACGCGGTCACCAAAGGGACGGATTTACGTAATGAAAGCCGTCATCGGGAACTAAACGAGCATACGAATATATTCAAGAAAACGGGCTTTATCGTCGTTCGCTTCAATTTGGAATCGCTCCGTCAGGGGGACACCGAGCATCCACATTTACAATATATTAATGGTCCGCTGCTGAACCAATGGCAACTGGAGGGTTACCGCAGAGAGATAAAAGACCCGTACGGACAACTCTTTCATTTACAGGATGGGGATGTCGTGTTTTATCATGCAGACCAGTCCAGCCGGGACGATTTCAGTTCATTTGTCCCTCACTAATCTGAAGACATAAATACAGACCAATTATCATAAATCCTAACGCGAAAAACGGACTACGGACTACGGACTACGGAAATCATTCCTTGGTCCGTTTTTATCTGCTTTTAGGAGCTTGATATGAAGATTTTAACGGAACAGAAGTGGTGAACGACTGGTGAAATACCTGTCACTGTTGGAAAAAAGGCAAAAAAAGGCGGTCCCGTGTAATTGAAACCTGGACTTTTCCCAAGCTCCTCATGCGGTATAATAGACCGAAACGTCTGTGGGCTTTTTCCTGCGGAGAACATGAGAACGGCTAAAGTAAGGGATTAGGATCACGGAAGGAATGACGATGATGGATGAAAAGGATTGCCTGATGTTGTGCTACATTGCAGAAGAACATAGCTTGAAACGCGCCGCCGACCGTTTGTATATTACACAACCCGCCTTGACCTATCGTCTGAACCAAATGGAGAAGGAGTTCGGTGTACCCATTATCGTACGCGGAAACCGAGGAACCAAGCTAACCATGGAAGGCGAGCGACTGGCCCAGTATGCCAAGCGAAATTTGAGAGAACTGACCGAATTAAAAGAAGCTGTCATTCACCTGAGCGGTGAGGTAAAAGGAACGCTGCGTCTGGGAATTTCGAGCTACTATGGTCACTACCGGCTTCCGCCGATTTTAAAGAGCTTCAAAGATATTTATCCAGATGTGCAATTTTCGGTAACTTGTGGACTCAGCGCAGAAATTTATGAAATGCTTCGCGGGGATGAAATTCATCTGGGTGTCATCCGCAACGATTATCCCTGGTCTGAGGGAAAGCATCTTCTTCATGAGGAACATATTTGTGTGATCTCCAAGGAAGCTGTAGCGCTTGAGCAATTGCCGGAGCTTCCGCTGATTCGTTATAAAGACCCGGGCAAACCGCAGTTTTCTGGTCACATGTATTCCTCGTTCAACGAATCCGTTCAGGCGTGGTGGAGTGAAAGATTCGGCAGGGCGCCACGTGTTTCCATGGAGGTGGACAGCTACGAAACCTGTAAGGAAATGGTCCGCCACGGACTGGGATATTCGATCGTACCCGAAATATTTGTTTCTCCAAAGGATGAATTGTATGCATTTCATTTGATTCGCCAAAATGGAGATCCTGTTCTGCGTCGAACATGGATGTTGTATAAAAATAAATCCAGCCGCTTGATGGCGGTGGAACGATTTGTTGAATGGATGCTCCAAACATAATTCTTTGATTACCGTGAGTAGCCCTATTTTTTGGTGTAAAACGGCGTTTTTCAAGGATTTCCATGTCATATATAAAATAATTTTAAGTGTAAAACCAAAAAATATTAAATTTACTTCACTGAAATTCGCTTATACAATGTTGATTAATAAATTGTATAATTATTCGTTATGACGAATGAAAGGCGGCATTTCACTGATGGAATCAACGACGAATGGACAGGCTGGCAGAACACCATCTCATGAAGAGATTTTGAAGGCTGTAGATGCAAAGGATCACGAGCTGCGGGAGCTTGCCCGAACGATACATGCACATCCTGAATTGAGCTTTCATGAATATCAGGCTCAGGGATGGCTCACCAATATATTGGAACAGGCTGGTTTTGCAGTGGAAAAGGGAATTGCCGGACTGGAAACCTCCTTCCGCGCAGTATGGGAAGGGAAGCCCGGCGGGCCCACCATCGCACTGCTGGCAGAGTATGACGCACTGCCGGCGATTGGACATGCCTGCGGACACAACCTGATTTGTACCGCCTCGGTCGGAGCAGCCATGGCCCTCAAGGAAGCGGTGCCGGACCTGCCCGGACGCATCGTGATATTGGGTACACCGGCCGAGGAGGAGGGCGGCGGCAAAATCATCATGTGCGAGCACGGCGTGTTTGACGGCGTGGACGCCGTGATGATGGTGCATCCGCAGAGCAAAACGATGGTTTTGCGCGGGGGACTGGCCTGCGTAGATGCCACGTTCACGTTTCACGGCAAGCAGGCCCATGCTGCTTCCTCCCCGGAGAAGGGTATCAGTGCGCTGGATGCCATGATTAATGCCTTTGTGGCGATTAATTCGGTTCGCCAGTTCGTCACCAGTGACGTGCGTATTCACGGCATTATTACAAAAGGCGGGGATGCCCCGAATGTTGTGCCGGAACTATGTGAGGCCGTGTTTATTTTGCGTGCCCAAACTGTTGTTGGCTTGGCCGAAGTACGGAACAAGGTGTACCGCGCTGTTCGTGCTGCGGCAGAAGGCATGGGCGCGACGGTGGACATTGCCGAGGGACTTATCTATGCGGAGCGCAATACCAACAAGACATTGGCTGCTTTGTTCCAAAGCAATTTGGAGCAGCTTGGTCTGGAGGTTCATGAACCCCCTGCACAGGGAGGGATCGGCTCGTCGGATATCGGCAATGTCAGCCAGATTACCGCAGCCATTCACCCTTATATCCGACTGGGTGATGCGTCCACCCATACGCCGGAATTTGCCCGGCTTGCGGGCGCGGAGGAAGGCATGGTTGAAATGAATTATGCTGCCAAAGCGCTGGCGCTGACCACCTATGATCTATTGACCGACCCCGTGGCTTTAAAAGAGGTACGAACCGAATTTGAACAGTGGCAAGCGCAGAGAAACGGGGGGCATCCGAATGAGTAGCAACAGCACCGTACCGAGCGGATCTAGAAAATGGCTGAAAATGCCGCACACCTTTGTCATTCTTATTTTCCTGACGCTAGTGGCCGGGATACTTACCTATGTTGTTCCTGCTGGAGAGTTTGAACGGGTTAAAAATGAAGCGACCGGTAAAACACTTCTCGTTCCCGGTTCATACGCTCATGTCGATCCGAATCCGGTTACGCTGTGGGATATTCCGAAATCCATTGTATCCGGTCTGGTCGATTCGGCCGATGTCGTCTTTTTTATTCTCATTATCGGTGGTGTTTTCCAGATTATTACGTCCTCAGGAACGATTGAGGCGGTGACTGGAAGAGTCGCAAGGTCTTTTTCCAACAAGGGCATATGGGTGATTCCCGTATTTATTACCCTGTTTTCCGTCGGTGGCTTTACCATGGGCATGTCCACCGAGGTGATGGTATTTGTACCCATCGGTATTGCCATTGCCCGGGCGTTGAAATTTGATGCCATGACAGGCACGGCCATGATTTCACTGGGGGCCTCCTGCGGATTTACGGCTGGACTGCTGAACCCGTTTAATGTCGGATTAGCACAGGCGATTGCGCAAATTCCTATTTTTTCAGGACTGTGGCTTCGTGCCATTCTGTTAGTCATTTTGATTGTGATTACCAGCTTATATATTATGCGCTATGCCAGCAAAGTGAAGAATAGCCCGGAGAGCAGCCTTGTTTACGAATTGGAACAGAGTGCTGAAGACAAGCCGGTGGATTTATCGAATCTGCCCTCCATACAGCTTAGGCATATCCTGATCATTTTGACTGTCGCAGTGAGCTTTGCAATGTTGATCTGGGGGGTGTCCAAACAGGATTGGTGGATGGAGGAGCTGGCAGCGCTGTTTCTTTCGATGGGAGTGATCTCGGGATTTTGCGCAGGCTATGGGCCGAGTCGTATTGCTACAGAGTTTGTAAAAGGAGCGAAGGATATCACGTATGGTGCCTTGATTATCGGTTTTGCCCGTTCCATCGTAGTTGTGCTGGATCACGGCAATGTCATTGACTCCATTGTCAACAGTCTGGCTATGGTAGTCGGACATCTGCCAGAGTCAGTGCAAGTGCTGGGAATGTATGTGTTCCAAAATATCATGAACGTATTCATCACCTCCGGCTCGGGTATGGCCGCGACGACGATGCCGATTATGGTGCCACTGTCCGATCTGCTGGGCATTACAAGACAGACAACGGTACTTGCCTTCCAATTGGGAGACGGCTTCTCGAACATGATTTTGCCTACTTCCTCTGCCTTAATGGGAAGCTTGGCTGTATCGGGTATTCCATATCAAAAATGGGTTCGTTTCTTCTGGCCGCTACTGGCCATCTGGTTCGTACTGGGTGCAGTATTCGTAGTCGTAGCCCAAATCATCGGGTATCACTAAAGTATAAAAGCAGGATAGCCCTTATACTGTTTGAATGTTCATAGCAAATACAGGGATCAAAACACTCTGCACGTGTAAGCAGCCAGTCGTCGGAAACCAATCGGCGACTGGCTATTTGGTTTTATTTTCGTATACATAGCTTCTTCATTCCGTACTATTAAAAACTCTAAATGTGAATTTGGAGATAGTAAAACGATTACAGTATTATTATGATAGAAAATATCCTAAGAATTAGCAGTGAAAACCGGAGGTGGATTTTGGTCATAAGACTGCGATAGTGAAATGATATTCAAATAAAAATCCTTTTCGAACACGTACTAATAGATACCAAGGAAATAAGAGATTGGGCTTGTTTCTTTCCTCGACTAATCTACTTCTATATCGATGGGAGCCGGAAATGATGGAATTCAAGGTAAAGGATTTGTTTCTAATCGATACACTAAAGCAAGCGTTCGTCATCAGTGGCAAGCAGGGCCTGAACAATCCGATTCGCGGAGTGACAATTATAGAGGCGCCGGATATCGCCGAGTGGATTAGCGGGGGAGAATTGCTGCTAAGCAGTCTGTATCCGCTGCAATCCTACAATGTTAGCGAACAGAAAGCTTTTATGGCCCAGTTATCCGAAAAACAAGCAAGCGCATTAATTATAAAAACTGGGAGATTTGTACACGACATTCCTTCCGGCATCATCGAAGCGTCGGAGACGCTCCATCTGCCCGTTATTCAGATTCCGAAGCAAGTCCCTTACCGAGAGATCATATATCCGGTGATGGAAGCCCTTTTTAACAACCAAGTGGTAAAGCTCAAATACTTTAAGGAAGCCCATGACAAATTTATTGCGCTTACACTTGCTAATAAAGGCTCTGAACATATTATTGCTTCCTTAAGAAAGCTGATTGGCAATCCTGTGACTTTATATGATCGGAACTTCCACCCCATATCGTCGACCGATCCTCATTTGGTACAGTTTGAAGTGCTGGAACACGAGGAAGCGGATACTGCCCGGATGGATACGGAGTTCCCTTTTTATCGGCAGCGAGTGAACTATCCGGATTGGGACGGCCGAATGTGCAACCATTTTGTCATTCCGGTTGAAACAGTGAATCATATCAAGATTCATCTCGTTATTCATGAAACGTGCAAAACAGTAGAAGCGCTTGATTTCATTGCGATTGAAAACGCGGCCACTTCCTTGTCGCTCGATCTCGTCAAGCAATATGCCGTAGCTGAAGTAGAAATGAAATTCAAAGATGACTTAATCGATGATCTGCTGCATGCCAAAATTGAATCACTGCAGAGCGTATATCAGCGGGCCAATTTGATCGGCTGGGATTTGAACAAGACATATGTCGTCGTACTGTTCCGCTTGCGGGCCGCGGATGGATACGATGCGATGAAAACAGATCTGTATGGACTACATAATCCATATCAGCGTATGCTGTATGAATTCATTCATCAGCAGGTTCCGGAAGGCACCATCCGAAGCCGGAGCGATCAACTCATTGTTTTGTGGAATGTGGAAAGCGCCGAAGAAGACAAATCAGCCTGCTTGCGCACGATAAAGAAAGCAGCCGAGCGCATTCAGAAAATGTTTTATAAAAGCTTTCAGCATCTCAACTTGCAGGTCGGCATCGGGAGTGCGGCCCATTCGATAACGGAGCTGCCCCGCAGCTATAAGGAAGCCCAGGACGCTTTACAGCTTGGGACGATGATGAATGGCAGTTCCGCAATCGCGGCCTTTTCGGATTTGGGTATATACCGCTTGCTTTGTCAAATCGAGGACGCCGGAGAGCTGGCGAAATTTATTCCGCCCTCGTTAAAAAAATTGCTTGCCTACAAGCAGCCAAACAGGGAGGATTTAATCAAAACGCTGCAAACGTTTTTGCAGCACCATCAAAACGCCGCCAAAACAGCCGAGGAGCTGTACGTCCATTATAAAACAGTGACCTACCGGATTGAACGCATCAAGGAAATTACAGGCATTGATCTGGAAGATCCGGATGAGGTGCTGTCTGTGCAAGTCGGCTTGAAAATTCTCGTCTTGATTGGCGATAATCCTGTCACTTGGCATTTAGATCATGCAAACGTGTGAGTAGAGTAGAATATGGCCTTTCTATTCAGGCTCCGCTTCATGAGGGGGAAGAAGCTCCCGTGAAGCGGAGCTTTTTTGGTGTCCATTTATCCGATATGGATAAAAAGACGGGTCTCTTTTTATCGGGATACCTCGATGTTATTCCCTTTTTAAGCGTTTACAATTACTATGCAAGCAAAAAATGGCCTTAAAAAGTGCGAGTTCAAAAGGTCACTTCCTACTTCGTGTTTCGCAATCAAAAGTGGACTGTTTGAACAACCTCTGAAAGGTTGCGCCACGGATAAGTAAAATACCGATTATCCCGCTTGGAAAACGCGCACATCTTAAAGAAGGGACAGATAAGATCATGGATAAGATCCAAACGGAAACCGTTCGCCTTGTCGAGTGGTTGAGCCAATTCGGCCATGACCCGGCTGGAGGCGTCTCGCGCCTGCTGTATTCCAAGGAGTGGACGGCTGCACAGAAAGCACTGGAGCAGTACATGCAAGAGGAAGGGTTCAGCACGTATTACGATGAGATCGGCAACTTGTACGGACGGTTGGAAGGAAGCCGATACCCGGATCAAACGATTATGAGCGGTTCCCATGTAGACACGGTTCGCAATGGCGGAAAGTATGACGGGCAATATGGCATTATTGCCGCTTTGATGGCGATGCGGGCCTTGAAGCAGCAGTATGGTCAACCGCTGCGTACTTTGGAAGTGGTATCGTTCGCAGAAGAAGAAGGCAGCCGCTTTCCTTATGCCTTCTGGGGTAGTAAAAACCTTGCCGGTGTGGCAAAAAAGGAGGATGTTCAGGAAATTGCGGATTTCAATGGCTTTCCGTTTATGAAAGCGATGGAGCAAGCGGGATTCCGTTTTCGCGATGAGTCGGCTGAGCCGCGCACCGATATTACAGCGTTTGTCGAGCTGCATATTGAGCAAGGCAGCGTCTTGGAGCACGAAGGTCTGTCAGTCGGCGTCGTCCACAGCATTGTTGGGCAGCGGCGCTTTACAGTCGAGATTGCAGGAGAGGCGAATCATGCCGGCACGACGCCGATGGGATACCGCAAAGATGCCGTTTATGCAGCGAGCCGGATGATTAAACAAATTCTGGACCTGGCACAAGCGCATGGCGATCCGCTGGTGACAACGGTCGGCAAGATCGAAGTGAAGCCGAACGTGGTGAATGTCGTGCCGGGCAAAGCGCTGTTCACCCTGGATATTCGTCATACGGACAAAGCGGAGCTGATCCGATTCACGGACGAGGTGACAGAGTTGATGCAACTCACCGCCAGAACAAGCGGGGTGGAATTGGAGATAGACATGTGGATGGATGAGGACCCTGTCCCGATGGATCGCCGGATTCTCGACGTATTGGAACGGCAATGCAAGGAACATAATATTCCGTTCAAGCTGATGCATAGTGGAGCAGGTCATGATTCTCAGATTATGGCGAAGTTTGTGCCTACGGCGATGCTGTTCGTTCCAAGCCGCAATGGAATCAGCCACAATCCGGAAGAGTATACCCGCCCGGAACATCTTGCAGACGGGGTTCAAGCTTTGACCCATGCGCTGTATGAGCTGGCGTATCAAGCATGATTGCAGCGAAAAACAGGACAAGCAGGCAGGCACAAATCGATTTGCGCTGAGGAGAGTGATAAATGTGAGGGACGCAGGCCAACAAGGAAAGTCGGAATATTGGAAAAAAGTCATCGTCATGCTTTGTCTTGGATGGACAGTAATTTGGATTTATCGCACGATCTTGAATCCGATTCTTCCCGAAATTGAACGAGATTTGAATGTGACATCAGATGCGAGCATGGGTCTTATCTTCAGTGTATTTTTCTTTGCCTATACGATGATGCAAATTCCGTCAGGGATGCTGGCGGATAGGTTCGGACGGAAGTCGATTATTATACCGGGATTCATCCTGTTCACCGTCGGGGCTCTGCTGGTTGGATTCTCTACCTCGCTCATGTTCATATTGGTAGCGAGCTTCGTCACGGGATTGGGACAGGGTACTTATTATGGTCCGGCATATTCCCTCTCGTCGGAGACGATCCCCAAGGAGAAGCGCGGCATTTCCACGGCGATCATTAACAGCGGTTCCGCCATTGGCATGGCCATAGGTCTCATTGGCTCAAGCTTCCTTGTGAAGGATGCCGGCTGGAATTGGCGGGTGCTGCTCTTTATTACGGCAGGCCTGGCCTTCAGCTTAATGCTGGTGTTTGCCAAGAATATCAGGAAGACCGCGACGCCGTCAAAAACGGCTGCGGAGGGCACGGATGAGGAGGCTCAAGATAAGGCGACATTCAAACGGCTGTTAGCCAATCCGAAGATGATTGCGTCCTATGTGCTTTATTTTGCGACCTGCTACGGATATTACATGATCGTGACCTGGCTTCCATCTTATTTACAGAATGAACGGGGCTTTCAAGGGTCAGCCATCGGCTTTGCAGCTGCTTTGGTTGCCTTCAGCGCCATACCCGGAGCCCTGCTATTCAGCCGGCTGTCCGACAAGTTTATGCACAAGAAGATTACGTTCATTATCATTTTGGAACTGCTGGCTGCGGCAATGTTATATTTGACTGTTTCGGTAAATACGAGCACCTTGCTTATCGTCTGCCTTGTGCTTTACGGCTTTCTTGGCAAGCTTGCCGTCGAGCCTGTCTTAATCTCGTATGTGGCGGATATCGCGCCAAAGCAAGGGGTAGGGGCAACGTTTGGTTTCTTCAACTTCTTCGGCATGATTTCATCTGTTGTTGCTCCCTTCGTCACCGGTCTCATATCCGATGCGACGGGCAGCAAGGTATTGGGCTTCTATCTGGCGACGATCATCATTGTCATCGGGGCGGCAGTAATGCTGCTGGCCAATATGAAGAAGAAGCCTCAGATATCTTAAAGTTTCTCGGCTTTCAACATCTGCAATTGTAAAATCCATTCTGGAACCGGGTTCATTAAAAAAAGGAGAGTGTGTAACATGGGTTATCCAAAAGATTTGTTATCGAGCCGTTCCATTATCAAGCGTGGCAACTTCGCCTTAATTCCGCCGGAAGGTTTGGTTAAAAATACTGTGCCCGGCTTTGAACAATGCGATTTGACGATACTGGCTTCCCCGCGTCTTGGTGCCAAATTCGTCGATTATGTGGTGACGATGCACGAGGGGGGCAAGAACGAGCAAGGCTTCGGCGAAGCTGGCGTGGAAACATTCGTGTACTGTATGGAAGGGCGGGTGAAGGCTTCTGCGGATGAAGAATCATACTCGCTGCAGGAAGGCGGGTACTTGTATTGTCCGCCGGGCGTGAAGCTGTACTTGAAGAACGAGCAGGCTGAAGATACCCGGTTGTTTTTGTACAAGCAGAAATATACGCCGCTTGAAGGAAATGTCTCTTTTCCATGGGTTGTTTCAGGGAACGTGCACGATCTTGAGCAGATCGATTACGACGGCATGACGAATGTAAAGCTGCAGGACTTACTTCCAACTGATCTTGCATTTGATATGAATTTTCATATTCTGTCATTTGAACCGGGCGGCTGTCATCCGTTTGTGGAGACGCATTATCAGGAGCATGGGGCGATTATGCTGTCCGGTGAAGGCGTATATAACCTGGACAATGAATGGATTCCGATTAAAAAAGGAGATTACCTGTATATGGGGCCTTATGTGCCGCAAGCGACCTACGCTGTAGGCAGAGAGCCGTTCGCCTACTTGTATTCCAAAGATTGCAATCGGGATGCGTCCCTATAAGGGACAGGAATTGACCGCCTTTTGTTGCTGTCCGAATCGGCAGCAAAAGGTGGAATACGTGCAAAGAGGGGATTGACATGAGAGTAACCAAACGAATACTGCATGAGCTTATCCGAACCAAATTGTCCCGCGCCGGATTGTCTGTCGACCATGCGGATGTGGTGGCGGACGTGCTCGTTCATGCCGATGCCCGCGGTCTTCACTCGCATGGGGCCATGCGTGTCGAATATTATGCGGAGCGCATTGCGAAAGGCGGAACGAACGTGAATCCCCGTTTTGTGTTCAAGAAGGAGGGGCCATGCTCCGCCGTCTTCGACGGGGATAACGGAGCCGGGCATGTGGCGGCCAAGCAGGCGATGCAAGAGGCAGTGAATATCGCCAAGGAAAATGGTGTCGCCGTAGTCGGGGTAAGACGTATCGGGCACAGCGGCTCCCTGTCTTACTATGTACAGCAAGCGGCACGGGAAGGGCTAATTGGCATTTCGGTCTGCCAATCCGATCCGATGGTCGTGCCTTTCGGCGGGGCCGAGCCTTATTACGGCACGAACCCGATTGCCTTCGCCGCGCCAGGGGAGGGCAGCGAGCTCATTACCTTTGACATGGCGACTACCGTCCAGGCATGGGGAAAGATTTTGCATGCCCGTTCAAAGCACGAGCCGATTCCGGATACATGGGCGGTGGATAAACAGGGCGTAAGGACGGATGACCCGTTTAAAGTACACGCACTGCTTCCGATTGCAGGGCCAAAAGGGTACGGACTGATGATGATGGTCGATGTGCTGTCCGGTATCCTTCTTGGTTTACCGTTCGGCAATCAGGTCAGCTCTATGTACCACGACCTGACCGAAGGCCGCAATCTGGGCCAGCTTCATATTGTGATTAACCCGTCCTTTTTTACCGATTTGGATACGTTCCGGCGCAACATTTCGAAGACGATGAGTGATTTGAACGGCATTCATCCGGCGCCTGGCTTTGAGCGGGTTCTCTATCCGGGACAGAATTATGACCTGATCGAGCAGGAGAACGAAGCTAACGGCATTGAGATTGTAGACGAGGTATATAACTATCTCGTATCCGATGTCGTTCATAACAACACTTATGACCATAAAGATCCATTTGCAACGTAACACCTGCATGATAAGAAATGTCAATTAATCAAAACGGACAAGTGAGGTGAACCAGGAATGCTGCATACGATCATTAAAAAAAATTCGTATCAAGATTCGGTCAATTTGATGCTTCTGACCAATTATATTTCTGCGCTTGAAGGTGTGATGCAAGCGTCTATCATGATGGGGACGCCGGCCAACAAAGACATTATGCGCAATTCCGGGTTGTATACGGATGAACTGGAGCCAGCCGGGGCCAACGACATGTGCATTGTCATCGATACCGAGACGCACAACGGACTGGATGATATTCTCGTCGCAGTTGACAGCTTCTTAAGCGATCAATCCGTTAGCAGCAGCCAGTCCTCAATGGAGAGCGTGCGCTCGTGGGAGCGCGCGTTGAAGGAGAACCCGAATGCCAACTTGGCCATTATTTCGGTACCAGGTCAATACGCGGCGACAGAAGCGGACAAAGCGCTCGATTACGGACTGCATGCCTTTATTTTTAGTGACAATGTACCGGTAGAAGAAGAATTGAGCCTGAAACAGAAGGCACATGATAAAGGGCTGCTCGTGATGGGCCCTGATTGCGGTACAGGTATTATATCGGGCGTTCCGCTCGCCTTCGCGAATCGGGTGAAAGCGGGCAATATCGGTATCGTCGGCGCATCGGGCACAGGCATCCAGGAGGTGACTACGCTGATCGACCGCATGGGCGGCGGCATCAGTCACGCGATTGGCACCGGGGGTCGAGACCTCTCGGAGACTATCGGAGCGATTACGATGCTGGACGGTATCCGCGGACTGGCGCATAACGACCAGACCGAGGTAATCGTCATTATTTCCAAGCCGCCGGCCAAGGCGGTGCGCGAGAAGGTCGTAAGCCAGCTGCAGGGGCTGCCGAAGCCGGTGGTCACTCTCTTCCTTGGAGAGAAACCGTCTGCACATGAAGGGAATGTCTATGAGGCTTACACGTTGGAGGAAGCGGCGATGATTGCGATTGATCTGGCAAAAGGTGCCGCCGTGCAGCCGCTATATAGCTTGCCGATCGATGTGCCGAAGACAGCATTGAATCCGGGACAAACCTCGATTCAGGGTTTGTATGCAGGCGGCACATTAGCTGCCGAGGCGGCCATGCTCATCGCGGATGCCCTTCAACTGAAGGATGGACTTATCCATGAAGCGGGTTATGTCCTCAGATCAAACGGTCATGCCATCGTTGACTTAGGCGACGATATGTACACACAAGGCAAGCCGCATCCGATGATTGATCCGGCTACCCGGATTCAGCATATTGAGAAGGCTGCGCAAGATCCAGCCACCGCGGTCATTTTATTCGACGTCGTGCTGGGGTACGGCGGTCATGACGACGTGGCGGGTGTGCTGGCTCCGGCTATTGAGAAAGCCGCAGCTAAGGCGAAGACGGAAGGGCGCAACCTCTATTTTGTAGCTGCTCTGTGCGGCACCCATCAAGATCCGCAGTCTTATGCAGAGCAGAAGCGCAAGTTCGAACAGGCGGGCGTGTTAGTCAAAGAGAGCAACAACCAGGCAGTGCGCACGGTGCTGGCCATGATGCAACTCAGTCTCGAAGACGTGCCGAAGGCACACCGTCCTGCAACAACGGCCGCTCCCGAGGCGTTCTCCGCCTCTGCCGCAATCGAAGCGTTGCTTGCCGGGAAGCCGTCTGTCATTAATGTGGGGCTGCGAAAATTTACAGAATCCATTACTGCAAGCGGTGCTCCGGCGATCCAGTACGACTGGAGACCGGTTGCGGGCGGCAGCGTGAAGATGCAGCGAATATTAGACCAATTAAAAGATTACCGGTTTACGAGTTAACGATAAATCAACTGCCTATGAACTGCGTCTATGTTGAACAATCAACGTTGCAGATGAACGGCCAGGAGGGAATCTCATATGAAATATCAGACTATTGATGAAGCCAATCGGGCGGTTATTGACAAAATTGCTGGCGGAGCGCCGTTTCTCGTCGATGTAGTACCGGCATATACCGTCATTCCGGAGTTGGAAGGCAAGACGCTGCTGCATGCGGGCCCGCCGATAGCATATAAGGACATGACAGGCCCCATGCAAGGCTCGTGCGTAGGTGCTGCTTTATTCGAGGGCTGGGCGAAGGATGAAATGGAGGCCCGCAGCATGTTAGAACGGGGCGATATCCATTTCATCCCGTGCCACCATGTCAAGGCAGTCGGTCCTATGGGAGGAATCACATCCGGTAATATGCCGGTATTCGTAGTCAACAACCGTTCCGAAGGCAATGAGGCTTACTGCATCATGAACGAAGGCATCGGCAAGGTGCTTCGCTTCGGCGCTTATTCAGAAGAAGTTATTACCCGCTTGACATGGATGAAGGATGTGCTTGGCCCGACGCTTTCGCGGGCGCTTAAGGCGACGAAGGAAGGTCTTAACCTGAATGTCATGATCGCGAAAGCCATTACGATGGGGGATGAATTCCATCAACGCAATATTGCCGCTTCGCTCGTCTTTTTGAAAGAAATCAGCCCTTATATCGTTAATCTTGATTTGGACAAGCAGGAGATGCAAAGCGTTATCAAATTTTTGGCGGATACCGATCAATTCTTCCTGAATATCATGATGGCAGCTTCCAAGGCTGTAATGGATGGGGCCCGCACCATCAAAGCAGGCACGGTCGTAACCGCCATGTGCCGGAATGGACAGGATTTTGGCATCCGCATCAGCGGCATGGGAGACGAATGGTTTACCGCACCTGTAAATACACCGCAGGGGCTGTTCTTTACCGGCTTTTCGCAAGTGGACGCCAATCCGGACATCGGCGACAGCGCGATTACGGAAACGTTTGGCGTCGGGGGGATGGCGATGATTGCGGCTCCAGGCGTTACGCGGTTCGTCGGGGCCGGAGGATTTCAAGATGCCTTGGCAACGAGCAATGAAATGGTCGAAATCTCTATCGACCAGAACCCGAACTTTACTGTTCCGACCTGGAACTTCCGTGGAATTTGCCTCGGTATTGATGCCAGAAAAGTAGTGGAAACGGGAATTACGCCAGTCATTAATACCGGTATTGCCCACAAAGAACCGGGTGTGGGGCAGATCGGCGCCGGTACAGTTCGTCCGCCTGTCGAATGCTTTGAGAAGGCGCTTGAAGCTTATGCGTCGAAGCTTGGACTTCTGTAAAGCGTCGCTTTATACATCTTGTCTCATGGGAGAGGAGATTCACGCCCAGCTTACGGCACTCCTCTCCCGGAGGCCGATTGGCCGTGTCCACAGCATTTTCGAGAATGGAATCAACCTGGCTATGGAAGACGCGTTGATTTTTGTCGGGACAACGAAGAACGGTAGAGTTCCGTTCGGTATTCATATGGGACAAGAAAGCGTCAGCAGGCTGCGTTTTTATGTCAAGTGTAATGACGGAGTCGTTGCCGGGACGCCGGACATGCTTCAATTCTATCATCCCCAATACCCGGTGACGCTTGATCTTTCGCAAGCCGCGCCGTTCCATTATGAAATCCGTACCGGTTACTACTGTAGTTTTCGTGATTTATTTCACGTTGATACATTAGTGAAAACATGCCTCACTTGGGGTGTGCCGACGGGACTCGACATGGAATGGAACCGTTTTCTCGCGAAAGATTATAGACCGGATGATCCGCAGTACACTACGGTACGGCATGCGGAACAATTGCTTGACGCCTTGTTATCCGGCGAGGTTCGAGCCATCGAGCCGCCTTTGCGGTATTTTCTGGGGCGTGGGCCAGGACTGACGCCGTCGGGAGATGATTTCCTTATCGGATTGTTGGCCGTTCATAGGTTGACCGGCGCTTTTCATCCAGAGTTATTGACCATCTTGCGTCATATTTTGGAAACAGAAGCAATTACGACAGATGTAAGCAAAGCTTATTTGCTCCATGCGCTGCACGGCCGATTCAGCGACAAGGTAACCCGGGTGTTGAACGCGATGGTTATGAAGGATGCATCCTATTTTCAAACCAGGCTTTCGCTATTGCTGCAAACCGGACACAGCTCCGGGATCGATACGGTATTCGGGATCGCCAATGCCATCATGGCCCTAAGGAGGTATGAACATGTCAGAACGAGTTGTGATTGCATTGGGGGGCAACGCCATTTTGCGGCCTCACCAAGAAGCAACCTATGAGAACCAGCTTGAAAATGTACGCAGCAGCAGTGAAAAGATTGCTGATATCGTGGAAGCGGGCTACAAAGTCGTCATTACACATGGCAATGGTCCGCAGGTGGGATTGATTTTGCAGCAAAATGAAGAAGCGAAAGAAGTTGTCTCTCCTTTTCCGTTAGACGTATGCAGTGCGGAGTCTCAAGGATTGATCGGTTACATGCTCGATCAATCCTTGAAGAATGAACTGCGGAAGCGGGGCCTGACGCAGCAGGTCGTCAGTGTGCTGACACAAACGCAGGTATCCGAGGAAGATGAAGCCTTTCTGCATCCGACCAAGCCAATCGGCACCTTCTACAGCGAAGAGCAAGCCAGGCAAATGATTCAGAAGAAAGGCTGGAACATGAGTGAAGATGCGGGCCGGGGATGGCGTCGCGTCGTTCCTTCGCCGCAGCCGCAGTCTATTTTGGAGTCAGAAACCATTATGAAGCTTGTCGAGAGCGGAGCGATTGTCATTGCTTCCGGAGGTGGAGGTATTCCGGTTATCAGGCAAACGGACGGCACGATTAAAGGCGTCGAAGCGGTAATCGACAAGGATCGCAGCGGCCGCAAATTGGCCGAAGAAGCGAACGCCGATATCTTCATGATGGTGACAGACGTGCAAAATGTTTTCATTCATTACGGAAAGCCGGAGCAGCAGGTGCTAGGCCATATCAGTATGGAGGAAGCCAAACAGTATGTTCAGGAGGGACATTTCTCCACAGGCAGTATGGGACCGAAGATAGAAGCGGCTATATCATTTGCAGAACAAGGAAAACACACGATTATATGTTCAATCGAAGATGCCGTTTCGGCCCTCAGGGGAATAGCCGGCACGCATATTTCCTGATTAGCTGGCACAGTCAGAGAGGGTGCAAGCGGCAACATTAGTCATAATTCCGTCAAGTAGACAAGAGAAAAAAATCACCATGCAGCGACCGTTTCCCGGTATTCAACCAGGGAACGGTTGTTTAGCTTTTTCTGAAAGAGCTCGTAGTTATAGAACAACACGGATTTGTGTAGAGGAATCCCCGGATATTTAAACGCTTTTGGGAGAATGGCAAAACTATAATAAAAAAGGAATTCAAGTTATGTAAGCGCAATCATTATGGGGATTTGCTTGTCATCACAATACAATCGAGGAGGACGACTTGGATGACTCAAAGGAAAGGCGCATGGCGAAAGGGAAGCTTGACCGCCGCGTTGGCAGCGATGCTGGCGATGACGGGTATGACTGGAGGAGTGGCTGCGGAAGACTTGTCCGAACCGGCGACGCTACAGGCGGAATCAGCAATCGCTGCTGAACAGAATCGTAGCGGCAGCATCCAGCTGGAAAAGCTGAATCGCGGACTGGTGGCTGCGGTGACGCAGGAGGGTGTATTTTTAAGCTGGCGGTTGTTGGCCCAGGAAGTGAGTGGCTATGGCCCAACAGGGCTGACGGGAGCGGATTTTAACGTATACCGTGACGGCAAGAAAATTGCGACGGTGACCGACAGCACCAACTATCTCGATAAGGAAGGCACCGGAAATGCGGTGTACAGGGTGGCATCGGTTGTTAACGGACGGGAAAAGGATCGCAGCGACAAAGTGAAGCCATGGCAGCAGGGCTACTATGAGCTTCCTCTTCAAAAGCCGGCCGATGGCGTAACACCCGCAGGTGAAGCCTATACCTACTCAGCCAACGATATGAGCGTTGGAGATGTGGACGGAGACGGACAATATGAATTTTTTGTAAAATGGGACCCGTCGAATTCCAAAGATGTATCTCAGAAAGGTTATACCGGAAATACGTATGTCGATGCGTATACGTTCGAGGGCAAGCTGTTGTACCGGATTGACCTCGGTGTGAATATTCGATCAGGTGCACATTATACACAGATGATGGTGTACGATTTTGACGGAGACGGCAAAGCCGAGCTGATGTTCAAGACGGCTCCGGGGACCAAAACGATTACCTTTGACAAGAAGGGCAAGCCGAAAAAAGAAAAGTATATTACCTTGCCCCGTGAGGATCGCAAAGCTGGAATTACACATCAGGATGATTATCGTTTGAGCCGTACGGATTACTATGAGCATGTAGTGAACATGTTCATGAACTGGACGAAGCATGAAGAAGTGGTCAAGGGGCAGTGGCCTGCTACGCTGGAGGAGTGCTTTGGTATTGCTCCAAAGTACAGCTATCCGTTATCCCGAAAGGATGCGGAAAGCCTGACGGACTATTTTATGGATGTATACGCCCCTTCGCGAAGCGACAAAAACAAGCTGAGAGAGTTCGAAGGCTTCATTGTGGATGGACCGGAGTATTTGACCATTTTCAAAGGAAAAACGGGAGCTGAGCTGGAAACCATCCGCTATGAGCCGGAGCGTCATGACGATGGTCTTATGTGGGGGGATTATGCCATGGCCCGGATTGAACCTGCCAACCGTGTGGATCGTTTCCTGGCTGGGGTGGCTTATCTGGATGGTCGCAAGCCTTATGCTGTATTTGCACGCGGCTATTATACCCGTTCCACGCTGGTCACCTATACATGGGACGGCCGTCATCTCCAAAAGCATTGGATGGTAGACAGTGGCTGGGCACCGATGACCAATCCGTTTAACGATAGTCCGCACGGACGGGACGGAACGGACCCGAAATTCGGTACTTTGACCACACAGGGAGCGCATTCACTGAGTGTGGTGGATGTAGATGGTGACGGCAAGGACGAGATCGTATACGGCTCTGCTACCATCGACCATGACGGCAGTCTGCTGTACAGCTCTTTTGATGTTATGCCCCCTGAAAGCGCGATTCCGGGTCAAACCGCCAGACTGGGACACGGCGATGCGCTGCATGTGACCGATATTGACCCGGATCGGCCGGGCAAAGAAATCTTTATGGTGCATGAGGGTGGAACCTATGCTCCGTATGGCTATTCGCTTCGAGATGCCAAGACGGGTAAAGTCATCTACGGCGGATATTCCGGCAAGGATACAGGCCGTGGAATGGTCGGTGACATAGACCCGGATCAGCGAGGGCTGGAAACCTGGGCCATGGGCTTGTGGACTGCGGCGGGCAAGCAGCTTGATACGAAGATGCCAGGCACTAATATGAGCATCAAATGGGCCGCTAATATGACCACACAAATCGTGAACGGGGCGATCGACGTAACCCCAACCATTGAAGATTGGAAACGAGGCACATTGCTGACCGCAACAGGCACCAAAACGAACAACTATACCAAAGGAACACCATCACTGGTAGCCGACGTTTTCGGAGATTGGCGCGAGGAAATGCTTGTCCGTACAGCGGATAGCTCGGCGATCCGTATCTATTTGAGCACCGAGCCTACGACGCATAAATTATACACGTTGATGCATGATCCGCAGTACCGGGCGGATGTAGCGCGTCAAAATACCGGCTACAACCAGCCGTCCTACACGAGCTTTTACTTTGCATCCGATATGGATTGGGCGAACGTGCCGATTCCCAAGCTCTACACACCAAGAGCTTTGATGGAGGAAGATAGCAGCGACGAAGCGGATGAGGCAGAGGCATCGAAGATTGATGCAACGAAGATGGATGAAAAGGAAGTCGGTGGAGCGAAAGTTGATGGGGCGGAAATAGATGCAAAATTATAGTTGCTGAATTTAGAATAAACGGGCTATCCTCTCAAGATATTCTTGAGCATTCGGGATAGCCTATTTGCATTTTTACAGCGTTAGCAACAGATTGCTGGTGAATGTATGTGTAGGGGAGGATTTTGCAAAATCCTGCTTTTATCAGGAGAACCGTATGTACGGACTCTCTTTTTTTGGCTTTGTGCCATTGAGAAAATGAAATGTAACCGCACACATGTTAAAGATATGATATCTTATCTAACGTAAAAAATGACACATATGTGAAATGAGGACAAATGTCAGAGATTTCATGGAGAAGCGAATTGACTGGAATGGCCTCTGTCTCTAAGATGTAATTATATTCCAGAAAAAACAAGAGATTTGTGTAAGGGAATATAACGTGGAAAGGAGGAAATGAATGGACTCTTTAGCTGATCTCTCGGAGACCCCCTTAGCATTAGAAACCCTCAGACGACATCCCTGTTATAACGAAGAGGCGCATCGCTACTTTGCGCGCATTCATCTTCCGGTAGCTCCGGCCTGCAATATTCAGTGCCATTATTGCAACCGCAAATTCGATTGCGTCAATGAAAGTCGTCCCGGCGTTGTCAGTGAACTGCTCACGCCGGAACAGGCGGCACGCAAGACCTATGGCGTAGCGGCACAGCTCATGCAGCTGTCCGTCGTCGGCATTGCGGGACCTGGAGATCCGTTGGCCAATGCGGACGCAACCTTCGATACCTTCCGCCGGGTCCGTGAGACAGTTAAGGATGTCATTTTCTGTCTCAGTACGAATGGCCTTACCTTGATCAGACATGTCGACAGGATTGTAGAGTTGGGCATTTCACATGTCACGATCACGATCAATGCTGTAGATCCAGCCGTGGGGAGCCGCATTTATGGATGGGTTTACGATGAAGGAAAACGCTATGCGGGAGAGGAGGCCGCACGGTTGTTGATTCACCGCCAGCTGGCAGGCTTGAAGATGCTGGCTTCCAGAGGCATTTTGTGCAAGGTGAACTCGGTGCTGATTCCCGAAGTCAATGATACCCATCTGCCGGAGGTAGCCAGGGTGGTCAAGGAGCACGGTGCGGTGCTTCACAACATTATGCCGCTCATCATCGCTCCCGGCAGCCGGTATGAGCAGGAAGGGATGCGGGCACCCCGTCCCCGTTTGGTCCGGCAGCTGCAGGAGCAATGTGCCGACGCGGGAGCCGTCATTATGCGCCATTGCCGTCAGTGCAGGGCGGATGCGATTGGACTGCTGGGTGATGATCGCAATCAGGATTTTACATGGGAGAACATAGCGGCTGCTCCTCCTATGGATGAAGGGGCAAGGGCACAATTTCAGAAAGAACTGGATGAGAAGGTGAGAGTGAAAATGGAACGCAAGGAGGGACAATCGGGCCGTAAGCAATCGTCAACCGGGGCTGGCTGCAGCTGTCCGTTATCGGGAGGTCAGCCTAAAGCAAGCTATGCCTCAAAGCCGGTCCTGATCGCCGTGGCCAGCCGTGGCGGAGGAAAGGTGAATCAGCATTTCGGCCGTGCCAAGGAGTTCATGATCTATGAAAGCGACGGGAATATTGTACATTTCGTAGGCATTCGCAAGGTGCAATCCTACTGTCACGGCAAAGCCGATTGCAATGGGGACAAGGCTGAGACGATGAAGGAGATCCTTTCCATGGTGCATGACTGTGCATTGCTGCTGTCGTCCGGCATAGGCGAAGCCCCCAAAGAGGCACTGCAGGAAGCTGGCGTACTGCCTATTGTATGTGGCGGAGATATTGAGGAATCCGTTTTGGAATACGTAAGATTTCTACGTTATATGTATCCTGTACAAAGCAGTAAGGGAAGTAAGCATTCACCCATTGAACATTTTGGAGGCTGAGAAAATATGAGACAAATTGCGTTTTACGGTAAGGGCGGTATCGGCAAATCGACAACCTCGCAGAATACACTGGCTCAGCTCGCGACCAAATTCAAGCAAAAAATTATGATCGTTGGCTGTGATCCCAAGGCAGACTCCACCCGTCTTATTCTGAATACGAAGGCCCAACAGACAGTACTGCATCTGGCGGCTGAAAGGGGCACGGTGGAGGATTTGGAGCTGGAGGATGTTGTCCAGAAGGGCTTCGGTGACATTCTGAATGTGGAATGCGGCGGGCCAGAGCCCGGTGTCGGCTGTGCAGGGCGCGGCATCATCACGGCCATTAATTTTCTGGAGGAAGAGGGGGCCTACGAAGGGCTGGATTTCGTGTCCTACGATGTACTGGGCGACGTCGTGTGCGGGGGCTTCGCCATGCCGATCCGGGAGAAGAAGGCTCAGGAAATCTACATCGTATGCTCAGGCGAGATGATGGCTATGTACGCTGCCAACAATATTGCGCGCGGGATACTGAAGTACGCCAACAGCGGCGGAGTGCGTTTGGGTGGCTTAATCTGCAACAGCCGGAATACGGACCGGGAAGCGGAATTGATTACAGAGCTTGCGAGAAGGCTGAACACGCAGATGATCCACTTTTTGCCGCGTGACAATGTTGTGCAGCACGCTGAGCTGCGCCGTATGACCGTTACCCAATACAACCCGGACCATAAGCAGGCTGCGGAGTATGAAGAGCTGGCAGGTAAAATTTTGAATAACGATATGCTAACGGTTCCCACTCCTATTTCCATGGAAGAGCTGGAGGAGTTATTGATGGAATTCGGCATTATTGAGGATGAAGAGACTGCAATGAACAAAGCCGAGGCGTCGGGGCAGTAGGCCGCAGCCAGAAGGCTTAATGCCGGAATCATCGTGTGATGATGGGGGAACTGAACGCGCAGCTTGCAGGAGGGAGGAATAGGCCAAATGAGCAGTATTGTAGATAAGGGAAAGCAGATCGTAGAGGAGATACTGGAGGTATACCCCAAGAAGGCAAAGAAGGACCGGAGCAAGCATTTTGAGATTGCGGATGAGGAGCTTGTAAACTGCGGAACCTGTTCCATCAAGTCCAACATGAAATCACGACCCGGCGTCATGACGGCGAGAGGCTGTGCCTATGCAGGGTCCAAGGGCGTGGTATGGGGCCCGATTAAAGACATGGTGCACATTAGCCATGGTCCCATCGGCTGCGGACAATACAGCTGGGGCACCCGGCGCAATTATGCGAATGGGATATTGGGCATCAACAATTTTACCGCCATGCAGATTACAAGCAACTTTCAGGAAAAGGATATTGTGTTCGGCGGAGATAAGAAGCTGGAGGTGATCTGTAGGGAAATTAAGGAGATGTTCCCGCTGGCCAAAGGCATCTCCGTGCAATCCGAATGTCCGGTTGGACTGATTGGTGATGATATCGGAGCTGTGGCCAAGAAGATGACAGAGGAACTTGGCATTCCGGTCATTCCTGTGCGCTGTGAGGGCTTTCGCGGGGTGAGTCAGTCTCTGGGCCATCACATTGCCAATGATGCGATCCGCGATTTTCTGATGGGGCGCCGGGAATTGAAGGAGTGCGGGCCTTATGATGTGTCCATTATCGGGGATTACAATATCGGCGGTGATGCCTGGGCCTCGCGCATACTGCTGGAGGAAATGGGACTGCGGGTCATAGCGCAGTGGTCAGGTGACGGTACGATCAATGAGCTGGGGATTGCCCATAAATCCAAGCTCAATCTGATTCATTGTCATCGTTCAATGAATTATATGTGCTCAACAATGGAGCAGGAATACGGAATTCCCTGGATGGAATATAACTTCTTTGGCCCGACCAAGACGGTGGAGAGCCTAAGGGCGATTGCCGCCCGTTTTGACGAGACGATTCAGGAGAAATGTGAGCAGGTCATCGCCCGATACATGCCGCAGATGGAGGCGGTTATCCGTAAATACCGCCCCCGTCTGGAAGGCAAAAAGGTGATGCTGCTGATTGGCGGGCTGCGGGCAAGGCATACCATCGGTGCCTATGAGGATCTGGGTATGGAAATTGTAGCTACAGGCTATGAATTTGCCCATAAGGATGATTACGAAAAGACGTATCCCGATGTAAAGGAAGGCACCATTCTGTACGATGATCCAACGGCCTACGAGCTGGAGGAACTGGCCCAGCGGCTGAATATTGACTTGATGGGTGCCGGAGTCAAGGAGAAATATGTGTATCACAAAATGGGCATTCCCTTCCGTCAAATGCACTCCTGGGATTACAGCGGGCCTTATCATGGCTTTGACGGCTTCAAGATTTTTGCGCGTGATATGGATATGACCATCAACAGTCCAGTATGGAGCCTGCTGCCGTCCCGGCAGACTGCGGAGGTGTCGGTATGAGCGAGCGCCTGAATATTGTCGATCACAATCAGCTGTTTCGGCAGGAAAAGTATGTGCGCCAGCGTGAGGGAAAACGAGCCTTCGAGGCACCTTGCTCGCCGGAGGAGGTTACTTCCACCCTGGAGTACACCAAGACCAAGGAATACAAGGACAAGAATTTCGCCCGTACAGCCGTAGTCGTGAATCCGGCCAAGGCTTGTCAGCCGTTGGGAGCGGTCATGGCTGCGCTGGGCTTCGAGAAAACGCTCCCGTTCATTCATGGCTCACAGGGCTGTACGGCCTATTTCCGCAGCCATCTCGCTCGCCACTTCAAGGAGCCTGTTCCTGCCGTATCCACCTCGATGACCGAGGATGCCGCCGTATTCGGCGGTATGCGCAATCTGATTGACGGGATGGAGAACTGCATTGCCTTGTATCAGCCGCAGATGATTGCGGTATGCACGACCTGTATGGCAGAGGTGATCGGGGATGATCTGTCTGCCTTCCTGGCTAATGCCCGTCAGGAGGGAGCCTTTCCCGAGGATATGCCGGTTCCTTTTGCCAATACCCCCAGCTTCTCCGGTTCACATATTACAGGCTATGATGCCATGCTGCGCTCTGTGCTGGAAACCCTGTATAACAAGTCAGGCCGGACGCCGCAGCCTGGACATGAATTGAAGCTGAATGTACTGTTCGGGTTTGACGGATATACGGGCAATTTTGCAGAAATGCGGCGCATACTGGGACTGTTTGGCGTACCGTATACCATTCTGGGTGACCACAGCAGTAATTTTGATTCAGGCGCAACCGGAGAGTACAGCTACTATTACGGGGGAACGCTGCTTGAGGATGTACCCAAGGCCGCAGATGCTGCCGGCACGTTGGCGATCCAGCAGCACTCTCTTCGCAAAACATTAGGCTATATGAAACGAACCTGGGGGCAGCAGGTGTCCTCCATCTCCACGCCGCTGGGCATCCGCGCTACAGATCGCCTGCTTGAAGAGATCAGCCGTCTGTCCGGAAGAGAAATTCCCGAGGCATTGAAGCAGGAGCGCGCCCGAATGGTGGATGCCATGATGGACTCGCATGCATATCTGCACGGCAAACGAGTGGCTATGGCGGGAGACCCGGATATGCTCATCGGCCTGATTGGCTTTTGTCTGGAGCTGGGCATGGAGCCGGTGCATATTGTCTGCTCCAATGGGGACCGGAAATTTGAGAAGGAAGCAGAGCTTCTACTGAAGTCCAGCCCCTACGGTGCAGAAGCAACGGTACATTGCGGTCAGGATTTGTGGCATATGCGTTCGCTGCTGTTCGAGGACCCGGTGGACCTGGCTATTGGCAGCTCCCATCTGAAGTTTGCGGCCAAGGAAGCGAAAATTCCCTTGCTCCGTGTGGGCTTCCCGATCTTTGACAGGCATCATATGCACCGTTATCCGATTATCGGCTACCAGGGTGCGCTGAATCTGCTTACCCAATTCGTGAATACCATACTGGATGTCATGGAGGAGCAGGCTCCGGATCACAGCTTTGATCTGGTGCGCTAATTGCTGTACCGCGTAGATGGAGATTGGCAGCTTGGCTTGTGATTTCAATGGATTCTATCTGAAATAAGGGGGTTGTGCGGATGGAGGCGGCTGTGCCTAGCGGAAGGCTGGAAATATCCTGCGGCAACAAAATTCCCAAAAGCACGCCCTGTCCCCGGCCTGTGCCGGGGGAGGCTTCGGGTGGCTGCTCTTTTGACGGGGCCCAGATTACACTGATTCCCATTGCAGATGCGGCTCATCTGGTGCACGGGCCGATGGCGTGTCTCGGCAACAGCTGGGAGAGCAGAGGCAGCCTGTCCAGCGGTCCGGAGTTGTCGGCGTATGGCTTCACTACTGATCTTGGAGAACAGGATATCATTTTTGGCGGTGAACAAAAGCTGCATGAATCGATTCGCTACATTGTCAGCCGTTTCGCACCTCCGGCTGTGTTCGTCTATACAACATGTGTCACAGCCCTCACCGGTGAAGATATCGAGGGGGTCTGCAAGGCTGAATCGGAGCGGCTGGGAACGCCGATCATTCCGGTGAACAGTCCGGGATTTGTGGGCAGCAAGAATCTCGGGACCCGGCTGGCCGGAGATGTGCTGTTCCAGCATATTATCGGCACCACCGAGCCGGAACAGACAACCTCCCATGATGTCAATCTCATCGGGGAATACAATATTGCGGGTGAGATGTGGCATATCGAGCGGCTGATGCAGCAGACGGGAATGAGTATCCTGTCCCGAATTACCGGAGACGGCCGGTTCCGCGAGATAGGCTGGGCGCACCGTGCCAAGGCCAATATGGTCGTATGCAGCCGGGCTTTGCTGGGTCTGGCGGTCCAAATGGAGCGCAAATACGGCATTCCTTATTTTGAAGGTTCATTTTATGGGGCAAAGGAAACGAGTTATTCCCTGCGGCAGATGGCTTACCTGACCGGAGATCGAGATGTGGAGCGACGGGTGGATAAGCTGGCCGCACGGGAGGAAATGAGGCTTTCGCTGGAGCTGGAGCCCTACCGCAAGCTACTGAAAGGAAAACGGGCAGTGCTCTATACCGGAGGTGTGAAGAGCTGGTCTGTTATTACGGCTTTGCAGGAGCTTGGCATTAAGGTGGTGGGTGTAGGCACGAACAAGAGCACTGCCGAGGATGTATCCCGGATTGCTGCCCGGGTCGGAGATGATGTGGAATACATCCCGGAAGGCGGCGCACGGCAGATTCTCAAGACCGTGCGGAGCCGCAAGGCCGACATGGTCATTGCCGGAGGCCGGAACATGTATATGGCGCTTAAGGAGCAGATTCCTTTTGTGGACATCAATCAGGAGCGGCACAAGGCCTATGCGGGCTATGACGGGCTGTTGTCCCTGGCCAAACAGCTTGTGCATACGCTGCAGCATCCGGTATGGGAGCTGACCGCCAAATTGGCTCCATGGGAGGGGGAGACGGAATTTGCCGATTAAATCCGCCACGAAGCCTGTCAGTGTCAACCCGCTCAAGGTAGGACAGCCTTTGGGCGGCGTGCTGGCTCTGCAGGGGATATATCGCTCCATGCCTTTGCTGCACGGAGCTCAGGGCTGCTCGGCCTTCTCCAAGGCGCTGCTGACCCGCCATTTTCGAGAGCCGATCGCCGTTCAGACCTCTGCGCTGCAAGAGATGGACGTTATATTTGACGCAGACCGGAATCTGGAGGAGGCCCTGGATCATATCTGGTCCAAGCACCATCCTGATGTCATCGGCGTTATCAGCACGGCCCTCACCGAGGTGGCAGGCGTTGATTTTCAATCCAGGGTAAAGGCGTTCAAGCGAGAACGGGCATTGAAGGACAGTCTGCTGTTTTCTGTATCGCTGCCTGATTTTCACGGTTCCCTGGAGACGGGCTACACCAGCACAGTAGAGTCGCTAATGGATGCCATACTCGTGTCGACTGGAGGCAAGTCCCCCAAAAAACAGCGCCGGACGCAGGTCAATCTGCTGCCAGCTTCTTATCTGACAGCCGGAGACGTCATGGAAATCAAGGATATTATCGCCTCCTTCGGCCTGGAGGTGATTACGCTCCCCGATATTTCCACTTCTTTGTCCGGTCATCTGCTGACAGGCTTTTCCCCTTTAACAAGAGGGGGAACTCCGCTGGATTCAGCCTGCCAGATGCTTGAGTCTTCCTGCACCATTGCCATTGGCGCGAGCATGGAGCGTCCGGCGCGCAGACTGGCTCATGCCGCAGGCATTCCCTACCACTTGTTCGCTGGTCTGTCTGGCTTGGCTGCGAGCGATGCGTTCATACATTTTCTGCAGAAGATCAGTCGCGAGTCGGCCCCCGTCCGCTTTCGCTGGCAGCGTGAAAATCTGTTGGACAGCATGCTGGATGCCCATTTCTATTTTTCCGGCGCTTCGGCTGTAGTGGCGCTTGAGCCGGATCATCTGCTGTCGACCGCAGCCTGGCTGGAGGAGATGGGAGTGGAACTGAAGCGGCTAATTGCACCCTGCAGCACGCCCGCGCTGCAAAAGACAGAACGGGAAGTCTGGATAGGTGATCTGGATGATGCAGAGGAGGGCGCGCAGGGCGTGGATTTATGGATCAGCAATTCGCATGGAAGAAAGGGAGCGGCACGGACCGGCGCCTCCTTTGTACCGGCAGGCTTGCCGGTGTATGACGAACTGGGTGCCCACACATCCGTAAGCGTCGGATACCGTGGGACCATGGAGTGGGTGAACAAGGTGGGCAATGTATTGCTTGCCGAGAGGGGGAAGGGAGGATGAAGGTTGCATTTGCGACGGAAGACGGGGTGCTTGTGAATGCTCATTTTGGGCAGAGTCCTATGTTTACTGTATTCGAAATCCGGCTCTCAGGCGTCCAGTTCCTGGAGCATCGGCGGATAGCTCCAGGGAGCGATGAGCACGAAGCGGGCAAGATTGCCAGCCGAATTGGCCTGATCGAGGACTGTGCCCTGATCTTCCTGGTACAGATCGGCGCTTCGGCCGCCGCACAGGTTACCAAGCGGACCATTATGCCTGTGAAGGTAGCCCACGGCAGCTCCATTGTGGAGCAGGTCCAGCGTCTCCAGCATATGCTGGCACGCAATCCGCCCATGTGGCTTGCCAAAATCCTGCATGCTGAGGAAGGCAGCAGCAAAACCGAATCATGAGCCTGCTGTAAGGAAGAGCAACGATATATAGTGTCAAGATCATGTGGAACAAATATCTAAAAGAGTCGTACATGGAGGGGGTGGACGAATGGCACAACTGCTGGAAGACAGCAGATACGAACGCCAGTTGAAGCTGCTGGGGATGGAAGGTCAGAACAGACTAAAGCAGGCCACTGTCATGGTCGCAGGCATCGGAGGCTTGGGAGGGACAGCGGCCATGTACCTGGCTGCTGCCGGAGTGGGCAAGCTGATATTGGCCCATGAGGGCGTAATTCATCTGCCCGATATGAACCGGCAGGTACTGATGGACAGCGGACGAATCGGCGAGGAACGGATGGAGACAGCATTGCAGCATTTGCATCGTATCAATCCGGAGACCGAACTTGAGGGCCACGCCCACAGAATCACGGAACAATCCTCCGGGCCATGGGTGGGAGCGGCAGATCTCGTGATTGATGCACGTTATGACTTTCCGGAAAGATATACGCTGAACAGGCTATGTGTTCGCTATGACAGACCGATGATAGAAGCCGCCATGTACGGCTATGAAGTATCGTTGATGACCATTGTTCCCGGCAGGACGGCATGCCTGGAATGTCTCTACCCGGAAGGAGGACAGCCTTGGGAGCCTCTGGGCTTCCCGGTTCTGGGAGCCACCTCCGGCTTGATAGGCTGCATGGCCGCACTGGAAGCGGTCAAATGGATTACAGCTGCGGGCAATCTGTTCACTGACCGCATGCACCGTATGAATGTGCTGGATATGAGCAGCTGCAGCATTGCGGTCAAGCGCAACCCGCGTTGTCCGTGCTGCGGAACAGGAGGGGATGCAGATGAGTCGGTTGCGCGTTTGTGATACGACGCTTCGTGACGGAGAACAGGCTCCGGGCGTTGCATTTTCGGCCGAAGAGAAAACTGAAATCGCCGTTATGCTGGATCTGGCGGGGGTGGAACAGGCTGAGATCGGAATTCCGGCAATGGGGAAGGCAGAATGCAGGTCTATTGCCAGGATTGCTGCTCTCGGACTTCAGATGAAGCTAATGACCTGGAATCGCGCAGTGTTCTCGGATATTGATGCAGCGGAATCGACGGGTGTCGACTGGGCCCATATTTCGATTCCCGTATCGACGGTGCAGATGAAGGCCAAGCTGGGTATGACTTCTGCGCAGGTGACGGAGCTGATCCGCAGGTCTGTCGATTACGGTCTGTGTAAAGGATTGACTGTCTCCGTAGGCTTTGAGGATGCTTCAAGGGCAGATGACCTGTTCCTGGAGCAGCTAACGAATCAGCTCTATAGGGATGGCGTCCGGCGGTTCAGATATGCCGATACGCTGTCTGTTCACCATCCCGCTGCTATAGCTGCCCGTATAGACAGGCTTGTATCGCGCGTGCCGCAGGATGTGGAGCTTGAGATCCACTGCCACAATGATTACGGCCTGGCGCTTGCCAATACTCTGGCAGCTTTGCAGGCGGGAGCTGTCTGGGCCAGCACCACCGTTTCGGGTCTTGGAGAAAGGGCGGGCAATACGGCGCTGGAGGAAGTAGTGATGTCGTGGAGAGACTTGTATCAAGGAACCTGCAGCGTTCGTCCCGAGCTGCTGAACCCGCTGGCTGCACTGGTATCCAAAGCCTCCAACCGAATCATCCCCGAAGGCAAGCCAATTGTGGGAGATATGGTATTCGCCCATGAATCCGGCATACACATCAATGGTCTACTGAAGGAGCGCGCCGCCTATCAGGCCCTTGATCCGACCGAGCTGGGTACTGACCATTCGTTCGTGCTCGGCAAGCATTCGGGCAGAAGTGCAGTTCAATATATGCTGGAGCAGGAGGGAATCAAGGCAGGCGCCGATGAAATCAAATTCCTGCTGGAGCGGCTTCGCCTGGTCGGTGAAGATCCCAAGCGGGTCATCCGCAGCACGGACTTAAGGCACTGGCTGCAGCATTATCCGGCAGAGCTGTCGAACTAATTGAAAAAGCGTTCCTGTCCGGTAAGTGTGCCCGTGACTGGAACGCTTTCTTTCATATAAACCTCCACGCCAATGGAGGTTTATTCGTTCTGCTGTTTTTTTGCGTATCTTTTATGGCTACAACTGAAGTCTCCAACTTACTGATTAAACGAAGTCGTTCAGAGGGGTATAATACAATTAGTGCTGTATAAAGTGTGCATAGATGGTTTTACCGTAGATTCGATTCATATGACGATTTAATGCTGATCTGGAAGGACGGCTGTCTGGCAATTGGAGGAATGCTTGTGGGGATGATGTTCTCTTTTCTAAAAAAATATCGGGTTCCGGCCATCGCAGCGCTCGTGATGATGCTGCTGGAACTGGCGGTGGAGTTATCGCAGCCGTATTTGATTTCCAAAATCATTGATGAAGGGATTCGGCAGCAGGATTTGTCCATTGTCTGGTTCTGGGGCGGTGTGCTGGTAGGGAGTGCTGTTATCGCCTTTATGGCGGGCATTGCCAGCTCCTTTTTTGCCTCACATGCAAGTCAGGGCTTTGGCTATGACCTGCGGGAAAAGCTGTACCGCAAGGTTCAGTCCTTTTCCTATCCGGTGTTTAAGCGTTTTGCCACCTCATCGCTGATTACGCGTTTGACGGGGGATGTTACGCAAGTGCAGGATACGGTGTTTATGAGCCTGCGGTTTATGACACGGGTGCCGCTGGTGGTCATCGGCAGTATTGTGATGGCGTTGGTCGTACATTTCAGGCTCGGCCTGCTGCTGGCGGTTATGGCTCCGGTGCTGTTTGTATTTGTGCTGGTGATGATGCGGCGGACGGTCAGTTTGTTCAAGGGCGTTCAGCGTCGTCTGGATGATGTTAACGGGGTGATTCAGGAGAATCTGACCGGAATTCGGCTGATTCGGGTGTTTGTGCGAATGCGGCATGAAATCGAGCGTTTTGCCCATTATGGAGGCGAATTGATGAAAGGGACGGTATCTGCTCTACGCTGGACGGAAACGACGATGCCGTTCATTTTGTTTACGATGAATGTGGGAATTATCGCCGTACTTTGGTTCGGAAGAGGGCAAATTTCTACAGGGGATGCGAGTGTAGGACAGGTGGTCGCAGTCGTCAATTATTCCTTGCGGACGATTGGGGCCTTGTCAGCCTTGTCCGGTATTGTGGTCGTGTTTTCCCGGGCGACCGCATCTACGGGACGGATTCGAGAGGTGCTGGAAACACATCATGAAGAACATGGAGAGGCGGCGTCTACTCCAACACATAACACGCGAATTAAGGGACAGGTGGAATTGGAGCGGGTGAGCTTTCATTATCCGGGCAGCGATTTGGCTGTACTGAAGGATATTTCTTTTCAGGTTGGGCCAGGTGAGCGTATAGCGATCATGGGAGCTACCGGCTCGGGCAAATCCTCGCTTGTACAGCTGATTACACGTCTGTATGAAGAAGATGCCGGCCATGTGCGCTTTGACGGAAAGGACGCGCATGAGCTGGACACTTCCATACTGCGTGAGGCCATCGGCTATGTACCGCAGGAGGTATTGTTATTCACCGGCTCGATTCGGGACAATATCGCTTGGGGGCTGGAGAATGCCAGCCTGGAGCAGATTCAGGAGGCCGCCCGGATGGCGCAAATTCATGATACGATTGAACGCCTGCCGCAAGGCTATGACACCTTGCTCGGGCAGCGTGGCGTCAATCTGTCCGGCGGTCAGAAGCAGCGGCTGTCTATTGCCCGCGCGCTGGTGCGCCATCCGGCGATACTTATTCTGGACGACAGCACGAGTGCGCTGGATGTGCGAACCGAAGCAGCCCTGCTGAAAGCGCTGGATGGGCTATCCTGCACGACATTTCTCATTACGCAGAAGATCAGCTCGACCGCATCGGCGGATCAGATTTTACTGCTGGATGATGGTCGTCTGATCGCGAGCGGAAGTCATGAGCATCTGCTGAATAGCTCAGAACTGTATCGACGCATCTATGAATCGCAATACGGAAAGGAGGAGTCGCATGCTCAAGGAACTCATTGATCCGTTCCGTCAGCCGACACCAGCGTCCGGTGTGCTGCGTAATCCGGCAGGAGCTGAAGGACGCCACAGGTCCAAAGCGAAGAACTGGTCGGGGACGATAGGTCGGATATGGGCTTATTTGGCCCGCCGTAAGGCCAAGCTGATGCTGGTGCTGTTTATGGTACTGCTCAGCTCCGGGCTGGCTCTGTTGGGTCCATATTTGGTCGGCGTAGCGGTGGATGATTTTCTCGAAGGTCCGGGAGGACGAACGTGGATTTATTTTCTTATTGGATTAGGGGCTGTATTTCTGCTTAATTCGCTGACCTCCTGGCTGCAAAATATATGGATGATTGAAATCGCCCAAGAGACCGTTTACCGGATGCGGTTTGATCTGTTTTCACATTTGCATAGGCTGCCGATTCCTTTTTACGGCAAACGTCAACAGGGAGAAATCATGAGCCGTCTGACCAATGATATCGAAAATGTCAGCTCTACACTGAACAGCTCGGCTATTCAAATTTTTTCGAGCATATTGACGCTGGTCGGTACACTTGCAGTCATGCTGTGGTTAAGTCCTTTGTTGACACTGCTGACATTTATCGTAGTGCCGCTAATGGCGGCCGGGATGCGCTGGATTACACGTCGTACCGGGCCTTTATACAAGGAACGCCAGCAGAACCTGGGCGAACTGAACGGTTATATTGAAGAAACGCTGTCCGGGCAGCAGATTATTAAAGCATTTTCGCAGGAAAAGAGGGTCATCCACGGTTTTGGTGAGCGGAATGACCGCATTCGTCTGTCGGGTTTCTGGGCACAAACCATTTCCGGCTTTATCCCCAAGCTGATGAACGGACTGAATAATCTCAGCTTTGCCATTGTAGCGGGGATCGGCGGGATTTTAGCCATTCACGGCTCCATCACCATAGGTACGATTATCGTATTCGTAGAGTATGCCCGCCAGTTCACGAGACCGCTGAATGATTTGGCTAACCAGTGGAACACGTTGTTGTCGGCCATTGCCGGAGCTGAACGTGTATTCGAAATATTGGACGAGGAAGAGGAGTCCAAAGACGAGCAGGGGGCGGTGGCTTTGGAGCATGTGGAAGGAGCTGTACGGTTTATCGATGTTTCCTTCGCCTACGATCAAGGAAGTGACACGCTGGAGGACATTTCCTTCGAAGCCAAGCCCGGCGAAATGATCGCATTAGTCGGTCCAACCGGGGCTGGAAAAACAACGCTCATTCAGCTGCTTTCCAGG
Organism: Paenibacillus kribbensis; assembly: GCF_001705305.1. GTDB lineage: Bacteria > Bacillota > Bacilli > Paenibacillales > Paenibacillaceae > Paenibacillus > Paenibacillus kribbensis_B. The sequence continues at coordinate 181,684 of NZ_MCBP01000003.1, forward strand.
TTCTATAGCCCCGACAAGGGAACGATTACGCTGGACGGGCGTGACATTACGACCATACAGCGTGAAAGCTTGCGCTCCCATATGGCGTTTGTGCTGCAGGATTCCTTCCTGTTTCAGGGAACCATCCGTGAAAATATCCGCTTCGGCAGGCTGGATGCCACCGATGAGGAGATTGAGCAGGCATCCAGCCTGGCGAATGCTCATTCCTTTATCATGCGGATGAAGGACGGGTATGACAAGGTGTTGGAGGCTAACGGTAGCGGCATCAGTCAAGGACAAAAACAGCTGCTGGCTATCGCCCGCGCTATTTTGGCCAACCCTTCCATTCTTGTTCTCGACGAGGCAACCAGCAGCATCGATACCATTACCGAGCTGAAAATACAAGAAGGACTGGAACGGCTCATGCAGGGTCGAACAAGTTTCGTTATCGCGCATCGGCTGAATACCATTCGTCAGGCTGACCGGATTCTGGTCTTGAAGGATGGTCGTCTGGAGGAGCAGAGCTCTCATGATGAACTGCTGACTCATAAGTAGCTTTTTTGTAGAAAAAGGACAGTCTGCGGAATCAAAAATCAAAGAACCGGACCGGGCAAAGGACTCATCCTTGCCCAGTCCAGTTAATTTTTCAACTATTTTATGCTTCTTCGTCAGATTGTGGGCAAGTGAAAGCGACCCGACCTCTAAACTTACTTTTTATAAGTCCCGAAGCAGGAAGCGCCGGAACCCCCCGATTGTTTTTGATTTGCCCAAATACACTTTCCGGCTCGTACATCCGCTAGACACTCAAGAGGTACCCTTCTTCACTGGACAGCTTTTACCGCATCTCCTGTTTATATTTCAGGTACGGCAGACTAACCTGAATTTTACGTTTTCTGGCTGCTCTCGTCACGAAGCTTTGAGCGGGCATAGTAGGTGCTGCATTTGGCGTTTCCTCCAGCACATCCTTGAACATGTCCTTCAACGTCGTTTGAATCTGCTCTGGACTGGAATTTATGCTCGTTCATCAATTCCCGAATCGCTTCTTGCTCCAAAATTTCTCTGTTATAGTACTCCCTTCCGAAATCGAATGTGTATGGAACTTAGTATGTTTCATTTCGTTCGATTTCAAAGGTTCCACGTTTCATTTTACAGACCCCGAGAACTTGCGCTTTTTTCATCATTTCGATCATATTTTACTCATATTTAGAGTGCTTCTCTGTAGATAAACTACTTATGGGACACCCCCTTTAAAAGTGGTGTTGTTGACAAAAATCTACAACTCTTTTTAATAGAAAGATGAGGTTATAATGTATGGAGGATATATCCTATATATTCCATTAATAGTTTACTTCATCCTTATATTTGAGGATTTAGTTGTCCCGGTATCAGCCCAAAGCGTCACCCCTACTCAAGATTAATCCTCATCAGTCGAACCATCTTCTTCACAATTAGCTCCTGATTCCTCAAATTCCAATGAAAATATCCAATCAATATTAGCGCCTGTATGGGTAACCAAATCGTTTAATGTAACTAAGAATGGAAGAACTGTAACGGTGGAGTGGGGTATTGCAACGGATTCAATTATAAGAGAAGTCAATGCATCTTTTAAAACGGGAGCCGGTTGGACGGATAGTACCAGTTTTAAGGGGCCGAACACTGGGGGAGTAACTCTCTCTCAAACATGGGAATACAGTCAACCAGGGACTTACACAGTCGGCGGAGTTGCTCAACTTTATACAGATAAAGGACTTGCATCTTGCTTTTCGCCTCCAAGAGTAGTAGTTATTAATTAGAGAGTATTTCTACATTTGAGAGGTGAGGAATTGAAAGTTATCGAATTGGCAATTGTATTAAATGATAAAGAGGGATACTACGCTGAAAAATTTGACCTAGTTGCCTTGCCTTTTGTCCCAAGGAAAGGAGAAATGATTTTATGGAATAATCAACTCTATCGTGTGCTTGATGTTATGTATAGTTTTGAAACAAACGAGTACGACTATAATTATGACGCTAGCCCTACTACTCAAAGCTCGGTAGCTCATGATGTAGCCTATAAAGTTTTTTTGAAACCTGAAAATTAAACAACTTTGATATATCTACCACATAAACTCCGAGCTGTTCTTTAAAATCAAAATTCCATTTTATTCGAGAGATATCTCTTTTAGGGGTATCTCTTTTCCTTTATAGCTCACATTTCACACCCCTACGACTCGGAAAATGGATAATTTTGATGTATGCCAGAGTATAGTATGGAGAGTCGGGTTGGGAGTGGATGGTAAATATGCAAATGAATAATTTCTTTGAAGTCGGTTATCTGCCGTTACTCAGCGGTATCATGAACGATCTGGGACTGAGCCGGAAAATAGATGAGCTCGGCCAGTGAACCGACAATGCCGGACGACTGCTGGTGAAGCTGTCCAATTGCTGGCGCTCGATATGCTGAGCGGCCAAAATGCATTGATGAATGTGGGGAAATGGGCCGCAGAACAGGATTTGGATCAACTGCTCCTTTCCGGTTTGCAAGCGTCCTGATTCAACAACGACGCGCTTGGACGCCACCTTTTAAGTATGCCATTTTACAGGGACATACTATTAGAGGTTTACATAGGCATTTCTCAATCAATAATTGTGACAAGAGATGTTTGAAATTAAGGTATATGTCGAGCAGTGCTTTTACAGTCATATACCCATACCCCGTATATGTATGTTAGTATTGATGTGCAAGAATAAAATCCCGCTTCAAAGGAGAGGTCATCATGAAAATCGCAATCATGCTTTTCGATGGAATCACAGCTTTAGATGCAATTGGTCCATACGATGTATTTGCTGCTACACTAAAATGTGAAGTGAAGTTTGTCGCCAAGAAAAAAGGGTTAATCAAACTGGACTCAAATATGGGTTATTTGCATGCCGATTACAGTTTTTCTGAAGTACCTTCAGCTGATATTCTTGTTGTTCCAGGTTGCAGTCCGCCAAATTATAAAACTCCAATGAATGACGAAGAAACGTTAAACTGGATTCGCCAAATACATGAAACTACGAAATGGACCACGTCGGTTTGTAATGGCTCTTTGATTTTGAGCGCCGCAGGCTTGTTAAATGGCACCGTTGCCACCAGTCATTGGGGATCTTTAGACCTGCTCCAATCTCTAGGAGCTATTCCTACAGATGAGAGAGTGGTTCGTCAGGGCAAAATCATTACAGCAGCCGGTGTCTCCTCTGGTATTGACATGGCACTCCAGCTAATAGCATGGGAATTGGGAGAAGATATGAGTAAAGGAGTCCAGCTGATTTTGGAATACGATCCTCAGCCTCCGTTTGACACGGGCTCACCCAAGAAAGCACCTGCTTTATTGGTAGAACAAATAAGAGGTATGTTACAAGAGTTTGCAAAACGGGAGCCCAAGATGTAAAACAAGAATAAATCAGCACGTTCCGTTTAGATACCCTAAAACTGTGACACCTCAATTTAGAGTAACTACACCTTTGTGATTTTAAGAGGACTGTAGAAACTTGTTCTGCTCAAAGCAGCGGAGAGGACGGAACAACGGTCCGTTCGCGGAGCGTCCATATGAGTGTTTACGTACATCCTACTCGAAAAACAACGGGGGTGTCCCAAAAGCCATGAAATGGCTGCTGGAACACCCCCAAACCGACACTATATATCTTTTAAAAGTTTCAAAAAAGCATTGCCTTATTATACAGATTCAGTAGCCGGGCTGTGTAAAGGAGTGGCTTCAAGCTCAGCCGGTGCTGGAACAATCTCCGTCTGTTTGTCGGGATGAAACTCATTTTCCGATTTGGCGACGATGACGGTAGCGACTCCGTTACCAATCAGATTGGTGATGGCGCGTGCTTCGGACATGAAGCGGTCCACACCGAGCAGCAATGCCATTCCTGCCAGCGGGATGGAAGGGAAGGCCGCGAGTGTGGCTGCCAGCGTGATAAATCCAGAGCCCGTGACGCCTGCTGCTCCTTTCGAGGTCAGCATGAGAATGCCGAGCAGTGTCAACTGCTGCCATAGAGTCATATCAACGCCGGAGGCCTGAGCCACAAATATAGCGGCCATGGACAAATAGATCGCCGTACCATCCAGGTTAAACGAATAGCCCGTCGGAATAACCAGACCGACCACTGACTTGGAGCAGCCGTATTTCTCCATTTTGTCCATCATACGCGGCAGAGCCGACTCGGAGGATGAAGTACCGAGTACAAGCAAAATTTCTTCTTTGATATAAGCGATAAACTTGAAAATGCTGAAACCATACATACGAGCAATCAGACCGAGCACAATGATAACAAATAGAGCCATGGTCAGGTAGACGGAGCCCATCAGCTTGCCGAGAGAGGTCAATGACCCGATGCCGAATTTACCGATGGTGTATGACATGGCACCAAATGCGGCGATTGGTGATAATTTCATGACCATATTGACGATGCCGAAAAAGGCATGCGACAGCTTGTCGAACAGGACAATGACGGGTTTGGCTTGCTCTCCCATGGCCGTCAGTGACAGCCCGAAGAGAATGGCAAAGAACAGGATAGGCAGTAGCTCCCCGCCTGCCATAGCGCTGACTACATTTTCAGGAATAATGCCGACGATAAAATCAACGAATCCATGACTTGATTCCGCTGCTTTTTGAGCATATTGAGATACGTCTCCGGTAGCCTTGCTCACATCAATACCGGCGCCCGGTCTTACGAGGTTAACCACGAGCAGACCAATGGCTAGCGCAATTGTGGTAACGATTTCAAAATAGAGAAGCGCCTTTCCGCCAATACGACCGACCTTTTTCATGTCTCCCATGCTGGCAATTCCGTGCACAACCGTAAAAAATACAATGGGAGCGATGACCATCTTGATGAGCTTGATAAAGGCGTCTCCGAGCACTTTTAGCTTTTCGCCTGTTGTAGGAAAAAAGTGACCCAGAAGAATGCCCAGAACAATAGCGATAACGACCTGAACCGTCAAGTTTTTAAAATTAATTCTCAGTTTCATAGGGATACGCTCTCGCTTTCCTTTGATTTTTGAAAACGCTTTATTTTTTGTATCCCCAGTGTAAAAGCTACGTTCTTGGCAAACAAGAATACGGTCATAACGTTCTTTTTGGTCTTTAAGGTCCCTGAATCATATTCATCAGATCCGACCCGATGACGGGGGTGAACTCCGGATAGAGTACGCGCAGACGTTTCCTCCAAAGCATACGCTCATCCTCGGACAGACGGGTAATGGTAATATCTCCGGTCTGTTGCAGCTGGCTAAGCCGATTGGCATTTTCATCTGTTTCCCGTTTGTTCCAGCGTGTCGTTTCCTCAAGTGCCTCCTGCAGCACCCATTTGGCGTCACTTGGGAGGCTATCCCAATAGGATTTGTTAAATACGACGGCATAGCCCAGATAGCTGTGATTGCTGATGGTCATATATCGTTGCACCTGGTAAAACCGTTTCGTAAGGATATTGGATATTGTGTTCTCCTGTCCGTCTGCCGTGCCCGTTTCCAGGTTGTGGTATATTTCATTGAAAGGAGTGCTAATGGTCGATGCCCCAAGTGCTTCAAACTGACGTTCCAGCACCTTGCTTGGCTGGATACGGAATTTCAAGCCCACAAAGTCTGCGGGCTGGCTGATGGGATGGGTGTTATTAGTGATCTGACGAAAACCGTTGGACCAGAAAGCGACGCCTTTCATTCCATGGGGTTCAAGTGTTTGCGATAACCGCTTGCCCAATTGCCCGTTCAGTGCCTGATCGACCCTAGCTTGATTCTCGAAGGCAAACGGAAGATCCATCACCAGCCAGGCCGGGTCAATTGCATTCAAATTGGAAAATGAAGGAGCTATCATCTGGATTTCTCCCTGTTGAAGTGCAGCCACTTCCGTAGTTTCTGAATAGCGTATTCCATTAGGAAACACTTGAATCTCAATCCGATCGTTGGATTTTTCTTTAACAAGTTGGGCAAAACGAGCCGCAGCCAGTCCCTTGGGCGAGTTCTCGGCCACGACGTGGCTGAATTTGATCACGATCCGATCCTTCAGACCAGTAAATTCATCATCATAAGGGAGCTCTTCACTAAAATTTTTTTGAAAACCGATCACATAAGCCGTTAGAATGCCCAGTATGAGCAAAACGGAAAATCCAACAGCTCTTTTCACAAAGTAACCCCCTCTGTTGCTATTTTAGACCCATTATTCCACAATGATATTCAAAGGTAAACGCTTTAATAGGGAAGGAACAAATGATGAACAGACTTCGCATGTATTGGAAAATTATGATACTTTCATTTGGAGTCGTGCTTTTCGCTCTTTTGATCGGCGGTCTTTTTTTGCTGGGCATCGCTACCCGGATCAAGGAAGAAGAACTTAAACAGCGGCTTACGATTACGGCTCAGACGGTTGCGAACCTGCCGGACGTAGTGGAACGAATTGACGACCCGAATGCTTCTGCCGTGATTGCACCTATGGCGGATAAAATTCGGATATTAAACAATGCGGCTTATATTGTCGTGCTCGATATGAACCGCAAACGGTTGTCTCATCCGCTTTCGGAGCGAATCGGCGGAACGTTTGAGGCTCGGGACGATGATGCCGCATTTGCTGAACATACGTATGTCTCCAAAGTTCGCAGTGAAGCTGGGATTGGCTTGCGTTCCTTCGTGCCGATTATGAATGCTTCCTCGGAGCAGGTGGGCGTCGTTGTAGCGGGCGGCTTGCTGCCAAGCGTGACGGAGATTATCCGGCAGGAGAAACAATCCATCATCATGACTTCGCTGCTGTCGATGATGTTTGGTGTGATTGGCTCTGCCTTGCTGGCCCGTCATATTAAGCTTCAGATGTTCAATCTGGAGCCGCAGGAAATTGCGAGAATGTTTCGCGAGCGAAGCGCGGCCTTTCAGGCGATGCACGAGGGTGTCATTGCCATTGACCGCAACTGCATGATTACCATTTTCAACGAACGAGCCAAGCAAATCTTTCACGTACACCGTGATGTAGTGGGCTTGCCGATCCGTGAGGTCATTCCGGATACCCGTTTGCCGGAAGTGCTGGATTCGGGAGTCGCGATTCTGAGCCAGGAGCTAAAAATTGGCGGAACCATTATTTGGAGCAACCGAATTCCCATTCGCGAACAGGGAGTTACGATGGGGGCAATCTCCATATTTCAGGATAAAACCGAGGTAACGAGAATGGCCGAGGAGCTCACAGGTGTCAAAGAGTTTGTTCATGCGCTTCGTGCACAAAATCATGAGCATATGAACAAAATGCATACTGTTGCCGGTTTGCTCCAGCTAGGACAGCAGAACGAGGCTTTGAGCTATCTGTTTGAGGTGACCGAGCAACAGGAGGAGATTACACGCTTCCTGCAACGGCATTTCGATGACGACGGAGTTGCAGGCTTGCTGTTGGGCAAAATTAGCCGTGGCAAAGAGCTTGGCATTGATATTAGGATTGATCCTGACAGCAGAATGAATCAATTTCCCCGGCTGATTGACCGACATGATTTTGTTCTGTTACTCGGAAATTTGATAGAGAATGCCTTTGATGCACTGGCGGATACAGAAGTCGGCTCCAAGGAGATTTATGTCAGCATCCGGCAGGATGACGAATATATGTCCATATTGGTCGAGGATAATGGCTGTGGCATGTCGGAGACCACGAAGAAAAGAATGCTCGAACGCGGATTTACGACCAAGGACGGAGAGAGCCGCGGTATGGGGCTGCATTTACTGAGCGGGATTGTCACCAAGGGGAACGGCCGCCTGACATGCGAATCTTCACTTGGCTTGGGAACTTCCATAGAGATTCTATTTCCGTTGAAGGAGAGAGGGAGCGACGATGAGTAAACCTATAAAATCACCTTTTCGTGTGCTGCTGGTCGAGGATGATCCAATGGTACAAGAGGTGAATCGGCAGTTTATCGAGCAGGTTGACGGGTTCCAGGTCATAGGTCTGGCTTCCAATGGGCTGGGGGGATTGGAGCTGATCGAGGAGCTAAAGCCTGATCTGGTTTTTCTTGACGTGTTTATGCCGTCGTTGGATGGGATATCGACCCTGCAGCGCATCCGTTCCATGGCATTGCCTGTAGATGTAGTTGTCGTGACGGCCGCGAAGGATACGGAGACGATCCGCGAAATGATGCGAAACGGAGCGTTCGATTATATCATGAAGCCGTTCAAGGTAGAACGTATCCACCATACATTGGAGCGTTACCGGGTACAGCAGGCCGGATTATGGGCAGAAGAAGTAGGAACACAGGAAGAGCTGGACCTCATTATGCAAAATAGAGAAGCTGCCAAGGAAGCGGTAGTCCCTGCTCCAGTATACGAGGAATGGGCGATGTCTTACGATGAGCTGCCAAAAGGCTTGAATGCAGCCACTCTGAAGCAGGTGCTTGCGGTCATGGAGCAGCATAGTGGCAAACTGTCTGCTGAAGAAACGGCAGAGGGAGTGGGGATTGCCCGTGTAACAGCAAGAAGATACCTGGATTATCTGGAGAAAAGAGGGATTGTGCGCCTTGTTGTGCATTACGGCGGGGTCGGTCGTCCCGTTAATCGGTATGAGCTGCTGCGTGACCAAAATGACCATAAGTAACAATATGGACAAAAGCTTCCCAACGCTTTTATGAAAGCGGTAACATGTGAAGGCAGGGGAGCTGATAAGCTTCAATACATGTGTCTGCCTTTGGGCTACACACGTGTTATGAATAGAATAGGAGCGGATGTACGTGGCCTTTAATAGTCTGATTCTTCGATTGGAGCTTGTTCACTCCAAAGTAAACTTTGGTGAGGTCGCATCAACCATCAGCCGTGCCGGAGGAGACATTACCTCCATTGATGTTATTCGTCCCGGACAGGATTCGTCCGTTCGTGACATCACAGTCCACGTCGCTGAAGTAGCAGAGGCATCGCTAATCGAATCACTCAAGTCGTTAGCAGGCGTTCAACTTATTAACGTTTCAGACCGCACGTTTCTCGCGCACCTGGGGGGTAAAATATCCATCCGGCCCAATTTGCCGATTAAAAATCGGGATGATCTGTCGCGGGTATATACGCCGGGTGTGGCCCGGGTCTGTACGTCCATTCATGAAAATCCGAAAAAGGCGTACTCCCTGACCATCAAACGAAATACCGTCGCGGTTGTTACCGATGGCACCGCTGTGCTTGGGCTCGGCGATATCGGTCCGCATGCGGCTGCACCCGTGATGGAAGGCAAAGCGATGCTGTTCAAGCAGCTGGCAGGAGTCGATGCATTCCCCATTTGTCTGGACACAAAGGATACAGAGGAAATCATTCGTACGATTAAGGCGATCAGCCCGATTTTCGGAGGAATTAATTTAGAGGACATCAGTTCTCCGCGCTGTTTCGAGATCGAAACCCGGCTGGCGGAAGAACTGGATATTCCCGTCTTCCACGATGATCAGCACGGGACGGCGGTGGTTGTGATTGCCGGGCTGCTAAATGCACTAAAGGTGGTTGGCAAGCGGATCGAAAATGTTCGGGTCGTTGTCAACGGAATCGGGGCCGCAGGTGTGTCGATATGCAAAATGCTCCTCGCCGCAGGGGTTAGCCGCCTTGTTCCGGTAGATCGGGATGGAGCCATTATACGAGGTGGAACCTATCAATATCCGATGTGGCAGTGGCTGGCAGATCAGCCTCAAGTAGAGTCACAGTCAGGCACATTAAAGGATGTCATTGCGGATGCGGATGTGTTCATCGGCGTATCTCGGGGCAATCTGCTGGATGCCGCGGATGTACAGCGTATGGTTGCGGACAGCATTGTTTTTGCTATGGCCAATCCACAACCGGAAATTGCTCCCGAGGAAGCCATTCCGCATGTTCGTGTATTTGCAACGGGACGTAGTGACTATCCCAATCAGATCAACAATGTGCTGGTGTTTCCGGGAATATTCAGAGGAGCGCTTGATTGCCGGGCGCGCCACATCAACGAACCGATGAAATTAGCCGCTGCCCGTGCCATTGCTTCTGTCGTAACTGAACGGGAATTAAACGAGCAATATATTATCCCGAGCATATTCAACGAACAGGTCGTTACCGAGGTGAGGAAGTCTGTGATTGAAGCGGCTATTCTGACAGGAACGGCCCGGCGTATTCCAAAGGATTTTAGATAGCCAAAGGGTTTTAGATATTCAGGTGGAGCAAAATAGAATAACACGACCAGGTCTGTTAAACTGTGAAAATAGAACGGTTGCAGATACGTTGCCGTATTAGCCTTATCTATTTTGCGGAGGTGCAGGGATGAACGGAAGTCTGTTTGAGCCACGGCTGCGTGACGGGGATTATATTCCCCGTTTTTTTGCTTACTATTATAAGCAATGGCGCGATTATACCATGCCATACCACGATCATCGTTCCACGGAGATTATGTACATGATTTCCGGCCTGTGCCGGGTGGATGTGCAAACGGGAGGGAAGGCGGAAAGCATTACGCTGCGTAAGGGCGAGTTTATTATGCTGGACGCAGGCGTACCGCACCGACTGGTGGTGGAGGGAGAACAATCGTGCCGGATGCTGAACGTAGAGTTTGGTTTTATGGAGGGGATGAGTGTAGGACCATCAATCCGGCAAATGGCAGCGGAGGAGCAGGAGGTTATAGCCTTCATGTCACGTCCGTTCCCGTATCTGGTACTGTCGGACCCGGAAGAGGTATATTTTACGCTGAAAAGTCTCGTGCTGGAGCTGGATCAACGAAAAGAACATCCGGGTGCAATGGCAGAACTGCTTTTTATGCAGCTGCTGGTGCGAATTGCGCGTCTGCGCGAAGAGGCAGAGCGCAGCAACACGCAGCAAACGGATATGTATGTCAAACGCTGCATTGAATTTCTCCATCTGAACTATGACCGGGATATTGTGGTGCAAGATATGGCGACAGCCGTAAATCTGCATCCAGGGTATTTACACCGTATTTTCAAAAAACATACCGGACAAACACTTACCGCTTATTTGACTATGCTGCGAATGGACAAGGCCCGAATGCTGCTTCAACAAACGGACATTCCCATTCAGGAAATTGCCGATTACGTAGGTGTGGGCAGCAGGCAGTATTTTCATATGTTGTTCAAAAAGCACACAGGCAAGACGCCAGTCGAATACCGTTCTGCTGTGGAACGCCATGTATGGAACTATGCGGAGGAGGAAGGGGACTGAGTATATAGGAAGTTTTATGATTTATTCATATTCGTGAGGAGCTTACCTGGTAAATAAGGTAGGCTTTTTTTGATTTCAAAATAGTCAATTTGATTCAGGTTCTAAAGAATCATTTTTTAGGCGTTAAAATTCATTTGATTTTATTAAATTAAAGAGCTTCATAGGCAAATTAACTTTATTTTTATGAAAATGAAGACGTATTTTCACAAGTATGGATGCTTGCTTTGGGTCAAAAGAATCTGAATGGTAGTAAATATTTCATTTTCATGCATGATAATAGGTCTTATATCTTGTTTGTTTTATAAAAGTTATAAATTGACAATAACAAAGACACTCCGTATGATACCTATAATGTAAGGTATAAATTGGAATTCAAATGGTTCTTTGGATTCAATAATGTTATAAAGTTCCACAAAATAAATATTAAAATTGGACATATAAAGGAGTTTTATCGACGATGGGACATATGGATGAGCAAATTGCAGACATGATTAATACTGCACGGAAGGAACAACAGGGTGCATCTGGTCTCCCAAAATCGGATTTACACAATTACATAGAGTCTGAGAGCAGCTTGGAACTGGAAAAAAGAGAAACGGATACGGACGCATCCATTTTTTTTGAATTGGAACTTCATCCACTTATGATGCTGGACGAAGAACGAATCGCTTTTGCAGAACGTCCTTTACTAAATGACAAAATTTCGATATGGCTGCCCCGGACATTTACCGAGATGGGCGAGCGGGAGATTGAACTTAAATATCCTTCGAGTTATCGCCCACCGCTCATTTTGACCGATCCAATGGGGGAGATCAATTTTTCTTTTAACCTGACAGCAAGCGAACTGACGGATGAGGAGCTAGAGGCGTTCACCAGCGAGATGATCTACATTTTGCACCATACGCAAAAGTTGACGGAATGGTATGCAGACGGTGTGTGCAAGGTGTATGGACGACGGGTCGGATACTGTGAATTTATGACTCCGGCTTTGAATACGCGTCTGTATAATTTGACCTTTTTTGCAGCTCTGGAAGGGCATGCGCTTATATGCTCATTTAACTGTACGGAGGAACGTATGGACACATGGCGTCCGGTCGCTCAACGTATGATGACCACACTAAAAATCCTGCCCAGTGAGGCCGAAGGAGGAGAAGCATGGAGCAGATAAGCACCACCTATTCTAATCTGAAAATCACGCCTTATCAGCTTGTTAATGTACAGGAACTCTATCCGGTCAAGCGTCTGAATGACCACACCCGGCTTCGTTTTACCGCTGTCGTGCCTGAGGAACTAAAGGACACGTATGTGGATATGACCAAATTTGACTCACCTGTCGGAATCTCACAGCTGGCAGAGGATGGCACGGAGGTTCCCTTGTTTAGCGGACGGTGCTGGCGATTGAGGCGAAGGCGGTACGGGATGTGTACTACCTGGAGGTTGAGGCTGTGTCGCATACTTACAGGCTGGATGTACGGCCCCAAAGCCGTTCTTTTCAAGACAAAAATATGAAGGTGGATGAGCTGCTACGTCGTATTTCGCTTCTTTATCCTAGCTTGGACATCATGGATTCAGCCACCGGGGGAGCGTCGATCGGGCGGATGCGGCTGCAATATCACGAGACCGATTGGGCTTTTCTCAAACGTCTGGCATCCTATTACCATACCTCCCTTATGCCCGCGGCCACATTTGATACACCAAAGTTCTATTTTGGCATTGAAGAAAGTGGAGCAGCCGTTCAACTGGACAATTATCATTACACGGTAAGCAAAAGAATCTCGGCATATCGCTACTTTGCAGGCAATGATACCGCCTCGGTGGATGAGCAGGATTTTCTCGATTATACCGTTGAAACAGAGCAGGTACTGGAACTGGGCAATGAAATCCAATTCCGTGGCAAAACGCTATATGTATACGAGGCACAAACTCGTATGACCCAGGGAGTCCTGCTGCACACATATACCTTGACAACGCATAAGGGGTTGCGGCAAAAAACGTATTATAACGAGCAGCTAACAGGTCTGTCTCTGGAGGGAAAGGTGATCGCTGTCGAACGTGATCGGGTTAAAGTACATCTGGATATCGACCCGGAGCAGGACAAAAATACAGCCCACTGGTTTCCGTATGCAACAGGGTATAGCGCAGAGGGGCATAGCGGCTGGTTTGTGATGCCTGAACTGGGGGATAAAGTGCGTATTTATTTTCCGAACCAGCATGATGATGAGGGCATTGCCAGTAGCTCGGCCCGGCAGGATCGGGGGGATGGCGGCCACAATCAATTGAAGCATCCGGACGTAAAAATTTTCCGGACGCCACATGGGAAGGCAATCCGTTTGACACCGGACGAGGTGGTAATCACCGGCAAGGATGGTGCTGTTTTCATCAAGCTGAATCAAGGTGACGGTATTCATATGGTGAGCAATAAAGATATTCATTTTTCGGCAGGTGGCAACATCCATATGGAAGCGGGGCAAAAGGTAACTATTTCCGCTGGTCAGGAAATCAACCTGTCCAGCCGCAGCAGCCATATTACACTCGGTGGTGATACATCGGTCGTTGGCAGTGAAGTCAAAACGAATTGACGGAGGAAGCAGACCATGGCAAAAGAAAAAGCATCTATGACCATTCAGGCCGGGTCAGGCGCAAAAAAAGGATATGTCGTTGCAGGGGCTATTTTGAAATGCAACTGCGGTACACAACCCACCCGGCTCAAGCGTCCGCTTAGCCACGGTGTTTACATCAAGGACAAGGCCCAGATGAATGTGGGGGATCACGAACCGGGAGTTCATATTTCCGGGTTTGGTAATTGTTTTAGCCCAGCCAATCCGGCGGTGCAAAATAGCCAGATGGTGGACATTTTCGGTGTGAAGAAGGCGCCTTGTGTTCCGGTCATTCTTCGACCCTGGATTGGGGGCAAGCAGGATGTGCTCGTCGAGGGGAAGCCTGCACTGCTGGAGCATTGTACCAATGCCTGCCTGTATTGCGGAGCAATCACGATTGAAAATGACGGGCAGAATCTGGACTGATAGTGGAGGTTTCTCATCAAATGGACAAGGTGCAGGAAACATCCGGTTACCGTCATGTGGAATTACTGAGTAAAGTTCCGTTGCAAACCATGACGGACATTCGCATCGAGCGCAGATTGGGCGACCATGTGCGTTTGGTAGTGAGTGGCATCGTGCCGGAGGAAAAGCAGGAACGGTTTATGGAGTTGGAGAGTGAAGCCGAACCGGTTGAAGTCATCGAAAAGGACAAGGATGGCCAGCGGCTGCGTACGTTATTCCATGGACAAATGACGCGTATCACGCTGAAGCGGGTACACGGCATTCATTATGTGCAGTTAGAGGCCGTATCGCATACAATTCGACTCGATGTGAGGCCCGTGACCCGGTCTTTTCAAGATCATACCATGACGTATGGGCAGTTGCTGAAGCAGGTGCTTGCTGGTTATACAGGAGCAGATGTGATCGATACAGTCAGCGGGGATACCCGACTGGGCGCTTTGACATTGCAATATAGAGAGACAGACTGGGCATTTTTGAAAAGGATGGCTTCCAGATTTGGAGCTGTGCTTGTGCCTGAGGCTGCCGCAGATGGCCCCAAGTTCTGGTTCGGCATTCCTGAGGGACGACCCGCAACACTGGATGAGGTCCCGTATCACTCAAGAAAAAGTTTTGTCGACGCAGATGGAGCTTTTTCTGATGGGGACGGCTTGTCATATGGAGCATCGTCGGTGTACGAAGCCGAAGCAATCCTTGGCGGCCCTCTTCCAGGATCGGGGCATGTGGACGACGGAATAAAATATTTTTGGAGTGATTCAAGCAGCAGTGAGCGGCTATCTGCTGTCAGCGTGGATGGCTTCATGGGTAGAGCATTGCCTGGGGGAGCAGATCTGTGGCATAGACAGCCGGGGATTCAAACAGGTATGCGCCATAACGAAGCCAACACCCCCTATGGTACGTCCTATACTGTGGAGAGTGCACGATATTTCCGCCCCGGAGATGTACTCTCTTTTCAAGGCAAGGAACTGCTCGTTGCGGATATCGTGTCCCGGATGGACCGGGGGTTGTTTTTACATACCTATACACTGGTTTCTGAAAATGGAATTCGGCAAAAGCCTATCTGGAACGGTTCAGTGAGAGGGGCCTCACTAGAGGGGCGGGTACTGGAAGTTGAGCGGGATCAGGTTCGTGTACATCTCACCATAGATGCTGTACAGGAACGGGAAAAGGCATGCTGGTTCCCCTATGCAACAGGCTATAGTGCAGAGGGCCATAGCGGCTGGTATGTGATGCCCGAAGAAGGAGACATGGTGCAGGTACAGTTCCCGACCCTGCAGGAGTCGGATGGTTTTGCAGCCAGGTCTGTGAGGCGCAGTGGCAAGCCTGTACCCGAGTTGAGCAATCCAGACATTAAATACTGGGGCACTCCTCATGACAAGCTGGTTAAGCTAAGCGCGCAAGAGTTGCTGGTATCGGCTAAAATGAATAGCGTATATATTTCACTTGATGCGAAGGGAATACAGGTACACAGTGACCATGCGCTGTTAATTGCAGCCAAACGGGGGCTAACGATCCACGCGGAGGACACACTGGATATTACGGCAGGCGAGGCCATTTATTTGCAAGCAGGCAGCAGCAGTATGGTGATGGACGGAGAGACGGATATTCGTTCGTTGCGAGTGAAGCTGGATGGGATAATCAAGCGTCCGGTTTTCGTCGCTGATCTGGAGCCCGTGCCAGAACCGCCACTGATGTCGATCAAGGCGTATCAGGCCGCCCATGCGCCGAAGAGTACTGGCGGATCTGGAGCGGGCTCACCTAACGGGGGAAGCTCAGGCGGTGGCCAGGCGGGGAAGGCAGGTGCTTCCCCCGCCACACCTGCATCGCCCAAGGCAAATTTGCTAGGCGGGATACTGAATGTAGCGCAGAAGGCGCTGAGTATCATCGGTATGGTTCCCGTATTGGGAACGCCTGCCCGGATAGTGAGCAGCAAGCTCACCTCCATTCGCCGCGACGTTGCCAAGGGAGGGCCCATCCGTGCCTTGAAGTACGCGGCAGCAGGGTTATCCATGCTGGCAGGCGTGCCATCAGGAGGCTGGGCTGTGCTGGGCGGAAGGAATCTGGCGCGGGAAGCCGCAGCCTTTAACCGCCGGGTAGCCGCCTATAAAAAGAACGGCGTTGGACAACGCTACGCCGCCGCTTATAGGGGCAAAGTATGGACGGCAGCCCGCAACGTCGCCAGCTCCAGATCATTAGGGGAGCTAGTGAAAAGTCTAGCCCATAATATGGATAAGCTGAACACGGAGTATCACAAAATTCCGCTTGAAGTAAGAGCTGGCTGGAAGCCCAAGAATACAGAACAGCCTCCAAGGCAACCTTGGGGAAAGATGAGTGTGCAGGAAAGGATAGAGCCTACTGAGGAAGATAAAAAGAAGTGGGGGATTCGTGGAACGTATGTTTATATAACAGTTAATGAAGACTACAGACCTGATATACCTGAAGGAAGTTATTGGGCAGCAGATCGAGTGGTGCGCACAGCAAATGGCGATCCTGATATTAAATATTATGAGGATTGGAAAAAAAGTTATCCTGGCGACTTTTTGATTTTATCGAATAAAGAAGGTATATCTCAAGAAGAGCAAAAGTGGATGTCATTATCTAACATGACGGAAGGTCCTTTTATATTTGATGGACGAGGCGGAGGGCGTGGCCCAAGTGCAGAAGAATTTAAACAGTTTTTCTCACAGGCGAGCAAGAAACAAATAACCGAGGAAATAATTTCCGATAGTGTCCCATTGAAACAGCAATCGAAAGATATACTCGAACAAGAAGTTAATATTGGGACTAAGGGGACGGGGAAAGTTGATGACTTTGCTAAAGAACCTTTTTTACCTGATGAGGCATACGGTAAGAATCTGCCCAAATTTGTTGAACCAGGAACAAAAAGCCTAAATAAATACGACGAATTCGGTAATCTTAAACAAACTAAATACTATGATGATTACGGAAGAGAAAAGGGATGGATTGATTATTCTAATCATGGCTATCCTGAGAATCATAGTGTTCCACATTGGCATGAGGTACAATGGAATGAGAAATATCCAATAGGAGGGTATAAAATTGACCATCGTATGGATACAAACCCACCTTTTAAGTGAGGCGTGAAAAAGTATGTTGAAATTTCGATACTCAGATGCAAACAACAATAGTGGCTTTATTATCGATTTATTGGAAGTTATCAATGAAAAATGGAGTAACATATATTGGGGAGTGGGTGATATTGAAATAATACCCAAATATAAAGGTGATTATCCTGGTTTTGGACAAAATAAATCTATTGAAGTAGCTTTTGATTTTGGAAACAAAGTTGAAAGAGAAAAAATTGCTTATTTGACACTGTCGCAGTTCATGGAAGTACTGGAGGATACTCAAACAATAAGAAACGCTGTTCTTATTTGCTTTCCGAACGACGTCCCATTTGATTATAATCTTCGTCCAAAGGTTGAGGCAAAAGATCTTAACAAAATACAGCATGAGTTAGCACAATTAGAAATTAGAATTTTAGATGGCGATTTATTTTGCATTTTGTCCAAAGAGAGTGAGATTACCTTGTTGCTAGAGGAACAGATGCAGGAATTTATCCTGACTTAATCATTGATAAATAACTTGAACACCTTGATCGGCTACATGCCTTTCAAGGTTTTTTTCTTGAGGGGGGCTACCCAGTTGCCGAATGAACCCATCATTCAACCAACAACACATATAGCGGCGATGCTTTCAGTGAGAAAGCATTAAGTAAACAATTAGAAGTAATTTTAAGGAGGTTGAAATAAACTTGATATTAAATATTTCTAATGAAAAATTTGAGTTGATATATTTGGGTGAGTCCACAATAAACATTGATTATTCTTCAATGTCTTCTACTAAGTTAGTACTAGATGTATGGGGGTAACTCTACCTATTAGTGTATTTGGTTTAGAAGCGTATGGATTAACTGAACATACCAAACCATTCAATGATGATATTTACGTATCGGGCTACTCTAGGCTCACATTTAATGATGTTACTGGTGGAAACATAGAAGTCGAACTATTTAGTAAGGAACCTCCTTACACCAAACTAAGTTGGCCAGATAATAGCTTAATGAAAATAAACAAAACCTGGGGTGAAGTATATCAGGAAGATGAAAGAAATATTTATGAAGTAGAGGGGACTCTCGCTTGGCCTTATGGTAGATGTGACTTGTCTATAGTAACCAGATCGAATGTATATATTGAATTAAACAGTACTAATTTTATACCCGTCAAAGAATATATGCTTAACACAAAAAAGTACGGGTGGAGTAGAATTTTCACTTAATATTAATGTCGGAAGAAGATTTTTTAGTATAAACCTGTTTACAATCCCAATAACAAGATCGTACAATACAACCAACCAAACACTAAATGATTCAAACACTTGTTAAACGATAAACTTCCAAAAGCTCTTTCCCACTTGAACCATGAGTAGGAATGAGCTTTTTTGCATTAGAAAATGAGCTAAGGAACTGAATGAAATAGCAAAAAGTGAACAAGTAGTTCAACAGATGGGACCCGAGATACGTGCCAAATTTGCTAGAATGTTAAAAGAAGTACGAGCTTAGGCATTTTCCGATAAAGAAGGTATATCTCAAGAAGAGCAAAAGTGGATGTCATTATCTAACATGACGGAAGGTCCTTTTATATTTGATGGACGAGGCGGAGGACGCGGCCCAAGTGCAGAAGAATTTAAACAGTTTTTCTCACAGGCGAGCAAGAAACAAATAGCCGAGGAAATAATTTCCGATAGTGTCCCATTGAAACAGCAATCGAAAAATATACTCGAACAAGAAGTTAATATTGGGACTAAGGGGACGGGGAAAGATAAGACGTTCGTTGATCAAATGGATACAGAAGAAGCTGCCCGCTATAAAAGATATTGGGAACAGGACTATAAAGATATATCTAAAGGTCAGATGAATACAAGACAAAGACAGTACACAGCACCTGGTACTAGGAGTATTACTGATCAAAAAATTAATGGCAAGACAGGTGAGTTATATGATAGGGAAACAATATACGATCAGTATGGTCGAAGAATAGGTAACAATGATTACACAGATCATGGGAGGCCTGATGTTCCAACACATACGAATCCTCATCATCATGCAAATCCATGGTATAATCCCAACCAACATGGACCAGGAACACCTGGTCTACATCCTGAAACGCCGAGGTGGTAAAAATTTTAGCTATAGCACATTATTTATTTGCTGCTTCTTTAAGCGGATACTATAGTAAAGAAGACTGGCAAAATTGGGCGGATATACTGATTCTGAAAGAAGAAAAACCAGAAGAGTGGGTTTTTGCTGTTTCGTTGGCGAGTGATCTAGATGCTTTAAGTAAAGCATTAAGTGAGCAATTAATTACTGAGTCCCATACCATTAGAAATACTTCTCTTTTTAGTGATGCTGTCATAGGATTTCTATATCTTAAATTTTTATCCAAACAAATTTCTATGCGTGAGTTACTATTAATGTCAGGAGATGAAGCAGATGGTGGAGAGGGATCTTCAGTATCCTGTGAAGAGTTTTATATGATTTTAAATGAATTAGAGAATAAAAAGTCACTAGAGAAAGACCGCATATTTATTAAGAAAATATCACATTTATATGAAAGTTTTGAAAATATAGCACGTAATCAAATTGAAGTTCTAAAAAATTACTAACAGTTATACACGTTGGTTAGTTTTAAAAAAGTTTAGAGGTATCTCCGAATTAGAAGTCTTAAGCCCCTAACGGCGAAAAAAGGACGTTCTCGCGTCCAGAAATTGCCTTAGGGGCTGTTTTCGTATCAGACTGAATCGGGGCTGGTCTTAAAGCGAGTTTGGGGAATACCCCCGATTAAATACAGGCTAGCGGAAGAAGTTTTATTATAAAACTAGAAAAATAGTTATTAAAACATAACATAAAAAATATGGCGATAAAC
Organism: Paenibacillus kribbensis; assembly: GCF_001705305.1. Taxonomy (GTDB): domain Bacteria; phylum Bacillota; class Bacilli; order Paenibacillales; family Paenibacillaceae; genus Paenibacillus; species Paenibacillus kribbensis_B. The sequence goes on from NZ_MCBP01000003.1 coordinate 201,822, forward strand.
AGTTATGAAGGTTATGAGTTTGGTTTACTTAGTGAGGGGGTTGGACAATTGATCAAGGATTTACCAAAATGGGACCCGATGCGTGCCACATGAAGGGTCATACATTGGATTCTCCAGTGGGCAAACAGGTAAAGTCAAGGTGGTGGGACCTGACTATAAACCGTTACCTGGCGATAAGGCTACGATTATTCAAAAATAAGGGAGATTTGTTGGATGGAGAAAATGTCTATAGAAAAACTTATGGAGCTATATGTGGATACGATTGATAAGTGTGGAACATATCTGCTAAGCGAGGATGATATGGTAATCGGGTATAACATCTTTGAGGAATTTGATACAGGGGTTACTTCTTTTTTATACGCTGATATCTTGCAACGACTAAACGATGCTGGACTAATTAGTGATGAGATGATGAATAAAAGTTCTATTTTAAGAAACTTATTTCTAGAATTACAACAAGGCGATGAATGGAATATAGACGCAGTTAGAAGTTCATCTAAATGGAGGAAAGTACTTGAACTAGCTGACGAAATCAAGGGTTGCTTGGCGGCTGAATAAATAACCTCACCTGGGTCTGTTAAGAATTCAACCAACCAAACACTTTAAAACTTGCCAAACACTTGATAAACTTTCAAAGGCTTATTCCAACTTGAATTATGAGTTAGGAGTGAGCCTTTTTAGTATGGAGAAATCAATGAAAGAACTGAATGAAATGGGAAAGCGTGAACAGGTAGTAGCAGAAAAGATGAACGAACAACAACAGAGCTAGAGCCTGTACCGGAACCGCCGCTGATGTCAATTCAGGCTTATCGGGCTGCTTATGCGCCCAAAAGTGCTGGCGGATCTGGAATGGGCTCACCTAACGGGGGAGGGTCAGGCGGTGGTCAGGCGGGGAGGACAGGTGCTCCCCCTGCCACACCTGCATCACCGAAGGCAAACCTGCTGGGCGGGAGCGGTAGGATGCTGAATGTAGCCCAGAAGGTGCTGAGTATCATCGGCACAGTCCCCTGTATTGGGAACGCCTGCCCGGATAGTGAGCAGCAAGCTTACCTCCATTCGCCGTGACGTCGCCAAGGGAGGGCCAACCCGTGCCTTGAAGTACGCGGCAGCAGCAGGGTTATCCATGCTGGCAAGTGTGCCATCAGGAGGCTAGGCTGTACTGGGCGGAAGGAATCTGGCGCGGGAAACCGCAGCCTTTAACCGCCGGGTAAATTACAAATAAGCAAAAAAAGCCTCTGAAGTATTGCCGATTTTAAGTCGGTATGACTTCAGAGGCCATATGTTTTCAAGCATTATAACAAGTGTCCGGGCTTCTTGAGAGCTAAAGCCGGGTCATTTTCCGAGCCACATATTTTCCATCTGTTCAAGTGATCTCCCCTTGGTTTCGGGAACCTTGCGCCATATAAAGAATACGACGAACAACGAGATGGCTCCGAATGTCCAGAAGGTATTGGACGGACCGGCTGAACTCAGCAGAGGAGGGAATGCCTGGGATACCAGATAATCGCCGGCCCACAATGCCATCGAAGCGATGGCGACCGCTTTGCCGCGAATGCGGTTCGGAAAGATCTCCGAGATCATAACCCATACGATCGGCCCAAGCGATATAGCGTAGGAGGCCACGTAGATCAATATCATGATGAGCACGAGCGGTCCGGTGGTCAAACCCATTTTGAATGCGGCTCCGATAATGATCAAACAGAGGGTCATCAACGAGGTGCCGATCATCAGCAGGACTTTTCGTCCCGCTTTGTCGATCAGCCATACGGATACGATGGTAAACAACACATTGATCAACCCGATCCAGATGGTCTGGGTCAAAGAAGCGTCCGTACCGAGTCCCATTCCTTTAAAGATAACCGGCGCGTAATACAAAATGGCATTGATGCCGGTAATATGCTGCATAATGGCGAGCATGACACCGATAAAGAGAGCGACCCGAATACCGGGAGCGAACAATTGTTTAAGTGAGTCGTTCTCATTTTTGAACGATTCCTTGATATCAAGCACTTCCTGTTTAGCGGCTTCTTCACCGTGAATTTTCAGCAGAATCGGCAGCGCTTCATAAGGCCGATTCTGTTTAATTAGCCATCTCGGGCTTTCGGGTATGAAGAGCATCAAGAGCATAAAGATCAGTCCCGGAACGGCTCCCACTCCGAACATCCAGCGCCAGGCCGTTGAGACACCCCAGGCTTCATCCCCCAGGCTGACGATCCACGAATTCTGAAAATAAACCAGGAAAATGCCCGTTACGATCGCCAGCTGATTTAAAGCAACCAAACGGCCACGGTATTTGGCGGGAGCGATCTCCGCGTTGTACACCGGACAAATGGTGGAAGTGATTCCTATGCCGACGCCGCCGATCATGCGAAAGATCACATACCCGGTGAACGTATCTTGAAGTGCAGAGCAGATCGAGCCGACGACGAATAAAAATCCGGCGGCCAGCAATACCTTTTTTCTGCCGATCCTTTCACTCATGTAGCCGGAGAGAGCCGCTCCCGTGACACTCCCGACAATCAGACTCGACACCGCCCAACCAACCTGAAATTCGTTCAGCGAAAAACGCTGTTGTAGGAATTCGACTGCTCCCGAAACAACCGCGATATCAAAACCAAACAGGATGCCTCCAAGCGCAGCTACGATGGATACCAGCGTAACAAAAAGCATATTGGGTTTTTCTGATTGAAGCGCTTTCTGTTGAGCGCTTTCATTATTGATGATTACTGCCATATTATCATCTCCCCTCCAGATTCCTGGAACCTCATTCCGTTATTCGAGGAGAAGTATAACATGCGCTTATAAAAGAAAGGCCGGTTATCGTCTTCAATAAACGGACCTTTTCATGCACGATTTTGGCTTCGATTCCCGAATTGGAGACAGAGGGGCTAAACCTAGCATTACCTTGTCATTCGAGCTTAAAAAAATCCATGCCGATGGTCGGCATGGATGAATCTCTGCTATTTTTGGCCTTTGAACTCAGTGGGAGGAACGCCCGTTATCTTCTTAAAGACGCGGCTAAAATAGTTCGGGTCCTTATAACCCACTTCAAAGCTGATTTCTTTAAGAGCAAGATTGCCGGCCTTAATCAGAGAAATGGCTTTATCAATCCGTAGCCGGGTTACGAAGTCGATGAACGTTTCTCCGTATTCCTGTTTGAAAATTTTGCTGAAATAGTGAGGATTCAAATGGACGAAATCAGCTACTTCTTCCAGCGAAAGATCATCGTTGAATCGTTCCTCGATATACATTTTCGCCCTGCCCAGCATAGTCAGTGTTTGAACCTCCCGCTGTTCGCGTATCCGTTGCAGTGCTGACATGACGTACGTCTGCTGAAGCATTCCTTTCTCCGCTTTGACGGCAAGCAAAGAAGTGTTTCCGGCCTCTGACGACTTCAGTTCGTCAAAGTGGCAGTAACCCCCATCCCGCTTGCGTAGGGTGGAGGCAAAAACGGCTTCGAAATAGGACTTGCGAAGTCCTTCCTCGCCGTTATGCAGCGATCCGATTCCAATGGCCGTCTTTATGCCAAGTTGCTGCCGGGCAAGCTCGGAGAGCTGCTGGACAAGGTGTTTAACCAGCTGCCGCCAGCCGTTTTCGCCGGTGGCAGGCGGCTTTCGTAAAAAAGTGGCTACATGATGGTCGATCAAGGAGCTTACAATGGAATTCGGGCCATGCGTTTTTACATAGCTTCGGAAATGATCGTAAATTTTCTTTTTATCCTGCTCGTCCATGTATCCGTCAAAGGCGGCAATGATGGCGCTTCCCTGATCAAGAGGAAAGTCCAGCCATTCCGACAGCTGGGAAGCGCTCGAATCCACCGTCTGGTCGACCATAAGCATTAAAGCCAGCTCATTTTCTGCGAGCGGCATCAGCTGTGAAATTTTGTGCTTAAGCTCCAATTCTTCCGTACGTGCCCGCTTCTCGCGCTCAATTTCTTCAATCAGTCGTTTCAGTGTACCGATGACTAACTCTCGCTTCGCCGGCTTCAGAATATACTCTTTTACGCCCAAAGAGAGCGCCTCCCGGGCATAGGCAAAATAATCATAGGCGGTGACGAGCACGAATCGGGTATCGGGAAGCCGCTCCTTTAATTCACGAAGCGCTTCGAGCCCATCGATTCCGGGCATATTGATATCCAGAATGGCAATATGGGGACGGTGCTCTTCCGCACATTCAATTGCCATGCGGCCATTGCCGGCATGAATAAACCGGAATACCCCCGGCATCGCCCGTTCCACTGTCAATTCCAGTCCTTCCCTCTCCAAAGCCTCGTCATCCGCGATCAACAACCGATACATCAGTCCGCTCACTCTCCTTCTTGACTGGAATTCGTATTGTTATGGCAGTACCTTGTCCGGTATTGCTGCTGATTTCAACCATTCCTTCCTTTCCGTAGAACAACTGTAGCCGCTTAAACACGTTTTGCATTCCAAGTCCCGTTGAACTGCTGCTTTCGGCTCCGCCTTCAAGACGGAGCACGGACAGTCGGGTTTCCTCCGCCATGCCCTTTCCATTGTCCGAAATTACAATTTGCACATCTTCGCCCGCTCTCGACAGCGTCAACGCGATAATGGCTCCGTTTTCCATATCTGCCACACCATAAAGAAAAGCGTTTTCAATCAACGGCTGGATCGTCAGGGCCGGAATTTGCTGCTGAAGTACGGAAGCGTCAAAGTGAAGATCAAAGCGAATTCTGTCCCGGAAGCGCGCCTGCTGGATTGTTACGTATTCGCGGATATGATCCAGCTCCTCCTGGAGAGTTACGGGTTTGTCCAGCTTCTGCAGGCTGTACCTCAGCAGATTGGACATCGAAACGATCAGGTCGCTGGTCTTCTCCGCCCCTTCCAGGATCGCCAGCTTGGATAGCACATTTAAGGTATTGAACAAAAAGTGCGGGTTAATTTGATTTTGCAGGGCCAGAAGCTCCAGTTCCTTCACAAGCCGCTGCATTTCCAGGCTCTTTTTATCCTTCTCGATGAGGATGCTCAAATCGGTGGACATTTGCGAAATGGCGTCCGACAGTACGCCTAGCTCGTCATCCCGTCGCGGTTGGGGCTCGATATTCAGATCGCCTGTTGCGATTCGCTTCGCCAGTACGACAAGTCTGCCGACAGGACCAGTAATGCTGCGCGAGACCCAGATTGCAAGCAAAACCCCCATCAGCGCGTTCATGCCGAACAACGCCACTCCCAATCCGTTCATTTGCTCATTCTTGTTCCGGATGTTCTCGATGATCGGCCGGTAATAAGCCAGTTCAGCGTCGATCAGTCGCTGCCCCTCCTCGTGGATATAGCTGACGGTTTTCTCCGCTTCAATATAATGTTCAAAAGCCGATTGAGGATCTTGTGCATTTGCGTCCAGAACTGCGGCTTGTTTCTGTTCAAGAAATGTGGCCAACAGATTCACGTAGTCCTCCTCGGCGAATGAAGGGGCGGCCGAGTCGGAGACTTCCTGAATTCTGCCTTTCAACTGCATCAATTGGCGTTCTGTCGGGACCTGCGCAGCCTTATCGTCTCTCGGATTAAGCAGATAGGCGTAAAGGAGCTTTAAGTTGCTTTCCGCCGATTCAGAGGTTTGCTCGATGAGCAGAATTCGGCCAAGCATTTCATCGTAGCTCTGTTGTACGACCTTTCCGCTTTGGAATACAAAATAAGCGATGATATTGGCGAACACAACTAGGAGGGGGATGAACAGAAGCAGCTTCGTTCTGATCGTCATCGTTCGTCATCTCCGGCCATGTTGTCGGGAGTGTTCGCATGCACTTCATATACCCTGGTGTATGTTAATTTCTGGGGATCATTCCCCTTTAAATAATCATTCAGCAGTTTTATGGCCTTAGCCCCCATTTCCACAGGCTGCTGAACAATGGTCAGTTCGATTTTGCAATCTTTGACGGCCTCCAACGTATCGGCCATATCGTCAAAAGCGAAAATCTGCAAACTCCGCGCTCCGCTCCGCTCCGAGGCTTCCAGAATGCCAAGGCCGTCCAGCGCACTGAATCCGACCATGTAGCGGATCTGCGGATATCGGCTGAGCATGTTCTGAGCTTGCTGGGCTGCCTGAAGCCGCGAAATGTCCGAGGAGCGAATCTCCACAATGCGGAGCTTGGGATAGCGGCTGATCACGGAACGAAAGCCAGCAAGCCTGAGACGCTGGTTCTCGACGCGCTCGTTGCTGATCATAACTCCAATGTCGCCACGCTCTCCGGAGGCTTTCGCCAACAGCACGCCCATCCGCTTTCCTGCTCCTTCATTATCCGTTCCAACGTAAGCCAGTCTTCGGGAGTCCGGCTCATCCGTATCGATCGTGATGACGGGTATGCCAAGTCCGGCCGCTTTGTCGATTAATCGGCGATACTCCGGATCATTGATCCCTTGAACCAGAATTGCATCCGCCTTGGCGGCGATCGCTTTATCCAGCAGTTTGATCTGCTCGGACGGATTAATGCGGTCCGGCCCGATATAATCGAGCCGCATACCGTACTGTTCCGCTTCCTTTCGGGCTCCTTGTTCGATTGACCGCCAGTAATAATTGTCCAACTCCTGCGATATCAATACCACTTTTGTATCGGGAGCCCCGTCTTTTGATGAAACCGTCTTCAATTGCTCTGAAAATTGGTGAATTTGCAGAGAAGACAGAGTGAACTGAAACAGCAGCCAGGCAAATGGCAGGAAGACGGGGATAAGGATAAATATCCATTTACGGTTTGACATGTCCTACTCCTTTGGGAATATTTACAGATTCAACTCATTATACAGCAACAAAACAACCTCACGCAGCTATCGTCAGTATACGCGCGGTAATTGAGGAGGAATTGCAAATTGTAATCATGCCGTCAAAATATAACAAGGCAAAGAGGAAAACGGGTTAGGATTTTTGACACCTAAACACGAATCTGGTCATGATTTTGATAACGCTTCCCACAGGTATGTTGCTACAATGACGGTATATCACAACTCTAATGTCGGAGGTTGATTGCCGTGTCATTTGCCGTGCCATTTAAAGTAGCTTTTATTGGAGCGGGAAGCATAGGTTTTACCCGTGGAATTTTGCGAGACCTGTTGGCAGTGCCGGAATTTAACGAGATTGAAGTGGCTTTTACGGACATTAGTCAGCACAATCTGGATATGGTCACCGAGCTGTGCCAGCGGGATATTCGGGAGAACGGTTTGGCCATACAAATACAGTCCTCTACGGATCGAAAGATAGCTTTAAAGGATGCCAAATACGTTATTTGTACAATCCGGGTCGGTGGTCTGGAAGGCTTTTCCACTGATGTGGATATTCCATTAAAATATGGCGTGGATCAATGTGTAGGAGATACGCTGTGTGCCGGAGGGATCATGTACGGGCAGCGCGGGATTGCTGAAATGCTGAACATTTGCAAGGATATCCGCGAGCTGAGTGCACCGGATGTACTGCTGCTGAACTACTCGAATCCGATGGCGATGATGACGTGGGCCTGCAACAAGTACGGCGGTGTGCGTACGATTGGTCTATGTCACGGCGTCCAGCACGGTCATCACCAAATTGCCGAGGTGTACGGCCTGAAGAAGCAGGATGTGGACATTGTGTGCGTCGGAATCAATCACCAGACGTGGTACATCCAGGCATCTCATAAAGGGAAGGATCTGACGGCAGGACTGCTGGAGGCTTTTGAAAAGCATCCCGAATATAGCCGCACCGAAAAGGTACGAATCGACATGCTTCGTCGTTTTGGCTATTACAGCACAGAATCAAACGGTCATTTAAGTGAATATGTTCCCTGGTACCGAAAGCGCCCGGATGAAATTCTCGACTGGATTGATCTGGGCAGCTGGATCAACGGAGAAACAGGTGGCTATCTACGCGTATGTACGGAAGGACGCAACTGGTTCGAGACCGATTTTCCAAACTGGATGAAAGAAGACCCATTGGTGTACACGGCGGAGAATCGTGGTGAGGAGCACGGCTCGTACATTATCGAAGGGCTGGAAACCGGGCGTGTATACCGCGGGCATTTTAATGTCGTCAATAACGGAGTAATCTCCAATCTGCCGGACGATGCGATCATTGAAGCACCGGGATACGTGGATCGGAACGGTATTTCCATGCCACATGTCGGGGAGCTTCCGCTTGGTCCTGCGGCCGTCTGCAATGTAAGTATTTCCGTCCAGCGTCTGGCTGTCGAAGCGGCTGTGCATGGGGATGATAAGCTGCTGCGTCAAGCGTTTATGATGGACCCGCTGGTGGGTGCGGTTTGTAACCCACAAGAAATTTGGCAGATGGTCGATGAAATGCTGGTAGCGCAGGAAGCATGGCTTCCACAATACGAAGCGGCGATTGCCGAGGCGCGTCAGCGTCTGGCTGCAGGTGATCTAATCCCAACTCGTCCTTATGAGGGAGCGGCAAGGCTTAAGGTGAAGACGATTGAGGAAATGCAACTGGACCGGGAGGCGGCCAACAAAAATGCGGGCGAATCCGACAAAGGCAAGGAACGTGAAAAGGTGCAGCCAAGCCAAGCCTAGCAGCTTGGTACCATCGCATTAGCGTTCACTACATGTACGTACATCAGGATTTTGCAAAATTCGATTCCAGTCGCTCCAAAGTGCAATATATAGACGAACTAGACCATTTCGATCTATATATTGTTCATTGGAAGTCGCTTATTGGATTTTTGCAAAATCCTCACATGCATGATGAATGACCATGATGCTGCGTAACGATAATTTATAACGATAACTACACAACAAGAAAGGGTAATTTCATGGCTATGAGGTCTGAAAATACCCTTTTATTGTTGATAGATTTAACCATTTGGCATGGATCGCAGTCCGAGATTTATTTTGTCGATTTTAGCTGACGGAAATTAAAGAATGCACCCTAATTTTTAAGAATCTGCTCCTTTTGTGTCGAACTCGAATCTTGGAAAAGCTTGTAACATCAGGGATGATTCATCATACGAGGGACTCGGTCATCAGAAACGGGAAGACGGAAATAACTGGAAATGTGGCAATCCGAGTGCCTAATTTATAATCTAGACCCTAATTTATTCAATTTACAGCAGATTTCAGGGTTACTATAATCTAACATAGGAGGTGACAAAAAGGGGATAATACGAAATTCGAGCGCGAGGAAGTACAGAAAGCGCTTACTTTTGCGGCTATGCACGCTACTTTTTTTGAGGAAAGAGGGTGCAATCACGCAAAATCATGTAACAATCAGGTGACGACATAGGATGAGTAAACAAAATTTAAGAAAGATAGGTGAAAGAATTGAAAACAAAGCAAGTGCTTCGTAAAGGCATGAAGTATGCTTTTGCGCTATCACTCGTCGCAAGTAGTTTTTTACCAGGTACAGGATTGGCAGGTAAAATAAATGCAGAATCCCATGTGGACAATCCTTATATCGGGGCAACAAAGTATATTAGTCCTGATTATGCCGCTTTCGTCGATACGTCAATTGCCAAGGTTACCGATGCTACGCTGAAAGCGAAAATGCAAACCGTCAAAACGTTCCCGACATCCGTATGGCTCGATCGCATCGCTGCCATTAACGGGACTCCAGGCAATCTTGGTCTGGAAGAGCATTTGGATCAAGTATTGGCCCAAAAGAAAGGCGACACGCCGATTACGGCAGAGTTTATTATATATGATCTGCCCGGACGGGATTGTCATGCCTTGGCTTCCAACGGTGAGCTTCCGCTGACCCAGGCAGGTCTGGAAACGTACAAAAAGGATTATGTCGACAAGATTGCTGAGATCCTTGCCAACCCCAAATATAAGGACATTCGTATCGTAACGATCATTGAACCGGACAGTTTACCGAACCTGGTAACCAATATGAGCGATCCAAAATGTGCTCAAGCCAAATCCACCGGTATCTATGAAACCGGCATTCAGTACACAATCAACAAACTGAACGAAATTCCTAACGTATACAAATACGTAGATATCGGTCACTCCGGCTGGCTCGGTTGGGATAACAACCGTTCAGCAACAGTTTCCCTGTATACCAACGTTTTCAGAAACACATCTAAAGGACTGTCCAGCGTAGACGGCTTTATCACCAATACAGCCAACACTACGCCGCTGGTTGAGCCCAATCTGCCTGATTCCAACCTGAATATTAACGGACAGCCGATCAAGTCTTCCAAGTATTACGAATGGAACCCTTACTTCGATGAGCTGCATTTCACAGAAGGTCTGCACAAAGATTTTGTAAATGCAGGCTGGCCAAGTTCTCTCGGTATGCTGATTGATACCGGCCGTAACGGCTGGGGTGGGCCGAACCGTCCAACTAAAGCTACAGGTAACGATATTAATTCGTACGTGAACTCAGGCCGTGTGGACAGACGCGACCATCGCGGTAACTGGTGTAACAACAGTGGCGCAGGTATGGGGACACCTCCTCAAACCGCTCCGGCTTCCCATGTCGATGCATATGTATGGGCGAAGCCTCCGGGTGCTTCCGACGGCTCCAGCTCGCTCATTCCGAACGATGAGGGCAAAGGCTTTGACCGGATGTGTGATCCTACTTACACAACCAGTGACGGCGTATTGACAGGCGCATTGCCGAATGCTCCGATTTCCGGTGCCTGGTTCCATGATCAGTTCGTTATGCTGGTGAACAATGCATATCCAGTAATCAAAGCTGCTGATGGTAGCGTAGACCCAGCACCTACGCCAACACCTACACCAACACCAACACCAGAAGCTCCGGCAGTACCGGCAGACTTACAGGGAAAATTGGGCGTGAATCTGACTTGGGCTGCTTCCACTGGTGCCCAAAGCTACACAGTGAAGCGTGCTACCAGTGAGGAAGGTCCTTTTACAACGATTGCGTCTCGTGTAACAGGTACACAATACACGGATACAGATTTGACGAATGGAACGACTTACTATTATGTAATAAGTGCTACGAATGCAAATGGTTCAAGCAAGGATTCAGCTGTAGTGAAAGTGACCGTTGGATCGAAGGCTACACCAACGCCAACACCAACACCAGATCCAACGCCTACACCAACACCAGATCCAACACCTACACCAACACCAGATCCAACACCTACACCAGAACCTGCAGGTGACCTGGCTGTTCTGTACCGGGCTGGAGATACCGACCCAACGAATAATGCAATTAAACCATTTTTTAACGTAAAAAATAATGGGACAACTCCTGTGAAGCTGAGTGACCTGAAAATCCGCTACTACTTCACTAAAGAGGGTAACCAAGACATGCAGTCTGCAGTGGACTGGGCACAAATAGGTAATGATAACGTGCTGCGTACCTTTACAGACAAATATATTGAAATTGGTTTCAGTTCTGCTGCCGGCACGCTTGCTGCTGGAGCACAAACAGGTGAAATTCAGGTCCGCATTAACAAAAGCGACTGGTCTAATCACGACGAATCCAATGACTACTCGTTTGATCCAACCAAAACCTCTTATACAGAATGGAACAAAGTAACGTTGTTCCAAAATGATAAGCTGGTATGGGGAATCGAGCCTTAAGATTAAGACAGAAGATGTGCGCTTAAACAATAGAAGAAAAACCCTGAAGGAAAAGCTACGGCATAACTGCCGTAGCTTTTTTGATCGTCTTCAGCGAAAGAACCTCATGATCAAGGGAATAAGCATTCAAATTGTGTATAATAAAAAAGAATGCTGTTCTACTGTGGAGGTCATCATGAGTAAAAAGTTAATTTTAGATGTAGATACGGGGATCGACGACGCACTTGCCATTGCATACGCTGTCCATTCGCCGGAATTGGAGCTGCTCGGCATTACAACCACCTTTGGCAATATCTCGGTGGAGGAGGCGACACGCAACTCACTGATTCTGCTGGAAAAGCTGGGTGTAGAGGCTCCGGTCGTGTCCGGCGCTCACAAGCCGTATGCCCGTGAGCTGTTCAAGCCGTATTCCCGCCATATTCATGGTGAAGACGGCATTGGCAACCAGCTCAAAGGAGCGCCGTTCCGTCAGGCAGCGTCTGGAGATGCGGCTGATTTTATAATTGGACAGGCTCGTCGCTATGAAGGCAAGCTTACCCTGGTAGCTGTGGGACCGCTGACCAATCTTGCGATTGCGCTGGATCGCTGCCCCGAATTGCCGAAATTGCTTGACCGCCTGATCATTATGGGCGGGGCGGTTACAATACGAGGGAATGTGACCGAGGCCGCTGAAGCGAATATCTACGCTGATCCGGAAGCCGCAGCCTATGTGCTGGGAGCGGGTTTCCCGCTTACACTCGTCGGGCTGGATGTGACCATGCAGACGCTGCTTCCCCAGCATGATGTAGACAAGTGGCGTGAGCAAGGAACCGAGCTGGGCAAGTTTATGGCAGATATGACGGACTTTTATATGGAAGCCTATGGCAATTTCAGACCTGGTATTGCAGGCTGTGCTTTGCATGATCCATTGGCCGTTGGACTAGCCATAGATTCCAGTTTTGTGCAGACGCGTCCGATGCGTATTGCTGTTGAGGTGGGGGATTCCCCTGAAGTCGGTCGCACCCGTGAGGTGCAAAACGAGCGCGAAGCTCAGGCGCTGCCCTCTGTCGATGTGGCACTTGAGGTCGATGCGGAGCGATTTTTGCGTCATTTTCTTAGCCGGGTGGTATAAACAAATAGCTCTAAGATTACCACTGAAATTAGTCTCTATAGACATCCAATATCATGTCAGATAAACATCTTTGCCGAGCAAAAGGTTTACAGTCGCCGTAAAAGGAAATGCTTGATTGAGTTCAGTGTAACCGATACCGGCATCGGTGTTCCCACTGATCGCCAGCACCTATTGTTTCAGCCCCTTTCTCAGCTCCATCCCGCACTGAACCGGAAATATGGAGGCACAGGTCTGGGGCTGTCGATCTGCAAAAGCCTGGTTAACCTGATAGGCGGTTCCATTGGCGTGGATAGTGAAGAGGCCCAGGGATCGACGTTCCGCTTCCAACTGGATCTTAAGCTGTCGGAAGAGGAAGCGCTGGCGAATATGAGCCGTGATGAGCCTTATGGGTCGAAGGAATGTTAAAAGAAATAGCCGTGATGCATCATGCATCACGGCTATTTTTTGTAATAAATAACCAAACAAATGATTGACAAACTGTTCTAACTGTACTATTAATAATAATACAGTTAGAACAGTTTGAAATATGCAGATACATCTGATCAGGTTTTGAAAGGAGGAAGTCCATGTTCGAGCTGGATATCCGCAGCCGCAAGCCAATCTACGAGCAGCTAATGGACAAGGTGAAGGAAATGATCGTGTACGGATCACTTCAGCCGGATGAGCAATTGCCTTCCGTACGGGCATTGTCCGCTCAGCTTACAGTGAATCCGAATACGATTCAGAAGGCGTATCGTGAGCTGGAACGCGAAGGATATATCTATTCTGTCCAAGGCAAGGGCAGCTTTGTCACACCTGCCGAGCAGCAGCCGCAGCAAATGAAGCGGGATGAGATTCGGGCAGCGCTGTTAAAGCAGATGATCGAAGCCGTCCATTTTGGTTTTACGCAGCCGGAAGTGGACGCCATATACGTGGAAGCGATGCAATTGAAGGAAAGGGGGATGTCCCTTGATTGAATTAAGGGAAGTCACAAAGACATTTGCAGATGAAAAGGCGGTGGATCAACTCGCCCTTACGGTGAAGAAGGGCTCCATTTTTGGGTTGCTGGGCTCGAATGGGGCGGGTAAAACGACACTGCTCAAAATGATTGCCGGAATCTATCGACCGGATACAGGGAAGGTGCTGATTGGGGGGCAAGCCGTATATGAGCAGCCCGAAGTCAAGCAGCGCATTCTGTTTATGCCGGATACACCCTATTTTTTTCCGCAGGCGACGATTCAACAGATGGCCCGTTTTTATCGCTCCATTTATCCAAGCTGGAGTGAGGAACGATACATGCAGCTTACGGGCATTTTCAAGCTGGACCCCAAACGTAAACTACACCGTTTTTCCAAAGGGATGAAGCGGCAGGCTGCATTTTTACTTGCCTTGAGCTGTATGCCTGAACTGTTGATTTTGGATGAGCCGATTGATGGACTGGACCCTGTGATGCGACGAATGATCAAAAATCTGCTGTTCCAGGAAACCGCCGCGCGCGAGCTGACCGTCGTGATCTCATCCCATAATTTGCGTGAGATCGAAGACATGTGTGATCACGTCGGCATTATGCACCAGGGACGCATGCTGCTGGAAAAGGAAGTCGACGACCTCAAGTCCGATACCCATAAGGTGCAGGTTGCTTTTCGTGAAAGCGCGCATGAGGAAGCCGTATACAAGCAACTTTCGGTTGTACATAAGGAGCGGAGAGGCAGTGTTCTGCTGCTGATTATCCGTGGGGAACGAGAGCGGATTGCAGAAACGATTCAAGCGTATGAGCCGCATGTATTCGATTTGCTACCGTTGACGCTGGAGGAAATTTTCATTTATGAAATGGAGGACGCGGGTTATGACATCCAACCGATTCTTCTATAGCGGCGGCGTGGTTCGCCAAAGCCTGAGACAGCATGGCTGGATCGGTCTGTTGTACTTGGCGGGATTACTGTTTACAGTGCCACTGCCGTTATTTATGAGTACTGGAAACGAGCGAGTGCCCACGGTTTTGAGAAGCCTGTTCGATGTTACGAGCTCAGGCGATGGATTGCAAAATATCATTTTATTGGCCGTACCTGTGCTGGCGGGTGTGATGCTGCTTCGTTTTATTCAGCGTCAGGGCTCCTCGGATTTATATCACAGCCTGCCCTTACGCAGAGAGCATCTGTTAACGGCACATTTAATTAGCGGTCTTATCCTTTTACTCGTACCCGTATGGCTGACTGCGGGAGTAACGGCCCTGCTAAACACGTCGGTTGAATTTCCTTTTATTTTCCATATCAATGACATTGGATCATGGGCTTTGGTTGTATCGGTTCTTACGATTTTCCTGTTTGTTTTTACCGTGTTTGTAGGTATCTGTGTAGGGCAATCGCTGTTGCAATCCGTTGTAGTGTATGTTTTGCTGTTGTTGCCCTTTTTTTTGTACTCCATGATTAGTCGTTTTCTGGGGCACAATCTATATGGTTACTCTCAGATTATTGGAACCATTGTTCAAAATAGTAATGGCGTGGGGTTGCGTAGCGGCAATAATATTTGGTATAGTTTATCGCCGTTCGCCCGCATTATGGATTTGTCGAGTAGCGCATTTTCATATGTGGAGCTGCTTATTTATATTGGTGTTTCCTTGCTGTTTATGATTTTAAGCTATGTGTTATATCGCAAACGGCTCGCAGAGAAGGCAACGCAGGCCATGGCCTTTACTTTCTTCCAACCCTTATTTAAGGCAGGAGTCATGTTATGTGCCATGCTGCTGATAGGAGAATATTTTTATAGCACAGGAGGCCAGGGGAGAGACTGGTCGATCTTCGGGTATGTGCTTGGAGCTATTTTGGGCTATATTGCTGTGGAGATGGTAATCCGCAAGACATGGCAAATTGTACGTGTTCGTGCTTTGCTGGAGTTGATTGCATACGGTGCAGTTTTGGGTCTGGCAATGTACATCCCCACGTCTGGTTGGATAGGCTACGAGGAACGAATTCCAACCGCGCATTCAGTCGAGCAAGTCTATGCCGGGCCAAATTTGTATCTGGACGGGGGATCAACACGGAAAAATCTTTATTTTTCGCAAGATAAAGCTTTTATCGCCGCTGTGCTGAATTTACAGCGTGAGCTTGTAAGAGCACATTCAGCTGGAGAGACGTCCGGGTCGAATAAAGAACCTCAACAAAGGATATCCATTGCCTATCGTTTGGATGATGGTACCATTATGACTCGCAGCTATACATTTCCTGAGCGGCCTTTTCAGGCAGCGCTGGCGAAAGTGATGCTGTCTGAGCCGTACAAAACAGTAAGCTACTCACTGGATAAGCTGTATGGTACAGCGGAGACGATCAGCATTCAATCGACAGATGATAATGAACGACGAGTTGTTCTGACTGATCCGAAAGATATTCGTGAATTTGAAGCAGTACTGAAAGAAGAAGTTTTGGACATGAGCTATAGAGAAATGCAGGCAGGCTCTTATGCGTTGGGGAATATTGAAATTCTGAACAAACCTTCATCTATTTCAGCAGAAGAACCGGAATGGACGCGCAACGTCTCCTTTAATTGGCGCATATCCTTCCACAAGCTGAATGCTTGGCTGGAACGTAAAGGATACGCCGACAAGGTGATTATCACGTCGAAAGACATTATATCGGTTCGAGCTATTCCAATGGTTTCTCAAGAGAAGGAGCCGTATCAACCCGGCAAGTATATTGATGAAGTGAATTTATTCAGGATATTGCAGCAGAAGTATAAAGTCACCGCAATTGAAGATCCAAAACTTTGGAATACTGTGCTGGATAACCGAAATAATTATAGCTATGATCCACAAGTGGAGAAAGGCACTTATCTGTTCCAAGTCAAAATCAAGTCCATCAGCGGTTCCGGCTTTTATACGGTTTATTACTTATTAGCCCCAAAAGACATCACACCGGAGCTTGCGAAGGCTTTACCGATAGCTCCTTAAAAGGCTCGGAACAACAAGCAAGAGCTTCTCCACATTTGGACTGACGTAATTAGAGGCATAGAGAGTCAAGCGATTGCAGACTTTCAGCCACAGAAATATATAGAACAGCTGTATGGTCTGTATTTGGACATCCAACGTGATGGATATTGGGACGTGAAGCAGCACCGTTTTTTGATTCATGCCAGAGTAATCTAAAGAAGATCCAATACCAAAAAGGCCTTCCTGCAGGGGAGGCCTTTTTTGCCATACACATTAGGGTAAGAACAAAATCAGAAGCCACATGGTGGCTGGTAGTGAAATACCAACGGCTATCGCTATATAGGGCAAGGGGGTTCTGAAGTAGCTTTTCCAGTCCGCTTCCTTGTCCTTTTTCTCATGATAGAACGCTACCTGTGTTGCAAAGCTGTGAAGCAACTTGAGTGCCTCGTCATTCGGAATATGCTGTAAGGAATACCATAGATCATCGTGTGCTTTTCGGAGCAAGGTTACATCGGATGTATGATCCTGATGATCGGATACGCACATTTTACCATCTCCTCGTATACTAATCTTTACCATAATTGTACAATGAAGAAGCAATTGCTTACAGTCTCATTTCATATATAGGTATAGGGGGATGTGCATGTCTGATCCAAAGGGAGTTATAGCTGATACGGAGAAAGGCGCTTCTGTGCGGATAGCATGGTTTTGGCCATGGCTGGGCGGTACGTTTATGTTTGGATTGTTTTCAGTCATGTTTAATGTCATTTGGAGTATCGTTGTGGCATCCAATGTGCAGCTTCTGCTGAGACATGAAGGTGTAACAGATACAGCCGTGATTGTGATGCTGGTGCTATACGCTTGGATTGTCGGACTGATTTTTGCGGCTTACGGTGCCTTGAGTGCACGTATTTCCAGCATGCATAAGCTTCCACTGATGCTGACCGGACTGTTATCATTATTGTGTGGGCTGTGCCTGTGGATTGTGGGGCTACAGGGATCTGGCGGTCAACCTGCTGAGGTGTGGGGAGGCTCGTGGGAGCTGTTTTCACTTTATCACGCTTGGGCGGCGCCTGTGCTGGAGGTATTGGAGCCTTATACACAGCATAGTGAAATCTGGTTTCTGCTGACTGTACTGCTGCCGATAGCTGGTATGGTAATAGGTGTTGAGGTAGATCGTTATCCAGCGGTAACCGACAAGGACGGAAAGGCAGATCATAGATGGCAATGGGTAGTCGTTTCGATGTCCGCTGCGCTCATCATTGTACTGACGATTGCATTGAGGCTTCCTCAACATCCATACATTGCCGAGAGGGATTTTCCGGTAGTTGACGGAGCTACTGCGGCCATTCCGTTCGCACAGGATATGCTGCATGAATTGACCGGAATGAGCCAGGCGCGCGCAGCACACGAACTGAGATTCAATACGACACATCAGGCATATGTAAATTTGATCGAAAAGAAGGCGGATCTGATTCTGGTGGCCGGACCATCCGATGAGGAACTGCGTCTGGCGAAAAGCCGCGGGGTACACATGAAGCTCATCCCCATTGGACGGGATGCATTTATTTTTCTCGTACATCAAGAAAATCCGGTTAAGGGACTTTCTTCAGAACAGGTTCGCCGCATATATGAAGGATCTATTCATAATTGGAATGAAGTAGGGGGAAAGGATCAGCCAATCATTGCTTATCAGCGGGAGGAAAATTCAGGTAGTCAGACGTATATGGAAAAGAAGGTAATGGAAGGCCATGAGATGACTGAACCGCCTCGGGAACTCCAAATTGGCATTATGGGTGGTATGATTAATGCAGTCGCAGATTTTAACAAGGATCACAACGCGCTTGGCTATTCATTTTATTATTTTGCCAATGTGATGCATAATCGTCAAGAGGTTAAGTTTCTGCCTATTGATGGAGTGGAGCCGAACAAAGAACATATCCGTTCGGGGCAATATCCATTTACGGCTCAACTATTCGTGGTCACACGGGAAGGTGAGAAGCCACGTCCTTCTCTGCAGCGATTGCTCGATTGGCTGCAAAGCGAAGAAGGAACCCGGGCCATTGAAAGAGGAGGCTTTGTTGCTCTGGACTCGCAAGAGTGAAACGAGGACAGTAGGGTAATACATAGAATATGCCCTGCTGTGATCACGATACCCGCACAGCATGTATATCAACAACCTAAGGGGATGAACGAAAATGAAGAAAAAAACATCGGCATGGCTGCTTTTGCTCGCCGTAGCCATCATGGCGGCGGGATGTGGAACTGGTGCACAAAACGGACCGAAAAAATCGGAGGGACAAGCGGTCCAGAATGAGCAGCCAGGTTCAACGTCGGCACAGGCGAACGGTTCAGGAGCGGCTGTACATACACCGGAACAGCAGACCGCTTCTGACGGGAGCAATACTACATCCCCATCCGCTACGCCAGGGACCGGAGGACAAGCATCTACGGACGCCAATGCAGCGAAGGTCCGCATGGACGATATTACCGCGCTGCGTCTGATCGACGGCCGATCCGGCTGGATCGGTGGCAATGGCTGGATAGCCCGGACAGACGCAGGTACATCCGGCTCCGTCGGATCGGCTTGGAATGTGCAATATCAGGGCCAAGGTACGGTGCAGCAGATTTTTGCCTTGAACGACCAGCAGGCCTGGGCTGTTATGGCCGATAGCGGGTCGCTGCTGGCAACGCGCGATGGCGGCAAACGCTGGGAGACTGTAGGGACAGTGCCTAAGCAAGGAATAGCAGGCTTTTTACACTTTATATCCTCCAAAGAAGGATTCAGCAGCAGCCAATATACGAAGGATGGCGGACAAAGCTGGTCTGCGCTTCCTGTGCCTGATCATACAGTGGGACAGCCCTATTTTCATGATCGGCAAAACGGCTGGGTGGTAGCGCAGGACACAGACCGCTCGTTCCAGATTTTACACACCGTTAACGGGGGGCAAAAGTGGACTGCCGTCATGTCACGGACAACCGAGGAGCCTCTGAACGGGGCCATTATCCGTTCGGTGGAACGAGGCAACGCATGGATTGAGCTGATTGGAGGCACGGGGATGAATCAGACTTCGTATTCGCTTTGGCATACGGCCGATAGCGGTCAAAGCTGGCGCGCTGTACTGGCCAATGCCACGGCTGGCGGCGGTCCCGCACCCGGTATTAGCCAGCAGGACAATCAGGTTCCCAAAAATGAAGGGGTGGCACCGGGGATGCTTTATGCGGTTAACAGCAATACGGCATTGATGGGCGGCTACTGCGCACCGTGCGACAAGCCCAATACGATTGGCTGGACGAATGACGGCGGCAAAACGTGGAACAATGGCAAGCAAAGCTTTGACGGCTATGGCAGCCAGCAAATCGGGATGGCGAATGCCAAGGAAGGCTGGGCTATTTTCTCGGATTCGGAGCAGGCACCTGTGATGTATACGACCTCGGATGGTGGACAGCATTGGACTCAGAGCCATGTCTTTGACAAGCCAGCGGCATCAGGCCACTGAACATCCCAAATTGCGCTCGCGTGGGTTATACGGGATGGCGATGTTTGGGCAATCCCCAAAGGCGATACAGGAATCGCACGTACGGGAAAATGCGGCGGCAGCCCATATGCGGCTTACTTCTGAGCAGCTTCAACGAATAGACGAAGCTTTTTCTCCGCCAACACGGAAGCAGCCGCTGGATATTGTTTGAGGAAGGGGAGGCCCATGTCAGAGCAGGAGACAGAGCTGCATGAGGTAGATGATCATTTGGATTATGGATTATCCGTCGTATTCATTGGTTTTAATCCCAGCTTGAAATCAGGCGAAGTAGGCCATCATTATGCGAATCCTCGCAACCGTTTTTGGCGCATACTGGAGGGAGCAGGCTTGACGCCTCGCTTGTACGATCCATCGGAAGATCGGGAGCTGCTGAAGCTTGGCTACGGTTTTACGAATATCGTTTCCCGCCCTACCAGGGGCGTGGAGGACATTACGCGCGAGGAATACGCCAAAGGACGTCTGGAGCTGCATGCGAAGCTAAAGGAATATCGTCCGAAGGTCGCTTGCTTTGTCGGCAAAGGCGTATACACCGAATACAGTAAAAAATCCAAAGTAAATTGGGGATTTCAGTCTGAACCGCTCATCCCCGAGATGCATGAATTTGTGGCACCCTCGTCCAGCGGACTGGTGCGTATGTCGCTGGACGAGATCACGGATATTTACCGCCATCTGCAGATATTCCTTTCGTCAGAAATCGTCTGAAAGCAGCGAATACACGAATGCATTGGCTACAGTGAACAGAAAAAAGAACCACACCTCTTTAACCCTCAGGGGAGAGAATGTGTGGTTCTTTGAGGTGCGCTATTTTATTGCAAAGCCTTCGCCTGCCATGCCTGTTCCACCGGAACGTAAGGGTAACCCAGGTCGCGGGCGACTGCTTCGTAGGTGATATGTCCGTTCAGGACATTTGTGCCGCTAAGCAACGGCTTGCTTCTGCGAAGTGCCTCCTGTACACCCAGATCCGCGAGCTGGAGAGCATAGGGGAGGGTGGCGTTCGTCAGGGCAAGCGTCGAGGTTTGCGGTACCGCGCCCGGCATGTTTGCTACCGCATAGTGAATGACGCCATGCTTCACATAGGTCGGCTGATCATGTGTCGTGATGTGGTCAATCGTCTCAACAATACCACCTTGGTCGATGGCGACATCCACGATCACAGAGCCGGGCTGCATGGTCTGTACCATGGTTTCTGTTACGAGGCGCGGGGCCTTGGCACCGGTGATCAGCACAGCCCCGATCAGCAGATCGCTTTGCGCCACGGCCTCAGCAATGTTGGATGGGGTGGACACCAGCGTATGGAGCTGGTTGCCAAAAATATCATCCAGCTGGCGCAGCCTTTGCAGACTCAGATCGATCAGGGTCACATCTGCGCCGAGACCGATGGCAACCTTGGCGGCATTCGTGCCGACGACCCCTCCACCAATAATGGTTACTTTGCCGCGTTTGACCCCCGGTACGCCTGCCAGCAGGATGCCTTTGCCGCCCTTTGGCTTTTCCAGCAGCTGTGCTCCGATTTGTACAGCCATTCGACCTGCAACCTCGCTCATCGGAGTGAGCAGCGGAAGGCTTCCTTCGACGTCTAGCGTTTCATAGGAGATGGCAGCTACACCGTTGTCCGTTAAAGCCTTGGCCAGTGCTGGCTCAGCGGCCAGATGCAGATAGGTGAACAAAATCAACCCTTGTCGAAAATATCTGTATTCCGAGGCTAGGGGCTCCTTCACCTTTATAATCAGATCGGCCTGGGACCACACATCGACAGCTTGCTGCACAATAGTCGCACCCGCAGTGGCATAATCTCCATCGCTAAAGCCGCTTTCAACCCCTGCACGGCTTTCCACAAACACGTGATGTCCGTGTTGGATCATTTGAGCGGCACCCGCAGGTGTCAAAGCCACACGATTTTCATTGTTTTTAACCTCTTTCGGAACCCCGATTTTCATTTCATTCACCTCTCCTGAAAATAATAGTTATCCAACGGCCAATCATTGTTACTCAGGGCAGCTATGCTGCTATGATGCTGTTTACTGGCATTAAATATTACAAAAATTGCATTATCATTTTGTGCAAGCTGCCGATTAGTTATATGGACTCAAGCTGATAAATGCAATTCATGTTAGATTAGGTACAGTTTACAGGGGGTGAAGCTCCTTGACATCATACATTTTGTCGGATTATCTGACTTGAAGGCTCGACTTTTTGATGAATATATGTCATATAATATGACATAAGGACATATACATAAGGAGAATGCCGATGAACGGTAAAAAAACATTTACCATTGCGGATGTGCTGGAACGTCCTGTTTTCCGGCGGGCCAAGTTGGCGGCAGGGAAGCAGGGTACGAACCGCCGGGTTGGTTGGGTACATGTGTTGGAAATCACAAATGTTTCTCCGTTTGTGAGTCGCCATGACCTGATTCTGACGACTGGCCTGTGGCTAACCCGGAAAGGGGAGGAGCGCGCCGAGTATATGGAGCAGCTGATCCGCTCGGAAGCGGCGGGATTGTGTGTGGAGCTGGGCACAAGCATTCATGAAATCCCGCTGCAAATTCTGGAGCTGGCGGAACAACACCATTTTCCGGTCATCGTATTTGAGCAGCCCGTACGTTTTGTGGAAATTACGCAAGATATTCATTCCCTTCTTATTAACCGCCATCATGAATTGCTAAAAGATCTGGAGCGCTTTTCACGTCAGCTTCAGCAGGAAACGCTGCGCAGCACCGATATGAACGCTCTCTTGCGAGTGCTCCATGACTATACCGCCCGGCAGATCATCTACATGTCCTCCATAGACACCAACCGATTCGTACCTTCCGTCCAGTCGGAAGCGGCGGACCGCATTGCAGATTTTTATGCCAATGAGGTGGCATCCAGCATGACTGCTGATCGCGAGGGGCACCTGCTGTTTCAGCTGAATGAATCCACTGCCGTCTTGTTTCAGCCTGTTGTATGCTTTGGTCAGGTGTTTTCCGCTGTAGGTTTGGTGCTGCACGGTGAACCCCCGACGGAAGAAATGTCACTGTTGCTTGATTACACAGCCAAGGCAGCCGCTACACTGGTGCTGAGGACACAATTTCTCGAAGACCGATTATTACGCAACCAGAATGAATTGATTCAGGATGTATTGAACGGGCAGCTTCCGAGCGAAGAACAGGCTCAGACCCGGATGGGGCTGCGATTATTATCGAAGGGACAGTATTTATTTTGGGCAGGGGTTATCGAGGTGGAGCATCAGGATAAGGACGCCAGTCAGGTGCGCAAGGAATCCATCAACCAGGATGTGCTGGTGCTGCTTCGTTCTTTGTTGAAAAAAGAGACGCTCCATAATCTGTTAATGATGAAGGGCAGTCAATGCTACATCCTTTGTGCCAAGGAGGAATTAACGCTGCGTTCTGCAGCGCAAATGAGAAAAGTGCTTGCCCATACCGTACAATATATTCAGAATTATGCCGCAGGACAGCTTGACAAGGTGCGCATTCATGCAGGATTTGGTAAAGTAAGGCACCGTATGACAGGGACGGATCGCAGTTTTGAAGAGGCATATCAGGTCATTGAAGTAGCGCGAAGCGTCCCGGCCATGAAGGATCGGCTGTTTTACGACAGCATCGGAATCTATCAGCTATTGAAGGCAGCACCCAGTATTCCTTTTTTACAAGAGTTTGTACAGGACCATTTGGGCGGACTGATTGCGCACGATCGTGAGCATCATATGCAGCTACTGGACACGCTGGATGCCTACTTTCAATGTCATGGCTCCAAGCGTGATACTGCCGGGATGTTATACATTCACAGGCAAACTCTTTATAATCGGCTGGACAAAATTAATGAAATCGTCGAGGGAAGTCTGGCAGACCCGGACAAACGTCGCTGTCTGGAGATGGCACTACTGGCTCACCGTATGCTGCAGGCTGAAAATTGATTCTAAATGACTAGTTCTATTTTCCAATCTGATTATTTACAATGCGTGTTAACACTGAGATAATAGAAGAGAGTACGGTAATATCTTGAAAGGGGATTAATATGAATATAAAAAAATGGATTGCTGTCCCTCTTATTCTGTTAATGGTAGCTTTGACAGGTTGTCAGGCAGTAGGAGGATTTGATGTAAGTAAAAATCTTTTGGGAACACTTGATGTGAAATCCCAGCAGTCAACAGAGAAGATATCTCTTAAATTGACTCCAAGGGAAGGAATTACGCAAGGTGATCAGGAAATCATAGATCTTCTTAATTCCATTTCGGTAACGGTGGATGAAGCCAAGGTGCAATCGGAGGAGATCGCTTCTGCCAAGGGTACATTGCACATCGATAAGTATAATTTGCCGTTTGAGCTTGCTTTGGATCGCCAAGGTATGGCTATTCAACTGGAAGGTGCCAAAAAACCTTATTACATACCTTTGAACTCGTATGAGGGTTTAGGCGGTCTGCCTGCCGGATTTGATCCTTATGTATACTCCAAGGATGTAAAAGACCTGACCAAAACAGCTATGGCACTTGTGCTCAAGCATGCTCCTAACCCTTCAACCATTTCTGCAACATCTGTAACCGAGGAAGTATATGGTGAAAAGGACAAAGTGAAACTGACCCATCTGCATGCTGAACTTCGTGGCGATGAGCTGGTAGCGCTTGTGAAACCGTTCCTGACTAATCTGGCCAAGGACGAGGCAGGCTTGAAAGAACTGATCGGGCAAGCCATTGATGTGACCAAAAATATCGCTTCCGGCATGGCTATTGAAGGTAGTGATAAAGTAACAACTGAACTGAATGCCAACAAGGAAAAGCTGGTTAATGAGGCTTACACCGAGGTTAAAAAGTATCTGGATCTGGCTGTTGCGCAGTATGATACAGGAGTTAGTACTTTGTACGCACAGTCCCCTGAAATTAAAACAGTTTTGAGTGCGAATACAGTGCTGAAAACCGACCTGTATTTTGATGAAAAAGGAAATGCCCGCAAATCATCGGCAGACCTGACGGTGGCTTTGCCAGATGTGGAAGGTATTCCAGTGAAGTCCTTCTCGATTCTGACTGAAACCCAGTCTTGGAATATCAATGGCAATGTAACGGCTGACAAAGTGGATATTTCGAAAGGCGTTATTGACCTGAATAAACAAGCTGAATTAACGCCGGGAGCGACACTCCGTAATTTTGATGAGAATTCTCCGATCTACAATATTTTAAAAAATGATCTGGAAATTACAAAGGTAGAAACCACCTTCGATCCGAAAGACGATTACTACGTTTTGGAGAATCGTAGAGGTACAGCCTTCATTCCGCTGCGTGAATTGACATACGAGCTGAACTCCGAATTAAAATGGGATGCAGCTGCCAAGCAAATTACAGTAGTGGATGATATTACAGGCAAGACACTCAAGCTGAAAAGCGGCTCCAAACAAGCTACACTGGAAGGAAGCACGTTGACGCTGCCACAAGCTCCATATACGGATCAATATGGAACGCTGTATGTTCCTTTCAAAACAGTTGCCGAGGCGCTTGGTGCCACTGTAACTCGTAGCAGTAATGGGGAATATGTACTGAAACGCAATTAAAAAGAACTGCCACATATCTGTCTCCAGCCAACACTGTCGGTGCATGGAATATGGCGGATATAGACACAGGAACTGGCCCGTTCAAGGGCCGGTTCCTTTTTTTTTCTGTTGATTTTGTAAGGAAACATTCTCGGAAAACGATTAAAATAAGCGCCTACAGATTAAAAAAGTACCCTGTTTTTGTACAGGAAAAATTGAGATAATCATAGTGTTATTTCGCCATTATATATTTGCGGGCAGGCGCCACAGTGGAAATCACCTACAATAGGGGGATATACGATGAAAGATATGGAACTATTGAATTCCAGCGAGGGACAAATTGTACTCGCCCGGATGTATGGTCAACAGCAGGTTTCAGAGCAAACGACGCGATATCAATCACTTATACAGGCATACCAGGAGCACTTCGGCGTCGGGGATATTGAACTGTTTAGTGCTCCGGGGCGATGCGAAATTGGAGGAAATCATACAGACCACAATCACGGGAAGGTGCTGGCAGGCAGTATTACACTTGATACTATCGCTGTAGCTGCTAAAGTGGAGGAGCCTGTAATTACGTTCTTTTCAGAAGGCTACCAAACGAAATACGTCATTCATTTAAACGACTTGTCGCCACAACCGGAAGATGACGGTACGACGCTGCTGGTTCGCGGTATGATCGCTGGCCTGCTCGAATTCGGCTATCGAATCGGAGGATTCCAGGCTTATATATCCAGCAATGTGTTCTCTGCTTCAGGCTTAAGCTCTTCCGCTTCGTTTGAAATTCTGATATGCACGATCATCAGTCATTTTTATAATGAGGGAACGCTGGATGCTGTCGCCAAATCCAAAATCGGCCAGTACGCGGAAAATCGCTACTGGAACAAGCCGTCGGGTCTGCTCGACCAAATGGCTTGCGCATATGGGGGATTGGTTGCGATCGACTTTGTAAACCCCAAGGAACCGATCATCAACCCGGTTCATTGGAATTTCGGGCAAAACGGATATTCCCTGGTTATCGTAAATACAGGCGGAAATCATGCTGATTTGACAGATGATTACGCTGCGGTGCCAAACGAAATGTATGCAGTGGCTCAGTCCTTGGGGGCTTCTGTTTGCCGTGACTTATCGCCGGAAGATCTGTATGCCAATCTCAAAATGGTCAGGGAAACAGCAGGAGATCGTGCAGTGCTGCGTGCCTTGCATTTTTTTGAAGAAAACAAGCGTGTGGATGAACAGGTGAAGGCGCTGCAGGAGAGACGCTTTTCTGATTTCTTGAGGCTCGTCACCGAATCCGGTAATTCTTCATGGAAATGGCTTCAAAACGTATATAGAAGTGAGGTTGCCCGGGAACAGGACGTATCCGTTGCACTTGCTTTAACAGAAATGTATTTGAAATCAATAGATGACAGCGCATGCAGGGTACATGGTGGTGGCTTTGCTGGAGTCATCTTGACGATTCTTCCGAATGATTATGTTGAAGATTATAAGACGTGGATCAGCGGAATGCTGGGAACTCCCGTACTCGTTGTCAACGTCCGTGAGCACGGTGCCGTTAATGTCAGTGATTTGATTAGTGATTTGATTCATGCGGAGAAGAAGTATTGACCATAAGGCCATGGCTGGATGGGCCTCAGGAGTCATTGCGAATTGACTATACTAGACAGTCGAAGACTTTAACCCATGGGGTAAAGTCTTCGTTCTTTTTGGACGGTGAAGCCCAGGCTTGCGTTATAATAGAGCATGGAAGTTCTAATGAAGGAGGGCCTATTTATGGCTATGTACCCGTCCTGGTCCTATTCGCAATCGAGGGCTCAAACATTCGATGAATGCTTACGCAAATACTACTACCATTATTACGGCTCGCATAACGGCTGGAACCCCGCACAGGGCAGTGAAGAGCAGGTTACGTTGTATCGGCTCAAGCAGCTGAGCAACTTATATATTTTATTCGGGAATATTACGCACCAAATGTGTGAATCGGTCATACGAGGGTGGATGGAAAAAGGTGCGATTCCACGTCCGGCGTACCTGGAGACAGCGATGAAGAACATGCTGAACAACAGTTACAAGGAATCGCTGCACCGTGAGCTATGGCAGCAAAATCCCAAAAATCGCATTATGCTCGCTGAAATTTATTATGATGACGAGGTGCTTTCGGAACGGATTGCCCGGATTAAGGAGCGACAGCATGCGGTGGTACACAATCTGTACCGTACTGCGGTTTGGCGCGAATTACAGCAGGGCGAGGCTAGAATCGTCGAGGTGGAAAAGTGGGATACGATGCTGCTTTACGAGACGAAGGTATATGTCAAAATGGATTTGCTCTACCGCAGAGCCAATGGAGACATGGTTATCGTAGATTGGAAGACAGGTAAGGAAGGCGACTTCTCCGACCAGCTATTTTTGTATGCTTCCTATGTGCAGGAGCATTACCAGCTCCCCTTGGAGAAGATCGAGGTGCGTGTGGAATATTTGATGACCGGAGAGCATGAAATGTACCGGCCTGTGCAGGAGGATATCGACAAGGTGGTTCGTAATGTCGGGCGATACATCGAGGAAATGAAGTCTTGTCTTGATGACGATTACTATAATCGACCAAAGCAGGAGTCTTTTTTCACCCCAATGCCTTCACGTAGAGCGTGTGGGGACTGTAATTTCCGGGAGGTATGTAAGTACCGGGCGGTGTAAGGCTAGAGTGTGATAGGTGGAACAAATGCGGATGGGGGAATCATAATGAGCAAAGGCGCAATGATCGGAAAAGGTATGACTGCTGAGGTTTATGAATGGGGGAATCAGCAGGTGTTAAAGCTCTATTACGATGGCTATCAGCCTGAAAGGGTTCGATTTGAAGCCGAGATCGGCAGGGCTGTCAAGGAAGCCGGAGTACCTGCCCCAGGCGTTTACGAGATGTTGGAGGAAGAAGGGCGGCATGGACTGCTTTACGAACGAATTCCGGGAGTATCTATGCTTGCTATGATTCAAAGCTCCCCGTATAAAATGTTGAAATATGCAAGAGAGATGGCTCGTCTTCATTGGAGCATTCATAGCTGTTCAACGACTGCACTTCCTCGCCAAAAAGACAGATTGGAGCAAGCAATTAATGACTCCAAAACATTATTGGGAGAGAGAACA
The DNA here is from genome assembly GCF_001705305.1 of Paenibacillus kribbensis. Classification (GTDB taxonomy): domain Bacteria; phylum Bacillota; class Bacilli; order Paenibacillales; family Paenibacillaceae; genus Paenibacillus; species Paenibacillus kribbensis_B. The sequence goes on from NZ_MCBP01000003.1 coordinate 230,516, forward strand.
AAGCTGATTTGTGAATTTATGAACACTTTACCAGCCGGTCATTGGGTTTGTCATGGTGATTTACATCCCGACAATATCTTAATGACGAAACATCAATCGGTTGCAATTGATTGGTCAAACGCAAACATGGGGGACCCGATGTGTGATGTAGCCAAAACTTCATTAATGCTGCTTTCTCCGTATAATCCACTAGGGACACCGAGAATGCTGGAGCCTTTGTTGCGTGTATTTAAAAAAATATTACACAGAGCTTACTTGAATGAATATTGCAGGAGCTCCAATATAAGTGCTGATAGCATGAATAGCTGGATATTACCTGTAGCGGCTGCTAGGTTAAGAGATGGCATTCCCGGTGAGCAAGAGTGGCTACTACATCTCATTAATCATCGGCTTCAATACATGTAGGTACTGCTGTACAATCCATCCCTTATAAAATTACAACAAGCGAGCTATGGCTATATGGCAAATCTACAATTCTCCCATGTTTTGAAATCGCTTTCTAATTTAGAAGATACGAGGTATGATAAGGGTATTATTGGAAAAGATGAAGGAGGAAATTAGGGAGATGGCGAGTACAGGACATATACGTATTCTTTTTCAGGGGGATTCCATCACAGATGGGGGAAGAGGACGGAATGAGGACGCGAACCATTGGCTGGGTCATAGCTATGTGTATCTGATCGCGGGTGCACTGGGGAGTCGTTTGGCTACAACGCAGCCGGAATTTGTGAACCGGGGAATTTCGGGGGATCGGGCTTCGGATTTGTATGCACGCTGGAATGAGGATACGTTTAGCCTGAAGCCGGACCTGCTCAGTATTCTGATCGGAGTGAACGATGCCTGGCGAATCGTGGAGCAGGAGCCGTCCGGGGTGACGGACCGATTTGAACGAGCCTATCGCCACATCTTGGAGGAAACGCGCGAGGTGCTGCCGGATACCGGATTAGTGCTGTGTGAGCCGTTTATTTTGAAAACGGGAGCTACCGAAGTACGGTGGGATATTTGGCAGGAGAAAATAACGGGCTATCAGCAGCTCGTACGTCAGCTTGCAGACGAGTTTGGGGCCGTATTTGTGCCGCTGCAAGGCATGCTGAACGAGGCAGCTACCAAGGCAGACGCCTCCTACTGGCTGCATGATGGGGTTCATCCGACAGCGGTTGGGAACCAGTTGATAGCCGATCAATGGATAGATGTCGTGCAACAGAGCCGGTTGGCAATCCGCTAGCGTGATGAATCATAGTCTACTCCTTGTCATTTTTGAGTAATACACGATTATGGACATACTTACTTAGAAAATGGGAGTTTACTGTGCTGGAAAAAAACAGTCACCAAATAGACACAATTGAAGCGGTCAAGAAAGAAGTTGTCAGTCAGGAAAATGACAGTAATTCCGAATGATGGATGTAAGCTTGTTGATGAATCGTTGATTTAAAAATGGGACGAATGTCTGTAAAGTAAGTAGCAGCGCGGTTCGTCCAGTTTTTTGTTGCGGACTGCGGCCTGTTAATCGATTGTTTTTACAGTTAGGCCGCGGGGCTTAAGTCTCCCTATCTTTATGCTCATAATTAAAATTGTCTGTGAAAAATACTACTAGAATTGTAGCAATTTTATGGTAAAATGGAATCAAATTTGAGTTTTTTGGGGTGGGCTACGGTACATGAAGATGTCACTAGGTACGAAAATGGTTGCTGCATTTGTAGCGATTTCTGCAATAACCTATGGAACAAGCGCTTTTTTTATTTTTGTACTCAAGGACTGGCTCGCTCATGATGCACAGGAATGGGTGTACACTTCGATCATTCTGTTATTGGGTGTCCTGTGGAGTGGCATTTTGGGCTGGTTGATCTCAAAATTACTCACACGTCCAATCGTTAGATTGGCAAAGGCGGCAGAGGAAGCTTCAGCGGGAAATCTGTCGGTTGTCATTCCGGAACGTCGTTCGGATGATGAAATCAAGGTGCTTTATGATGCATTCCGGCATATGATGCTGAACATTAAGGATATGTTTAACGAGATATCGTACAGTACCAAAACAACTTCGCAAAGTGCGGAAAATCTGAGTTTGGCTATTGTACAGGCTACGACACAGATTGAGGCCATGTCTTCGGTGGTCGAAGATATTTTGAATGGCGTGGAGCAGCAGAAGCAAGCTTCCTCCCAGTCCATTGAAACAGCGGATCGAATGCTGGGTGATTTTAAAATGATGCGTAGCAAATCGGGACATATGCTGGAACTGTCAGGTCACATGGAGAATTCAGTGGATTCAACGCAGACCGTATTTTCATCCCTTATGAATGGAATGGAAGAGCTGACAGCTTCACACGGTCGTTCGCAGCAGGTTATTGCACGTCTGGAAAAGGAAGCTTCCCAAATTGAAGCGATTACAAGCACGGTCAAGGATATCGCGGAACAGACCCATCTGCTGGCGCTGAACGCTTCCATCGAAGCCGCCCGCGCGGGAGAAGAAGGTAACGGGTTTGCCGTAGTGGCTCACCAAATTCGTGCACTTGCAGCCCAAAGTACGGAGTCTGTACAGCAAATTAATGCCATCGTTAGCCGTGTGCAGTCGCAAATCGTAGAAACGGTGCAGCTGATGCATCAGCAAACGTCGTTGGTCAGCGCTGAGGCCGAACGGACAAGCTCTGTGGATCAGACGTTGAATCGCTTGAACGCTATTGTACACGAATTTGTCGAGAGCATCCGCTTAATGGAAGAAGCCGTAACCGAGCAGACGAACCGGGTAGATCAAACCTTTGAACAAATTCGTCGTATTCAGCAAATGTCAGGGGCCTTCTCGGAAGGTGCACACAAGATTTATACGGCGGCTCATGAGGAAACCGCGATTATGCAGGAAATTTCGTCTTCTTCCGAGGATTTGAAAGTGCTTACGAATAAACTTATGATGAAAACACGTGGAATTCAACTATAGCAGGAACAGCCATGAGACATGATGTCTAAAGCCAAATATAGCCGCTGTACACCGGAAAACGAAGCAAAATGGTTCCCCGGTGCGTGGTGGCTATTTTTTAATTTCAAAAAATTCACATTGTTTTCTTGGATGGTAAGCCACATCACTGACACTGGATTGCACGACGATGGTCTGATCGTCAAAACGGATGATGGTTCCGCCCGAGCCAATCAACTGGTCGTCCTGAAATACCCGGACACGAAGATGGCGTTCCAGTGCCTCACTGAAATCCTGATCTGTAATTAATCGGCGATTAATGGGCATGAGAGATCTCCTTTGAATATGATATCTATTATCATAAAGGTTGAGGTATGGAACAAGCAAGAAGGGCGGCTAGAACATGTTCGGTTTTCTGGTATAAAATAGAATGCAACGAAAGGGGAACAGAGATTTTGGCGGAAGAGGTCATAGCACTGTATAGAAATACATATTGAAAAGAATCTGTGGCGGAGAAAACGCGAGTAACGGAGGTGGATCGAATGAGCTATCACACAAATGGCAGATCTGAATCGACAGATCCTGTAGCACTGACCGGAAAAATGAAACCGTGGGCGCTGAGTGGCCCCAGTATTCAAATCGATCCGCTGTTTCCCTATTACGCCAACCGTTCGCGGGACAGTATAGCAGATGAAATCGCTCTTGCGGGCTACCAGACCGTCCATTATTTTGTTGTTCGTGAAAATGAAGTGGATGGAGCGCTTGTCGCCGCTTTTCAGCGCAGAGGCATAGCCGTGTGGGCGATGGTGCTGGGCAACGGCTCTTTTGGCGTGTTACATCTGCCCCCGGAGTGGAAAGGATGGCGCATGGAGCTGCTGCGTGAACCAGACGACGGGTTTCAGCGGCTTTCGCATTTTGCACACGAGTATGTGGAGTGGAAAAAGAAAGCCGCTGCCCGGCTCGTCACCGACATTCCGTTCGACGGATTCGAGGTGGCGGAGCCTTATTTTCCCGAATGGAACGGGCTGCGCAGTGGAGTATACGGGGATATCGGACCGCATGCACAGCGCGCCTTCCGCAAGCGCAGCGGTGAGGACATTCCGGATTTCCGAGATAAGCATGCGCGGAATTATTACCGGAAGGTCCCGGAGCTGTACGCGCAGTGGGTCGATCTGCGCGTGGACGCCGTGAACGGGCTGATTGACGAGCTGGTGAACGGCGAAGGCGGTGTGCGTGATGTCCGGCCGGACATCTGCGTGGCGACATGGTCGCTTGCTGTGAATGGGCGCGGCGATGTTCCCGGCCAGCTGCGGGAATGGCAGGGCCTGGACGCAGTAGCGATGATCCGGTGCGTCGCCCCGGATATGCATGTGCTCCAGACCCATTGGCCGGACTGGATGCGCCGCCGCCTGCCGCCGCATTATATTCGCGGCTATGCCCGCATGGCGCAGTCGATACGCGCCGCTTATCCGGGCCTGCCCCTCGGGGTGCAGGCGGATATCGGTTCCCTCGCGAACATGGTTCGAGATCGCGAGTGGATACGGCGGTTTGGGGCTGTCGCCCAGGAGGGCGACTACGACACCTGGGCCGCCTATGAATACCATCTGGGCGGCTATATGTATGATGAGCCGCCCAGACCACTTAGGGCAGAGCGAACGGCCGCAGATGAGCTGATGGTTTCTTTCAGCAAGCGGATTGCCATACCGTCAGTAGATGAGCTGCGCCTCTGGAGCCGGGAGAGCGCAATGGGTGCAACTGGCCAGTTGGGTGATACAGTGAGCAGCGCTTCCCCGGCACCGCTGGAGCTTGTGGATGCAGTGGCAGATGGAAATCGTCTACTGCTGCGCATACGCCATTTGCCGCAGCGGACGTTTCATCTGAGACTTGAGGGAGTTCAGGATACACCGGAGCTATGGCTGCTCAAGGGCAGGAAGGCACACCGCAACCTGCCAGAACATGAAGTGGATGTTCCTTAAGTTTTAAAATAATGATTGAAAACGCTTCCCTGTGTGTATATACTCTTACTACACCTCAGAGACTGCAGCTTAGGAAGCACCAGCCAGGGGAGATGCAACAACGACCTCATGCACATGCACAAGGTCGTTGCTGTCTCCTCGTTTTGAAAGACGAGTTTGAATGTAATTTTATTTCATCTTATTTTACTTTGACTGGAGCCGGATATTTTTTACCCAGCGTGTCCACGGTTACTTTTTTCATTGTAACTGGTTTGAGCGGTTTGTCATTGCTATCCCGTTTGGAGTTGACGATGGCATCGACCACTTCCATCCCGGACGTCACTTTACCGAAAGCAGCATATTGACCGTCGAGGTAGTCCGCATTGGCAACCATGATGAAAAATTGTGATCCGGCTGAATCCAGATCCGCCGAGCGGGCCATAGATAATACACCGCGTGTATGTTTGAGCGTATTGTTGAAGCCATTGCTCTTGAACTCACCTTTGATACTGTAGCCGGGACCACCTGTACCATTACCTTGCGGATCGCCACCTTGAATCATGAAGCCCGGAATTACACGATGGAAAATGGTACCGTTATAAGCCCCCTTTTGCACCAAAGAGATGAAATTGTTGACGGTGTTTGGCGCTACTTCAGGGTACAGCTCAAGTTTAATCTTTTTACCATCATTCATGACAATCGTAACGATGGGATGGGATACAGCCTTGCTTTTGTCTTTAGTCGCAGCAGGAGCTGGATTGCTTGTCCGGCTTGCGGCTTCCACGTCGGTCGCTTTTGTGCCGCATCCGGCAACAAGCACGAGCATGATGGCCAGAAGGCACAACATGTACCATGGGCGTATCGTTTTTCGGTTCATTGATATTCCTCCTGAAAGGTTGGATGGTGTAACATCCTAAATTATAGTTTGGGGGCAGCGCAGAGCACTTTTCCATTTTCTATCATACCTTTTTTGCTGGGATATGGAAATACTGGTTTGAAAGCCGTATTCTTGACCCATACTGCTGCTATTCCCAAGGAAAGGGGCAGGATCATGATGGAGGTAGACAAAAAGCTGGCTAAAGGTCTCATATGGGGTGTGGCGTTCAGTCTTCCGGTTTGGATAGGGGTGTTGTACTCGGTGCAGCATATTCGTGACTGGCTGTAGTTCACATAGAGCGTAAAGATAGGCCAAAACCGCGATGGTTTTGGCTTATTTGTATTTGTGCCAGTCCAAATCACTGTTATTCAGCAAATGCTCAAAGTTGTTGTCCAGCTTCTTCTGCTCTGCCTTTTTGGCTTCGAGGGCACGTTGTCGTTCGTCTTCCTTGCGTTTGTCCTGCTCTGCCTGGGCTTCATTGGCCTGAGCCTTAAGCTTATTCAGCACATCTTGGCTCAGCAGATCCTTTAACGTAGCAGGTTTATCCTGAACCGCTGGAGCGGGAATCGACGAATTTCTCTTTTTAGCCATGTCATCATCTCCATTCCTTTTGATTATATCAGCTTCTTCGTGGTTGTTCCATGCTTGGAGAACGAGGCTTGCAGTAGACTTTTCTAATGGAGAGGGTAATAATGGTATGAGCAGAAGGGACGTGTGGCAGCATGTATCATCTATATTGGAAGCGAAACCTGGTTATTTTGTGGATTGGGGTATTGTTTTGCAGCATGGCCTATTCGGTATCCATTCCGTTTTTACCTATTTTTTTGAATACGGAAATGGGCGTCAATGATCATTTGGAGCTGTGGTCGGGGATTGCCTTTGGAATCACTTTTTTAGCCAGTGCGCTCATTGCACCGTTTTGGGGCTCGCTTGCAGATAAGTATGGACGCAAGCCGATGCTGATTCGTTCCGGCTTTAGTCTGGCGGTATTGTACCTGATATGTGCTTTTGTGACAGACCCCTATGTGTTCGTAGGAGTACGTCTGTTTCAGGGCCTTCTCTCCGGGTTTATTCCTGCAGCCATCGCACTGGTTGGTACGGGATCGCCCGAGGACAAAACGGGGTATGCACTTGGCATTATGGCGACCGCCGGGGCAACCGGCAGCATTATAGGCCCGCTGATTGGCGGGGTGGTAAGTCATTATTATGGTAATCGAAATGCCTTTTTGTTCTCTGCGGCGCTGGTGCTGATCTCTGCGTTAATCGCGACCTTTGGTACCAGAGAGGACAGCTTTAAGAAAACGGACACCCGCTCGCATGTCCGTGACGATATCAAGGAAGCTATGGCTAATCGACCATTGTACTTCTTGCTTATTCTGGCCGGACTGAGTACCTTCTCCGTCATGATCTTGGAGCCGCTCATTACGGTGTACGTGCTTGAGATGGGAGTTGTTCGCAGCCAGGCGTCTTTAAGCTCGGGGATTGTATTCTCAGCCGTAGGCATTGCGGCCGTGCTCATGGCTCCGCGATGGGGGCGAATCGGCGGACGGATCGGTTTTGCACAAGTGCTGCTGATCGGACTGATTGGTTCTGGAATCGGGAACATTTTGCAATTTTTTGTAACCAACTTTTTTGGCTTTGGTGCGCTTCGCTTTGGGTACGGCTTGTTTTATGCGTCCGTCATCCCGGCGATCAATGCGATGACAGTGGAGGTCACCAAGCCGGAATTCCGCGGACGTGCCTTTAGCTTGAATCAATCGGCTACACAGCTGGCGACGATGGCAGCTCCGCTGGTTGGTGGCTTGCTCGGCAGCTGGATGCCGATTCGCTGGATTTTTGTGCTGAACGGTGGCATGCTGCTGGTTGTGGCGCTGCTGCTATGGGCGAAAGGAAAAGAAGTTTTCACAGCTTCAGCTTCCCATAAGGCAACGGATGGGGATGTCCATTCTGCTGGATAGGTGCTGGAATATCTAATTCATTTTACAGATCTGCTCTCAAAGCAGGTCTTTTTTTGTGCTAATAGATATTTAATCCCAAACTTTTACTTTTAGTAAACTTATTCATAACCCTCTAAACTGATGATATGACAAGGAGGGATATATTATGATAAGAGACGACATTTTACGTCAAAAACTGGAGAAAGCTCGTCAAAAGCTGTATGTTTTACAAGCAGAACATGGCTTCGGCCATGCCAGTGTGCTTAGACAGTCTGTAATTCTGGATAACCTCATCAATCAATATAACCGCCATTTTTATATAAAAGAAAAAAAGCCGACTGCACCAATGCAATCGGCTGAGCGAGAAACCTTTAATGAAGTCCTAAGTTCTTAGCATTTGGCAGCTTTATTTGCTGTTCGTTTGATGTGCACTTAGCAGGACACCGATAATGACGACTATACCGCCAATGATTTGGCGCCATGTAATCGTCTCCTGCAATAATAACACAGAGAATAGCACTCCAAATATCGGGACCAAATTCATCAAAGAAACGGAGCTGCTCGGTGACAGCTTGATTAAGCCATAGTTGTACAGCAAAAATGCAATAACAGAGCAGAAAACACCCAGATATATTAACAAAGTTAATGATACCGTTGTCGGAGCTTGCCAACGATCTTTTTCCAATAGAGCCAGTGGTATGAAAAAGATACTGCCTGCAACGGTTTGATAAAAAGATAACGTCACGGGCGGGTATTTGTCCACAACCCTGCGCGTCATGAAAGTATAAAAGGCCCATGCAAAACCTGTTCCAATCAATATCAAATTCCCAATTAGTTGATTTTGTCCATCCGAACTTTCCCCTACCGAGGTCAAGAAATATACCCCTATCATGGCCAGTGCAATGCCACAGACTTTATATTTGGATATTTTCACTTTATATATAATAAGTTCAAGCAGCGATGTAATCGCGGGATATGACGCAACAATTAATGCTGCATTGGAAGCGGTAGTCAGGCTAACCCCTATATTCTCCATAGAGAAATAAAGAGTGATTCCCAACACACCACTAAATGAAATCGTAGCCAAATCCTTTGGCTTCACTTTGACATATTCTTTTTTGATAAGTAAAACGATACCTAGCACAATGGAAGCTATGATAAATCTGGACAGACCCAATGTAAGAGGGGGGAAAGTAGTATAGGCTGCTTTCGTGGCAATAAACGACGTACTCCAGATCAGCAGGGCCAGAATCGTAGAACCGTAGTAGATTCGGCTGCTTGGGCTGTGGTTAGCGATGACCTTGTTCAAGTGAAAATCCTCCCTGAGATAACCTCTTGTGGAATAAAAAAAATAGTAGCTACTAAGGTAACTACTATAATGACTACTATTAAAAAGATAGTGTGTATACCGGATTTTGTCAAGGGGAAATGATATAGTAAGGATGAACATGAATTGAGGAGAATCCGTCATGAAACCAAAATCCAATATATTAGACATTCTGCGTGATCTGAATTTTAGTGAATATGAAGCCAAAGCTTATGTGACCTTACTGGAGAGCTCCCCACTTTCGGGGTATGCCGTTTCATTGAATTCCGGAGTACCGAGATCCAAAATTTATGAGGTTTTGTCAGGAATGGTCAACCGCGGGGATATCATCGTAAGTCAAGAAAATACGCCTCTGTATGTGCCGCTCCCGCCGCATGAATTGATTGCCCAAAGAAAACGCAGAGCAGAGCAGATTTTCAATGTGGCGCAAGAGAGCCTTGAGCAGTACACAGCATCGTTTCAAAACAGAGAGAACATTTGGAATATCTCAGGTTATGAAGCCATTATCAATCGCATAAATGAAGGGGTAAAGCGGGCCAAACACCGGATATTGCTGGAAATTTGGAAAGAGGATGCCGAGGTGTTCAGGGATGCCCTTGAGCAAGCCGCCCAACAGGGAATTGAGGTTATTATTGTAGCGTATGGGGAACTTAACTTTGATTTCGCTAACGTTTACCATCATGATATGAGTGAGGAGATTACGTCTGAAATTGGCGGTCGGTGGATTGTACTCAGCGTAGACGACCGGGAGGTTGTAGCTGGTATACTTTCGCTCGGTGACGATAGCCGCGCTGCATGGACATTGCATCCTGGCCTTGTGATGCCGATTACGGAAGTAATTATTCATGATATTTATATCATGGAAATATTGCATGAGTTCCGTGAAGAGCTGGAGGCCAAGTTCGGCCCTAATCTGATCCATCTTCGCAATAAATTCGCCATGGGCCCGAATGGTAAAGGCTATTATGTTCCTATGACTGAAAAAAAGTCCTGAACGTGCAGTGGATGCCCCCGGGATGATACGATATGCATAAATAAAAGGCTCATGGAGTGTTGTACTTCCATGAGCCTTTGTATTGAATGTTTTGTCTGTTATTTTACAGTTACAATCACACGTTGATAATGTTTTAAAGTGTGTTTTCCATTGTCCTGCACTTCTGCAATGATATGAATCGTATTTCCTGATTTCGCATCTGCAGGAACGGTGAAACTCACGGTATTCGTGTCACTGCCTTGCAAGTCAATGGTGTTTACCTTTTCGCCCTTCGCTACTTCTTGATGAAGTCCGAGCTGCATATTACCCAGCATTTCAGGTTTAACCGGTGCTGGTTTTACTTTAGAGTCTTCATACGTATCTGCTTCAAAGTATCTCCACCATTTATAGGTTAATTGATCCCCATCTGGATCGGAGCCTTCCGAATGCAACGTAATTTTTTCCCCTGGACTCGCAGTGAGATTCAATCCTTCTTTAACAGTCAACGTTGGATTATGGTTGGCACCTTTGTAGTCGGATGCAATCGCCCAATCCGCACGAGCAGCAAAGTCATTTTGAATATCATCAAACCAACGCATCAGAGAGTATTCTGCTTCGAATCTTTTCGTGTATACATCATAATCCAACACAGTATTTCTAAATAATTTATCGTTAACGACACCAAAGCGGCCTCCCCAGCCTCCATAGGTTGGATTTTCCATACTCCGCAAGCCGTTATCAATCAGATAGAAGAAGGACGGAGAATCCCCTTCCGAAATAAAGTCATACTTGTCGTATTGAGGATTTTTCTTCAAGTAGGCCTCAGTGCCTCTTTGTTCTGCATCCAATTCACCTTTGATGATATTTCCATCACCCATCAAAGCGTACATACTCAGCAGCTTGCCGTGACCATCTTTGATATTTTTGAAATTCCATTCTCCATGCAGCTTGCTGTTTACTTCTTCTGTATGCATTTTCCATGCATAGGCGAAATGCCAGAAGTTGGATTGATCATTGATAATTCTAATGTCAGGCCAATTTTTTGCAATGTATTTGTTGTAGCTGTCGTCTTGGTCCAAAATGATATACAGCACGAGCTTATCACTTACTTTTTTTCGAATCGTTTCCCATTGATCTGTATTTTTATATTGGTCTTCAATGGATTTTAGTGCTCTGGCTGTGGTATTGGTTCCACCCCAAGTTTGCACGTACAAATCTCTTTTGTCATTGTCCAGGAAAAGTGTTTTAAGGAAATTGGAGCCTTCCGTTTCCTTGTCCATTTCACCTTTATTTGAAATGTTGCCTATCTTGGTAACGCTCTTAAGGTATTCAGGTTTTGGGTACCCCTCGGCATGCTTGATTAAGTTGGGGTAGATTTCTCCGTAGGCATTAATCATATCCGTTACCCATTGTGTTCCGGTCCATCTAAATGGCTTGATGCCGGCCTTTTCGTCACCCGCATAATGATATACAGAGCTGGTCAGTACGATTCCGGACAAGTCCATTTCATTGGAATAGAGAAGGAAGCGAATCACAGAGTTCATGTCATCTACTTCTCCATCGGTAGTGATAACGGTTCTGGCCTTGGCCACTTTGTTTTCTGCTTTTTCCGTTTGTTTTTCTGGCGGAGCAGCGCTTTCATTCTTGACAGCAGCGGGAGCCTTTCCACTACAACCACTGATGATCAAAATACATATCATAGCTAACAAAAAAGCGCTTAACCCTTTTCTTTTTTTCATTTCTGTTCTGTTCCCCTCTCTGAACGTTTCCAGGATATTTTAGGATTATAACCATGCCGGCATCCTTTTTATTCATGATTTAGGATATAAAAAAAACCTAAATATATATACGCATCCATACAAATGGTGCATACATATATCTAGGTTTTGCCTGCATAATCAGTCACAATCCTGTTTAGATTCTACAACACAATTCGAGAAAATGAAAGCGATTTATGAAGCTTTGCACAAAAATCGTTTTATGCTTTGAACAAACCGGATTCTTTTACTTCCGACATGAATGTATGGAACTCAGGAATGTTCAGCTGTTGCTGAGCATCGGACAGAGCGACTGCCGGGTTCGGATGAACCTCCACCATGATACCGTCAGCTCCAGCAGCCAGTGCGGCTTTGGCACAAGGGGCCAAGATGTCCTTACGTCCTGTGGAGTGAGTCACGTCAACCAGCACAGGCAGATGGCTTTCCTTTTTCAAAATCGGTACAGCGGAAATGTCCAGCGTGTTGCGGGTCCATTTTTCATACGTACGAATACCGCGCTCAATCAGCATGACTTGTGTGTTGCCACGAGAAACGATGTATTCCGCGGCATGAAGGAATTCTTCCATGGTTGCAGCCAGTCCGCGCTTGAGCAGAACCGGAGTTCTCGTTTCACCCGCAGCCTTGAGCAGCTCAAAGTTATGCATGTTGCGCGCACCGATTTGAATGATGTCGATGTATTGGACGGCTTCCTCCAAATGTCTTGGATCGACGATTTCACTGATCGTCGCCAGCCCGAATTCGTCGCCTACGCGTTTGAGAATTTGCAGACCTTCAACGCCCAGCCCTTGGAAATCGTACGGGGACGTGCGCGGTTTGAACGCACCACCGCGAAGAATCGGTACACCTGCCTCTTTGAGAGCCGCTCCCACTTCGCGAGTTTGCTGGTAGCTTTCCACCGAGCATGGACCTGCAACCATGATGGAGGCCTTGCCGCCCACCAATGTGTCTTTGACCTTAATGACCGTGCTGTCCGGCTGATTTTTCCGGCTGACGATCAGATGCTTTTTATGCTCTTCTTTTTGATAGTTCAGCGAAGCCTTGAAAATATTTTTGAACAGCTGGCGAATCGTAGCATCGTCAAAAGGTCCACGGTTAGCCGCGATCAGCTTGTCGAGCATTTGTTGCTCACGCACCGGATCAAAGTCAGGTACCCCTTGTGCTTCCTTTAATTTTCCAAGTTGTCCCGCCAGTTCAGCGCGTTGGGACAGCAGCTCCAGCAATTGCAGGTTTGTAGCATCGAGCTGTTCCCGCAGCAGCTCCAAAGAATTTTCATTGTTCGACATACAGTACACCCTTCCCGAATAAAATTTGTTTTTAACACAAAAAGGCACTCGTCGCAAGGGACGAATGCCGTGGTACCACCCTAATTACAGAAGTATACATACGAGTCGTCAACGTCAATTCAGTTGACGGCAGTAACTTCTGAGCTTAATGCCCGTAACGGGGGCTTCCGGAAACCTCTAATGCAGACAAAGGAATGAATCCTTCTATCGGTTCAAGGCTCGACTCGGGAGTGAATTTCAACGCGGGATTACGGTACGCTCTCAGCAATTCGTACCTTTCTGTGGGAATCCGGTTAGACGTCTACTTGTCTCCGTCCATGTCTTTGTTCATGGTATTCAAAAGATTTACCTTATTTTAAACAAAGTAGGTGCAGAAGGCAAGCCCTGATTATCCGGTTCAGTTTTCGCCCTGTTATGAATCGGTTATAATGTGGACAGCAACGGGAATCCCTTGCTTCTGCATACCTGCGTCGTTACTATACGGAACAAGCCTGCGGTATGGAATGAGATTCTGCCTTAATCTCTGGGCACAGGCTTTGCCGATGCGACTCCTCGAGGGTTGTTTTCGGCAAAATCCCGCATGGAATCATCTGTAGTCGGCTTGTCCGAAGACCTGCGGTCGTCCTCTTCCACAGGATTTAATGCTTTGTAACGTTTGTATGCCATATCGGCCTGAGACATCGGATCTTTATACATAGGGATCAGTCGACTCCTTTCAGTTCATACATGTTATTACCTCGTCACCCTTCATCCTCATCCCCGTCAGTGCCGTTCAGCAAATCCGTCCCATGCAGGAATTCGACAGGAGCGGAAGGGTCGACAGGGCTGTCCGGTGTCAGTTCATCGGCATTAGGAACGTCTTCCAATGGGGTATCCGGTTCTTCGATCAGATTTTCCCAGTTGATTTCCGCATTTTGCAGGGAGGGCTCAAAATCATGGTCATGCAGCTCGGTTGTGCGATCGTCACGTTTGGCCATGTGCTCAGCTCCTTTACTTTGATTGCTTATTTCGACCTTACCCAAACAGCAGAATGGCTAAACCTTGAGTTTAGTGTGTCTGTCAGAGGTTAAAATCATGCGAATAGGGATATGCTCAATCTCTTTAACCGTTTTTTTCGTAACCGCTGTGATATGATAAAGAGGATAGGGAGAAATATATATGAGGATACCCCTTCTCTTGAAGAAGGTATGCACATCATCTTATAGAATAATATTATTTCAGGACGTTTAAAAAATGTAAAAATGCATACAAATTTGTAAATCCTACTTTGTAACTTTGAGGTGCTTAATATGAGGCATGTGCCCAAAGCTGTCGCCGCCCTGCTAGCGGTCATAGTGATGCTGTTGTCGCTGGGCCACCCCGCCTATGCGGCGAAGACGACCCCGGAAAGAGAATATGAGATACCCTCGTGGGATATGAGATGGGGAGCGGAAGGGGAGGATGGATCTTTAGATGAAGTAAGGGATTCTAGCAAGACCTGGATGCATATTCAGGACGATTCACAGTTGCCCAAGCAACCCGGCAATATCGGCTCCGCCTGGATTCGTATTCAGCTGCCATCGCTATATGATGAAACGCCGGCGGTGCTTTTTGAAAATATCTATGGCCGACATATTACGCTGTATAAGGATGGCATCAATTTTTACGAATCCTACCGTGGGTACAACTATGAAAACAACCGTATTCTGATTCCGCTGAAACCGGAAGATAGCGGTAAAACATTATACATATGGACGGAAAGCAGCCGGAATAGACTGGGTATTATCGGAAATGTGATCACTGGCGATTATCGTGACTTGCTCGGAACTTTGGTCAGAATGGATGTTTTGGATATCGTACTAGGCAGTACGTTCATTTTTATTGCTCTGGTGCTGCTGATCTGCTCGTTCTTTCTGTTTCGTCCGAGTATGGCCATGTGGCTGTCTCTCAGCGCGATTGTACTGTCCATTGGTCTGATGATTGTGACGTATTCGCCTTTTCTATACACGTTCTATCGCAGCTTTGGCAAGCTGTATTTACAGCTCTTTGATGTGGGAATGTTCATTTTGTTGCCTTCATTAGCGTACTTCTTTGAACAAAATATCAGTTCGATTCTACTGATTCGCAAGTTTCGAAAGGTGTTAACTGCTTACTCCCTGTTCTGCTTCACCATGATGATTGTGAATTTGGGTGCACAGGAGCGGTTAAACGATGTATATTATTTTTTAAGTGTAACCGTTCTGTACGTATTGCTCGTGGCTTTGCTTGCACTGCTGGTGTTTGCTTCGGTTCGTAGGGCGCTTAAGGGGGATTACGAAGCGATTATTTTATCGATAGGCTTTGCTTTTTTCGCAGTCATTTCCGTTGGTGAGCTGACCTGGTTCTTTATCCGGGAAGGACACTATAATATGTTTCTGTGGAAATGGGGCGTGTTCGGCTTTGTGCTGGCGTTGATTGCGATTTTGGGCAGAAGGCTGGCAGAAAAACATAAGCAGGTGGTTCGCTATTCCAGAGAGCTGGAGATGTTCAATAATGAGCTTCAACGTTCGGAGAAAATGGAGATCATCAGCGATCTGGCTGCATCTGTAGCGCATGAGGTACGCAACCCTCTTCAAGTTACCCGCGGATTTCTTCAGTTGATGAGCAAGCAGGAGGATGGCAAAAACAAAGATTATCTGCATATCGCGCTGGAGGAGCTGGATCGGGCTTCCGCGATTATTACCGACTTTCTAACCTTTGCCAAGCCAGAATTTGAACAAACCAAAACACTGACTATACTGGACGAATTCAAGCATATTGAAGGAATTATTAGTCCGATGGCTAATTTGCAAGGCGGTAAAATTACGCTGGATATTCCCCAGGAAATCAAAGTACGCGGGAACTCCTCCAAGTTCAAGCAGGCGTTCATCAATATCATCAAAAACAGCATTGAAGCGCTGCGAGATCAGGGTCATATTCAGATATGGGCATATGTAGACAATGGAGAAGCTGTCATTCATATTCGGGATAATGGTGAAGGAATGGATGCTCAGACCTTATCCAGACTAGGTGAGCCTTATTTTTCGAATAAGACAAAAGGCACAGGTTTGGGGATGATGGTGACCTTTCGGATTATTGAAACGATGAATGGCAAAATATCTTTCACAAGTGCAAAAGGGGTGGGAACAGAAGCGACCATCCGCTTCCCCGTAGCCGGATAATATCCGGCTTTTTGCGTTCGGAGAAAACGGAAGTAAGCTTGCTGGACCCACCCGCTTGTAATGAAGGCCTCTTGTTATTAAGAACTAGGGTACAAATGTACTACAAAAGCCGTTTACCACATCGAGCGAGGTTTCTGGGATGCAGCGAGCACGCCAGAAGGGGCTGGAGGGATGACCAGATAAAACTGATCAGATGTTTCCTCTAACGTTTTGATTTGGATATGATCGGGGATCACGACTCCTAACACATCACGGATTGCAGATTTGGGATCTGTCATTAGTTTTTCTCTGAAACTGGCATCCTCCCAAGCTTTTTGAATGACTTGTGTTTGAAGAACTTCAGTAGCCATCAAAAATCACCCTCTCATTCAATTGGTTATATTTACCTAGTCAGTATACCACGAAAGACTCATCAAAATCTAGCATTACTTCATATTTTTGGAGAGCCAAAAATCGAGTCCGCCTCTTCTCAAATGCGAGCGCCCGCTTTCTATTTCTGTGGCTGCTGCGCCCAGTTCCTCCGCAATGGAACGTGCGAACATACGCAGGTCTGGGACGGAAGGCTCCATAGATTCCAACTGCTGGACTGCCTGATCAGCAATACCTGCATAACTGGCAAGTATGCCGCGTACATAAATCGCCTCCTGAATCTTTTCTGGACTCAAGCCTTCACGATAAACCGTCTTTTGTTCGGCACTGATATGAGATAATAGGCAATTGTAGCTATTTTCCTCCCAGTCTTCCGCCCAATCTGCCCAATCATCTGACATTTGGAGTACAAGCAGTGCCGTATCCGTCATATTTGTAATGACCTCGATTAGGTCGGCACGGCCTGCAAGCAGCAAAGCGCCCGTCCCGGCCATTTTTAGCGGGCTTGCTTTCAAAGCCACCTGAAGTCGTTTCCCTTGAAAATAGTCCTCTGTCCCCTCGGATGTCACACTAACGGCCCATTCATCGACATACGTCCTGGAATGTAACCAAAAAGGGGAGGACGCGGGAAAAAGGTCCCGATAAATGCTTAGACATTCGGTATAAAATAGCTGGCTTAAGGCGAGTTGTGTTTTACGGTTGTCTGCTGCTGTGTCCATCACATCATCCTGAATTAAATAGTGAGCCATGACAAACACGTTGCCAAGCGAGAGCTTTCGGCATATTTCGGGAGCCAGCCCGGTAATTTCTTGCAGCCAAAAGGGAAGCAAGTAGCATATGTAGTTCCGTGTGCTGTCTTCCCGCAATGGGTTAAAACGGGCCAGATAGTCCAGGCCCTGATGCTGAAACGGAGCAGGGAACGTAGCTGTTCGCTCCTCCGCTTGACGAAACACGTCCTCTAATTCCTGTTTGTATGCAAAATACCATTCCATCGCTATCACCTGCATCTCTTATGAATATATTTATAGCGATTTCTAGTTGTTACCCGCCATTGTATAACAGATTGCGATTTTGCAAGATTTTGTTATTTTTACATTGCCGTCAGCTATCACTCATGCCGGGGATACCGACAAAAATCCCGGCAGGGAACATCCCGCCGGGATTTTGTTTGAAAAAACGATCAGAAATCAAATCAACAACTCAAAAGGATCATCTACCGCTTCGGGATTTTAGTTGATCTCCAAATAATCAATGTAAACATCCCATGTCCCGTTATCGGCTGTTACAACGAGCTCAATCTCTTGATTTCCGGTTCCATGGCTGACATTGTTTAGGGTATAGACCGCAGGATTGCTCCCGCCGAAGTAGAAGGTCCCTTTTGTCACTCCGCCGATTTTTAAGTCGACTCTGGCCATGTTGGAGTTGTTCGAAGCACCACGGAGTGAAAAACTATGGGTGCCGCTCTCGAAATTCTGCGTATATTTCACCAAATCATTGTTGGCGTATAAAGCGACTCCGTTGAACGGCGAACTGATATTCCCGGTGTACTGACCGCCTTTGGTCATATTCTCGGCTTCCATTTTCGTACCTGTGCTTGGCGTACCACCGCTTCCGCCGTCAGGCGCGACCGCCCGGCCGGTGCTTGGCGAGATCATGCCAGAGCAAAGGCCCCGGCTCTTGAGGTTCTGCGCGATCTGCGGGATCGCTTGGAGCGTAGTCTGATACTGGTCATGCATCAGGATCACGTCGCCGTTTTGCAGCCTGCCCGCAGCGGCTACGATCTGGGCGGTGGTGGCGCCGTTCCAGTCCTGGGAGTCAACGTTCCACAGCACTTCGGTAAGACCGTTTTGGGTCTCGATGGACTTCAAGGTCGCGTTGGTCTCGCCGTACGGCGGACGGAACAACTTCGGTGCCGTGCCGGTAATGGATTGCAGCGTTTGTTGCGTGCGTGTAATTTCCGATGACATCTGTGAGGTGCTCAGTTGAGTCATATGTGGATGTGACCATGAATGGTTGCCGATCCACATGCCTGCTGCCTGCTGATCGCGTACGAGCGACGGGTAATTCTGCGCATTCTGTCCAACGTTGAAGAGCGTCGCTCGCAAGCCATTTTGCTTCAGTGTGTTAAGCAGCGTTGTGGTGTTGTAGGAATTCGGACCATCGTCGAAGGTTAATGCTACATAGCCGTTTGAACAATCGGCTGCAAGCGCCTCGTCGTCGAAAATCACCAACGAGCCCATGAACAAAGACATGATGAGCGACCCGATCACCGCCCATTTTCCTGCTTTAGCCATAAACATGGTTCTACCTCCCAGCAATTTTGAATAGCTAGTATGGTTGTTCAAGTCACTCCGAACCGCTTCACTCTCTACTAGATTAGGTATTTTAGTTGATCTCCAGATAATCAATGTAAGCATCCCATGTCCCGTTATCGGCTGTTACAACGAGCTCAATCTCTTGATTTCCGGTTCCATGGCTGACATTGTTTAGGGTATAGACCGCAGGATTGCTCCCGCCGAAGTAGAAGGTGCCCTTTGTCTGTCCACCGATTTTTAAGTCAACTCTGGCCATGTTGGAGTTGTTTGAAGCACCACGGAGTGAAAAACTATGGGTGCCGCTAGAGAAATTCTGCGTATATTTCACCAAATCATTGTTGGCATATAAAGCGACTCCGTTGAACGGCGAACTGATATTTCCGGTGTACTGACCGCCTTTGGTCATACTCTCGGCTTCCACTTTCGTACCTGTGCTTGGAGGAGGAGTAGTTCCGCCGCCGGAGCTGCCGCCGATCGTAATTGTATTACTAGTCACAGTAGCACTCCCACTGCTTTGATATCCCTCTACCGTAAGCGAAGTTTCATACATCTTACCCATTGTCATTCCTAAGCTCTCCCACTTCTTGAAGTGTTCGCTAACAGATATGGTTCCGCTCGTGCGCTTCGACGTCCGGACACTCCAATACTGCTTAAAAGTTGCAGTGCCTTTAATCGAAGGTTGATCGACTCGAATAGTCTCATATATGTCATATGTCCCGCCGTCAACGGTAATCGTGCCCTTTGACGTTGCTCCGGGCGGACGCCAGCTGCCCCAGCTATCGACGATGTAATATTCTACGAGCGGGTCAACCGTCCACCCATAGACACATAAATACGAATTGCCATTTGGCTGGTAGTTGGCACTGTAGTTTACGGATATGTTTCCAATTTGCTGGTGTGTCTGGGTCTCGTTGAATTTCTTGCCTTTACGGAATAACGCATTTCCGATGTTACTCCACTGGGCACTGAACGTGCCACCACTATTGAGAGTCATACTTGTGGTCCCGGAATCCTTCCACAACTCATAGTAGTAGCCGTCTTGGGTGCCACTTTGATTTGAGGTGATCGTTGTTGCCGCCTGTGCGGTTACTGCTGGTAATGTAAGCGAAAAACAAATTAAAATCGCCAAAAATAACCTCATTCTTTTTTGTTTCATTTGATATTCCTCCTTTTTGGTTCATTTGCATTTAGTCTGACTATGATGCTGTGCAGCCCGTAGTAAGCTTAATACATCATTTACTTCCATAAATTGAATTGTAATCGATTACGAAAAATATTTTACCATAGATTCCTTAATATTTAACCTGCAAAAAATAAAGATATACTGTAGAAAGTTTAGGTTATTTAATTCCTGCTCACTCTTCATGATCAGGAGCCCAAGGTAAAAAGGAGCCAGAGTAGATTGAAGGATGGATGTAACAGGCGTGAAAACGAATAAAAATAGCGGAAAGAGAAAATATTAGATGAAAAAGAATGAAAGAAGGGTCTGCAACATGAAAAAACAATGGAAATTGATCGCTGCTACTCTGTATGGAGGAGTGATGATGTACGGTAGTGCGGGGACGGCCGGAGCTTCCGATATAGAAACGGGTCTCCAGATGCAAGCTCCTACTCCCAACAACTCGATTCAAGGTCAGGCTGGTCAAGGGAATACGGAGCCAAAGGACTGCCATCGACAAGGGCATGCTCACAAGCATGGGCATGGCCAACGGCCTGGCGGCTGGAATCATCATTTGAACGAAAAAGTAGCCAAGCTTTTGGGCATCACTCCTGCCCAGTTGGAGAATGAGCTGGGACAAGGGAAATCGTTGGCCGATATTGCAAAAAGCAAAGGAATCAAAGAAGAGCAGCTCATTGATAAACTGAAAAATGAAATGACCGTCGATCTGAAACGGATCGTTAACCGTAAAGGCCCGATTACATTTGAGCGTAAGTCTGGAGCTCCACATGAAGCTCAGTTGAAGCAAGAGTCAGGGACACCTTCAACCTCGGTTCACGAAAACTAAACTAAAAAAAGCGATGTTTGGTAGGCTGTTTGCAGTACAACGCAGATAAAAATAGGCAAGCAAAAGATAGGCGTTTCTGGAGTAATCCGGAAAACGCCCTTTTTTCATGCGCAACCCGCCGATACTTAGGACGTGGATGTTCAACAATTGAAGGATTATCCAGCGAGTTGTCTGTTTGGTAGCAGTCCCACAATCATAGTCAAAGCGTCTTTATCCACAATTTAAAGACTGATTCACCGGGCGGTCCGCATCGGATTCCTGCTCTCGCAGGGTACCTTGGTCTGGCACAGTCCGCAGCCAGCACCCGATTTGGCCTCGCCGCCGTTTAGAACCGCAAAGTCCCGTGATGCCTGGCCGTACACAAATTTCATGCAGGCGATTTTGTCATGTCCGCCGTCCTTGCTGATGGCTTGCACAGGGCAGCGGGTAATGCACACACCGCAGATGCCCTTGCTGCACAGCAGGCAGTTTCCGGTATGGCCTGTGGCTGAAGATGTTCTGGCATCAGGCGTCACCTTGAGATCGGTCACCACGGACAGCAGGCGAATGGCAATTCCTTTTTCGGTGATGAAGCCGTCGTTGATACTGAAGGTGCCAAGACCCGCAGCATATGCAATGTGACGCTCCGACCAGTTGGATATCGGCCCCCCTGCGGCACCATGGATACTGTACCAATCTGTATCCAGCGGCGCAACCGCACGGTAACCAAGGCCTGCTAAGTATCCCGTCAAATGCTGCCTCGCAGACTGTACAAAATATTCATCCCCAAAGGTTCGCAGCAGCACCCATTCCCTTGAGGCTCTATTTTTTTGCGCACGATTAGCCTTGCGGATCGTTTCGCTGATCGGCAGCACAACGCTGATAACGGTGCCTCCATCAAAACTCCCCATTCCAAAGGAACGTTCAAATGCTTCCTGCGGCGTGGCGTGGTCGGGCCCCACCACTCTTTTGTACTCCTCAAATAAAGGATCATTGGCCGCGGCAAATTGAATAATCGGCTCCTCGTAATAAGGGCTCTGTAATTCTTCACAAAAATTGCCTTTGTCTTCACTCACATAGGTTTTCATCTCGGCTATGATGTTTTCTCTCATATCCGGTACGGATTCAAGCATCCTATCCACATCCCTCTCCGTGATTATTGCTCACAGCAAAGCTTCCTTTCGGAAGCCTTATGCGGGCTAACGAATATCACTGACCTCTTACTACAGCTGGCGGTATTTCTCCGATGACCCGCCGACAATGCCCAAGTGCAATCCAAAGACATCTCTAGCCTTGATACCGCGAAACATTTCATTTTTTTCGTGTATATACACGAATTGAGCAAACACCTCATGTATGAGAAGGCGGCTAATCACAAACCCAAATTTTCAATTTTGGATAAGAGTAAGGTCAGTATTTGCAGCTCCCCGTTTCCCAATGACTCCTGCAAAAAACGCTGCGCCTCCTCCCAAAGCTCTGCCGCGTCGTTGTATACCGTTCTTCCACTCTCCGTCAGAGTAAGGCAGCGGTTGCGACTGCCCTCAGCAGATGTATCCTCCACATATCCGCTATGCTCCAGTGCCTTCAAATTGCGCACAATCGTGGTCCGGTCAAGCCGCATCTCCAGCGCCAATTCGCTTACACTTGCCGGTCCCAGCGCAGTTAAGTGCTTGAGTAGCGAGAATTGGCTAATATTGAGTCCGCTCGAGGCCAGATATCGGTCATACAGTCCCGTAACAGCCATCGAGGAACGGCGCAGATTGATGCAGGTACAGACTGAGGCTGACCGCTCCTGCGAAGATTTCTTATTCTTCCCTGTCGTTGCCATAGGTTCTCCATTCTTTGTACTGTTTCGTGTATCTACACGATCTCAGAAATAACAGGTTTTGTCAGGGAGATTTGTCACAGCAGTCAGCCCTGTCGGTCTAGTTGGGCGCTTCTTTCTTATCCGGCAAACGGACACCGGGTCTTATCGGGTTGTTAAGCCTTTGCGTTTTATCAGCGAAGCTTTTAAAGCAGAAGTAGATTGGAAACCGGAGAGGAACACTGTCATTATACGAAGTGCTGGCCAAGTAAAAATGCTGTAGTCCTTCCTGCTAATGAAAAGTTGAAATAACCAGTCGCTTGAAATCAAACAGCGACTGGTTATTTAGTTTTGCTGGAATGCGAGCTGAGCGATGCCTATAACAGCTTTTTTAGCTGGGAAATACGGCCTTGGGATACGCCAAGCCATTCAGCATATTCACCATGCTTGGCTGTTGGATGCTCGCGCATGAGTTTTCTTAGTTGTTCAACCAAATGTTGTGAAGACGACCGATTTGCTCGTTTTTCTTTATGCGTAGGTTCCTTAACAACAGGGACAGGTATTGGACTTACACCTATATCCCCTTTCAGATCCAGTATGCATTTTTTACATAGGATTTTGTTTGAATCAGAACTCCGTACTGGAAAATACATATAAGCTGAATTTAAAAAATGTACCCAAGGAACGGAGTAGGCGGAATGGTGCTGTACAAGCGAAGCGGTCGCTTTTGTCCCCTGATTTCTTCCCCGATCTTAGGCTTTATTCAAGAAATCAGGGGGCGGTGGCGATGGGAAGTACCATCCGACTGCGTAGTGGCACGATAGGTAACTTAAGTTCAACTTATATAGAAGAAACTTTCCACAAAAAATGTATTCGCTTTGGAAGGCTCTTCTGGAGCCTCCTTTTCTATTAGCCAAGCTCCTGCGTGCTTTTGGAAGCACGTTTGGACGAAGGGAACTGAAAACGAAACGGACGCCATTTCAATCGCTGGCGACCTTTGGAGCCGACAATCCAGTTGCCTCCCGGCAAATGGGCAAACAGCCAGCTAATGCCCAGCGAAACACTTGCCACGACGATAAACGTAATCAGCGTAGCCGTAAAATGATGGTCGCCCAGCGAAAGCGGACGTGTGTAATAGGATATAAAGGACAGCACGAGTGCATGTGCCAGATATCCCCCGAAGGAATAACGTCCGATCCAGTTCAGCATGCGGCGAAACGGCTCGGAGCGCTTGTCTTTTTGCAAATGGAGCAGCAGTCCGTACAACAAAAGCAGTTGCGAGACAATCAGCACAAAGGTGCTTGGCTTAAGATAGGTGGAAATATTGAGATTGATGGTATCGCCTGACTGGATCAGCATGGTGTGACCCATAAGCATGAACAGACCAATAAAGACAAATACATTCCAGGGCAACGTCTGTTGGGCCAGTCCCCGCCAGGTGTTCGTCATATAAGCGCACACTGCCCCCAGCATAAAATAGAAAAAATACATAACAAAGTTATAGGTGCGGTAATCTAACAGGGTCTGCCAAAAGGACGGCAACCGGGTGCTCCATGCAGTCATGTCATAATAGGACCATTGTAGCAGCAGCGCATAAGCCGCAGCAGCGATCAGCATGACAGCCAAAACAAGCTGCTTGCGTCTTTTCGTGCTATAACGACGTAGAAACGCTTGAACCTGCCCGGCCGCTTTTGCAAATAAGGGAAATAAAATGTAAAACTGAAAGATCATCACCACAAACCATAAATGATATCCGCTGACAGGTATAATCATTTCCTCAAGCATGCCCTTGTAAAAATAAATATTTCCCCACTGCGCAGTCGACCAGTTCTGAGTACATATCCAATACACGACCGTCCAGCAGAGAAATGGAACATAAATATCTCGAAACCGTCTGCCAATGTAACGGGGATAGCTAATCGGTTTGTTTCCATTATAAAAAAGCAGCGCCGCAGACAGGAAAACGAACGTCGGTGTGCCAAAGCGTGTCAAATGGTACAGCATCGCAAGCATAACGGAATCCGGCTGCTGGATGTCGCTGCGATAAATATATTCGCCAATACAATGCTGAAGCACGACAGCGAGGTAGGCAAGACCCCGCAGTTCTGTCCACTCCGCGATACGCGGCTTGCTCATCCATATCACTCCTTTTCCAAAAGATACGTATTGGGTCCTGTAACACAATTGTAGGTATTGTAACGCAGAAACATTAGTGCAGGATTAACGTTACCTGAAAGTTGGAAGAGTGTAAGTAGTTCCAATTTGATATGATTGCGTTTACAATCTAAGTAAAATCATAGAAAATTCACAGCTTAAGGATACGCGCGAGAAGAGGTGGACAAATGAAAAAAACGCTACTGGTATACATGCTGCTGATTGCGGCCTTTGCGCTCTATGTGTTCAGGTATGAACAATCTGGTCCGTTGAATGGCACTTGGGAGGAAAAAGGACTGCGAGGCAATATCGGAGAAACCTATATGATGATTACGTTCCAGTCTGGTTTGGAGTATTGGAAAAGCGGTCTCAAGGGCTTTGAGGATGCTGCAGATGCCTTGGGAGTAACTGTGGAGTATCGAGGGGCTACCCGTTATGATGCACAGGAGCAGACGACCGTCATTGAGCAGGCGATTGCCCGTAAACCCGCAGGAATTGCGATTTCCGCGATTGATCCGCATTCCCTGATCCCGGCGATTAACAAGGCATTGGATGCGGGCATTCCTGTAGTACTGTTTGATGCAGGAGCACCGGGGAGCCGGGCGTATTCTTTTTTGGGAACGGATAATTATAAGGCAGGCGTGACCGCTGCGGATAAAATGGCAGAGCTGCTGGGACGGGAAGGTGAAGTCGCCGTTTTGACAGTACCTGGCCAGCAAAATCATGAGGAACGCACGCGTGGCTTTCGCGATACTATCCAGCGTCAGTACCCTGCCATGAAGGTGGTAGAAGTGGCAGACGGCCGCTCAGACGCGATGGTATCCCGGGATGAGTCGCTCCGATTGATGAAAGCTTATCCGAAGCTGGCCGGGATGTTTGTCACCGAGTCGACGGGAGCTACAGGGGTAGGGGAAGCGGTATTGAGCCAAAAGAACCGCCACCCGCTGAAAATCATTTCTTTTGATACGAATAAAGCGACATTGGATATGATTCGTAGTGGGACGATCTCGGCAACGATTGCACAGGGAACGTGGAATATGGGCTATTGGTCGCTTCAATACCTGTTCCATCTGCATCATCATTTAACGATTCCTGCACCTTCCTCCTCCGGTGATAACGCTCCGCTGCCTGTGCGGGTGGATACAGGAATTTCGGTGGTCACACGGAAGAATGTAGATGATTATTATGCGAAATGATGATCGACAACAAACCTGGAACTCAAAAATATGGAAGCGCATCCATACAGAAGCGGAGAAAAGGATGCAGCGTTTGCGTTTACGCAATATGCCCTTACGGTATCAGCTCATGCTGTTGTTCCTGTTGTTTGGCATCGTGCCTTCGCTCGGATTAGGCTTGCTGGTCAACTGGACGGTGGAGCGGATTATTGAGCGGCAGGTGGAAGACCATACGATGCAGTTGATTGGCAAGGTGAACGAGGCACTGGATACCAAAATGGAAAATTTGCAGAACATGACGTATTTGATTGGTTTTAATCCGGACATCGGGAAGTTTTGGCAAGGTCGGACGCTGGCCGACGGTCATGCAGGTCATGCCAATCCAGTAACGCTGGAAAATCAGGGGGGACAGGCACAGAACTCGGCAATCCTTCCCAACCAGGCAGCAAGCTCTGTACAGGCACAGGATACGCTATATCGTATGAAACAATTTCTGCAGGGCTTTACTACCTTATATCCCGAAATTGCGGGGATTCTCATCGTGAACGAAAACGGTGACTATATCAGCAACGAAATGTATGCGAAAAGCACGCGCAGCCTGACCGAAGAGGACTGGTACCGGCAGGCGGCGCAGCATGCAGGTATTTTCACTGTGCTGGGACAGCCGATCCACCGTAATGTGACCACTCATGTCCGGTATAAGGACAGTGAAATTGTATCTGTCGTTCGTTCGGTCACAGATTCGGAGACGGGACGCGTGCTAGGCGTGATTATGATTGATCTCAAGCGGAGGGCTGTGTCGCAGGCGGCCAGAGACGTGACCTTGGGCAAAACCGGGTATTTAATGGTGACAGATGCTGAGGGGCGCAGCGTCTATATGCCGGATATGCCGCTGATTGAGCGTATTCCTCTGGAATGGTTCGGGGCAGGTGACAGCGGGATGTTTACCCGTCAGGCCGGAGGTCGGGAACTGCTGTTCATGTTCCGTGCTTCCGAATTTACGGGCTGGAGAACGGTGGGGGTATTCCCGGCGGGGGAATCAACGCTGGAGGTTCGGCAAATTCAATTTTATGTTGCTTGTTTTGTTTTCATTGTATGTCTGTTTGGCTTAACGGCATCCTTGCGCTTGTCGCGTTCCATTGCACAGCCGATTTTTCGGCTGATGTCCTATATGCGAACGGCAGAGACGGGGGATCTTACGGTTCGCCCATGGAGTGATCGCGGGGATGAGATCGGATTGCTGGGTCGGAGCTTTAATCGAATGCTGGGGCAGATTCGCCGTCTTATGTCGCTCAGCGAGCTCCGGGAGCGGCAAAAACGGGATGCCGAGCTGCGCAGTCTTCAGGAACATATTAAGCCGCATTTTCTATACAATACGCTGGATACGATTCATTGGATGGCCCGAAAAAATGGGGCAGACGACGTGTCAGACATGGTCGGGGCACTGTCGAGATTGTTCCGCCTCGGACTGAGCAAGGGCGATGACTTCATTCCGCTTCGCTCGGAGATGGAGCATATTTCAAGCTATATGCAAATCCAGCAAACCCGGTATCGGGACAGACTTCGCTGGGAATTGATCGTATCTGAGGAGCTGGAGAAGCTGTTCGTATTGAAGCTCATCCTTCAGCCGGTGGTGGAAAATGCCATTTATCACGGCATCAAGGCCAGACGCGGTCCCGGCACGATTCGGGTGGAAGCGAAAGCCGACGGCGACAAGCTGCTGCTGACGGTTCGTGACGATGGCGCAGGCATGACGGCAGCAAGGCTGCGGGAGCTGCAGAATTTGCTGGAAATGCCGCTGGAGGCGATGGAGCAGCAGCAGAAGCAAAGCAGAGACAATATGAACGACAGAAGCTACGGCATGCTGAATGTACAGGCGCGTATCCGGTTATCTTTTGGTGAGGAATATGGAATTGTACTGGAGAGTGAAGAAGGGGCAGGTACCTGTGTTACGATCATTCATCCGTTGCTGCGGGATATGGGACAACTGAGGAAGCCTCATGAAAAAGGAGAGGATCAGGATGACAAAATCAATGACTACAGGGACTGAAAAACGTCACATGGAAAAACGTTGTGAAGAACGTTATCGGGTACTGATCGCAGACGATGAGCCGATTATCCGTGAAGGGATACGGGATTGCGTAGACTGGACGGCTCTCGGCATGGAGGTTGCAGATGAGGCGGAGGACGGTGAAGAAGCGCTGGAGCTGGCGGTTCGGCTTGACATCGACATTTTGCTGGTCGATATGAATATGCCGATCATGGACGGAATTGAGCTGATCCGGCGATTGCGTGAAGAACGTCCCGAATGTCGCTGCCTGATCATTTCCGGGCATGATGAATTCGCTTATGCACAGGAGGCTGTGCGACTTGGCGTAGAGGACTATATTTTGAAGCCGGTAGATGCAGAGCAGCTTCACGCTGCGCTGTCGCGGCTCAGTCAGCGGCTGGGTGAAGAGCGCAAGCGTGCCGCCTATGTAGAACAGGCTGCCGAGCAGATACAGCGCAATATTCCGCTGCTGCGCCAGCGCTTTTGTCTGGAATTGCTGGAAGGGCAGCATACAGGAAAAGACGTCATGGAGCAGTTGGCGTTTTTACGTCTTCCATCCCGGGCGCCTGTTCAGATCGGTGTGGTGCGGTGGCCTGCAGTAGAGAAACGACAGGCGATTATGCGCGAAAATGACCGCCAGTTGTTTCTTTATGCCGCTGAAAATATCATTGCCGAGCTGCTGGAGGACCGTCCCCATGTCCTGTTTCGCGATGCAAACGGGCTGATCGGCATATGCCTGTGGCAGGAGGCGCCTGAGACGATCGGTGCTTCCATCGAGCAGGCTATTGGGCGCTATCTGAATATAGCGGTTCATACGCATGTGGAGCACAACGCCGGAGAGCTGGAAGGTGCGATTGACGCGTTCCGGGTGTGCCGTGACCGTGTGTACGGCGAATCGCAGCTATCTCCACTCGTGCGCCGGGCGCGGCAGCTCATTCAGGAAGGCTATGCCGATCGGGAGCTGACACTGGAGACCCTTGCCTCGCGGCTACAGGTATCTGCTGTGTATCTCAGCCGCGTGCTCAAAAAGGAGCTTAATGATAGCTTCGTGACCCTCGTCACGCGCGCCCGTATCCGCAAAGCGGTGCAATTGCTGGATTCCACCACGTTGTCCATCTACGATATAGCAGAGCGTACCGGATACGATAGCCAGCACTATTTCAGCACCGCTTTTAAAAAGACGATGGGAGTTTCCCCGGTTCAGTACCGCAAGGGTGGTGGAATCGGGGGCAGCGTGTCGGATCAGGAATGACATGAAAAATGTGTGTGTAATCACACCTGAGCATTTGAGGGTCTGTTACGCTGAGGATAACGAACAAATACCTATCAATATTTGGAGGAAAACAATATGTTTTGTTATCAATGTGAACAGACGCCGAGTGGCGGCTGTAAGGTAGTCGGGGTGTGCGGCAAGAATGAAACGGTAGCGAGCTTGCAGGATACGATGATTTTTGCCTTAAAAGGTATTGCCGCTTATGCGACCCACGCCAGACAGTTGGGCTATACTGATCCTGAGGTGGATCGTATTACGCACGAAGCGTTATATATGACCTTAACCAATTCTAACTTTAATGTACAAGAGCATTTGGAGATGGCAATGAAGGTCGGAAATGCAGCCGTACGGATCATGGATGTACTGGATCGTGCGCATACAGATCGTTTTGGCATTCCGCAGCCGATTACGGTCAGCCAGAATAAGATCGAAGGTCAATGCATCGTCGTGACCGGACATAACTTGTATGCGCTGGAGGAATTGCTGCGGCAGACCGAAGGCAAGGGCATCAATATCTATACCCACTCGGAAATGCTGCCGGCGCACGGTTATCCGGCGTTGAAGAAATATGCACATCTCAAAGGTAATATCGGCAAGGCCTGGTACGATCAACGCAGACTGTTCGAGGAGTTCCCGGGCGCGATCCTTGCCACGACGAACTGTGTCATGCCGATTAAAGGCACGTATGCAGACCGCTTCTTCTCTTATGAAGTAGCCGGGCTGGAGGGTGTTGCCAAAATTGTGAACGACGATTTCTCTCCACTGATTGAGCGCGCATTGGCACTGCCAGCCGCAGATGTAGAGTCTGAACAGGTGCTTACGACAGGATACCATCATGAGACGGTCATCGGGCTGGCTCCCGAGATTATTCAGGCGGTTAAAGACGGACATATCCGCCGTTTCTTCGTCATTGCAGGCTGTGATGCACCGGGTAAAGGCGGCAATTATTATCGTGAGCTGGCCACATCCTTGCCGAACGATACGGTCATTCTGACCACGTCCTGCGGTAAATTCCGCTTCAATGATGTAGATTACGGCACCGTTGGAGATACCGGCATTCCGCGTTATATTGATCTGGGACAATGCAACAATTCCGGTTCCACGGTGAAAATTGCTTTGGCATTGGCCGATGCTTTTGGCTGCACAGTGAACGAGCTGCCGGTCAGCATCGTGTTATCCTGGTTTGAGCAAAAGGCGGTGGCAATCCTGTTAGGCTTGTTCAGCCTTGGCATTCAGGACATCCGCATCGGACCTAAACCACCCGAATTTATCTCATCTGGTGTATTGGATGTGCTGGTGGAGATGTTTGGCTTGAAGCTGATTACAACAGCGGAGGAAGATATGAAGGCGATGCTGTCGTTGTCGTAAGGAGATTGAGAAAAGGAACTGCAAAACGCAGTTCCTTTTTTGTTACGATTTACTGTTTTATGATTCATCGTTCATCAAATCTTATAAATATGTCCGTAAGAACTTTTAAGGCCATTTCCGTATCTTTGGCTTCGCGCGTTCTCAGCAGGGACAAAATATGTTTGATACTCAAATCTTCTTCGGTAAGCTCATCATTTTCCTTCACATATGTAAGTAATTGATTAACGCTCACGTTCAACGCTTTTGCTATTTTTTCCAAATTTTTTAAGGATATATTTCTCTCCGCACGCTCGATAAAACCGATATAACTCGAATTGAATCCTGCTTTTTCGGCTAAAGCTTCTTGAGAAAGCCCCTGGGATTTCCGAATATCGCGAATACGTGTACCGACTAATTCCAGAAGTTCAGACATGGTTACACCTCTCTTTAGTAAGGACTTTACAAAATTGGATTCCAGTCGCTCCAAAGCGCAATATATTGACGAACTAGACTACTTCGATCTTAGATATTGTTTATTGGAAGTATTGGATTTTTGCAAAACCCTCTAGTTAGAAGTGTAGAGAAAGTGTTACATCTAATTAATGATTTATAGTAAGTAAATTGATTTAAAAACTACTATGTAGTAATATTTGTTATAAGGATTTACCGATAGATAGAAAATTATACATTTTTATGGTTCCGAATTATACTACGTACTCGTACTGTTTGTGAATATTTAATTCAGGAGTTGATTCCTCATGAAAAATGACTCCTTAAGTCCACGCTTACATAGTGATTCAGATTTCACATTCCACACCTATAGCGACACTAACCTGCTGAATTGCGTGATGGATCTTCAAAAGCTTGCCCAATATCAGATGAAGCTTGCCCAGCTCATGCGCAACCATATGCAGTTTTATAACTGCCTCGTTCTTTGTGATCGAGCGATGTTTTCTATGGGGAAGGCTATGTATGTTCATCGAAATCAAATCATTCCTTTATCCATTAGCCTATCCATGAATGATCTGCTCAGATTGATTCGCACGGATACTGAGCCGTGTTTAGATATGGTGCTTTTTATGGGTACCGTGCATTATCTTGTTTCCGGAGAGGATGAAGCATCCAAGGAGACGATGAAGCCGGAGGAAATAGACATGTTGCTTTATAAAACAGATCAAATTTTAAAGCGTTTATCACGGAGAATGGTAGCTCATCCAACCGAGCAGTATCTATCTATTTTTAAAGAAAAACCGCTCAATTAAATCGTTGTTGATTATAGCTGCTCCTACTCCCTCCAGTGATATAATGGCGAGAAGGGAGAGATTGGCCGCGGCCTAAAAGTTCCATAGCAGAAAGGGTTGTTATTACAGATGCCTACATACAATAAGCTGGTGCGGGATAAGATTCCGCACATGATTAAAGCTCAGGGCAAGGAATGCAGCGTACGCATTTTGGAGCCAGAGGAATATAAGCAGGCGCTTAGAATGAAGCTTCTTGAAGAAGCAGAGGAGTATTTTGAATCGGCAAAAGATCAGGATGCGCTGGAAGAACTGGCGGATATGCTGGAAGTCATCCGGGCACTGGCAGAAGTACATGGAGCGAATGCGACAGAGCTGGACAAACTGCGGGCAGACAAAGCCGAGGCACGAGGTGGCTTTCAGGAGCGGGTGTTTTTAATCGATGTCGATGAGGCTGAAATGTAGCGTGTTAATAACTGTGTTGCCAGGACTTTGCCATTGTTAAAAAGGTAAAGTCTTTTTTTCGTTTTAAAGATATATGAGTACCCGATGAACCCTCCCCCCCACACAAAGGTTAAAATTTTATAAAAAAAGTTCAAAACCTGCAAAGACCTTTCCCGGCCTGGAATGATACCATGTGGTTGCACATAAGAAAAGGAGAGGCGTTCATCGCCGCTCTATTGTAAGCGCTATCTAACTTTTATTCTAATCAGCACTTACCTTCAAAATGACCCGCATCACATGAGGAAAGGGGAGCTTCACATGAGAAAAGGAGCTGTCGCTATATGGCTTCTGGTTTTAGCCTTAATGCTTTCGGCCTGTAATTTGGCGGAGAGTGGAACGGGCAGCAAGGAAAAAGGCTATGTGGGTATTTCCATGCCGACCAAATCATCCGAGCGTTGGGTAGGAGACGGGGAGAATATGGTCCGGCTGTTTCAGGAGCAAGGCTATAAAACGGATTTGCAGTACGCCGAGGACGTGGTGGAAAACCAAATTTCCCAAATCGAAAATATGATCACCAAGGGTGTCAATGTGATGGTGATCGCTTCGGTGGACGGAAACACGCTGACGGACGTCATCCAGAAGGCGCATGACCGGGGGATTCAGGTGATTTCCTATGACCGTCTGATTCGGAACACGCCGTATCTGACGTATTATGCAACCTTCGACAACTTTAAAGTAGGTGTGCTACAGGCGGCGTATATTGAGCAGAAGCTGGGGCTCAAGGAAGGCAAAGGCCCCTTCAATATCGAGCTGTTTGGCGGCTCGCCGGATGATAATAACGCCTATTTCTTCTTTAACGGCGCGATGTCGGTCCTCAAGCCGTACATCGATTCAGGCAAACTGGTTGTACGCAGCAAGCAAATGACGATGGCGCAGATTGCCACGCTGCGATGGGATGGAGCCTTGGCCCAGTCACGGATGGATAATCTGCTGAGTGCCTACTATTCGGGGGCCAATCTGGACGCGGTGTTATCTCCTTATGACGGAATCAGCATTGGTATTATTTCGTCTCTCAAAGGGGTTGGCTACGGATCAGCGAACAAGCCGCTGCCGATCATTACGGGACAGGATGCGGAGCTCGCTTCGATCAAGTCGATTGTGGCCGGA
This sequence comes from Paenibacillus kribbensis, assembly GCF_001705305.1. Taxonomy (GTDB): domain Bacteria; phylum Bacillota; class Bacilli; order Paenibacillales; family Paenibacillaceae; genus Paenibacillus; species Paenibacillus kribbensis_B. The sequence goes on from NZ_MCBP01000003.1 coordinate 264,051, forward strand.
GAGCAGACGCAAACCATATTCAAGGATACCCGCAAGCTGGCTGAGCAGACGGTTGTGATGGCCAACAGCATTTTACAGGGCAAGCAAGCGCAAGTGAATGACACTAAATCATACAACAACGGGATCAAAGTAGTTCCTGCTTATTTGCTTGATCCAATCTCGGTAGATCGCACGAATGTCGAAAAGGATATTGTCGGCAGCCATTATTACACCAAAGAGCAAATTGGACTGAAATAAGAGCAGGCTATCTAAAGCGAAAGGAGCGTATCCCATGACTGGAATCATATTGGAAATGAAGGGAATTACCAAAACCTTTCCCGGCGTGAAGGCATTGGAAAATGTAAATCTCAAGATCAAGGAAGGCGAAATTCATTCCCTGTGCGGTGAGAACGGTGCGGGCAAATCGACGCTAATGAAGGTACTGAGCGGTGTATATCCGCATGGAACCTACGAAGGGGATATTGTTTTCCAGGGCAAAACGTGTGAGTTCAAGGATATCAAGCAAAGCGAGGAATTGGGCATCGTCATTATCCATCAGGAGCTGGCGCTGATTCCGTACCTGTCGATTGCAGAAAATATTTATCTGGGCAACGAACGCGCCAGCGGCGGCGTGATTGATTGGAAAGAGACTTTTGTGGGTACACGCGAGCTGCTGGCCAAGGTCGGCTTGAGCGAAAATCCCAATACACTCGTTACGAATATCGGAGTCGGGAAGCAGCAACTGGTCGAAATTGCGAAAGCGCTTTCCAAAAAGGTGAAGCTGCTCATTCTCGATGAACCCACGGCGGCACTGAATGAGGATGATAGCGAAAATCTGCTTAATCTGATGCTGGAATTTAAGAAACAGGGTATTTCCTGTATTCTGATCTCCCACAAGCTGAATGAGGTCGCGAAGGTATCGGATTCCATCACGATTTTACGGGACGGGAAGACGATTGAGACGCTGGATATGAAAAAGGATGAGGTCACCGAGGACCGGATTATTAGCGGGATGGTTGGACGAGATTTGACCAGCCGTTATCCAGAGCGCCATGCAGAGATCGGCAAAGTCATTTTGGAAGTGAAGGATTGGACGGTCTATCACGAGCATCATGCGGAACGCAAGGTGCTGGATCAGGTGAATTTGAATATCCGGCGTGGTGAAATTGTCGGTATTGCCGGACTGATGGGGGCGGGACGGACCGAGCTGGCGATGAGTATTTTCGGCAAATCGTACGGACGCAACATCTCGGGCCAATTGATCAAGGACGGCAAGTCGATCCAGAATAACACGGTCACGGACGCGATTAACAACGGATTTGCTTATGTGACGGAGGATCGCAAGGAATATGGCCTGATTCTGATGGATGATATCAAGCGCAATATTTCACTGACGGGCCTGAACAAGCTGACCAAGGGTGTTGTCGTCAATGAGCAGGAGGAAGTTGTCGTTGCCGAGGATATGAAAAAAAGCATGAACATCAAAGCGCCGAGCATTTTACAGAAAACGGGCAATCTGAGCGGCGGCAATCAGCAGAAGGTGGTACTGAGCAAATGGATTTTTGCCGGGCCGGATATTCTGATTCTCGATGAGCCGACGCGCGGTATTGATGTGGGCGCCAAGTATGAAATTTACACGATTATTCACCGACTTGCCGCTGAAGGCAAGGGCGTACTGGTCATTTCATCCGAGCTGCCAGAGGTACTGGGCTTGTGTGACCGGATTTACGTTATGAATGCAGGGCGAATCACCGGAGAGGTTAGCCGTGAGGACGCGTCGCAGGAAACGTTGATGAGATATATGACCAAGTCAGGAGGCGTGAAGCATGGAAACCATAACTAAATTATTTAAAAATAACATCCGCCAGTATGGCATGATGATTGCACTGGTCGTTATTATGATCCTGTTCGAGGTGCTGACGGGCGGGCTGCTGTTAAAGCCGATTAATATTACAAATCTGATTCTGCAAAACAGCTACATTCTTGTGCTGGCCATCGGGATGGTGCTGGTTATCATCACAGGACATATTGATTTGTCAGTCGGCTCGATTGCTGCTTTTGTCGGCGCAGTTGCCGCCATTATGATGGTCGATTGGCAGCTTCCGGCGTGGATCGCCGTGATTGCAGCTTTGGTGGTTGGGGCGCTGATTGGCGCATGGCAAGGGTTCTGGGTCGCCTACGTGCGGATTCCGGCGTTTATCGTGACATTGGCGGGAATGCTGCTCTTCCGCGGATTGACGATGATTGTGCTGGAAGGCCAATCCATCTCTCCTTTTCCGGGGGGCTTCCAAAAAATCAGTTCAGGGTTCCTGCCGGATTTTGCATCCTCCGGTTATAACCTGGTATCCATCATTGTCGGCATCGCGCTCACGGTGTGGTATATCGTCAATGAGCTTCGCGAGCGTCGTTCCCAGCTTAAATACGGCTTTGAGGTTCCGGCACAGACTTTATTTGTACTCAAGCTGATTGTGGTGGCTGCTGTCATCAATCTGTTCACCTTTATGCTCGCAAGCTATGCGGGAATTCCGAACATTCTCGTACTGCTGTTCATTCTGATTGTCGTTTACTCCTTTGTGATGAATCGCACGGTTATGGGTCGCCATGTGTACGCGCTGGGCGGGAATGAAAAGGCGGCGGGTCTGTCCGGTGTCAAAACGAAAAAAGTAACGTTCTGGGTATTTGTAAACATGGGCGTGCTGGCCGCCATTTCCGGTCTGATCTTCGCTGCACGTCTGAATGCGGCTACGCCGAGAGCAGGTACGAACTTTGAGCTGGATGCCATCGCGGCATGCTTCATCGGTGGTGCCTCGGCATCCGGTGGGATCGGGACCGTTTTTGGAGCGATTATCGGTGGTCTGGTTATGGGCGTACTGAATAACGGCATGTCTCTGATCGGCTTGGGCATTGACTGGCAGCAAGGTATCAAAGGCTTGGTGCTGTTGCTGGCGGTTGCCTTCGATATTTACAACAAAAACAAAAGATCGGCTTAAGCTTCATATTCCATTGTCGTATAAAAGGAACCTCCAGTCCCACTTGAAATGTGGATACTGGAGGTTCCTTGTTTGTTTGACCTTGTAGGACACGATCATACGTATTTAAGTTGTCACCATTTGTCCGCCATTGACATGCAGCGTTTGGCCCGTAATGAAGGAGCCGTCATCCGAAGCCAGCAGCACATAGGCGGGGGCCAATTCATAAGGCTGCCCGGCACGCTTCATCGGTGTATTGGTGCCGAAGGTTCGAATGGCTTTAGGCGACTGGGTGGCGGCATTCAGCGGAGTCCAGATGGGACCGGGAGCAATGGCGTTCACACGAATGCCCTGATCGACCAGATTATTAGCCAGAGCACGGGTGAAGCTGACAATGGCTCCTTTGGTAGCTGAATAGTCGATCAGATTCTTTTGCCCGACATAAGCTGTAACCGAAGCCGTATTGACAATACTTGCTCCAGCCCGCATATGCGGCAGTGCCTCTGTGGTCATATGAAAGAAGGAAATAATATTCGTGTCAAACGTATCACGAAGCTGCTGTTCGCTGATATCCAGATACGATTCTCGTATAAACTGAACCCCCATGTTGTTAATGAGGATGTCGATACGTCCGAAGGCTTCCATCGTTTTTTGGACAACCAGACAGCAGTTGCTTTTTTGTCTCAGATCACCCGGAATTAGCAAACAGCGTCTGCCAAGCCTGTGAATCACATCGCGGGTTTCCATCGCATCCCGATGCTCATCGAGATAGGCAATGACCAGGTCGGCCCCTTCTTTGGCAAAAGCCACAGCAACCGCACGACCAATACCGCTATCACCGCCGCTAATAATCGCTACCCGATCCTGAAGCTTTCCAGTGCCGATATATTTTGGATTATCAAAAATAGGGCGTGGAACCATCAGATATTCGAACCCCGGTTGTCTGTATTGATGCTGGGGAGGAAAAGCAATCGGAACTTCTTTACATTGGGTTTCTGTACCGTAATTAGGATACTGCCAATTCATTGTTAATCTCCTTCTTTGGGCGTTTTGAAATCCAATATATTCGAAATGGGCGCAAACGGTGACTCACGACGGTTTCCAGTAAGCGGGCAGCTTCCGTTAACTGCGAGTCGTGTACAAATCACAAACTATCCCGAAATCGTCGCTCCATCCGCCGGAATATGGACACGCTTCCCCAAACCTTCACGGTTGATATGTTCCGCAAGTTCGGAGCGAGTTAGCAGACAATGGTTGATGGCTTCCATGTGGATAGCCACGACTTGTGTATAGGGGGCGTGCTGCGCTACCGTCGTCACATCCTGGGCAGTCATAATGATGGGATCACCCACTGTAAAACGCGCTCCTCCAGCGTTTACAATTGTCCAGTCAGGACGATATTCGTCCAGTGTTTTCGCAACTTCACTGCACCAGATAGTATCCCCGGCCAAATAGACGACAGGCTCACCAGGAGCTTGAAACACAAAGCCTGATATGGGCCCCATCTGCTCCCCGATTTCTCCGGTACCATGATGTCCAGTTGTGCGGATGATCTCGATTTCTCCCATAGATCCAACCATCCAAATCGGAGTAACCTGTGTAAAACCGTTAGCAGCAATTTGCTCTTCATCACCGGGCTGACAGAAGACGGGAATTTGCTTGTCCAGCCATTGTACTGCCGCCGGGTCCCAATGATCCGGGTGCAAATGCGTAACGATCACAACGTCAGGCTGCCCGAGTGTTTCCCATTGTGGAGGCAAGGGAACCAGCGGATTGCGACGATCATTCGCCGTATTCGGAATAGGCGGATTTACGCCAGGCTCGCTCAGCATCGGGTCGATCAGAAATTTTACTCCACCATATTCTAACCATAGGGTCGCATTGCGGATCAGTGTGATTTTCATATATTGATAGCTCCTTTTGTATAGTCGATAGAATTTTTTAGCCGGATATGTTCGGCAGTTCATTGTTTCTGTTACAATCATATCTGACACAAAAGATGCAGGCTATGGTCTGCTGAAAGGAAAACAAGAATTCTCGTTTCATGATGAAAGGAAAAATGGCTATGGAACTATTTGTGCCCGATGAGATTGACCTGCGCATTCTTCATCATCTGATTGAGGACAGCTCTTTATCCCACAAGGAGATTGGTCTGCTTGTTCATCTTACGGGTCAAGCGGTAGGAGCGCGTGTTCGGAAAATGGAGGATGCAGGCATCATCGAAGGCTATACTATACGCTGGAACCCTGAAAAAATGGGGCAGACCATTCACGCTTTTATTACGGTATTTTTGAATTCGGGAACCGTTCATAGTGCTTTCCTGGCTTTCGCACGGAAGCATCCCTCTATTGTTGAGATTCATCGGGTCAGTGGTGAAGGCTGTTACTGGATGCGCTTGCGTATGTCGTCACAGTCAGAGCTTAATTCCATGCTGGATGAGCTGACGCAGTACGGCAATTACAAACTAAGCTTTTCGTTAGGAGAAATCGAATGATACAAGCTCCCGGTGCTAGCGCCGGGAATTTTTGTTTTGGTGAGGACGCATAGAGGTTAGCGATACAGGCTCATTTTTAAAATATGCTGCAATCCGTGTGAGCCCATCTTGGTGTCGCCCTCATCTTGAAAGCCACATTTGAGGTAGAGTTTTTGAGCAGGGCGGTTACGGGCATTGACACCCAGTACGACTTCGCGAACATTTGGGAAGTGTTTAGAGATATATTGGGGCAGTTGAAGCAGCCCATGCTTGGCGTACCCTTGTCCTTGATCTGCATAATGAATAGAGAAAGCACGCAGTAACAGAGCCTCGGAAGCATTCGTATAGTCCGCTAGCTCATCTCCATCGTATAAAATGAAAAATCCCACCGGTCTGCCAGCAGCCGTAATGACGACAGGATGACGGTGCGGATCTTGCTTGGCCAGTCCCAGCATTTCATCCGGCATTCCGGTAAACTGCCGCTGTTCTTCAGGCAAATAAAACGTATGTAAAATGGCATCATGCTTACAATGATAAGGGACAAGCTCTACGCCAGTGGTAGAAGCAGCCTGTGAGGTGCATGTGGGTTTATTCATGCTTACACTCCAATCTGTACATTTTTTTAACATACTATAACATCTCATGGGCCATACAAGCTGAACTAAAAAATATACAAAAAGAGAAACCTGAACTCATCTTACTTACGTATTACCCATACATAAACAAGCATGGTTAAAAAGGAGACGTGTACTTCTATGAAGCAGGCAGCACAATATCGTGAAGGTGAGGACCAATTGCGTCATGAGCTGAAAAACATTGAGGCGTGGGAGAAAGAGCAAAAGGACATTTTTTTCTGGGAAAAAATCGGCAGATGGCCTTTTATGCTACTGGATCGGCTGACGCCTAAAATCATTAAAGACAAGCTGGAGCAACTGCTTAACGAGTTGGGAAGCTTCATTCAAAACGGCGGCAAGTATTTGGTGAAAGAAGAAACCGTGCTGAACAAGCTGAAACAGACGGCTGATGAACATATCACTCGGCAAAATGATACTGATTTGGACCACAGCCCTGAATTGGCATGGGGGCTAAAGCAGTCGGCTGAGCTGCCGCTCACGATCATGGATCAGACCGCTGACGAAATAATATCAGGTCGTGTTACTTTTGCCACCGCTCAGGGAGCGACAACGGGAATTGGCGGTGTATTTACCATCGCAGCGGATATTCCTATTTTGCTCGGCTTGTCGCTCAAAGTACTGCAAGAAATGGCGCTATGCTACGGCTTCAATCCCGATGATAAGCAGGAACGCATATTTATCATTAAGTGTATGCAATTCGCTTCATCCGACATCGTGGGAAAAAAGGCTGTGCTGGAGGAACTGGCCTTGTTTGATGATCCTTCACGTCAGGCACAGGTCTTTTCCCAGATGCAGGGATGGAGAGAAGTCGTAAATACGTACCGCGACCAGTTTGGCTGGAAAAAGCTGCTTCAGATGGTCCCGATTGCGGGTATTCTGTTTGGCTCCATCGCCAATCGAAGCGCGATTCGAGACGTAGCTGAGGCAGGTAAAATGCTGTACAAAAAGCGTCGTATTCTGATGCGTCTGGCTGAAGCCCAAATTGATTGGTTCGTTAGTGAATCACGTTAGTTTGCTATAAAAATGTGCAGCGGCCATCTTAGCCACTGCACATTTACCTGCTACACTTCGGCTCCATTTTCTTCGGCCCAGCGGTTCAGGGTTTTATCTGTAGGCAGCAGGAAGGTCAAAATGCCGAGCAGCGGCAAAAAGCCACACAGGAACATGATGTTCGTGATGCCTAATTTGTCGATCCAGTTGCCGAGCACCAGCGCTCCCACTCCGCCAAGGCCAAAAGCGAGGCCCGTGATCAGACCGGACACCGTTCCGATTTTGCCAGGCACGAGCATCTGCGCGTATACAACGGTAATGGAGAAGCTTGACAGCATGATAAAACCGATAATTGGCAACAGGATAGCAGTCCAGAATTGGTTGGCATAAGGCAGCAACAGTGCAAGAGGCGCGGCCAGTACCATGGACAGGAAAATCATGTTCCGTTTGCCAAACCGGTCCCCCAGCGGGCCACCAAAGAAGGTGCCTAGCGCACCAGCTCCGAGGAACAGGAAAATATACAGCTGTGCATCAGCCAGTGGCATTTTAAACACTTCCATCAGGTAAAACGAATAGTAGCTTCCGATCGAGGTCGAATACCACGAACGGACAAATACCAGTAGAATGAGGACAATCATGGCAAACATAATGCGGTTGCGTACTTCGGGCTTCATACGGCGTGCCACCGCTTTTTTACGAGTGATGCCTTCTGTACGCAGGACGTTACCATACCAGCGGGCGATGAACGATTGTACCACAATCCCGGCTGCCGCAATACCTGTGAACCAGATGGCGCCAAATTGTCCCAACGGGATAAAAATCCAGCTTGTAAGCATCGGTGCCAGCGACTGGCCTGCATTGCCGCCAACCTGGAAAATGGATTGGGCCAGCCCGCGGCGTGATCCAGCCGCCATATGGGATACCCGCGAGCCTTCCGGGTGAAAAGCCGCTGAGCCCAGCCCGACGAAGATAACCGCGAGCAGCACTGCTTTGTAATCCGCGGCATAGGCAAGAAGCAGCATGCCTGTCAGGGTAAAGCCCATACCGATGGGCAGGATAGCGGGCGTAGGTCTCTTGTCCGAAAACAAGCCAATCACGGGCTGCATGATGGAAGCTGTAAAATTAATGGCGAATGAAATCCAGCCGATCTGCGTATAGTTCAGGCTCATGGATTCCTTCAAGATCGGAAAGATCGCAGGAATGACCGATTGAATCGAGTCATTGAATAGATGGACGAAGCTGATTGCAATCAGAATTGCAAAAACGGTGCCCTTCGCTTGCGGTCCCTGAAGCGGGAGCGATTGACCCGTTTCTTTTTTTGCTGCAGATTTAGTAGTCATGGCAACCTCCGGTTATGTATGTATGTTTTAAGATATAGGAAGCGATCCGTTTGCAGCAAATGGCTGAAAGTGGAATAAAGCCTGTCTTTGCTCGGTGCTGCTAACTCATACGGCTGCATACTCGTCATTGCATGATTTAGTCCGGATTTTATTTGCGTCTTATGGAAATCCAAATGTTTATCATTTTTGAAACCGATATAAATGGAATAGAGAAAGAAAAGGGGAGCTAGCATGAGAAAAACAGGGATAATTGCACTAGCCGCAGCGATGGTCTGTGGAACGATAGCAGGCACTACATTAAACAACGGATCAAAAGCGGTAGCGGCAGAGACAGCGACGGATGTAATCACGAACAATTCTTGGAAAACAGCTAAAATCATTGATGTGGTCGACCGGGATAACTACCTACTGGATGACGGTTCTTTATGGAGAAAGAGTATAGATGGCCCAGTGATTGAAAAATTGAATTTGAAGGGAATTATAGGCAGCAAGGATGAAAGTGTAGACTATTACGGCTGGACTCAGGACGGAAGGGTAGCTAATTGGGATAATATTTCCGACCATGCAACAGTAGCGTCTCAATCCTCAGGAGTTAAAGAGATTACCGGAGAGGGCTTGGCTATTAAAAACGATGGGACGGTCTCTTGGGGAAGAACAAAGATCGAGGGAATATCTGATGCCATCGACGGCGATAAGGTGAGTACCTACTTTACCGTTCTTACTCGATCCGGTGATGTATGGTATTCCACAGGTTACACAGGGTCCAAGCCGCGCAAGATAGGACATGTAGACCATGCGCTCGATATCAAAATGAGTACAGCGTATGCTGCGGTGCTCAAGGCGGATGGTCATGTCACGATGCTGGATATGCTGACGAATGAACCGCCGCGTGAAGTGGGAAGTGATATTTCCTCGATATTATGGAAAAAAGGCACACATGTCTTGATTACCGTACATCAGGACGGGACGGTGTGGAGCTATGATCGGCTGAAAAAGTATCCGGCGGTGCAGCTTAGCGGATTGTCTGATGTTGTGCGGCTGGTTGATTCGCCTGATGAGCTTTTTGCACAATTAAAGGATGGTACATGGGTCGGCTATAAGGACGGTATCACGACTCCTTTAAGTTTACCTACATTAACAGGGATGACTCTGTTGACGACCTCCAAAGAGGGTGCGATCGGTGACAGTATTCAATTGAATGTACAGGAGACGTATTCCAATGGCTATCGGCTCACACGGCATCCCGAAGCCAGTGAAATCGAAGTAGAGAAGCCTCAGGTTGCCGAGCTACAGCAGGATGGCTCAGGCAAACTCAAAGTACGGGGCATTGGCAGCACAGCCGTATCTCTGCGGACCGAAGGGTTACCATCATCTTTTACCTTGAAAATAGCGTCTGATCAAACATTGACTGGGGCGGCTATGCTGAACGGCAGTGTGTATTTGCCTGTGCAGTCTGTGTTCAAGATGCTGGGCGGATCGGTTACGGTGACCAACCAAACTTTTACGATCAAGCTGGGGAATAATAATATCGTACTCCAAAAAGGGAGTTCCTCTGCGATGGTGAATGGAAAATCTGTTGCGCTCAAAGGCAAGGTTCAAACGGTCAATGGGCAGGTGGTGTTCCCGGGAACACTGCTGACCGATCTGAAGCTGGGTGGATTCAAGTGGAATCGTGATCGGCAGCAGGGGGAATTATCTGTGGGTGCTACCAAGCTTGTGATCGAGACGCCAGAAACGACAAAAATTATCAAGGCCATGGATCTGGGTAGCCTGTCCAAACTCATTGGCAAAACCTATTGGGTCAATAACTTCTATAGCGCTGGAGAGCGTTTTGGCAAAGTAACTGTTAAAGATATCGAGGTCAGCACGGACCCGAATGGTGTTAAATCGTATGAAGTTATTTTTCAGGGTGCCAATGGCGTAACTTATAACACGTTTTCCATGATTGGAGCTTCACGCATCCCACAAATGCTGTCCGATTCCGATCAATTCCTGACTTACGATCCCTACAAGAAATATCAATGGTCTCAAGCCATTTGGAACAAGATTAAAAATAATGAAGTCAGCTTGGGCATGAATACGACGCAAGTGCAGTTCGCATGGGGAAACCCAACAGTCAGAGAAAAGGGAACTGCTTCAAACGGAACCCAAGTCGAAGCCTGGGTATACGGCAACCGCAGTCTTTATTTCAAAGCGGTGGGTTTCGTAAATGGCAAAGTTATAGAGGTATGGCTGTAAGGTTAATGACGTTTCCATAATAGCTTGAACGAGGGTGTCTCAAGAGCCGCATAAGCGGCTTATGAGATGCCTTTTTTTGTTTTAACAAAACCATGCTCTTTATTTAACAAATGCAAGCTATGATTTTTATGCCGTACAACCTGTTGTGTGGATGAACACAAAGCAAGTATGAAGAGCATAAGAGAGGATATGATTACACAATGAAATTGCTAAGAAAGCCATTATCTGCTGCTTTATTATCTGTACCATTACTTCTAGGTTCCCTGGGAGGAAGCTATGCGAGTGCGGCAACTCTACCAACAACGGTATCTCCATCCGAGCCGTCCGGAGGATATTTTGTAGACCACTATAAAAATAATACCTCTGCAAATAAGACAGAAAGCTCTAATCCGACCCTCGGATTGCTTTCTGGATTTACCAAGCTTTGGACTCCTGGCGCAACCTGGGATACGGGTACCAAGCTAAATAGCAGCGTGCTGGATGCCAATATTCAAAAAGTGATTGATATAGCAGCCCGCCGCACTTCCAGTGAGGCCGATGCGGCTTATTTGGATGATCGCAGAAATCAGAGCTACAGTGTGATTGACGGTCTGGGTTCGCTTACCGATGTATATCGAAAGAATGCAGGGGCAACTACAACAATCAACGACGTTCCGGCAGATGCCCTGACTAAAAAATATGAAGATGAAGGAACCAATGCAGGGAGTACAAGCTCCAGTCTTGGCAATATCGTGAAATTGGTCAATACCCTGCGTGGTGATTACTCTTCGACGAGCTCGGCCAAGGCTTACTTTAGCTACCCTCGTCCGTTTCGCTGGAGTGACAATTCAGTCGTAGTTCCGACTCTGCTGCCCGCGCAAAATTCTGATCCGAGCAAGGATGGCGGCTTCCCGAGCGGTCATACCAATGCCGCCTATCTGACTGCTATTGCGATGGCTTATGCCGCACCAGAGCGTTACCAGGAACTGCTTACCCGAGCTTCGGAGCTGGGCAACAATCGTATTGTTGCTGGTATGCACTCCCCGCTTGATGTTATGGGAGGGCGCGTCATGGCAACGGCGACGGCGGCTGCCATCCTGTCTGATCCGGCCAATAGCAGTTTGAAGAAAGCAGCTTATCAGGATGCACACAGTAAATTGTTAACGCAAAAGGGGACAGCCTCGGATCGGTTCAGCAATTACGCTGCCAATAAAAAAGACTATACCCAACGATTGACCTACGGATTTAGCCAGATTAATCCGACGACTACGCCAATGACGGTACCTAAGGGAGCCGAGGTGCTGCTGGAAACACGTCTGCCTTACCTTGACAGCACACAACGCCGCTGGGTTTTGGCTACGACAGGTCTTCCATCCGGTTATCCCGTGCTTGACGATGCCGAAGGATGGGGACGACTCAACCTGTTTTCCGCCGCGGACGGTTATGGAGCCTTTGCCAATCATGTTACTGTGACTATGGATTCCTCCAAAGGCGGCTTCAATGCATTGGATCGCTGGCGCAACAATATCTCCGGCGTTGGCAAGCTGACTAAAAAGGGAACAGGTACGCTGAAGCTAATGGGCAACAATACGTATTCCGGTGGTACACAGCTCGAGCAAGGCATTCTGGAGGGGAACTCGGAGACGGCCTTCGGAAGTGGTGATGTTACGAATAATGGAGGAACCCTCCGTACCAATACTTCTGGTAAGCTGGTGATCGGCGGTAATTACAAGCAAACTGCCAAGGGAACACTTGAACTTCATCTGGACAGTAAAAATGACGTGCTCAAAACGAAGGGAACAGCCGTACTCAACGGAAAATTGCGTCTGAATTTTTCAAACAAATATGTACCGGCTAACGGTGCCACGATCTTGACTTATGGTAAACGAAATGGAGCATTTTCTTCCGTTGAAACGTCAGGTTTGCCAAGCCACTATAAAGTAAGGGTTATCTATAAAGCGGACAGCGTTCAGTTAAAAGTTACAAAATAACCAAACGGAACGATTAAAAAATGCACCTTTAGAATACACCGGATCAACCATGAGGTTATCCGGTGCCCATTCTGGAGGTGCATTTTGCTGTTTAATGATGGGGGCTGGTTTCCAGAAGCGAATAAAGACAGGCTCCAGTACTTGAGCCCATTTCTCGGAATTATTTATAGCCAAGGGTATAAAAAGGTCAAAATTTGACCTTAATGTAGTAAAATAATCGCGCTGTTTGAAAGCGTAGTCATGATATTCTTAAGGAGCAAATTGGTCAAAGTTTTAATGGTTTAGACTAACTAAGAGGAACAGAGGAAAGGAAGAGACTGATGAGTCTTGAAAAAGAATACGTTAAAATAGCCCAAGATGTAATTAAAGGGCTTGGCGGAGAAGACAATATTATTTCCATGGCACATTGTGCCACACGGCTGAGACTGATTGTAAAAGACAGGGACATTATTGATGATGAATTTATTGAGAATATTGATAAGGCTAAGGGGGTTTTCTTTACATCCGGGCAATATCAAATTATTTTTGGAACCGGTACCGTAAATAAAGTATACGAAGCGATGGTCGGCCAGAACGTATCCGCTACATCAAAGGCAGAGCTGAAAGAGAAGGCCTCAGCGCAAGATGACAACTTTTTCAAAAGAATGATCCGGGTTTTCGGGGATGTATTCGTTCCTATTATACCTGCATTGGTAGCTACAGGATTGTTTATGGGAGTTAGGGGCTTGGTAACTCAGCCTGCATTGCTTCAGCTATTTGGGCTTACACCGGATCAGATTTCTGCGAATTTTATATTATTTACGCAAATACTGACCGATACCGCTTTTGCCTTTTTACCCGTGCTGGTGTGCTGGTCAGCGTTCAGAGTGTTCGGCGGGTCGCCTATCTTGGGGATATTGCTCGGATTAATGCTGGTAAGTCCTTCCTTGCCTACATCCTGGGATGTCGCTCAACATGTTAAGGAGCCCCTTTTATTTTTGGGATTCATTAAAATTGCAGGCTATCAGGGCTCGGTTCTGCCGGCGTTCATTATAGGGATCGTCGGGGCGATGCTGGAGAAGAGAATCAGGAAATCCGTTCCCGAAGCATTGGACTTGATTCTGACACCGTTTCTGACATTGTTGCTCACACTGGTACTGGGCTTGTTCGTGATTGGTCCCATCTTCCATGAGGTTGAGGTTTTAATATTAGCGGCAGTTACAGCTATTTTAAAATTGCCGTTTGGCATTGGCGGGTTTATTTATGGTGGCATTAATCAGATTATTGTCGTTACCGGGCTGCACCATGCTTTGAACCTGATAGAAATACAGATGCTGGTGGATAGCGGCTGGAATATGGTCAACCCGATCAGTTCGGCGTCGATTTGTGCACAAGCGGGTGCGGCGTTGGCCGTCGGCCTAAAATCGAGAAGGTTAAAAACCAAATCTATTGCCTACCCTTCTGCCTTGTCTGCATTGTTGGGCATTACGGAACCGGCTATCTTCGGGGTGAACATTCGATATGGCAAACCATTTTTGATGGCCTTGATTGGAGGAGCGGTTGGCGGATTTTTCGCACGTATCTTTAATGTTCAAGCAACGGGCATGTCGATTACAGCCATCCCTGGATTGTTATTGTATCTGAATAATCAGATTTTTCTGTATATTTTAGTTTGTCTAATCGGTTTTGGTGTAGCATTTGCACTGACGTGGATCTTTGGGTTTAAAGAAAAAATAGAGAACAAATAAAATTTGGTGGAGAGAATCATGGACAACAAAACACTGCTTGATAAATTGAATAGCCTTTCAATAGAAGAAAAGATTGGCCAACTCATCCAACTGACCGGTGATTTTTTTGAAGGCGATATGGATACGGTTGTGACGGGTCCTCTCAAAAAATTAGGGTTAAGCACCAGTTACAATGTTTATAATACTGGATCTATACTGAACATTACCAATCCGGAAAAAATTATCCGCCTGCAAACGGACTATTTGGAAAAATCGGTTCATAAAATTCCACTGCTGTTCATGGCAGATATTATCTACGGATATCGAACCATCTTCCCGATTCCGATTGCACAAGCTTGCAGTTGGAACTATGAGGGGATAGAACATGCGGCGTCGGTTGCTGCTCGGGAATGCTACGAGGAAGGTGTTCACGTGACCTTTTCCCCCATGGTAGATATCGTTAGAGATCCCCGTTGGGGGCGGGTGATGGAATCCCCTGGAGAAGATACATTGCTGGCGAGGAAATATGCGCAAAGCGTGGTTCTGGGAATCCAGGGAAGGAATTTGGAAAGTACAGTCGTGCCGGCCAATAAAATTGCCGCTTGCGTTAAGCATTTTGCCGCTTATGGAGCGCCTGTCGCCGGACGTGAATACAATGCCGTGGATATGTCGGAGCATGCATTGCGGGAATATTATTTACCGGGGTATCAAGCTGCAATAGAAGCGGGTGCAAAGCTCGTCATGACGGCTTTTAATACCTTGAATGGTATCCCAGCGACTGGAAACGAATGGCTTAACCGAGATGTGCTAAGACAGGAAATGAATTTTGACGGTGTGTTGATCTCGGATTACGCCGCTATAGAAGAGTTAATCATGCATGGTTATGCCGAAGACGAGGCTTCCGCCGCAAGGCTGGCACTGCTGGCGGGTGTGGATGTGGATATGAAGACGGCAGTCTACGCTAATCAATTGAAGAATGTAATATCTGGTAACGACCATATGCTGGAGCTTCTGAATGAAGCTGTATACCGTGTCTTAAAGCTGAAAAATGATTTGGGGCTGTTTGAGGACCCGTTCCGCGGATTACAGGAAATCGTTAAGCTTTCAACAAGCAGCATTTTGTCAGATGAGCATAAAAAAGCAGCACTGTCCTTGGCAGAAGAATCCGTTGTTCTGCTGAAAAATGAACATGAACTGCTGCCATTGTCGAAACATACCAAGGTAGCCTTAATCGGTCCTTATGCAGAAGAAAACTCCACCCTGGGTATGTGGGCCATTAAGGGGGATGAGGCGGATACCGTTAATTTGAAAACAGGGCTGTTAAAGCATGTTGATCCCGACAATCTCACGGTATGCAGAGGGGCATATATGCTGCCCCTTCATGCGAGGGAAGCCCTCGGCAAATATGCAGACAAGCTGGCTGCTGAAACGGTCGAAGAGGAAGTTCTGCTGCACGAAGCGATCCGGAATGCTAACGAAGCGGATATCATTATTCTTGCCTTGGGAGAAAGTATATATCAGAGCGGAGAAGGGGGATCGCGAACGAACCCGATGCTTCCGGAGCCGCAATTGAAACTGCTCCATGAATTAAGTGTATTGGGCAAAAAGATTATTCTAATCGTATATAGTGGAAGACCTTTGATCCTTACCGATGTTGCTGGAAAAGTTGATGCCATTGTTCAAGCCTGGTATCCGGGAACGATGGGCGGAGAAGCGCTGGCCAATATATTGTATGGGAAAGTAAATCCGTCAGGGAAATTAACGATGACCTTTCCACGAAGCGTTGGGCAAATTCCGGTGTACTACAATGAGTTGAACACAGGCAGACCGGATCTAAAGGAAAATGGCTCTTATCGATTTGCGTCCCGATATATAGATGAAGTGAACGAACCGTTGTATCCGTTTGGCTATGGCAAATCCTATACCTCCTTTGAATACAGTCTATTAACCGTCAGTCAAAAAGAAATGAAAACAAATGAGTCAGTGGATATCCGTATATCTGTATCCAACACTGGAACCTATGATGGGAAAGAAACGATCCAATTATATATTCGCGATAAATTTGCAAGTGTTGCAAGGCCAGTTAAAGAATTAAAAGACTTTAAAAAGGTTTTTTTACAAAGTGGCGAGACCAAAATTGTGGAATTTTCAATTCATGAAGACATGCTTAAATTTTATGGACGTGAAATGGAATACAAGAGTGAGCCTGGCGAATTTGAGGTTTATATCGGTTCAAGCTCACAGGAAATTTTGCTGAGCATTAGTTTTATTTTTTTACCGGAGGATAAACATGAATAAAAGTGACGCTTATAACCTTAAATATCATATTACCCCTCCTTACGGGCTATTAAATGATCCTAATGGACTTGCCTTTTTCAATCATCAATATCATGTGTTCTATCAGTGGAATCCAAAAGGAACCGAACATAAACATAAATGCTGGGGCCATGTTGTTTCCAGCGATCTGGTGCATTGGCAAAGGAAAAGTGTCGCACTGGAGCCTTCGGAATGGTATGACAAGGATGGCATTTATTCCGGCGGGGCCATCGTTCATAATGACAAGCTGTATCTGTTTTACACAGGAAATGTAATCAGGGATGATGGAGTAAAAGAAAGCTATCAATGCGCAGCCATTTCGGAGGATGGCGAGCATTTTCAAAAAATCGGCCCTTTGTTTGAACATCCCGAAGGTTATACCAGACATGTTCGAGATCCGAAAGTATGGAGAGACCATAACGGGGATTGGTGGCTGATCGTTGGAGCTCAAAGAGAAGATTTGACTGGAGATACGCTTATCTACAAATCTACAGATTTGTCCAATTGGGAATGCCAGGGATCATTTTTTGAGCATGACAATAAGTTCGGATATATGTGGGAATGCCCGGATGTACTGAATTTTGCGGAAAATGACATTTTTGTTTTCTCGCCTCAGGGTTTACCGGAGGTAGGCGAATATTATAAAAATCCTAATCAATCGGGATATATTGTTGGGAAATTATTGGAGACAGGGAAATTCAGCGGAAGCCTATCCGATTTTAAAGAGCTTGATCGAGGATTTGATTTTTATGCGCCACAATCGTTTAGGGTGAATGATAGAACCATTATGTTCGGATGGATGAGCGCCATGAATGAAGAAACGGAAAGGGCTGTTCCGACCATTCAGGAAGGCTGGATTCATGCATTGACTCTCCCTAGAGAAATAGTGCTGATTAACGGTGTGTTGTACCAGAAACCATTGCCGGAATTACAATTGTTAAGACTGGATGGAGCGCATTATAAGGGGAACATTCAAAGTGGTGGGTGGCTGCTGCCTTCTTTGCAAGTGGAATTCATTGTTCATTTTTCGATGCTTACAGAAAGTTTCAAAATGATAATAAGAGAAGCTGTTCAGATTGACTATGATTGGGAACAAAACAGTCTGACAGTCTGGAGAACAAACTGGTTGACGAACCAGAGGGAGTACAGAAAAGCAACATTAACGAATAGACTTGCAGACATGCAAATATTCATTGAAAGCTCAAGCCTGGAGATATTTGTGAACGAAGGCGAGGAAGTGTTTTCTCTGCGTTATTTCCTGGAAGATACGGAACAACGCAGTATGCTGCTTGAGGCAGGAGACAATGAAGGAGAAATTAAGCTATATCAGCTGCAGGAACGTACAGCATAAGAGCGGAGTGCAGCTTCTGTTTAATGATTCACCTGCAGAGCTGCAAGCAGGCAAGGAAAGGCTGTTCATTACTCCGTTTGCGAGAGGAACTGCCTTTTTTTGTCTTAGTTGCTGAATAGATTTCAGCTTGTCTGGGCATTTTACTATCGGTATAGTATGAGTATTAGAGTATGTGACTCAATATAAGGTACTGTTGATTACTCATAGCTGGTTGATGAGGTGTCGTATGAAAAAAATATATGAGCATATTGAAATAGACAGAAGAAAAATGATTAACCTCTTTATGTTTCAATCGACAGATACGGAAAGAGTCATCCCCATGCATTTTCACAGCAATATGGAATTAATTTACTGCACAAGTGGAAGTCTCAAGGTGTGGCATGAAGGGAAAATAACCATTTTGATGGAAAAGGATGCACTGTTCATTAATAGCAATGTGCCGCATTCCACACAGAGCATTACGGAGAACCAAGTCGTTGTGCTGCAATTTCCAGACACTTTTTTTGCCAATGAACAAGTAATCATTCAATTAAACACGCAAGAGAAACAAGTTGAAGAACCTATCCTCTCTAAACTAAGAGGGTTGTTTATGGATATATATGAGCTACATATCTCCAAAGGCAAATACGACTACATTTTAGAGCAAAGCCGAATTATTGAACTTAAGTATTTGCTCGTTAATCATTTTAGTCAGGTAACAGACATCCCGCCGAAGGTATTTAGTGAAAAGCAGCGAAAGATCAAGACAATCATGGATTTTATGAAAGAGCATTATACTGAAAATATTAGCTTGGCGAAAACAGCTCGAATTTGCGGTTATTCGGAGGCCTATTTGTCGAGAATGTTTCATGAATATACAGGTCAGACGTTTACGGAGTACAAGCAAATTCTTTGTTTGGAAAAGGCTATCGATTTATTGGAATCAACCAATAAGTCACTTACAGAAATTTCTTACGAGGCCGGGTTTCCCAACGAGAAATCTTTTAGAAAAGCTTTTAAGGAAGTTATGGGTAAAACACCTTATGAATACAAAAAATCAAAATTTGATCTGAGTGTGTAAACGCCACAAGCACGACCGGCATCTTGAGTTCATGCTCTGAAGCCCATCCCTCTCTTCGTAAATACCAAGGGGCTGTCCCTGAGTCATTTTAAGACTTTTACAGGACAGCCCCTTGGTATTTTTATGCTATGTCAGGAGAGCAATGAGCTTAACGGTTGTCCACCGTCTCCGGGTACATATCATGATTCATCATGCGATGTTCGGCCATTTGCTCATATTTGGTTCCTGGTTTGCCGTAGTTGGTATATGGGTCTATGGAGATGCCGCCGCGCGGCGTGAACTTGCCCCACACTTCGATATAACGCGGGTCCATCAGCTTGATCAGGTCATTCATGATGATGTTGACGCAGTCCTCATGGAAATCGCCGTGGTTGCGGAAGCTGAACAGGTACAGCTTGAGGGATTTACTTTCTACCATTTTAATATCAGGAATGTAGCTGATGTAGATGGTTGCAAAATCAGGCTGTCCTGTAATCGGGCACAGGCTGGTGAACTCCGGGCAATTGAACTTTACAAAATAATCGCGGTACGGGTGTTTATTATCAAAGCTTTCGAGAATTGCGGGATCATAAGCAAAGGTGTATTGAGTGCCTTGATTGCCAAGCAGAGTAACGTCGGTCATTTCTTCGGGTTTTCTTCCGGTCATGTTAGGTTAGGCTCCTTAAGATTAGTTTGGTAAAAGGGGTAGGGAGTTATGGTGGTGAAGGTTCGGTTCGGTTAGGTGACGCTCCGCGAAGGATTTGAGCTTCCGATCGCTGTTGAAATGGGATTCTTTCTGATAGTTGAAAGATGTATAGGTTAGAATCCCATTTCAAAGGCGAACGCTAACGCTTCTCCAGCTTCAAATCCTCCGCTCCGCTGCCGACCGCCGTCAACACCATAAAGTCCCTACTCGTTTATATGTGGGGTGGGGCAGAAGTGAATAGTGTTCGCTCCTTATATTTAAGGAGCGTCATTTTGTGAGAAACCCCGTCCTCACGGACGAGGGTTTCTCTTGATTTATAAGATGTCGGAGGTGTACTTTGACGAATTTGGCGTGTCTGTGTATCACATACAGCCCATACGGAATATATTGCATGTAAATGTTATACGCCGCGTTTGTTGCCCCATACAAGGGTGTGGAGCTGCGGGAGTATTCTTACGTCATTTAGCCGGGAATCGTCCATGACACGGTCGATAAGCCATTCATAACGATGCAATAGGGATTCCGCAATCTGTTCCGTGTTCTCGGTGTTCACATCTGGGTTACCGGTCTGGAGGAACAGTGGTACATGTGGATAGCGCTCGTGAACGGTGCGTGCATATGCTAGATCTGTATCATCGAATATGACGACCTTCAAGCTGCATGCTCCATGGTAGAATTTCGCTGATTCATTAACGGCTTCCTCTGTGCATGCTGCGGTTGAGACGTGTGTTGCGGACCTGGACTCTCCGACCGTCTTCCAATCAGTCCTCTTCCGATTCGACAGACGGGCGACGATATCATCCAGCACATCCCAGTTGGTCGTCATGCCGGAGCTGGGTGGCTTGGGGGATAAGGTTACCTCGTCGATATCGTACAGCCAATCCTGCCAACGAGAGCCTTGGGTTTCGACAGCGGTGGCAATGCCTTGACTGCGCAGCAGGGTGACCAGCTCCCCGAGCTGTGGCAGCAGGGCAGGGTTGCCTCCCGAAAGGGTCACATGCGAAAACCGTTCGCCGCCGATGGCCTTCAGCTCCTGCCAAATGTCAGCGGCACTCAGACGACGGATTTGATCCTTGGCGCTGCCGTCCCAGGTAAAGGCGGAATCGCACCATGAGCAATGGTAATCGCAGCCTGCGGTGCGAACAAACATCGTTTTGCGCCCAATGACCATACCCTCGCCCTGAACGGTGGGACCAAACACCTCCAGTACGGGGATGGGAGCTGTTCGGGTCACACGAGAGGGCGTTGTTGTTTGGTGAGCTGTCACCGTATTATTCATCCAGCATCCACTCCCGTCGGAATTCGGCATAGCTGGTAGGTGTCTCAAACAGCCGCACAAATTCGGTACGTCCACCCTCCACACGGGAACGGTATGCATCCGAGGTCAGGGCGGACTCCATTTGCTCAAAGATCCAGACGACCATATTTTCCGCAGTGGTATTCATCGGGGGCAGGGTCTCATTCAGGTAACGGTGATCCAGATATGGCTCGATTCGTTCTTTCCAGATCGTCTTGATATCGCCAAAATCCATCGTCAGACCCGTCTCGTCCGGTATGCCGCTTATGCCAAAAACGACAATATAGGTATGTCCGTGCAGATTTTTGCATTTGCCTTCATAGCAGTGCAAATGATGTGCTGCATCAAACGTAAATTGTTTGCTGACCAGTACGCGTTTGTGGTGATAGCGCAGCTGAGCGTGTTCAATGTCTGTCCCGAACTGCTGGAGCTTGTCGACAATATGAAAGGTACCCGGCTCACGCATGGCCTTCAGCTCCTTGGGACGAAGTTCCGCGAACCGCGAGATACTGCTCCAGCCCGGCGCGGCGAAGCTTGCAGGCAGGGCATTCGCCACAGCCATCGCCAATGACGCCGTTATAGCATGTTAGTGTACGGGTTCTTACAAATTCAAAAGCTTCCAGCTCATCGGCCATTTTCCAGGTTTCAGCCTTATTCAACCACATGAGCGGAGTATGAATCACAAAGGGATAGTCCATCGAAAGGTTGAGTGTGACGTTCAGCGATTTGATAAAAGAATCCCGGCAATCAGGATAACCACTGAAATCCGTCTCGCAAACGCCAGTAATGATGTGGCGCGCTCCTTTTTGCTTGGCGAGCACTGCCGCGAAGCTCAGGAACAGCAGGTTGCGACCGTCTACGAATGTACTAGGCAGTTCGCCTTCCTCTTGCGTAATGTCAATGTCGGTGCGTGTGAGGGCATTAGGGGCTAGTTGATTGAGCAGGCTCATATCCAGCACCGTTTGTGGAACACCCAGCTTGTGAGCAATTCCTGCGGCTACTTCGATTTCCTGCTTGTGACGTTGACCGTAATCGAATGTCACGGTTTCTACTGCGGCAAAATGCTTTTTCGCCCAAAATAAACAGGTGGTACTGTCTTGACCGCCGCTGAATACGACGACCGCTTTTTCGTTTGCAAACATAAAAAAACCTCTCGATCTTCTTGGAATGGTGTAAGACACAGCGTCTTGTCACTTGGAAGAAGGAGAGTTCTTGAACCGACTTCAACAAAAAACAGGCCTTGCCCCGCGAGTTCATTTTTCATACGGAGGACAAAGCATCGTTAGTTTTTTATAGAGGGAGTTCGCGAACCTCTCCCATGCATGATGCATGGATTTTCTTCATTATAATGCCGACCACGTGGACAGCTGCTATACAGATAGCATTGCCATTATAGCATGGCAGGGCTATTTGATAAACACTCCGCCAAAGGGAATAACTTCCCTTAAAAATCGTTTGATCACGCCATCGTCGTTCATGTCCTGCTGGAGACGTCGATGATGCTCCCCGGCGTGAAAAAGCACGGTACCCTGTCCAGTCATTTTAAAATGATAGTTCATATGCTGGCTGGCCAGATGGTTGCCGTACACGGTCAGCTCCAGCTTGGCGTTTTCGGGATAGGCGATGACGCTGCTCGCATCGACATATATCGGCTCTGTCGGGTGAAGCTGCTCCTGGCATACCAAACCCTGAGTCAAAAGACCAATTTGACCCACACCGTCAAATTTCATTTTAATAACATCGCGGCTGAACAGCATGTTTTTCATGCTCAGCAGCTTGGTACGCATATGGATTCCAGAGCTGTACCAGAACAGGTTGCGAAAATCGTATAGCAGATCATCGCCTCCTTCAAGCTCAATCATTTTGAGGCTAAAGCCGGGCGGAAGTGCGGCAATCAGACGACAAGCCCCTGTAAAATCGGCCTGAATCAGCTTGTGCTTACGGTATATGCCTTTGATATTCATCAGCTTGTCACTGCGACCTGAGCTGGGGCCACGGTAAGCGATAATTTGCTGCGGATGCAGAACATGCAGCTTTTCCCCTTCCGCCAAATTGAGCGTTACAACCGAACCGACGCTTTCATCATGGTATTGTCCTGCTTGTATGTCCATTCAGACGTTTCTTCCTTTCAGGCAGTTAGCATCTAGTATCTAGTATCTTCCCGAACGTCGACGCATCCCGTAACGCAACAGGCGGATACCTATAAAATAACCAGCCAGCAGGATTACAGCCGTGATCAAAAGCACTTTGTTTCGGTGTGAAGCTTGATCGCGCTGGGTTTGAAGATTTTTCAGCTCAGTAACCGTGTCGGTCAGCTTGCGATTTTGCTCCAGCAGTTGGGCATTTTGCTCTTGATAGGCCTCTATACTGCTGCGGGCCTTTTGCAGTTCTTCCTGAGTCTGTCGGTAGCCTTCCTTGAGCTGATATACATCGCCGGGCAGCCGGGAAAATTGCTCAAAGCCTTGATATACATCGTCCCAATAGGCAGCATATGCTCCGGGCACATGAGTTGCCCCAAAAATAAACAGAAGTGCTATAACAGCATAGACAACACGGCGGTAGAAAGCAATGCGACAAGTTTGTCGTGCCAAGAGATGTTCCCCCTTCTGATACACCAAGATGTTAGATGGTACACATCATTACCCATATCTCATGGATACGTACAATATAATGATTAGGATGCAGATTTTAGAATAAACGGACGATAATTACGGGAAAAAGATTTTCATAAAAAGTCGATATATAAGTTTAAGTGTACCTCAAAACGGGTATATCAAGGAAGCATCCGCATTCCAGCATTTTTCCCGCCGAGTGTACCCGAAACCTTCAATAAATGATCGCGCTTAAAACGAATATCAGAACTGAAAATATAGGAAGAAAGATATAGAAGGAGAAATGAAAGATGAACAAGAGAGAGCAAGATTATAAAATTCTAAAAATCACGGTCAATGGAAAACCATTATCGAAAGAACTCATAGTGGATAGCACTACTTTTGCACCTATATCCGACATTTGCACAAAAACGAACGTTTCATTAACAGAAACTCCAAATTCATAAGTTTGTAATATGGAACCAGCCTATAATGTAGTCCGGCATAAGTCGGGCTATTTTTGCGTTTTTATGCAATTTTAATGGGTTAAATTGTTATTTTTCGAAGCAGGTCCCCTTTCATAAAGATTACCATGTATAATTTTCACAAGCAAACGTACGTTCCCTGACAATATAGTGTCAGATAACACTGTTAATTTAGAGTTACATGTTCTTTTAGGGGGAAATTACCAGTGGTAAAGTCAATGGCTAATGTAACATACACATGGGACAAAGAGTCTATATCTGCGAGTGGGGCCGAACGAGTAAATCTACTGATAGAATGGGGCTATGGAGCTATCCGTAAAAGAAAAGGGAACCTAGTACCGAAAACAGTGGGATGTGACCTCCAACTCCGGTTCATTCCAGAAAACGGGGTAAGTCTACTAAAAGTCGAAGGAGTGAGACTCGGTTTCAAACGCTCAGAAGACGGAGATTGCATGTTGATTCACTGCGGAGATGTACGGCGGGGAAAATATAGACAGGCTGTTTTGACGTTCTCTATACCGGCTCACTCATCTGGAAGACATACCATTGGATTGATGGAGTGGAGCTGGCGCAAGCCATCTCAGGAAAAGCGAACGCTGATCCGGACGGACCAGATATACATCAATTACACGCATCATCTGGGTCTGCTGAGCGTTCCACCCCATCCAATGGTGGAAAAATACATAAAGCTGAATGAGACGTCTATGACTGTAAAAAAGGCATTGCGTATGTACGAGAAAGGTGAGCATGAGCGAGGTGCGTTTATTCTTAACAGACAAGCAGACGAATTACTAATACGTGCATCAAGAGCCGATGATATGGATTACATGAAGGAAGCTGAATTACTTCTAGCCATACGTAATAAATGGGATGAGACTTTTGTATCATTTGCTTCATGTGGTTCTAAAGACCTATTTAATCAATCTATATCGGCAGAAAATGTTTCGTTTAACGAAACTAATACTTTGGAATAGGTAATTATGCTAGTTTGTTTGTGTAACGTAGTGAGTCTAATTTACTATCTTTTTGTAAAGGAGAGACTTCCTTGACTGATCGTTTAATACGTTTAATGCGGATTATAACTATTGTTCAGGCCAATCCGGGGATATTGGCAAGAGAGCTTGCGGAACGTTGTGAAACATCAGAACGTACCATCTACCGAGATATGGAGGCGCTAAGTGCTATGCATATTCCAATTTCGAATATGGGGCATGGCAAAGGGTACATTTTTATAAGCAATTTTGCTTTGTATCCTCTGAATTGGACGGAAGAAGAGGCAGAGGCTTTTGGCAAGCTGGGAGATATTATGGAAACGGTGAAGCCTCTTTTGCCGCCGGCTTTTGAAAGTGCTTATGAGAAGGTGATGGCCTCTAGTCAGAAAAAAAAGATAGACCAGACGAGCTTCGCGCAGGAAATGAAAAATATCATCCGGCTCGGCTCGACACTTGATCGGGAAAACCAGCCCTATCTGCTCAGGCTGATCGTTTTGGCAAGTCTTACGCAGCAGACCATTGAAGCGGAATACAGCTCGCCTCAAAATGAAGATGTGTCATTAGTTCAGGTAGATCCTTATTGTTTGGTGCCGCAGGATCGGCGGTTTTATATGCTTGGTTTTTGTCACAAGCAATCCGCCATGAGAACCTTTCGGATCAGCCGCTTTCGGAATATGAGAATTTTGCCGTATACGTTTCAAAAAAATACGACAGAGATGGAAACGTTTTTTAAAGGGACCTGGTCGGTTACCAAAGGAAATCAAAACATTCGCTTTGTGGTGCGATTTTCTGCCGAATCTGTATATCGGGTCAAGGAAGAGGAATTGTTCATCAAGCCTTTGCTCAAGGATTTGCCGGATGGAAGCTTGTTGTTTGAGGTGACGGTCAATCATGACCGTGAATTTCTGGATTGGCTCACCTCGTATGGAGCGGAGGCCGAGATTCTGGAGCCTTTGCGGTACCGCAAGCGAATGCAGGAAATGCTGCGGGCCTGGGGAACATTTTATTTCGATAAAAAGGCAGGAAATTAAGAATAACAGGGGGAGATCCCCCGGAACAGGCCGGGGAGCTATCCGCTTAATGGTCCTTGAACAGGTTGGCGAGATTGCCAAATGGACTGTAATGCTCCTGTTCTTCCTCCGGTGAGGAGTATACGAGCTTTGAGCCTCGGTTTTCCTCATCGTCAGCAGCGTTATTTACTAACGTAATACGATCAAAAAGGTGCATAAAAACCTGAGCGGTATTTATGGCATCATCCAGTGCACGGTGCTGCTGACCGTCAAAGTCAATGTGGCACAATTCCAACGCCTGAGACAGACTCAACTGACGATATTTGCCGCCTGAGCCAAACAGACGGGAGATTTGCTTCTGTATATCATTCGTATTATGAATCCATCCAAGATCTACATGATGGGTACGACAATGGGATACCAGCTTTTGACGGTCATCCGGTCCCCATGCACACAAAAAATAGGGTGAATCCGTACCGAGCCAGGCAACAAATTGCTCCACAGCTTCGGGAAAGAGTGGGGCGGCATCAATATCTCGTTGAGTAATGCCCGTGAACTGAACGGTATCCGTAGACAGTACAGGTCGATTTGAGGGTCTTACAAAACTGTGAAACGTATCTGCAACGTATAGACCATCGTCTCCCTGCACGACCTTGACAGCACCGATATCAATGATTTCAGAGGAATATCTGGCGTTACGGCTAACGGTAAATTCAAGATCATAAATAATGTATTGCATATTTGGACTCCTTCCACACACCTGACTGGTCCCGATAGATACCGGGATGAATGTTCTCTGCCCAAATGGCTCTTCTCCATCATACCTCTCGGTCCACAACTTGTCAGCGGTTAAAAGGTTCGCTTTTAAAAAAAATATGCGATGTCCAAATGAGCCTGGACTATCGCATACTTCTAATCTTCTGACAAACTATTGAATTAGGCCGGGAGGTTCAACTTTTGCCCGGGATAAATGCGGTGCGGATTTTTCAACTTGTTGAGCTTTTGAAGCTGTTGCCAGGTGGTACCGTATTTGCGGGAAATGTCATATAACGTGTCCCCGGATTTCACAACATACACATGGCTATTTGCAGCTTGGGCAGAAGCTGATGCTTGCTGTGGCTTGGCTGTTGGAGTCTTTGCTGGTGCCGGCTTCGCTGGTACTGGTTTGGCAGCCGGAGTAGAGACAGCTTGTGGTTTTTCCTGCACAGGTGCTGGTGTTGCAGTTGGCGTAGGCTGTGTGGCAGGGACGGAGACATTCCCGTCTGCCTTGGCTTCTTGAATACGGCCGTCTGCTTGTACTTTCAGGCTGGTGGAGCCAATCTTTTGCATATAGCGGATTAATGCCTCGTCCAGCGATCCGAACATACCTGCCTGCGGATATTTAGCAAACATCGTATATTGGTCACCGCCTACAGCAGTAAAGTCATTGGTGGCCAATGTGTACGTCGCCTCAGGATCAAGCGCCTTGCCGCCGATCAGAACGGAATGAACGCGGCTTCCTTTGGCTGCTGATGTGTCTATTTTAAACGAAATGCCTGATACCTGCGGGAAACCTCCACTTGGCTCCGGATAGGAGGCTGTGCCATTCTCAAGTGCTGCCTGGATGTCAGAGCCTTTCACCTTCAGGGTAACAAT
Organism: Paenibacillus kribbensis; assembly: GCF_001705305.1. Classification (GTDB taxonomy): domain Bacteria; phylum Bacillota; class Bacilli; order Paenibacillales; family Paenibacillaceae; genus Paenibacillus; species Paenibacillus kribbensis_B. Next base: position 291,773 of record NZ_MCBP01000003.1, read on the forward strand.
CTGGTTTCCGAAAGGCAGCACGGTGATGATGTCTCCCTTGGTTACTGTTCCTGCCTTAATGGAAGCCCGGATGCCGCCTCCGTTGGTTAAAGCCACGTCTGCACCCGAAACGTCACGCATGGCATCGGTGAGCAGGTCGCCAAGATTGGTTTCACCCGCACGTACCTTTTCGCGTGCTCCTTCCAGATCCACACTCGTTTGCGTTACAACCTGTTTAAGAATAGGTTCCTGATCCTTCTGAACGGAAGCGATCAATGCAGCAATTTCAGCGTTGGGCTGAACGTCGGTAGCCTGAGTCGAGTCGATCAGCTTGGCTTGCTTTTGGGTAACCTTACCACCATCGACCCATAGATCCACCACACCCAGATACTTGGTGTATTCACCTGCGCTGGCGATCAACGTACCGTTGTCACCGACCAGACCCTTTTCGAGTACAGTATGGCTGTGTCCATCGATGAAAATATCAATGCCGGGCACTTCTTTAACGACCTTGAGGCTGGTGTCCTTGCTGGATGCATCCTGTCCCAAATGACCAAGAACCACGACGACATCCACTTTGCTGCGGATTTCGTCTACAGCTGCTTTGGCTTCAGCCGCAGGATCGGTGAACTGAATTCCCTCTACATTTTTGGGATTGGTCTTATAGGCTGTTTCAGGCGTAGTCAGACCGATAATGCCGATTTTAACGCCATCCACTTCCTTTATAACATACGGTTTGAACAAACGTGTTCCGTCCGTTTGCTTAATGTTGGCGCTCAGCACGGGGAATTGAATCTCCTTGCTTAGCTCAACCAGATGCTTCCAGCCGTAATTAAACTCATGGTTGCCCGGAACCATTGCATCATAGCGCAGCTTGTTGATCACTTTCACGATACTCTCACCGTTGACCAAAGTAGCGAAGGTCGTTCCATGAACGGTATCCCCGTCATCCAGCAGCAACGTATTGGGATTGGAAGCACGATACTGGTCGATGATGCCCGCCAGCTTGGCGAAGCCCATTTCCTTGTCGTTTGCGACCACGTGGGCATGGGTATCATTCGTATGTAGGATGGTGATGTGCTTGCCGCTGACTGGAGTAGCAGCCGTATTCGCTACTCCTGCATTGGCTGCCGGCTCCGCTGCTGCTGTACCAAGACATCCGAACAGAAGCACGGCGGTCGTCAAGAGTGACGAGACTTTTTTCCATGAATTCATGTTGTTCCTTCAACCTCCCATAAAATGAATGAATTAGAGCAACCGCTTACGTCCATATTTTATCAGATGATTGTAAAAATAACTTCTATTTTATATTAAAGCACTAAGATTTTTTGATATTTCGGTTGTTAAAGCCGTCGTTAAATTTCCTATATTGAAGAGGAAGCAATAAACAGTAACTAGATTTGAGGATCGGGAATCGAATTATGTAAAAATCTAAACCATCGAAATAGGAACTAGCGTTCTGTCTTATGGTCAAAAAAAAGAGCAGTCTCTTTGGGGAGTCCAATCCGGGGCAAATAGTGCTCCAGCGTTTCGTCAGCCAGTGGAGGTTTTCCCTCACTCAGCAAAAGCACGGCAAAACGGTTGGCCTGCTGTTCAAATTTGCCTGGGGAAAAGTAGGAATGCTCCTCTATAAAAAAGCGGCTAATGCCTTTATGCAGTCGGTCATGCCCCAATTCGTGCGCACAAACAAACCGTTTCCATTCCGGTGTAAGGCCATCGTGGATGACGATAAATTTTCTGCGCAGCTTGTGGTAATACAGCCCTTTGGTTGTGGAACCCAGATCGCAATAACGGATATGGATACCCAGCGCTTTTGCAATATCAAAGGGGCAGTTGGTACGGTATTTTCGGACGAGTTTGTGAATGAGTTCTTTCATACGATCACCTGCTATCCTTGATCTTTGCCCGCCCGGGGCTCTTGGGGCTTCTTGTGCTTGTTCATTTGCTTGGCTTCCCAGAACAGACCTGTTAACACATCCTTGATCCGTTGACGGTCAGTCTCATCCAGCGGAATGCCGTCGAACATTAATTCGTCGTCTTCCTCCAGCATTTTTTTGAAATCCCGGCGGTCCTTGGAGGTTGCCCAATCCGGCACAGTAGAACGATAAGGTTCGTGTGAATGCTGCTCTACTGAATCGTCGTCTCCCCAATAGCCGGCGACTTTCATCATTTCGGTGTAGGATATGCCGAGTGCGTCCGCTATTTTGCGGAGGGTAGAGGGCTTGGGGACTCCGCGCACCCCGTTTTCAATGCGGGAAATTTGTGAATTGCTAATGCCTGCGGCATCTGCCAATTGGTTGATGCTCCATTGCTTTTGCTCACGCTGCTGCTTTAAGTAGGTTCCGAATGCTGGCTGTTCCACAAAGGAGGCTCCCTTCTGCAATAGAATCATAGATTGGTTCCATTATACCATTAGGTAAAGAGCAAAAGCACGTAATATGCCAAAAGGCATAGAAAAATAAAGCGAACATCCTGTTTTTGGGATCATACCGCTTTTTTTGACGATGGATAGAAATTCTAAATAATGCTATGTTATACTCAAGATGCGAACAAAATACGAACAAAATGTAAACAAAGAAGCTGTGATCGCTAAAAATTACATCATTGTCAAAAGGCATAAGATAAGGAGTGCTGCTGTACATGAAAAATAACTTACCCGAATTGGATCGTCGCAAAACGCAGACTGCATTGGAGGGCGTGTTTGAAAAGTACCGGATTTATAAAACGATAACCTTTATGGACCGGGAAAGCTTTATCACGGCTGGCTATACGGATCGACCGAACGGCCCAACGAATGTGACCAGCGATCCAACGGCCCGAACAGCCGTATATAATGTAGATGCTCCAGCGGCCCGCCTGGCCTATTGCGAAATGGTAGATGCTGTAGTCAGTCGCTTGAATGAACGCGAACAGCTGCTCATCCGTGAGCGTTATTTAAAGGATGACGATGTGTTTGATTACAAGGTTTACAATTATGTACTGGACCCGCCGGTCAGCAAGGATACGTATACGAAGCTTCGCACACGTGCTTTTTACAAAATGGCGCTTGCGCTGGCAGACCAAGGCGTTTTGAATCTGGCAGGCTTGCAGAAGGGCGCGGATCGAAAACTGGGTTAGTCTAAATCGTACAGCTCCTCGAAAAGGCTCTGACTTCCTGATATTCGGGGGTCATAGCCTTAATTCCATTAACTTGGACAGCAGGGAGTATGAAACACAACGTCGAATAAGAATGTCGACCAAGAAGCTGGTATGGATTCTGGTTTTCATATAAAGGATGCTCTTATCCAAAATGAAGTGATCGCAAACGACCGTCAATTGAAGAGAACTATGTAAATGATCGCCTTTTTAGAGGGCGGTTATTTTTTTTGAGCAGCATCAATAATGGAATTAAACGCAGCTTCGATAATAGGAACGCACGTTCTCTAAATACCGCCTAACTTCATCCCTAGTCTCTGCTTTTATCGTCCAGTTCTCCGGCAACGCATTCGTTATTAGGGTGTAAGATTATATCATCGGGAATCAAGACAAGAGAACATACCGAAGACACACACAGTCAAACGTTAGCCGGCCAATAAGGCCGGTTTCTTTATGCGGTGATCGTCTCTGTTGATTCCCGGGAATTCGTTGTACAGAAAGGAGGAGTCGTGTTGCCTAAGCAAGGGATGCTGCAATGCATGAGTATGAGGCTGCGCCGGCTGAGAACACGAAATTGGAAAAAGGTATGGCTAGGCAGCCACAACATGCGAGTGCAGGCTGCGCGAAGGCGGCATGCTGCAGGATGAGACAAGCCTTTAAGCAAAAGCTCATTGAGATTGTTCCGGCGCTGCAAGGGCGTGTATACGATGTTCAGCCACCGTCGCAGACGGCAGAGGAGCCGTATGCCGTTATGGCGCTGGGCGAGGAAATCTGGAAGTCTTCCTGGGCCGGCTACCGGCAGGTTGTCCGCATCAAGCTGTACGCAGGACAAGCCGGGCTGGCGCAGGCCGATGTATGGGCGAATGCCCTGATTGCCGGGCTGCACCGGGAACCAGTGACAGGCCAAGGTGAGGACACGTCAGCTTTTACCCCGCACTATTTGGGCGTGCGAGATGCGGAGAAGCTGGACACCGTCACGGGCAAGGCCTATAGAACGCTGCGCTTTGGCGTGTATGTGCCTGAAACGGCAGGGAGCTCAAGTAGCGCCGCACAGCCGGATGAATGGCTGGCAGCCCTGACCCGCTGGACACAAAAGCAACTGGGCGAGACGTGGTCGGTATACGCCGATGCATGGCCCGCACAGCCGGGACGGCACGCGGTTTTATGGCGTCTGAGCGGCTGCGAGACCCGGATGGCGGGAGCTTCCATGTATGAGCTCCGCAAACGGTTCATCGGACATATCATTGCTCCAGACAGCGCTGAAGAGAACCGCGCAGCCTCCGCGCTGGTCGAGGGCTTTGCGACTCAAATCCAGCTTCCACTGGATCAGGACAAGGGGCGTTATATGTCTACGGACGAAGCTTCGGCCGATTTACAGGCGGATGCAATTTTAGACGGTCAGCTCCGGCTGACGCTGGTACAGCGACGTATGCGTCCGGCTGAGGAAGCGGCGTTGATTCGCAGAGTGGAAATTCATCCTGTTTTGAAATGAGGTGGTCTGAGTGACCTTTGAAAAAAATGAGAAGGCCCCGGTACATGCCGGGCAGGAAGCAAGCAGCCCTCGCTATACGCTGGAGGAGCTTAAGGAACACGCGGAACCATTGTTTTCCGTGAAAGAAGAAGTGCTGGCAGGTGCCTTTCTTGGTGAACAGGACAAGCTGTTCACGGTAGCAGAAGCACACACTAAAATCGAACAATTTATGAAAGCGAAGGTGGACTAATTATGGCAGGCGGAACATGGGAAAACACGAATAAACCGGTATTACCGGGTTTGTATATGAACTTTCAGGCAGCAGCAGCTTCAGCGATTCAAGGTGGATCACGCGGTACGGTCGTTGTACCCGTCAAGGCAAATTGGGGTCCTGTACGTGAGTTTGTAGAGATTGGCAGCGAAACGGCCATTAACCAAATCTTCTCCGGCGACAGTGAGGATGGTGCGACAGCCTATTCCACACTGTATCTGGCTCTGCTGGGCGGTCCGAAAAAACTGCTCGCTTACCGATTGGCAGATGATACGGCTGCTGCAGCAGCCGTAACGCTGAAAAGCGGTGGCGCGACACCAACGGATGTGCTGCGCTTGCAGGCGTTGTACACAGGTAGCCGCGGTAATGGTTTTGCTGTAACTGTACAGCCTACTTTGGGTGACGAGCAGGCGCATGAAGTGCGCCTTTATGAAGGAACCAAGCTGCTGGGTACGTACAAAGGCAGTGACGGAACGGCTGCTTCGATTGCCGAAGCCATCAACAAAAACAGCGAAAACGTATGGGTGAAAGCCGAGGTTGTCGGCAATGGCGGCATTCCGGCGGATGTCAGTGGCGTTCATTTGACAGGCGGCAACAGCGGCAATAGCAAGCTGGTTAATGCCGATTACATCGCCATGCAGGAAGCGCTTGAAGGACAGGAATTTAATGTGCTGGCGCTGGATTATGCAGCCGATATGGCATTACTGCAAAGCTTTGCCGCCTGGATCAAGCGTGTCCGGGGCGAAGGCAAAGGCGTAATTGCTGTATTCGGCGGTTCTGCGGCAGATGATGTGTCCAAAACGGCTGTCAGCGTGGCCTCACAGCGTTCCCTGGCGCTGAACCATGAAGGCGTCGTGAACGTCGGTACGGGCGTGCGTCTGGCAGGTACGGACTATAGCTCCGCTCAAACGGCTGCCTATGTAGCCGGACTGATCGCAGGCCAACGTCTGAATCAATCCGCGACGTATGCGGTTACGCCTTTTGAGGACGTGACCCGCCGCTGGACACGTTCCGAGCAGGAGCAGGCTGTCCGTAACGGGGTCTTCCTGTTGTTCTTCGACGGCCGTCAGGTCAAAGCGTTGCGCGGAATCAACAGCTTGGTGAACCCGGCTGCCGGTCAAAACAATGCATGGAAGAAAATCCGCTCCATCCGCGTCATGGACGCGATTAACGCTGACTTGCAGCGTGCAGCCGAGGAGACCTACATTGGCAAAATCAACAACACAGTGGAAGGTCGTCTGGCCCTCATCGGTGCGATCAAGGAATACCTGGCACAGCTGTCTTTGAGCAACGTCATCGAAGCGGATGGCTATGATGTCATTCTCGATCCGGCATACTACGGCGATGCTCCAATGATTAAACCGGAACCGGATCAAGTGTTCCTGCAATGGAACGTGAAGCTGACCGACGTGATGGAGCAGCTGTTCGGCACATTTTACGTGCAATAAATAGGCATTTTACGTGCATAAGCATTGTGCGGCAATTCAGCAGGGCTGAATTCGTTTTTTTACAGCAAGGATTTTGGTAAATCCCAAACTATATTATGGATTATTTTGAGGAGGAAAAAGAAATGTTGGATGCTTCAAGAGTTATTTTAGGTACGTATGGTCAGGCGCATGTGGACGGGGTGTGGCAGACGAATATCAATAAGCTGGAAGCCAGCGTGGAAATGGAAAAACGCGAGCTGAATCTCGTGGGCAATGAGTGGAAGGTGCACAAGCGCGGTATTAAAAAAGGGACGGGCACAATGAGCGGCTACAAGGTTACGTCTGATATGATTCGTCGTGGTTTTAACCGTTTTGAGATTATTACCAAACTGGATGATCCTGAAGCCTTTGGACATGAAAGTATTCGTCTTATCCGTTGCACTCCTGACAAAATCCAGCTTGCCAACTGGACAGCAGGCGAGGAAGTGCAGGAAGAAACAACCTTCACCTTCGAAGGCTATGAGCTGCTTGATCCGATTGTAGCGAACTAATTAAAAAACGGGGGATGGGGTGCTGTCAGGCATTCCGTTCCCCAATACAAATTAAAAATAAGGGAGAATGACTTATGAGCTTGAATGAAAATATGACAGAAGAACAAATTTTGGACAGCCTGTTTGAAGCCGCTGAAAAACTTCCAGAGGAAACGGTTCGCATCAAGCGTCTCGATATGAAAATTGTGCTGCACGGTCTGACCTCCAGCAAAGTAGACAGCATTCGTGAACGTTGTACGATTCGGCGGACCGTGAAGGGTGCAGTGGATGAGAAGGTAGATACCGAGACCTTTAATGCCCTGCTGATCTCGGAAGCTACCGGCAAGCTGGAAGTGAAGGGCTTGTCTCTTAACGGCTGGGGCGACCCCCGGATTACAAGCCGGTTGAAGCTGTCTGGTGGCGAACAATCTGTCCGTCGTATGCTGCTGGCGGGTGAACTGGATGCGGTAGGAGATAAAGTGCTGGAGCTGTCCGGCTTTGGTGTTGAGATTGCTGATCTAAAAAACTAATCGGCTCCGGGGGAATGACGACGATGCTGTACCACTTGTGGGTCCGGCACCACCTCCGCCCCGGAGACTTTTGGCGGCTTCCCCGCGGCGAGCGTATGCTGCTGCTGGCGTTTGCCGAGCAGGAAATGGACAGCATGGCAGCTTCAAAAGCATAAACAAGGAGGTGAACATGATAGATGGCAGAAGCATTAAATTACCGCATGAACCTTGTGATTGATCCCAAAAATGTCATTAAGGCGAACCGCGAATTACGCGCAATGGAACGCTATTTTGAGCGGATTCAAGGGCGTGTTCTGAAAATCGGCCGTACCCGCATGGCCCCGGAAATCGTGCTGAACGATATGGCCTCCAAGGGCCTGGATAATCTGTTGAACAAGATTAACCGGGTCAAATCCCAGATTATTAACGCCTCGGGGAATGTAAATGTAAAGGTAAACTCCCAATCTGGCTCAGGCTCCCCGAAGACTGATAACAATCCAAGTATCGTTTTGCTAAGCACTGCGGTGCAATTGAATACTATTGCAGTGAATGCGAATACAGCAGCTATTGCGGATTTAAGTACTAAGCTAGGCTCTGTGACGCCAGCCGCAGAGAAAAAAGAAGAGCCTAAGGATGCATTAACTCAAATAAAAGATTTTCTTGGTAATGTTAAAAAAGTTGGTGAAGGAGTAAAAAGCATATCTGAAGTTCCTGAAGCATTTAAAAAATTTAATACTGATTTAGGTACCCTAAAGGGACCGCTTCAGGGAACTACCCGAACAGAAAAATTTAAAGATTTTGCTAAAAAGGCATTTGAGGTAGGTAAATCTGGGGGTGAATTTTTTGAAAAAGTTGGAGGAGGTTCAGATTTAATTGAAGGTGGACAGGGACTATTTGATCAGGCTAAAAGCTGGGGGATGATAAATCCAAGTGAAGCTGCTGGTGTAGTACCTAGCGCTGCAAGTTCGAGTGCTGCGGCAGATGCAGCCTCAAGTATTATCAGACCAAGTAGCGTTGCTGGTGCAGCTGAGGAAGCCGGGTCAGGCTTGTTCAAAAACCTTTTAAAAGGTGGCGCGAAAAAGCTGTTGGGACCTTTAAGCTATGGAATGGATATTATGAATATCGCGCAGGCTACTTCCGGTAAAGAACGTGCAGAAGCTATTGGTTCTACTGTTGGCGGGACCGCTGGTTCTGCGATAGGTGGAGCTATAGGCTCATTTTTGCTGCCGGGTATTGGTACTGTGGTTGGCTCTACACTTGGGGGGATGGCGGGAGACTTTGTTGGAGGTAAAATTGGTGGATTAGTCTCAGATTATGGTCCAGCGATTATGGATAAAGCAAAGTCCGCTGGTAAATTTCTTGGAGAAAAGGCTTCACAGGTCAAAGGCTGGATTTCGGATAAGGCTGGAGACTTTGGTAAAGGTTTTTCTGATTTCTTTTCTTTTGGTAAAAAAGATGAACCTAAGAAAGAGCCAGCTAAGCCACCTGAAGTTCCTAAACCTGCAATCCCACCTCAGTCGACTATAGGTGCGTCTCTTAAGCCATTAGCAACTATGCCGCCTTTATATAGTGCAGCCGCATACGTGCCTCCGCAACCAGGTGCAAAAGGCGCTCCTAGTCCTTATGGACCGATGCTTGTCGCTAACCAGGGTGTAAATCCAAGCCCACTGCTAAATACTGCGGCTCATGCGAACAATGGAGCCAAAGCTAAAGGCAAAGCCAATGGCAATCCGACACCTCAAGTGGTACAGATCAGTCCTGAGCAAATGGGAACCCTTTCTGGCTTCTTGAAGGATTTTAAAACGGAAACCACCAACCAGTTCAATCTTCCTGCCGGGGCTGTACAGGTCACTGTGCATGAAAACAAGCTGGATGTGGATGGACTTATTACACAAATTGGCTACCGTCTCAAAGCTGAAATTTTGCGGGCAACGCAGAACACCAAGCCTGCGGGCGCTGGAGCTGTGTAATGCAGAGGATGTTAGCGATGGGAAAGGAGGTTATACATGGGGATTATGGAATTTAGTTTGATGGATGGCAAGGGGAAAAAGTTTGTTTTTCCGGTGAATCCCGAGGAAGTGACGATTTCACGGCAAAAGGGGTTTGATACGACCACGATTTTATCCTATGGGGAGTTTGATTTTCCGCAAGGAGAGAAGGTGAAGGAAATCTCCTTCTCTTCTTTTTTTCCACAAGAATACAATCCATCGTATTGCACATATGAGGATATTCCTGATCCGCAGGAGGCCATGAACACGCTGAATGGTTTTTTGTTGTCTCAAAAGCCGCTGCGCTTCATTATTACCGGGACATCCGTAAATGTGCCTGTAATTGTAGCCTCTCATAATACGACCTTTCGTGGAGGGGAATATGGGGATGTGAATTTTGATCTTTCGCTGCGGACCTGGAGGGAAATGAAGGTATCCAAAAAAGCTGGCGCCACGGGTAGTAAGGCTGCTGCGGTCAACAAAAAGCCTCGCACAGATATGAAAGAAAAGAAAAAAACATATACGGTTAAATCCGGGGATTCCCTGTCCAAAATTGCCAAGCTGGAGCTGGGGGACAGCTCGCAGTGGACTCGTATTTATCAGCTTAACAAAAAGGTCATTGGACAAAATCCGAATGCGATTAAACCGGGGCAAAAGCTGGTGCTGTCATGAGCTATAAAGTCATTTTACAGGATAAATATGATTTATCGCCGCTGGTGGAAAATATTAATCTGAGGGATTCTCTGGAGCAAATCGCTTATCAGGGCACGGTTAATCTGGTCGTTACGTCCGATATGCCTGCCATTTCTCCAGGGATGTCGATCCGGGTTAGCGGGATTCCGTATGGCAAAAAAGACTATGTTCCCTTGCTGTCACCAGCGGTGATCTGGGAAGTGGAAACCTCCAACAGCGGGCTTAAGCGTATGACGCTAACATTATATGACCGTACTGTGTATTTGGACAAATCGGAGGATGAATATTTACTCCCTGCCAAGCAGACGGCTACTCAGCGTTTTCAGAAGTATGCGAGGGATTGGAAGCTGAAAATTGCATCATTGCCAAATACGAAAAAGCAGCTCGGACGTGCAGTATACCGGACTCAGTCCATTTATTCTATGATGCTGGGAGATCTGCGCGAAACGGCAAAGGCGGGCGGCAAGCTATATCATCCACGCATGATTTCTTCCGGCTTGGAGCTGTACGAGCTGGGAACGAACAAAGATGTGTATGCTCTGGAGAGAGTGACCGATACAACACAGTCCCGTACGCTGGAAGGCGCGGCCACCAGAGTAAAGGTGCTGGCTACGGCGGCCAGTGAAACGGGCAATGAGGTTCCTTCCAAGGTGATGGCGCTTGAGGAAAAGGACATTGCCAAATATGGGACACTTCAGGTCATTGTGCAGGATGACGAAGTGAAGTCCGGTGCAGCGGCACGTGAGCTGGCTAAAAGCAAGCTGAGAGGCATACAGCAAACAATATCCGTGAATGCGCCGGACATGAACACGATTCGAGCAGGAGATGCAGTGATGCTCGGTTCCATGAAGCTGCTGGTGATTTCAGTGAGCAGGGAATTAGGGAATCCCGGCAGCATGTCGCTGGAGCTCGGAACGTATGACGATGTAAAAAGGAGGTTTTATCTTGAATAAGGACCCCTACGGGCATTTGGTCACCGCTCTGCAATCCTCATTTCACAAGCATACCAAGCAAGCGCTGAGCGGAGTAGGCGCGGTGCTGGGCACGATTACCTCCACCGGACTTAAGCTGGACGATTTTAAACATGAGCTTCAGGATTATCTGGTTGCTGAGCTGCCGGGATTGCTGTCTGTCCCCCGTCATATGTATAAAGGGACCTCGACCTCGGTGGAATCGGAGAATTGGGAGGGCAAAGAGCTGAAAACTTCCTTTTACATCGGGGAGGACGAGCTGGAAGATGTGAATCTGAGCCTGAATGAAGGACTTAAGCCCGGAGATCGTGTACTGGCAATTCGGGTGAATAGCGGTAACGATGTAGTTGTCGTATGCAAGGTGGTGAGTGGACGTGGCTAATCTATTTCCAGAAACAGATGATATGATCTGGACAGACGCAGATATGACCGACCCGGATGTGCTGGAGGATAACCGTGCAGTATTTGGACGAAGCTGGCGGTTTGATTTTGAAGCCGGGGAGTTTGTCATGAGCCCTAGTCGTAAAATCGTGGCTACAGATGAAAAAGAAGCCTGGGTGCAGTGGTGTGAAAAAGCCATTCGTACCCCTCGCTACCGTCATGTGATCTATTCCCCTGACTATGGCAGCGAGCTGGAGGAGCTGATTGGCAACAGCTATGGGCGCGGCGTGCAGGAAAGCGAAATTAAACGCATGGTCACGGAAGCGCTGCTGGCAGATGCCCGAACGGCTAGTGTGGATCAGTTCACATTTCGCTGGGAAGGTGAGGCATGCCATTTTAGCTGCCAGATTACGAATGTGCGGGATGAAACGGAAATTGTGGAAAGTGTGGTGATCTAATGGCAGACTTGCCGGAATATTTGGTAGACCAGACGGAAGAGGAAATTTTAAATCGGATGCTGGAAAAAGTGCCTTCGGACATTGATAAGTCCGAGGGCTCTTTTATTTGGGATGCGCAGGCTCCGGTCGCGTTTATGCTATCCGAAGCGGCAATCTGGGCGCAGGAGCTGCTGCGACGCGGTTTTGCCAGCACGGCAGCCAGCGACAACCCGGATTTTCGCTCGCCGGAGCTGGATTTGCGAACAGCAGAGCATGGAGTGACACGGCGAGAAGCGGTTGCCGCTTCAGGTACAGTCACGTTTACAGGCACAGCGGGAACGACCGTCCCGGCAGGAACTATAGTAGCGACGCCGGCAGATGATGTATCCGGGGAAGCTTCTATTGAGTATGCGACCACAACAGCGGTTACGCTGGATGAACAGGGGACAGGAACTGCGGCCATTCGGGCGATTAATCCCGGACGCAGCGGTAACGTGCCTGCGGGTGTCATCCAGGTGATGGCGACCCCGATTAGCGGGATTTCCTCCGTGATCAATATGGAGGAAACGAAAAGCGGCACAGACATTGAGAGCGACCAGCTGTTGCTGGAGCGTTTTTATGCCAAGGTGCGAAACCAGGGCACGAGCGGTAACAAGGCGCAGTATACGCAGTGGGCGAATGAAATTGCCGGAGTCGGAGGTGTGGAGGTTGTTCCACTCTGGAAAGGGCCAGGAACAGTGGGTTTATATGTGCTGGACACAGACAAACGGGCTGCCAGCCCGGATATCGTCGCTGCGGTGCAGAAGTACATTGATCCGACGCAGGATGGACAAGGAGAAGGGCTGGCACCAGCGGGTCCTGTGGTGACGATCATGCCAGCGCAAGAAGTGGACATTAACATCTCCGTCAAGGTACAGCGTACCAAGGAAAAACCGTCCACACTGGATGAAATCAAAAAGCTGATCGAAAGCGGAGTGCGGACTTATTTGAAGCAGCTTGCTTTTTATAAGGAAGACCCGTTGGTTCGCTATACCCGGATTTCTGCTGTTTTGCTGGACATTCCGATCATTATTGATTTCTCTGAACTGAAAATCAATGGACAGAGCAATCAGAACATTGAGATTGGAACAGGTCAGGTGGCAGTACTGGGGACGGTGAGTGTGAGTGAGTAACACAAACGATAATAATACTTTTGTCAACCGGGTAGCGGTATCAGCGGATATGAAGGATCAAATGAGCAGCTTGCGAGGACGTGAGCTGTTTTCTCATTTGCCTGCCTATTATGAAACCTCGCGTGTGATGCGTTCTGATATGGATGCGAAGGGCAGCGAATTGGACTCCTTGTATCTCGCAATGGATGCAACGGTGGGGCAGTTTTTCGTACGTACCGCTACGTGGGGGCTGGAACGCTGGGAAATGGAGCTGGGCATCGAAACCGATCTTGGCAAGCCGTTGGATCAGCGGCGTGCGGTGGTGGAATCGAAGCTCCGAGGGGCCGGGACTTTTTCTGGGCAGCTTGTCAAAAATGTAGCCGAAGCGTATGACGGGGGGACGGTAGATGTTACTTTTCACCCGGCTGAATGGGGATTCACGGTCAAATTTATCGATACCATCGGACTTCCGCCTAATGTGGATGATCTTAAAGCAGCTATCGAGGAGATCAAGCCCGCTCACATGGCGGTTGAGTACAAATTACGCTATCTGACCATTGCCGAGGTCGAGTCTATGACCCTCTATGAAAATGAACATACAACACAGGATAGATATCTAGGAGGTGGCGCATAATCATGGCAAGTGAAAAAACACCAAATCTTGGCTTGAATCAAATTGACCGCACGTCGCCCAAAACCACGTATTTTGATCTGGAGAAGTATTTGGATCAAAACTGGCGCACTGTAGACAATTTTGCAGGTGATGTGAATGATGGTGTGAATGAGATCAAGAAGCGTCTGGATACGACGGAGCGTAAGACGGTAACGCTGGAACCCGGGGTGCAGATTGTTCATGCGGAAAAGGCTGCGCCCTTTTCGCTCACAGGGCTGAGCGGGCGTACGTTGGTGAATTTGTTGGGACGTGATGGGAACTGTGAAGCTACGACAGGCTGGAATGTGACAGGTACACTAGAAGTCGACACTGGCACCAGAACAAGTGGCGCAAACTCAATTAAAGTCTCACTAAACGCTGCATCGGGGAATATAAACAGGGCGGTAAACACAGTTTCTGGAAAAATGTATGTACTTTTGGCTGATTTAAAAAATGGGTCTACATCACGCGCCTACGTATCTGTTAACGGTGTTGCTAACGGTAACGATGTAACTGGTACTGTATTTGGCACATCATTCCTACGGTTCACAGCTACGTCGAAATCTCACGTCGTCGCTGCTGTAGGCTCGGGCACAAGTGGAAACGCCTTTAACGTTGATAGCTTCCGCCTTTACGAAGTCAGCACCGGCGAATACGCAGCACTCGCCAGTATGACCGCCGATCAGGTTGCTACGAAATATCCATACGTAGACAGCGTAACTCCCGTACGTAATCCATATGCGATCCGATATGGCGAGAATTTATTACCGCCATTTTATGAATGGTTAACAACAGGTCATAAAATATCAATTGATTCGCCGTATTCTATTGAGGGAGAGCTTTTAAGCGGAGCAATTGGGACGGATGCATATGCAGTTACTTATCTTGATGTAATTCCGAACAAAGAGTACACCATTACTAATCCGGCTGAAAGCACAGGAAAAGTACGGATATCCGCGTTTAACGCCGCAGGAACACGTATTCAAGGCATATTTATTAATCCTGGTGAATCACGAGTTATAAAAATGGATGCATCTGCTGTTCGAATCGGTGTGAATGTTAGTGGTGTTACACAATACACGAATGAATTTAACGTTGATGCCTGGAGTTGGCCTGTAGGTACGAAACGTAAAATTTATTCCCCAATGCTCAACATTGGAAGCACCGCCAAACCCTTCAAACCGCGTGAGGATTCTATGATTGCGTTGCAAACAGATCTGTACGCAGACCCTGTTACGGGAGCGAATGCGGATACAATCTTTGAACGTGAGGGGCAATATTTCAAAAGTAAAAAGTGGCAAGGAGTGACACTGGATGGCTCATTGCCGTGGGTTTACTTCACGTCAGCAGCGGGGTATAAAGTTGTTCGGATACCTGTCTCTAATGGATTAGTTGACAGTGAGAGGATAACAAAGTTCGACGGCAAGCTGATTCAACATGTTTTCCCGCTGAGTGGGCCGGATCAATCCCATCTTAGTCCCGAATCCGGTGTTGTGGGTCTATCCATCTCTAGTGCAGACAGTGGATGGGGAGACAACTACACACCGACAGCCGATGAGATCAAGGCGTATTTTATGGGCTGGATAATGTATGATGGATCGATGAATGGCGGAAATGCTAACCCTGATACCCCATCAGGTAATGTGTATAATGGCACCGGGTCGAAAGCTTGGTGCCGCCGTACTAATGGAGTGACTCGAGCTTTTTCGGACCCTACAGCTACACTACCAACAACTCTAGCGCCAAAATGGACGCCTTACGAGCTTGTCTACCAACTCGCAACACCTACAGTAGAGCCTATTGTTAGCGAAGGGCAGCTAACGCTTACTGATGGAGACAATCAGGTAGAAGTCAGTTCGGGGATTGTGCTGCGGGAACGAGCGTCAGTCTTTGAATATAATAATACGGCCTTTATTGGGGCTAAAGCGCATGTTACCAGCTATTTGAGTACCCCATCAAGAAAAATACTAGGAGTATATGCTAATGGCCGAAAAGATTCGAAATGGAGACTTACTACTGCATATGATTGGGCTTATGCTGAGACTCCATCCACCAATTACGATAAAACAAAAACCTATACAATTTCATTTTTAACTCTAGCTCAGTCACCTGTAGTCCCAATCATAGGCTCATACGCAATCAACGAAAAAACTCTACTCGCGGATTTGGTGGGCGGCGTGCAACAGGCAGCATCGCGGGTGTCGGTGCTGGAGAACAAAAAAGCTGATAAGGATAACCCTGCCTGGATTACACCAACATTGCTAAATGGATGGTCTTCCTCAAGGTTCGGAGTCCTTAAAACGAGCAATGGTATAGTGTTTTTCCGAGACGCTATCACAGGAGGAGTTACAGCCCCTGCCACAATAGCTTTTACCCTTCCTAAAGGATACAGGCCCTCCACCAGAACAGAGATAAGGGTGAGGTCTAGCGCAGGCGGAGGAGTTGAGTCGAACAACTCCACTGTCATAATAAACGTAGACGGCACTGTGCAGGTTCAAAACACCATATACACGGCTGTGTGGCTGGACGGGGTATCGTTCATAGCCGAACAATAAGGAGGAAAACATATGAAATTAATACCTAAAGTAAATACAGACGGCCTCTATCTGGAGGACGTGTTGGTGGACGATGCCTTTTCGGGCGTCGTCCCTTTTTATATTCATTCTTCGCTCACACTACCTGATACAGATCAGCAGCTTGACACCTATCAAGTTACTTCTGGTAGTTCGAGTACTACAGACGAAGCGAATTCAGAACCTGTCCCCGCTGGTTATACGGTAGGTATTCCTGTGCCACCGGGCCTATACCATCCTCATTTTGACATCCAAGATTGGATCATCTATGAAGCAGAATATGGCGAAAAGCTGAAAGAAGCCAAAAAGGCGTATGAGCAACTCAGCAAGGAAGCTCACATTGCATTTCAGAAGTTGCATGATGAATGGAAAAGCAAGCTGGAAAACGAACGTGGGGATGAACCTGTATATTCTGCACCGACATTTACGGCTCCAGAACGAAGAGACTCAACAACATTCTGGAGTGAAGGATTAAGTGCTGAAGCAATCAAGGAATTGACACAAAAAGCGGAACAGCAGCCAAGTGAAGCAGACCAGTTACAGCAGCGCATTGCCGATCTCGAAGTGACACTGACCCAGCTCTTGCTTGGCAATACAGGTAAATAACGTGTACTGATTGCTATATATAGAAACCAAATTTATACAAAAGAGGTGAAGTCATCACTATGGCAACTCTAACAGAGACTCAATTGCGTATTTGTGCTCGTGCTTGCATCACCCGTTATGACCAGGGAGAGGGCGATATAGCGACCATCATTGGAAGCTACGCTTTAGATGAAAAACAATGTAAACAGGTGATGAAAATGATCTTATCCCATCGTTCTGATCTGGTACTGGATAGCGTAGAGGATTCGTCATCTATGGAGGTTTCCAATACACAGCGAGAAACGGTTAAATGGTATAGCACTATTTTTCGCAAAAAAACAGTATAGAGAACAGAGCAAAAAGCAGCTTGTACCCAAAGGAGGAATAAGCATGTATGAAAGAATGAATCCTTTTAAAAGGATTCAATTTCGGTCAGGCGGCAGAGCTGGGGATGTGATTATCAATGGGCAGTGATCTAAAAAATCAAATGAGCAACGTACGAGGCCGGGAGCTATTTTCTTATCTGCCAGCCTATTACGAAGCATCCCGTGTCATGCACGTCGATATGGATGTTAAGGGTAGCGAGTTGGATGCTCTATATCTCGCGCTCGATGATACGTTAGCCCAGTTTTATGTTCGCACTGCCACTTGGGCACTGGAACGTTGGGAGATGGAGCTAGGCATCCCGATTCATTTGGAAAAGCCATTGGAGCAACGACGATCCGTTGTGGAATCTAAACTCCGTGGGAGCGGCAAATTTTCAGGGGATTTAATACGGAAAATCATGAACTCATTTGGTGTCGATGGACAAGTAGATTTTGAACCGACCGAGTACAAGTTCGGTATAAGCTTTGAAAACCGTATCCCTGAAAATATGGTTGATTTTAAAAAGATCATAGAGGATATTAAGCCTGCTCACCTTGCTTTTTATATGAATAACAAGACTAGGCTTGCATTTCTTCATAAGAATGAAATAGTTCCTCGTATTCGATTACGTTCGAGAGTTCGTTTTTTTGGCGGGAGGCCGTGGTATTTTGATGGCATTGAGCTGCTGAATGGAGTAGCTTCATTGTCCGGGTGGACTGGGGAACGTTTACGGAATTCGAACCTTATCAAGCTAGCTATCATGCATCATGTGAATAATTATCAGGAAGGCAGTATGAAGATTCGAGACCATTATTGGAAGTTGGATGGGAGTTTGAAGCTGGATGGCAATCAGATATTAAGCTCAACTGAGACAGTTATTTCCATCTAAAAAATATATGCAGCTCATTCAACGCTGGAAATAGCTTGGAAACGGGCATGGCTGCCCTGCGAACTAATTAGCCAAGAATAAATTTTAATTTGAAAATAGAAAGGATGGTAAGCATGGCAGAACAAGTTCTGACAATTACGACTGCTTACGCAAGAGAACAAATGGCGCGTGCCCGTTCTGAGGGAGGAACGTTGACAAAAGTGATAAAAATGGCGTTTGGCAGCGGAGGTGTAGATCAAGCGGGGAAGCCACTGCCTTTGGACGGAACAGAACAGGCGTTGAAAAAGGAACTGATCCAGAAGGATATTACCAGCTATGAGTTCATTGCCCCTGCGACAATCCGTTATATCTGTTCACTTGCGGAAACTGAATTGGCGGGTGAGACGATTAATGAGCTTGCTTTGGTAGATTCAGCGGGTAAGCTGACGGTCGTTCGTACGATGAGCAACAAGGTCAAGGACGGTGATATGGAGTTTATTTTCGAGATTGATGACATTTATTAAGGAGGATGAAAAGTATGAGTATACAACAGCCACGCAGATTTGTTACTACTGATCAGGGACATGCGGACGTTCTAAATGTACCGATTGATACACTTTATGCGAACGATCAGGAATTGGCCGCGCAGGTGGAAAGCATCAAAAAGGATCCGGCTGGAAACGGTGTTGCTTCCAAGGAAGCATTGGAAAGTCACGCCAGCAATACAGACCTACACGTTACAGCAGCCAAGCAAGTGGCATGGAGTGCAGCAGAGGGGAATGCCAAGAAGTATACAGAGCAATACGCAGCTCCAAAGCAGCATAGTCACCCGGCATCGGATTTGCCATCAGCGTCAACACAGTCGAGAGGAATTGTACAGCTTAATACATCTACAGGAAGCACGGCTACAGATCAAGCAGCTACACCAAGTGCGGTAAAGGCAATTGGTGATGAATTACGGCAACTTATCAATAATGTAAAGGAGATGGGGGTTGTGAAAAGCATACAAAGATTTAGTATCTCTAGTAATGTACCAGACGGTATTGTTAACATTGCTCCTGTTAATGTTCAAAAAACAATGTTAAACTTGACAACTTTTGGAGACGACGGTACTCATAAGGCCAGTATTATAAACTCAACGCAAGTCCAATTTACTCACTCACGAGGTGGAGAGAATTATATTTTCGCAAGTTTTGAAGTCATAGAATTTAATTAAGGTGGGGGTGTTGGTATGAAATATTTTGCTCAGTATAATAACGATTATGAAATTTTTGCGGTATCACAGAGCATGGAAGCACCAGCAGGCGATAAAGTGATTGAAGTTGATGGGTTTGATGTGTTAGGGAATATATACCATCCTGACACAGATGAGTTTGAAAAAATTCCGGTTTCTAAGCCTAAGCTATCTGCTGAGGAAAAGCTTCGGGAAGATATTGAGGTGTTAAAACAAGCTGATCTGGATAACAAAGAGACAATTGCAGGACTGATTCAGCTCATTATGTCACAGCGTACCGAAGTTAAGTAAATTTTCAAGAAGAGTTTTTTGCTTTGACATAATCACTGAAGGAGGTAATCCGATGGACGATAAAATCAAAAAAAGCATTCGCGCTAACTTTCGTTCATCTTATTCTATCTGGTCGTCGTGCGATTGAGGTGTGCTAATAGTGCTGAAAGACATGGTTAAGAAGAATTTGGATTTAGCAAAAACAGAACAAGCATAACTCACACGCCTACGACAGAGCGTGTTTTTTTATGCCTTTGGACAACCCAAGGGCATTCATTTTACACCTTGATTCAAAAGGGGGAACAAATATGCATGAAAAAATCGATCAGATTTGGCTGGGGTTTTCCACGGGGACCCTGATCGGTTATTTTTTCGGAGGGTGGACGACGATGCTGACGTTGTTGCTATGGATGGTCATTATCGACTTTTTCACCGGCTGGGCGGCGGCCTGGATTAATGGGCAATTGAAAAGCCGCCAGGGCTATTATGGTGTTTTTCGCAAGGTAACGGTGTTTTTGATGATTACGGTGGCTCATCTGATCGACGGTATTCTGGGGGATGCACATTATTTCCGGGATGCCGTCGTTTTCTTTTATTTGGCGAATGAGCTGCTGTCCATTATTGAAAATGTGGGCAGAATGGGGGTGCCGATGCCGGATATTTTGCGGAATGCGGTGGCCATTTTTGAATCCAAGTCGAGTGGAAAAGAGAACAAGCCAACAGCCCCTTCCGACAAAGGGAATAAAGCTTCATAAAAGTGTCATCCGTAACTCAGTACAAGGGTTGCGGTGAAGGGAATCCGCTTTTGCCCTATTTTCGGCACAAAGATGGAAAAGCCCGGACCGTTTCAGTGGTCCAAGCATATGGATAACCAAGACATAGTCGGGATACAAGATTACAAATAGATAAGGAGGGGACGCCTTATGCAAAATCGCAGTTCTAACGCTGCCGAAGGCATTGATGTGTCACGTTACCAGGGAACGATTGATTGGAAACGTGTACGTGCTGATGGCAAATCCTTTGTATTTATTAAAGCGAGCCAGGGACAGCGCTACGTCGATCCGACGTTTATCACGAATGCAAAAGGGGCGAGAGCAGCCGGGGTTCTGCTGGGAGCTTACCATTTTGTAGATGCGACCAGTGTCAACGCAGCAAAAGCGGAAGCAAGGCATTTCGCTGAGGTGCTGGATCAGGTGGGTGGTGCCAAAACGCTGGATTTTCCAGCGGTGATGGATTATGAAAACAATCCGGGCGGGCTTAGCTCAGCCGCGATTCACGAGGTCGCGCTCGCATTTTTAACGGAGTTTGAACAGGTAAGCGGCCGCAAGCCGATGGTATATACGGGCAATGCCTTTGCTGCCCATTTTAAAGCTCCGCTCGGCAGCTATGAGCTGTGGATCGCACGCTATAGCACGAGGGTGCCCAGTGATACCGTGGCATGGAAAAGCTGGGATTTTTGGCAATACAGTGATAGTGGACGGGTTGATGGAATTCAAGGACCTGTTGACCTGAATGTATATGCCGGCACAGAGGCCGAGCTACGTCAGGCATTTGCAGGAGAAGAGGAGGATGAGCCGATGACAGCAGAGGAAAAAGCGGCATTTATGGCCTTGCAGCAGCAGGTCGCTGCGCTTGAAAATAGCAAGGATGTGCTCAAACAAACATTGAATGAACAGAGTGCATATGTTAAAAAAGTAGACCAGCGAGTAGCTGAACTGGAGGCCCGCCAGTCTATGCCTGTTCCGGCATGGGCGAAGGAAGCAACGGCTGCCGCTGTAGCATTTAATCCGGCAAGTCCGATTGTGGATGCGAAGCTGCCAAGCAGCTACGATTTTTATCGTTTATTGGTCGTGCTGAACCGTCTGGGTGTATTTAAAACAACCAAATAATCTTTTGCGAATCTTATGCCCGGAAGGAATTATTTCATGTGAGCCAAGCCATTACGCCTGAAATATAAATAGACAGGCGGTTCAAGGCAACCGCCTGCCCTTATTGTAAAATACGATCAATAGGTTGAACATACATATCCATAATATTTCGCTATATGGCGATCATTTCTCCATCGTCAAAGGAGCTCAAGTCGCCGCAGTAGGTTTGGTGCTCGATACATTTTTGAACTAAAGTCATGCTCCTGCTGGAAAATGAGAATTACGAGCAGGAGCATTTATTTTAATATGCTTGTGTAAGCTTGTTTGTGATATTAATTAACATGATGTATAAAAATATATCAAAATGTATGAAAAACACCCTTGTCTGCTTCCAGATTTTATAGTAAAGTATCCATTAATCAACTTTGTTTGAACATAATATTCACTGCTTGTGAGTATATGTCACACTCTCACCACGAGCTAACATACTCCGCTTCGTTTTAATTACATCTACTGATTATACTCTAAAGCACTCAACCACTAGATTAAGAAAGTTTCTATACCCGTATTTTCCTAAAAAAAGCCTGTCCATAGAATCTACATACCTGCCCTGCTATTACACCATTTGATGGACTCGGAACTTGGGACTACAGCTTGAGGACAAGCTTGTCATGCCAGCCCATAGTGATTGGCTTCCATCCAGTATCAACGAATTAACAATATATAAGGTGTGAAAGGGGTTTGCTGCATGAGCAAAAAGTACGCAAAACACAAAGTCTGGACCGTACTGCTGGTGCTTGCGCTGGGAGTTGTTCTGGCGCTTTCCGGTTGTGGAGGATCAGGTGAAGGAGCGAAGCCAGAGGCAGGACAACCACCAGGCGGAGCAGGAGAAGGCGTGCAGGATACGCTAATTTATGGGCGCGGTGGAGATTCCGTGGCGCTGGACCCTGCCATTGTAACAGATGGCGAATCCCTAAAAATCGGGCACCAGGTATTTGATTCCCTGTTGGAGTACAAGGACGGCACAACGATTGTACAGCCGGGATTGGCAGAGAGCTGGGAAGTATCACCAGACGGTTTAATATATACGTTCAAGCTGCGTCAGGGCGTAAAATTTCATGACGGAACTGACTTTAATGCGGAAGCGGTTGTTTTCAATTTTGAGCGCTGGGCTGATCCAAAAAGTCCATATAAATATGAGGGAGACTCATTTGATTACTATGATTCCATGTTTGGCTCTGAGGAAAGCCGGGTGATCAAATCGGTCAAGGCAGTAGATGCCAGCACCGTTCAATTTACGCTGAGTAAGCCGCAGGCTCCTTTTCTGCAAAATTTGGCTATGACTTCCTTTGGGATTGCCAGCCCTAAGGCTGTTCAGGAGAAAAAAGCTGATTTCAAAAGCAATCCGGTCGGTACAGGGCCGTTTGTATTTAAGGAATGGAAACGGAATGACTCCATCACGTTGGAGAAAAACCCAACCTATTGGAAAGAGGGGCAGCCGAAGCTGGCCAAGGTCATTGTTCGTTCCATACCCGACAATACCGCGCGATTTAATGCTTTGCAAAACGGGGAGATTGATCTGATGGACGATATGAATCCGGATGATGTGAAGCAGTTGGAAGGTAACAGTGAGTTAGTGAAAATTGAACGTCCATCCTTTAACGTGGCGTACATTGGTTTTAACTTGAAGAAAAAGACATTCAATAATCCCAAGGTGCGGCAGGCGCTGAACCACGCAGTGAACAAGCAGGCCATTATTGATGCATTGTTTGCCGGGCAGGCCAAGCCTGCGGTCAATCCGATGCCGCCTACGTTATGGGGATATAACGATAGTATTCAGGATTATGCCTATGATTTGGAAAAGGCTAAATCTTTGCTGGCGGAAGCGGGTTTTCCTAACGGACTTCCTGAGCCGTTAACCTTCTATGCCATGCCTGTGTCTCGTCCGTATATGCCTGACGGCAAAAAGGTGGCAGAGGCCATTCAGGCTGATTTTGAAAAAATTGGTGTCAAAGTAAACATTCAATCCCCGGAATGGGCTACGTATCTGGATGATCTTAAAGGGGGAGAGAAGGACGACTTGTATATGCTGGGATGGAACGGGGATAATGGCGACCCGGATAACTTCTTGTACACACTGCTGGACAAGGATACGATTCCAGGCAATAACCGCAGCTTTTATGTGAATGAGGAACTGCACAAAGTTTTGGTAAAAGCTCAAACAGAAATAGATCAGGACAAACGTACTGAGCTGTATAAGCAAGCACAAGAAATCATTAAAAAGGATGCGCCTTGGATTCCTTTGGTACACACAACACCTGTGATGGCAGGAAAAACAACCCTCAAAGGCTATGTACCTTCTCCAACAGGCAGTGAGTCGTTCGGTAATATTTATTTTGAATAGCCCAAACGCAGGGCAGGCGGTGAATTGGATATGAATGCATATATTGTTAAAAGACTGGCCGTGTTGATTCCTGTATTGCTGGGCATGACACTTATCGTGTTTTCGATTATTCATGCTATTCCGGGCGACCCCGCGGAAACCATACTGGGAGACAAGGCTACAGAGCAGTCCAAACAGGCGCTACGCGAGCAACTGGGATTGGATAAGCCATGGTTACAGCAATATGGAGCCTATCTGGGGGAGCTGGCACATGGAGATTTGGGCGATTCCATTCGTACCAGACAGCCGATTGCCCGGGAAATGGTTCCTTATCTGGCGGCTACACTGGAGCTGACGGTGGCAAGTATGTTTTTTGCCATTGTGGTCGGGATGAACGCGGGCATCGTGAGTGCCTGGAAGCGAAATTCCTGGTTCGACTATGTCAGTATGGTCATAGCGCTTGTCGGGGTGTCGATGCCGATTTTTTGGTTGGGCTTGATGGAGCAGTGGGTATTTGCGAATAAGCTGCATTGGCTACCTTCCATCGGACGCATGAATTCTCGTGATCCGGTAGAGGCCGTGACACATCTGGCGATTATTGATGCGATCATAGGAGGGCGTATGGATCAGGTGTGGACCGTTATCAAGCATTTGATTCTGCCGAGTATCGCACTGGGTACTATTCCGATGGCGGTCATAGCACGTATTACCCGTTCCAGCATGCTGGAGGTTATGGATGCGGACTATATTCGCACGGCTCGGGCGAAAGGGCTGGCATCTTTTCAAGTGGTGTACAAGCATGCGCTTAAAAATGCCGCCATCCCCGTACTTACCGTCGTCGGTCTTCAAACCGGCTCGCTGCTGGGCGGCGCGGTGCTGACGGAAACCATTTTTGCATGGCCCGGCATCGGACGGTACATTTTTGAAGCGATCAGTTCGCGTGACTATCCGGTCATTCAAAGCGGAATTTTGATCATTGCGTTTTTGTTCGTCATCATCAATCTGATTGTCGATTTGCTGTACGCGGTTCTTGACCGACGTATCCATTATCAGTAATCAAGTCGTCAATTGCTCAAGGGGGAGCTTGTCCGATGTCACAATTTTCGTTGGAACCCAACAACATATCGAAGACACGCACTAACTTGACACATTCGTCGGTCGTGTCCGGCCCTTGGAGAGACGCGTGGAGAGCATTTCAGCATAATAAAATGGCGTTCGTCGGTCTGAGTATTATTGTCTTCTTTGTTATCATTGCTTTGATCGCGCCGTGGATTGCTCCTTTTGATTATAAAGAGCAAAACCTGGTTAGCCGCTTGCAGTCTCCTTCGGCAGAGCATTGGTTCGGTACGGACGATCTCGGTCGGGATTTGCTGAGCCGCACGCTGTATGGAGCCCGAATTTCGTTGTGGGTCGGCTTTCTGTCCGTTATTGGTTCAATGATCGTCGGGACAGCTTTAGGTCTAATCGCTGGATTTTATGGGAAATGGGCAGATATGGTCATTTCGCGGCTGTTCGACATTTTACTGGCGTTTCCGGGGATTTTGCTGGCAATTGCCATTGTGGCCATTTTAGGGCCTTCACTGGAAAATGCGCTTTACGCCATTGCGATCGTGAATGTGCCAACATATGGACGTTTGGTTCGCTCCAAGGTGCTCAGTGTCAAAACGGAGGAATATATTACGTCTGCCAAAGCGCTTGGGGCGAACAATGCACGAATTATACTGCGTTATATTTTGCCGAATAGCCTGACGCCCATCATTGTGCAGGGAACGTTGGGGATAGGGACAGCGATCATTGAAGCAGCGGCGCTTGGATTTCTCGGCTTGGGCGCACAACCTCCTGAACCGGAGTGGGGCAAAATGTTGTCAGATTCGCGTCAATATATCCAGAACGCGCCGTGGACGGTTATTTTTCCGGGTATATCCATTATGCTGACCGTATTGGGCTTTAATCTGATGGGTGACGGGCTGCGGGATGTGCTCGATCCGAGGGCGAAGCGTTAGGGCAAAAGGGGCGAGGTACTTTTAGCGCCAACTGCGCATTTTTTAAGTTTTACTTATATACTTCAATTTAAATAGAAGAAAAGAGGTGTTCCCTGAATCTAATGGCGGGGGAGCACCTTTTTTGTATGATATTTCTCGTGTTGGAGTAGAACTGAAAAAGTATATAGAAAACGGAGCAGGCGGAATGGTGTTGTACAAGCGAAGCGGTCGCTTTTGTCCCCGGATTTCTACCCTAATATAGGCATTATTCTAGAAATCCGGGGGCGGTGGCGATGGGAAGCACCATCCGACTGCGCAGTGGCGCTAAAAGTAACTTTTACAGTTGAAAGTCATGTAAGCTTTCCTGTGACGTGAAAAAAATGTATAATCACTCCAATTGAGTACGTAGGGAGTGGGCTTTATGACATGGCAGAACAAGAGAGAGCATCGGCAATTTGCGGAACAAACACGAAGCGACGCTTCACGGGCAGCGTATGAGCGGGATTACTCCCGATTAATCCATTCACCGACATTCCGTCGGCTGCAAGGCAAATCACAGGTGTTTGGTGCAGGTACGGGCGACTATTACCGTACACGGCTGACGCATTCTCTGGAGGTAGCGCAAATTGCGCGTGAAGCAGCACGCAGCTTGCTGCGGCGTCATCCTGAGGTAGAGCTGGAGCGGGCGGATAACGCCGGGCTGATCATTGACTCCGAGGTGGTGGAATGCGCGTCGATTGCACATGATTTTGGGCATCCACCATTTGGGCATAAGGGCGAAGAGGTGCTGGACGGGATTTTGGATCAGCTCATTGAGCAGAAGGTGGAAAAGATAGCCGCCGCAGGAGGCTTCACGCCAGAGTCCAAGCAGGGGTTGCAGGCCTATGCGCGCGAGCGGCAAATCTATGAGCATTTTGAAGGGAATGCGCACAAT
Source organism: Paenibacillus kribbensis (assembly GCF_001705305.1). Classification (GTDB taxonomy): domain Bacteria; phylum Bacillota; class Bacilli; order Paenibacillales; family Paenibacillaceae; genus Paenibacillus; species Paenibacillus kribbensis_B. Next base: position 318,431 of record NZ_MCBP01000003.1, read on the forward strand.
TTTCGCCTGATTATGTTTTTGGAGAAGCGCGAGAATGTGGACGGTCTGAATTTGTCGGACGCTGTATTATTGGGGATTAACAAGTACCCGTATCCGGGTATTTTGAATAAAAAAGGGATGTACCTGCATGAGTGGGAATACATTCGCTCCATTCGCCAGGATTGGGGAATCCCGGACGGTAAAAAAACGCTGGAAGCTCAGCTGATGGACCTGTGTGACGATATTGCTTATTCTGCACATGATCTGGAGGACGGGATTAAGGCAGGCAAGATTGAGGTGCACGAGCATTTTTTATATGATCCGTATTTGATTCGTCTGATTACGGAAAAAATCACGACGTTGGAGGATAGCTTCTGGCAAGGCTGGCAGCTGGCTCAGATTGAGCAGAAGGTAGCAGCAGTGCTGAGCGAATTTTTGAAGGTATGGAATGGCAAGATGCCGATATGTGAACACGATTATTCCCGCACACGTCGTGAAGTAAAGGCATATTGGGTCAGCTTGTTTGTCAGTAGCCTGGGTGTAATTGATGACGGGAATTGGAAAAAGGTGACCTTCGTACGGGAGGGTAGCGAGGATTTGGATATGCTCCGCACAGTGAGTGTGCTGAAAAGCTTTGCCTGGGTTACGATGATTCGCGATTTGCGCGTACAGCGGCTGCAAAAACGAAGTGAATGGATGCTCAGACGGCTATGGCTGGCTTTTCTGGACCCTGAGACGTCGAAGTCCATTATTCCGACCGACTGGCTCCAGCGCTATGAGCGCGACCAGGCCAAGGCGAAACCGATCTGGACATGGGAGCATATGGTCATCGACTATATTGCTGGCATGACCGACGCTTTTGCTGAAAAAATCTATAATGAGTTATATGGCCTGAAGGTAGGTTCCATTTATGATCTGGACTGACCTTGAATTTTAACCCTATATAGTAGAAGGAACTGGTTTGTAATTGATAGAAGGGAGGGAGGAATATCTATGCAATTTCGGTTTTTATCTATAAAATCGTTGAATCTCGGTGTGCTCGATATGGTGCCGTTGCTGCCCGGCAACCGTCCGGAGCAGGCGGTTCAACGAGCTGGTGAGCTGGCGAGACGGGCGGAAGGATGGGGGTATACACGCTATTGGACCTCGGAGCACCATGATATGGAGGGGCTGGCTTCCTCCAGCCCGGAAGTGCTACTGTCTCATATCGGGGCGATGACGAAGACAATCCAACTGGGTGCAGGTGCTATTTTGCTCCCGCATTATAGTCCGGTCAAGGTAGCGGAATGGTTTCATCTGCTGGCTGCTCTATATCCGGGCAGGGTCGAGTTGGGCCTTGGGAGAGCACCTGGTGGTGGGCCCCATGCTTCAATGGCATTGAGCGGCAACTTTCTTCAGCATGTGGCTGAACTGCCACAGACGATGGAAGCCCTGCTGGCTTTGCTGGAAGGCACCTACGAGTATGAGCAGGTGCCTGTATTTGCCCGTCCGATGCCTGAACAGCCGCCAGCCCTGTGGATGCTGGGGACAAACCGTATAAGTGCCGAATATGCCGCCCGGTATTCGACGGGCTATGTGTTCGGTCAATTTATGAGTGAGCAGCAAACGGTGGATATGCTGAACATTTACCGTTCCGGCTTTGAGCCATCCAAACGTATGAACAAGCCGCGTACCATGGTTGCTATAGGGGCGGTATGTGCCTCGACGAATGAACAGGCGCAGCAATGGGCTGCACAAATTACATTAGGCGATCCGGCAATGCGAGCCAGTTGGCTGGTGGGAACACCATCGGATATTGTCGAACGTTTGCATAGCCTGCAGGTTGAATACGATAATGATGAGTTCCTCTTGGTCACACCGATTCCCGATTATGAACAACGGCTTGACTCCTATCGTCTGATCGCGGAGGCCGTACATGCTATATAAGTTGAACTAAAAAATGTGCAAGTAAAACGGAGTAGGCGGAATGGTGCTGTACAAGCGAAGCGGTCGCTTTTGTCCCCGGATTTCTACCTTGATCATAGGCTTTATTTCGGAAATCCGGGGGCGGTGGCGATGGGAAGCACCATCCGTCTGCGTAGTGGCACGATAGGTAACTTTCAAGTTCAACTTATATAGCTGTCATTCTAAATGAAAAGAGATTTTTACATGAACAAACATGAAATAAACACGAACGAAACGAAGCAAAGGTACATATACACCTATGCGTGCCATGAAACAGAGCGAGAGCTATGCCTTTTGGAATTAAAATGCTTGTTCGGTCAGCCGCCTGAGCATGACTCCATCCTGTTGTCCGAGCGGCGGCTGGAGCCTGGGACCAGCCCGTTTATTCATCTTCGGCTGGATATAGCCGTGGATGCAGGTACGCTGGAAGAGCTGTGCGAAGCAGCTTCCACGCTGCAGCTTGAAGACGGAAAGACCTTCAAGGTACTGTGTTTCAAAGAAGGCGACAATGATGCCGACTACGACGAGCGGCGCGGGATAGAACGTCGGATTGGCGCACGTATTCAGGGACAGGCGCAAATGAAGGAACCGGATATCACTTTGGGCGTGATCAGGGCAGGAGAACGGTGGTTACTGGGCCAGTGCATGCATAGCGATCGTTCCTGGCTGGAGCGCCGTCAGAAACCGCAGAATTATTCTACGGGATTGCCGGTTCTAGTAGCCAGGGCGCTTGTCAATTTGGCAGTTTGTCATGCAGTAGTGCACGAGGCACATGCCGACGGACTAAAGCTGCTGGACCCGTGCTGCGGCATGGGCAATGTGATGATTGAAGCACTAAGCATGGGGAAACAGATTCACGGTTATGATATCAACCCGTTGGCGGTACGCGGAGCGCGCGTTAATTTACGTCATTTTGGATATGAGGAGGATCTGGTGAAGCTCGGGGATATGAATATGGTGAAGGGCACGTACGATGCGGCTATATTGGATATGCCCTATAACCTGTGCTCCGTGCTCCCTGCTGATGAACAAAAGCAGATGCTGCGCAGCTTAAGACGTCTGGCCGCACGGGCGGTGATTGTGAGCACGGAGCCGTTGGAAGCATTACTATCCGAGTCAGGTTGGACCCTTAAGGAGCAATGTCGCATACGCAAAACAGGGTTGAGCCGGGAAATATGGGTCTGTGAGTAAGTTGTTTTGTTAATACTGAGCTTTGTAGCTTACCAGATTCAGCGGCAGCTCCTGCTTAGCAGTATAGGCTTTCAAGTTGGTAAGAAAAATATCTACCGCCCGTTCAGCATAATGATCCGTGTCACCTGCAATATGCGGTGTGATCAGGACATGGTCCAGACTCCATAGTGGATGTGACGCGGACAGCGGCTCTTTCTCGAATACGTCCAGCCCGGCAAAGGCAATATGCTGTTGCTCCAGTGAGCGTACAAGCGCATCCGTATGGACGGTGCCGCCACGGCCTACATTAATGAAGAAAGCTCCTTTACGCATGGCTGCAAATGCTTTTTCGTCAAAGAAGTGACGGGTTTCCTCCGTGAGCGGTAAAATGTTCACCACGATATCCGCAGCTCCCAACGCATCGTGTAATTGTTCGTTGGTGTACATGCGCTCTACATGGGGAGCATCTTTGCCGGAACGCCGAACCCCGATCACCCGCATGCCAAAGGCTTGTGCAAGCCGAGCCGTTTCACGGCCAATTTCGCCAACACCTGTTATCAGTAGCGTTTTACCACGTAATTCCGTCAGTTGATCTTCCGGTGGCTGCCATGTTTTCTGACGCTGCAAGAGAGCTGCTTGCTGCAAATAACGTGTATGCGATAGCAGCATGCCGAAAATCTGCTCCGTTATCGGAATCGCATGTACGCCACTGGTATTCGTAAGTAAAATATTGCGCTTTTCCAGCTCGGTAAGTGGCAGCTTGTCAATTCCCGCCGACCAGGTTTGTATCCATTTCAGCTTGCTGTCCGGATGCAGCGCCTCCTCGGCAATATGCTTGGACCAGCCTAAAATAACCTCGGCCTGCCGGATCTGTTCAGCCCCTAATTCTTGGGCTTTGCCAATGATCAGCTCGCAGCCCGGAGCTGCTGCACGAACTTGCTTTTCTTGTTCTTCAGTTAGCTGGTGTAAACTTAAGATACTTCCCATGATTCATAGCCTCCTCGACTTTTGATTGAGCTTGAAGCTTCCAATATCTTCTGGCGAACCATCCTTTCAAGGATAACAGATTGTCGGAAAAATTGCATAAAGTAGGGGAGATAGCAGCTTTCCGTGTCACGATAAATGACAACGTTACTATAAATAACAGCGTCACTATAAATAACAACAAATGGCTTTATCCAAATGTAAGTTATCCCAAACAGCAACTTGTCAATATACTTGCAGGAAAGGAGTCGGAAATGGATGGAAAAGGCATCAACTACACAGTCGCAAAGACTTTTTACGGCCATTGCCATTCCAGATGAGCATAAGCTGAAGCTGCGCCAATGGGCGGAGCAGGATTTGGACGATCTGTCCTTTCGAAAATGGAGTGATTTCAGGGACTACCACGTGACACTTCAGTTTTTGGGCGATGTGGCGGCTTCGAATATTCCAAAACTAGAGCAGGCTTTATATCAGGCTGCAGCCGAGCATGCTCCGTTCACGCTCGGGGTTGGAGAAGCAGGCTTTTTTGGCCGGGAGCAATTTCCACGTGTATTGTGGAGGGGAGTTACCGGGCAGCGGGAGTCACTGGATCGGTTGTATCAGTCCATACTTCGGGCTACCGAACCGCTCGGTTTTAAACCTGAGGAACGACCTTATCGGCCCCATATTACCGTAGCTCGTTCATACACAGGACAGCAGCCCGTTCCGGTGTCAGTTTGGCAGCCAAATGCCCGAATTGCCGTGCCGTGGGAAGTGGAACAATTTGTTTTATATGCAACTCGAATGGGGCAAAAACCGATGTACCAAATAATTCAAACGTTCCCATTATTAAGGCGAAACCCTTGATCTATCAGCTAATTTAGTGATATAGTGTTTCAGCGTTATTCAAAAAGCGCATTTTGGGTTACATATCTGAGGAATGTGCTTAAAGTTAACGGGAGGAACATTATGGAAATTGTTAAAGAATATCGTTGGTTTGCACCTCTTTTGAGTGTGCTGCTTGTTTGTATATTGGGGATAGGACTCTATGCTGAGGTTCAGCAAACACAGAAAAATCATAAAAATGCATCTATGCAATCTCTGAGCTGGTCAGGGAACTCTACGGCTCCTTCATATGGCGACAGGATGGGGACCCATAACGGGTCAAACAGGACAAGCCCCATCTTTGTTGCGGCTCATGGGCAGCCAAGCTGGAAAGAAATCATGCCGACTCCTTTACCCGCTTCCCAGATGAAGCAGGCGGAACAAGCTCGGAATAACGTTACCACAGGCACGAAAAAGCCTGATGTCCAGCACAGCAAGTCCGCAATCCTAACCCCTCCTACAACCATCTACTTTACGAAGACAAAAATGCTCACTCAGGATGACAAGGCGTTGTCTACCTGGAGCTATCCTGTCTCCGCTAAAGAACTGCTCCTGCTGCAAAAAATAGTGATGGCAGAAGCAGAAGGCGAACCGTACGAAGGCAAAGTGGCAGTTGCCAACGTTGTCTTAAACCGGCTGCGGTCAGCCTCATTTCCCGATACGATTCAGGCTGTAATTTATCAAAAAGCGCAATTTAGTCCGGTCGCGAACGGGCGTCTTCGTCGTGTCCAACCGAATCAGGACAGCATCCGTGCGGTTAACGCTGCTTTGAACGGCCATAAAGCCGTGCCTGATAATACCTGTTTTTTCCTGTCGCTTACGTTGGCCCAGGATCTTACGGTTCATCATTCGCAGACCAAGGTGAAAACAATCGGCCATCATACCTTTTATAAATAAAGGCAGTCTTCTACAAATAACAGCTCTTTCTAAACAGCAGGGCTTATCTTTGTGATCGTATTTTACATACAGGTGAAGCTTGTATGCATAAAATGGTATAATGGATAAAGGAAAGTAACCTAAATAATGAAAGTGATAAATGGAGGCGCAGACGATATGAAAATCACATATTACGGACATTCAGTTGTGCTGGTGGAAGCAGAGGGAAAACGGATTATTATTGATCCTTTTTTGACAGGTAATCCCAAAGCAACCGTACAAGCTGAGGACATTCAGGTGGATGCGGTGCTATTGACACACGGCCATGCCGATCATTTTGGAGATGCTGTTGAAATTGCCAAGCGCAATGACTGTCCTGTAATCGCGGTGGCGGAACTGGCTGACTATTGTTCGTCCCTGGGAGCCAAAGCTCACGGTATGAACCTTGGCGGTGGTCATCAATTTGACGGCTTCCATGTAAAATTCACGCTTGCGTTCCACAGTTCGTCTTTGACGGTGGATGGCCAAACGGTATACATGGGAGAGCCGGCAGGGATTTTATTGACCATGGGAGGCAAAACATTTTTCCATGCAGGGGATACCGGCTTGTTTGGCGATATGCGTCTTATCGGAGAAACCAACTCCATCGATGCTGCGGTACTGCCCATTGGAGATGGTTATACGATGGGACCGAAGGATGCGCTGCTGGCAGCAAAATGGCTGCGTGCAAGCCGCGTAATACCGGTGCATTATAATACCTTCCCGGGTATTAAGCAGGACGGAGACGCCTTCTGTGACCGTCTGCACAAAGAAGGAATTGAAGGGAAAGCCTTAAAGCCCGGCGAAAGTCTCGAATTTTAATTCGTATGGCCTGAATTGCGGGCATACGCCGATCGTCAGCCTCTCTATCAGATATGCTCAGTCAGCCTTTTCTGTTCCTTGTGGGAATGGGAGAGGCTGTTTTTTTGAATGCATATTTATACATAAAAATGATATCTTTTTACATTGATACGTTGATGCTGTAATGTAAAAGATTTATTATCGCAATTATAAAAACTTTGAATTGCTAACATGATAGGTCAATGATAAAATGATAGAACTAATTAGATTCATCAGTGGAATCGACGTATTTTTCAAGTCAAGCCATTGCATAATTATTGAAAAACATGCGCATTCGGCGGACCGTACCGCCTTGAATACGTCATAGGTTTTGTCCCCCATTCCTCGTTGTTGTTCTTTGATTTACCTCTTGTTGCCACTGTCTTCTATTCGGCCGCCTGTATTTCAGGCCAGCATGACTTTATAACAGAAAGGTTGCGTTCCATGAGACAGACAGGTTTACCACCCAAACAGGGACTATATGATCCCCAATTCGAAAAAGACGCCTGCGGCATGGGCTTTGTTGCCCACATCAAGGGAAAACCATCACACGATATTGTAAGTCAGGCTTTGACCATGCTCGTCAATATGGAACATCGGGGCGGTCAGGGAAGTGAACCAAACTCCGGCGACGGAGCGGGGATTATGATTCAGGTGCCCCATCTGTTTTTTCAAGAGGAAGCGGAGCGCTTGGGCTTCAAGCTGCCAAAGGCCGGACATTACGGCGTAGGCATGCTTTTTGTATCCAATGATCCAAAGGTCCGTGAGGCACATGAGCAAAAGCTGAGAGAGATCATCGTGGACGAAGGTCAAAATTGCTTGGGCTTCCGCGATGTTCCGACTTATGACGAAATGCTGGGCAAATCGGCAAAAGCGGCTAAACCGGGCGTGCGTCAGGTGTTCATCGGCCGCAGTAGCGATTTGAAGGAAGAGCTGGACTTTGAACGGAAGCTGTATATCATTCGCAAACGTGCAGAGCTTGCTATTCGTTATAACCAAGAGGAGCAGAACGGCGAATCATTCTATATTCCGAGCTTGTCATGCCGCAAGGTTGTATACAAGGGAATGCTGACAACCGAGCAGGTGGGCAAATTTTATTTGGATTTGCAGGATGAGCGGGTGACATCGGCGATTGCGCTGATCCATTCCCGTTTTAGTACGAATACGTTCCCAAGCTGGGATCGTGCGCATCCTTACCGTTTTATGATTCACAACGGTGAAATTAACACCATGCGCGGCAACGTGAACTGGATGCATGCGCGTCAGGCACAGTTTGAAAGTGATACGTTTGGCGAAGATATCACGAAGGTAAAACCAGTCATTAACCCGGATGGTTCGGATACAGCCATGTTTGATAATACGCTGGAGTTTCTGTATCTGAGCGGACGTTCCTTGCCGCATGTAGCTATGATGATGGTGCCGGAGCCTTGGAACAAACATGAGACGATGGACCCGAAAAAACGGGCATTTTATGAATATCACAGTACCATGATGGAGCCGTGGGACGGGCCGGCAGCGATGGCGTTTACGGACGGTATCCAAATCGGGGCGATTCTGGACCGTAACGGCCTGCGTCCTGCGCGTTACTATGTGACCAAAGATGATCTGATCGCACTGTCTTCAGAGGCGGGTGTGCTGGATATCGCTCCAGAAAATGTGCTGTACAAGGATCGTCTCCGTCCAGGCCGGATGCTGCTGGTGGATACCCAGGAAGGGCGCATCATTTCTGACGAAGAGCTGAAAGAACGTATCGCTTCCGAGGAGCCTTATCAGCAATGGCTGGATGAGCATTTGGTTGATCTGGAGGAACTGCCGGAGGCATTGGAACAGCCGGAGCCGAAGCACGAAAATGTTAACCAGCTTCAGCTCGCATTTGGATATACGTTTGAAGAACTGCGCAAGCTGCTGGAGCCGATGGCGCTCACAGGTGCGGAGCCGATCGGATCGATGGGGTACGATGCTCCACTTGCGGTACTGTCTGATCGTCCACAACGTTTGTACAACTATTTTAAACAAATGTTCGCGCAAGTTACCAATCCGCCGATTGATGCCATTCGTGAAGAGATTGTAACGTCGACGGCAACTACGATTGGACCGGAGCGCAATCTGCTGCATCCAGAGCCGGAAAGCTGTCGTCAGATTCGTTTGGACTCACCGGTGCTGTCCAATGAGGAATTTGCCAAAATTCGCCATGTACACCGTCCGGGCTTCAAGTCGATGACGATTCCGATCTTCTTTGAAGCAAAGGAAGGCGCAGAAGGCTTGCGTAAGGCACTGGATGGACTGTTTGAAGCGGCTGACCGTGTCATTGACAAGGGGCATAACATCCTTATTCTGTCTGACCGTGGAGTGGATGCAGACAATGCGGCCATTCCGGCGTTGCTGGCTGTTTCCAGCCTGCATCACCATCTGATCAAACAGGGTACACGCACACGTGTAAGCATTTTGCTGGAGTCCGGAGAGCCAAGAGATGTTCACCATTATGCGGTGCTGCTTGGCTACGGCGTGAGCGCGGTTAACCCGTATCTGGCTTTTGAAACGCTGGATGTCATGATTCAGCAGGGCTTGCTGCGCGGCATTTCGCACGAAAAAGCAGTTAAAAATTATATTAAGGCAGCTACCAAGGGTGTCGTAAAAATATTGTCCAAAATGGGTATTTCCACGATTCAATCCTACCGTGGAGCCCAAATTTTCGAGGCTGTAGGTCTGAAGCAGGATTTTGTTGACCGTTACTTTACCTGGACGCCTTCCCGCATTGGCGGTATTGGTCTGGAGGAAGTGACTACGGAAGCGTTGGCCCACCATAACCGTGCTTTTACCGACAAGGACGGCAACGACAAGGTGCTGGATTCGGGCGGCGAATACCAATGGCGTAACGACGGGGAAGAGCATTTGTTTAACCCGCAAACGGTACATTTGCTCCAGCAATCCGTTCGTTCGGGAGACTACGAGCTTTACAAGAAATACGCCAAGCTGGTGCAGGGTGAATCTGAACAGTATTTGACGATCCGCTCTATGCTTCAACTGAAGTCTGTCGGTGAGCCTGTACCGCTGGATGAAGTGGAATCCGCTGCATCCATAATGCGTCGTTTTAAAACAGGAGCTATGTCTTTCGGCTCCATTAGCCAGGAAGCCCATGAAGATATGGCGATTGCAATGAACCGTATCGGCGGGAAGAGCAACACGGGTGAGGGAGGGGAGAACCCTGCACGTTTCATACCGGATGCCAATGGCGATTCGCGTCGCAGTTCGATCAAGCAGGTAGCATCTGGCCGATTCGGTGTAACGTCGAATTACCTGGTGAATGCCGACGAAATTCAGATCAAAATGGCGCAAGGCGCGAAGCCGGGCGAAGGCGGACAGTTGCCGGGACGCAAAGTGTACCCTTGGGTCGCCGAGGTACGTGGTTCTACTCCAGGTGTAGGCTTGATTTCGCCACCGCCGCATCACGATATTTATTCAATCGAGGATTTGGCGGAGCTGATCTACGATCTCAAAAACGCTAACCCGCGTGCTGATATTAACGTGAAGCTGGTGTCAGAGGTAGGCGTCGGCACGATAGCTACGGGGGTAGCTAAAGGCCGCGCTGACATTATTCTGGTCAGCGGCTACGATGGCGGCACAGGTGCTTCTCCGCAAGGCTCCATCCGTCATGCGGGGATGCCTTGGGAGCTGGGTCTGGCCGAAACGCATCAGACGCTGATGCTGAATAACCTGCGCGACCGCGTGGTGCTGGAGACAGACGGCAAGATGCTGTCTGGCCGCGATTTGGTGGTAGCTGCCCTGCTGGGTGCAGAAGAATATGGTTTTTCTACAGCGCCACTCGTGGCATTGGGCTGTATTATGATGCGGGTATGCCAAATGGATACATGTCCGGTTGGTGTGGCTACGCAGAATCCGGAGCTGCGCAAAAATTATATGGGAGATCCTGCCCATGTGGTGAATTTTATGCGTTTTATCGCAGAAGATGTCCGTGAAATTATGGCGGAGCTGGGCTTCCGCACGATTCAGGAAATGATTGGGCGCACGGATTGTCTGGATACCGTGAACGCCGATTCGCACTGGAAGAAGAAGGGCGTAGATCTGAGCTTGCTGCTGCATGCTCCTGAGCTGGAAGACGGAAGCGTGCGTTACCGTGTACAACGCCAAAATCACGGCCTGGAAGAAACGCTTGATATGCAGAAGCTCGTACCGATGGCTGCGGAGGCACTGGCGAACGGAACGCCTGTAGAGGGGAACCTGCCTATAACGAACGTGAATCGGGCGGTAGGTACAATTCTGGGCAGCGAGGTCACTCGTAAGTATGGCGCAGCAGGTCTGCCTGAAGATACCATTCGCTTTAACTTCGTTGGATCGGCAGGTCAGAGCTTCGGGGCATTTATTCCGAAAGGTATCACGCTAAGTGTGGAAGGCGACAGCAATGACTACGTCGGTAAAGGGTTATCTGGCGGTAAGGTTATTGTGAGAAAATCTCACAAAGCGACCTTTAAGGCTGAAGAGAACATTATTATTGGAAATACAGCCTTGTATGGGGCGACCAGCGGGGAAGCTTACATTAGCGGAATTGCTGGAGAACGCTTTGCCGTTCGGAACTCCGGGGCACGTATTGTTGTCGAGGGTGTCGGCGATCATGGCTGCGAATATATGACGGGCGGGCGTGTAGTTGTACTGGGCGGAACCGGACGGAATTTTGGAGCCGGGATGTCTGGAGGGATTGCATATGTCTATGATCCTGAGGGAACGTTCCTGAACCGCTGTAATCTGGAAATGGTGTTGCTGGAAGGCATGGAAGACCCTGCGGAAGCAGCGGAGCTGCGCGGCTTGATTCAGCGCCATGTCACTTATACGGGCAGTGAAGCAGGACAACGTATTTTGGATGACTGGCAGATTGCGGTTCAGCAGTTTGTTCGGGTGATTCCAAAGGACTATAAGCGTATGATGGAACAGATACAAAAAGAAGAGGCAACTGGTCTGAGCGGGGATGAAGCTCTGTTGGCAGCGTTTGAAGCCAATATGCGTGAATTGGCACGCGCTGGGGGCTAATACAGCCCCACCCAGTTTATTAAAAAAGGACTTGCTGAATACCGCTGTTATAATCACGGTGGTACCAGCAAGTCCCTTTTTAGTTTGGTTAAAATGTAATTTATGTCCTTGACAAACGTCACAAACTCTGACATTACCCCGAAAATGTTTTCCTGAAACGGTAGATATATTATAAAAAGTACCAAATTTTTTAGAATGTAACCGTTTACGTTAGAGTTTATGTCTTGTTATTTATTTTTGGATTGGTTATGATTTTTTTATAGTACACAAACAAACCCAATACGCCCATCGTCCCTTCAAAACACAGAATAGGGTGACAGGATGAAGTTGAAGAAGTCAGCAGAAGACAAAATGATTTTTTTGTACCGTTATGTATCACTATCTTTAACATCACTTGTTTTTCTGTTCGAACAATCTAGATTAATCGTGTGGCATAAGCTATTATTGATTGTGTTTCTATTTTTATCCGTTACAGTATTTACTTGGATTTACCGAAAGTACAGACTTCATGATATGGTATTGAAATGCAGTATTGCGTTAGAAACCGCAGGGATTATTTTGTTGCTGTTCCCGACGGGAGGGATGGATAGTCCGTTCAAATGGTATGTCATTACCCCTATGTTGGTGGCTTGTGCCCACCTATCTATGAGGTACAGTTGGACTCTTCTCCTTTCTTATATCGGCTTGGTACTCACATTTTGTTATATCTTTTTTACACCAGGTCAATATTTTTTATGGGATCTTGTACTGCAGAACATCAATTTGTTTTTGGTACTGATCGTAACCACCATGGCAATGCAGGTTATCGGAGTCATGAAAGACGAACTGAAGGTGGCAAAGGAACAAGCCAACGAGACGATGGATCATATCAAGTCGATTTACCACATCATGGAGACGACCAGTCACAATGAGGCGTTGAATCTGGGGCAGGTGATCTCGGACTATACCGTTAAGCTGACGAAGCAGAGCCGTGCATTTTTCTGGCTGGATAGTCAGGAGGAGGATGCGCCGGAAAGCAGTCAGACAGGCTGGACGGTAGAGGAAGAGGAGCAACTGTTCGAAGTGCTGGGGAATTATCGGGAGGAATTCAGGGAAGAGCGCGAGCCATTTTTCAAACACCTGCCGGAATGGGGTGATTTTCTGATGATCACAGTACCTATGACGACCCGTTTTGTGGCGACGATCGGTCTTCAACTGGGTCCGGATCAAAGTTTGACAGGAAGACGCTGGCTTGTGCAGCAACTGATTTTCTTGGCCGAGCTGAGTGCGGTGTTTCTGGAGCGCTACGAGTTGGAACGTGTTGAAAATCAGCTGATTGTAAGGAACGAGCAAAATCGGATTGCGAATGAGATGCATGATAATGTGTCACAAAGTCTGTTTGGCATTGTGTACGCAACGCATTCTCTCCGGCAAACCTGGTGTCATCAGCCTAAGGAGCAGGTGGAGGAGCAAATCGAGCTAATTCAGCAATCGGCCAACCAAGCGGTCAGGGAGCTGAAAGGGGCAATTCATAGCCTAAGCTCGAAAAAAAGCGGAGGCTCAACCTGGTTAGGGACGGTGAAAAGCCATCTGCATACGCTCTCCAAGCTGAACCATGTACAAATTGACTTTGATATTCATGGTGATCATTATTCTCTTCCGTATTTGTATCAAAAGGCTTTGTTCCGCATCATTTCCGAAGCGGCGGGGAACGCAATCCGGCATGGATTGGCCAAACGAATTGATGTGAAGTTAAAATTGACGCCCCAAGTGATTAGACTGTCTATTCATGACGACGGAGTAGGGTTTGAGACGGCGAGAATGGTAGCAGGAGGTGAGGTGGTCAGTGCAGGCGGGGGCCTGGGCATGATGAATATGGAATATTTAGCTCAATCGATGGGAGGCGAATTTGATATTTCTAGTCGAATCGGAGAGGGAACACAAATCCGATTGTCCATTCCGGTAAATGCTTATGAATAGGGATTTTTCAAGATCCTTGAATAAGATGTGTGAACATCCTGCAATACAAAATCTGCGGTAACAATCGGATACATAGGGATTGTGCAAATCCTGAACTGTAGACAGGAGGCCGAATCATGAAAATTGTCATTGTCGATGATCATCCTTTAGTACGGAAAGGACTTGCTGCGGTTATATCCATGCAGCCCAATGTTCAGTTTGCGGGAGAGGCCCAGAATCAACAGGAAGCACTTGTAGTGATCGAGGAAACGGATCCGGACCTAGTGCTGCTAGATTTGAAGCTAGCGGACGAATCAGGTCTGGATATTATAAAGGTCGCGCGCGGGCGGGGGTTCAGAAGCAAATTTATTTTGCTGACCTCTTCTGCAACACGTGAAGATTTTCTGAAAGCGGAGGAAGCTTCCGTGGACGGCTATGTGCTTAAGGAGGCTTTGCCTGAGGAACTAATTTACGCGATTCACCTGGTCAACAAAGGACGCAAATATTATGATCCGGCTATTCTCGAAAACAAGCTGCGCGAGGATGCTGGCAATCTGACAGACGACCTGACACCGAAGGAAAAGGAAGTGTTGGTCGAGCTGGGACAGGGTGCCTGCAACCGCGAAATTGCATCCCGGTTATTTATCAGTGAGTTTACTGTAAAAAAACATGTCAGTCAGATTCTGGCCAAGCTGCGGCTGGCAGATCGTACGCAGGCAGCGTTGTATGCCAATGCCATTGGTCTGGCGAAGTATGAGCCAACCAATATGATGATGCGCTGACACCATAAGCTGTGATGCACTTCCGTGTGCGAATGTTGGAAAAGCTCCAAAATCACCGAATCCGGTGGTTTTGGAGCTTTTTTTCGATTTATTTTTCTGTAATCGACAAAGTATGGTACAAAAGTATACCATGTCGTAGCCAAAAGTATACAATCCCCTTCCCCTGTAGTGAGGGAGAAAGTGCCATTCGGTTCCATGTCGTTCACAGAGCCAATTGTTACAATAAAGTCATACTTAAATAAGAAGAGAAATTGTATAGGAGGGAGGATTTTTGTGGAGAAAACCATTTTGGATTATCTGGTCCTGATCAAAAAAAGATTGTGGCTGATTGCGATTTTTGTCATTCTCTCATGTGTAACGACTTACATTGTGAGCAACATTGTCGTAAAGCCGGTCTATTCTGCTTCGAGCCAGCTACTGATTAATCACATTTCCGGCAAGCAGGGAAGCAACAATCTGAACGACGTCAACACAAGTCTTAATTTGGTGGAAAGCTACAAGCAAATTCTCACTTCACCCAAAATTATGGAGGCTGTCGTAACGACTCATCCTGAGTTCGGTTTGACGCAGGAAAAGCTGGTAGAAAAGCTCCAGATTAAATCCTCGGATAAAAGTCAGGTTATCGGCTTGACCTTTGAGGCAGGAAGCTATCCACAGGCCGCAGCTGTTGTTAACGCGGTAGCCCAGAAATTCGTGCAGACGGTTCCTGGATTGATGGAATTGAATAATGTGAAAATTTTGAATGAAGCGGACCCGCAGGCCAATCCTGACCCGATTAATGGAAGTCCGCTCATGAATATTGCGATTAGTTTTCTCGTATCGCTGATGATTGCGCTGGGTACGATTGTGTTCCTGGAAAGTATTAATGGTACGCTGCGGTCGGAAAAAGAGGCAGATGCAGACATCGGCCTTCCGGTGATTGCATCTATACCGGTCATCCGCAAGAAGGACACCGACGGGGCCATCGGAAATTCTAAAGAACGGGTAGGGGAGCGTAAATATGCTGCGATTGAATGACATGTTGATTACAGAAAGCAATCCTTCATCGTATATCTCCGAATCATTTCGTTCCCTCCGTACATACATCCGGCAGCAGGTGATGGGACACAAGGACCGCGGAACGGTTCTACTGCTGACCTCGCCGGAAAGCGGAGCGGGCAAAACAACCCTGCTCGCCAATATCGGGGTCACTTTTGCACAAGAAGGCAAGAAAGTGGCTTTGGTGGATTGCAATCTGCACAAACCGGCGTTGCACGAGATATTCGGAGTGGAGAATACCGGGGGTTTATCGGCTTATTTGCGCGGCGGCGCTTCTTCCAAATCTATCGTTAGACATGGCGGACTGGAGCTATCGATTGTTCCTGGTGGAGACACCCTGTATAACGCAGCAGATCTACTGGGCAGCGAGCGCATGACAGAGCTGCTGGAAGAACTGAAACGTGAATACGACATTATCCTGCTCGATTCGGCTCCGGCATTGAACTACACGGATGCCCGCCTGATCGCAGGCTTGACGGATGGTGTGATTCTCGTTGCCAAGCACGGCCGGACCAAACGTGATGATCTACGCAAAACAAAGCAACTCATGGAGCAGGCCAGTGCAACACTGGTTGGAATTGTGATGAATCAGGTGAAGTAAGCAACACCAAAATTCGATGAAGCAAGGAGAATGAGTGCGATGATGAAGAGAGTGAAAAAAGCCATTATTCCAGCAGCAGGGTTGGGTACACGCTTCCTCCCTGCGACAAAAGCGATGCCGAAGGAAATGCTTCCGATCATCAATAAGCCCACGATTCAATATATCGTTGAAGAAGCCATTGCTTCCGGTATTGAGGACATTATTATCGTTACGGGTAAAGGCAAACGTGCGATTGAGGATCACTTCGACAACGCCTTTGAGCTGGAATCGAAGCTGCTGGAGGACGGCAAGCTGAAGCTTCTGGAGGAAGTACAGCGCTCTTCGGGAGTGGAAATTCACTACATTCGCCAGAAGGAACCTAAAGGTCTTGGACATGCGGTATGGTGCGCAAGACGTTTTATCGGGGACGAGCCGTTCGGTGTATTGCTGGGCGATGATATCGTAACAGGCCAGAAGCCTTGCCTGCGTCAGCTGATGGATCAGTATGAGGAAACACAAAATTCCGTGATCGGCGTGCAGCGGGTTCCGATGGAATTCACGAACCGCTATGGCATCATTGAACCGGACCAGCAGGACGGACGTTTGTACCGAGTGAACAATTTTATAGAAAAACCGGCTCCAGGCACAGCACCATCAGACTTGGCTATTATGGGTCGCTATGTGTTCTCGCCGAAAATTTTTAAATATCTCGATCTTCAGGAAAAAGGAGCTGGCGGCGAAATTCAGTTGACGGATGCAATCCAAAAGCTGAATCAGAGCGAGCGCGTGTACGCTTATGATTTTGAAGGTACACGTTATGACGTAGGTGAGCGCCTCGGATATATTCTGACTACACTTGAATTTGCACTCGCCAGCGATGATCTGAAGTATCCGGTTATGGAGGCCATGAATGAATGGTTAAAAAAGACCGAGAAGGCAACTACAGCAGGTTGAGAGGGGGTACGTGAGCATGAGCATGGAAAATTTACCGGAGGACGGCGAGGCTGTCATGTCAGGTAAAGCGTTTTACATGCCATACGGAAATACACAAATTCAGGATAAAACGTCTTATCTGGTCACAAAGCGTCTCCTTGATATGCTGCTGTCTTTCGTGGGTTTGATCGTCTTGCTTCCGCTTTTTGTGGTGGTGGGTGTAATGATCAAGCTCGAAGATCCAAAGGGAAGCGTGTTTTTCAAGCAAATTCGGGTGGGCAAGAATGAGAAGTTATTCAACATGTATAAATTCCGTTCAATGGTGTCCAATGCCGAGGAGCTGAAAAAGGACTTGATGGAGCTGAATGAAGTGAGCGGCGCCATGTTCAAAATTAAAAACGACCCTCGGATTACGAAGATTGGCAGCTTTTTACGCAAGACGAGTATTGATGAGATTCCGCAGCTGTGGAATGTGTTGGTCGGGGACATGTCATTGGTGGGTCCTCGCCCTCCGCTGCCAAGCGAGGTCGAGCAATACTCCGATTATGACAAGCAACGCCTGATTGTAACACCGGGATGTACCGGCTACTGGCAGGTGAGCGCACGTAACAGCGTAGGCTTCGAAGAAATGGTGCAAATGGATTTGAAGTATATTCATGCTCGCAATACGTGGCTCGATCTTAAAATCATCATGAAAACAGGCGTTAAAATGCTGTTCTCCAAGGATGCTTACTGATGGATGCATTCAAGCGATGTCCCGCAGTGTCCGTCGTTATTTGCACCTATAACCGGGCGGACCTGCTGGAAAAAACGTTAATGTCCCTGTTGGAGCTGGAGGACCTTGCGCTGGCCGAGATCATTGTGGTCGATAACCGATCCACCGATCATACAGCGGCAACGATCAAAAGATTTAGTGTCGCACATGGTCAGGATATTCACCTTCGGTATCATTATGAGCGCGAACAAGGATTGTCCGCTGCTCGTAATGCGGGCATTACGTTATCGAGAGCAGAAGTCATTGCTTTTCTGGATGATGATGCGATCCCGTGTGTTACATGGCTGCAAACGATTATGGCGGCCTTCGGGAACAATCCCGAGCTGACGGCAATGGGTGGAAAAATTGAACCTATGTTTGAGGTGGAACGACCGGGGTGGCTAACAGGCCCGCTTGAGCTTCCTTACACGATAATTGATCTGGGGAACGCGGTCCGCGAATATCCGGTGGGACTGAATCCGTTTGGAGCCAACATGGCTATGCGCAAAACAGCCTTTGCTGCCGTCATGTTCCCGCTTCACTTGGGCAGAAAGGGAGATATCCTTTTGTCTGGTGAAGAATCATGGGTATTTGAGCAAATTCGTAAAAATGGTGGGACGATCATGTACCATCCCCACATGGCTGTGAAGCATTTTGTTCCGGCTACACGGTTAAAGAAGGAATGGATCATGAACCGCTACTACTGTCAGGGCATGTCTAACGCTGCTCAGGCCGCAGGCTTGCTCGGCAACGTCATGCTGATGGCAAAGACGGCAGCCAAAGTGTTATACATCACGGTGGATTCCCTGCTGGCACGTACTGAGGGCAGGAAGCTGTTGAACCGGTGCAGGTTTGAAAGTATTCGTGGGACGCTGGATACATTGCGCAACCGGAAAAGCGAGTCAGCTGCGGGGTGAAAGATTGAACATGAGTAATTATCCTTGGACTTCCAGAATAAACACCATACAGCATGTTTTTATTTTTCTGCTGGGCGCTCTTGCTGTAGGAATTGCGGCTACTTATCAGCCTGTAGTCAGTATTGCTGCGGTATGCTTGCTGCTTCTGCTGGTCGTTTCGATCCATCACCCGGAGCGCATTAGCTATGCGGTTTTGCTAAGTACAGCGGTATCGGTAGATTCCCTGTATCAGGGCGGCGTGTTCGGCATCGAGATTTTGTCATTATACAAATTGGGCATTTTGGCTCTGCTGGTGCCTTGCATGCTCGTGTATGGCATTCGTCTCAAGTTCAGCTATCCGGTCTGGGCATTGGTAATCATGCTGGGGATTACATTTGGATTTTCAGCATGGCTGCCTTTGCTGACGACCTCGATTGCAGTGAAGGCGTTCGTCGGATTATCACTCCCCTTCATTTTTCTATTGATTCAGTGGAAAAAGGATGTCGCAGATAAGCATATCCGGCTGATCAGTCTACTGCCGATCATCAGTGTGATCATTGGATTGGGCCTGCAGACCGTAGGGCTGCATTCGTTTACCGATGTGGAATTTACGGGCGCGGTGAGAATACAAGGAGCGAACATACCGCCGCATCTGGCGATGCTCTCCTTTCTCGGAATTGCTGTCTCTCTGATTGAGATCAAGCGCAAACCGAAGCAAGCTGCCTTTTATTACACTGTACTGGCATTCAATTTTCTGATCTTGATCGCCACCGGTACACGTGGACCGATTCTGGCATTGCTATTGATGTTTGCTGTGTATTTGTTTGATATTGCCCGTCAGTACCTCAAGGGTAGAGTCAATTATTTGCTACCGCTGGCCGGATCGTTTTTGGTTGCTCTGGGGGCGGTGGCCCTGCAATGGAACAATTTAAAAAAACGCTCCTTCGAGCGGGAGACCGATACAGGCATTGACCTGTCGGGGCGCTCGGAGGCATGGGAATATTTTTTGAACAAAGTACATGATTACCCGTGGTCAGGCAGAGGGCTGGGTGCAGTAACGGTCGCGAACGACGGGACGCTATTCAATGGCTTTGTTGTACCGCATAACGAGTATATACGCTTCTATTTTGACACGGGATATATCGGCTGCGGGCTATTAATGCTTTCATTGCTGGTCGTGTTCGTTCTCATTTACCGGTCGCTTGCCAAATCGATCAAACCTTATTTTGCAAGCTTAATTGCGGGCTTTCTGATCTATTCGTTTTCAGATAACACGTTGTCGACGGTTCAGATGATTATTCCGTTCTGCTGGTATTTGAACGCGTTATACCAGACGTCTACCCAAACCGATTTTTGCAAAGAGAAGTGATACGATGAGCAGAGTGAACATGTTCGATGTCAACTTTGATAATTACGATTTTAACGATCTACTCGAATTTATAGATACTTCTATTGTACATCAGCGTCATTCCTACATTTTGACCTGTAATGTCGATCATGTAATCAAGCTTCGCAAGGATGATGAATTCCGCAAGGTATATTCGGACGCAGGAGCTGTAGTGGCCGATGGAATGCCTATCATATGGGCGTCCAAGTTGCTGAAAAAGCCCCTCAAGCAAAAGGTGTCGGGATCAGATTTGTTCACCCGGCTGGGAGAGGCATTTGAGGATCGAGGCTATCGACTGTTTTTTCTGGGTGCGGCTGACGGTATACCGGAGAAGGCCATGCGCAATCTCCAGGAATCGTATCCGAATATGAATGTGGTGGGCTGCTATTCTCCTTCCTATGGCTTTGAGAAAAATGAGGAAGAGAACAGACACATTGTCCACTTGCTTCAAGAGGCTCGCCCGGACATCGTTTTTGTAGGCGTAGGCGCACCTAAACAGGAAAAATGGATTTACAGATATTATGAGACTTACCGCGCTCCGATTTCGATTGGGGTGGGAGCAACCTTTGATTTTCTGTCTGGAAATGTGAAGAGGGCACCGAAGCTGATGCAGAAGACGGGATTTGAATGGTTTTGGCGGTTGTCTCAGGAACCCAAACGTTTGTGGAAAAGATATTTGATTGAGGATTCCCAGTTTCTTGTGCTGCTGTTTAAGGAAATGTTCAAGCAGGAGCGGATGAAGGGAGGTCAGGGGTGAGAAATATGAGTCGGTTGACAGATCAGCAGGTTTCCATTGGATTGGGAAATCGACGTGGAATCGGCATGATCGGCGTGGGGTTGCTGGCTTGCATGCTGCCGCTCGCCATCGGATTTGTCAGCGCCAAGCTGAATCCCACCACGAGCCAGCAGGGAGCCATATTGCTAGCGCTCGTTTTTCCAGCCTTCCTGCTGGCGATTTTTCAATCACGGCTGCTGATTCCTTACACATTGCTGGTGTGGGCAGTGGGCCCGGAAATCCGTCGTATTGCAGACTGGCTGGAAGGGACGTATCACTCGGTTTCCTTGTTGAGCTTGGCACCACTGCTGGTGAGCAGCATGTTGATTATTCCCGTGCTGCGAGGCATTCATGAGGCAGAAAAACCTCTGACCCGGATTGCTGTATTCTTTGGCATAGAATTGGGCTACGGAAGTGTCGTCGGGTTGTTCAAAAATGGCATTGTTTTTGCTTATGATTTGGCCAACTATGTGATTCCTTTGCTCCTGCTGCCCTATCTTGCGATTAAGCCTATGAAGGCGAAGGAGCTGGACCGGCTGCTGTATTCATATGCCAATATTGCTGTGCTTGTGGCGATTTACGGCATTATTCAGTATTTGACGGTCCCTCCCTGGGATGCCTTCTGGATGAATCATGTAGAAATGAACTCCATTGGCATACCAGAGCCGCTTCAAATTAGAGTTTTCTCTTCTATGAACTCGCCTGGTCCTTGCGCTATTTTCCTGGCGATGGCTCTTGTACCGATGCTGATGGAAAAACGGTGGCGCGGAACTTTGGGATGGCTTGGCATCCTGCTGACGGTTGTGTGTCTCTTGGTCACGCTGGTGCGCTCGGCCTGGCTGATTGCATTCGTCATGTTGCTGGCCTACATTCTCAGTTCATCCTCTAAAGGAAAGTGGAAGACCTTGTTTCAACTTGCTGTCGTCGGTCTTCTTCTCTATATAATTGTTCCCAAACTCCCGGGTGCAGAGGGTCTGGTGGCTCGCATGCAGACATTGACGGATATTCAACAGGATCATTCGTACAATGAGCGCCTGGATTTGCTAAATACGATGCTTCCGGCGATTGTCGGCAATCCGGTCGGACAGGGGATCGGGAGTGTAGGAATTGGAACCAAGCTGGATAACGGCGGCGATCTTGGCGAACTTGGAATTATGGATAATGGCTATATTGCCATTTTCCTCACCTTCGGTATTTTCGGAGCATTCTTTTTCTTCGGTGGCCTGTTCGTTATCATCAAGCGCCTCCTTGTCCGTATTGCCGAGCGAGATTCCAATCAGCCTTACATCAGATTGGCGCTGGCTACGTGGGCTGGAGCTGTAGCCAGTCTGATATCAGATAACGGTTTTCCTGGTATGCGCGGCTATCTGATCTGGATGATGATCGGAATAGGAATGTGGGCGAAAGATGTCATCGCGGAAAGAAGGTAAAGGCTGTGCAAAACTTACAAACATTATCCGCACCTGTCCGGACACTATGGTCTACGGTGATTCGCTTTGCCAAAAGCAAGGATAATAGCTCGGCAGCAGTAAAAACGATGATATTCAGCATGCTGATTCTCGTCGTGAATATGCTGACTGGTGTGCTGACGGCCCGATTCTTGGGTCCTACCGGACGCGGGGAACAGACCGCCATGGTGAACTGGTCTCAGTTTCTCGCCTTCTGCATGAGCTTCGGTGTACCGTCTGCCTTGATCTACAATGCGAAAAAAAAACCGGAGGAAACGGGCAAGCTGTATGGTCTCGCTTTGCTGCTGGCTGCGATGTTCGGTGGCTTGGCGACACTCGTCGGAGTGTTTTTGATTCCTTATTGGCTGCGCTCCTTTTCCCCATCGGTCATTCTGTTTGCGCAATGCTCCATGATAATGTGTCCGCTCATTGCGATTTCACAAATCAATAATGCATTGCTTCAAGTTCGATCGGAATACAAGCAGTACAATTTGTTTCGTTATCTCGTACCGCTCTGTACGCTGCTGGGTCTGGCGATTCTGATCCTGACGGGTCATATCAGCCCATACACCTCAGCACTGGCCTATTTGCTGCCAGGCTTGCCGATTTATATCGGTGTGACGATTCGAATGATTCGGCTGTACAAACCAAGGATAAAGAACAGCTGGACACAATTCAAAAATCTCTTCACCTACGGTATGGGATCATATGGAAACGATCTGATGGGGCAGGTTTCTACATATATTGACCAGATTCTGATTGCAGGCCTGCTCAGACCGGCTGATCTCGGTTTGTATGCGGTAGCAGTCAGTCTGGCCCGAATGGTGAATGTATTTTCAACCTCGATTATTGTCGTGCTCTTCCCCAAAGCCTCCGGGTTGAATAAGGAGGATGCGGTAGCAATCACGTTTCGGGCATTTCGCGTGACTTCGACGGTAACCGTTCTGGCTGCAGTAATGCTGACGTTGATTGCTCCGTTCGTATTTACATTGTTATATGGTCCAGAGTTTAAGCAAGCACTTACGGTATTCCGGTTTCTGGTGCTTGAGGTTGCTATCAGTGGAGGAACTATGGTATTGGCACAACAATTTATGGCGCTGGGCAAGCCCAAGCTGGTGACCATTTTACAAGGTGTTGGATTGGCGCTCGTAATCCCATTGTTGTCCATACTTGTTCCAAAATACGGTTTGACGGGTGCAGGGATAGCTATGCTGTCCTCGGGGATTCTACGGTTCGTTTTCATTTTATGCAATGTTAAATTCGTTCTGAAAATGAAAATTCCAAGACTGGTTATTTCCAAACAAGATTTTCAATGGCTCCGATCAACAATGTCACACTACATCCGGAAAAAGCCAGTTAACGGTTAGATAAAGAAGGAGGCACCCGCTAATGAACCACATGTCTAGCGTTCCCGCGGACAATCGGATATCCGTAGTTATTATCGCTCAGGATGATGGCATTCGCATCACGGCTGCCATTGAATCCTGCAAGCCCTTTGCGGACGATATCGTCGTCATTGACGGAGGGAGCAAGGACAACACGATTCAGGTAGCTGAATCATTGGGCTGTCGGGTGTTTTCCAACCCGTGGCCGGGCTATGCAAAGCAGCGCATGTTCGGTGTTGATAAAGCGGAATTTGATTGGATTTTCCTGATCGACACGGACGAAGTGGTGGATGCAGAGCTGCTTGGCGAGTTGCTGAAGGTGAAGGAAACACTTCATGATCCGGCCAAAGCATATTCCGTGTTCCGGATTGGCGATTTTCTCGGCAAATGGATGAACAAAGGCGAGTACCTCGTTCGTCTGTATAATCGGCGTATTTATGGCATCACGAACAGTCTTGTTCATGAAATGCCGGATGTAGCTTCTTCCCAGATCGTCAATCTGGACGGGGTGCTATGGCATTACGGCTTCCGCAGCATTAGCGATCATATGACCCGTTTTAACAAATATACGGATCTGGAAGCGGAGACGGCATTTAACAAAGGCAAATCCTTTCGGATTACCAGACTGCTGCTGCGGCCTCCTGCTCGCTTTGTCCAGAAGTATTTTGTTCAGGGCTTATACCGCAAGGGGGTGGCAGGCTTTGCCGTAGCGGTCTTCTGGGTAATGTATGAGTTTCTCGTCTGCTTCAAGCACTATGAGCTGACCAAGCGGCGAAAAAAGTTAAAGATTGTGGATGACGAACAGACTGAGCAGAAAGGAGAAACCAGCTATGTCGTACAATAACGGATTTCGGATTGCGGCAACGGGGCTTAGCTGGCCGTCCCTGCAGCCAGGTGGGCTAAACACGTATTTCAAATCCATCTGTGAGCAGCTGACGGCAGAGCGCAATACGCTGGATGCTTTGATCTGTACTGACGAGCAGCCGCAGGCGCAAGGCCGTGTTCGAATTCATTCGATTGGGAGTAAGCAGCAATCCATTTGGAAGCGTAGAGATCTCATGCAAAAATATGCAGCTGAGTTGTTCGACAAGCAACCGGTGGATGTGCTTTATTCCCATTTTGCCCCCTATGGTGTCGGACCGGCGCTGGAGGCGAAAAAACGCGGAATTCCCGTAGTTACTACTTTCCACGGCCCGTGGACAGAGGAAATGAAGATTGAAGGGCAGGGCCTCAAGCATCTGCTGAAAACGACAATGGCTAAATCCATTGAGATGAAGGCCTATGGTCTGGCGGATAAATTTATAGTGCTGAGCGAGACCTTTCGGGATATCTTGCATGAGTACTATAAGGTTCCGCTTAGCAAAATCCATATTATTCCTGGTGCGGCGAATGTAGAAAGGTTCCATCCGGCAGAGGATCGGGGAGCCGTGCGGGAACGGCTGAATTTGCCGCAAAATGCGACGATTGTGCTGACCGTCCGTCGCCTTGTTAACCGGATGGGACTGCTGCAGCTGCTCGAAGCATGGCGACGGGTAACTGAGCGTCATCCTGATCATCTGCTGTTGATTGGGGGGAAGGGCCCCTTGATGGAGGAACTGGCTTCCAAGGTGGCGGAATACAACCTTCAGAACCATGTTCGGCTGCTCGGTTATGTATCAGATGAGGAGCTTCCGCTGTATCATCAGGCTTCAAATCTATTCGTTGTGCCGACACAGGCGCTGGAGGGCTTCGGTCTGATCACGGTGGAGGCGATGGCTTCAGGGCTGCCGGTGCTGGCTACTCCTGTGGGCGGCAACAAGGAGATTTTAAGAGGATTCCGACCCGAGCTATTGTTCAGGGGAACAGACAGTGAGGCCATTGCTGAGGGACTCCTGCGTGCGCTGGATCATCCTGAGCTTCTTCCGAATGCAAGGGAGTGCCGGGACCATGTGCTGAGCAAATATACGTGGGGACATGTAGCGGAGCAGGTGGAAGATGTGTTCCGGCAGGTCCTTGAAAGAAAGGCGGCGGCGAAATGATGAGAGTGGCTTATATTGACCATACGGCAAGATGGAGCGGTGGTGAGGTCGCGTTGTATAACATCCTGACGAATATCGGGGAACATATCGACCCGCTTGTCATTTTGGCGGAGGAGGGGGATTTGGCAGATCGTCTTCGACAGCGCGATATCGACGTGCGTATCGTTCCACTGGACGATTCGATTCGTAATCGGGGGCGTAACGCTGTGAATCTGGGTGCGCCTGCGGCAGCCTATCGACTGCTGGCTTACGGCAGAAAACTTGCGCCCTTGCTCCGTGAGGAAAAGGTCGTGTGTGTTCACACCAACTCGCTCAAGTCTGCGCTGTATGGTGCAGTAGCTGCCAAGTCGGCAAAGCTTCCTTTGATCTGGCACATCCGTGACCACATTGGTCCACCTTATCTGAAGCCGATCGTAGCCAAAGGCATCCGGCTGATGTCGCGTTTTTTGCCCAATGGTGTCATTGCCAATTCCAAATCCACGCTGAGTGCGCTGGAGCTGCCCCCGGACAAAAAGACGCTCGTCGTCTACTCCGCTTTTGCCAAAGCCATCACGGCTCGTGATGCGTCTGCAAATCCACGGAGCGATGACTCGTTTAACGTCGTACTGGTCGGCAGACTGGCTGAATGGAAGGGGCAGCATATTTTACTGGACGCAGCCCGCTCCTTTTTACCGGATAAGCGAGTGAAATTCTGGCTGGCTGGAGATGCATTGTTCGGTGAAGAGGAGTATAAGCGCCGCTTGGAATCCACGATGCGCGAATACGGGCTGGATAACGTCAATCTGCTGGGACATGTCGATGACATTCAAGGCCTGATGCAGCGCTGTGATTTGCTGATCCACACCTCTATTACGCCGGAACCATTCGGCCAGGTCATTATTGAGGGCATGGCGGCAGGGCTGCCAGTGATTGCCTCAAATGAGGGTGGACCCAAGGAAACTGTAGTGCCGGGCGAAACCGGACTGCTCATTGAACCGGGCGACCCGGCCAAGCTGGAGACGGCCATCCGCTGGATGCTGGAGCATCCACAGGAACGTCAGCAAATGGGTGAGAAAGGAATGGAACGGGTCAAGCAGCATTTTGTCATCGAGAACACGGTTAAGGATATAGTTCATTACTATAAGGGTTTGTTGGCAGGAGTCTGACCGACATTCGCGTTAAAGGATGATTCAGATGAAAATAGCGATAGCACACGATTACTTAATCCAAATGGGCGGGGCAGAAAGGGTGGTAGAGGTATTCCACGATATGTATCCGGAGGCTCCGATCTTCACAACGGTGTTCAGCGACGAACGCCTGTCGAGCAACTTGAAGGATGCGGATATTAGAGCCACCTGGCTGCAGAACCTCCCGGGAGTGAAGGCCAATTTCAAAGGAGTGCTGCCGCTGTATCCCATCGCTATCCGTGATTTTGATTTTAGGGATTTCGACATTGTTTTAAGCTCCAGCAGCGCATTTATGAAAAGCATCCAGGTACCTAAACATACGTTTCACATTTGTTACTGTCACACACCGATGCGGTTTGCCTGGGATTACGATACATATATGGCCCGGCAGTCCAAATCCAACCTGCTCAAAAGCATGCTAAAGCTGTACATGAATCGGTTGAAAACATGGGATGCCAAAACTTCTCGCAACGTAGACCAGTTTGTCGCCAATTCTTCCGTCGTCAAGCGGAGAATTCTGCACTATTACCAACGGGAGGCGGATGTTATTTTCCCTCCTATTAATACGTCCCGTTTCGAACGTGCTGCAAGCATCGGTGATTATTACCTGATCGTATCCCGATTGGTGTCCTACAAGCGCATCGATCTGGCGATCGAGGCATTCAAACGCAACGGTCTCAAGCTGCGCATTGTCGGTGAAGGACCGGACCGTAAAAGACTGGAGTCCATGGCTTCCCCGAACATTGAATTTCTCGGCAGGCTTGAGGATCAAGAGGTTAACAAGCTGATGGCAGAATGCCGGGCGCTCGTTTTTCCGGGAGAAGAGGACTTCGGTATTACGCCTTTGGAGGCGAATGCAGCCGGACGGCCTGTCATCGCTTTTCAGGGCGGAGGCGCGCTGGATACCATTGTCCCGAATGTGAACGGTGTGTTTTTCCGCAAGCATGAGGTGGACGATGTGCTGGAAGCAGTCGCCAGGGTCGAGCAGCATGCATGGAATGTGGATGACATTATCACCCATGCCCGTAAATTTGATGAAAATACGTTCAAGGATCAATTGAAAAAGTATGTAGAGCAAGCCTATGTGAACTTTCTAAAAGGAGGATGAACAGAATGAAGCTGGCTGTAATCGGTACTGGATATGTTGGGCTCGTCTCGGGCGTGTGTTTTGCACATAAAGGTAATGAGGTGATTTGTGTCGATCTGGAGCAGTATAAAATCGATATGCTGAACCGGGCGGAATCTCCGATTTATGAACCTGGTATTGAGGAATTGATCTCGCTGAATAAGGAAGCTGGCCGTTTGGAGTTCACCTCGGATTTGACCGATGCGGTACGTCGGTCGGATATCGTTATTTTGGCGGTGGGTACACCTTCTCTGGCTAACGGTGAAGCGAATCTGTCTTACATTGAGCAGGCGGCTGCCGATGTTGGCAAAGCGATGAACGGGTACAAGATTATTATGACCAAGAGTACTGTACCTGTCGGAACAAACGAAAAGATCAAAGACGTAGTGTCCCAGCATACGAATTTGTCCTTCGACATCGTATCTGCTCCGGAATTTCTGAGAGAGGGCTCTGCCATCAACGATACACTCCACCCGGATCGCGTCATTATAGGTCTGGACAATGCCGGGCTGCGTGAAACGATGGTTACCCTGCATCAGGTGTTCACGGATAAAATCTATGTGACGGATATCCGCAGTGCTGAAATGATCAAATATGCATCCAACGCATTTCTGGCAACCAAAATTTCATTCATTAATGAAATCGCCAATATTTGCGAAAAGGTTGGCGCGGACGTAACCTGCGTGGCTGACGGTATGGGCATGGACAAACGGATTGGCTCCTCTTTCCTGCAAGCAGGTATCGGGTACGGGGGCTCCTGCTTCCCGAAAGATACGAATGCGCTCATCCAAATTGCGGGTAATGTAGACTATGAATTTAAATTGTTAAAATCGGTAGTCGAGGTGAATACAGACCAGCGTTTCATGATCGTATCCAAGCTGCGTGAATCGCTGGGTCAATTGCATGGCGTGCCGATCGGTATTTGGGGCTTGTCCTTCAAACCGAATACAGATGACATTCGTGAAGCACCGGCGCTGGAAATCGTAGAAACGCTCATTCAGGCAGGCGCTATTGTGAAGCTGTATGATCCGATTGCGATGGATAAATTCAAGGAGCGTGTGAATCACCCGAATATTGTATGGTGCTCCTCCCCGCAGCAAGCCGCCGAAGGAAGCGATGCCGTGTGCTTGCTGACAGATTGGGAAGAGTTCAAAAAAGTCGATCTTGTACAACTGGCTTCCCTTTTGCACAAGCCTGTTCTGATTGACGGCCGTAATGTATTCACAGAGGATCAGATTCAAAGCTCCGGGCTGGAATACTACTCCGTGGGTCGTCCGCGGATGAGCGGGTGGAATCGGGATAAGGTGGAAGTTTAAAAAGTGACTGTGGCGGGGTTGGAGGCGCTGCGCGTGCAGATTGTTCTTCCGATTGCTGTTACCCCCGGATTTTCTTGATTGTGTAAAACATTCAAAGGTTAAAATCCGGGGATAAAGGCAAACGCTACGCTTCTTCAGAACAATTCTGCCCGCTCCGCTGCTTTCCGCCGTGGAGTCACGGTTTTTAATCTCCCACCTTATGGGGTGGGAGCAGGGAGGGCGTATCGGAAGGAGCGGCACGATTGAAGCCGCTCCTTCCGATCAAGGCCGCCATGCGGCTGCGCCGAAGGCGTGAGATTTTTACAGGCTGACCGGACTTAATAATGTCCGGTCGTGCCTTTTGCAATAAACGGTATGATCGATATGATGCATTTTTGAGTAGCGCAGGGATGGATTTGAAGCTGGAGAAGCGAAGCGTTCGCCTGAAAGCTTTCCAAAGGAAAGCTCGCATCGGAAGCATAAGCTTGGTGGGATTCTTACAATTAAATGTCTCATACAATCGAATGAATCCCGGTCCAACAGCGATCGTAAGATCAAATCCATACCGTAGCGGGTAGTCAACTCATCATCAGAACGATCACCCATACATTATAGAGAGGAAGTGGAGAGTTATGAAGCTCGTGCTTTTGTCTGGTGGTTCCGGTAAAAGATTATGGCCTTTGTCCAATGATTCCCGTTCCAAACAATTTTTAAAGGTACTGGAGAGCCCGGAGGGGATTTCGGAATCTATGGTGCAGCGGGTATGGAGACAGTTGGGGGACAACCAATTATCCGAGTCCTCGTTTATTGCGACAGGGAGAGCACAGGTCGAAATGATCCAGAGCCAGGTCGGACAGGATATACGTATCATTGTTGAGCCGGAACGCAGAGATACCTTTCCTGCCATTGCACTGACAGCGACTTATCTATACTCGATTGCTGGTGTTTCGCCTGATGAAGTTATTGCTATATTGCCTGTAGATCCTTATGTAGAGGATGCTTTTTTTGCTACAGTCGCCCAGTTGGAGCACACACTTCAGGAGAGTGAAGGCAAGCTTGCATTAATTGGGGTTGTCCCTTCCTATCCATCTGAGAAATATGGTTATATTATTCCGAAAAACGATGCCACCCAAGGTAGCACAGGCTACCGTGAAGTGAGCCATTTTCAAGAGAAACCCGACCGTGAGCAGGCGGAGCGTCTAATGGAACGCAATGCTCTATGGAACTGCGGGGTTTTTGCATTCAAATTAAGCTATTTGCTTGATATCTTGGCAGCCAAGGGTTTGCCGCTGAACTATGAAGAAATGCAAAAGCAATACGCATCTCTGGAAAAAATCAGCTTTGACTATGAAGTAGTCGAGAAGGAGAAGGACATTGTGGTTCTTCCGTATGATGGATTCTGGAAGGACTTGGGCACCTGGAATACGCTCACAGAGGAAATGTCTCATCAGCAAGTGGGCAGAGGGGTAGTAACGGAGGATTGCGTCAACACAAGCCTCATTAACGAGCTGGACATTCCTGTGGCGATTATCGGGACGAATGATCTCATTGTTGCCGCCAGCCCGGACGGCATTCTTGTGACCAATAAGGCGGAAAGCCCGCGCATTAAGGAAGTGCTTAAGGCTCATGATCAGCGCCCGATGTATGAGGAGCGTCGTTGGGGGCAGTATCGGGTTGTGGATTATGTAAAGTACGATGAAGGCAACGAGGTGCTGACCAAACGAATCCGCGTGCACAAAGGTAAAAATATCAGCTACCAGTTGCATTTCAAACGAAGTGAAATTTGGACCATTATTAGTGGTGAAGCTGAAATTATTTTGAATGAAAAGCTGCACAAGGTGAAGGCTGGTGATGTCGTGCGCATTCCTGAAGGAACGAAGCACAGCATTTTGGCCGTGACCGATGTGGATTTGATTGAGGTGCAGACGGGGTCTGAGCTGATCGAGGAGGATATTGTACGTTTTTGCATGAATTGGAATGAAATTTCTCGTCACCAATTTATTTCATAAATTTCTTCGTAAAAATGAAAAAAAAAGACGAATTGATGAATATTCATAGCCGAACTGTCGAAAATGCGCGAAAATCTGTAAATTCATGCACATTACCTATTAAATTTTGGTAAAAAAAAGTCGATACTTAGGGTAAGAAGGAATCCAAACTCCTTCCAACGATAAACGCAGCCCTGTCGAAAGGTAGGTACGCAAAGCTAAAGGGCCTTCCGTAGGGATGGCAGCCTGGCTACCGAAAGGAAGAGCAAAAGTGAGATTCGATTTTATTCCTCTGTATCGACTGATACGCCATGCACTCCCCGTAGTTATGCTTTTTTCTTTGTTGCCCGTCGTTTTTGGTGAATCTCTGTCCGTGGCGAATGCCGCTGCATTACAGCCTGTTAATTCGGACGCTTCTAATCAGGCCCGTGAACTATACAGCTATTTACTCAGCATCTCGGGGAAAAAAATAATCACCGGTCAGCATGATTATTTGGAAAGTCCGGATGAATTAAGTAACAAGGTCCAAAAAATCAGTCAGTCGTATGTGGGTGTGCACGGCTATGAGATGGGAGCCATCTCCGGCCAATCTGCCGATACGGAAGCAGCACAACGTAAAAATGTCGTCGATAGTGCTATCCGCTGGAGCAGATCCGGTGGCATTGTGACGATGGCTTTTCATGAAGCGCTGCCGGGTAGACCACTGACTTGGGCCAATGTGCAGGCGAAGGTAAGTCAGACGGAGTTCAATAAATACGTGACGCCAGGCACTACGCAATACAACCTCCTCATTGCCGATCTGGATAAGGTCGCTGTATCGTTAAAGCAGCTTCGTGATGCGGGTGTTCCGGTTTTATGGAGACCTTATCACGAAATGAATGGTGACTGGTTCTGGTGGGGAAACAAAAACAATTTCAATCAGCTATGGAATATCATGTATGACCGTTTTGTAAACACGCATCAATTGAACAATCTGCTGTGGGTATGGAGCCCGAATGCTCCTAATTCGTACACCTTTCCGTATACCCCTAAATATCCGGGAAATGACAAGGTGGACATCTTGGCTGTAGACATTTACAACAATGATTTTAAACAAAGTCATTATGAAGAACTGCTCGGATTGGCAGGGAATAAGCCGATTGCCATCGGGGAACACGGTGAGGTGCCAAGCTCCGAGGTATTACAGGCTCAGCCCAAATGGGTGTATTCCATGACTTGGGGCAAGATGCTGACCGAGAATAACACAACGGATCAAATTCAGGATTATATGAATGATTCGAGGAGCTTGACGCGAGATGATGTGAAAAATGGATTGGCAGCCATTCAACAACCCGGGACAAATGTACCGACCATACCAGATGACGGGCAAAGCGACCCCATCCCGGTCCCGCCAGTAGTGATTGTTCCCCCATCTCCGGCTCCTCCTTCTGTTCCGGATATCGTTTATGCGAACGGGCTGCGGGGTGAATATTTTAATAACATGAATCTGGATGGTAGTGCTGCTTTGGTCCGTACAGATAGCAAGCTGGACTACAACTGGCGTGCTGCCGCAGCTGATGCCAAGGTGAACGCTGATCAGTTCTCGGTTCGCTGGACCGGTAAAATAAGGCCTCAATATAGTGAGACCTATACATTTACAACGATATCCGATGATGGTATCCGCGTATGGGTAGACGACAAGTTGATTATTGATAGCTGGTTCAAACAAAGCTGGACAGAGCGTAAGGGCAGTATCACTTTGCAGGCGGGAAAAATGGTAGATTTAAAAGTTGAATATTATGATGAATATGGCGACGCGATGGCACGTCTGATGTGGGAAAGTCAGCATGAAGCGAAAGCGGTAGTTCCCGGTAACGCTTTGTTTCTTCCTTAATAGATTCTCTTTCCCGGTCAAAAATTTTGAGGAGAGAGAGTGGATTATATGATGAGAAAATGGTTGACCCACAGGTATACGGCAGTATTATCAGGGCTTTTGGGGGTCGCAATAATAGCGCTGCTTGCTTGGTTGATTTACACGCCTTCAAGGAGTGTAGAGCTGCAGACGGATAAAGTAACAGCAGCCAGTCCAGTATGGAAGCTGGGTCAGAGGGATGACTCCTCGGCGGAATTTAAAGGGCTGGTCGATAGAAACAGTGTCAATATTTCCGCATCTGCTGCCTCTACCGAGACGTCTGCTAAAGGAGCATCGGCAGCGATGTCCGTAGCAGAGAATACATCGGCTCCGGTATTGCTGGGCAGTGGAGATATTCCTCCCGGCTTGAATGCGTCCATGAATCCTGAACTGTCGCTCCAGTATACGCTGAATCAGGTTCCTCCTAACGGAATGATATTCCGTGTACGGATTTTGGATGCAGGCAAAGCTGTTCCGCAAATGGCTGTATTTTCAAATCATCAGCTGTCAGGTATCATTCAGATCGCCGGAGTTTCCGGCACGGGCAGTGCATATAATTACAAAAGCAACTACGAGTTGTATATCCCTAAAGAGCAATTGCAAAGCGGTGTTAACGTACTCAAGCTAAAGACAGCGCGCTGCCTATACTGCTCCTCTGCAGAAGATAAAAATGTGTGGTGGACTTGGGATGACTTGAGCTTGGAGACGTTAGCTTCACCTGCAACCGAACCGATACACGGTAAATATATATTGACCGGAACGAATGTGAACAACAAAGAATTCTATTATGATCAGGGTGCAGTTAAGCATTTACCATACGTTCTCAAATGGCTGGGAATTGCTTATAGTGGCAATGTCATGAGGGTCACCTGTGCCAGTAATGTGGGCAAGGCTTGTACAGACGCGGATGATTACTATCAAACGCTGAAGCAGTATAATATGCAATCGTCTGCTCTGTACTTATATACGGGCGATATCAAGCTGCAAAAGGATGGTTCTTTACCAGAGACGGCCAAGCAAAAATTGCGCGATTATGTAAAAAAATATGGTTCATACTTGCAATATTATGAAGTAGATAACGAACCCGGGTTGTTTAATCGCTCGAAGGCAGTCAATCTGGCTGTGGCCAAGTGGTTTAACACGGAAGGCAAGCAATTGGCACCGCATCTCAAAACTGTAGCGCCGGGCTGGGCCTATTGGCCTACGTACTCCACCAAGGCTTGCAAAAATCAAGCTGGAGGAACGCTCAAATGCGGTGACCCGGATGGATGGGAAAGAGATCCGGCGCAGCGTAAGCAGTTGGAGGACGTCACCGACCTGACCAACGGACATGCCTATGGTGAATCCTATAACGAAGAGAGCGGAGGCAGCTTCGTTCAGAATCTGAAAACCTTTGGCGGTTCGAGCAACGGGCTGGCCAAGAAGATGCTGAACACGGAGTTCGGTACGAACGATACGCATCGGGACAACCCTGAGTACGGGGCCAATCAGCCACAAGCAGCCGCTTTTGACCGGATTATGCGCTCGCAAATCGGATTTGCTGATATGTTTATCCAGCATGCTGCGTTTTATAAGGATTATACGCTGTTTAAAACCGGCTTTGATCTGCAAAACCACAACCCGGCAAGCACAGAAATCTATCCATTCGGGCAAGGGCAGGACAGTCGTGTAAAGATCATGAGACGCTTGAGCCTGGCGTATGCCACCCACGGCAAACCGCTGACTTATACGGTGCTGAATCCAGAGGATACCAAGGATAAGATGGTCTATGTTCGTGCAGTAGACACGTCCAAGCTTAAACCGCTGGCAGGCAGCGGCGCTACCTCGGACAAATTGCTGGTGAATCTGGTGAATTTCGAGGATTCAGCACAGACCATTCGTGTACGAGTAACGATGCCGAAAGCCGGCGTGTACGCCGGTGAGCGTTTTGGAGCCGGCGCTACCTACACCCAGGCACAGCGTTCCATATCGGGACTCAAGGCCTCACCTTCCCTTGATTTTGAAGAAAAGCTGGGCCCCGGTGAATCGGTACAATATATTTTGGAACTAAAGAGTACAGATCAAACCACAGCTTCAGCACCAACAGAAGTAAAAGCCGCCCCTGTTCAGGATGGGGTGGTAAAGATTGATTGGCTTCAGGCAGAAGGCGTATCCTCCTATGATGTATTGCGTGCAGATGGGACAGACGGGGTTTATCAGGTGATTGCCTCGCAAGTAGCGGGAAGCACCTACACGGATCGTACAGTGAAAGCCGGAAGCCACTACGCCTACAAAATCCGAGCGACCGGAGGCACCCAGATATCTCAAGCAGCCGAGGTTGCTTAATGATTACTGCGAGGCAGTATAGGACCTTGGCTGAAGAATGCCCATCTAATATCGCCAGAAAAACAAAAAAGAACCTATCAGGAAAAATAGGACCTGACAGGTTCTTTTTTTATTAGAAATTCGTACTGAATTGGCAATACATTACGTATAATGGAGAAAAAAACACGAAAATCCTTTAATATTCTCGCCATAAGACGACAACATTGCAGGTATGTATTCATATATAATAGGTTTGTTCATAACAATACATACGTGGTTTGTAAGGAATCTTTTTCCAGTGAATAAGAATAATAAAGTGAGGTTAGTACTGTATGAACAAGGAGACAGAAACAAGGGTGGACAGCCCTCTTCTTCGAAACAACACACGGAGAGCAGGCAAATCTATCGTCCACCTGGACATCCGTGACATCTTGCTCCAATGTGGCATTACGATGCCAGAATGGATAGAGAGCGACCCAGACAAAACCAAGTGCCGGAAGGACAAGCGTGTGTAATTCCTTCCGGCTGTCTTCTTTATTTCATCATTCGTTCCATACGGACAAACGCGATAAAGCGCTTGGCTTCTTCCTCAGACAAGGTACGTCCGTCAATCGTCAGATTAAAACGTTGCAGAATATCCTCATCGGACAGTTCCAGCTGATCCACAAACTCCCTTACATCTGAATCCAATATCGCTGTGGGATGGCTCGTGCGTCCCACCAAGTAATCAATGGTTACTCCGAAAATATCGGCAAGCTTGTTCAGGATCTCAAAGTCTGGTTTGCGTCTATTTTTTTCATAGTGAGAAAGAGCCGCCCGCGTAATTCCGAGGGATTGCGCCAGTTCCTCTTGTTTTAATCCCTTATGTTCCCGTAATTCAGCGATTCGGGTTCCATAATTCATCTTTTTTCCTCCTGAATACAAGGTTAAGAAAGTTGAAAAGAAAGTGAGAAAAGCAATTTTACACTTGACAAGATACGGTTTGTATCATAAATTAGTTATGTAAGTTACATAACGTATCATTTCATAGTATTCACGTTTGTCATGGTTTATATACCTTAACAGGCCACCGATGATTAAGCATTTGTGCTTATTCGCTGGCTAGACCTTCTATGCGCTATTATACAACATTTTACTATAGATTAGAGGCTCATGCATCGTTCTTTTCCCGGTGTGCAGAGGATCAGTACAAGCGTTATCACATCGAAAACAAGTCAATCAGGGAGGTCTGGTCTTGTGCAGTTGAAAGAGTACATCCGTGTGATCCGAAAAAGAATGTGGTTGATTGGGAGTATCGTGCTGCTGGTGTGTGCTGTAGTGGGCATAAAAAATGTATACTTCACCCCGCAAGTGTATGAAGCGACGGCAAAGCTCATTATCAACCAGACGCCGCGACCGGATCGTGCTGGTGTCGTCGATTACAGTGTCGTACAAACGAATATAGCCTTAACGAACTCCTATAAGCAAATCATGATCTCCTCGGCGATTCTGGATCAGGTGGTCGCCAGCTTCCCCGATCTTAAGGCCACTCCGACAGTTCTGGCACAAAAATTAAGAGTGAACACCGCCGGTGATTCACAGGTCATGGATGTAACAGTTCGCGACTTATCGTATACGAAGGCTGTGAAAACCGTCAATGCGATAGCCAAAGTATTCAAACGACAGATTCCCTCTATCATGAAAATGGACAATGTCACGATTTTAAGTGAAGCCAGTTTGACTGACCCGGCCATTCCTGTGAACAGTAATCCCGCTGTTCAGATGTTTATTGCCTTTGCCATCTCCTTGTTGCTGGGTATAGGCTTGGCGTTTCTGTTGGAGGTATTGGATGACACCTTTAAGAATGAAGAGGATATTGAAAAAGAACTCGGTCTGCCTACCCTGTCCCTGATTACGAAAATGAAAAAAGAAGATAAACGCTCTGACAGCTCCACTACAACTCCTAAACAGGTAGGTGAAGGACAATATGCCGCGATTAATCAATAATCAGCTGGTCACATCCCTGCATGCCCAGTCTTTTGTTTCGGAGGAATATCGTATGCTTCGCACAAATATCCAGTTTTCCTCTATAGACGAGCCGATTGAGGTTATGATGGTGGCGTCTGCTCAGGCAGGCGAGGGCAGGACGGTCACGATTAGCAATTTGGCTGTAACCTATGCGCAAGAGGGAAAAAAGGTGCTGGTTATGGATATGGATTTGCGTCGCTCCTCCTTGCATCATATGTTTGGCTTGCGCAATCATACGGGACTAACTCGGGTACTTGCCAATCAACAGGCGTGGCAGGAGGTGGTTCAGGAAACCGGGATTGACCAACTGCATGCGATTACGGCCGGACCGAACCCGCCCAATCCGTCCGAAATGCTCAGCTCTCGCAAAATGAAGGCTCTGCTGGTTGAGTTAAAAGATCATTATGACGTGATCCTGATGGATACGCCGCCATTACTGCCTTTTCCGGATGGTCTCATTATTAGTGCTATGTGTGATGGTGTTATTTTGGTCGTACAGGCAGGAAAGGTCAAAAAGGATGTCGTTAAGAAAGCGAAAGCCCATTTAGAACGAGTGAAGGCGCGCATTTTGGGCGTAGTACTCAACAATGTGAAGCAATCGAATACTCGCGCGCAGCGTGGTATGGAGGAACGTAGCCTGACATAACTAAAAAGAAGGAGAATGAAAAGTTTATAAAATTCTTTTAACAATGTATAAATAAAACTTATCAAAAAGGGAGCGAGGTGATGAGACGTGTCTTCTTCCCGCTCGAACAAGGCCGAAGTTTTGGGAGCGTCAGTGGATGTATATTCGGTCGCTGACGGGCTTGAACGGCGACAGGGATTGGGCCTATATCCGTTCGTGAAGCGCAGCATGGACATTATATTGTCTTTCATCGGCATCATCGTGTTATGTCCGGTATTCCTGCTCGTGATTTTGCTGATTAAGCTGGAGGACCCGAAAGGAAGCGCGTTATTTTATCAAATTCGTATTGGCAAACATGAGCGTCCGTTTCGCATGATCAAATTTCGTTCCATGGTATCGGATGCTGAGCACCAATTGTCTGCATTGCTGCAGGAAAATGAAATTGAGGGTGCCATGTTCAAAATGCGGAACGATCCCAGAATTACCCGTGTGGGCCGATTTCTCCGCAGAACGAGCATTGACGAATTGCCGCAGCTATTCAATGTGCTGCGTGGACAGATGAGTCTGGTAGGCCCCAGACCACCGCTGCCAAGAGAGGTTCATGATTACACCGTGAGGGATAAGCTGCGTCTGACGGTTACGCCGGGCTGTACCGGGCTATGGCAGGTCAGTGGTCGCAATCATCTGAGCTTTAACGAGATGGTAGAACTGGATTTGGAGTACATATCCAGACGCAGCTTACGCACCGATATGATCATCATGCTCAAAACATTTCGTGTACTTCTGGGCTCCAACGATGCATATTAAAGTCATTTTAACAAGGAAGGGTAGGGGATAAGCATGGATTTTCATTCCAATATATATGTAGCCGGGCACAACGGACTGGTAGGTTCCGCTATTGTTCGAGCGCTTGAGGGAGCAGGTTACCAGCATATGATTACTCGCACCAGTCGTGAGCTGGATCTGCGTAACAAGGAGGCCGTAGATCACTTTTTTGAAACAGAACCTGTGGATTATGTGTTTTTGGCAGCTGCCAAGGTTGGGGGGATATTGGCGAACAACGAATATCCGGCCGATTTTATCCGTGACAATCTGCTCATTCAAACGAATGTGATTGATGCGGCGTACCGGGCGAACGTAAGCAAGCTGTTGTTCCTCGGCTCCACCTGCATTTATCCCAAATTTGCCCCGCAGCCCTTGCGGGAGGAGTATCTGCTGACCGGTGAGCTTGAGCCTACCAACGAAGCCTATGCTATTGCTAAAATTGCCGGAATTAAAATGTGTCAATCCTATAATCGTCAGTATGGAACCCGTTTTATTTCAGTGATGCCGACGAATTTATACGGTCCGGGCGACAATTTTGACCTTCAGACCTCTCATGTGCTGCCCGCGCTGATTCGCAAGTTTCATGAAGCCAAGCTGAATCAAGCTCCAACTGTAGAAGTATGGGGCTCCGGCACGCCGCGTCGGGAATTTCTTCATTCTGATGATTTGGCGGAAGCCTGCCTGTTCCTGATGAACAACTATGAAGGAAATGAGATTGTAAACATCGGTGTGGGTGAGGATATCTCCATCCGGGAACTGGCTGAACGGGTGAAGGATGTGGTCGGTTATGAGGGTGAAATCACCTTTAATACCTCTGCTCCTGACGGAACGCCGCGCAAGTTGGTAGATGTGTCCCGAATTGCCGGTCTGGGCTGGTCGGCGCGTATTTCGCTGGATGAGGGATTACAGTCTGTGTATCAGGCATTTCAAGGTAAGGATCTGGTTGAACAATAAAAAAACGGTGGAGGAAATGGAATGAAAAAAGCGCTGATCACAGGCATTACCGGACAAGACGGATCTTATCTGGCTGAGTTGCTGCTATCCAAGGATTATGAGGTATACGGGGTACGCAGACGCACCAGCACGCCGAATTTTGAAAATGTAGCTCATATCCAAAATGACATTCACTGGCTTTCCGGTGATATGACCGATTTGGCTTCACTGATTGAAGCTGTTCGTCAATCCGACCCGGATGAGGTCTACAATCTGGCTGCTCAGTCCTTCGTAGCGGCCTCATGGCCACAGCCTTTGGCTACAGGACAGCTTACAGCGCTATCCGTCACCAATATGCTGGAGGCCGTGCGGATTGCCAAGCCGGAGGCGCGGTTTTACCAGGCGTCGAGCAGTGAGATGTTCGGTAAGGTGGTGGAGACGCCGCAGACGGAAACAACACCGTTTTACCCGCGCAGCCCTTACGGTGTCGCCAAGGTGTATGGCCATTGGATTACGGTGAACTACCGTGAAAGCTTTGATATGTTTGCTTGCTCCGGTATTTTGTTCAATCATGAATCGCCCCGCCGGGGACTGGAATTTGTAACGCGCAAGGTATCGGATGCTGTAGCTCGTATCAAGCTGGGATTGCAGCAGGAGCTGCGCATGGGAAATTTGGATTCACTGCGGGACTGGGGTTTTGCAGGGGATTATGTAAAGGCCATGTGGCTGATGCTCCAGCAGGATCAACCGGATGATTACGTCATTTCCACGGGGGAGATGCATTCTGTACGCGAACTGCTGCAAATTGCCTTTTCCTATGTAGGTTTAAATTATGAGGATTATGTTGTTATTGATCCTCAATTTGTCCGGCCGGCGGAGGTAGACCTGCTGCTCGGCGATTGTGCCAAGGCCAAGGAGAAGCTGGGCTGGCGATTGGAAGTAGGCTTCGAGCAGCTTATTCATATGATGGTGGATACAGACCTGGAGCGGGTAAAAAGGCAGGCTGCAGTCGAAGCTTCCGTCGTCGTGTAAGACATGGAGGGGCCACCCGCCTAGCCGGGAGGTCTCTTCGTTGTACATGATGGCAGCTGTACTGACAAATCAACATGTTGTAAAGCCGCGCACAAGGTCATTTTTCAAGATGGAGTAGAACCTATGACATTAGTCAAAAATCGCGCCAAACCGCGCAGAAGCTTGCTGGTCAATACATCCTGGCTGTTCGGTGACAAAATGATTCGCATGGTGTTTGGGCTGGCGGTCAGCATCATCATGGCAAGAGTACTGGGACCGGAGGAGCTTGGAAAATGGAATTATGCCGAATCCTTTTTCGGGATGTTCCTGATCTTCACAACCCTTGGTTTTGATTCCATATTAGTACGCGATCTCGTCAAAGACCCTCAAGATGAGCACGAGCTGTTGGGTACGGCGGTCCTGCTGAAGCTGTCAGGTACTTTGGTAGCCATTGCCCTGTCCTGTTCCTTCATTTCGCTGCTTAGGCCTGAAGACAGTTCGGTACGGTTGATCAATCTAATCCTGGCCACGGCCTCGGTGTTTCAGCTGTTTGATATCATCGACTACTGGTTCCGTGCGCAGATGTTGTCCAAATACACGGTCATTGCCAAAAATACAGCCTTTGTCCTCAGTTCCACCGCCAAAATCATTTTGTTGTTAACCGGAGTACCGATTTGGGTGGTGGCACTGTGTGCTCATGGCGAGTTCCTGCTGGGGAGCCTGCTGTTGCTGTATTTCTTCCGCAAGGAAGGGCGGCGTGTGAACAAATGGACGTTCCGCCTAACGATAGCACGGCGGATCATGAATCATAGCTGGCCGCTTATTTTGTCATCCTCTGCTGTATATGTGCAGGCACGGATCGATCAGGTCATTATCGGTGAACTGTTGGGGAATGCTGCGGTCGGACAATACTCCGTTGCGCTCCGGCTTATCGAAGTGCTGGGCTTTATTCCGGTCGTTATTACAACGGCCTATGCTCCGGTAGTAACCCGTTCCAAGCAGAAAGGAAGCGACGAATACAGACAGACCTTGTCTAATGTGTATCGGCTGATGTTTATCTGTTTTCTCGTGACCTCGGTCCCGTTATTTTTGTTATCCCAATGGGTGGTGATTGTGCTCTACGGGAGGGAATTTAGCGAAGCAGGCTCACTGCTGTCCCTGTTTGCGATCCGTCTGTTTTTTACCAATTTCAGTGTTGCCAAAAGCCTGTTTATTACCAATGAGAATTTGTTCAAATATACGCTGCTGACCTCGCTTGTGGGTGCGGTCACCAATATAGCTTTCAATTACGCGCTGATCCCGCTGCTCGGTGTGAGAGGGTCGCTCGTGGCAACGATCCTGTCTTTTACGATATCTGTATTTCTATTAGATGTGTTGTTTAAAGAAGTCAAAGCCAATCTGGGTTGGATGATGAAGTCGATTCTGACCTTCTGGCGTGTTCATATTACAGTACCGAAAGTTGGAGAGAACAATCATGATACCCATTAAACCGTTTGTTCGTCATGAGGGGCAGTGCCCGCATTGTGGAGACAAGGTACGCGGTGGAGAGGTGCTGTGGCAGGGAATCCACGTATGTGTCAGCACTTGCTGTGAGGGCTGTGGACGTGAGTATATCGAGGATATGCGAGTCGGTCATGCCACCTATTCACCTTATCGAGTGGAAATGCCTGACTATATCCTGACTGGTGATGCGAAGTCGAGAAAATGGCTCGGAGAGCCTTTGCGGCAATCGTTGATGAATCCTTCCTATGATTTAACGGTCGGTATGACCGTGCATAAAATGAAGACTTTCGAGCGCGTCATTATCGTCAACACGGTGGACTATTTGTATGGCCATGCTTTGCTCAAGCTGCTCAATGTGCAGCGTGAATACGAACAATCGCCGGAACTGGGAATCATCGTCATGGTGCAAAAGCCGCTGGAGTGGATGGTGCCTGCTTATGTGGCGG
Organism: Paenibacillus kribbensis; assembly: GCF_001705305.1. Lineage (GTDB taxonomy): Bacteria > Bacillota > Bacilli > Paenibacillales > Paenibacillaceae > Paenibacillus > Paenibacillus kribbensis_B. The sequence continues at coordinate 361,224 of NZ_MCBP01000003.1, forward strand.
AAATCTGGACGGTTGATGTGCCGTTCAGCAAGGCACGAAACTTTCATCCTGTGCTGCATCATCGGATGATTGAGGAACTGATGCGCTTCGAAGAGGTATATGTTAGCCCGGCGTATTCCCATCCCAATCAGTTTGATATTGAGCAATTTACGGGTATCCCTCGCTATGACGAGGAGTGTGAGTCGGAGCCGCGCATTACCTTCGTATGGAGGGAAGACCGCTTGTGGAGCGGCAGTCATCATATTGCAAGGGCGGTGCAGAAATTTCCGCAGTTCAAACGCGGGCTGAAACCGCTGATTTATCACCAGCGCAGCAAAATCATCCGGTTGTTCCGCAGGCTGCGGGAATCCTTTCCGGATCATCGGTTTACAGTCGCCGGACTAGGGCGTAGCGGGCGTTTCCCGGCATGGATTGCCGACGAGCGTGTCGCACGTTTTGACCGCGAAAGCGAGCTGCGGGTATGCAAGGTGTATGCAGACAGCCGATTGGTTATCGGCATTCACGGCTCCAATATGCTGCTGCCCTCTGCACATGCCGGTATGACAATTGATCTGATGCCCAAGGATCGCTGGGGCAATTACGCGCAGGACATTTTATTTCACGAAACCGATCATCGGCTAACTGCCTACAAATACCGCTTTGTGCCGATGGAATCGAGCGTGGCTTTGGTGGCGGATATGGCAGCCGCCCAGCTTAAGGGAGCAGACCACTTCCAAATGCAGATGATGGAGGAAAGGCAGCGGCTGGGGGAACATTCCGTTTGGAGAGGGGAGGCCGCTTCGGGACGGATTTGATCTTCCGATCGCTGTTGACATGGGATTCCCTGGATTGAATAGGCCCTGTAAAAGGGTGGAATCCCACGTCAAAGGCGAACGCTGCCGCTTCTCCAGATTCAAATCCTTACCCTCCGCTACGTCCCGCCGCCGCCAAAAAGAATTTCCCCCAGCCCATAGGGGGGGAGGGAAGAGCCGTCCGGCGATAGCTTCGCTCTATCGCCGTGAGCTTCTCGCCGGGCATACATGCCGGCGACAGTATAGCCATGCTGGCTTGTGAGCTTGACATAACCGTGCCAAGCTCACAAGCCGTTCGGCACAGCCAACACCTGCGCGCATTCGCCGCGTCACCCGCGGCAGCGGGGCATTTCATGCCAAAGTTCCCTTTTTAAAAATAGGGTGACTTTATGGATACGGTGGTCAGCAGCGGAGTGGATGGAATCGTTCTGAAGAAGCGATAGCGTTCGCCTGAAAGATTTCCGTAGGAAAGCTCGCTTCGTAAGCATAAACTGCCCCGGATTTTACCCTTTAAAGGGTCTATATAATCAGATGAAATCCGGGGGTAACAGCGATCGGAAGAATGATCCATCCACGTAGCGCCCTCACCCCGTCCCCCATAACTCACCCAATATGTAATGGCAGGAGCAATGATGATGATTCCAAAAATATTGTATCTTCGCAACTTTGCCAGCAAGGTGAACGGAGCCTCGTACAATTTGCAGGAAGTCGGCTTGGGCAAAGCGCTCGTTCGTAAAGGCTACGATTGCGATATTGTCTACTACAACGATCATAAGGAAACCCGTCTGGAACAAGTCTACCGTCATGAAGGCTGCACCCTGCGCATCATCTGGCTTCACGGGCTTAAGTTCCTGAGCAACAGCATCTACCGGGATGTCCTCAAGGATTCGTTTTTGGCTGCTTATGATTTGATCATTTCAACCGAATACAACCAGATGATGACCTATCTGCTTTCACGGAAATGTCCCGATAAGCTGGTGCTGTATCACGGCCCGTACCGGGATCATACACACGCGCTGGTCCGCAAGCTGTACGATGTATTGCTGCTGCCGAAGATAGTAAAGTCTGTTCGCCGTACCTACGCCAAATCCGATCTCGCCAAGCATTATCTGGAGAATAAAGGCTTTGACAACGTGGTTACGCTTGGGGTCGGACTGGATCGCAGTAAACTGGATCATTGCAAAGTAGAGAGAGCATCCAATAGTGTCAACCATGAGAACAGCGACAACGGCGGAAGCGGTGAACATGAAGAAAACCGCGAGGTAGCGGATGAGCTGAGACGAATCGGGGATCGCCCGGTGCTGCTATACGTCGGCGTATTGGAGGAACGGAGAAATATTCGTTTTATGCTGAGCCTGTTCAAAGCGGTACTCCAAAAGCACCCCGATTGCCTTTTGCTAATGGTCGGGGATGGGCGGAAGGCGGATACGGATCGCTATTGGGCCTATGCTCATGAGCTGGGGCTGACGGACAGCATTTTGCATTTTTCAAGGGTCGAGCAGCGTCATCTGTGGCAGGTTTACAGTGTGGCTGACCTCATGCTGTTTCCGACCCGCTATGACATTTTCGGGATGGTGCTGCTGGAAAGCATGTTGTTTCGTGTCCCGATTATCTCTTCGGTGAATGGTGGCTCCGTTACCTTGATTGAGGATGGAGTGAACGGTGTGATGCTGAGAAGCTTTTCGGAAGAGGAATGGGCTGGTCGAATATCTGCTTTGCTGAACCATACTGAGCTGAGACAAAGTGTGGCTGAGCAGGCGTCCCTTACCGTTGAGCGCATGTCGTGGGACCGTATTGCAGATGAAATATTAAGCCATCAATCGATGAGGCCCGTAGATTCGGGGCGTCCCATGCAATCAGCGCAGGAAAGAGGGGCAGCTACGTGAGTGAACAAGTTAGCAGGCAGATGAATTCTCCTGTAAGTAAGGTGCTGATCATCCACAATTTTTATCAGCAAAGCGGGGGAGAAGACAAGGTTGTCGAGCAAGAGTCGGCTATGCTGCGCTCCATAGGCATAGAGACGGAGCATTATTATGTGCATAACGACAGCATCCAGAGCAAAGGGCTGGCGAATATGGCAAAGCTGGCGGTGGAAGCGACATGGTCGCTGCCGGAATTCAAAAGAATCCAAAAGCTGCTTCTGCAGGTGAAGCCGGATGTGGTGCATGTGCACAATTTTTTTCCGGTCATTTCTCCTTCGGTTTATCATGCCTGTGAACGGCTGGGGATTCCGGTCGTCCAGACGCTGCATAATTACAGGCTGATTTGTCCGGCGGCGACCTTTATGCGGGGGAATGAGGTTTGTGAAAAATGCCTGCACGGCACACTGCTGCACTCCATTCGTCATGGCTGCTACCGAGGCTCTCAGCTTCAGACGATTCCGGTGGCGGCAATGATCAAGTTCAACGAGCTGATCGGCACATGGCAGCACAAGGTAAGCCGCTACATTGCGCTAACGGAGTTTGCACAGAACAAATTTGCAGAAAGCGGTATTCCGCTGGATCGCATCGCCGTAAAGCCGAATTTTGTCCACCATAAAACAGTGGAAGCCAGGTATGACCCGAATGATCGTTATCTGTTGTTTGTAGGGCGGATTTCACGGGAAAAAGGAGTGCGCAATCTGCTGCAAGCCTGGTCTCAGCTGGAGGATCGGGCGGGCCTGAGACTGGTCATCATTGGGGATGGCCCGGAAAAGGCGGAGCTGACTGCCGCTTACCCGCAGGAGGATATCCGGTTTCTCGGCCGGCAGGATGCAGACACGGTGCTGGATTGCATGAGCCGGGCCATGTATGTCATGGTGCCTTCCATTTGGTATGAAGGCTTTCCCATGACGATTGTAGAGTCCTATTCCGTCGGAACCCCGGTGCTGTGCAGCCGGATCGGCGCACTGGAGGAAGTGGTAGAGGATGGGGTGACGGGTTTCCATTTTCAGCATGATGATTTGGAAAATATAAAGACCGTGATTCGCCGTGCAGTAGCCTATGAAAGCTACGCAGCTATGAGACAGCAGGTGTCGGCAATATATACTGCACGTTATACGGAGGAAGTCAACGCCAAGCAGTTGATGGCGATATATAGCAAGGCTATGGAGGAGCGTAATGATGAAGCAGCTGCCTCAGTATAGAGTTGGAAGGATCGCGGACGCAGAAATTGCGGCGCTTACGTTTCAGGAGACGGTGCACACGCTGGAGCAATGGGCAGTCGGACGGAAGAATAGCTATGTCTGTATCTGCAACACGCATTCGATTGTCACGGCGGGGAATCAGCCTGAGTTCCACGAAGCACTCGCTCGTGCAGATTTATGTACTCCGGATGGTATGCCGCTGGTATGGGCGCTTAAGCTGTACGGATTTGAGCGTCAGGATCGGGTGGATGGCCCCAGTCTGATGCTCAAGCTGTGCGAGCGTGCGCCACAGTCGGAGGTGAGCGTATATTTTTACGGCAGTACGCCGGATACGCTGGATAGCTTAAAGGAAAGGATGAGACAGGATTACCCTGGAATCCACATCGCAGGCAGCTTTTCACCGCCATTTCGGGAGCTTCAGCCGGATGAGGAGGAGCGGATCATTCATGAAATCAATGCGTCAGGTGCGCATATCATATTCGTCAGCTTAGGCTGCCCGAAGCAGGAAATATGGATGTATCGCAACAAGGATCGCGTCCGGGGCGTGATGATTGGGGTAGGAGCGGCCTTTGACTATATTACCGGAAAGGTTCGCAGACCGCCGTTAACGATACAAAGACTGGGATTGGAGTGGCTATACCGTCTGATCTGTGAGCCGAAGCGTTTATGGAAGAGGTATGCCTATAACAATCCGGTGTATATCTATCGTTTTCTCAAATCCTATCGGCAAAACAAACGGCTTACGCTCTATCATAATCGGCACACGGGGAGAGGCATTGAGAAGTGAAGTCGGGCAGAAGCATGATGCAATGAGACAGCATGTAAAAGGGGGAATCGCTTTGAAGCTATGTGTAATAGGTGCCGGGTATGTCGGACTGGTGTCGGGGGTCTGTTTTGCTGCACTTGGGAATACCGTCGTCTGTATCGATCAGAATGAGGACAAAATTCGTCAGCTTCGCGCAGGAGGAGTACCGATTTATGAACCAGGATTAAAGGCGTTAATCAAAGACAATGCTGAGCAGGGCCGACTAAGCTTTACAACAGATACAACCGCTGCGGTAAAGGAGGCCGAGATTGTTATTTTGGCGGTGGGTACACCTTCGCTGCCAAGCGGCGAAGCCAATTTGTCCTATATTGAAGGAGCCGCGCGCGAGGTGGCAGATGCCATGAATGGCTACAAGGTGATTGTCACCAAAAGCACGGTGCCTGTCGGCACGAATGAACGTATTCAGAACCTGATCGCAAGCCGCACGAGCCATCCTTTTGGCGTCGCTTCGGTGCCTGAATTTTTACGTGAAGGCTCGGCAGTACTGGACACGCTACATCCGGATCGCATCGTCATCGGAGCTTCCGACCCGCATGTGGCCTCAGTGCTGACTGCGCTGCACGAGCCGCTCACGGCGAATATCTTAACCACAGATATCCGTTCGGCAGAAATGATCAAGTACGCGTCGAATGCTTTTTTGGCGACCAAAATTTCGTTTATTAATGAGATAGCCAATATTTGTGAAAAGGTGGGCGCGGACGTCACGCGCGTGGCCCACGGCATGGGGTTGGATCAGCGGATCGGCACCTCATTTTTGTCTGCAGGTATTGGCTATGGCGGCTCTTGTTTTCCCAAGGATACACAAGCGCTGATCCAAATTGCGGGCAATGTGGACTATGAATTCAAGCTGCTAAAATCCGTGGTGGAAGTGAATCAGGGGCAGCGCTTCAATGTGATACGCAAGCTGGAAGAAGCGCTGGGCGAGCTGGAAGGAGCCACGATTGGCATATGGGGGCTGGCATTTAAACCCAATACAGATGACGTAAGAGATGCCCCTGCGCTGGATATTATGCAGTCGCTGCTGGAGGCAGGAGCGCAGATTCGTGCATATGACCCGATCGCTACAGCTAACTTCCGCAAACTGCTGGATAGCTCGGAAATAACGTGGGCGGATAGCGCACAGGAAGCGGCAGAGGGCTGCGATGCACTGTGTCTATTGACGGAGTGGGAGGAGTTTGGCGAGGTGGGGCTGGGTGAGCTGAATGAGCTGATGAAACACCCCATTATGATCGACGGACGCAATGTATACAGCGAAGAGCAGATCAGGCGGTCGGCCTTTGCGTATTATTCGGTCGGCAGGCCGCAGCTGAACAATATGGATGTAGATTATCAGCGGTCCGTAGTGAATCCGTAAAGAGGAGGCTCCGTATGAAACGATGGCTGAAAATAACATTGGGTGCTGCTGCGTTGTTGTTCGTGGGTGCTGCTGCCTACACCGCTTACATGTATCATTCCTTTAAAACGGCGGCCAATACGATGTATCATCCGCGCAGCATTGTGCAGCCTGGGGCAGTCTCTGCTGTAGCGACAGGCGGAGCGGGACACTCAGCAGGTGCAGACACCGGGCCTGATGCACCCAATCCGGCAGCCATTTCCCAGTTCAAGCCGTTCACCGTGCTGGTGCTGGGCGTAGATCAGCGTCCTCATGATTCGGGCCGTTCGGACACGATGATCGTTCTGTCCGTAAATCCGGCCGCAGGCTCTATGCTGATGTTCAATATTCCGCGTGATACGCGAACAGAGCTGATTGGCAGGGGGCGTGAGGACAAAATCAATCACGCCTTTGCTTTCGGTGGAGTGGATATGTCAATCCGTACGGTAGAGCATTTTTTGAACCATCCGATAGATTACTATGTACAGATGAACATGGAAGGGTTTGCGAAAATGGTTGACCTGGTGGGGGGAGTCACGGTTAACAATCCACTTGATTTTCAGTATGAGGGCCATCATTTTGCACAGGGGAATCTGACATTGAATGGAACAGAGGCGTTGGCCTATGCTCGTATGCGTTTTGATGATCCGCGTGGGGATCTCGGGAGAAACGCCCGCCAGCGCGAGCTGCTCAAGCAGATTCTTGCACAGTCGGTCAGCAAGGAAGGGCTGTTAAAGGCCAAACCGTTCCTGGAGGCAGCGGGGGAGCAAATTCGCACGGATATGACCTTTGACGATATGGCAACCTTTCTGACCCGGATCGGCCCGTCTCTCAAGCAGACAGATACGGTTGAGCTAAAGGGGCGCGGAAATAAAATCAACGGAGTATATTATTATTTCGTGGATGATCAGGAACGTCAGCGTATTCATGAGCTGCTGGAGAAGCATCTGCTCACCACGGCCGTATCACCTAATTAAACGAAATGCAAGACGGGTGCACTTGAAGGAGCGGACCCGTTATTTTCTTCTAAACTCATCTTGTCCCACATACATCTGTAGAGTATCCAGTAGATCGTCTAACAGAGGGAGGGACAATTGGTGCTATTTAGAAGGAGAGCAGCTTCAATGTTTATGTTCATCCGCAAGCTGCTGTATTTTGCATTAATATGTGGATTGTTATGGCTGCTGTGGCTGGGACTGCGCGGAGTCATGTCTACGGGGGAGGATAATCAAGCGGTAAAAGTGCTGAACGACTTCTACACCATGGAGCAATCGGGAAATTTCGGCGGCTCATGGGAGCTTTTTCATTCACAAATGAAGAAAAAATTCGAGAAGGCTACGTATGTACAGCAGCGTGCGCACGTTTTTATGCAGGATATGGGAACGGATACGTTTACGTTCGAGCTGGGGGAGCCGCAGGCTGAATATGGTATTCGTACAGATCAGGATGGAGAAGAGGTAGGAAAGGCCTATCGTATTAAGGTCATCCAGCATTACAAGACCCGATTCGGCACTTTTGATATTGTACAGCCCTGTTATGTGACGCAGGAAGGTGAGGAGTGGCGGGTGCTTTGGATATACAAGGAAAAGGAATAGACGTGACAAGGTGTTCCCGGAAGGTGTTTCTGAAAGGATAAATATGGTATAATACTTCCAAAACCGGAAATGAACAGTAAGAGAATTGGGCTTCACTCCGGATGGAAGGAGTTTCATAGCATGCAGCAAGCGACAGGACAGGTTCCCGTCATACGTATGGAGGGTGTGAGTAAAATCATCTCCTCGAAAGCGATTGTGGACGATCTGACGCTGGAGGTTCCGGCGGGACAGGTATTTGGTTTCCTCGGGCCCAACGGTGCGGGAAAAACGACCACGATCCGTATGATGGTGGGTCTGATTTCGATAAGCAAGGGTGATATTCATATTTGTGGAGACAGTATGAATACGGATTTTGAAAAGGCTATTTCTCATGTCGGTGCGATTGTTGAAAATCCGGAGATGTACAAGTTTTTGACAGGCTATCAAAATTTGCAGCATTTTGCACGAATGTCTCCGGGGGTGACCCAGAAGCGCGTGGATGAGGCGATACGCCTGGTAGGACTCGGCAACCGGATTCATGATAAAGTCAAAACCTACTCGCTCGGGATGCGGCAGCGACTCGGGGTAGCTCAGGCGATTTTGCATCGACCAAAGCTGCTCGTGCTGGACGAGCCGACCAATGGTCTGGACCCGCAGGGTATTCGCGAACTGCGGGATTATTTGCGTCAATTGAGCCGTACCGAGGGAATTACTGTATTCGTATCAAGTCATTTGTTGTCCGAAATGGAGCTGATGTGTGACCGTGTAGCCATTATTCAAAGCGGACGGCTGGTTGATATCAAGCAGCTGAAGAATACAGTGGGAGAAGTGCAGACGGAGGAAATTGCTTTTGAGGTCAATGATGCCGAGCAAGCTTGTGCGCTTGCCGGAGCAGGGCGCGTCGAGGGCAATCAACTGCTGCTTCACCTGGAGCGGGAACAGATCGCAGAGATGAACAGTCTGCTGGCTGCCAACGGAGTCAAAGTATATGCGATTCGCCCGATTGCCCGTACGTTGGAAGATCAATTTTTGGAAGTGACGGGAGGCGGGTCCATTGGCTGATTTCTTCAAGCTGGTACATAACGAAAATCTGAAAATTTACCTGCGTGTGCGCACATGGATTATGCTGGGGCTGCTGGCGGTCATCACTGCTGTGATTCCGATGCTGATTTCCCTGATTTCCGATCAGGTCAGTGTGTGGGATGGGATTGCGTTGACGACGATGTTTACATTTTTCCTCAATACGACGTTTACGGTCATTGTTGCCGCTGATTCGGTGGCAGGTGAATTTACTTGGGGAACGATTAAGCTGCTGCTCATCCGACCTTGGACTCGCAGCAAAATTTTGTTGTCCAAGTATATATCCGTTATTTTGTTCAGTTTGCTCGGAACGATTATTTTGATCCTGATGGTTACGCTGTCCTCTTGGATGATGCTATCCAAGGAGGCACCAGCGGGTTCTGTTCCGCTGTTCAGTGATCCGATATCTTACGTAACGCTGAATTTCTTGTATAGCTATATCGCCTTATTTGTGACGATGGCCTTTGCTTTTATGCTGTCCGCTGTTTTTCGTTCCAGCGCCTTGGCAATTGGACTGTCGCTGTTCATGATGTTCACCAAATTTGTCTATAATTCTATTGGCTTGTTTGATACGGATCGTTTTGCATGGACCCAATACGTACTTTTTACACATATGGATCTGAAAAAATATCTTGACATGCCGCCGGGGACGGTAAGCTCTGGTCTTACCTTTTCCCTAACCGTGCTGGCCGCTTATTATGTGGTGTTTATAGGCATTGCCTGGATCGTTTTCGTAAAGCGGGATGTTGCAACCTGATCCGAGTCTCTTGCACAGCCTGATTTTCATAGCATCAGAATTTTTGCAAATTGCTAAAATCACAAAAAGGACGTTCAAATGCCTGCCATTTGACGTCCTTTTTTCTATGTTAACGCTATTGAATCTATTTTCAGCAAGAATCAATCAGTAGGGGCGTTTTGCGTTTAATCATTGCCATGCTGCTGTTTATTTTCTTATGGGGGTGTGGCCTACGCTGCGGGATCAGGTAGCCAATTTATTTGAAAATGCGCCGAAGCTCATTAAAAGTCTGGTTGTCTGGTTGATCAATTGAGCCAATGGCGGCATAATCAATCCTTGAGGCAGGTGCTGCCTCCGGTTGAAGACCCGCTGTCACGACTGTCGGATATGCTTAACGAAGCCTTATCAGCTCTGTCCGATTATTCGGTCAATTTACTGGGTATCATTCTGGTGATTCCGCTGTATATGTGCGCCAAAATCGTCATACGCAAGGTATACCATTTATTTTTGGAGCGCTGAGTGGAGGATATAATGGAATAATGTCAGCCCGTTGTTATCCTGCTTCTGATTGCAGGGGGGCTTTGCTGTTTTCTTTACTTTTGCCGGGATAGGTGTCGGAACGGGTTAAGGATTCGTCGTTCGAATCGTTCGCCGAGGTCAACGGCTCAGCATCCTTCGTACGGATCATTTGACTTGTGCCTTCCAGTACGCCGCCTTCTGAAATGACTAATGCGGCTGCGGCTGTATTCCCGTACAGCTCGCCTGTCGGCGTAATGGTCAGCCGTCCCTCTGTGGTGATGCTGCCGAATACCTTACCGGCAAGAACAACGTCCCGTGCCATAATGTCTGAACGCACAACAGCGGTTTCTCCAATGATGACGGTATGAGTGCTGCGGATATCACCTTGAAAATGGCCGTCAATCCGAATATTGGCCTCAGCCTCAACAGTACCTTCAAAGCTGGTGCCGTTAGCCAGCAGCGTATCTGTTACTGGAGTGGAGAGCTTTCTTTTCGATTCCTTGAACATGATGGTTTCCCCCAATCTTTTATTGTACATACAGTAATGGATCGACAGGCTGATTATGCTTGACGATTTGAAAATGAAGATGAGGTCCCGTGCTTCGTCCGGTGCTTCCCATCAGGCCGATGGTCTGTCCTTTTTGGACATGATCTCCCGGAGCCACCTGCATCCCGCTCAGGTGCATATACCAGCTCTGGAGTCCGTCAGGATGCTGGATGATAATGCACTTGCCGCGGGCTCCGCTGGAATTGGCCTCCAGTACGGTGCCTGCCCCCGCCGCATAGACGGGATCTCCCGTTTGTCCGGCGATGTCCAGGCCTGAATGGAAAGCCGATTTGCCCGTAAACGGATCGCTGCGATAGCCGAAGCTGGAGGACATTCGGCGTGAGCCTACAGGCCAAATGGAGGGCTTACCTTGCTCGGCAAGAGCCAGCCTGCGGGTCTGAAGCAGTTGCGCAGCTTGTTTACGCTCCAGATTCTGTTGTACGGCATTCGCCTGCTGAATAGAGCGGGGAACCGTGCGTTCCACCGTGTCCAGCAGGGATTCGATCTCTTGAAAATCATCCATGGCCTGGCGAGCCAGCAGGACTGTATTTTCGTGAACTGCAATGAGCTCGCCCCCGGTATGGCCGGAGGCATCCCAGGAGAGCGGAGTTATGGTTGATTTATTGCTGCTTGCGCTAGAGGAATTTCCGTGTTTACGAATAAATTGCTGCATTTGTTGTTCCAGTTCCGTTATGCGCTGGAGGCGTTCACGAATACTGGTCGCTTGATTCGTCAGACCCATGACCTCGCGTCGTAGCCGTCCGATGGCTGCATCCTTGTCTGCTACCGTAACCTCCATCTGCAAACTCTGGACAGCAAGATTCGTTTCCATTTGGGAAATAATATGGGAAGAACGGATTTGCAGCCCGATTACGAGTGTAGAGATAGACGCGATCACAAGAGTCGGGACGAGAATGACAGCGGCTGTAGAGCATTGCAGCTGCTTGGGCGGTTGCTGTGCATCCCGAATGACAAGCAAGGTCATCCGGCGATTTAGGCTTCCTTTTTTCATAATCGCTCCTTTCCGGACATCGCTCCTATAGTGCTTGGTTACTATCTATTCAGCTAAAGGGGCAAACATGTCAAAAAAATTGGAGAGCTTGGTATAAAACGTGGAAACACAAGGAGGCTTGGACATGCTGTGGTTGCTGTTGGTTTTAATCGTTTTTATTTTTCAGACCGGGACAATCCTGCTCTTCGAATTCCGCAAGCCGTCCAAAGCAGTAGCCTGGCTATTCATTTTATTCTGCTTCCCGCTCATTGGCTTTGTCGTGTACTACTTTGTAGCACAGGATTATAAGAAGCGCAAAATGATTCGAAAAGGGGGATCGCAGCTGTTTCGTGAATTCAAAGAGCGTCTGTGGGCTCAATCGAGGGTGATTGAGCAGGTGGAACAAATGCACAATCCCCATTTCAGGCATCAGGAGCGTTTGTTTAACCAGTTAATTCGCATGTCTGAAAATCCGTTGACTGGATGCAATCGCACGCGAGTCCTGACCAACGGAGAAGAGACCTTTGAAGCGATGCTGACCGCGATGGAGCAGGCACAGCATCATATTCATGTGGAGTTTTACATATTTCGGGCGGACGAAATCGGAAGAAAGTTTCAGGAGGTCATGATTCGCAAGGCACATGAGGGAGTTAAAGTACGATTTGTGGTGGACGGCGTGGGAAGCTACAATTTGCCCTATTCTTTTATTCGCGCCTGTGGCGAGGCGGGAGTGGAATTTCATTATTTTTTGCCTCCGTTTTTTGCCACGCTGGATCGCCGGATTAACTACCGAAATCACCGTAAAATCGTGGTAGTGGATGGAATGATCGGATTTGTGGGAGGAATTAATGTAGGCGACGATTACCTCGGTAAATACCCCAAAGTGGGATTTTGGAGGGATACGCATTTGCAGATTGAGGGAGATAGTGTCTATTTTTTGCAAAATGCGTTTCTGAGTGACTGGAAGCTGGCTTCGGGGGAGAGATTGATGGATGCGAATTTGTTTCCCCCGCATACCTGTTCAGAGGATGAGGAGGTACAGATATTGAGCAGCGGTCCCGATCAGGTATGGGATACGATTCAGGAGATGTGCTTTGGAGCGCTGTCAGTTGCCAAGAAGCGAGTCTGGATTACGACACCGTATTTTATTCCTGACCCGGCTATTTATGAGGCGCTTAAGCTGGCAGCGGTTAGCGGTGTGGATGTGAAGATTATTATTCCATATCAATCGGATTCGAAGCTGGTTCATCTGGCGTCTCTGTCCTATGTGCAGGAACTGTTGGAGGCGGGGGTGGAGTTCTACCAGTATCGAAAAGGCTTTATTCACGCCAAAGTAGTGATTGTGGATGACTTGCTCGGCTCGGTAGGGACCGCGAATATAGACATGCGCAGCTTTTTCTATAATTTTGAGCTGACTGCTGTACTCTTTGCGTGTTCAGCGCTGGAACGCCTTTCGACCGACTTTGAAGAGGACATTTCCAACTCCTCGTGCATAGATTTAAACGTATTCCGCAGACGGTCACGAGCGCAGAAAACAGCTGAAATTCTAGCTCGCATGCTCTCTCCACTCCTTTAAAGGCGGTTTTCGCCGTTTTTATCAATATAATCCCGCTTTATTGAGATTTATGTGCTTTTTACTAACTTTTTTGCGCAAAATCACAGTTTTGTGATATACTATTTATATAAATAGCGCGGTAAAGAAGAGGGGACTGCGGATAGCAGCCCCTTTTTTGTCCAATATATCATACTGTAACGGGGGGATTTATATATGAGTGTAGTGAGCAAGGAAGTCCAAAGTTTATCTGAGATCACAGATGTGACCGGAGAGTTGACCAAGATCAGCAAAATTCCAGCTAATCCTAAGAACAAAATAAAACGCCTGTTGCAGCGTGCAGCCATGATTGTGGTTGGTGCGGCTCTGATGGCAGTGGGCCTGGAAATATTCCTGGTTCCCAACGGCGTTATTGACGGAGGCGTTACAGGTATTTCTATTATGGCCTCCAAGATTACTGGTTACCCGCTCGGCATTTTCCTGACCCTGTTGAACCTTCCATTTCTAGTTATCGGCTACAAACAAATCGGTAAAACCTTCGCTTTATCCACATTATTCGGCATTATTGTCATGTCCATCGGAACCGCATTACTTCACAATGTAAGTGCGTTGACACCTGGCGAACCGCTGCTCGGAGCTATCTTTGGCGGTGTTATTCTCGGCGTTGGGGTAGGTCTTGTGATTCGATCTGGCGGCTCGCTGGATGGAACAGAGATCGTAGCTATTCTCGTCAGCGAAAAAACTCCTTTTTCGGTCGGTGAGATCGTCCTGTTCGTGAACATCTTCATTTTGGGAAGCGCAGGCTTTGTATTCGGCTGGCCGAATGCCCTCTATTCCATGATTGCTTATTATATCGCCATGAAAATGATTGATATTACGATTGAAGGTCTGGATCAGTCCAAATCGGTCTGGATTATTAGTGAAAAATACCGCGACATCGGGGATGCTCTGACAGATCGTCTGGGACGGGGTGTAACCTACCTGGAAGGTGAAGGCGGCTTTACAGGCGACAGCAAAAAAGTCATTTTCGTCGTCATCACCCGTCTGGAGGAAGCGAAGCTGAAGAACATCGTTGAAGATTGGGACCCCCACGCTTTTGTAGCGATTGGCAACATTCACGATGTGAAGGGCGGACGCTTTAAGAAAAAGGGAATACACTAGCTCAAGGGGACAATTTCTCAGCCATTATGGTTGCGGGAGTTGTCCCCTTTTTTGTGCTGCATAGGCAAAAAATCAGGTTGGATGAGCCTTGGCACGCATATGCTTTAGAACATCCTCGACAGGCTGGGGAGGAACCTTGCCGATCAAGTCACCTATCTGATTTAGCCGTTCCTCAATATTCAGCAAATGGTAGTCAAGCGGTGATACATCCCGCCGTACCTCTTCCCATGTAAGCGGAGTGGATACAGTAGCACCGGGGCGTGCCCGCGGGGTATAGGGAGCAGCCAGCGTTTTTCCCTGATAATGCTGTAAATAATCAAAATAGATGGCTGTTCCACGATCCTTCTTTAACCGTTCCAGTGTGAACAGATGCGGGTGTTTTTCCGTCACAAACTGTCCGACCAGCAGCCCGATGCTGCGAAGCTCGTCGAAGGTTACACCTGTTCGAATCGGGACGATAATTTGCACTCCGGTGGCTCCGGATGTTTTGGGGATCGAATTCAAACCAAGCGAAGCCAGCACTTCACCGACGATGGAGGCAGCCTCCATAATGCGTGGCTCCACTTCTCTGGACGGGTCCAAATCAATCATCCATTCACAGGGCAAGTGGCTTCTCGCATGATGCAGGGAGGGGTGAAATTCCAGTGCAGCCTGATTGCCGAGCCATAGCAATTGAGGCAGCTTGTTAAGCACGATATATTCAATACCGTCATGCAGCGTGGTTTCAATATAATCCGGCCGGGGGCGCGGGGCATTTTTCTGATAAAAAAAATCACCGTGGATACCATGTGGCCAGCGGATGACGGTTAGCAGGCGATGCTGGCAATATTTGAGCAAGAAAGGAGCTAACACCGCGAGCTTGCGAAGATATAGCGCTTTGGTCACGCCGGCTTCCGGCCACAGTGGTTTATTCGGGTTGGTGATGGGAATTTCCTGACCTTCAATGCTAATCGTACCTTTAACAGCTTGTCCCATAGTGCTAGGCTCCTTCTCTGGAAAGCTTTTAGGCGACCGCTATCGCTTATCCAAGATGTACTTATGCATTAAGATGAGCGTCATGTACAGAATTTATCCATCAAAGGGATTGACAAGATACAATTTGTATCATAAATTTATAATTATATACGAAATGTATCCATAAAAGTGTCTTGAGTAGAGCTAGAGGAGGAGTATTCTTGATTGAAAAGCAAGGCCCCATCAGGATTCAGTACATAGCTGGCAACACCTGTTGAGTAAACAGGAAATCGAGTTGTATTGCAGAAGCATCGGGTCTCGCATATTTAGGCAGTTTGGCTACGTGGAGGCGCTGGAACAGGCCGAGTAAATCACTGGAGCACGCTTTGAGGATGAGCCGGATGTGGAGCTGATCAGCCGACGTACTCACCAGTTTCTCCAGCAGAGCGGTTTTGAATGGAAGACTGCTTATCGAATGCTGGATGAACAAGATACACATAACAGGGAACTCGCGATAAACGAAATAAATTCAATACATGCAATGAATGAAAGACATCATGCGGCCCCTCTCGGTCCTGCAAGGATGGATATGGAGCAGATTGTGAATGAACGACGGATTCAATCGCTGGAGAAAAAGGGGGGAGAACGTGAGTGCAATTGCTGGAATCTACAACTTTGGGCGTGAGTCCGCAAGCGCCGAAGAAGGCGGTAAAATGATGCAAGCCCTGCGAAAATATCCCGCCGACCGCGTATGTGCCTGGTGTGAAGGCTCCATTTTTTTGGGATGTCATGCCCAGCATGTGACCCCGGAATCTGTCCATGAACGTCTCCCCTTCTATGATGAGGAGCGAGATCTGGCTATCACTGCGGATGCGATTTTGGACAATCGTTCCGAGCTGCTTGAACGGCTCGGGGTCAGACAGGAGCGACGGCAGGAAATCACGGATAGCGAGCTGATTTTACTGGCATATGACAAATGGGGGGTGGATGCGGCCCAATATTTGATAGGCGATTTTGCCTTTGTCATTTGGGATGCCAAGCGACGGCGTTTATACGGCGCTCGCGATATGACGGGAAGCCGCACGCTGTACACCTATCAGCATGACTCAGGCTTTGCATTTAGCACGGTCGTAGCTCCGCTCTTGACCTTATCCTCTTTGCGAAAAGAACTGCATGAACCGTGGCTGGCCGAATTTCTGTCGATCCGCTCCATGCAGGAATCCGTCGATATCGGCACGACCGTCTACAAGCATATCAACCAGCTTCCTCCCGCACATTGGTTCACTATGGAGGAGGGAAAGCGAATTCTTCATCAATATGCATGTCTGGATGAGGTAGAGCCGCTGCGGCTCAAAACGAGAGGCGAGTACATAGAAGCGTTCCGCGAGGTGTTCTCACAGGCGGTCACTGCCCGATTACGGACGCATCGCGCCGTAGGGGCTGCCTTGAGCGGGGGACTGGATTCCGGAGCGGTTGCCAGCTTTGCCGCACCATCGCTGCATTTGCAACAAAAGCCGCTGTATGCGTACAGCTATGTACCTGTTCAGGATTTTGAGGATTGGACATCGCCTGCACTGCTGGCGAACGAACGAAGCTATATTCAGTCTACGGCTCGCTATGTAGGCAACATTCACGAAAATTATCTGGATTTTGAGGGGAAAAGCCCGTTTTCCGAAATTGATACTTGGCTGGAGCTTATGGAGGCTCCCTATAAATATTTTGAAAATTCCTTCTGGATCAGAGGTTTTTATGAAAAAGCACAGGAACATAATGTCGGTGTACTGCTGACCGGGGCACGAGGCAATTTTACCGTTTCATGGGGCCCTGCACTGGACTATTATGCCCGTCAGTTTCGTCGTTTGCACTGGCTGCAATCCTTTCAGGGCTTGTGGCGCTATAGCAGGCTGACCGGAAGACGTATGTCTCGTCTGCTACCCGTGATGCTGAAAAAAGCTACCTTGCTAGATACTCATGTATCGTTATTTCGGGGCAAACGAAGTCCGGTTCCTTCGTTGATTCACCCGGAGTTTGCCAAACGGATGCATGTCGAGGATGTTCCGGTGTTGAGCGGAACAGGCTGGATGAAGAATGCCGACCAGACGAGAAAAGAGAAATTTTCGAATCTGGCGATTGCCAACAAAAATGGTGTAGTCGCGACCAAACTTTCTTTGCGTTATGGCCTGTGGGAACGTGATCCGACAGGAGACAGCCGGGTGATTCGCTTTTGCTTATCCGTACCATTTGAGCAGTATGTGCAAAACGGTCGAGACCGTGCACTCATTCGTACAGCTATGAAGGATCATCTGCCTGATGTTGTTCGGTTGAACCAGCGTGTGCGGGGCGTGCAGCCTGCAGATTGGCTACATCGTATGATTCCCTGCTGGGATACGTTTATGGGGGAGCTTCAAATGATGTGCCATGATTTACGGGCCGCCGAATATCTCAATATAGAGCTTATTAAGACGGCCATGTCGAAACTCCGTCACCCCGGTCCCGAACAGGCGTCCGATCCCAATATACGACTGCTTATGCACAGTTTGATCGTGTACCGTTTTCTTTGTGGATTGAATTGATTCGATCTGATCTGATTTGATCACGCCGGATCGTTCACATTCGTTGGAAGGGAGGTGATGAGATGAGTAAAAAAGAATGGCAGGAACCGACGATAGAGGTGCTGGACATTAACCAGACCATGGCGGGGAAAGGCTGGAAACAGATTGATTGGGTGTCCGACCACGACGCCGATCTTTATAATCCAAGCTAACAGATGGTCATACATTGAAGCCAGTCATAAAAGATAGATCTGTAATGAGCCGTCTTTATTTCTTTTGGGTTAGAGATGCTTGCTGCTCAAGGAAATAAAGACGGGATTTTTTTAAGGACAGAGGGAGTGAGTCCTATCGTGCATGACAGGAGTGCAAGTGTCGGCTGGGCCCAATATACAGCCTTTGGACTCAGGATTGCGAGTGAACTGAAGCTTCCTGAGCTGGTACTGTCAGCATCGGAGGCGATAGAGGATGTGGTCATTCATCAGGCGGATTTGACAGCATGGAGCGATCAGCTTGAGCAGGCTAATTTTGTGATGCAGGGTGAACGCTTTATGTTCCAAATACCCGGCACGGCCATATATGCCGTCAGGGAAGGCAGGGAGATTGAGGTATGCCCTTACCCCGGAGCCGATATGGACACTGTGCGGTTGTTTTTACTGGGTTCATGCATGGGCGTCCTTCTGATGCAAAGACATATATTTCCTATTCATGGAAGCGCGGTCGTTATCGGGGGCAAGGCCTACGCTTTTGTAGGCGAATCCGGTGCGGGAAAATCGACGCTGGCTGCTGCTTTTAGACAGGCAGGCTATCTGATGGTCAGTGATGATGTTATTGCTGTAAAAGCTACGGCATCCGAGCTCATCGTTTATCCGGCTTATCCGCAACAAAAGCTGGGGCTGGACAGCCTGCTTCAACTGGAGTCTTTACAGGGAAACAAGCATGTGCGCCCCCAAAAGCACAGGCTTGTTTTAACGTCTGGACAGCCTGCGCTGCCACAATATGGGGAACTGCTTAAGCTCACAGGTGAATGGAATAAATATGCCGTCCCTACAGTAGACGAATTTTATAACGAACCGCTTTCCCTGGGCGGTGTATTCGAGCTTGTGGCAGAGCCATCCAACCAGCTACCCGCGGTTACGGAACAGCCCTTAAACGTACTGGGGTGCTTGCATACATTACTATTGCATACATATCGTAGGGGGACAATTTCGCGAATGGGTTTGGGTGAATGGTATTTTGGAACGGCGGCCCGGATGGCTGGGAAAGTGGAGGGCTGGCGATTGCTCAGGAGTAGCTCCGCTTTTACCGCATCCGAGATTGTACAACGGGTACTTGAACTCATTCATAAGGAGGAAAACAGCTATGGCAGCCACTGATCCAGCCAAAGACCATTACCGCGTCATTTACAGTGAAGAGGTCTATGTCAGTGACATGGACGGAGAAAAGGTCATGATGAGTATTAACACTGGAAAATATTATAACCTGGGCTTTACAGGAGGGCGTATCTGGGAATTGGCGGAGTCCAGTCCTTCACTCGGAGAGATCGTAGCTGCCCTGACGGATGAATATGAAGTGAACGAGGAACAGTGCAGACAGCAGGTACATGCCTTTGTGGCTGAGTTGGAACGGGAAGGACTGCTAAAGCTCCAGCGGGAGACGGTTTAATATGCGGATACAACGGCTTCTTCTCCTGGCTCCAGAGGTCAGGAGATTATTGCCGGAAGCCTGGCTGGCGCTGGGATGGGCGAGGCTTCGTCAGCTTCGTTCTTTTGAGGATTACTCAGGCCAATGGGGGATACGTATGGAAGAAACCTCTTGGCAATGTGACCCGCAGCAGGAAAAGTCCATTCGGCATATTTCACATGCTGTGGAGCTGGCAAGCCGTTACACCCCATGGCGCAGTAGCTGTCTTGTACAGGCCTCTGCCGCGATGACGTTGCTGGGGCGCAGAAAACTGGACTGTACGCTATATTTGGGTACAGCCAAAAATGCTGCTGGACGGTTGGCAGCACATGCATGGGTACGAAGCGGACCGATTTATGTTACAGGTGAACGGGAGATGGGGGCGTTTACGGTGGTGGGTCTATTCGGGAGACGAACCGTGACGGCCACGAATACGCAAATGGCGAATAAAGGCCATTCTTAATGCGATGAGACAAAAAGATGTTCAAACAATCGAAGGAGAAGAAAGTATGCCCACCAAGTCTCTTCTGGAACTTGCCCGTTGGAAAAAGGATCATGAATTAACGATATTACTTTCTTTATTAAAAAAAGAGGTTGCTCCATCGCAGCGTACGTTCGCTGATATTCATCTGCATAAGCTGGACTGGGCTCGCCTGTTGCGCCTGGCAGATCATCACCGGGTAGTACCGCTGATATATCTCCAACTAAAAAAGTCGAATGATCCGGCCATTCCCGGACCATTGCTGGAGAGCCTGCAGGTGCAATATCACCGAAATACGCTGCGTATGCTTCTTCTTCAAGCAGAGGCTGCGCGGCTGACCAGGCTGCTCATGGATCATGGCATCCGTGTATTTATACTCAAGGGGCCTGCACTGGCGCAGCAATTGTACGGGGATGTTTCCCTGCGTACCTCCAAGGACATAGATTTGCTCATTGCGCCGGATGACATGGATGAAGCCGAGCATTGGATACGGGAAGCCGGTTATGAGTCCAAAAGCGGAGAAACGCGTGTCCTTGGCAGCTGGAAGTGGAAGGATCATCATACATCTTTCCTTCATCCGCAAAAGCGGGTAGAGGTGGAGCTGCATTGGCGTCTCCACCCGGATGCCGGCGGGGAACCCTCTTTTGATGAATTGTGGGACCGCCGTCAATTCAGTGAATCCGCAGGAGCGAGTCGGGGGGGACAGTCGGCATCCGCTGACAGCACAGCGGCGATGGCAGCCAGTACGTACACACTCGGCGGCGAGCATCAGTTCCTGTACTTGAGCGCCCACGGCGCTCGTCACGGCTGGTTCAGGCTGCGCTGGCTAGTCGACATCGACAGACTCACCGCCTGCGATGTCGATTGGGAGGCGCTGCTGCTGCTGCTGCGCCGCTACGGAGGCCTGCCTGTGGGCGGGCAGGCCTGGAAGCTCGCCGCTGCGCTGCTGGGTACGCCGATACCGGAGCCGATGCGTCCGATATCAGAGACCCGGCAGGCGCACAGGCTCGCGCTGAGCGCGCTGGCCTTCATGCAGGCCAGCGTACCCGCACCGCACCCGGTTGCCAGCGGGCCGGGTGCGAACGGAACGGCTGCGTCAGAGCTGTCGCAAAGCATAGCTTTGACGCAGCCGGTGGAGACCGCCCCTTCGGATGGCGGTGCTTCAGTCGGCGGTGCAGCAGCTGGCGATGCCTTTGGCGAAGCGGCTCTGCACGATGTCAGTGACGCTACTGGCATCGCGAGAGAAGTCGGTAGCGTGACGGGTGATACGGTGAGCACATTGAACACTGCTGTGAGCAGTCTTACTATGCCTGTAGCTTCTGCTACAGCCGCCTCAAGCCCTGCCGTAGCTGTAGCTACAGCGGTCACCCCTCAGCCCATTAGCCGAGCTTACTTGCTTTCCCTAAAGGAGCCAAGACACAGATTACTTTATCTTATTAGCCGTTTGTTTCCTTCTACGGGTGATCCGATCTTGTTGCCGCTGCCTCGCAAGCTGCATTTTTTGTACATCCCTTTACGTCCATTTCTTTGGCTGAAACGGCGATTTTCAAAGCACTGACCCGATAAGGAGTGTGCGTTATGGCTCACCTGCGATTATATTTAACCAAGCTGTACACCGTGAACGGTGGTACGTTAATTCTCAATATCGTATGTATGATGATTGTCAGCCTGCTGGAGGGCTTTGGCATTTATATGCTTGTGCCTATGCTGGCGGCCATCGGCGTATTCGCCGGTCATTCAGGACTGCCGTTTCTGTCCGATGGATTCGATCATTTCTTGTCGTACATTCCCAAAAGCTGGCTATTGCCGGGGATGCTGCTGCTTTTTGTGGTGCTGCTTACAGGGCAGGCTCTGCTTCAGCGTTACCAATCGGTCCTGAGCTCACAGATTCAGCAGCGTTTTATGCGCTCGCTTAGAATAGACGTGTATACCTCCTTTATGAAGGCACAGTGGACTTTTTATTTGCGCCAGCGTAAATCTGATTTTAGCCATGTGATGACGACCGAGCTGGCACGTGTCAGTCAGGGAACCAATTTGCTTCTTCAACTCACCACAGCCATCATGTTTACGCTGATCCAGATTGCGCTGGCTTTTTGGTTATCCCCTTCCTTAACCGGATTGGTATTCCTGAGTGGATTGGGACTGTTTGTCGTGTTCCGTCGCTCTATTCGAAATGCCAAGCAGCTAGGTGACCGTACCACTGAGCTTTCACAGATTTATTTTGCCGGCATTACCGATCATATGAATGGAATGAAGGATATTAAAAGCAATCTGCTGGAGGCAGCCAACATAGATTGGTTTCGCTCCCTGACGCGTCGCATGGAGGATAATTCGACCCAATTTGTTCGGCAAAATGCCACTACGCAGTTTTTGCATCGCACAGCAGCAGCTGTATTTGTCGTTTGTCTTATATTCGCGTCCCTGCAATGGCTGCATGTTTCACCTGAAAAGCTGATTGTGCTGATCCTCATATTTTCCCGCTTATGGCCGAGGTTCGCCCTGATTCAAGCGAGTTTGGAATATATCATGTCCATGATCTCAGCTTTTGAAAGTGTGACCAAAGTACAGCAGGAATGCGAAGCTTTCTCAGATCCGTCGTTGCTTGCAGTTGCATCCTCTGCCGCTCGCGTTCCATCCGCTGGATCTGCTGAATCGGAACTTCATGTAGCTACATCGACGCGGTACCCCTTGTTTCTGCGTAGCGGGATTGAATGCAGCGGTCTGGATTATCGCTATGATGGTGCGGCAGATCCTGCACTGCACCAAATTAATCTGTTTATACCTGCCAGGGGGATGACAGCCATTGTGGGGAAATCAGGAGCGGGCAAGAGTACGTTGGTCGATGTGCTGATGGGCTTTCTACGTCCAACTGGGGGGCAGATTAAAATAGATGGACGTGTTTTGGATGACGAACTGTTGCCACAGTGGCGGCAATCGTTTGGATACGTGTCACAAGACCCTTTTCTGTTCCATGCCACCGTTCGTGAAAATCTGAAGCTGGCGGACAGGAATGCGAGCGAGGAGCGGCTATGGGAGGCGCTGCATTTTGCAGCCGCAGACAGCTTTGTTGCCAGACTGCCCGAAGGGCTGGACACAGTCATTGGGGATCGCGGGATTCGTCTGTCTGGCGGGGAACGCCAACGATTGGTATTAGCGCGGGCTGTCCTGCATCATCCTCCGGTCCTCATATTGGATGAAGCGACAAGTGCGCTCGATGGTGAGCATGAAGCCGCCATTCAGGCAGCGCTGGAGCGGATGAAAGGTCAAATGACGCTGATCGTCATCGCTCACCGCCTGTCAACGATCCGTCACGCGGATCAGATTGTCGTGCTGGAGCAAGGCGAGGTCATACAGCAAGGAAACTATCGACAGCTGGTACAAGAGGAGCGGGGGGCGTTCAGCCAGCTCCTGTCGTACCAAAGCGGTATCATCGCCACCCCTTAGAAGCTTTTTTGTATGATCTCAAGTTTGTTTATCAGGTTTCTTTATCGGGTTTCTTTATCAGGTTTCTTTAGGTTTGGCGGTGCTTCTTCTCTTTTTGACTGGAGTCGGAGAGATGGCATCGCCTGCCACCGCCTGCTGTGCTGTCGGCGCTGCTGGTTTACGCGCAGGGCGTTTTTTCGCGGCAGCAGGGCCGGGAGCACCAGGACCAGGATCAGTTACGACGGGCTTTACGGCCTCAATACTGGCCTGAAGAGCAGCCATTAAATCCACGACATTGGTCTGCGGCTGTGTCGGGGCGACTCGCACCTCTTCTCCGGCCACTTTATGCTGAATGAGATCCAGCAGACGCTCGCGATACTGATCCGTATACTTGGCTGCGTCAAAAGGTGTAGATAGCTGCTCAATCAGCATCTTTGCCATCGTCAGCTCCTTCTCTTTAACCTCCTCTTGCCCCGGTAGGTTAGGAACTTGAGCAATGGGACGAATTTCATCCGGGTAAAACATCGTCTCCACGGCCAAACACTCATCCAGCACCCGAATAGCTGCCAGGCTGCTTTTGGAGCGGATGGAGATTTGGGCAATGCCGATTTTTCCGGTATCCTTCATCGCATTCATGAGTAGCTTATACGCATTGGAGCCAGCCTGATCCGGGGATAAATAATACGTTTTTTGAAAATAAATCGGATCAATTTCCTGCAGGTCTACAAAATCCAAAATGACGATATTTTTATCCGCTTGTCCGCTGATCTGCTCCAATTCCTCCTTATCGAACATGACGAACTTCCCTTTTTCATATTCATAGCCTTTTCCAATTTCCTCCCATTCAACCTCCTTATCACAAACAGGACACTTCCGTACATAGCTAAGCGGACTCCCACACTCCTTGTGAATGTAGCGCATGGAAATATCCTTGTCCTCTGTCGCTGAAAACATTTTAACTGGCACATGAACCAGCCCGAAGCTGATTGCGCCTTTCCAGACCGTATGCATACCGCCAGTCCTCCTTTTCTTTAGTCAGCATTTTGTATCATTCGATTTCGGGTGTCGCGGCTGTGGGCATATCATTTTTCGCTTAGTAAGGTTTCATTTAGTATGCTTCGTACAAAGGATTGTATGAGGTGTAAATGAAGGCTGCGAATTGCTTCCCCTGCGCATGGTTGCAGCTTTTTTGGTGCATAGTAAGGCATATCCGCTTCAAAAGGAGGTACACAATTTATGCCCGGAAAATCCTATCCTCGGCAGATCAGTCATCGTGTGGGTCAAAGTCATATCGCCTTTCGGGGGCCCGCTGGAGGCGAACAGGATGCATTGCCGCCCGAGTTTGCCCTTTCCCATGGAGTTCGCCCGCCTTTTCCCGTAGCTGTGGGTCATGTGGATTTGGAGGCTGTGGTTTCAAGTTCGCCTTCTCATAGCATCCCTTCATTGGACGTTGAACGGATTATAGACGAGGACTAGGTCACCTATATTTCTAAATGAATGCACACAAAAACAATCAGCAGGGGGAGAACAGCATGAATGTAGAGCGAGCAAAAGCGATTTACGATTCACCCGATACCATTGCCGTACAATTGGATGGAAAACCGATCTGGATTGAGCATGTAGACGAAGCGAACAGCATGGCAACTGTACAGATAGGTAGCAGACCCGGCAATACTCAAACTGTCCGTGTGGATCGTCTGAAAGAACAATAGGAGATGGGTACTAAACATCTGGTCATTATCCATGGTCGTGACAAAAAGCCCAAATGCGACGAAATGCTTCGTCTCATCAAAATGGCGCTGATCGCAGGATTGCGTCGAGTGAATGAGGAAGCGGCTCAAAGGCTGGAGCAAGAGCATATTTCCCTGACATTTAGTTATTATGGAGATATCAACAATCGCCTCTTATTAGAGAGCCGGCCTCGGTACGGACAACTTTTTGAAAAAGAAGAGGATGGAAACTTCTACGTTCCAGACCATTTTTACGACGAGAGTATGCAGCAATTAATCAATCGACCCACCGATCAAATGACGCCGGAGGAATACGACCGCCTGATAGCAAACGAACCCATCATACACTTCTATGATGATGCTGCAAAAAAACTCAGCCCTTACCTGTCTTTGTTTGGTATGAGCACCCGCGCTATCAAAAAGCTTCTCCCTGATCTGGGAGCTTACTTGACCAGCCGTGTAGTAGGCTCCCAAATTCGTGAAAGATTACAGGCTCCTCTAGCAAAGGCTTTAAGTAGTGGAGACGACGTAATGCTTCTTTCCCATAGTATGGGGTGCATGGTGGCTTACGATGTATTATGGAAATTCTCACGTATGAGTGAATACAAGCATCTATGGGAACACAAGGTTAACGAATGGCTAACATTGGGTAATCCGTTAGGCGAGCCTGCCGTAAAGCGCAGCTTGTATGATTCCAATGAGCCTGACGATGGCATGTATCCTGCAAATATTAGACATTGGACCAACATTAACGCCGTGGATGACTACATTGCGCATGACGCTGCGATCGAAGATGATTTCTATCTGATGCTGAGTCGGAATTTAATAGAAAGCATTAATGATCAGCCGCTTATCTACACGTTCTGGAAAGATAGTCATACCGGACGCCCCAATCCCCACAACTTCTTTGCCTATCTTAATCATCCAAAGGTAGCTGAGCAGGTGGCGAATTGGATTTTACGCTCATAAAAGGGTACCAGACCGCCTTAAAGCACACTAAATAAGCGCCCGCGAAGGCGCTTTTTATATTGTCTAATTCAGGAAACGGGGTGTATAGTATGATTAATATTTGAAGGAAGTGAGCCGTATGGACTTTAACATATGCTTGTTCGATGATTTTGAAACACTGGATGTATTCGGACCCGTTGAGATTTTTGGCCGCCTACCAGAAGTTTATGACTTAAAATATTTCTCCATGGACGGGGGAATTGTTGAGAGCCGGCAAAAAACCAAGATTGTGACAGAACCCATTGCACAAGTAAAACCCAATGGCATATTCATGATCCCGGGCGGACAGGGGACAAGGGGCTTAATCCATGACGATACATTTATGAAACAGATCAAAGAGATTGCGGAACAGTCCAATTTTTGTATAACCGTCTGTACGGGTTCCGCGCTGCTTGCCAAAACAGGCTTGTTAAAAAACAGGCGCGCCACATCCAATAAATTAGCCTTTGATTGGGTCAAATCCATTGGCACAGAGGTTAACTGGATTCCAAACGCAAGATGGGTAGTAGATGGAAAGTTCTATACTTCATCCGGTGTATCTGCTGGAATGGATATGTCCTTAGGCTTTGTTTCCGATCAGTTTGGTTTTGAAAAAGCTCAACAGGTAGCCAATCAAATTGAATACATTTGGAATTCCAATAAAGATGATGACCCCTTTGCGAGATAGCAAAAAACTTGTGAACTGGATCAATAGTGACTTCAATTTGTTCTTTTCTGATGAGTCATGCAAGCTTATCTAAGCATACTTATTTATTGCTATTTAATAAAATTAAGTTTAATGTCTCCACGATTGTTTAGCCACAGCAATTCGTTAATTAGAAATGTCATGCTGTCCATAGTATGTAGTCTTTCAATTGTATTGGATACAGCTTCCATAAGGTCACACTGAATGTTTTCTGCCAGTTGGAGTCCACCGCTGTCACCGTCGACGAATAAGTGGGTATGTTCAGGATGGTCTACTTTGAGCACATGCCGAAGCCACAAACGCCCGTCCTCTATGTGAAAAAAGTATTGTCCGTCGTAAATGATCCCCTCAAATATCTCATAATTATGAGATTGATCATAAGGTCCAAATACCATCGCTGCCCGTTCTAGTACGAATGAATTCGTTTTTGTTTTTATAAACATATGTTTACCCCCTGTTGGATAGTTATTGTCAACATTCTGTGCTTATTTTTTGGAGGAATTTTATGAACCCTTTAAGTATACGTTGTCGCCTCGGTGATATTATGCGAGAGCGGGGACTGCAAAATAAAGATGTAGTGGATTTAACAGGTGTGAGTCGAAACACGATTACTTCGCTTGCTGGTAACGCAACCAAACGGATAGATTACGATACGCTAGGTGCATTATGTCGAGGATTAGGTGTAACTCCGGGTGATCTTCTAGAGTACATGCCGAATGTCAAAGAAAATTTTGAATAAATAATATGGACCGTTGGAATTTTGATTCCAACGGTTTTTTTGTAATCTCTACCAAGATTTAATTCGTCTAATAGAGTCGTTTGGTAAACCTGCGAGTGAACGAACTGCCTATAGTATTTTATTAAGAGCTTCAAAACTTCCTGAATTCCATTTTTATTCAGAATATCTTAAAAGATGAACCGATTCCCGCTAATCTTAATGATTATGCGGTTTTTTTGTATAAACCCAAGATCAGTTCATTTGGTTTTGGTAATCTAATGAGCTAATTTTTGATGGAAGTCATAAAAAAAATGGGTCACTGATACCAATCTACTGATTTTTTCGTGAAGTGCATAATGATAGAATAAATAGTGTTGAATTGATTCTGAGGGGGAGCTATGTATTAAAAGGGGGCATTACCGCAAAGCCATCGGAATTGGCTTGATCTTTTCGCTCTCCATTGCGTTGTTCGTCGCTATTTATTCCCAAACGATACCCAATCAGGACATGCCGCCTGTGAAGCGGGGAGTGCTGGATTTGTCGAATTGGGATTTTCACAAGCAGGGATGGGTCAATCTGGATGGAGAGTGGGAATTTTATGAAGGCGAATTACTGGAGCCTGCCGATTTTCGCGAAGGAACGCGTAAGGAAGTCTCGTATTTATCCGTACCTGGCACGTGGAAAGGAAAATCAACGAATGGCGGTATGAACCGAACAGGGTATGGTACGTATCGGTTGAAAGTGCTGATTAAAGATACGGATGAGGTTTTAGGTTTAAAAATAAGGAGTATTCGCCTTTCCCATCGATTGTTCATTAACGGCAAGTTAGAAGGCGAGAGTGGGCGCCCAGCAGTAGATATCAAGGCGCATCAGCCCGGAAATACGCCTTACAGTGCGTTTTTCCACACGGATACCAAAGAAATCGAAATTGTGATTCAAGTATCTAACTACGTATTTGTCACCGGTGGTATTGCTGGCTCGATCCCGTTCGGATTGGCTGAAGATGTGACGAAGCTAAACAGTATACAGATCGGCACCGATATCGGAATTATATTTATTCTTGGCATGTTTGGTGTGTATCATCTCAGCTTCTGGCTGCTAGGGCGAAGAGAGAAAACATATTGGCTCAGCGGGCTGTATTTGCTGCTGCTTTTATTGGAAAAAGCACTTTTTGGCGAAAAGATTTTACAGAGGGTACTGCCTGGCCTCCCTTTTGACATTGCTTACAAGCTGCTGGATGTAAGCGAATTTGTCGGCGCTGTGGTGCTCATCCTGTTTTTCAGTTCAGTTGAAGCCCGCCTCATGTCGTCTCGGATGATGAAGCTGATACTGACTCCGTTAGCCCTATATATTGCGGCGGTTGTCGTGCTGCCTTACCGTGTGCATATCCAAGTAAAATACGTTTTCTTTCTTTACTTAGTCATCGTTATCCTATACATTATTGGCAGAATGGCGTATCTGTACATTCAAAGCCAAGGCGGCTCATCCGATCGGAAGGAATTAATGCTGTTTATTGGCGGAAGCGTTTCGATGATGATCTTTCTGGTGGACGGAAGCCTCTATTCGGAGAATATGGTTTCGACCGATCTGCTGGGAAAACTCGGAGTAGTTTGTTTCATCATCATCATGAATATCCTGCTCGTGGTTCGATTCTCAAATGCTTATGAGAAGACGGAGCTCCTTTCAGATCAACTGAAGATCTCCAATCAGCTCAAGGACGAATTTTTGATGAATACGTCCCACGAGCTCAAGACTCCACTGCATGGGATTCTGAATATGACGTCTTATTTGCTGGATGATGAGGAAAGAAATCTGTCGTCGAAGCAAAAACGGAATCTTTTGCTGATCAAGGATACATCTATCAAGCTGTCCATGCTCATTCACGATTTAGTCGATGTTACCCGTTTGAGGCACGGGGAACTGAGTCTGCATCCGACCGCTGTGAATGCCAGAATGGTAACACAGATTGTATTCGACGTGCTGCAATTTGAACTTTTGGGCAAAAATGTGCGACTGGATAATCAAGTCGGTTCCGACGTCTGGGTGCAAGCGGATGAGAATCGGCTGCGTCAAATCATGTACAATCTGGTCAGCAATGCCATAAAGCATACAGACAAAGGGTCGATCAAGGTGGTATCGAGCGTTGCCAAAGGAACTGTTACGATTTCTGTCGAGGATACCGGAACAGGGATTCCTAAGGATAAACATGCTGTAATTTTCGAATATTTTGAGCAACTCGATGGGCCGCTGCCTAAGGATGGATATACAGGAATGGGCGTTGGTTTGTACATTAGCCGCAAGTTGGTCGAACGGATGGGTGGAGAAATTCGGGTGGATTGGTCGGAGGTCGGTCTAGGCACGCGCATGATGTTTACATTGCCAAGCGCAGTTCAAGTACCGGATAATCGTGAAACGACATATGCGTTGGAAGAACAGCAGCGATATACCGATAAGGATCAGGAGCTGAATATTTGGGATGGACACGAGCATACCGTAATGATTGTTGATGATGAAGCCTCCAATATCCACACCTTGTTGAATATTTTGAAACGGCATCGCTATAATGTCGTCACCACTTTCTCGGCAAAAGAAGCATTGGAGAAAATAGAAGAGTACCCGCAAGTTGATCTTGTCATTCTCGATGTGATGATGCCGGGGATATCAGGTATTGAGTTGTGTCAGAGACTGCGAAGCAGCTACTCCATTCTCGACCTGCCCATTTTATTCGCAACAGTTAAGGATACGCCCCAAGACATTGCGCTCGGCTTCAGGGCCGGGGCGAACGATTATTTGACCAAGCCGTTTGAGGCGGAAACGCTCATTGCCAGAATCCAGACCCTGATCGCTGTGAAAACATCGCTCCAAGAAGCGATTCGCAATGAGCAGGCGTTCCATCAAGCACAGATTAAACCGCATTTTCTCTACAACGCCTTGAGCAGTGTTATTTCATTTTGCTATACGGACGGGGAAAAAGCTGCGTACTTGTTATCGATGCTCAGTCAGTACTTGCGCTACATCCTGGACATGGATTCTTCCACGCTGTTCGTTCCTCTCTACCAGGAAATGGAGTTGATCGAGGCGTATGTTGAGATTGAGAAAGCCCGTTTCGGAGAGAGGTTCGACTATGACGTTCACTACGATAACCGTATAAAGCATTTGGAAATTCCTTCTTTATGCATCCAGCCTTTTGTCGAGAATGCGATTCGGCACGGTTTGTTCGAGAAGGAAGGACACGGCAAGGTGACGATTGTGATCAATGAGGAGGATGGTTACATCCGGGTGGTAGTCGAAGACAACGGTGTCGGCATACCGAATGATCTACTGCACCGCATGTCCCAAGGAAATCTGCAGGATTGCGGCATCGGCATCCATAATATCCGCAAGCGTCTGGACTCTCTGCAAGGGGCAACGCTAAACATCAGCTCCGATGTGGGAATAGGAACTAAAATAACGATGTATTTGCCTGTAAGGAATAACAAAGTGGCCGGATCGGGTAAACGAAGGAGGAGCGAGGTTGTTTAATGCGGTCATTGTGGAGGACGAAATACCGATTTTGAATTTAATGAAACACATCATCGGGCAAAACCCGTATTTTACGATCATAGGTGCTTTTACAAGCTCGCTTGAGGCGCTGGACAGCCTGCCTGAGCTTCGGCCAGATGTTGCTTTCCTCGATGTGGAAATGCCAAAGATGAACGGGCTGGAACTCGCAGAAAATATCAACGAAGCGTCGGAGCAGACAAAAATCATCTTCACGACGGCTTATCAGCATTATGCGCTGGATGCATTCAAGGTTTATGCCTTCGACTATATTTTGAAGCCCGTGACACCTGGGGCGATCGAGCGGGTCGCGAACCGGTTGGTCAAGCTGCATCGGCCTGTCGTCTATGCTGAACAGCCGGTGGGGCTTGCCTCAATTCGGTGCTTCGGAGGATTCGAGGTTCGAAATCGGGAGGGATCGCTAATCCGCTTTCCGACACGCAAGACGGAGGAACTATTCGCTTATTTCCTCTGCCATCCGGGTCAGAATCTCAACAAGTGGCGGTTGGCGGATTTGTTGTGGCCGGATATGAGCGAGGACCGTGCGTCGCATAATTTGCATAATACGATGTATCGTTTAAAGAAACTTTTGAAAGAACAAGAAATCGGCATGGAGATTCAGAAAACGAACGAAGGATACATGCTGGAACCATCGGATCGAACATACGATGTGCTGGAATATGGGCGGTACGACTTTTCTCTTGCGGAAGGGTTTCAGGATGTGATACAAACAGAACATCTATGTTCGCTCTACAAAGGTCCGCTGCTGGAGAGAAAGGATTACTTCTGGAAAGCTCCGCTGGAGGCCATATTCTGCAAACAGTACACAGCGCTTGTACGCAGTTTGATCCAGCATTATCTCGTCAGGGAGGATTGGAAAAAGGCGGAGCAGAAGATTGATTCGTATTTGACCGTGTACCCCCTGAATGAGGAGATGAATCAAACTTTACTGAGCATCTATGCAAGCAGCGGGGACAAGGAGAAAATCGTCAGGCATTACGCGCAGTTCGAGGCTTCTTATCGCAAGGAGCTGGGGCTGGAGCCGCCGCAGGAGCTGAGAAGCCAGAAGGCCTCATATTTGGAGTAGGGCTCGACGAAAACTGAATACTGGATTAATAAGAAAGTGGTTATTCCCAGTAGAAAAATCTATCGGGGATAGCCTCTTTTTTGTTTTATCGACAGCATTCGTGGTTTTGTGAGAATTTTGTGAGAACGGTTTGATAAAATGCATTGCAACGGGAGGGAGAGGCGATATGGGGGAGTGATTTAAGTGAACTGTCGGGAGCTATGGAAAACTAGATGAGGACGGGCAGCAACATGTAAATAGCGACGGTAGTAATATATATAGTGATCAGGAGGAAAAAATGTTTAGAAAAGAAAAAATAAAGCTTGCGGCAGTGGTAGCTATTCTATGTATGATTTCAACTTTGTTAGGTAATTTTAATGCCGCTTCTGCGGCTACTACTGACATATTAAAGAAAGCCTATATTACAAGCTTCAATACTGGCAAAGTTGATGTGGTGAATTTGGAAAGCGGTACGGTGGAATTGGGCAAAATTACGGTCGGGAGTGAGCCTAATAGCGCAGCGTTCAACCCGAACGGTACCCAGGTTTTTGTTACAAACAGAGCGAGTGGAACTGTTTCGGTGATTAATCCGGCTACTGATACGGTGGTTGGCACAATAACAGTGGGTTCACAACCTCATGGAGTAGCCTTTAACTCGGATGGCAGCAAAGCTTATGTAGCTAATATGAGCGGCAACACACTGTCAGTAATCAATACAGCAACGCTTACAGTTACGGGTACAATAAGTGTATTATCACGTCCTGTAGCAATGGTAGTGGCAGGCCAGAAGCTTTATCTGACTCAGTCTGGCGCTAACAAAGTAGCAGTCGTGGATTTTACCAACGATACGATTACCAGTCAAATTACGGTGGGAACCAGCCCGTATGGTCTTTCGGTTAATCCTGCGGGTACCAAGATTTATGTAGCCAATCAAGGGAACAAAACAGTTTCTGTCATCAACGTTGTGGACAACACGGTGGAAGCAACTGTAGCTGTGGGCAGCATGCCTTCGGCTACTGAGGTGTCTCCCGACGGGAGCAGAGTTTACGTGGCTAATAGTGGCGCTAACACTGTTTCTGTTATCAATACAACTAATAATACAGTGGAAAGCACCGTTGCGGTTGGTTCTTATCCCTATGTGATCGGTGTCTCGAGCGATGGTAGTAGAGCCTTTACGGTCAATTACGGCAGCGACAATATGAGCGTAATCAGAACATCTGATAATCAGGTAATTAATACAATAGCTTTAAGTAATGGTCCGTTTATGGTGGGGACTTTCATGGTTTCTACAGCTATGGCCTCTGGCCAGAATCCTCCTGCTTCTTCGGATGCCACACTAAGCTCGCTGAATTTAAGCGATATTACGCTTGACCAAACGGTAACCGGAAGTGTGTATGCCTACACTGCAACTGTGCCTAACGATGTTTCGGTCACCACGGCTACGTATACAACTACTGATAGCCATGCGACGACTGCTTTACAGCTCAATGGTACCCCAGTCAACAATCCAATTAGTCTAAGTTTGGGGTCAAATATCATTAGCCTTGTAGTGACTGCACAGGATGGAACGACGAGAAGCTATACGGTAACTGTTACACGAGCTGGTTCAAATAGTGCTGCCTTAAGCTCGCTGAATTTAAGCGGCATTACGCTCGATCAAACGGTAAGTGAAAATGTGTACGCCTACACTGCAACTGTGCCTAACGATGTTTCTGTCACCACAGCTACGTATACAACTACTGATAGCCACGCGACGGCTGCTTTTCAGCTCAATGGGACTCCGGTTAACAATCCGATTAGTCTAAGTTTGGGGTCAAATATCATTAGCTTTGTAGTGATTGCACAGGATGGAACGACGAAAAGCTATACGGTCAATGTCACACGGGCTCCACAGTTGGTTACTGCTATCACAGTGTCGGGCGCTAGTGGAACAATGTCCGTTGGAGACTCTCTTCAATTTAGGGCAAATGTAACTCCTGACAATGCAACGGATAAAACCTTTAGCTGGTCGGTAATTGCTGGTACAGGGGAAGCAACGATCAATGCTGATGGTGTACTCGTTGCAACTCAAGCTGGTACGATTACAATTCAGGCAGTTGCTCATGATGGATCAGGTGTTGTGGGAATGAAAGTCATAACGATCGACAAACGTTCTTCTAGCCGTGGTGGTAGTTCTACTACAACTGACACTAATCTGACTCCTGCACCTGTACAGACTCCTGTACCAGCTTCTGCACTGACTACTACTCCGATACCTGATGCTGCAAAGGATGTGTTCAAGTCAGATGTAGTGAAGGGTGACATCAATGTTATTAAGAACATTGAGAATCGGATTCAGGAAGCTAAAAAAACTCCGGTTACAGTAACTCTTTCGGACACTAAAGGGCACTGGGCTGAAAAGACTATCGCTACTTTCGTAAAGCTGCATGTAATTGAAGGTTACAGCGATGGTAAGTTCAAGCCGGATGGTAAGATTACACGCGCTGAATTCGCAGTGATTCTGAGCAGCGTGTTCGATATCCAAGGTGGCAACAATGCTAGTGTTGCATTGAAGGACGTTGGTAGTCACTGGGCAAAAGACGCAATCAAGAAACTTGTAGAGGCAGGGGTAATCAGCGGATATGAGGACGGTACATTCAAGCCGGATAAAACGATTACCCGGGAGGAAATGGTTGTCCTTTTATCCCGCATCTTAAACCTTAACAACGTATCGAAAGATACCACCAAAGGCAATTTCGTTGATCTGGAGGGTTCTTATGCAGCAAACGAGATCAAAGCTGAAGCACAAGCAGGTATCATCAGCGGCAGAGCAGATGGAAAGTTTGATACCAAGAGCAACTCCACACGTGCAGAAGCTCTGCAGATCATCCTGAATGCGCTGAATCTCAACCCGCAATTGAAGACGCTGTTGGATTCATTTAACTAATACCGTTTCTCTCAATAAAAGGGCCAAGTGTATTTTGCACTTGGCTCTTTTGTTTTTGTGCGCCTACCCAAGCTAGGCACAACTAGCCGATGGTTATTCCCAGTAGAAAAATCTATCGGGGATAGCCTCTTTTTTGTTTTATCGATAGCATTCGTGGTTTTGTGAGAATTTTGTGAGAACGGTTTGATAAAATGCATTGCAACGGGAGGGAGAGGCGATATGGGGGAGTGAATCAACCGATACGGTTGGGAGTTCAGGCAAATCGAGCGTTTCAAAACTCGTATGAAGTCATCATAGAATATAACGAGAGGCGAGTGAAAGAAGTAGATGTTTAAACGGTGTATTTCTTTGTTAACGGTATTATTTCTTCTGGCAGGTATGACCCCTGCACATGCAGCCGCTACGAACTTGGCATTGAATAAAACGGCAACAGCTAGCAGTATATGGCCCTATTCTAATGCTTTTCCAAGTAATGCAGTCGACGGTAATCCACTTAGTGAGTGGGGACCTTCATCCGCAAGCGGTTCTCCGTGGCTCAAGGTTGACTTAGGCTCAGTAACACAATTTAATAGTTATATGGTACAGACATTGTCAGGTCGGTACAACAGTGCGATCACATTAGAAACAAGCAATGATGATTCAACTTGGACTGTAGTGGATACAGTATCTGGAAATACTGATGTAACTATCAATAAAACATTGCCTCGAGTTGTCAGTGCAAGATATGTGAAGGTTACGATTAATTCGTGGTCTTTATATCCTGACATTACAGAATTCCAACTATACAATACCACGCTGGATGCGCCAACCGACGTTGCAGCTATAGCAAGTGATGAGCAAGTAACGTTAAACTGGAGCAGCGTATTGGATGCAACGAGCTATAAAGTGTATCAAGGAACATCGCCAGGTATA
The DNA here is from genome assembly GCF_001705305.1 of Paenibacillus kribbensis. Classification (GTDB taxonomy): domain Bacteria; phylum Bacillota; class Bacilli; order Paenibacillales; family Paenibacillaceae; genus Paenibacillus; species Paenibacillus kribbensis_B. The sequence continues at coordinate 397,172 of NZ_MCBP01000003.1, forward strand.
TACGATGCAGTTCCGGTTGCGACAGTCAACGGCACAACTACAACAGTAACAGGACTGACCAACGGTACAACTTATTACTTTGCGGTTAGGTCCAGCAACGAACACGGGGATAGCTCTGCCTCGAATGAAGTGAGCGCAAAGCCACATATTAACCCGCCTGCGGCACCAGGAGGACTCACAGCGACAGCTGGTAACGGACAAGTGACTTTAGGCTGGAACAGTGTTTCAGGAGCAGTCACCTACGATGTTTACAAAGGAACAACATTGGGGTCCTACGGGTCAACCCCGGTTGCGACCGTGAGCGGGGCGACCTACAGCTACACGGAAACAGGTTTAACGAACGGTGTGACGTATTTTTTTGTAGTCAAGGCAAGCAACGCAGGAGGCAACAGCGATAACTCCAATGAAGCGAGTGCAACGCCTCAAGTTTCAGCGCCTGGAGTGCCAGTACTGCTGCCTGCCACAGCGGGCGATTCGCAAGTAAGCCTTGCTTGGAATCCGGTGATCGGTTCCACGGGGTACAAAATATTCAAAAGTACGACTTCCGGGGCTTATGGGTCAGAAGAAACCACGGTAAGCGGTTCGGTATACAGCTATGATGTAACAGGCTTGACGAATGGCACCACATACTATTTTGTCGTCAAAGCAACGAACCCGGGAGGAGAAAGCGCTGCTTCCAATGAAGTGAGCGAAACGCCCAAAACCGTTTCGTCATCGCCAACGGATGTAACTGTAACAGCAGGTGATAGACAAGCGACTGTCAGCTTCAATATCCCTGTCGAAAACGGAGGAAGCCCAATAACACGCTACGAGGTCACGGCCTCACCAGGGAATATCACCGCAATAGGGACGGCAAGCCCGATCACGGTAACGGGGCTGTCCAATGGCACCACGTATACGTTTACAGTGAAAGCTGAAAATGGTGCAGGTAGCAGTGCAGCTTCCGCTGTCTCCAAGGAAGTCACGCCAACAGCGCCATCTAGAAAGAGAGATAAATCAGTAACGGATACATCATCTGCATCTTCTACATCGACTATATCGTCAACACAGACCACGTTGCCTGCTCCGGCATCGAACCCTGAACCTGCGCAGCCTACTGTTGATGTATTCAAGAGCAGCATTGTTAATGTAGCAAGCTCAGTTAAGGCTATCGAGTCCAAGGTTGCAGAAGCCAAGGAAGCTAATGCCAAGATTGAATTGGCTGACATTAAAGGTCACTGGGCTGAGAAGGCGATTGATACGTTCATGAAACTGCAGGTTATCAAAGGCTATGGGGATGGACAGTTCAAACCTAATGGCAATATCACACGTGCGGAGTTCGCAATGCTTATCTCTCGTGTATTCGATATCAGCGGCAGTGCTGATCATTCCGCTGATATGAGTGATATTAGCAGTCACTGGGCTAAGGAAGCTATTGAGAAGCTCGCTAGTGCAGGGGTACTTGGTGGTTATGGCGACGGAACATTCAAACCGAACCAAACGATTAGCCGCGAAGAAATGGCTATCATCCTATCCCGTATTGTGAACTTGGGTGGTGTGGATAAAGATGATTCCAAAGGTAACTTTACAGATATATCCATTGCAAGCTCCTATGCAACGAACGCAATTAAGAATGTCGCAGAAGCGGGTATTATCAATGGCAAGAGCAATGGCGCATTTGATCCACATGGCAATGCCACACGTGCGGAGGCTCTAACGATTGTTCTAAATGCATTGAACCTCCACCCACAAGTTAAGAATCTCGTGGATTCCTTGAACTGATGTCTTACCTGATATCATTCATATGTAACAGCGGAGCTATATGACAAAGGTTATCCTGCAACAGTTGAAAAGGGCTGTTGCAGGATAACCTTTTGTTCTAGCCGCTCATCATGAGCTGCATACTGACTTCCGCGATCCGAATGGTGTAAGACAGGTAGAGTCATCCTTCATCGGTGAGGATATAAGTGATATCTGTCATCCACATTCGCCTGACGGCAAACTGGGGCTATTTTTTTATGATGGTCAAGCTCACACAAAATGTACATCTGCCGTCGCAAGCAAACGCACAAAACGATTACCGAGCACCGCATTGTGATGAGCTACAATTTGTTCCCCGCTTAGCACTTTGCTATCAAATGTACTATGCGCATCTGATACAAGCACATTGTTCTGATATCCCAGACTATAGGCACTTCGGCAAGTCGTGTCGAGGCAAAACTCGGTTTGCATCCCCGCGATTACGAGCCGATCGGCCCCTAATTCCTGGAGCACTTGCTGCAATTCAGTTTGGTAAAAGCTGTCCCAGGAAGATTTCCGGACAATTCGTTCATGGGAAAGAGGACGCACCACGTCGGCGATGGGCCAGCCTGCACTGTTTTCCCGGAAGTCCTCATCCGCTTCATCGGTATGCTGCACAAAAATCACCGGTGTGCCTGCAGCTCTGGCTCTGGTCAAAAGCTGCTGCAAATTCGCTACAACTTCCTGCTCACGATACAGCTTCTCATCATACATAAACATAGCCTGCTGAACATCAATCAAGAGTAAAACGTTTTGTCCCATCGTTTCGATTCCCTCCTTGTGTGTCTTCCTTAACATACAATAGCATGTCTTCATGCCTTGCGGCGACATAAGGTGAACTATATAATAAAGAACAAGTTGGAACGGTCCGTTGTGGACGAAAGGTGATTAAAATATATGACAATTTCGCAGGAACAGTTTACGTTCCGTTCTGTCGCAGAGGCGCAGACCGGGGCATTGGCTGGTTTTTTGGCAGCCCAAGCCGTTCCCGGAACGGTGATTGTGCTGGACGGAGATCTGGGAGCAGGTAAAACTGCCTTTTCCAAAGCTTTTGCCAGCCATTTGGGTGTCCCGGGTATTGTGAACAGCCCAACCTTTACGCTAATCAAGGAGTACGAGGGCCGTTTGCCCTTGTACCATATGGATGTGTACCGTATTTCACAGGATGAGGCAGAGGACCTCGGGCTGGATGAATATTTTTACGGAACAGGAGTATGTCTGGTGGAATGGGGTAGTATTATACCGGATATATTGCCGGAGCAGCGACTTCATATGTATATAGAAACGACGGATGTGGGGGATCGCTTGATTCATCTAACCGGGTATGGCGAGCCTTATGAACAATGGTGCCGCAATTTGCGGGAGAATGGAGTTTGAACCATGCAAAGAGAGCATACAGATGAGAATGTAAAGCCGCGTGAGCGGTTTTTGGTGTTAGATACAGCGACGACCGTGATGGCAGCCGCTCTGATGAACGGAAGAGAGCTGCTGGGAGAAAGCAATGTGTATGGCGAACGAAATCACTCGGTGCATGTCATTACCGAGCTGGAACGGCTCCTGAGCGAAGCAGGATTGACGCGCGATGATGTGGACGGTATTGCAGTCGGTGTCGGACCGGGTTCTTACACCGGTATCCGGATTGCGGTGACTGCTGCCAAAACCCTCGCTTGGGCCTGGGACGTCCCGGTGACATCCATATCCACTTTGCACGCTTTGGCGTGGGGAGGGTGGAATCGTGGTGTCGTGACGCAGGAGCAAGCAGGGAAAGGTGAGTCGATGAGTGAAAGTCCAGCCGGAGCGAAGGCAGCAGACTGGATTGTGCCTGTGCTGGATGCGCGCCGTGGACAGGTTTACACGGGGCTGTTCGCCGTGAATACAGCTGACGGCACCGATAGCCCGCAGCGGCTGGAGCCGGATGCGATCCGGCTGATGTCCACCTGGACCGAGGACCTGCTGCAACGGCTGGAGGCTTTGCCTTCTGAAGAGCGGCCTGCAGCTATTTGGCTGGTCGGTGAGACAGCGATTCACGCCGAAACAGCCGAAGGCCTGCGTGCATGGAGCGAGCTTCGGATCGTACCTTATGAGCTGGAAGGAAGATGGGCAGGCCGCCTTGGGGCGGATAAGCTGCTTCGTCAGGAGCATGACGAGCTACATACGCTGGTTCCGAATTATACCCAGCTGGCGGAGGCGGAAGCCAATCTGCTTCGTCAGCGCTAAAGAGAGCGGTGAACAACATGGCAAAGAACATACAACGGGAAGAGAAGCTTGAGTTTCGCTTGATGCAGCTGGATGATATTCCCGATGTGCTGGAGATTGAGCATGAGGCGTTCACGCTGCCGTGGACGGAAGAAGCATTCCGCAATGAGCTGACGATGAATCATTTTGCCAAATATATGATTATGGAACTGAACGGACAAGCTATCGGCTACGCGGGCATGTGGACGATTATGGATGAGGCTCATATTACGAATATTGCGGTTCGTGAAGCTTTTCGCGGGCGCAAGCTTGGGGACAAGCTGTTGGATGAGCTGATGCAGACCGCCTCATATTTAGGGATGGAACGTATGACGCTGGAGGTACGGGTAACGAATCGGATCGCTCAGGGCTTGTATGAGAAAAAAGGGTTTAAGCCCGCAGGTGTCCGCAAAGGCTATTATTCGGATAATAACGAGGATGCCGTGATCATGTGGGCGGATCTTCCCGCGCATAAGGCATCTGATAAACAGGAAGGAAGCGTGCAGGAGCAATGACGCAAGAGGAAAAAGCAGGTACAGGCACCGCCTCCGGCGAGCCTTGCTATATACTGGCCGTGGAAACGAGTTGTGATGAGACGGCTGTTTCCGTCGTGAAAAATGGTACAGAGGTACTTTCAAATCTGATTTCCAGCCAGATTGAAACACACAAAGCCTTTGGCGGAGTGGTGCCAGAGGTGGCATCGCGCAAGCATGTGGAGAGCATTACATACATGCTGGACGAAGCGATGCAAGCATCTGGAATTACGCCCCGCGAGCTTTCGGCAGTTGCCGTGACACAAGGGCCGGGGCTGGTCGGCGCATTACTGGTTGGTATTGTCGCCGCCAAGAGCGCCGCCATGGCGTTCGGCAAGCCGTTGATCGGGACGCATCATATTGCGGGACATATTTATGCCAATCAGCTGGAGCATGATATTGTATATCCGTGCATCGCACTTGTGGTATCAGGAGGACATACGGAGCTGGTGCTGATGGAGTCCGAAGGCCATTTTCAACTCATTGGTCGGACAAGGGATGATGCGGTCGGGGAAGCCTATGATAAAGTAGCGCGAGCCATTGGATTTCCGTATCCCGGGGGTCCGCATGTGGATCGTGTGGCCCATGAATCAGAGGAGGTCGTTACTTTGCCCCGTGCCTGGCTGGAGCCGGATTCTTATGATTTCAGCTTTAGCGGTTTGAAATCTGCGGTGCTGAATGTGATCAACCAGACGAAAATGCGCGGAGAAACCGTTCAAGCCGGAGCTATCGCAAGAGGCTTTCAAGAGTCGGTAGTCGAGGTGCTGGTGGAAAAAGCGATTCGTGCCATGCGTGAATACCGTGCACAGCAGCTTCTGCTCTGTGGCGGTGTCGCCGCCAATCGCGGACTGCGTACAGCATTGCGTGAGCGCTGCGAGCGTGAAGGAATCGAGCTGCTTGTACCGTCCATGAAATATTGTACAGACAATGCAGCCATGATCGGTGCTGCGGCCTATGCCAAGTGGAAGCGCGGGGAATTTACTTCATTGGACATGAAGGCAGATCCAGGGCTGTCTCTGGAGGAATGGTCTGTCCAATCTTAATTGAACAAGAATGAGCAAGACACGGCACAGTTGAGGTCGTGTCTTTTTTGTTCCATCCTCCTTAATATAAAAAGAATAAAAATTCAATAGGTATAATTAAAGGAGTTTGAGCTGACCAATGATAGCATTTTATCCTCCCGCATGGTTCGTCATCATCGTACATGTTTTTTCATGATTCATCAAAAAACTCAGAGATTTTAATACTCCTCGAACAATGCTCTGATTTGTCAAGTTGTGAACAAAGTTATCCACATATGCCGTTGAAAATGTGGATAATCATACTCGAAGCAAGCAGGCTAAGACTTTTTGGAGATAGCAAGATAGGGGATATTTTGTACCTCTAGCTGTTGTGGAATCTGTGGATAATGTGGATAAAAGAGTGGATAAATTTGGTTTTCATTTGAAGATGGCTTTTTAACAATAAAAAAATGGCCCAAAAGGCCATTTTTCAATATCGTTCATGCACATAAGCTGTGGATATCCCTGTGTACAAAAAGAAGGGAGAGGCAAATGTGAAATTTCTAGGGCTAAGATTTTATGCAGTAGCTTTAATACTCTAACAGTTCTTCCCAAGACGCATAGGTTTGAGCCAATTCCTGTTTATGGTTGTCGAGTTGTGCCTGAATTTCCTGAAGCGCTTCATAGTCCTGATAAATCTCTGGCAGGGTCATTTGCTCCTCCAGCCCTACAATTTGCTCCTCCAGTGCTTTGATTTGGTTTTCCAGGGCTTCCAGCTTACGCTGACGGCTGCGTTCCTCGCTCCTGGCTTGTTTGTCTGCCGCATAGGTAGCCGCGCGTGATTTAGGTGAGGTCTCGTCTGTTACGGATGCAGAGGCAGCCGATGTTTTGCTGCGAGTGGTCTGACCTGCCTCCAGAGCTTCCTGCGCTATCTCCTCCAGCTCCTGTTTTTTGGCTACATAGTCATCATAATTCCCCAGGAAATGTTGTATCCCTTCGGGATGAAGCTCAATGACACGCTCCGCCATTTTATTCAGAAAATAACGGTCATGGGAAATGAATAGCAGCGTGCCGTCATAGTCCATCAAAGCAGCCTCCAGCACTTCCTTGCTGAACAGATCCAGATGGTTGGTAGGCTCATCGAGAATCAGCACATTGGCTTCGCGAAGCATCAGCTTGGCCAGAGATACACGGGCTTTTTCCCCGCCGCTTAATGTAGATATCTTTTTCAGTACATCGTCACCGCTGAACAGAAAATTCCCCAGTACCGTACGAATCCGTGCTTCCTCCATATGAGGGTACTCGCTCCACAGCTCCTCCAGCACGGTATTGGCCGGGTTCAGATTCGTCTGCTCCTGATCATATAGGCCGATTTTAATTTTCGTGCCCCAGTGAATGGAGCCGGCAGCAGGCTTTAGCGATCCGGTCAGGCACTTGAGCAGCGTCGATTTTCCGATCCCGTTCGGACCAATCAGTGCCACCGTATCTCCACGCTTTAAGTCGAAGGCTGCATGCTGGAACAAAGGCTTTTTACCCTCATACGCAACGGAGAGGTCGCGTACCTCCAACACTTCCTTACCCGACATAAAGGCTGTTTCGAAGGAAAAATGAGCTTTTTTCAAATCGCCCATAGGTCGATCCATACGCTCCATTTTATCCAGCTGCTTGCGGCGGCTTTGGGCACGTTTGGTTGTGGAGGCTCTCACGATATTGCGTTGTATAAATGCCTCCATACGGGCGATTTCCTCTTGTTGCTTCTCGTAATGCTTGAGATTCGTTTCGTACTCGGCAGCCTTCAATTCCATATAGCGGCTGTAGTTGCCTGTATAGCGGGTGGAGCGGTGGCGTTCGATTTCAATAATCGTTGTTACCAGCCGATCCAGAAAATATCGGTCATGTGATACGACCAGCAGAGAGCCGGAATAGCCGCGCAAATAGTCCTCCAGCCAGGTCAATGTCTGGATATCGAGATAGTTGGTCGGCTCATCGAGCATAAGCACGTCCGGAGCGAGCAGCAGAATGCGTGCCAGCGCGAGACGTGTTTTCTGTCCGCCGCTCAGTGTAGCTACAGGCGTCTCCGGTGCAAATGAACCAAAGCCCATACCATGCAGCACGCTGCGAATACGGGTCTCCATTTCATAGCCGCCGTGATCCTTGAACCAGTCTGACCGTCGTGCATAGCGTTCCAGCAGATCAGCATAGCGCTTTTCGTCCTGCGCATTGGCCGGGTCAGCGATTTCCTGCTCCATTTGCCGCAGCTCCTGTTCCGCTTCAATCAGCGGAGCGAATACCAGCATCATTTCTCCCCAGATCGATCGGTCGGAATTCAATCCGCTGTTTTGTGCCAGATAACCGATGCTGGTCTCCTTCGCTTTAAAAATTTGTCCACTGTCATAGGATATTTCACCAGCGATGATTTTGAGCAGGGTCGATTTGCCTGCACCGTTCACACCTACCAGTCCAATGCGCTCACGTTCCAATATTTGAAGGTTAATCCCGTCCAGAACGGGCTCAATTCCATAGGATTTTGTAATTCCGGTTACTTGCAATAGCATCGCGTATCGTTCCTCCATTACATTTTGCACAGTTTCCCTGCTTTCCCTGCAGGTGCCTTCCTTCCAGTTTACATGAAAATACCCACTATTGCACTGCTCTTGCCTCGTAAACCCTTGAGCCACGTGTAGTCAATTTGTATAAACAATGATAAACTTAAATGAGGACTGAAAAAGAATGAAAGAAACTTGCAACATACAGCACTTACTGACAAATGAACTCAAATGGATTATTGTAACGTTTTGAAGCATTATCGACGATTGTGCGGGAGGGCGGATATGTGGATATCTGTAGTGTGAAGAACGCGCTGCGTCTGCAACAACGGGAAGCGCGGGACTCCATGGACCCGTTGACAAGGCAGGAAGCATCGGCTGTGGCCTGTCGGCATGCAATCGAGGCATGGGAGCAGCTTAGAATAAACAGAAACGGAGACAAGCTAACGTTATTCAGCTATCTCTCATTCGGCAGCGAGATTTCGACAGCTCCCCTCATTGAGCATTGCTGGTCACAGGGGGATCGTGTTCTGGCTCCGCGAGTGAACCCGGCAACCCGGACCATGGAGCTAAGAGAGATGGATCAGCACGGAGATATCGTGCCCGGCATTTGGGACATTCCTGAGCCTGCACCGACATGCAAGGAATGGTCCCCTGAAATGTGGGCACAAATCGACTGGGTTGTTGTACCCGGCTTGGCCTTTGATCGCCTGGGAGGCAGAATCGGCTACGGCGGGGGCTACTATGACCGCTTTACCGCACAGGTAGAGGCAGGGAAGCGTAACAACGGCTGCACAGGTCCGCTTTATGTCTCGCTGCTGCTGCCGGGACAATTGCTGAAGCGGGTACCCATGGAGCCTGGAGATTTGAGAGTGGACGTTCTTTTTACCACGGAAGGGTCTTTCGATTGTGATTATGCAAAACTGACAAATGGCCAATGAAACGAAGTATCTGGTATGTGAAAGGAGCTGTGAGGGAGTCGTGGATTCCTTTACTCATTTTAACGAACAGGGACGGGCCCGTATGGTGGATATTTCGGGCAAAGCGTCTACAGTTCGTACAGCAGTCGCCGTGACACAAATTACGATGAATCCGGCTACATTGACGGCTGTGAAAGAAGGAAGAATCGGCAAGGGCGATGTTCTTGCTGTAGCGCAGGTCGCAGGGATTCAAGGCGCGAAAAAAACGTCGGACTGGATTCCGATGTGTCATCCGCTGGCCCTGACAGGCGTAAATATTACTTTTTCCGATAATGGATATGATGTGCTCCATATTGAGGTTGAAGTGAAGACCGAGGGTAAGACAGGTGTAGAAATGGAAGCTTTGACAGCGGCTTCAGCCGCGGCGTTAACCGTGTATGATATGTGCAAGGCGCTGCAAAAAGATATGATCATCGGCCCTACCATGCTGCAATCCAAAACAGGCGGCAAGCATGGGGATTTTCAAAGGGAGGACCACCGGGAACCTTGACATAGATAACATTGTCGCCGAGAGGGTACTGTGATGTGATGGAGGATGCAGCGTGGCTGTTTCTGATTTTCAGAAGAGAAAGTATTCTTTCATGATAGGAGAAGGGTGATCTTATGGTGTGGAAAACGGCGATCCTGACAGCCAGTGATAAAGGGGCAAGAGGAGAGCGTGAGGATACAAGCGCACAGGTCATCCGGGAGCTCGTCGAAGAAGAACTGGGCGGAGAAATTGTAGAGTACCGGATCGTTCCCGATGAACCGGATGAAATTATTGCGGCTTTAATCGAAATGACCGATTATTTTCATGCAGACCTGGTACTGACTACGGGCGGAACCGAGCTGGCAATCCGTGATGTGACACCCGAGGCAACTCGGCGGGTCGTGGAACGGGAAGTGCCAGGTATGGCGGAAGCGATGAGAATGAGCGTGATGCAGAAAAATCCGGCGGCTATGCTATTCCGAGGAATTGTGGGAATACGTGGGCGCACACTGATTGTAAATTTACCGGGTACGCCCAAAGGTGTGCATGAAAATTTGGCGGCTATTATGGATCAGCTCCCGGAGGCGCTTCTTATGGTGACAGGCCAGTTCCGGTAGAAGGCAGCACTTGTGTGTGGTATGATACCCGTAAGGATTGATTAAGGAGGATTGCTGCACATGCCCAATATTGGAGCACCGGGTTATATTTTGTTGATTATTCTGGCCCTGCTGCTATTTGGCCCGAACAAGCTGCCTGAGTTGGGACGAGCTGTGGGCCGTACATTCCGTGAGTTTAAAAATGGGGCACGCGATATTTTGTCCGAAGACGAACGGACGGAACGTAAAGGCGTCAAAGATAGTGTGGTTCAAGCATCCCAGCCGACGTCTTCAGAAGTTCAGCCTCAGCCTGAGGATAAACGGTTGTCGTAAATTTATGAACATGAGCCTCTTCTTCAGGGAAGGGCTTTATTTTTTAGGGTTGCTACAGTACAGCGTTCCGTTCGGAAGGGAGGAGTGGGCTTGGCCCCATCAGAGCAAGAAATGTCGCTAATGGAGCATCTGGGCGAGCTTCGTCGCAGAATTATTTATGTGCTGATTGTATTTGTCCTGGCGCTGGTTGGCGGCTTGTTCGCGGCGGGGCCTGTCTATGACTGGCTTATTCGCTCCGGTTCGGCACAAGCTTTTCAGCTGAATGCATTTTCCTTTTGGGACGGGATCGGTATCTACATGAAGATTGCTATGATCATCGGGATTGCAGTGGCGCTGCCGTTTGCATGTTATCAGCTATGGAAGTTTGTCAGCCCTGGATTGCGGCCGCAGGAGCGGAGTGCGACGTTACGTTATGTGCCATATGTGCTGCTGCTGTTCATCATGGGTACAGCTTTTGCCTATTTCATTATTTTCCCGATGGCGATTCAGTTTACGTCGTCTGTCACCAAAAGCATGGGATTGCATGAAACGTACGGTATCTCGCAGTATTTCACCTTTATGTTTAATATTGTGCTGCCTGTGGCGCTCTTATTTGAACTCCCGTTGCTAATCATGTTTCTGACGGGGATTCATGTTTTAACTCCGATGCGGCTTCGCAAATGGCGGAAGATTTCTTATTTTCTGCTTGTGTTCGTCGCGGTTGTCATTACCCCGCCGGATTTTATATCCGATTTTTTGGTGGCGATCCCGTTGCTGGTGCTATATGAAGTGAGCGTGTACTTGTCATCGGTCGTGTATCGCAGGCAACTGCGTGCACAGGAGGAACGGGAGGCCCAAATGCGTGTAGTACATGAATAGTGAGGCAGGACCTGAACGGGCTTGGTAAAATGATTTTTTCAGGTCCTGTAGCTAAAATGGCAACTTGCAGATCATGAAAAGCAGCGGTTGGACTGCCTTCAAAATAAGCATTCGCCCCGGACAACGGTTATTTTTAAGTCAGATGGAAATAATCGAGAAGGGCTGTCCGTAAAAATTCCCATAAAAAATACATTAGGGACTTGAAATTCAATCTCAAGTTGAGTATCATAAAGTTGGTTGTTAGCACTGACGACTGTCGAGTGCTAATACATACAGCATAACAACCGAATTAAAGAATAAAACACTTAATAAGGAGGCTATTTTTTCATGATCAAACCTTTGGGTGAACGCGTATTGGTGGAAGCAATTGAGCAAGAGACAACGACTTCCTTCGGAATCGTACTTCCTGACTCTGCCAAGGAAAAGCCGCAAGAAGGCAAAATTATCGCGGTTGGCGCAGGCGCATTGAAAGACGGTGCCCGTATTCCTCTGGAAGTAAAAGAAGGCGACCGTGTCATTTTCTCTAAATACGCTGGAACGGAAATCAAATATGAAGGTAAAGAATATTTGATTATGAAAGAAAGCGATATCCACGCGATCATCGGTTAACCGGAATCCGGACAGGACCTGAATATAGGAATCGAACAAATCATTCATAATCCATAGGGAGGTTTTACACAAATGGCTAAAGACATTAAATTCAGTGAAGACGCTCGCCGCTCCATGCTGCGCGGGGTAGATGCATTGGCTAACGCTGTTAAAGTAACACTCGGTCCGAAAGGCCGCAACGTTGTACTTGAGAAAAAATTCGGTAGCCCGCTCATCACCAATGACGGTGTAACGATTGCAAAAGAAATCGAGCTGGAAGACGCATTCGAAAATATGGGTGCTCAACTGGTTAAAGAAGTAGCAACCAAAACCAACGATGTAGCTGGTGACGGTACAACTACAGCTACGGTTTTGGCTCAAGCCCTCATCACAGAAGGTTTGAAAAACGTAACTGCTGGCGCAAGCCCAATCGGTATCCGCAAAGGGATCGACAAAGCGGTTAAAGCGGCTGTTGCTGAACTGCAATCCATCTCCAAACCAATCGAAAGCAAACAATCCATTGCACAAGTAGCCGGAATTTCCGCTGCTGACGATGAAGTAGGCGAACTGATCGCTGAAGCTATGGAAAAAGTGGGTAAAGACGGTGTCATCACAGTTGAAGAATCCCGCGGTTTTGCAACAGAGCTGGAAGTCGTTGAAGGTATGCAATTTGACCGTGGCTACATTTCCCCGTACATGATTACAGATACGGACAAAATGGAAGCTGTACTGGACAATCCGTATATCTTGATCACAGACAAGAAAATCACGAACACACAAGAAATCCTGCCATTGCTTGAAAAAATCGTACAACAAGGCAAGCCGCTCGTCCTGATCGCTGAAGACATCGAAGGCGAAGCGCTGGCGATGCTGGTTGTCAACAAACTGCGTGGTACATTCAACGCTGTAGCTGTTAAAGCTCCAGGCTTTGGTGACCGTCGCAAAGCAATGCTGCAAGATATCGCTGCCCTGACAGGCGGTCAAGTGATCACGGAAGAACTGGGTCTGGACCTGAAAACAGCTTCCGTAGACCAACTGGGTACTGCACGTCAAGTGCGTATCACGAAAGAAAATACGATTGTGGTTGACGGTGCTGGAAACAAAGCCGACATCGACGCTCGTGTAAGCCAAATCCGTACACAATTGGAAGAAACCACTTCCGAGTTCGACAAAGAGAAGCTGCAAGAGCGTCTGGCTAAATTGTCCGGCGGCGTAGCAGTAATCAAAGTCGGTGCGGCTACTGAAACAGAATTGAAAGAACGCAAACTGCGCATCGAAGATGCCCTGAACGCAACCCGTGCTGCGGTTGAAGAAGGTATCGTATCTGGTGGCGGTGTAGCGCTCCTGAACGTATACAATGCGGTTGCAGCCGTTGCACTGCAAGGCGACGAGCAAACAGGCGTAAACATCGTGTTGCGCGCTTTGGAAGCTCCGATCCGTACGATCGCTGCTAACGCAGGTGAAGAAGGTTCTGTCATCGTTGAGCGTCTGAAACGCGAAGAAGTTGGCGTTGGTTTCAACGCAGCTACTGGTGAGTGGGTAAACATGATCGACGCAGGTATCGTTGACCCTGCGAAAGTAACTCGTTATGCATTGCAAAACGCTGCATCCGTAGCAGCAATGTTCCTGACTACCGAAGCAGTTATCGCTGACAAGCCAGAACCAGAAAAGGCTGCAATGCCTGATATGGGCGGCATGGGTGGAATGGGCGGCATGATGTAACAAAGGGCCTGAAAACCCTTGTTACAGCAAGGGTTTAGGGGATTGTTACAATGATTTGTTAACGATTTGTTAACACTGATCAGATTTTTTTGAGGCTCTCATTAGTTCGCTGAACTTTTGAGCAGCCTCTTTCTTTTTGGCTTAGTTATATGAAGGTATATTCTGCGTGTTATCTCGTCATTGCATGTCCTTTCCGTTGCATGATTTATGCGAGAGAAACTTCAGCTTCACCTAATAGCGACGTGTGGGTGTGACGAAGTGAATGCGGGGTGAGATCAGGATTAAGACCAGCTAGTTTTAAGAGTCTCTTCATCCTATAGTACCATCCTTCTTAGGCTTTCCATGAACTCTATAATGATTCAGCTACTTTTCCGATAGTTCCTCAAAGGTCATTTTGTTTTCTTCTTTTATAAAAAGGTGGCGGTAGCGGAAGCAAATCCTGGAGTTCTCTGGTCAATGGTACTATGGAGAGAGATCAGGTGTTATATAGCAGCTAGCTTTAAAGGTACGGTCACTGCTTACAAATGGCTTGCAATAGGATAAGGGGGGCATGCCAGCAAAACAAACAGAGCAAGAGTAATCAGCGTATCCAATCGGATACGCTTTTTTTATGTCCCCGGGTGATCGGGGGTTTTATTTTGCAAAGGGGGAGCAAGTAATGAGCCTAATAAAAATGTTTGGCAGCATCATGTGGGCCGCAATGTAGGCACATCAGGGAAGGAAGCAGCGGCCAGGGGGCTGGTCTGCGCTTGTCGGACTGATAATTGCATTTTCGGGCGGATGGGATAAATCACTGCAGGTGCTGCTTATATTGATAGCGTTAGATTATATTTCTGGAGTTGCAGGAGCTATTAAAAATAAGAAAGTGGACAGCAACGTGATGTTTTGGGTGGCATCCGTAAGGCTACGGTTCTGATGGTCGTAGGACTGGCCGCACGATTGGACGATTGGTTACAACCAGGGTCACCGATTTTCCGGACGGCAGCAATCTATTTTTATACTGGTCGTGGAGGATTATCATTAGCCGAGAATTTGGGGGTCTGCATTAATGCCGAGGCTGCAGGAGTGCTGGACACAGCAAACGATGGCTCTTATGACTTTTACCGCATAGTCACTTTACTCGACCGGGCTGGTATATTCAAGAAGGGAGGTGCTGCATAATGACAGACTGGAAACGCAAATTGTACAGCCGAAAGATTTGAGTGCTGCTGGCTGCGCTGATAACAAGCTTGTTTACTGCTCTTGTGGCCAGTAACGTCACGGTGATCCGGGTAACTGGGGTGATCGGAGCATTTGGTGCAGTGATTGCGTACATTCTTGCCGAGGCTTATGTAGAAGGAAAGTCCGCTAGAGCTACGAGTACGGGCGATTGGAAATATGAATATATTTGATTATTTTCATAGACCAGCAAGTTTATATTTAACATGTCACAAGGAACATATTATCTTAAAATCTGTTCAATACTAGGAGGAAAATAGTGTGAAGAATAATATTATAAAAGCGGTAATAATGTTCAGTTTGTTATTTTTATTTGGTGGGTCAATGGTATATGCAGCAGATGAAAATAGAACTGTTGATGGAATGTTAGGAGTTAGACCTCCTGAAGGAACAGCAGTACAAGTCAGTAGTATTAGCAATGCTAGGCCAGGAGAATATGCATTTGATAATGATCTAAAAACATATTGGAATAGTAAAGGTTACTCAGAGTATTTGCAATTAATTTTCCCGGCACCGATTACTCTCAAAAACGTTCAATTAGCTGTTGTGGTAAGTCCCAACCTATCTAATGTTAACTATACAATTTATGGTCAAGTAAATGGAACTTGGGTTCCCATTAGTAGTGCCAAAAAAGTTAAAGTTGAACAGAAGCTTAATCAAGCGAGTATTTTACCCCCTTTTGATGTGACACCAGGTAAGTATAGTGGTATAAAAATTGCTGCTGAATCTTCTGATACATGGATTGCCATAGGCGAGATAACTCTTGGAAAATTCCAAACTCAGGGATTGACAGCCACTTCTGGAGACAGTCAGGTTACTTTAAAATGGGATCAAGTTGAGAATGCAGAAAGCTATACAGTAAAATACGGAACAGAATCAGGTAAATACATCGAAACTGTAACAGCAACAAAAGATTCCTATGGCAACTTCGTTATTCCAGAGTTAACTAACGGAACGAAATATTACTTTGTTGTAAGTGCTAAGGTCAATGGTGTGGATTCTGAATACTCCAATGAAGCATCTGCAACTCCACAAGGAGGTGGTCAAACTGACCCCGAGCAACCCTCAGGCAACCGTGCAATTTTGGTGGTCACTATGACAACTGGTCTGGAAAAAGAGTTTGACCTGAGCATGAAAGAGGTCAACGACTTTATCGCTTGGTATGAGAGCAAACAGTCTGGAGCTGGATCAGCTTCATATGCCATTAATAAGCACGACAATAATAAAGGACCATTCAGCAGCCGAAAGGATTATATGCTGTATGATCGTATTCTTACGTTTGAAGTAAGTGAATATTCAAAATAAAACGAAATCCCCGCTAACCTTAATAGGTCGGTGGGGATTTTGAATTACATACAACGCTTTTTATATTCATGAACCCCAAAGAGGCTGTCTGCTGAAATTCCTCTTCGAAATCCTTCTCGCAGACCGAGGCCCCGCCAGGAGCCGCAGCTTGAATATTATGTTATGTGATGTTAATCAACTTCGGAAGGATACATTACAAAATGTTTGTTAACAACGGTTATGCGTAATTCAAATTGTACATGTTAAGCCACTGAACTTTTTTTAAGAGTCCTGAAGATTATTTTAATTCTTTCTGCAATTCCAAAGAGTTTCATTTCATGCACTCACATGAGTGCGACTAATCTTATTTGGTCGTCTAATTTTTAATTTTGTTTCACTCTTTGTAACTATTTAATTTATGTCGCTCTTTATTTTCCTGTCTGCTAGTTCTTCTCTCAAAAATTTCTGTAATATTTTCGAAAAATTTAATCCTGCTGCTTCTGCATCTACATTCAAACCATGAGGTAAACTTAATGTTTTTTTTACATATTTTATTTTTTCTTTTAATGAGCATTTGGCTGGATAAATAGGGGCCCTACCAAAGCATTTAATATGTAAATATAATGAAATGAGTTACAGAAAAAACACCCTTTATTTACTTATTTTAGGGTGTTTTTTACGTTTAGGGGGAGGTATACATATGTTTAGATGGATATTTACCGTACTGATAACAGTTCTATTAGCTGGCTGCAGCATACAGCAAGATGCTGCTAAGCCCGCTAAAAATGAGCCTGTAGCTGCTCCAGTAACACAGGTGTCAGGCAGACACCGTCAAGTTGGAATTTCCGTCAGCAAAATATCCCGAGACTGCCCAGCACATTAAAGAGGCCATAGCAGCAGGGAAGTCGTCAGTATGTACAATTGACCGTGAAGGAGCCGAGCATAACCGCGAGCTATCTCTTAAAGGCGTACTCACACGCAAGGGTAAAGATTGTGATGAATGGCCTATGGCGATGCGCGAAGAAGGTGGAGAGGGTGCAGATATTAAATACATAAGCCCAAAGGATAATCGTGGAGCTGGATCATGGGTAGGTCACAAGCTGGACGAATATCCTGATGGGACACGAGTGAAGTTTATCGTTAAATAAAGGATAAGGATTTTATCTGCCAAAGTCTGATAGAATCTTTTTTAGCAGGACAAGTTTCCCCTTACTTCGACACGCTTGGAATAGTAGATTTATTATGTAATCATAATAATATACTAGGAGGTATTACTGTATGAAAAAGTTTAAACCTATGTTGCTAGTAATGATTGCTGTTTTTCTAATGTTTGCTACAAGCGCTTCAGCCTCAAATTACGTAACCAAAACTAAGTGGAAAAACGAAACCTACGCCCAAAGTGACATTATTCATACAAATGGCGGAAAAGTTAGATTACGTGGTGGTTATACTGGCCCAGGTAAAGCCACAATAATGTTTATGTACTCTATTGACGGTACATCCAGATATGGTCCAATAGGTACATATAGTTTTGACACTTTTATGAGTGGGAGATCATTTACTGATTATGTTGACGTACCTAGTGGGGGTTATTTCTACGTAGTCATTACAGGAGATGAAACTGCAGAAGCATACGGGAGAATAGACGACAAGAAATAAGTTTCGCTAAAGAGAAAAATATTGTGGGACCGTGCTCAGAAGGTCATTATGCCGCTGGGTGATGCAAACAGATACTTCAAACAATAAAAAAACCCTGGATTGCTCCGGGGCTTTTTTATTGAAGGATTTCTCAAACTATTCACCGAATACCTATCCTGAGGTGATCAGCATGAATCATACATATAAAGTGTTGAAATCGGATATCGAACTATTTGCGGCTACCTTAAGTCAGGTAAGAGTATATGGATTGTCAACAGAAAATCAAACAGCTTTTTTAAGGGCTTCATTTCGATAATGGACAGAGGTCATATTCCCCAAGGTTCCATGGATTCGATGCTTGTTGTACCCGTTTACGTAATCAAAAAGCTCCAATTTCAGATGATGAAGACCTCTGTCTGTGTGGAACCATTGAATCTGACGCAAGTCGCCTTTCACGGTCGCAAAGGCACGGGAAACCAGTGCTGTGTCCTTATGGGGACCTGCATATGGCCGATGATTTCTCGATTGAACAGATCCACAAGCACACAAATATAGTGCATTGGTTCTGAACCTTCACATAGGTCAGGTCACTGACAACGAAGCGCTTCGCTTCAGTTTGGGTAAACTCACGATTCGGCGTCTGGAAACGACCAGCCCACGTTCGTGGAGCTTGACCTTGATTTTTCGGGTGCCGTAGGCTTTTCGATTCTTGTGGAAGATGTCCACAATGGCTGTGGCCACGTCGTCTTCCTTCGCTTGTTCTTTGGTTTCATAGTAGTACGTGCTTCTTGCGATTTGCAGGACGTCGCACATTGCTGATCCCGAGTATTTATCCCGATTGTTCTGGATGATAGCTACTTTCGTCCCATGATCAGCGCGGCTTGTTTTAAAATATCGTTATACTTTCGGGCTTTTCTAAGCGTTTGGAAATATATTTTGTTATTCTTTGTTTTTCAATTCATCGGGCAGCCCTGTTTTTGTAAATAACATGTGTACATACATTTTATATTGTTTAGAAAAATCTTTTGCATTAGTCAATTCCTGAACCACTGTATCTATGTGTGTATCGTCCGACTCCTTAATGTACTTTAATAAATGTTCGTATGCTATAAAGCGAGAAGTGTAGTATCCATTTGCACTTCTTAACATGTTTTCCAAGTCGTATTTTAGGTCATTATGTAACCCGTCAGGAATTTTTATTGAATTAATTTTTTTAATTGTCTCTTTATATTTCTCATTGACCCGTTGAATTTCCTTGCAAATGGCAGAATCATCGACTTTATCAGCCTTCATCATGTCGAAAACCCCGTTGCCTTGGTACTCATAGGGAGTCATTTCGTTTTCGTATTTATTAATGAGACTTTCAATTTGAAGAGCGTTTTTCTTATCAACTTCACTGTATGAAGGCGTGCTCTCAACATCTTCATTGCTTACTTTAGAAGATACATCAGCTTGTGCTTGAGTTAAGGCTTTCTCAGATGCTGGTTTGGACTGATCGGCAGGTGTAGCTATGAAAAGTATGACTAAACTCAATAGTGAGATTAAAAAATTCCATTTGGCTTTTTTAGTTCGCTTGAATAGAGAGACTATTCCCCAAAGGAGAAAAAGCACAAAGGAAGCCGAACTGATTACAATTAAAAACGAAGAAAACATTTTTCTTTACATCCTTCTATGACCCCATCGGCTGGGAATTTGCTCATTTTATCTTGTTAAATTTATTATCGAAAACTGACAATGAATATGTAACACTTTGTAGATTTTTACATGCTGTTTTATTATGACTTAAAATGAAAGCGTTGACATAACTTTCAACCCACTATATACTTAGCATAGTTAACTGCATAGCATTAGGATTGTTACTGTTACGCAGGCAAAACCTAAGGAACAAAATGTTAAGATCCAAGGATCTTATGTATTTTGTTATACTTAGGTTTTTTTGTTTATAGAGAGAGGAGTGATAATTTGGAATACAAATATGAGCTGGTCCAGGCTGACAATCATTTTCCGTTAAAAATTATAGTTCATTCCTCAAATGAACCAGCATACATACCCAGGCATTGGCACGACAGCATAGAAATATCCTATGTGCTTTCAGGAAGAATCGACAATATCTACATTG
Organism: Paenibacillus kribbensis; assembly: GCF_001705305.1. Classification (GTDB taxonomy): domain Bacteria; phylum Bacillota; class Bacilli; order Paenibacillales; family Paenibacillaceae; genus Paenibacillus; species Paenibacillus kribbensis_B. The sequence goes on from NZ_MCBP01000003.1 coordinate 417,071, forward strand.
ATGGCGCGAATTTAAGCTCCAAAGAAGGAGATATTGTGCTCATCAATTCGAATGCTATTCATTCCTTTTCTGTGGCTAAGGGAGAAGGAAGAGAGGCTATAACCGTCCTGATCCCTTCTGGATTTATTAGAGAAAATGTTAACAGCAGTAACCCCGTTTCATTTGACTGTATATCCATTTTCGAAACCAACGAGCAGAGATTGCAGCAATTTGCGGAGCTGCGTGATTTGCTAGACACATTATTTGCGGCTTACCTCAACCGGCATAATGACCCTTTAGAACATATCCATTTAACGTCTCTATCTTATAAGCTGGTGTATCTTTTATTAATGCATTTTAAAATTGACAATGAATCTATCCGCGGCTTTAATTCCAATAAATATTTGGAACGGCTGACGTTGATCACCGATTATATCCAAGAGAATTACGATCAAAGCTTATCCCTGGATTCCATAGCCCAGGTTTTTGGGTTATCTCCCGAGTATTTGTCCCGTTTCTTTGTCAAGCATGTAGGTATGACCCTATTTCAATATATCAATGCCATCCGTCTGGAGAGATCTTTTCGGGTTCTTATGAATACGGATCATTCCATCATCCAAATTGCGCTGGAGCACGGGTTTCCGAACGAGAAATCGTTTGTCAGGGTATTTAAGAAGGTTTATCAGGCAACACCGCATCAATATCGAAAAGGGAACAAAGGGTATTCTTTGGGGCAAGGAGTCAGTAATTGACCCTAATTAGGTTAATAAAAGACAGGATGCAAATAAAAGAATTTATTAAAATAATGAATGTAAGCGTTTTATAAATGGACCTAGGAGGTAAGACATCATGTTTAAACGGTTTAAAAAGGCTACTAAAACAACTATGTTAATCACTTTGGCTTTCGGTACGACCCTGGCTTTCAGTTCTGGTGCATGGGCCAAGGATGCAAAGATACAGCCCACCTCATACCGGACGGTTGCGGAGGTTAAGGATTGGGGAGCAACCATTACTAAGATTATTGTTAACTTGGGTAAGCCGGTGCCCAAAGATGCGATAACAAAGGATACATTTAAGGTGCATGTAGAAAGAAGCGATAGCAGGCTGGTAAATCCCTTTGTTGAAAAAGGCAACCGGAAGATCACCAAGGCCTATGTATCGGACAAAAACGGCAACCCTGTAAAGAAAAACGGGAGCTACGTTGTGTTGGAAATGGAGATCGGTCCGGCCATAACATTAAGCTCTGCTATTCATTATGATGCAGGCTCCGGGTTTAACGCATGGATTGATAACAAATACACGATCACGCAGCAAAAAGCTATTAAAACCCAATCAGGAACGATTTCCGGCTTGAAGATTGATACTTCTACAGGTGAGATACGGAAGCTTGTTGACCAATTTACAACCGGCAAAGCTTCTTATGACGGGGTTAATTTAACCTATGCGGACTATGCACCGGCAAAAGACAAAGTGAAAAATCCTCTAGTGATCTGGCTGCACGGTATGGGAGAGGGAGGCACAGATCCAACCATTCCGATTGCCGGAAATAAAGCAGTGAATTTTGCTTCTAAGGACATTCAATCCCATTTTGGCGGGGCTTATGTGCTGGCACCTCAGACCCCAACCTACTGGATGGATGGCTTTACAGGCTTCGGAGACGGCACCTCCAAGTACGAGCAAGCATTGATGTCCTTAATTAAGGATTATGTGGCCAAGAACAAAGACATTGATACAGATCGAATCTACATTGGTGGAGACTCCAACGGCGGTTATATGACCATGCTGATGATCCGTGATTATAAAGACTATTTTGCAGCAGCCGTGGTCGCGTGTGAAGCCTTGAAGGATAGTCTTATTACTGATGAACAAATTAACGAAATGAAGAACCTGCCGATCTGGTTTGTGGCTGCCAAAACCGACACCATAGTACCGCCCAACGATTATATGATTCCAACCTACAACCGTTTGGTGAATGCCGGAGCAAAGGATGTCCATATGTCGTTATTTGACAACGTAGTGGATACTTCCGGCTTGTACAAGAAAAGCGATAAAACACCGTATGAATACAATGGCCACTGGTCCTGGATTTACGTGTATAACAACGAAGTATCAGAGGTGATTAACGGAAAGAAAACAACGATGATGCAATGGCTGGCCTCCAAAACATTGGACTGAAAAGTATAGTTATGTAGTTTCCGGATCATCGTGTCCGACACGCTTCATAGCTTCATAGGTACATCGTTAAAAAGTAAAGCCCCTCATCAGCTTGTGAGAGTGATGGGGGGCTGGTCAATTTATGAATATGTTTAGACAGACAACTGATTCAGAATTTTTTCCAGGGTTTGGGTAGATACGCCAGCTTCCAAATACAAGGAATAGCTTTTATGATTTTGCGTCCATGTTGCCTGATTTACCACATTATTATTTCCCTTTATTGTTACAGGTATACCATTTATATCCTTCTTGGAGGCTTGACTATAAACTTCATAATTTCCGCTAATATCCTCGCTGCCTTCGGCAACTCTATAATGAATAGTATCCTTGCCATTGCTATAAGAAACTTCAACGACTGAATTGCTAATGACTTGAATCAGATCTTGCTTGTATGCATCAGTAAGGATTGAAGGTGCATAAGTTGCAAAGCCTACAGATTTTTCAGCAGCTTGTAATGTTTTAAATTCTACGAGCGGATTTGGAATTTGTACATTTTCCTCTTGTGGTGTTTTAATAGTAATTGTTTTTTGGGTAACGTTAACCGTTTTAGGATTGGAGAAAAGAACATTATATATTTCTACTGGAACATATACGTTGCCTTTTACAGTTGTAGGAGCTGCACCTAATTTGGTTGGGGCGGACATACCAATCGCATATCCAGTTTTGTACCATTAATTAAAACCTGGTATTGGCTCTGATTGTTTTGTTTAGCCTGAGTAACAGGTGGTTTGGCTATTAAAATAGGTTCTGCGGCAAAGGCTGCCTGTGAAGCAGAAAGTAAGGTTAAAGCACAGATTGCGCTAATTGCTGTTTTTTTCATTTTAATGACTCTCTTTCAACTTGTTTGTTCAAGTTACTAAACGGAATAGCTTTTTGAAATGTTGCACTCGAATGAAAAAAGCCTTATTTCACAAAAATCTAGGTAATACGCCAATATTTTGTTTAGATTGAGCATTTACACTACCTCTTTCATAGTATGTAGCAGTTGATGAGGAGAGGAGGTTGCTGATGGAAATACCAGTAACAGGTTTTGTTGTACATTCCGGTGATTCTGACTCTGACCATTCGCATAGGCTTTTTATTACTTCGTGGGACGGTAGACCCGTTAATAATGATCACGTGCATCCTTTTAAGGGGACTACATCATTTGATGTGGGACACTGCCACCATTACTGTGGAGTAACAAAGCCGGCTCCAAGTGGTGTTCCGCATGTTCATCATTATTATGCGGAAACATCATGTAACGAGCAACATAAGCATCTTATTAAAGGAACAACAGGACCAGCCATTCCCTTGCCAAGAGGTGGCCATTACCACCGTTTTGAAGGATGTACCACAGTAAACGGTAGCATTCCTCACGTTCATAAGTACGGTGGAAGTACTGGAAATGAGGAAGAATGCCGACCTCAACCGTATTGAAAAACCCATCCTCCAATATACCAATCGCACAACATGGACGGCATGATGTGAAAATGACAAAAGCCCTTGTTGTAGCAAGGGATTAGGAGATGTTAACTCTGATCAGATTTTTTTGAGGCTCTCATGAGTTCGTTGAACTTTTGAGCAGCCTTTTTTCTTTGGTTTGATTACATGCCAATAAGACGGCTCATCCAAAATAAAAAATGTAATGAGTGGCTTTTTTTATCCTACATCTTTATGGGTATAATGTTGTAGTGAGGATCAAAATGCTGTTGGACTGAAGGGATTGAAGATGAAATGACACTACCTGTTTCTTTGCCGGATATTTCACAAAGGCCGCATCATCTGACGGTGGAACGAAAAATGGAGGCGTCACCTGTTGTCCTGTATCAAGCGTGGACCAAGCAGTTCGACCAATGGTTTGCAGCTCCAGGGACAGTCATCATGGAGGCCCGAGTGAATACGGCCTTCTTTTTCGAAACGCATTTTGAGGGGAAACGCCATCCGCATTACGGAAGGTTTCTAAGACTTGAACCAGATCGCCTTATCGAACTGACCTGGGTTACTGGGGAAGGGGGCACAAAGGGGTATGAAACGGTGCTCACCGTTGAGCTTAAACTCAACGGAAATGGCACACAGCTTCGCCTAACGCACGCAGGTTTTCCAGATACAAATTCGAGGGACCAACATGAGCAGGCATGGCCAATGGTACTTGATCAGCTCGACAAGAAGATGATGACCAATAGCTGATTAGAAATCTGAAAGCTAATAATATTATCAAATAGAAAAAAAGGCTTCTCACGAGTTCAATAAACTGGTGGGAGGCCTTGTCTAGTCTTCGAAAACGCTCTTTAATCGTACTTTCAAATACAAGGCACACCATAAGCAGTAATGAAGGATCTCGACAATAATTTGGACCGTCTCCGGCCAGTCCAATGAGGACAACGACTTGGAACACAGCGTAACCATAATCAGAATGGCTTCGAAAACAAGAATGTCCACTAACAGTATAATGATTATGCGGGAATTAATTCGCTGAAAAAGCTTCAGGGCTTTGAAATTCCAGGCCATCGCGATCCATTCGAGCATAATGATTCCAAGGGACATGCCGGCATATCCAAGCCCGGGAACAGCAACTAGGGAATAAAGAATAATGAAGTTGACAAGGACTCCTGTGCCAAGGCCAATAAAGGGAGTTTTCTTTCGATTTTGTGCCCATAAGATGCTTGTTGTGATTTCCCGCAATCCGACGAATAACGGTAGCATTGCCAATGATTTAATGGGAATTTCGGCATGTTGTATACCAAAAACAAATAGGGAAATTTCGGAGGCATATTCAAAAATGAAAAACCCTGAGGCTAATCCCCAGACCCATGCTATCTGAAGGGCGGTATGGCTTTTTTTGTAGAAGACGTTATATTCCTTATTTTGCCAATCTGTAGTTATTTTCATCGTGAGCGTATGTGTTAGCGAGCCCGTAATCAAAGTAGGCATATAAGCGACCACAAGAGCGATACCCGTGACAATACCGAACATCTCCGCTGCTTCTTTGGGAGAAACCCCGGCAACCTGTAATCGTTGAGGGATGATGATCGCATCCATAAAGTCGGAAGCCGGGATAAGCAAGCGTGTAAGTGCAATAGCAAATGAAGCTTGTACCACCAAAGGTAGATCTGTTCGAGTTGATGGGGGAGACAAAGCTACAGAGGGACGATTATACATAAAAAAAGCTGAAAGCATAGCAAAGGCTAACAATGCGCCTGTAAAGGTTCCAAGTACTGCTCCGCCTACAGCAGACTCAATGCCGGATTGAATAAATAATGGCACCAGCCACATTAAAGTACCAATCCTAATGGTCTGTTCTATGATTTCCGAAAGAGCAATTGCGGTGTATTTCTCAAGCCCTTGCAAATATCCGCGTAGCAGACTTAGCAAGGGAACTGCCAGTATTGCAGGGGAGAGACATCGAATCACAAAATCGAGCTGTGGATAACCGAGCAAAGAAGCAATCGGCTTTGAAAGCCAAAAGGTTAAGACACTGCATGCCAATCCCGTGAGCATCAGGAATATAGAAAAAATTTTGAACAAACGCCAGCCTCTTGCAGTATGCTTAGCTGTAAACATACCCAAAGCTGTCGGCAGTCCCCCTGAAATAATCATCAATATTAAGCTATAGAAGGAGTAGGCTAGCTGATAAAGACCCATTCCTTCGGCTCCAACAAGTCGCGTCATAAATACTTTTCCAACCAAACCGATGGCTTTCACAACAATCATCGCATTAGCTCTCACCATGGTTTGTTTTAATAAAAGAGGTAATTTCAAATTATTTTCACCCCATTAGAAGCTGTCCATATTATTCCTATGACAGCATCCTCCGGGATATGAACAAGTGTGACAGGTCATTTAATGTTTAATCTTGTATATGAATCAACAAATACTTGGTATTTTTATCCCATCCCAAGTCGAAGGGGACTCTGTAACGGTCCGCGGTATGGGAGTTGACTAAAGGAAAGCCACGCTGATCAAATCCAACTACTATAGAGAAATGGTCAACATCTCCTTTTAATACGTAAGCAATTAAATCACCTGGCATCAGTTGGGGTTTATCAAGCTGCTGCTGCCGTTCATTGACCGATTGGACAATATCGGAAAAGCTTCCTTGCCCTATAATCTTGCCATAGCCGGAGCGTATCAGAAAATTTTTAAATGCGTCCGTTTGAACCCAGGCTTGGCTTCCTCCGTGGCCATACAAGTAATGCCATCCTGATTTCATAGACAGTCCTCCGCCTTCCTCTGCGTCCCCGATCACTTGAGAAGAGAAGTTGGTACAGTCGCCTCCTTTGGAGTTATAATCCAGATATTTTTGATTATATCGTTGACCATTACCTGCCCCCCATGTCGTTCCTGCATACTTGTTCGCATAGTCAACGGCGCGGGCTCTGTTGTATTTATGAATAACCCTCTCTGGTGTTGGTGGATCTTTATGGGAAGTGAAAAACAAGTCGGATTTTTCAATTTTCTTTGCATTTTCTTCCAGAGGATCTGAATACCATTCACGTTCCACGTACCAACGACTGTCTTTTTTTCTCAGTGTAATGCCATGACGAGTTCCAATCCCAAAATCATGCCGACCGGGATAGTTATCGATATACTCATAACTCAATTTCAAGGACTGAACAAGAGACACTTTTGCCGTATCGCCCAACACTACAGCACGAGCTACCCGAATGGAACTTTCCGCATTCACAAATTTCATTTTACGATGCTTGGCCCATTCTTGAATGTATTCGGCCCTGTTTATTTCATGAAGGTACGCGTAGTTGCTTCGTTTATCTGTTAACAAGTAATGGTCCTCAATATGCGTTTTATCCTGATCCATCAACAACCGAGTGCGGTCTTCAAACAATTCTTGAAGGAAGGGGACAACGTTATCCTGTTTAGCTGGCTCGGCTTGTGCACGAAATAAAGAGAAGCTGCAAGCGGGAATCAATATTAAGGTCATGCACAGCAATTGTAATTTTGTGATTCTAAGCACAGTTATTCATTCTCCTTGAAAATGATTGGGTTGTCCTAGTTTTGAACCGTAAGTTTCTCACAAGCTGAATTCATGTGTGCTAATTTGGTAAAGACGACCAGTCTTCCTTCATGCTCCTTCTTGCTTCGACTGTAGCGTCCGGCACAGGTAATCAAGTTTAAACGGTGTTCTTCAGTAGGGCCAAAAATCGTTTGAATCGGTGCTTGGGGGGTTAGATAAAATTTTACCGACTCCACCACAAACTGAAGCTTACAACCGTCACCGCCAGTCACATACACGTAATCCCCCCTTTTCAGTTTTTTAAGAGGATAAAAAACTGCTGGACCCGTGTATGTATCAACATGTCCGTCCATAATTGCATTACCTGCCGCTCCTGGCAATATACCAGTAGATAAATAACCTACTCGATCCGTGTTACCCGGAACGCCCATCTGTCCATTTTCTAGGTAGGTAACCGGTTCTATAATCGAATGAATACGAACCGCAGGAATATCAATTTTATGTGGAATGATCCCTGGAAAAGGTTTATTTTTAACCTGTAATGGCTTCGTCACTTTAGTTTGTTGAATTTCAGGTTTAGCCGGAGCGTGGGTGGAGTTGCCTTGATGTTCAGCCGAAGACGAACAGCTTGTACTACCCAGCAAAATCAATAACATTATGATACGAATACTCCACTTTTTGTTCATATGAAGAAAGAGAGAGGGTTTACAAGCCAACCCCCTCCTTTTGCCCTCCCTAATTCATTTGCTCGCTTGCGCCACCAAATCCGGTTTTGGGTAATTTAGTAGCCTTCGCTTTCATACTTTTGGCATGAATGCTTTTTCCTCCAATGATTTTGCCAGGCGCAGCTTTATGTGCATGTAGCTTGTGGACTTTCTCATGTTTGCTCTTGGCGTGCAGCTTGTGTTCATGTTTGGCATGAGCCTTAACCTTATGTTGGTGTACTTTGTGCTCATGCTTTTCTGTTGCGGGTGCAGATGCAGATACCATGGAACCTGCTGACAGAAATACAGCCAGGGACGCTACAGCCAATATTGCTTTCTTCATGTTATTGCCTCCTTGAGATAGTTGGTAATTCTCTATTATATTTTCCGTACGAAGAACGTTTTATGTAGCCAATAATTTCATAGGGGGAAATTGTCTTGGGATTTATTCCTATGAAATTATTTATTCACTTCAATAAGTCCTTCGGGCGTCTTACGATTGGCAAGCAGTTCGGATACGGTGACGAAGGTAAACCCTCTTTTTTTCAGCTCAGGTAAAATGATTTTGAGGGCTTCAACGGTTTGTGTACTTTTATATACATAATCGTGCATGAGGACGATATCGCCGTTCCGGGCGTTGCGGAGCACTTTATTAGCGATGCGGTGTACGCCGGGTCTTCGCCAATCCAGGGTGTCCTGGTGCCAGGACCATAAAATCATTTTCAGCCCTTTTTCTTTAGATAGTTTGACGAGCGAGTCGGTATAGGAACCACCCGGTGGACGGAAAAGATGGGTTTCTGTACCCGTTGCTTGAACGATGCTGGCTTGGCCCTGATCCATTTCAGACAGAGCTTTGTTACGGGAAATACGATGGAAGGATGAATGATGGAAGGTATGGTTGCCGACATCATGTCCTTCTTCTCGTTCCCGTTTCACAATGTGAGGGAGTTTTTCTACACGGCTGCCGACGACAAAAAAGGTCGCTTTGGCGTCATATTGCTTGAGCAAATCCAGAATGGCCGGCGTTTTGATCTCATCCGGTCCATCGTCGAAGGTGAGGGCAATCACCTTGCGAGAGGTAGGAACTTCCCATACGATGTCCCCTCGTTCTTCATAATAGGCTCTTCCTTTTGTAGGAGCAGGGGAGGCATACGATGCGGCCTGTGTAGTATTGGTATAGGGTGTGGGGCAAAAGCTGGCACAGAACAAGGCAACAGCGACACTTGTAGACAGTAATCGGTTATATTTCATCAGGCATCTTCTCCGTTCTGACGTTTTCTCACATTAGCTTGCCAAGAAGGTACACATACCATTCCTCGTTTGCGAAATTTATCTGCTTTTAGATTCCTTTTAATTCCTGTTTGAATATGTAAAATAAATACGTAAAACCTCCAAATTTGTGAATAGCCGACTATCGGCATATTAACGAATTTGGAGGTTTTTTTGTCAGGAACTGAATGCGTTGTGCGTCAGCTCAGCAGTATCATCACTAGCAGCGTGTACAGTACCAACGGTAGAATGACATTGCTGTAGGTATAGGGACGGTAAGGGGGTGGAGTGCCTGGGGAAGGCGAATGATACGGCTGAGGAATCCTTATATACAGATGATCGGCGTCCATGTGAACAATCGTTCCTTCATACACATGATGATCTATCGTTTGGACCCGGACGGTTTGATTGAGGTGTGGTTTGAGCCTTTGATGCAGGTGCTGGCGAGCCTTGACAAGCTTTGTCTGGAATTCCGGTTTGGCTTGATATAACGTTTGTGGACTAACGGTACTGTAGGACATTTGCCTCTAACCTCCATACCATGTAATGATGCATCGTATGCAGGAGTCTATGTCGTTGTGCTTATACCTATGGGATCTTTTTTTACAAAGAGGAGAAAAATTTACAGTATACACCAGTCAACTTGATGATCCCTTTACATCAAAACGATACACTTACTGAGGTTGGTTTGAAGAGAAAGGGGCGTTTCGTTTTGAGTGAGCTTAACAAATCGATGGGACTTGGGACGAGAAGCCGGCATCTGGCTTCCTCTAAGGACCACATACGCACAGGTTCGCTAAAAATTCAGAGAATGCGCGAAAATGCGCTGGCGTATACCTTTTTGGCTCCGTCGCTCATCTTATTTGCTGTATTTATGTTTTATCCGATGTTGAAGTCAGTTTATCTCAGCCTGCATTCCACAGATCCAGCAGGAAATGTTGCAGCTTATGTAGGTTTAGACAATTTTATTGTACTTTTCAGTTCCGGTCAGTTTCTGCAAGGGATCAAGGTCACGCTTCTGTTCGCGCTATTGACGGTTCCGGTAGGTATTTTATTGGCGCTCGTGCTGGCTGCACTGACCCATAGTAAACTGCGAGGGATGCGCATTTTCCAGTTCGCGTTTTCACTACCGATGGTGCTATCGGTCGGTTCATCCGCCGTCATTTGGAAGTTTCTTTTTCATCCGACACTCGGGATGTTCAACTACGTGCTTTCCCTGTTACATATCAATCCGGTTCCATGGCTGACCAGCCCTGACTGGGCGCTGTTCTCGGTAGCCATCATGACCATTTGGATGAATCTAGGCTTCAATTACATTATTTTATCCAGCGGACTGCAAGGGATTCCGGACGACATGTATGAAAGTGCCAAAATGGATGGGGCCGGTCCGCTGGTCACGTTCTGGCGTATTTCCATGCCATTGCTATCGCCAACGATCTTTTTTGTGACGGTAGTCTCCATTATCGGGGCCTTTCAGTCCTTCGCGCAAATTAACATTTTGACCAAGGGCGGGCCGGTGAACAGTACGAATGTGTTTGTATACTCCATTTATCAGGAGGCCTTCGTTAATTTCCGATTTGGCACGGGAAGCGCACAGGCGATCGTATTGTTTGTCGTCATTCTGCTGCTTACGATGATTCAGTTCAAATGGGTGGAAGGAAAGGTGCATTACCAATGAAGGGACGCCTTAATTCAACGTTGCTGTATGTACTGCTTACGATTGCGGCTGCTCTGATTTTATATCCGGTTATCTATACTTTTTTTATGGCGATAATGTCGCCTGAGGAAGCGAGCACCTATCCGCCGCACTTTATTCCGCATTCCTTTCATTGGGCCAATTTTACCGACGTGTTTGAAATCGTTCCAATAGCGACTTTTATCGGCAACACCTTTCTCATTTCGGGCCTGACGATGATCGGTCAGCTCATTACGGCCAGTCTGGCAGCCTATGCCTTTGCCAAAATGGAGTTTAAGGGAAAAAACTTTATTTTCAGCATGTTTGTAGCCACCATGATGATCCCTTGGGAAGTGACCATTATTCCGAATTACCTGACGGTACGCAGCTGGAACTGGCTTGATACGTATCAGGGGCTGACGGTCCCATTTTTGGCAACAGCCTTCGGGACATTCCTGTTAAGACAATTTTTTCTCCAGCTTCCCAAGGAGCTGTTCGAGGCTGCCCGCATGGACGGGTGTGGACATATCCGTTACTTTCTGTTCCATGTGCTTCCACTATCGCGCCCGGCGCTCGGAACACTGGCTGTATATTCGTTTCTGAACATGTACAATTCGTATCTGTGGCCTTTACTGATTACGAATAGCGAAAATATGCGTACCGTACAGATTGGCATTTCCATGCTTGAATTTCAGGAATCCACTTCATGGAATCTGGTGTTTGCGGGCACTGCACTTGTCATTTTACCGTCACTGCTCCTGCTGGTCTTTGGACTAAAGCAACTGGTACGCGGGATGGCCGCGGGTGCGCTGAAAGGCTGATCAAGCTCATATTAAGCTTCTTATCCAAAGTTAATAGCAACACCTGCGCAAGCAGCCTATATACAAAGCTTGATCACAAAATAGTCTCGTAAAAGATTGCCGTATTCGAGAATGATTTAATCCAAGGGAGAGAAGAGAGATGATGAGATTTGTTCGTCTGAAAAGTGCCTTGACCCTGCTTATTCTGACTGCAATGGTGGTTGCAGCAGGTTGTAGCAACAATACGGCGGCAGAAAAGCCGGGGAATGACAGTAATGCAGGGGCTGCAGCGGGTTCTCCAGTCAAGCTGACCTGGTGGCATTCGATGTCCGGTAACGGTGAAAAAGCGATCAAACAGATCGCGGCTGACTTTAACGCCAGCCACAAGGACATTCAGGTGGAGCCCGTATACCAGGGCAAATATGATGACAGCCTGAACAAGCTGAAAGCGTCGCTTGGTTCCAACAGCGGCCCGGACATCATTCAGGTATATGAAATCGGCAGCAAATTCATGATCGACTCCAAAATGATCACGCCTGTACAACAATTTATTGATGCAGACAAGTTCGATCTGTCTCAGCTTGAGCCGAATATTACGCGATACTATACGATTGATGGTAAATTGAACGCCATGCCGTTCAACACGTCAAACCCGATTTTGTACTACAACAAGGATGCGTTCAAAGCGGCGGGACTTGACCCGGCCAATCCTCCAAAAACCTATGATGAATTCGAAAAGGCTGCCAAAGCCTTGAGCAAGGATGGTAAATCCGGTGCATCCATCGCCATCTATGGCTGGTTTATGGAGCAATTGTTTGCCAATCAGAATGCGGATTATGTGAATAATGGCAACGGACGCAATCAGGCTGCAACGGAATCACTGCTGAATTCGGATGCAGGTGTGAAAACCCTGACGTGGTGGAAGAAAATGATGGATGAAAAGGTTGTATCCAATCTGGGACGTAACTCGGATGATACTGCCAAAGCCTTTTCCGCAGGACAAATTGCGATGACTCTGGATTCCACTGCTTCACTGCGTAATATTGTGGAGCAGGTTGGCGATAAATTCGAAGTAGGTACGGGATTCTTGCCCAGAGCAACTGAAGCTAAAGAAGGTGGCGTCGTTGTAGGTGGTGCGAGCTTGTACATTATGAACAACAAGCCTGAAGCCCAGCAAAAGGCAGCTTGGGAATTCATTAAATTCGTCACTTCTCCGGCCGTACAGGCACAATGGAGTGTGAATACCGGATACTTCCCGATCACCAAAGCGGCTTATAATGAGCAGGTGCTCAAAGACAATATGGTCAAATACCCGCAATTCCAGACGGCGGTTGACCAACTGCATGCATCGGCGCAATCTACCGCTACACAAGGTGCTGTGATGGGTGTATTCCCGGAAGCGCGTCAAATTGTTGAAGGTGCAATCGAGGCCGTTCTGAGCGGCCAGCAACAGCCAAAACAGGCATTGGATCAGGCGGCGCAGGAGATTACAGGCAAAATTGCACAATACAATCAAACGGTCAAAAAATAATCGGCCTTCCCTTAAAAGCGACGGGTAAACTGTAATACGTCCCCTTTATCGGCCGCTTTTATAAAATAACGGATTGAATGAGTGACCCTCTCACTGATTCAATCCGTTTTTTACGTTGTTTTCTTTTTAGAACGACCGTTTAGACGAATTGTCTAAAATGAATGATTTGCATTTTTCCTATTGCTGGATAACTAAAAGTGGGTTTATAATAAATACATAATTTTTGTACTGGACGGTCAGTTCAAAGAAGGAGGAAGCATGAAACAGCAGACAAAGGAAATTATTTTTAACGGCGCACTCAAGGCTTTTTCCGAACGAGGTTTTAATGAAACGAATATGGAGGAGATCGCCAAGGTATGTGGCATTGCCAAAGGAACCCTGTACTATAATTTTAAAAATAAGCAAGAATTGTACATCTACATCTTGAAGATGGGGATGGAACGTTTTGTCCGGGATATCCATGAAGCGATGGCTCAAACTCCCAAGGATCAGGTAGAACTAAGGATTCGCAAGCTGATCCAGGTACATATTGAGTTTATTGGGAGAGAGCCGGACTTTTGCCGTCTGCTGGTCAGCAAAGGATGGGTTTCGCAAGAGCAGCATTTTAATATCAGGCAGGTGCTGGCTGACTATTTTGATTTTATGGAGGCAGAGATCGATTCCGGTAAGTTCTACGGGAAAATTTCGAGCAAGCTGGATGCAAAAACGACGGCAAATTGCCTGTTCGGTATTTACATTTTTATTCCGATGCGTTCGATGGTATGGGGCGAAACGATGAATTTGCAGGAAGTTCGTGAAAGTACTGAATTATTTGTATGTAATGCACTAGGCATTCATCATTAATAGACAGATGGAGTGATGGAACATGAAAGCTAAAAAATATACGATTTACGCCGTACTTATTATTTTAATCGCTGTAGGGATCTATGCCTTGACGGCTTTCCCACGGGGAGGCAGCAGCTTATCTGCGGATCAATCCTCTTCTATTCCCACCGCTTACGTAGAATCGGATACCCTTAATGCCAGCTTTAAGATGGCAGGACGCATTGACCAGATGTTTGTAAAAGAGGGCGATCAGGTGAAAAAGGGGCAGGTATTAGCCAAACTGGAAAGTCGTGAGCTGGAAGATAAAGTGAAGCAGGCACAGGCTGCACTGCTGGCAGCCAAGAGTAATGTGTCCAAAGCGAAAGCCAGTGTACTGCAGGCTCAAGCAGGAGTAGGCCAGGCACAGGCTACTGTGAGTGCAGCTCAGGCCAAGAAAAGCCAGGGATCAACAGCAGTCGGTGTAACTGCACAGGCTTCCTCCAGCCAGATTGAACAGGCACAAGCGGCTGCGGCTGCGGCTAAAGCCAAGCTGGATGCCCTCAAGAGCGGTGCAAGACCGCAGGAACTTGAGCAAGCCCAAGTAGCTGTGAAGGCAGCCAAGGAAACGCTGGATTTGACCGTTAAAAATCTGGAGCGTGCCAAAAAGCTCCAAGAAGCCGGAGCGGCAACACAGGCGTCATTGGATCAAGCGACACTGGACCATCAACAGGCTGAAGCCAAGTACAATTCGGCATCTCAACAGCTGAATATGGTACGTGAGGGAAGCCGCAAGGAGGAAATTACGGCGGCTGAAGCGCAGTACCGTCAGGCATTGGCTGCAGTGAAGGAAGCACAGGCAGGAGCAGGCAAAGTCGTTTTGCAGCAGGAAGATGTCAAAGCTGCACAGGCTTCGGTAGAGCAAGCGCAATCTGCTGTGAAGGCGGCGCAATCCACGGTGGAACAGGCACAATCTGCGGTTGCAGGTGCCAATGCACAGGTAGCACAAGCGGAAGCCGCGCTCCAGGAAGCACAAACCTACTTGAGCTACACCACACTGCGTGCGTCCGAGGATGGAATCGTGAAATCCAAATCACTTAGCTTGGGGGAAATGGCTAGTGCAGGGTTCCCGGTCTATACGATTGAAACTTCGACACAGCGTTGGGCTAAGTTCTATGTACCGGAAACATCTCTGAATGGTCTGCAAGCAGGGGATACCGTTCAAATTAAACTGCTGTCGGGTGGCAAGGAGCTGAAGGGTAAAGTGATTCTGTTGGAATCGGCTGCCGACTTCGCCATTCAAAAGCCGAGCCAAAGCTCCGGTGATAAGGATGTCCGTTCCTTTGGCGTTAAGGTAGCATTGCCGGATCTTGCTGCCTCGGTTCCAACAGGCTCTACGGTTCTGTTTACAGGCAAAGGGGCGCAATAGTATGCAGGATCAACAGGAAAGACTTCGTATCCGAGATGTATTTCGCGAGGAGTGGCTGAGCATCTTCCGGGATCGCCGCTTTATGGCAATTCTGCTGATTACGCCGATTGTGTATACGATACTGTTCGGCTTCCTGTATTCACATCAGCGGATTACCGAGATGCCTGTCACGGTATATGACGGAGATAACTCACAGCTCAGTCGCCAAATCATTCAGGCATTCGACGCGACAGATTCATTTGCCGTTACACGGCAAGCGACCAATCAGGAGGATGTTGTCCATCAGGTGGAGACCGGGGAAGCGAAGGTCGGGATCGTCATTCCCGACAATTTCACCACTCGGCTTAAGCATGGGGAGAACCCGCCGGTGCTAACTCTGATTGACGGCAGCAATATGATGTATTCCAATAGTGCCAGTCGGATCGCGAATCAGGTCATCAGTAGCGTAAGTGCCGGAGTATCTATCAATTCTATGAAGCAAAAGGGAATGAACGCCGATCAGGCTGCCTCAACGCTGAGTACGATCCCGTTCCGATCCAGAGTACTATTTAACCCGGTCTATGATTATAAGCTTTTCATGCCCTTAGGGGTTATTTCGGCGGCACTCCAGCAGTGCTTGCTGCTTGGTATTGCTTTATCCTGCACACGTGATAAGGAGACAGGAACGTGGGGGAGATTTGGCGCATGGAAAAATACTCCCTGGCGCTTGGCTATTGCCAAGCTGGCACCGTATTATGCGGCGGGAGCCTTCAATGTGCTGACTGTATTCAGTATCAGCGCGCTATGCTTTGATATTCCATTCAGGGGACAGGTTCTTCCGCTGATTTTGGTGTCGCTGGCCTTTAACTTTGCATTGTGTGGTTTAGGATTTCTATTCAGTCTTTTTTCCAAGACAAGAGTGGATGCCACTCAAACTCTGATGCTGATTGCTGTTCCTTCCTTTATGTTATCAGGCTATACGTGGCCGCTGGAAGCAATGCCTGGCTTCTTGCGGGGGATTGCCGAAATATTACCGCTGACGTATTATCTGGATGCTGTACGAAATATTACGCTCAAAGGACTGGATATCACATACGTCTTTAAGGATACGATTGCTTTGGGCGTCATTGGCTGTGTGAGTCTTCTGGTGTCCTTCGCTATCTATCCGCTGTTTTTTAGACAGCATCAGACGGCGGGGCAGCATGCTGATGTTCCCGCTCAAGAAGGTTTCACGCTTAAAGGCTGAAACTAACTCTTAATATTCCAAATATAAAAAGGCGGATCAGATGTTACTCCTGATCTGCCTTTTGGTTATAAATATATAAGTGTATTAAGCTTCCAGTCCAACAGGCCGTAGTCGTTCATGGCTTTGGCAGTCAGCTTCATCAAGCCAGCGCCGGGATCGGTACCGACAATGCGGTAGCCGACCTCCTTGCCAAAGCCCCCAGCGGTGGCAGAAGCTGGAGCCGAAGCAACTCCGTTGTCCTGCAAATCAGCAATCGATTTAACATTCATATAAGCTGGAACGACCAATCCGGTTTTAACACCGGTCATATTAGCACCCAGATCGTCAAGCTTATCCTTGTATTTAGCCCAGTAGTCCGCATGTGTCAACGGCAGCCATGCTGCTGGCGAAGCATCGACATCACCGCTGGCAACTCCCGTCCACATCGGGCCGGCTTCAACTTGCAATGCGGTTACTTTGTAACCCAGTTTATTTTCCAAAATATATTTTAGCAAATTCGTACTCGCGATTTCGGAATCCCAAGCCACATAACTCAGCTTAAAAGGGCTTCCATTGACAGGTTGCAGTCCTTGAGTCCATTCCTGCACCTTATCGGCATGCTTCTCTGCCCAATCTTTGGCAGCTTGCTCAGGACTGGTTCCGGCTTGAATGGCAACCATCATTTCACCCATATCTTCCGGAGTCCATTTGAAGCGTTTCAGGAATTCGTAAGCGACAGGGGCATCCTTCTGCAGTCCTTTACGTGCAATCGTATGAATACCCTCGGCTTCACCATAAGACTTTTTAGGGTCTTCCAAATATTTGAGATCATATTTGTTGAACATCCAGTGAGGAGTCCAGCCTGTAACAATGATCGGTTTTTTCGCTTTAATAGCTTTGTCCAGAGTTGCCGTCATGGCTGCACCGGAGCCTTCTACCAGCTTCCAATCGGATAAATTGTAGTCCTTAATCGCTTTGGCAGTTGATTTCATAATGCCTGCCCCGGCGTCAATACCGATAATCTTGTAATCGACCTCTTCGCCAACCGGATTGACGGCGGCGTTACCTTTCCCAGATGCGGAATGATCGGCTCCAACAAAATATTGTGATGCGCCGGCGATCAGAATGACGGCTGTAACCGCAGAGGCAATCCACACTTTTTGTTTGCCGGATACACGGCTTTTGCTTCTTTTCGCTGGCTTGATCAGGTTTTGCGTGAAACGGTCAAGCACAATAGCCAGAACAACGACAGCCAGGCCGGCTTCAAAACCTTTACCGATTTGCAGCTGTGTCACAGCACGGTACACAACCGCACCGATGCCTTCCGCACCGATCATGGAAGCAATAACCACCATGGACAGTGACAGCATAATCGTCTGATTAATACCAGCCATCAGAGTAGGCAATGCCAGTGGAAGCTGCACTTTGAACAGCTTTTGCGCTGATGTTGAACCGAATGCGTCAGAGGCTTCAATCAGCTCACCCGACACCTGCATAATCCCCAAATTCGTCATGCGAATGGTCGGCGGGATGGCAAAGATGACCGAGGCGATTACGCCCGGTACAACACCAAGGCTAAAAAAGGTAACCGCAGGGAGCAAGTACACGAATGCGGGCATTGTCTGCATAAAATCAAGCAAAGGCGTGATTATGCGTGACGCCGATTTACTGTATGCACACCAGATTCCGATGGGAATCCCGACAATAATGGATATGAGCGCAGACGTGATGACCAGTCCGAGCGTGTTCATCGTTTCGCTCCAATAGCCCAGATTGTCAATCAGCAGGAAGCCGATGACGGTAAACAGCGTAAGCTGAACCCGACCGATCATAAAGGCGATAATCCCGATGATTACGATAAACACCAGCGGGTGTGGAAGCATGAACAGGCCTGAGAAAAAGCCTACTACCGCTTCAATAACGGAAGAAATAACATTAAATAATCCTGCCAGATGAATACCCATCCAGTCTACAATGGATTGAATCCACTCAGCGATTGGCAGTTTCGGTATCATGAGCATTCACCTCCTTTGTAGTGGATACATCTCCACTAAGTGCGCCCAGTAAAGCTCCACGGACGATAACGCCCAGCAGCTTT
This sequence comes from Paenibacillus kribbensis, assembly GCF_001705305.1. Taxonomy (GTDB): domain Bacteria; phylum Bacillota; class Bacilli; order Paenibacillales; family Paenibacillaceae; genus Paenibacillus; species Paenibacillus kribbensis_B. Next base: position 435,729 of record NZ_MCBP01000003.1, read on the forward strand.
TGCTTATCATCGACGACAGCCAGTGGAACCTTGGACGAGCTAGTAATTTCAAACAAATCGTTAATGACGGTATCGGCAGCAACCTGCGGCCCGTCTGTCATCAAAATATCTTCAATCTTCAAATTGTTGCGCAGTGCATGAACAGCATCCTCGGCGTTAATAACACCCAGGAGCTTTTTGGCACGGTCAATGACGAACAGGTTGGAAATCCCGCGTTCCCGCATCAATTCCAGAGCAACACGTGGACCACGATCCATGGTAATTGTTTCTGGACGAAGCATGACATGGGCGGCCGTCAATACCTTGGACAGATCCACATCCTCGACGAAGCGCGCTACATATGAGTTAGCCGGTTGGATCATGATTTCTTCCGGTGTACCGATTTGTACAACCGCCCCGTCCCGCATCAATGCAATCCGGTCACCGATCCGAAGCGCTTCATCCAGATCATGGGTGATAAAAACAATTGTTTTCTTCATTTTATCTTGAAGCTCCAGCAGCTCATCCTGCATGTCGCGGCGAATGAGAGGGTCCAATGCGCTGAACGCTTCGTCCATCAGGAGCACTTCAGGGTCGTTAGCCAGTGCCCGTGCCAGACCGACACGCTGCTGCATACCGCCACTCAGCTCATCCGGCATTTTATCGCCCCAATTTTTAAGACCCACCAGCTCCAGCGCTTGCTGTGCCTTTTCCTGGCGCGACACTTTTTCTACCTTTTGAATTTCAAGGCCGTATTCTACATTTTCCAATACAGTCCGATGTGGAAACAGTGCGAATTTTTGAAAAACCATGCTGATGGTTTTACGGCGAACCTCGCGGAGTTGTTCTTTGTTCATCTTACGGAGATCCTTGCCGTGGACAAGTATTTCACCTGCGGTAGGCTCAATCAAGCGATTTAGCATTCGCACCAAGGTGGACTTGCCACTGCCTGATAGACCCATAATCACAAATATTTCGCCCTGCTTAATCTCCATATTGGCTCTATTGACACCAACAGTAATTTGTTTCTCTTTGGCCAGCCTTTCCTTACCCCAGCCTTGCTCCAGGAGCGGAACACCTTGCTCTGCGTGAGGACCAAAGAGTTTGCTGACATTTTTGACTTCCAAAATCGTCATACATACACCTCTTCTTTCTATACTTTGCTTGGTATTAACCCCGTGTTGCATGATGGATTGGGTATAAAAAATCATAATTCCGAGCATCCTGAACGGTTAATGACAAAATTAATTGTAACAGAAGCTTCGTTTATTTTTCAAACGAAAAAACTGTTTGTAAAGTACGTACAGAAAAAACTGTACAAAATTTACTCCGAAATGCTCCTTCGTTCTTTAGAATGCTCAAACATTCGGAACTTTACAACCGATAGTGCTTTTTTTAAAATAGACAATGAAATATAACCATAAGAAAAAGAATTATAAATATCCATAATTTTGAAAATTAACTATCATTAGCAATTTTGCGAATTATGATTTTGAACGACCACGGGTGATTCGTTCATATTAAGTTGTGCAAAATGCTCTAAAATTAGGAGGTTGCAAGCATGAGCTTGTACCAGTTAGGTGATGAGCAGCAGGCTTCGCTGCAAAAAATTCGCAAACGTGTCATAGAAGCTATAGGTAAAAACATGGACTTGTATGGGATCACTCTGTCTGCGGGGCATTTGTACGGTTTGCTTTTTTTTGCGGATAAACCGATGACGCTGGATGAGATGGGCCGTGAAATGGAAATGAGTAAAACGAGCATGAGTACGGGTGTACGGACGCTATTGGATTTGAAAATGGTGAACAAGGTGTGGAGCAAAGGCTCGCGCAAGGACTTGTATGAAGTCGAATATGATTGGCATCAAACATTCACTGACTTCTTCGCTATTAAATGGAGAAAAGCGGTGGAAACGAATTTGCTGGTGCTGCGTAAAGCCATTGATGAGCTGAACAGGTTGATAGAGCAGGGTGGAGAATATGAGGAATTTAAGGCGATTCTCCAGCAAGACCGTCTGAAAATGAAGCAGGCCGTAGCTTATTATAAGTGGTTAGACCGATTAATTGACTCTTTGGAGAGTGAAGAAATTTACAAGCTGATTCCGAAGGAAGAAGTACAAGATTAATTGCCTTTGTCCTATCCTGTCTGCAACATGCCGGAGCGCCAAAAGCGCTTCCGGTTTTTTTGTGTTTCACTTTAAAATGGATGGATTGGCTTCACTCGATTTTTGGTTTGTCCCTCTGCACAAGGTATAATAGAGAATATGTAAGGATTGATATTGTCCGTTTGTGTTGAACATACGAGATAAAGGAGGGTTGATGATGGAGAATATTACAGTACATACCCGTCTAGGTCAGTTGCGTGGGGAGTCGGGGGACGGATATCATTCATGGAAAGGTATCCCATATGCCCAGCCTCCTGTTGGAGAACTGCGTTTTCACGCACCTCAGCCTTTGAAGCCTTGGGAGGGTGTGCGGGCTGCGACGAGGTTTGGGCCGATCTGTCCGCAACCTATGCCATCAGCAGACAGTATGACCGGGAATCTGGCAGAACCGCCTGCGCAGTCGGAGGATTGTTTGTACCTGAACGTGTGGACACCAGCTTCAGAGGCTCCTGTGGAGGGACGTCCGGTGATGGTGTGGATTCACGGGGGAGCCTTCGTCACCGGGTCTGGAATTATTCCTTTATATGATGGGGCGCGAATGGCTCAAAAGGGTGATATTGTCGTCGTTACGATCAATTATCGGCTGGGGCCGTTAGGATTTTTGCATCTGACTCCACGTGGAGATGGTCTGACCTCTAATGCGGGGCTGCTGGATCAAATTGCTGCGCTGGAATGGATCAGGGACCACATCGCCGCCTTTGGCGGTAACCCGGATGAGGTAACGGTGTTCGGTGAATCGTCGGGTGCGATGAGTATTGCCACTTTATTGGCGATGCCGACTGCTGAAGGTTTGTTCCAGCGCGCGATCTTGCAGAGCGGTGCTTCGCAGGTGCTGCCTACTCCGCAGGCAGAGCAAATAGCAGCTGTGTATCTGCAGCAATTGGGTGTGGACACTCAACATCCAGAACGGTTGTTTACACTGCCGACGGATGCCCTGATGCTTGCGATGGCGAAGACGCATGAAGTGATCGGACCGGGTATGGCGATGATTTACCAGCCCGTGGTGGACGGTGTGACTTTGCCTAACGAGCCTCTGACTGCGATTGCACAAGGAGCAGCGAAGCAGGTAAGTGTTCTGATCGGAACAAACTTGCATGAGGGTGACTATTTCATCCGTAAAGAATCCCATCTTATGGACAAAAAGACAGCGTGTTTCGCATTGGAAATGATGACGGGTATGCCGGATATCGCCGAGGTGACAGAACCTTTTCCTGTTACGATTGAGGGTCAGGCGCAAATGCTGACCGATCTGATTTTTTGGCGTCCTGCCTTAGCTCTCGCGGCTGCACAGTCAGCATACGCGCCGGTATGGATGTATCGTTTTGACTGGACATTTCAGGAGCATCCAACCTTTAGCAAGGCAGTTCATGGCGCGGAAATTGCGTTTGTTTTCGATAATCTGGAGCTACTGGGCAAGCTCGCATTAGATATTCAACCGTCGATGCGGACGTTGGCTCAGGATATGCAGCAGGCATGGGTGACTTTTGCATGTACTGGAAGGCCTGTGCTACCAGAAAGGGAATGGCCGGCGTATGACAGGGAAAAACGCGCTACGACCCTTTTTCATGAGAATATCACTGTGGAGTATGACCCGGAAGGGGATAAACGGCGTCAGTTAACGGGGCAGATGGATATATAAGCAAGTAACAACTTCATTTAACCCGTTTAATAAAAAAAGCCCTCGCTTGTAATGAGGGACTGACCTTGTTAGTGAGACAGGGTTCAATCCCTCGTATACGGACGAAGGCTTGTTTTTAATGTGGAAGTTAAATTTTAAATCGCTTCACGAGTTCTTGCAAATCCTGTGCCATCCTGGACAGCTCCTGGGACGAAGAAGCGATTTCCTCCATGGCCGCCATCTGCTCCTGAGCAGCAGCGGATGTAGTCTGTGAACTGTCCGCCGAACTGCGGGACAGACTTGCCAGATGGGTCACGGTAGCCGAAACTTCTTCCGTGCTGGCCGAGATTTCTTCAGCGGCAGCGGATACGCTTTGAATTTGTTCCACGATATGAGAGGTGGAGCGCTCAATATTTGCGAAAGCACCTTCTGCATCCTTGCTGATGCGCAATCCTTCGCCCACCTGGTTACGAACATTGCCGTTCATTGTAGCGGTAGAGCGTTGAATCAGATCCAGCATCTGCGTAATAATCTGACTGATGGAATCGGCGCTTTCCTTGGATTGCTCCGACAGCTTGCGTACTTCTACTGCGACCACGGCAAATCCACGCCCGGCTTCGCCTGCTCTGGAAGCCTCAATGGATGCATTCAGAGACAACAAGTTCGTTTGCTTGGCAATGGCAGCAATAGCGCTATTCATCTGCTTCGCATCGTCGGAGAGCTGTGACAGCTCATCCATCAGGCTAGCCGTTTGACTTACAGCTTCCAGAATACGGTCCATCTGTGTCCGCACATTGCTGATCATTTTGCTGCCTTGAGCAACATCATGCTCGGTTTGTCCTGCGGAATCCACGATGGAGCTTGCCGATTCCGCAATGGTGCCGACACCTCTGGCCATTTCTTCAACGGCATTGGCGGTTTGCTCAGAAGCCTCGGCGCTGGTGGCTGCATTTTCGGCGGATTCCATGACGGTTTCCGCGACATGCTGTACCGATTCGGTCGTTTGCTCCGTGCTTTCCTTGATCATCAGGGAAGAGGAAGCAAGTCGGGAGGACGTTTGATTAACCTCGGAGACCATCGTATGCAAGGCATGTGTCATCTGGTCAAAATTCTGGGCCAGCTCGCCGAATTCATCCTTACTGGACAGATTAACACGTTCAGTCAGATTTCCATCACGGACGATACGTGTCCCTGCTTGCAGCTTGCGCAGCGGAATCAGGAATGAACGAATCATCAGGAAAATAATGATAGCAGCAACCAGTACGGATATGGCGATAACGATGAGGCTTTGTTTCAAAATCGGTTGAGCAGCATCACTGTAATCCTCCAGATCCGACAGTGCGATTATGTTCCACCCGGTGACAGAGTCCCTGAGTGTAAAGGCCAGCACGTCTCTATTCATAAATTGAATTTGTGATATGGAAGGAGTATCATTTTCAGCGTTTTTCTCCACTTCGGGAAGTCCCTTAATGGTGTCTGCCGGTTTTTTTCCTGAATTGTTAAAGGCTGCTCCAGCTCCAGACACAATTTTATGATTAGAATCAACAATAAAGAGTCCCCCGCGTTCGCCAATCTTAACGGACTGGAGGTTTTGACTCATTTTGTCCAGACTCAAAGAGAGGGCAATAGCTCCTTGACCGTCCTCCAGCGTTTTTGATAAATTAACCACTAAATTTCCTGTCGTGACGCTGACAGCTGGAACACTGACGGATACTTTGTCCTTTTCCTGCATCGCATTTTTGTACCATTTTCTCTCCCTTGGATCATAATCGGCCTCCTTTTTTTTCGGCGTACGAATGTATTGTCCTTTCGCATTGCCGAGGAGCGCAGCATCCAACTCGGGATGAGCCTTGACGATGACATTCAATTTTTTCTGAAGGGCATCTTCGTCGGCAGCAATGGAATCAGATTTGATTTCAGTGGCCAGCACGTCCACATCCTTCATAATAGGCGATACATACTGATTGACATTGCTTCGAATCAGATACAGATTCGTGGACACAGAACTGCCCATTTGCTGACTGAGTTGCGTTGTAGCACCTTGATAAGAAAAGTATCCAATAAGTGCACTTGGAATCAATAAGACAGCCAAAAAAGCTACAATCAATCTTGTTCTCATTAAATAAAACTGTCTGAGAAATCTGGCCCACCACGGAATTGTTTGTTTTGCTTTAGTCATAGTTGTTCTCCTCTGTGTCTGATGATCACTACATTGTTTTATTCGACAAAAAGCAGTTGATTTTATAGATGTAATCTATGGCAAACGAGGAATAGTTGCATGTTTTAGCTGTTTTTATTTAAAAATAGTTCAAAAGTATCATATTATGTATTAATACTTATACATAAAAAACCAAATCGGAGACGCAAAAGCATCATCGCGATTTGGCTTAAGTTAGTGATGAAATGGATATGATGAACCTGTTAGTTTTTTTGCTGACGTGAAATCATAAACAGCGTAATCCAGATAAGCATAAAACCAGTCAGTTGTGCTATGGTAACAATTTGCTGGAATGCGATCCAGTTAATTACGACACCGACCATGGGAAAGCTCAATTCCGCCATGGTGGCATAAGATGCTTTGGTCGTGCTCAATCCCTTGTAATACAGCAGCAGGCTGAGAAGACCCGGCAGCAGCGCCTGCAATAACAGATTGATAATCACGGCTGCGCCCGCCCATGTACCAGCAGGCATATTCCATGGCGCATGTTCCACAGAGGTGAGGACAATCAGCATAGGGAGCGCCACCATGAAGCGCAGGGAGGTTACCGTCTCATATTTCATCGAGCGAAGCAAATAGCTTCCCATAACAGTGGAGCCGCCCCATAGTACCGCTGCTCCCAGTGCCAGCAGACTGCCGACCTGGACAAAATCATGGGCATGCCCAAAGGGGAGCGACCAGCCGAAGGTAAGAAGATACGTCCCCAACAAAGCGATAACAATTAAAAATCCAAAATTACGCGGCAGCATTTCCTTCAAAATAATACGTGCCAAAATAATTGCGACCAACGGTTGCAGCTTTTGGAGTAACAGAACGGCATTCAAATCACCGTTGCTGAGTGCCATGGTGAAAATCACGCTGGCCAGAGCTGATCCGCCCCACGAGACGAACAAAATAGCAAAAACCTGACGAAGCCTTACTGTCTTAAGCTCCTCGCGGTGCTTCCACAGGATCGGTGCCAAAGCAATAAAAAGCAGCACGTGCTCCATCAGTACAATTTGGGCTGAGGTGAATGATTTTAACAAAATAATACGAAACAGTGGGTCAGCACCCCACAAGGCTGCTCCAATCGCGACTAGCCAAAAACCGCTTTTCATGTGAGAGCTGCGATCAAAGCTCTTGGAAGTTAGTACAGTTGATGATTGACTCATATTCAATTAGCTCCTTGCGAATACAGGACCGGTGGCACAAAAAACCCCGTCCATGACGAAAGCCATGCAAGACGGGGGTTGATCAAATAAACTTGCCGCTTTACAGAAGTTAAATGAAGGCTGCCGCCCAACTAATCTCGCAGCACTCATTACTTCACGGCATGTTTATGCTTCGATCTTCTTCCATCCGGACTTTACCGTCGGCTTTGGCATCTCACCAAATCAGTCCGTATCCTGTTGCCAGATACAGAGTCGCGGGCTTAGCTCCATGAGCCATACCGCCGGTTGGGAATCACACCCTACCCCGAAGATCCTTATTCCGTTTTTTTAATTTCTCCTATAGGATATACCCGTTTTAGAATGAAGTCCAGTGAAAAATGTGTGTACTTATTTTACGAGGCAATATCCTTATACTCAATGCGGCGGATCGCTGCATAAGCGACAAGCATTCCCAGCACAGAAAAGCCAATTTGTACGAGGGCAATGGAGCTAAGCGTAGAGCCGTTATTATTAGAGAAAAGCAATGCTACAATCAGGATCGAGGTCACAATGGTTGTGGGTACAGAATATTTTCGCATTCCCATATACAGTGGAACCAATCCCATAAAGCTGGTGGCAACGGCATTCATCAGCGTCCGCACAGACTGCTGGCCCAATACAGCAAGAGTAAGCTGATCCGGTACAATAACAACAAACTGGTTCAGCAGATGAATGGCAGCCGTAATGACAATTTCCGATATAATTATGGACAGGAACGTAAACAGCAGCACGACCAAGAGTTTGGCAATCATCAGCTTTTTGCGGTGAATGGGGTACATGAACAAGATGGTAATCGACTTGGACTTGAATTCACCTACAATAAAGCGACACAGCAAAACAGAGGCAAATATGATAAAGGTGGCTCTGACAAAGTTGTCTATGAGATCCAGAAGCTGAGTGTACCGTGTAAATTCGGGCACTCCTTCACTTTGGCTGTCCAGCGCAATGAGGCAGATCAGCCCAAGAATACAGGCATTGGCGATCAGGGCTGAACGGATATATCCCGCCAGATGAAATTTTTTCAGCTCCAGCTGCATCAATTTAAGCATGGAGTTCACCTCCATTTAGCAGACGCAAAAAGTAGTCTTCCAGCGTACTGTTTTTCTGATGAATGGAATCGACCTCAACATCATTGATAATAAGGGTTTTCGTAATTTGCTTTTGCGGTACACTTGTATCGTAAATACGTACACTTTGCTCGTTCAGCACCCGAATGTTACTCAGATTCAGATGATGGGAAAGGACGTAGACTGCTTTTTTGCAATCGTTGGTTGAAAATTCGATGTACTCGGTATTGGTTTCCCGCACCTGTTCCATCGACACTTCCTCAACCAGCCGCCCGTGATTAATGACGCCCACTGTATCTGCAATCTGCTCAATTTCCGCTAAAATATGACTGGACACGAGCAGGGTCATCCCGTATTCCTTGCACAGCATGTGGAATAACTGGCGAATTTCCTTGATTCCCACCGGGTCCAGACCATTAATCGGTTCATCCAATATCAGCAGCTCCGGCTTGGTAGCAATGGCTCGGGCGATCCCAAGACGCTGCTTCATCCCCAGGGAAAAATCCTTTACCGGCTTGTCACCCGCGTTGCGCAAGTTCACTAGCTCCAGTGCATCCTGAACAGCCTGCTTGTTATAATAGCCCATGTATTCACAGTGCAGCTCCAGATTTTGCTGGGCTGTCAGCCTGTCATAAAAAATCGGGTATTCAATAATCGAACCCATCCGTCCGAGTAGATGGTACGATTTTGGCGTTAATTTTTCACCGAACAATTCAATCTCACCTGATGTCGGCTTGAGCAGATTGGTAATCATTTTCATCATCGTCGTTTTGCCCGCTCCATTGGGACCGAGAAAGCCGTAGGTTTCCCCCTTTCGGACATTCATACTGACCCCTGCTACAATTTCATTGCCCTTCAGGGCTTTGGTCAGCTGATGTGTACGTAATATGTAAGTCATGGGTGTTCTCCCTTCGTGTACTGTTGATGATTCAAGAATAAAGGGTGAAATATTCATTTTTCTTTCGTGATTCTTACAAATTTATTAAGTTCAATGAATAGTTAATAGTTGATTTTCTTCAAGGTAAAAGAGAATACCGTCTGCTCATAAGGCTTGCTGGTCAATTGAATCTCTCCGTTCATCGTCTCGACCAGGCGTTTGGCAATCGTAAGGCCCAGTCCGCTGCCTTGTACCGCCTTATTGCGTGAGTCCTCCAATGTGTACATACGCTCAAAAACCTTGTCCTGCTCCGGTTCCTGTATGCCTTTCCCACGATCCCATACTTCTATACGCACGGTGTCCTGCTGTTCCAATAGAGTCAGTCCCAGCGTTCGGCCGTCTGCTCCGTAGCGAATCGCATTAGAAATTAGATTGTTGAGCACCCGCCCAAATGCTCCTTCGTTCCCCAAGGCATGAACGGGATGCTCCGGGATATCAAGATGCACGGCAAACCCCTGTGTGGTCAGCAGATCATAAAACTCCAAAATGCTGCGCCTGCACAGTTCTCCAACCTCCAGCCGTGTCAGTGGAATGTCCGTATCATTGGCCTCCAGCTTCGCCAAGCTAAAAAAGCTGCCGATCAGCTCAATCGCTTCGTTTGTTTTTTGATGAATTTTGGATAACAGCTTTACACGTTCTTCCGGCAAAATATTCGGATCACCATCCAGCATCTCGGCATATCCGAGCACTACCGTAAGCGGGGTCTTAAGATCGTGCGAAATGTTTGAAATCATTTTGCGCATGGCGATTTGGCTTCGGTTGTAATCTACCGACACCCTGAGATTCAGGTCCAGCAGACGGTTGATTTCTGTCATGAGCCGTTGCAGCTCAGCATCACCTGTGACATACAGCAGCTTCTCCGCATGGTTCACCGTTACAATCCGCTCCAGTAGGGTTCGGACATCCTTAATACTGCGCTTGTAGGCCACACGCTCCCGCCAAAGCCATAAAATAACGACGGTCAGGATGATGACGACAATCCATTCCGAAATGTTCTCGATGTTCATATCAGCCGTTCTCCCATTTGTAGCCGATCCCCCAAAGCGTCTTTATATGGACGGGGTGAGAGGGATCTTCTTCGATTTTCTCACGCAGGCGGCGAATATGGACGTTAATCACGTTCTCGTCGCCCATATAATCCTCTTTCCAGATAAATCCGTATAATTGAGCTTTCGTAAATACGCGGTTCGGATTGGTTACAAACAGCTTGAGAATATCGGATTCTTTGGCGGTTAGCTGAATTTCATTTTCATTGCGAATGACTGTAAAATGATCCAAATCAATATGCAGCTTGCCATAGGTCAAAACTGGTGCTTTCGGTTGTCCCTCCTGCTGTTGCTGCCGAGCATATGTAGTGGATCTGCGGATGGCAGATTGAATACGTGCGGTCATTTCCAGCATCGAAAAGGGCTTGGCGACATAATCGTCCGCTCCAAATCCCAGTCCAAGTGCTTTATCCACGTCGCTGTCCTTGGCTGACATAATCAGAATCGGCACAGCACTACTGGTGCGGATTCGCCGGATGACTTCCATACCATCCACCTTCGGCATCATCAAATCCACCAGAACCAGATCGTAGGTGTAACGAACAAAGGCAAGCAGCCCTTCTTCACCGTCAGAAGCGGTGGTTAGCTTGTAGCCTTCTTTGATAAGTGCTTTGTGTAGCATTTCAGCAATGGATGGATCGTCTTCAATAAGTAAAATATTCTGTGACATAGGTGTGGAACACCCCTAATTTTTGGATTAAGCTCGTATGACGAACTGTACCTGAATTATATAGAGCAGTGGAGGGGATTTCCATAAAAAATATCCAATGAATATGTGTAGGCAAATTTCCGAAGGAGGTTTATGCTAAAATAAGATTACTGCCGACTTGTTTGGAGGAAAGAATATGCATACGAATAGAGAAGAACTTCAGCGTATATTAAAACAAGCAAATGAATTTGCCCGTAAGCAAGCAAAGGAAGCAGGAGCTTCTATTTACTATATTAAAAATGGCAAGCGTGTACGCGAAGATGCTAATGGACAGAAGTATGAAATCGTCTTCGATACTTTGGGAATTCGTAAAGAGTATGAATTCCATGAATAGTTCCACATCTAGAATGACGATTTTTGCTGGAACTAATGGTGCAGGAAAAAGTACAATCAGCTTACATAATGAAAAATTAAATCGGACAGTGTACATCCTAGCGATGTTCCACTGTCCGGTTTTTGCTTTGTAACAGGGGAATTGAGTAACTATGTATTTTGAAAATTTCCGTGATCACCCGGATTTTGACCAATCTTTAACCACAACATGTAATCAAATTACTAGCAGTTGAAATTCCCCTATATTATACTGAAAGAGTTTACAATCCAATCTTAGGAATAAGGTGTTATGATATCCGGGACATGCTTTATGCAAAAGATCAGGCATGTCGAATCATGAGCTGCGGCACAGGACCGTCAATAAAGGAGAGCAACGATGTTTGTTATACGGGGAACACAAAAACTGCTGAAGGAATGGGATACCGAGCCACTTCACGTTGATATTTATCCGCCTTTAAATAGTTGGCATGCCAGCTTGTTTTTACTGAATCGGAGAAAAAATATTGTGTTTATGCATGATGCAACCCGCTTGAGCATTACGCTGTTTGGCATTAAAAAATCGCAGTACAAAAATCTGCCGACTCTTTTTATTCAAGCCTTGAAGGAATTCATGATCAGCGAAGGCTTTGATGAGCAGATCGTAGAGGCATACATACAGGAAGGCGAGCATATGCTGGCTACGACGACAAACAGCCATAGTGTGATGAGAACCTTGGAAGAGCTTATTTTTGTCATGAAGGAATTGGATATGGAGCATGGGTGCGAGTTGGAAAAAAACCAGTGCAACAACCGGATTGTGTTTAAAACGGTTCAATACCAGTATCCTGTTGATACTTTTAAAGAAGCATTAGAAAAGCATTATAACCTGGAACGTGTTTGAGCTGATAACGCTGAGGTTAAAGAGCCGTTCGTTAAACAAAACGTGCCAAAAGAGTATCCACCAAAGTTCATGCGGACGGGGATACTCTTTTTTATCAGCTCATATGATGGTAGTGCTTGCGATGAAATGAATCATAGCGCAATAAACGGCACACTTTGGTAAAATAGAATATAAAGTATTTGACACCATAGATCTGATTTAAAAACGGGGGGTACATAACGAGCAATGAAGAGGATTATTGATGTAGCCAAGGAAGCAGGAATTGAAGAAGAGTATTTGGAGACGTATGGAAAATATAAAGCGAAGCTGAATCCGTCTCTGTGGGAGCAGTTGAAGGATCGTCCGAATGGGAAGCTGGTGCTGGTTACGGCGATGAATCCTACTCCGGCGGGAGAGGGAAAAACGCTAACAACCATCGGGCTGTCACAGGCGCTGAATGCACTTGGACACAAAACCGTTGCTGCACTACGCGAGCCGTCCCTTGGACCTTGCTTTGGTATGAAAGGGGGAGCAACCGGGGGAGGAAAGGCCCAGATTGTTCCGGCGGAAGACATTAACCTGCATTTTACAGGTGATATACATGCGATTTCGGCAGCACATAATTTACTGGCAGCGATGATTGATAACCATTTGTTTCATGGAAATGCTTTGCGGCTGAAGCCGGAACGGATCGTGTGGAAACGGGCTGTAGATATGAATGACCGGAGCTTGCGAAGTATTGTGACCGGATTGGGTACGGGGAATGGAGCAGTGAGAGAAAGCGGCTTTCTGATTACCTCGGCCTCGGAAGTCATGGCGGTACTATGCTTAAGTGAAAATATGGACGATCTTAAAGTGCGATTGGGCCGGATGGTGATTGCCTATAACGAAGCGGGTAAGGCGGTAACAGCAGAGGAGCTGCACGCGGTGGAAGGCATGGCTGTGCTGCTTCGGGAAGCATTGAAGCCCAATCTGGTGCAAACGTTGGAGGGAACTCCCGTTATTGTGCATGGTGGACCTTTTGCCAATATTGCACATGGATGCAGCAGTCTGATCGGTACAAAGCTGGCGTTGAAACTGGGAGAGGTCGTCGTCACAGAGGCGGGGTTCGGGGCTGAGCTGGGGGCAGAAAAGTTTTTTGACATCAAGTGCCGTCAGTCCGGGTTGCAGCCGGACGCAGCTGTATTGGTCGTCACCGCGAAAGCACTGAAATATAACGGCGGTGTCTCCAAAAACGAGCTGGATGCGGAAAATCTGGAGTCATTACAGCTTGGCTTGGCCAATATGAACCGACATATACGGAATTTGCAAAAGTTTGGCGTGCCTGTACTGGTAGCGATTAACCATTTTGTAACAGATCATGAAGCCGAGCTGGAGCTGATTCTGGCGGAATGCCGCAGGCTGGGTGTACCTGCCGAGCTGTCACAGGTATGGGCACAGGGAAGCCGTGGGGGAGAACGCTTGGCTCAAAGCCTGTTAAGTCTGCTGCAGGAGGACAAAGCCAGCTTCGCACCTCTCTATGATACTGCGCTTGACCTGCAAGCGAAAATTGGCATTATAGCGAAAGAGCTATACGGTGCGGCAGATGTAGTATACACCCCTGCGGCTAAACGGGCGTTGTCCGGTATGGAGCAGCTTGGCTTCGGACAACTGCCTGTGTGCATGGCCAAAACACCCTATTCTTTTTCAGATCAGCCGTCTCTGCTGGGAGCCCCGGAGGGCTTTGCAATTCACGTGTCCAGCGCTTCTTTATCCGCAGGCGCAGGCTTTGTGGTCGTAGAGACGGGCAATACGATGACGATGCCTGGACTGCCTAAATCCCCGGCTGCCGAGCATATGTCGCTGGAGGCGGATGGAAGTATTCAGGGCTTAATGTAGTATTTTCATGAAAAATACTACCATCTTATAATGACGCGCCAAGCAGCTTGGGCAGGGTGGTGAGCAGCTTTTGCCGGGTCATGGCATCGCTCCAGTTCCAGCGGTCTGCATCTACGAAGTATACCCTGCCTTGGCGCACGGCAGGCAGGCTGCGCCAAAGAGAGCTGTTGATCATGCGCTCCAGCGTGCGTCTGGAGTCTGGAGCTGTGGGGACGAGCATAAATATGCGGTCCCCGGCGTAGTCAGGCAACTCGTTCGGCTCAATTTCTACGAAGCCGTGTCCCTCGTCGAGCACCTTTTGGATCGGCTCGACAGGCTGAAAGCCCTGCGGGTGGTAGAGGGCCGATGAGAAACCGGACATGCCCATGACAAACAACCGATGCCCATGGTCGAAGATGAAGGCGGAGGCTGTTTCCCCGGCTGTGATTACCGTGCCAAGCTGCTGCCACATCGCCAGATTACGGGCAGCGAAGGTAGACAGCCATCGTTCGGCCTCGCGTTCCTTGCCGAGCCAGACGCCAAGCGTGCACAGCCGTTCCTCCAACGTGGCGAAGGAGTTGAAGGTGACAGTAGGTGCGATGTTGGCAATGCGCTCATATTCCTGTTCATCCGAGTTGGCAAGGATAATCAGATCAGGCTCGAGAGCGCTGGTCAAACGGGTATCTAGCGGAAGTCCGATATCGGCAACGCTCCCCAGACGATGCTTATAGACACTGTATTTACTGAGACGCAGGCTTCCTCCAACGGCTTTGGCCCCTAACGCAAGCAGATCGCCCATCGTCTCTCCGTGATAGATGATGCGGCTTGGACGGCGCGGAATATGAATATGGTGGCCTGTCCAATCCTTGACGCCTACGGAACAGGAAATGTTAAGCGCGTACTGTCCCGGAGGAATCCCGGTCATTTGCCTAAAGCGTCGGTTAAAATAATATTCGTCAGAGAAACCAACCTGACGGGCGATTTCACGTAAAGGCCGTTTGCATTCCAGCAGTAGCCGCTTGGCATGATTCAAGCGCAGCTCAGTGAGGTAATGCAGCGGCTTTTTGCCTGTCATTTTTCGGAACATTTGCGAGTATTGCCATATGGAAACGTTCGCCTGCTCGGCAAGCTGCTTGACGGTGATAGGCTTTTCATAGTGATTTTCCATAAAAGTGATGGTGCCTTCGACGGATGCTGGCAATGCAGAATTAGAGCTGGCTCTATTCCTTGCCTGTTCATGCGATTCCTGCCACAGCAGGAGCAGCTCCTGAAACATGATTTGCTGCTGTAATGCGGACATGGGGTTATGCTGGTGCATCGGTTGTTGGGCGCTATGGAATAATTGCTCGGTCAACTGAATGAGCTTAAAAGAAGAGGAAACGATGTGCTCACGTGGTCTGGGCAGGACAGGTCCATTATATATGGATGGTATGCCCGTTGTATGTTCACCCAAAGCTGCGTCTGATGGTGGTTCCGATGGCATAGCAATGACCTCGAACGTGATCCGATAGTATTCGGACACCGTTCCATCAATGGGAGCGATTCGATAGGATTCACCTGGCGTTAGCCAATACCCATGACCTGTATGGAATAGATACTGCTCTTGTCCCATGTCCACCATACCTGTCCCGCCGATGAACATAAGCAGGCAGTGAGCTGGAACTGGACATGAGGGAGCTACAGGCTCGCCAACCAGCTCAATCCACTTAAAATGAAAAAGCAGCGAGTTGGACGGAGGAGGGGATGAGGACGACGAGAACAGATTCACGGTGTAACGCTCCTTTTATTGAGAATGGTTATCATATGAATCTAAGTATACCTTCTTTCGTTTCAACAAAAAAGAAGCCTATCAACAAGTGTCGATAAGCTTCTTTAAAATTATTTTATGAGCTTAGGCAATTCCTCCAGTAGCCATTCTCGGGTGGATGCATCACTTTCAGTTTTGCCAATGTCCTGTATATATACATGTCCTTGCTTGACGGCAGGGAGCTGGAGCCACAGCTTGCTTTTCATTAACTGTTCGGTGGATTGCTGGGCTTCCGAACTTGGAGTACTCAATATAAAAATCCGATCTCCAGCGTATTGTCCGATCACTTCCTGCGATATTTGCACGAATCCTTTGTCTTCATCCAGTGCTTTCTGAATAGGAGCTGTCGGCTTGAGTCCGTTCTCTTCGTACAAAATTTGTGACAATCCTGTTCGTCCCATTACGAACAAGCGGTCACCGGGATAGTAGGTAAAGACTGAAGCCGTTTCTCCCGCCTTAACACCGTTTTCGTGAAGCTTGGTCCACATCTCCGCTTCCTTGATTTTATATTGGGCAAGCCAGTCTTCAGCAGCCTTTTTCTTGTTCACAATGTCTCCGAGAAGTAGCAAGCGTTCGTTTATTGGAGCGAAGGTATCGAACATAACCGTAGGAGCAATTTTAGTCAGCGCTGTGTATTGCTTTTCATCCGTATTGCCTGTAATGATCAGATCTGGCTGTAGAGCCAATGCTTTTTCCAAATCAATGGGAAACCCTAGGTCCGACACATTCTGAACCTGTTTCTCATATACCTTGCCTTCAATCGTAGAAGTCGATGTACCTACAGCTTGTACGCCTAGAACCAATAGGTCCCCATAGTTTTCTCCGAAGTAAGCAATGCGCTGGGGAGCCACGGGTATGTTCACCGTATGTCCCATATAGTCTGTGTAGGCGCGTGTTGAAGCTGTTTCTGAAGTCTTTGTGGATGCTGCTGATCCTGCTACGGGTGCTGTTGTGTTGCTGTTTGCAGTCTGATTGTCAGATGCGCCGCATCCCAGCAGCAATGCCCCCATAAGAGAGAATAGGCAGATCAGAGCAGTGTATTGTCGAGTAGATTTCTTATTGATCGTAGCTTTCTTGTTGATCATAGTAACCTCCGTATGATTGGGTGATTCAGAATTTTGTAAATGAGAATTATTATCACAAAAGCAATAATAAGCGATGGTCCCTCAATACTCAATGGACAAACTTGGTCAATGAATCCGATTTTGTACAAAATAAGCCTCATGTATTTTTGGCTTGTACAGCCTTCAAAAATCTATTGATTTGTCATTTTTTATGATATAGAATGTCCTTTTTATACATTTGAAAGGGGTTTAGGAAATGGCATTGTTTATTACATATGTTTTACTTGGCTTCTCTATAGCACTACCTGTAGGTACCATTACGGTTGAAATGACGAAGCAAGGGCTAAAGAATGGATTCATGCATGGATGGATTGTGGGCCTTGGGGGAATGACCGTCGATTTGTTATTAATCATTGGTTTATATTTTGGCTTGGCCTCGGTCTTGTCATTACCTGTTGTACAGGTGATCATGTGGCTCATTGGAGCCATATTTTTGTGCTACGTGGGGTACGACAGTATTAAAAATGCGGATCATGATATTGCGCTGGAAGGAGAGAAAAAGACAAAATCATTATTTTCTTCCTATAAAAATGGGCTGCTTGTAGCCGTTTCACCAGGAAATTTAGTGTTTTGGGTGAGTGTTTTTGGGACGGTGCTGGCAAGTTCATTTGATCGGTCAAATACAAGTCAATTCCTGATTGTTGGCTTAGGTATTCTATTGGGTATTCTTATCCATGATTTAGGCTTGATGACTCTTGTAGCGACAACACGCAAAGCCATGAATCGAACTGCCATCAAGTGGGTTACGATCAGTGCTGGTGTGGTTTTGATTGGTTTTTCGGTTTATTTCCTGTATAAATTTGTTTTAAGTATTCAAAAGATTTTATAGCATTGCTACATTAGATACTGCAATAGATACGCTCAAGCTTGTCATGCCAGTCTGCATAAATCGAACAAGTCCTTCATAGACATGTACTAATTCATTTAAAACATGTGCTGAAGGGGTTGATGACATGCGCCGGATTTCATGGATGCTTGCCATGGTCATGTGTGTAACGCTGCTGCTGGCCGGGTGCGGCAAGAAGAGCGCGGACGATGTGGTTAAAGATTTGAGTGACGTGGTGAGCGACCTGAACAGCTACCACGGTACAGCCTTGATGACGCTGCACACCGGCGACACGCCACAGGAATACAAGGTGGATATTTCCTACCGCAAGCCGTCCTATTACCGAATTGCCATGACGAACGAGAAAAAAGATGTTACGCAGATCGTACTGCGTAATGATGAGGGTGTATTTGTACTAACGCCCAGCCTGAACAAGAGCTTTCGCTTTAAAAGCGACTGGCCGAACAACCAAGGCCAGGTATATTTGTATGAAACGCTGGTTCGCAGCATTATCGGAGATGCCTCACGTCAGCTGGCTACCGATGATAAATCCTATGTGTTTGATGTGGCGGCGAATTATAATAGCCACGCGCTGGTCAGACAAAAAATATGGCTGTCCAAAAGCAACTATGCACCCACTCAGGTACAGGTTTCTGATGCGAACGCCAAGGTCGTCGTTGATCTGAAATTCGATCAATTTGCGTTTGATACGAAGTTCGACAAGGACTCTTTTGATATGGAGCGCAATATGGCTTCAGGTAAAACGAATACGAAGAGTGAAGGGGCGCCATCTTCCGGAGCAGTGGATTCTAGTGGTCAGCTTGATCCTAGCGGTGCAATCGATGGGGCGACTGGCGTGAAGTCCAGCGAAGCCGGACAAGAGCAGGGAACAACGGGAGATGCGACTCAGCAGCCGTCTGGGGAAGCGAAGGTGGACGGAGCTGCCACAGGCGATACCTCGAAACCGGATACAGCAGCCAGCACGGAGCAGCAGCAAAGTCCGGGAGCATCTGATGCAGCGGCCGGAACATCGGCGGACCCGGATGCTGCAGAAGCTATGATGGGTGAGTTCGGGTTGATCGAACCGTCCTATACGCCAGCCGGGGTGCAAATCAAGGATACGCCGGAGCTGGATGAAATTGGTACACATGCGGTGATGTTGCGGTATAGCGGAACGTACAATTATACGATTGTGGAGGCACGTCCGAAAGATCGGGCGGTCGCCCTGGCCGCAGGTGAACTGGTTGATATTGGAGGAAGCTTTGCCGTTCTGACAGGCAGTGAGCAGCAGACCCTGACCTGGATGAATGATGGAATCGAGTTCCGAATCACCAGTGCTGACCTGCCTGTGAGCGAAATGATGCAAATTGCCGCTTCTATACAGGATCAATCGGGTAAATAAAACCTTATAAGACGGATGCAGACGGTCTAGAGTGTAAAATGCTCTGCTGCCGCCCGTATCCGTCTTTTGTTCATTCGCAGTCTAAGATGTGCATCGCTTGTACGTCCTGTTCATTGCAGAGATTGTTGGAGGAGGCTGGCAAATGTCCCCTGCCATTGACAGCCACGTTTCTGAACATTACCATTAACCTTTAGAAGTAAGGACTTTGCAACATTCCGAATGGTAAAAGGTTATGTTACAGGCTAACAATTGAAGAAGGTGACTGGATTTTGCAAGCACAATACAGATCGACCCGGGCCGAAATCAACCTGGATCACCTTGGCGCCAATTATGAAGCTTTTCGCAAGGCATTGCCAGCGGACAAGCTGCTGCTGGTCTGTGTCAAGGCTAATGCCTACGGACACGGTGCCGTAGAAATTTCAAAGGAATTGGAACGCCTGGGTGTGGATTATTTGAGCGTCGCTTTTTTGGATGAGGCTTTGGAGCTTCGTCATGCGGGGATTGGACTTCCGATCCTTGTACTCGGTTATACCTCACCAGAAGCTGTACAAGCGGCATGGGAGCATGACATTTCACTAACGGTGTTCAGTGAGGAAGTGCTGGAGGGTATCCGCCGATTGGATCGCAAAGGAAGCGAACGCAAGCTGAAGGTGCACATCAAAATAGACAGCGGCATGGGAAGACTGGGGCTACTACCCGGAGAAAAGGCTATTGCCTTTGTCCGGCAGGCCGAGCAGTTAGAGCAAGTGCAGCTGGAAGGCATGTACACCCATTTTGCCCGCGCGGATGAAGAAGACAAAAGCTATACACTGCTTCAATATGATCGGTTTCGGGGCGTGGTTGAAGCGCTAAGGGAACATGGTATTACCATTCCCATTATACATACGGGCAACAGCGCGGCCAGCATTGATACCCCTTCGCTTTCCCCTAACTTGGTACGAATTGGTATCAGTATATACGGACTGTATCCGTCTGATGAGGTGAACCGGCAAGCTATCGAACTGTTGCCTGTGCTGTCATTGAAGACGGCGGTGGTTTATGCCAAAACGCTTCCTCCCGACTGGGGGATTAGCTATGGCACCCGGTATGTGACCTCCACGGAAGAGCGGATCGGTACCTTGCCGATCGGCTATGCGGATGGATACTCCCGCATGCTGAGTGGGAAGGTCGAAGTGTTGATACGCGGTCGCCGCGTCCCGGTACTCGGTACAATATGCATGGACCAGTGTATGGTTTCCTTACAATCTTTCGCAGAGGATGCGGAAGAAATTCAAATCGGCGAAGAGGTTGTTCTCATCGGTCAGCAGTCCGGCGAAATGATTGCGGCGGATGAGCTGGCATCCAAGCTAGGTACGATCCACTATGAGGTGATCTGCATGATTGCAGACAGGGTACCGCGTGTATACACACGTGGCAATGTTCCTGTTGTTCGAGTGAATTCGCTTCTTCCAACCCGCTGGAATTAATTTCATAACGTAAATTACCGGAGAAAAGCAGGAGTTTTCGCAGAACGTCCCGAAATATGTACAAAGCAAAGAAAAGAGGGCTATAGCTGTCAAAAAACGCACCAGGCTCCGCTGACACTTGTATTTCGGGGATCAAACGCCTGTACGAAAGCGAACTGCGTAGTTTATAATGGAATGCAGCATAGATGATATACGAATATCATATACATTCTCTTATATTCCGTTTGAATAAATTACCGGGAATAACGTTATAATGGTACAATGGCGACAAGGTTTTGGGGGTGGAAGAGAAGTTGGCCAATTTGCAGAACACCAAAAGAATAATGATCAGTTTGCCGGATCATCTCTTGCAGGAAGTGGACGGGATCGTAGCTATGGAAAATTCCAATCGCAGTGAATTTATTAGGCAGGCCATGAAGCTGTATGTAGGCGAACGTAAAAAACGTTACATTCGTGAAGCGATGCAGCGTGGATACATGGAAATGGCTAAAATTAACTTGACCATGGCATCCGAAGCCTTTCACGCGGAGGAAGATGCAAACAGCACCTTGGGCCGTACAGTTAGCGGGGTGTAATCCATATTGATCGTAAAGCGCGGCGACGTTTTTTTTGCAGACCTTTCACCCGTAGTCGGTTCCGAGCAAGGTGGCGTCAGACCAGTGCTGATCATTCAAAATGATATCGGCAATCGGTTCAGTCCTACCGTGATCGTGGCAGCCATCACCGCCCAGATTCAGAAGGCAAAGCTGCCCACACATGTGGAAATCGACGCGGCGACGCATGGATTTGATCGCGATTCTGTCGTTCTTCTGGAGCAAATTCGGACGATCGACAAACAAAGGCTTACCGACAAAATCACCCATTTGGATGAAGAAACCATGCGCAAAGTGAGCGATTCGCTTCAAATCAGTCTTGGTTTGATTGATTTTTAGCATATTGGAACGACGAGTGAAACGGGAAAAGGGCAGCGCTTGGGCGCTGTCCTTTTGCATGTCCGATGAAAATGCAGGCAGGGCCTTGCTTTAACGTCCCCTGCTGGCGCTTTGAATCTTTTTTTGTGATAATGAAAGACATGGTGTATGACAAGAGCTGTAAGGAAGAAGGGATAGGTTTGTCTAACGAGGAAACGAAAACGGAAATCGGACAGGGGCCGAACGAAGCAGAACGCCAGGAGCGGATTGTCAAACAAGTGGCGAGAGAGCTGTCGCTGGCACTCAAGCAAATCCGGACAACGATCAGCTTGCTGGATGAAGGAAATACGATTCCTTTTATCGCGCGATATCGTAAGGAAATGACAGGAGAGCTGGACGAAAACCAGCTGCGTGAAATTGAAGACCGTGTGCTGTATTTACGTAATCTGGAGGATCGCAAGGTAGAGGTCATCCGCATCATTGAGGAGCAGGGGAAGCTGACAGAAGAACTCCAAGCCGCTATCACCTCTGCCGTCAAGCTTCAGGAAGTGGAGGATTTGTACCGTCCTTATCGGCAAAAGCGCAAAACCCGCGCGAGTGTGGCGAAGGAACGTGGATTAGAGCCGCTGTCTATCTGGATCTGGAGCCAGCCGAAGCAGGGCGATGCTCTGAAAGAAGCCGAATCCTATGTGAATGCAGAGTTGGGAGTCGAAAGCGCCGAAGCGGCTATTCAGGGAGCTTTGGACATTTTAGCAGAAAATATGGCAGACGATGCGACGATTCGCCAATGGGTACGTCGATATACACTCGACCATGGTATGTTGACCTCCGAAGCGAAGGATGCGGAGCAAGAGTCTGTGTATGAGAACTATTACAGCTATCGTGAGCTGGCTAAGAAAATGCCGCCTCATCGCATTCTGGCGATTAACCGCGGGGAACGTGAAGCAATTCTTAAGGTCGGACTGGAGGTCGTGCCAGATTCGATTTACAATTACGTGGCAGGTCAAGTGATTAAAGGCTCGTCTGTTGTGGAGGAGCTGCTGCGCGGCGTCATTGAGGATGCGTATAAAAGACTTATCGCGCCATCGATTGAGCGTGAGGTGCGCGCCGAAATGACGGAGAAGGGCGAGCAGCAAGCCATCTCTATCTTTGCAGGCAACCTGCGCAGCCTGCTGCTGCAGGCTCCGATCAAAGGCCGCCGTGTGCTTGGTGTCGATCCGGCATACCGGACAGGCTGCAAGCTGGCGGTTGTCGACGACACGGGCAAGCTGCTGGAAGTGGCGGTGACCTATCCGACACCGCCGAACAATAAGAAGCGCGAGGCTGCCGAGAAGTTCAAGCAGCTGATTGCCCAATACGCCATTGAGCTGATCGTCATTGGTAACGGAACCGCTTCGCGCGAGACAGAGCAGTTCGTAGCTGAAGTCATCGCGGAGATTGGCGACAGCAACCTGGCATACCTGATTGTCAATGAAGCGGGCGCGAGCGTCTATTCTGCCTCCAAGCTGGCACAGGAGGAGTTTCCAGATTTGGACGTGGCTGAGCGCAGTGCGGCCTCTATCGCGCGTCGTGTGCAAGACCCGCTGGCTGAGCTGGTCAAAATTGAGCCCAAAGCCATTGGGGTAGGCCAATACCAGCATGATGTATCGCAGAAGCATCTGGATGAAAGCTTGAAGGATGTTGTAGAATCGGCCGTTAACCATGTCGGTGTAGATGTGAACACCGCTTCCCCGGCACTGTTGTCCTATGTAGCAGGAATTAACGCGACGATTGCCAAAAACATCGTCAAGTACCGTGAGGAAAACGGTAAGTTCAGCAATCGTCGTCAGTTGCAAAAGGTCCCGCGTCTGGGTGCAAAAACCTACGAGCAATCCATTGGCTTTATCCGTATACCGGGTGGAGAAAATCCGTTGGACCGCACGCCGATTCACCCTGAATCGTATGCTGTGGTTGACCGCTTGTTGGCTGAGCTGGGGATCAGTGCCCACGATTTGGGTACGAAGGCTGCGGGGCAGGCATTAAATATCTCCAGCATTGAGCAATTGGCTGCGAAGCTGGAGGTTGGTGTCCCGACGCTGCGCGATATTTTGGAGAGTCTCCAGCGTCCGGGGCGTGACCCGCGTGATGAACTGCCGTTGCCGGTATTCCGCAAGGATGTGCTGAAGATCGAAGATTTGGCACCTGGCATGGAGCTGCAGGGAACCGTCCGCAATGTCATTGATTTTGGCGCCTTTGTCGATATTGGCATTAAAAGTGACGGGTTGGTTCATATTTCGCAGCTGCGCAGCGGCTTCGTGAAGCATCCGATGGATGTCGTATCTGTTGGCGATAATGTAACGGTATGGGTGTTGAATGTCGATTTGAAAAAGGGCAGAGTGGGTCTGACGATGAAACCTCCAGCAGAGGCGCAATCGCAGGCATAATACTTCAAAAAAAAGCCGGAATCTCCGAACCGCATCGGAGACTCCGGCTTTCATTTTTGATGCCTTTGCGTTTAGCCATTGTTGGCATCAAACTCCACGCCAGGGGCTTTATGATAAAAAAACCAACAATCGTTCAACAGTTTGATTTGACGACGGTCCTTTTTGTAAAAGGCCCGCATGAGCTGGTTGCTGAGCCATTGAGGCAAGCCAATCTCCTCCTCCACGTTACTTTTGTCTGCTTAGCATATGGGATGAGTACCTAAAGTGTGCTTCTGAATTGGGGTTAGACTTCGATCGTTATTTTGTAATATGCTTGTCAGTATGGGACAAAGGGGGAGAAAGGCCAGGATGGAGTCCAAGTCCATGAGTAATGAAGAGCTTCAGGAGTGGGTGGAGCATATTTCGATGGAAAGCTTCGGTGTGCCATTTCAGCATCAAGCCCGCTTCAATGCGCGTCTGTCTTCTACAGGTGGGCGGTATTTTATGAAAAGTCATCATATTGAAATTAATCCACATCAGCTTGCAGCCTACGGACGTTCTGAGGTAGAAAAAATTATTAAGCATGAGTTGTGCCACTATCATTTGCATCTGCGCGGAATGGGCTACCGGCATCGGGATGCAGATTTCAAGGCATGGCTGGCCCGTGTAGGAGGAAGCAGGCATTGTCAGACCCTGCCGGGAAGATTGGAGCGAAAGCCGCAGCCTTATCGCTACAAGCTGGTGTGCGTTTCCTGTGGGCAGGAATATTTGCGGAGGCGTAAAATGAATCCACAGCGTTACCGCTGTGGTAAATGTGGAAGTAAACTCCGTTTGTTAGCACTTGACGGCACCCCCTGAATCATGGTAAATTAACCATACTGTATGAATATTTACAGCAATGTTCCCTGATAGCTCAGTTGGTAGAGCACTCGACTGTTAATCGAGTTGTCACAGGTTCGAGTCCTGTTCGGGGAGCCATGGAGAGGTACCCAAGTGGCTATAAGGGGACCCTCTGCTAAGGGGTTAGGCTGCGAAAGCGGTGCGAGGGTTCGAATCCCTCTCTCTCCGTAGGTTTTTTGTAACAGAAAAGGACGCTCGTGTGCATCGGAATGATGCTTGCGAGTGTCCTTTTTGTATATATCCCTTTTTGTCAATAATCCGTTTTGAAATACGATGATCGGAAAAATCTGTATAAGCGGGACTGGAAAATGTATATAATAACGGATTAGGCGAAATGGTGCTGCACAAACATGTGAATTTTCAGTTTACAATGTCAGCTTCAGCCTCGACGGTTTTGAGTATGTTCAACAGAGCATGAGCGACGCCATCCTCCACATTGGTCAGGGTCACTTCGGAGCAGACGGCCTTGATGTCGTCGTTTGCATTGCCCATGGCGATGCCTTTTCCGGCCATCGTCAGCATGGAAATATCGTTATAGCTGTCCCCGATCGCCACGGTCTCCTGCATGGGAATGCCCAGATGATTCGCCAGATAACGCAATGCATTGCCTTTGGATGCATCTTTGTGCTCGACTTCAAAGTTACGGTCTGAGGAGATAACCATGTTCAAATCGTGAAAACCTCGGTAACGCTCACGCCCCCGATCCAGCTTGGCTTGATCAAAGGAGAAGCAGAGCACGTTATAAATCTCCACATCCAGTGGAATGTCCTCGTATGAGGTGATGCGGATAAGCCCTGTCTGTTCATATTGCTTTTCGGCTGCGTGTAATAAAGTGTTCAGCGAAATATCAGGATTGGCGCTTAGCAGACGGTCCATTTCCACGGCAAGCAATTGATGACCGTATTGTGGAGAATAAATTGCGCGGTCTGTCATGACCTCATAGTAAAAATCGTTTTCGCGCAGCCAGTTCAACACTTCAAAGGTTTCATCTCGGTACATGGGTGTAGAGGTTAGCTGGCGGCGTTGTGTATCGTGTACGGTCGCGCCGTTTGCTCCAATGACGGGGGCTGCAAGTCCAGCTTCCTCTAGCTTGATCCAGGCATCATAAGACGCTCTGCCAGTAGCAATCGCCACCTGAACGCCTTGCTGCTGTGCCTGGCGTATAGCCTCGGTGTTTACTCTACTTATTTTTCCTTCCTCATTCAGAAGTGTTCCATCCATATCAATCGCAAACAGTTTCATTTCTCCATCTCCTGTCTTTTTATATCTTTTTGTCTGGGTTTTGAACTACAGCAGATCGACTTCATTTTCTATGAGGGGACAATAACCTCAATATCATGATGTTGAAAAATTTCCAGCATTTCCGGGTCTGGCAAGCGGTCGGTGATCACGATATTGATTTCGGATAGATCGGCAAAGCGGTAAGGAAATTTTTTACCGAATTTTGAATGGTCCGCAAGGATAATCACCTGATCTGCCTGTTTCATCATCTGATGCTTCAGCATACCGTCCTCTTCATGAATCAGACTCAATCCATGGGCGGATATACCTCCAATCCCGATAAAGGCTTTGTCTACAAAATAGTGGGACAAGGTGGCGACGACGGAGGAGCCGTATACGTATCGGTGTTCTTTTTGCAGACGACCTCCCAAGAGATGAATAGATACACCGTCTTTTCTGGACAGCACGTCAGCCTGATTAATGGAATTGGTGATGACCGAACATTCCTGTACATTTAGTTTTTCTGCACACGCCTGCACGGTAGTGGAGGAATCCAGTATGATACGATCCTTATTTCGAACCAAGCTGGCTGCCAGTTGTCCGATCACTTGCTTTTCCTCGGATACAGTGAGCAGTCTTTCGTTATAATTTCTAATGGAATCGTGATGGAGTGAAGGGAGAATAGCGCCGCCGCGGGTACGAATAATCTTTTGATGCTCCTCAAGCTTTACCAAGTCGCGACGAGCTGTATCTCGCGATACACTAAAAATTTCGCAAATATCGTCCACCGAAATGCGCTTGTGGAGCTGTAAGTAATCAACGATTTGAAGCATTCGTTCTTCCTGATACATAGGCAAGCTCCTTTGGTATAAAATGATTTCGGTTTATGTAAGTGATTATAAGTAAATGTAAGTGAATTTGCAATAAATCATCCATAGACTTCTGAAATTAAATGTATTGAGACACATTTCGTAAGCGAATATGCGTTTTTATAATTTAGCGAGTGTCTTATTTAAAATTTTCAAAATTAAGTATTGCCATTCTCTAATCTATTTGATATACTCTTTCTTGTCGCCAAGTTGGCGTATGAAAATAAGGCCCGTTGGTCAAGGGGTTAAGACACCTCCCTTTCACGGAGGTAACAGGGGTTCGAATCCCCTACGGGTCATTGTTGTTTTTATAGACTACATGTTACATGCTTAAGAGGAATTCCTGAGGTCTGGTCTAATGGCGGACAGCTTGGATGAATAGCATGAGCCATTAGCTCAGTTGGTAGAGCACCTGACTTTTAATCAGGGTGTCGAAGGTTCGAGTCCTTCATGGCTCACCATTTATTTTTTGTTATGCGGTCGTGGTGGAATGGCAGACACGCTATCTTGAGGGGGTAGTGAGCGTACGCTCGTGGAGGTTCGAGTCCTCTCGACCGCATCAATGGATTAAACGGAAAAGTCTCTCGCGGCAGAGGCTTTTTTTGTTTGTTTAGTGATGTATGAAGTAATGATTATGAAGAAATAATGATTCCATAGTATAATATAATGCCATAATGTTATAGAATAATAAGTATAAACTTATGAAGTGACGGTGAAAAATATGGACACTCAACTGTTAGGAAATATATCAGAAAATATTTTGGGCTTGTTTCCGATTGTGAAGAAGAAATTTTTCGCCTACGGTCCGCTTGATTTCCCATTGCATTTGTCGCCTAATAACTTTCAGGTGCTAATGCTCCTGCGAGAAGTACGTTCGTCTACAGTATCTGATTTGTCCAAACAGCTTAATGTCTCACGTCCGAACATGACTCCTCTTCTGGATAAGCTGGTGGAGCATGGGTTGGCTGACCGCCAGTCGTGTGACTCGGATCGTAGAGTCGTGAATGTGGCAATTACAGAAGAAGGCGACGCTTTTTGTGAACAGGTATTCCATACCTTTTCCAATAAAATTCAAGAGAGACTGGTGTATCTGCCGGAAGAAGATTTATTGCACTTGAGTGAAACATTGAACGAATTGAAGCAGATTTTACTTAAAATCGACAGCTCTAATCTGTAATTGGTGTATACGAACCGACTGGAGGCCGCCGTTTTCTTCGGAAAATAGGCGGTTTTTGTTGCATATTGTGGTATAATGAAAACCAACATACATAATTCGGCAATTTTGGCACACGTGATCTTTGAAATGGGAACAGGGCACATGATATCGTTATTTGAGAGCCTGCTAGGGAGGAAGGGACTTCTATGCAATCTATTTACCAACGTATTGAGCAACTTATCAAGGAACGGGGGATGACCAAAAAAGCGTTCTGCGAGCAACTGGGTATTAGTACGGGAAACTTTGGAGATTGGAAAAGAGGAAAAACGACACCAGGCACGAATAAACTCATTGAAATTGCTTCGTTTTTTAATGCCAGTCTGGATTGGATTATGCTGGGGCGAGATGTGCAGAGTGAGGTGCTGAAGGAGTCGAGAGACCTTTATTTTTTTGGAGCTTCAGGGCAACTGAATTGCCAGGGGGATTCACTTAGTGAGGCGGAAAAGGACTTTATACTTGAGTATATTGAATTTACTCGTTTTCGTAAAGAGAAAAAACAGGGCAATTCAACTGCCAAATAATGATTTGCTTGAGGTTTGAAAAGGAAATATCATTCGTAAAAGTTATGGTGTCGGAGGGGAAACATTTTGGGAGATCAAACTATTTATCAGCGGATTGAAGCTTTGATTAAGGACCGGGGAATGACCAAGAAGGCGTTTTGTGAAAAGCTCAAAATCAGTTCAGGGAACCTCGGTGATTGGAGAAGAGGGAAAACAACGCCGGGTACGATGCATCTAATTCAAATTTCGGACTTTTTTAACGTATCGCTCGACTGGTTAATGAAAGGGATCAAGCCGGGAGAAGGCGTACTCCAGGAGCAAAAGGCTGCTTATTTTTTTGGGGTGATGGGGCCATTGGATTGCCAGGCAGAAGATCTGGATGCAGAAGAACAGAATTTTATTTTAGAATATGTTGAATTTGCAAAATACCGCAAGCAAAAAAGAGAGAATAACAAAGCAAAGCCGGAATGATCTTTTTGCTTGAGATTACCCGGGTGAAAACCCGTAAAACGGACTGGCGGGTTCGAATTACGAGTTTATTTGGGTTTTAGAGTGGTGATGCCTCCTTATAGTCGTTATCGTCAATGTTCAGAATTGCAGCAACTTTTTTTCTGTACCTTTGTGCTTTGCGGGTGCCATGAATCAGATTGGATAAACGTGAAGGCGGAATGTTGTGTGTCTCGCAAAATGTTTTCTGATCCAGTCGAAGTTCGACAAGCCGTTGTTTGATGGCCCACCCGAAGGAGGTGACAGGCATTTTGTTGTTCAAGAGAAATCGCCCCTTACGGATTCTGTCGGAATAATTGGTGTGTTATAATAATCATCAGTAAACATGTTAGAATTAACCATCTGAAACCATGATACACTTTTATACGTGTTTTTACAATCGAAAATACGTTATTTTATTAAATTAATTACTTAATTAAGTGAGAAATTTGTAAAATCCTGAAGTGCTAAGTGACCTGAATCATTCATCTAGAACCTGTTAACGGTGTGAAATTGCGGTTATGCTTGGATAAAAAAAGCACTCTGCCACTTGGGGAAAGCGGTAGGGTGCTTTTAGTGTTGCAACCGAATTGGTGAAGCGGGGCATCAGGGGGATGCTGGAAGGCGTTTGGACAGGCCGGGGGAGGGAAACAGCCTCACCTCATCCAGTCGGCTCTTACGACTCATATAAGGGGGATGAGTAATGTAGGAACCGGGCCAATGTCTGTGAAGCAGCTCTTGTTGAAATGTAGCTGACTCAGGCGCATTGAATTTTTTCCATGTAGTGAGCAATTCGTCGGTCATGCGCTCGATGAGAGGATTTTTTTCCTCGTAAGGAGTATTTAGCAGTTTGGAAGCATCTTCAACGCAGAAGGACACGGCTGCGGCTAGATAGCCGTGAATGGTCTGCTCCACACCATTTCCAAGGAGAAAGTTGATCCACGTATGAACGGTAGCGAGTGTGCCAATTGCGCTGTAATGAATGAGTATCGCTTCAAGCTGATCAAATTCAAGCCAAGGATACAGAGCTTTGGCAAGCTTGATCAGGCGCTGACCAGACAGGCGTGACTCTTTCGCGTGTTGTAGAGAGGAGCGTTGGGTATGCAGCATCTTATCAATAAGAGCGATACGCCAACCATCCTCCTGTTGAATGGCCACATACAGGCTTTTGATCGCCATACCGTCAAGCGTTGTGAATTGAGGATACAAGTCGTTCCGCATGTAATGTTCCAGGTCTTGCATACAGGTCAAGCGTCCGTTACGGAATAGTTCTTCCAATCCGTAAGATCGGGTGAAGCCGCCGACGGGTAGGGAAGGGTCCAACAATAATGCGTAATTTAGCAAGCGGTTGCCTTTGTGCAGGGTGGTTCGCCTCCTTGAATTAGCGTTATATTATTTGACATTAAAATTGAGTTTATTTGAATTGCTTAAAGTATTATGTAATATATATTCACATTTATATTGCTTTGATGTCAAATTAAATATTTCTATAGCTCTAATATGTAATTTAATATTACATATTAAATAATTATTGAATTTGGGTTTACAAATATAAGATAAGGGAGTATAATAAATCTGTTGCCTCAAAACATTATGATTTGCGGTCGTGGTGGAATGGCAGACACGCTATCTTGAGGGGGTAGTGGGCGTACGCCCGTGGAGGTTCGAGTCCTCTCGACCGCATTATATGTAAGACACGGTTACAAATAGCAAAAAACAAAAAAAGCATCCTGACACGTTTTGCGTGAAGGGATGTTTTTTTGTTTTAATCGAATCTTATTTTTCCTTTAAAAGCTTTTCAATATCTCCTGCTAGCTTATCCGGAGTTGTTTGTGGTGCATAGCGCTTAAATACGTTACCTTCGCGTGTGATTAAAAATTTCGTAAAATTCCACTTGATCGCTTTGGAGCCTAATACGCCTGGAGCTGTTTTGGTAAGGTGGCGAAATAAAGGGTGTGCCTGATCACCATTGACATCTGTCTTGGCAAACATCGGAAAGCTAACTCCGTAGTTGAGCTGGCAAAACTCCGAAATCTCCTCGCTAGAACCCGGCTCTTGCTTGGCAAATTGGTTGCTGGGAAATCCCAAAATTTCGAGCCCCTGCTCCTGGTACTGGTCATACAGCTCCTGAAGTGCTTTATATTGGGGAGTTAGCCCGCATTTACTGGCTGTGTTCACGATGAGTAGAACTTTCCCTTCATATATGGATAACGGGATTTCTTTTCCTTGCAGGGTTTTGGCAGCATATTCATAAACGGTCATGATGTCCCTCCTAATTAGATATTCTACAATTAAATTGTAAGCAATTTTATGGAAGGTTGCAAGCCTGAAATAGATGTAACGTATGTTCTGTTCCTGTAAAATCGTATTTTGTTCAAAATGGCAAATCGCGCTGCAAATGGAGCGAATTGCGGTGTTTCTCATCGTAAAAGCAGGTTCAATCGGCGTTTATCTGGTGTATATAGCATGTTTTCTTTCACTTTTACAAAAAAAGGGCAAAACTTCTCCCCTTACGCCAATATTGACATGCCTGTCATTTTCAAAAAGGGGTGAAAAACAGAGTTTCAAGGAGCTGGAAGAAGCATAATTGAATTGTAAGCGCTATTATTAATATTTTGTGCTCAAAAGGCCGATTTATGACCCCACAAGTGAGCTTTACAGTGTTCCTCGCGCGGGTGTATGATTCAAGACGTAATTTCAAAATAACAAGAATGAACAGCAACAAATTATCTAATCGCTGAATTTTGCAGTTGCAAAAGCGGGGGAACCAATCGGGATGTATGCGGCTTTGGAAGCCGTAATCTCATGGGGTGAATTTTCCGGCCAAGTGCCGGAAATAGGGCGACTCTCACGTCCAAATCCGACAGCTAACCTCGTAAGCGTACAGGGAGAGGCAACAAACCGCCGTGATGCAGCCATGGTTTATTTTATCATGGATATGTAAGAAGCCGGAGGAAAGCCTTTTTCCTTTGGCTTCTTTTTTGTTGTCTTTTTATACCGGGAGAGGAGCTACTGATGGAAGGTCGGTTAATTATCGTCACTGCACCGAATGAAGCGGGCAGAAGTTTTGTGAAATTGCTCATGTTCAAAAAACTGGCGTTTGCGGTACTCACCAATAGCGCTCAGGAGGAACGACAGCTCAAAAAAATGGGTGTGGAGCACATTGTGCGCATCAATACGATGCAAGCGGGAAAATGGAATTTTCCCAAAAAAGAAATTGGTAGCGTGTATTTGTTCGAAAACAGTATGAATCTGACTTGCCGTTTCCTGCAAATATGCCGGCCACTGACATCAGATTTGATCTATGTCATCACGCACGGCTGTAATCCACAAGGAATTTATCGGGGATTGGGAGCGGATCATGTGATCTACACATTGAACGGAGAGGTGGGTTTTCTACTGAACGGATAAGCGCTTATAACATAGTTGTTTTAGATTTTATAGTTTTATGATGAAGTAAAAATGATGATCAAAGGACCGATACGGGAGGGCTTGAACATGATGGATATATACATGCTGCTCGTGCTGGCTGTGAGTTATGGAGCGATACTGCTATTTGTACGCTGGTGCGATGCGCAGACCTCTAAGGGAGGGCGAAGAGGATGATTGTTGTGCTTGCGCTCACGGCTATGGTGTTGGTGTATTTAATCTATGCGCTCCTGAACCCTGAAAAGTTTTAAATCGCTATAAGAGGAAACGGACAGGAACAGCAGATCCGGTATCACAGGTAGCGGGTTTGGCGCAAACGTGTGCACTCGCTTGCTGGTCTGAGTCAGGTCTGTTGTTCTACACGTGCAGGAGCATTTTAAGGAGGAATTGAGGATGGAGCTGCTGCAAATCGGAATTGTGATTGTCATATTGCTGCTCTTGGTAAAGCCGGTAGGCACCTATATGTATCATGTATTCTCAAATGAACCGAATCGGACGGATCGGATTTTTGGTAGAACGGAAAAGCTGATTTATAGGATTGTAGGCTTGAAGAAGCTGGAGAATATGCGTTGGACTACGTATGTTATGAGCTTTCTTGCGACCAATGTCGTGCTTGTAATCATCAGCTATGTGCTGTTGCGTTTGCAAGGAATGCTTCCCGGGAATCCGGCTGGAAACGGCAATATGGAAGCGTCATTGGCTTTTAATACGGTAATCAGCTTTATGACCAATACGAATCTCCAGCATTATAGCGGAGAAAGCGGGCTTACGTATCTGACACAGATGGCGTTTGTCACGATGATGATGTTCACTTCGGCGGCTTCCGGATTTGCTGTTGCTGCGGCTTTTATGAGAGGATTGACGCGGCGCGGTGAAGGAATGGGCAATTTTTTTCAAGATTTTATCAAGTCGATTACACGGATTTTCCTGCCGCTGGCCTTTGTGCTTACGCTGGTACTGGTTGGATTGAAAGTACCACAGACGCTGCAGCCTACGGCGGATATTACGACGCTGAGCGGAACACAGCAGCAGATTGCTTTGGGGCCCATTGCTTCGATGGAATCTATCAAGCATTTGGGTACGAACGGGGGCGGTTATGCGGGAGCCAACTCTGCGCATCCTTTTGAGAATCCAAGTCCCTGGACGAACGTTCTGGAGATTTTAGCGATGTGGGTAATGCCGGCTTCGCTGCCGTATACCTTTGGCTTGTTTGCCCGTAATCGCAAGCAGGGCTGGATTATTTTTAGCTCGATGATGGTATTGTTCCTCATTTTTCTGTCCATTACGTACGTGTCTGAGAAGACGGGGAATCCGCTGATACAGGCGCTGGGTGTGGATGCTTCTCAGGGAAGCATGGAAGGGAAAGAGGTTCGCTTCGGCATTGGACAATCGGCCTTATTCACTGCGGTGACGACAGCGGCAACGACAGGTTCGGTCAATAATATGCATGACACACTGACCCCGCTGGGTGGTATGGCGGCTTTGGGTGAAATGATGCTAAATGTCATTTTTGGCGGCAAGGGTGTCGGGCTGATGAACATGCTGATGTACGCGATTCTGGGTGTGTTTATATGCGGACTGATGGTCGGAAGAACCCCGGAATTTATGGGCAGGAAAATTGAAGGCAAGGAAATGAAGCTGATCGCGATTGCCATTCTGGTACATCCGTTTCTCATTCTGGCGCCGACTGCGCTCGCTTTTATGAGTCATTGGGGATATGATGCGGTCACAAATCCCGGATATCACGGGCTGACTCAGGTGCTCTATGAATATGCGTCATCTGCGGCAAATAACGGCTCAGGATTTGAAGGTCTTGCAGATAACAACGTGTTTTGGAATGTTACAACAGGGATAGTAATGTTCTTTGGACGATATGTATCCATGATTGCACTGTTGGCTGTTGCGGCTTCGTTGAATGCCAAAGCGCCGACACCGGTGACGACGGGCACACTGCGCACGGACAACAAGCTGTTTGGGGCCATTCTGATCGGAGTTGTCCTGCTGATTGGTGCGCTGACCTTTTTGCCCGTCATTGTATTGGGGCCTGTAGCTGAATTTTTGACCATGTGATGAAGAATGAGCATGAAGAAGAAATTGAGAATGGATGAACGGGGTGCTTGATCATGAAGGAACAACGTAAACGCATGCTGGACAGAAGCATCTTGAAGCATGCGATCAGGGATAGCTTTGTGAAATTAAATCCGATGCTCATGATGAAAAATCCCGTCATGTTCGTCGTGGAGATCGGCACACTGGTTGTGCTGCTGATGCTGCTGTTTCCCGGTTATTTTGGAGCTGACAAGGAAATGGGCTTTAACCTGGCTGTTTTTGTTATTCTGCTGTTCACACTGCTTTTTGCCAATTTTGCCGAAGCGCTCGCGGAGGGGCGGGGCAAGGCGCAAGCGGCCTCTTTGAAAAAATCCAAGCAGGATATACAGGCCAACAAGCTTGTCGGAAATGACATTCAGGTGGTGAGCTCAACAGAGCTGCGTAAAGGGGATATTGTGCTCGTATCCCAGGGTGAGATGATTCCCGGTGACGGCGAGGTTATTGAAGGACTGGCCTCGGTGGATGAATCCGCGATTACAGGGGAATCGGCTCCAGTCATTAAGGAATCGGGTGGTGACTTTTGCTCGGTAACGGGCGGGACACGGGTAGTTAGTGACCGCATCAAGGTGCGGATTACGGCAGAGCCGGGCGAAACGTTTATTGATAAAATGATTTCGCTCGTGGAAGGGGCACAGCGGCAAAAAACGCCGAATGAAATTGCGTTGAACACGCTGCTGATCAGCTTGACGATTATTTTTTTGATCGTGGTGGTCACGCTGGCTCCGATTGCCCGTCACTTTAACATTGATTTGCCTGTACCAGTCTTGATTTCGTTGCTGGTTTGTCTGATTCCGACCACGATTGGAGGGCTGCTGTCGGCTATTGGGATTGCCGGTATGGACCGGGTCACCCAGTTTAACGTGCTGGCGATGTCAGGCAAGGCGGTAGAGGCATCCGGGGACATCAACACGATGATTCTCGACAAAACGGGTACCATCACCTTCGGGAACCGGATGGCGAGTGAATTCGTGCCTGTAGGGGGCGTGGAGAAGGCAGAGCTGGTAAAGTGGGCAGCGTTGAGCTCTATGAAGGATGAGACGCCCGAGGGACGCTCGGTGCTGGAATTGATGCGCAAGCAGGAGTACACGCTGGATGAATCCTTGGCGGCAGGCGGAACCTTTATCGAGTTCAAGGCGGAAACCCGGATGAGTGGTCTGGACCTGGCCGATGGACGAAAGGTACGCAAGGGTGCGGTGGACTCTGTTCGGCAGTGGATCATATCGCAAAAAGGCAGTGTTCCAGCCGATCTGGAGGAAACAGCGAATCAGGTGGCATCTGAAGGGGGTACACCGCTGGCAGTCGCGCTGGATGATCAGATATACGGCATTCTTTATTTGAAGGATACGGTGAAGCCGGGCATGAAGGAGCGGTTCGATCAGCTCCGGGAAATGGGTATTCGTACGATTATGTGTACCGGGGATAATCCGCTGACAGCAGCTACCATTGCACGGGAGGCAGGTGTGGACGATTTTGTAGCTGAAAGCAAGCCGGAGGATAAAATCGCGGTTATCCGCCGTGAGCAGGAACAGGGCAAGCTGGTGGCCATGACCGGTGACGGCACCAATGATGCTCCTGCGCTGGCGCAGGCGGATGTCGGTCTTGCCATGAACAGCGGCACGGTCGCGGCCAAGGAAGCCGCCAATATGGTGGATCTGGATTCCGATCCATCCAAAATTATTGAGGTGGTCGCCATCGGCAAGCAGCTGCTCATGACACGCGGCGCTTTGACAACGTTTAGCATCGCGAACGATGTTGCCAAATATTTTGCCATTATCCCGGCGATGTTCATGCTGGCCATTCCACAAATGGGTGCTTTAAACGTCATGGGGCTTGGCTCTCCGCTGTCTGCTATTTTGTCGGCGCTAATCTTTAACGCGGTTATTATTCCGCTCCTGATTCCGCTGGCGATGAAGGGCGTAAAGTATAAGCCGATGAGCTCGGACCGCCTGCTCGGACGGAACCTGCTGATTTACGGTTTGGGCGGTATGGTGGTACCATTTGTCGGCATTAAGGCCATTGATTTGCTGGTGCATTTATGGATTTAAGCAGCCTGGATGAGGATGCATTTCAGATACAATGGAAGCGGAAAGGGTGATCAACATGAGTGGGTTTTATCGTATGTCTGGGCGCAGATTTGCTGCACACGAGAAAGCCGGTTCTGCCGGACGAGGCAATAACGACCCTACAGAGACGGGGGCTGGGTCGGAGGGGCAGCCGGAGAGACAGGAGATGCGGGGAAGCACGGTCATCGGAGTCGCTTTGCGCACCTCGGTCCTGATGATCCTCTTGTGTGGCTTGGCATACCCGCTCGTTAGCACAGGAGTGGCACAGGTACTGTTTCCGCAGCAAGCCAACGGCAGCATGCTGCAGAATGCGGAGGGACGGGTAGTCGGCTCTGAACTGATCGGGCAATCCTTTGCCAATCCGGCGTTTTTCCAAGGGCGGGTATCGAGCGTTGATTATAACGGGGCTGGTTCAGGCTCAAGCAACTACGCGCCGTCGAATCCGGCCTTGATACAGCGAGTCAAGGACTCCATTGCCGCTTGGCAGAAACAAAATCCGGATGTGCCGGTTAGCGAGGTTCCGGTGGACCTGATTACGAACTCCGGCTCCGGTCTGGACCCGCATATCTCGCCACAGGCGGCACAGGTACAAATTCCACGTATTAGCAGCTTGACGGGAATCCCGCAGGATCAGCTGAAAGCACTGGTACAGGAGCACACCGAAGGCCGTAGTGCCGGCGTGTTCGGAGAGCCGCGTGTGAACGTGCTCAAACTGAACCTCGCGCTTGAAGCGCAGATGAAGGTAGAGCCTGCCAAGCGGTGAAACTGGCCATACGGAATTGATAGAGAGTAGAGTAAATAGGAAGATATAATCTTTATAGCAAAGTTTACAGAAAAAGGTATCCCCTGGGTGAAAGGCCCGTGGGATACCTTTTTTGTTGGTAGAAAGAATTGTCGGCAGCAGTTTATCCTGAAATCGTCTGAATAATGAGTATCACATTCAAGATAATAATGATTGCAGTCACGATCCAGGCTAATACCTTTTGCCACATTTTGTTGGCAAATTCACCCATGAGATTTTTGTCACTCGTAAAGAGCAATAGTGGGATGATGGCAAAAGGCAGTTGGATGGACAGAATGACCTGACTCAGTACAAGCAGTTCTTCCGCTCCTTTTTCACCAGCGATAGCAGTGACGATTACCGCTGGAATGATTGCGATGAGTCGCGTTACCAGACGACGCAGCCAAGGGGGAAGACGAAGGTTGAGAAAGCCCTCCATGACGATTTGTCCAGCTAACGTACCTGTAACGGTCGAATTCTGGCCGGAGGCGAGCAGTGCCACCCCAAATAGAATGCTTGCGAGTGTGGTTCCCAGCAAAGGCGATAGCAGATAGTAGGCGTCGCTAATTTCGGCTACATCTGTTTTTCCGGCAGTATTGAACACCGCTGCTGCCACGATCAAAATGGCGGCATTAATAAATAGGGCAAACATAAGCGCGATACTGGAATCCCAGGTTGCAAATTTAATAGCTTCCCGTTTACCAGCTGAAGTCTGCTCAAATTTGCGAGTTTGTACAATGGATGAATGCAGATACAGGTTGTGAGGCATTACGGTAGCGCCCATAATACCGATCGCAATATACAGCATGCTTGGGTTGGTCAAAATTTGTGAATCTGGCACAAATCCGCCCAGTACATCGCCCCATGCTGGCTGTGCCAACATGAGATTGATGCCAAAGCACCCAGCGATTGTCGCCATTAGCACAATGACCAATGTTTCCAAAGCCCGAAAACCTTTGTTTTGCAGCAATAAAATGAGCATGACATCAAATGCGGTAATGATAACGCCATACAGTAGCGGTAGACCGAACAGCAGCTTCAGTGCAATGGCTGAGCCGATGACCTCGGCCAAATCCATGGCTGCAATGGCAATTTCGCATAAAAGCCACAAGCCGATTGCGACGGGACGACTATAGGCATCGCGGCACATTTGTGCCAAATCTTTACCTGTGGCAATGCCAAGCTTGCCGGATAAGGCTTGCAGCAGAATAGCCATCAGGTTGGAGA
Organism: Paenibacillus kribbensis; assembly: GCF_001705305.1. Classification (GTDB taxonomy): domain Bacteria; phylum Bacillota; class Bacilli; order Paenibacillales; family Paenibacillaceae; genus Paenibacillus; species Paenibacillus kribbensis_B. The sequence continues at coordinate 474,445 of NZ_MCBP01000003.1, forward strand.
CCAGAATGACACTAAGCAGCGTGTAGCCGAATTTTGCTCCGCCTGCGATGTCTGTAGCCCAATTGCCGGGGTCCATATAGCCGACAGCGACCATATAGCCGGGGCCGGCAAAGGCGAGAAACTTCCGAAACCAGGTACCGTCCTTAGGGACGCTCAAGGAGCGATTCACTTCCGATAGTGAAGCGATTTCCATCACGTTGCCCTTTGTATTTTTCATACGCTTCACCTTCTTTATTCATGATGAAATCTAGTATTAGTGACATAGCGATTGTACTATCTCTATTGTACACCTACAATAGTTTTTGTCTAGTGCAACTTTTATGTGGACAAGCAAATTAATCGTATTTTTTAATGATTCATTTTGTGTGGCTCGTTTAAAGTACATATGAGAAGGAAATCATGTATTTACATACCGATAGATCCCCGACCATTTGACATAAACGCCAAAATTCATTAAGATGGCTTAGGTGATTCTGGTCACCAGGTACGAAACAAATTTGAAAAATACGGGTGATATGATGTCTTACAGACCGAATATTGTTAATTTCACGCTGGCTGGCAGCAACGAAAAAGAAGGGCTTTATGAGTTTAAAATGAGTTTGGCCGATGGTACGGAGTGCCGCGTTTTTTCTCAACGTAATCCGGAGTGGACCTTGACGAATATTAGTCGACTGCTAACGACACCTTGCCCGGTATGCCATAAGGATTTTATCTGCAAGTGTATGGATCAGTTTCATGAAGAGATTATAGGACAAATTAATGCCAAACAACTGTTCGAGAAAGCATTGAGCTAGTTCCCGAACTGGTAAAAGTCGATACATTTTTAAACAAGCGTCGGATGATTTCGGCGTTTTTTTGTTACTGTTTTTCTGCTATATGTATTTTTGTTATATGCATAAAGTTGATTGCATTCAAGCTGTTGATTCCTTGGAGGTGCAAGTATTATGAAGCAGTCTGATCATTTGGATCATTCAATTGTGTTGGTAGATGGGGTATGCCATTTTTGTCAGGGTGCGACTCGCTTCATTATCAAGCGTGACCCTGAGGGGATATTCCATTTTGGTTCCCTGCAATCCGAGGAAGGACAAAGGCTTTTGCGTGCAGGAGGACTATCTGCAGATCAGCTGGATACGTTTGTATTGATTGAAGACGGTGTGTATTATACAAGGTCAACTGCGGCTTTACGGATTGCCAGACGTCTTCGTTTTCCATACCCGCTGGCCTATGCTTTCATTCTGATTCCCCGCTTTATGCGCGATGCTGTCTACAACGTGGTAGCGCGTAACCGATACCGCTGGTTTGGCAAGGATGAAGAGGATCAATGCCAGATCCCCCCACCAGAGATTCGGGAACGATTTTTTTAGGTATTCAGGGTTTAAGATTCAGAGGGGTCAGCTTTCCTTTTGGAGCGATGACTACGAATCAGCCATATCACAATTGCCACAATCAGTATCAAGCCGGCAATAGCTACATACACGATATGTCGTAAATTCGGTACGTTGATGGATAATTTTAGCTCATTAGATTCTAGTGGCGCAATATCCCAACGCAGTGTTTTTCCGTCTTCCGATACACTGTCCGCATTGCTGGCAGCGGGTTGGATCGGTAAGGACAGGCTAAAGTTAAGATCAAGCTGCCGCTCCAGTAATTTGCGCGCGAACACATTCATTTGCTGTAATTTGTCACTCAGTCCCTTAGCTTCTTCAGGAAGCATTCGTGGCAGATCAAGCTTCATCGTAAGATCATAATTTGTTGCGAAAAAATGTTGGGTCACAATGCGTTTTATTTCTAATCCCTCGGGCAGATTGAATTCCTGATTGGGATTTTTTCCGTTTGTGCTCCAATTTCCTTGATAATGTCCCTTGAATTGATAGCCCTTTCTCCCCTGTTCAGCTAGCGGCTGAACATCCACATGGTTGCTTTGAAAACGCTTGGCTAATCGATCCAGCAGCCCGGGATTATCTAACATCACCAGCGTCTGATTGTTCACACTGAACGATGCATCCATATCTACACTCCGATCGAGATGAACATCTACATGGATATCCCCCCGAGCACACGAGGTAAGGATAGCCAGACAGCACAGCAGCGTAAAAACGCGCAGTATTTGCCGAATTCGATGTTGCTGACGTCTGTCCTGATCAGGGCTGTGTTCTGTTTGCTTCATGATTTGCACCTTCTTTATATACGTTCTTTACTTTAACAAATGGATGTCTTCTATATATTACACATTCAGAGAGCCAAAATCGAACGATAAAACAAAAGGAATAAGATTTATATTCTAAAAATGTTTCCTTAGGTAAAAATTTTAGTGTATACTCCAAAATATAGTCCTGATAAAAAATAATTGTCCACAGGAAATAGTTTGTCCCAAATACGAATAGTCGAAGGAGGTTTTAAAGTATGAACAAGCAGTTTAAGAAGGCTTTGCCGCGATGGGTAACGACGGTTGGAGTATTGTCACTAGTTTTGGTTCTCGCAACTGCATGTACTCAGGAGCAGAAGGAGCAGGGTACGGCGGGGGAGGCGGGACAAAAAATCAAGGCCACGACGACCATCGGCATGATTTCGGATATTGTCGGCAAGGTCGGTGGTGATCATGTGGAGGTTACGGGCATTATGAAATCAGGCGTTGACCCGCATTTGTACAAGGCTTCTCAGGGAGATATGCGCAAGCTGGATCAGGCCGACATTATTTTTTATAACGGGTTGCATTTGGAAGGAAAAATGCAGGACATTCTGGAGAAAATCGGCAAGCAAAAACCCGTCATACCTGTCTCCAAAAACATCGCTCAGGATCAGCTGCGTGCAGGGAGTCCGGAAATGGGGTCCGAGCATGATCCGCATATCTGGTTTAACGTACAAAACTGGATGTCTGCGGTAGAAACCATCAGAGACGAATTGTCGGCGCTTGATGCTGCGCATGCAGAGGATTATAAGGCTAACGCAGAAGCCTATTTGGCTGAGCTGCGCAGGCTGGATGATTACACAAGGGAGCAGATTGCCAGCATACCGGAAGCCCAGCGCGTGCTCGTCACGGCACATGATGCCTTCGGCTATTTCGGAGATGCTTACAATATTCAAGTAAAAGGACTCCAAGGCATGAGCACAGAGTCAGAAGCGGGCTCTCAAGATGTGACCAAGCTGCGTGATTATTTGGTGGAGCATAAAATCAAAGCCGTATTTGTAGAAACCAGCGTTCCGAGAAAGGCCATAGATGCAGTAATTCAGGGAGCCGCTCAGCAAGGTCATACGATAAGGATTGGCGGCGAGCTGTATTCAGATGCCATGGGCAAAGAAGGCACAGAAGAAGGCACATACATTGGAATGGTCAAGCATAACGTCAATACGATGGTTAAAGCGCTCAAATAAAGGAGGCAAAACATATGGGGCATTCACCGCTTGTGGTTCGCGATTTATCTGTAGCTTATCAAAAAAAGCCCGTTCTGTTCGATGTTTCCTTCGAGGTGCCGGAAGGCAAGCTGATTGGTATTATTGGCCCGAACGGGGCTGGTAAATCTACACTGATTAAGGCAGCGCTTGGACTGATTCCAAAGCTCAAAGGCGAGGTGCTGGTTTACGGCAAGCCCTACAAGCAGCAACTGCTCAAGGTTGGCTATGTACCGCAGCGAGAGTCGGTGGATTGGGATTTTCCGACGAACGCGCTGGATGTGGTTATGATGGGACGATATGGCAGACTGGGCTGGTTTAAACGACCGGGTGCCGCAGATCGTCAGGCAGCGATGGAGTGTCTGGACAAGGTAGGTATGAGCAAATATGCGGACAGGCAGATTAGTCAGCTGTCAGGCGGACAGCAGCAGCGTGTTTTTCTAGCCAGAGCACTCGCACAGGACGCTCAGCTTTATTTTATGGATGAACCGTTTGTTGGTGTGGACGCTGCAACCGAAAAAGCGATTGTATCATTGCTCAACGATCTGAAGCGGCAGGGGAAAACCGTACTTGTCGTTCATCATGATTTGTCTACAGTGACGGATTATTTTGATCAGGTCATGCTGTTGAATGGGCATTTGACGGCGTTTGGAGAGACGTCAGAGATTTTTACCGAGGAAAATCTGCAACGTACGTATGGTGGACGTCTGAGTATACTCAAAACAGGCTCGGATTCCGGCACAATACTCGGAGTGAGGTGAGGGGGATGACAAGCTTGGCTACGCTTTTGGCCGATCCGAATATGCAATGGATTTTGCTGGGCTGCATTTTGCTCGGTTTAAGCAGCGGCGTGATTGGCAGCTTTATGTATTTGCGCAAGCAGTCGCTTATGGGAGATGCCTTGGCACATGCAGCTTTGCCGGGGGTATGCGTGGCATTTATGATTACGGGTACGAAATCCGTGTTTGGATTTATGATTGGGGCTGCGATTGCAGGGATTGCTGCAACCTTTGCGATTAGTGCACTAATCCGGTATTCGCGAATCAAAAGTGATTCGGCGATTGCGGCGGTACTGTCTGTATTTTTTGGTTTCGGCATTATGCTGTTGACCGAAATTCAGCATAGTGGCGCGGGAAACCAAAGCGGATTGGATAAATTTTTATTTGGTCAGGCTGCGGCCATGGTATTGTCTGATGTTTATACGATGGCGGCAATCTCAGTGGTGCTGATCGGGATATGCATATTGTTCTTCAAAGAATTTAAGCTGCTTAGCTTTGACCCCGGATTTGCTCGCGGACTTGGTTTTCCAGCGGGGCTGCTGGATAAGCTGTTGATGCTGTTGATTGTCATTGCGGTGGTTGCCGGCATTCAGGCCGTGGGTGTCATTATGATGGCGGCCCTGTTGATTACCCCAGCGGTGTCAGCCAGATACTGGACAGAGAAGCTGGGGGTCATGGTGTGCCTATCAGGCCTGTTTGGCGCTATAGCGGGTCTTGGGGGGACACTCCTTAGCTCTCTGGGGCAAAATCTCCCCACAGGACCGTTATGCGTTCTGTGTGCGACGGTGGTGTTTGGTGTGAGCCTGATTTTTGCGCCGCAGCGCGGAATGATTTCCAAGGCTATCGTTCGGTTGAATGCCAGAAATAATCTGGAGCAGGCAGTCGGGACGCAGCCGGGAAAGGAGCGTGCCCTATGAGTTCATTTTATGTGATCTTGACGGGAATGTTAGTGGCAGGGGGATGTAGCATTGTTGGCTGCTTTCTCGTGCTTCGGAAAATGGCTATGATCGGCGACGCAATCAGCCATGCGGTGCTGCCGGGGATTGTTATTGCTTTTTTAATCAGCGGGTCCAGGGATTCGGTATGGATGATGTTTGGTGCGGCCGTGCTAGGTCTTCTAACGGTATACCTGATTCAACTGTTCCAGCAAAGCGGTTTGCAAAGTGATGCTGCTATTGGCGTAGTGTTTACGACACTGTTTGCCATCGGCGTTCTACTGGTCAGTGTGTTTGCTTCCAATGTTCATCTGGATATGGATCACGTACTGTATGGGGAGATTGCATATGTGCCGTGGAATACGCTAGAGATTGCTGGCGTTGATGTCGGTCCGAGGGCTGTATGGACTACAGGCGCGATGTTTTTAATCAACTTGCTCGTGGTATGGGGCTTTTTCAAGCAATTTAAAATCACTTCCTTTGATCCAGCATTGGCAGCTTCATTGGGCATTCCGGTTGTTTTTTTTCATTATCTGCTGATGAGTCTCGTATCGCTTACAACGGTGGCGTCATTTGAGAGCGTGGGGGCAATTCTGGTAGTTGGAATGCTTGTTGTACCGCCACTTACAGCTTACCTGCTGACGGAGAAATTGTCCCGTATGATCGTGTATAGCGTCGGATTTGGAGCTATCAGTTCGGTCGCAGGCTTCTACACGGCAAGTATACTGGATGCCTCTATTGCGGCATGTATGCTGTGTGTATCGGGAGTGCTGCTGCTTTTAGCTTTTCTCTTTTCTCCAACCCATGGTGTGGTTTGGCAAAAATGGCTTCAGCAGCGGGGAATGGTTGGCGAGGATAGCAAGTGATTCGATTCGCGGGAAGCATTATATACAAGTTTACCGAAAAAGCGTGCAAATGGGCAGAAAATGCCTGAATTCACGCTTTTTTGCGTGTATACTGTCTTGTGCGGATTTTTTCGGGGAAAGCCGTGGGACTCGTCTTGAATTGTCTGGAACACGGGAGTACATTCATTACAGCCAGACAAGAACGGACGCAATGAGCTGTCGCGTTGCGGGGAGGAACAAAAGATGGAGAGCTTCAAACGCAAATCACCCGAGGAAATACTGGAATCCATTAACAAACTGCACCGGGGCAGACTCAAAATTTATATCGGTGCAGTCAGCGGTTCGGGCAAAACGTATCATATGCTTCAGGAAGGACAATCGCTTCAGCATGAAGGGATTGATGTTGTGATTTGTGCGGTCTCGACCATGCAGCGGCGTGAAACCGTGGAGCAGGTCGGCACGCTGGAGCGAGTGCCCAGTATTCATTGGATGCAGGACGGTGTGGAGCAAAAAGATTTGAATGTGGAAGCTTTGGTGGAACGCAATCCCGAGGTGGTGCTGGTAGATCATTTGGCACATCGTAACCGGGTAGGGGCCCGATTTCCAAGCCGGCTGGAGGATATTCAATATTTGCTGGAACTGGGGATTAGCGTCATTACGACGGTCAATGTCTATGAACTTGAAGGGATTACGGAGTGGGTTTATCAGCTGACGGGAATTGAAGCGGCATCCACGGTCCCGGTCGATACGCTGGAGCTGGCGGATGAAATCCGTCTGATTGATGTTACACCGGAGACGGTTTTGGAACGGCTGGCGAAAGGCTACATGCATGCGCCCAATCCTGAAATGTTCCACCGGGGAAATCTGGGTAAGCTGCGCGAGCTGGCTCTGCGATTAGTGGCAGAGGATGTGAACGATTCGCTGGAACGGCATCGGGAGGAATTAGGCTTGCACGGGGCGTCAGGAGCCGCCGAGCGTATTTTGGTGCCTGTCCAATATCATTGGAACGGGTCTATTTATGTTCGCAGAGGAGAGCAGGTCGCCAAGCGGTTGGGTGGAGATATGCTGGTGGTCTCCTTTGTCAGCCCGAAGCACAAGCTGTCCAAGGAATCAGCGGCCTTTAAGCGCTCCATTGTGCAGTTGGCTGACAAGATAGGATCGGCATTTGAAGAGATCCCGCTTTTTTCCCGCAGAAGGTTGCCTCGTCAGCTTATTCATTATGCGGTGGCGCATAATGTTACCCGGATCGTCATGGGACATTCTCGGCAGACCCGATGGCAGGAACTGGTTAGGGGATCGCTGGTGAACGGAATTATAAAACGGATGAAAAATATGGACCTGCTGTTGATAGCGGATCGAGCCGAGCAGGAAGGTGAACGGATTTTGCCAACGATGAGACAGGAGGAAGGAGATAATGATCCCTATCACCGCTTGAGCGATGAGGAGGCACAGGCTGAGGCAGCTAAAATTCGGCGCGGCAAGCTCAAGGTATATATTGGCGCTGCACCAGGGGTCGGCAAAACATACACGATGCTGAGAGAGGGCAATGATTTGCTGGAGAGTGGAATTGATGTTGTGATCGGCTTGCTGGAAACGCATGGAAGAGCGGAAACTTTGGCACAAGTAGGCTCTCTGGATATGATTTCCCGTCAGCCCATCGAGCGTCATGGTGTACATTTGGAAGAAATGGATACTGAATCCATTCTCAGGCGCAATCCTGAGGTAGTGCTTATCGACGAGCTGGCGCACACCAACGTTCCCGGCAGTCCGAGATCCAAGCGTTATGAGGATGTATTGGCTATTTTGGATCAAGGTATTTCTGTCATATCCACAATGAATGTACAGCACCTGGAAAGCTTGAATGACGCGGTAGAACAAATTACCGGCATTCGGGTGAGAGAGACTGTCCCCGATCACATGATGCGTCTGGCTGATGAGGTACAGCTTGTGGATGTGGCTCCCAAATCGTTGCAGCAGCGGATGCGTGATGGCAAAATATACGATCCTGCCAAGGTGGAACAGGCGCTTAGCCACTTTTTTAAATTAGGTAATCTGATTGCGCTGCGTGAGCTGGCTCTGCGGGAATTGGCAGATGATGTGGATGAGCGGCTGGAATCGTGGGATCGTCACGGATCGCTTCGGGGACCGTGGCGCAGGAAGGAAGTAATCTTCGTAGGCGTCACGCTAAGCGAAAATGCTGAAAGGCTGATTCGTCGTGGTTTTCGTATCGCTTTTCGTCTGAAGGCCGTGTGGATTGTGACTTACGTTCATGTCGGTGAGCGTATACCCGAGAGGCTGAGCCCTCGTCTGGAACAGCTAAAGATGTTGACCCACCGATTGGGAGGAACCTTTGAAATTCGCTTTGTTTCCAGCCGGCGGGAGATTTCTGATATTTTGATTGCTCCGGTGGAAGGATGTACGGGTACGCAGCTAATCGTGGGGCAGTCTTCCCGAAGTAAATGTTGGGGAAAGATTGCGGTCGTTCCAAGAATTCTCCGTCAAGCGCGTCATATGGATGTTCTAATTGTGGCGGACTATGATCCGGATATCAAGCTGGAGGAGGATGAATAGATCGCCCAATCTATTCATAAATAGTCGTATGATGGTTTCCGGTTGTTCAATGCTTCCATAGTATATTCTATCTCAAAGAAATGGAGGCGAATTAAAAATGTTTAGACATTGTCATTTTCGTAAGCCAAAAAAACGCGTTACTAAGAAGATTATTAAGGTGACAGTCATTAAATTCAGACCTAAATTTAAACATGAAGACTTTGAGAAAAAACATCATCATCATCGGAAACATCGTCATCATCGTCATCATGAATGTCATCGTCGTCACCACAAATTCTGGTAAGATAAAGGTAGCGGGAGGCGGGGATTATATCCCTGCCTTTTGCTCCTAATAGAATTTGGAATCATATTTTCATAAAAAATACTTGCTCTAAAATAAGCGCTATGCTATTCTAGCAATAAATAGTTTGCACGTGACGGAAGCACCGTTCACCAACCGTATGTAATTACGGTTTGATGAACGGTGCTTTTTTGCGTTGTTATGTTGGAAAGGGATGAATGTCATGATTCCGGTAAAAGTGGTATTGGCTGTAGCAGACCGGGAATATATTGAGCCGCTGCTGAATTATGTACACGGAAGCGAGTACGCCAGAAGGCTGAGGATAACGGCATTTTCGCAGCCGGAAGCATTTCGTCAATACATGATGGAAACGAACGGAATGAAAAGACCGGATATCGTGGTGGGTGAAGCAGCTTTTTTGAGTCTGTGGACGGGTCGGGAAGCTGCCGATATTCCTTGTTTGGTATTACATGAGGGTGAAGAAGTAAGCCAATACGGACAAGCGTTATTGAAATACCAGCCTTTATCCGAGCTGGTAGGTTCTATTTTGGAAATGACAAGACAGCGGTCGAGCAGTCGACAAGGTGTAAACAGCCGGGAAGGCGGAATCATTATCGGCATGATGGCGGCTTCCGGCGGGTTGGGCAAGACAACAGCTGCGCTCAATATGTCCAAGCAGCTGGGGAATGAGGGGTATTCCGTATTTTATTTGAATCTGGAAACGGTGGATTCAAGCTCGTTGTTCACGGGTTCAGGCAGTTCTAACCGTACAGAAGGAGAAGGGCTGTCCAGGCTGCTATATGACCTCAAGGCGACGGAGAGTGACAGCATTCCCTCTTCCGTAGCTTCCTATTGTGTGCACCGCCCTGAAATTCAAGCCGATACTTTTCAGCCTGTCTACAATCGCAAGGAGCTAACAGACATGACCTGTGATGAAGCAGTGCAGCTAATTCGGACGATTGCCGAGAGCGGACAATATGATGTAGTGATCGTAGATAGCGAATCCGAAAATGGTGACCGGGCTCAAGCTGTGCTTGAAGCCAGTCATAAGCTGATCTGGCTGCTGGCTGACGATTTAATGAGCATGCATAAGTGCGGCCTGTGGCTGGATGTTCTGGAGTTAACACAGCACGAAGGGCTTGAAGCCATGCTGTCCAAAACGAGCTTTGTGGTGAACCGTTATATGGGAACTATGATCAATTCGTTACCTCGAGACTTTATGGAGCTAGACGGAGCGCTGCCGTATATTCCTTCATGGAAACAGATGCAGCATCGTGAATTGCTGCTTAGTTCACCGATTTATCAGCGGGAAATCCGCCATCTGTGTCGTGAGCTGCTGAATGTGGAGAGTGCAGCACAGTCGCCCGCCGCTTGGTCCTAAAAGGGGGGTAAAGGGGCTGATGAGCATAAATGAGAAGCATTTTAAGGCACTGCGAGCGGATATCCGAAGCGGGCTGGATGTGACGTCTTCGGTAGACGATGCGGATTTGGTCCGGCATATTGAAAATCGAATTTTACACGATACAGAGCTGACAGGCTTAACTTCCCGAGAGAAGCATGCACTTGTCCGAAAAATTTTTCATTCGTTCCGTGGGCTGGATGTGCTCCAGCCATTGATCGATGACCCGACAGTTACGGAAATTATGATCAACAGTCACCGGGAAATTTTTGTGGAGCGGGCAGGTGAGGTGATTCAGGTGCCCGATCAATTCGAGTCCCGAGAGCGACTGGAGGATCTGATCCAGACGATTGTAGCCGGGGTGAACCGAATTGTGAATGAGGCTTCGCCGATTGTGGATGCCCGTTTAAAGGATGGGTCACGCGTCAATATTGTGCTGCCGCCAGTCGCCCTCAAGGGGCCAACAATGACAATACGGAAGTTTCCCAAGCGTCCCATGACAATGGAGGACTTGATACGAATAGGCGCGCTGGATGAGGAAGCCGCTGCAATGCTCAAGGACTTGGTACGCAGCAAATACAATATTTTTATAAGCGGAGGAACGGGTTCAGGGAAAACTACCTTTCTGAACGCATTATCCCAGTTTATCCCACCGTCCGAACGGATTATTACGATTGAAGATTCGGCAGAGCTGCAAATTGTGACCGTCCCTAATCTCGTTTCCATGGAAACACGGAACGCGAACACCGAGGGCAAGGGGGAAATTACGATTCGTGATCTGATTCGTTCCTCCCTGCGTATGCGACCCAACCGGATTGTAGTAGGTGAGGTCAGGGGGAGTGAAGCGTTGGATATGCTGCAAGCGATGAACACAGGACATGATGGATCGTTGTCCACCGGCCACGCGAATAATATCCGTGACATGGTCAGCAGACTGGAGACGATGGTGCTTGGCGGGGCCGATCTTCCGCTGGGTGTAGTTCGGCAGCAGATCAGCTCGGCCATTGATATATTCGTGCATCTGTCACGGCTGCGTGACAAATCCAGACGGGTACTGGAAATTAGCGAAGTCATTGGCTTTGAAAATGGTCAGGTGACGCTTAATCCGCTCTATCGCTTTCAGGAGCGCGGAGAAAGTAACGGGAGAATCATAGGGGCGCTGGAACGCTGTGGTGAAGGTCTGCATCATACGTTAAAGCTGCAAATGGCCGGAATAAAGCCGGAAAGCTGGCACAGGGGGGAAGCAACGGTATGAAAACAGGAAAAGTAGATGTGAAGCCGGAGCAAGCATCCCGTCAGGCCCCTTCTCTGCCTGATTATACGGTATATACATTAACGACAATGCAAAAAAGTATGTGCATTCTCTTCAGTGGCGTGCTATTCGCAATGATCGGCTATCTATTTTATCACCAATGGATTTTATCGTTGCTGTGTGCTGCCGGAGCTCTGGCAATGCCCCGTTATTACAGGCAATTTTTGCTGCAACGACGCAGGTCTGCTCTGAGCATCCAATTCAAACAGGCTTTATATTCACTCTCGTCTTCTCTTTCGGCGGGGAGGTCGGTAGAGAATGGTTTTCGCGAGGCTGTGGAGGATTTGCGTTTGCTTAGTCCGGATGGAGACCACGATCTGATTTTTGAATTTAACATTATTACAGCCTGTCTCGAAATCGGACAGCCTGTGGAGACTGCTTTGCAGGATTTGGCCCGTCGGGCTCAGATGGAGGATATTACGAATTTTGCAGATGTATTTGCGGCCTGCAAGCGAACCGGAGGTGATCTGGTGGAGGTCGTACGAAGAACTTCAAGTGTCATAGGGGAGAAGCTGGAAATTCAACAAGAAATCAGTGTGATGATTGCGCAAAAACGTTTTGAATCAAGAGTTATGTTTGCTGCTCCTTTTTTGTTTGTATTGTTTATGACAATGACTGCAGGAGACTACATGATGCCTTTATACAGCGGTACAGGAATGATTCTGTCCACCCTTTGTCTGCTGGTGCTTGGGGGCTGTCTCGTGTGGATCAACCACATTATGAAGATTGAAGTATAAGGAGTGCTAGATATGGTGATGTTGGTCTGTCTGGTCATACTGGTTCTGCAAGTGGGAGGTTGGGTGGTGCTGAACCGGATGCATGATGCTCAGTATGCACATTTTCGCTGTATGAAGCTGGAAGGACTGCGGCTGCACAGATTTTCGGTTCCTTTTGTACACCTAATTCATGTTTCGCGCGTCACTCAAAGGCTGCCTGTGCTGATGTTCAAGCTCCAGCGTTCGGTGCAAAAGCTGTATGGTATGCGGAACAGCGGAGAAAAAACGATGCTTTTTCTGGCAGAAATGCTCTGCTACGGATATATGATGGTCGCTGGTGGAGCTTTAATATCGCTGATCATGGACGGAGATGCAACCGGGCTGGTGCTTGGTTTGGGACTGGGTGTTCTGGTTCCAGTCGCGCTGACCAAGGATTTGCATGGGAAAGTACAGCAACGGGATCAGCAAATTCTATTGGAATTGCCTGAACTGTTGAGTAAAATGATGCTTTTGGTTGGTGCAGGCGAGACGGTACAACGGGCATTGCTTCATTGTGTGGAGCGTAAAGGGGCGGATACGGTACATCCGTTGTATCGGGAATTGCGGCAGACCGTGGGGGAATGGGAAAGCGGATATTCCTTTCAACAGGCATTTGAGCATTTAAGCAAACGCTGCGGTATTCAGGAAGTGACGGTATTTACGACAACGGTATTGCTGAATATGCGACGTGGCGGGAGTGATTTCGTGATGGCGTTACGTGAGCTGTCCCAGACGTTATGGGGCAAGCGGACTTCGATTAGCCGGACAAGAGGGGAGCAGGCTTCATCCAAGCTGGTATTCCCGATGGCGCTGATTTTGCTGACGGTTATTGTGCTGGTGGGTGCTCCCGCTTTAATGATGATGAATATGTAGGAGGAATGAAACGATGTTGACATTAGCAACAAGCGGTATCCGTAAATTGTACAAGGAGGAGGACGGTCTGGGTACGTTGGAAATGATTCTGATCATTGCAATTCTGATTGCAGTGGCCATTATTTTCAAGGATCAGATTAAGAAGATTGTAGAAGGTTTGCTGAAAAAGGCGGATAAAAAAAGTAACGATTTTATGGATTCATAATGCTGCGCACATTGGCACAAAAAGAGGACGGGAGCTTCTCATTAGAAGCGTCCCTCGTCTTTCCCGTTCTGCTGCTGGTTATTTTTGTGATGTTATTTTTCTGCCTGTACATATATCAAAAATCTATATTGGTGCAGGTCGCTTCTACCGCTTCGGAAAGAGCTGCCTACAGTTGGGATAACAGCTTCAGGGACCCGCGTACAGGAGCTTTTGCGCAAGGACAACGGGATTCGCTTTATTGGCGTTTGAAGGATGATGTCATGCTGGGCGCTTTGTTTGGCTGGGCCGGAGCTAATCATCTGGAAAGTGTACAGGTGCCTGACGGCAGCGTGGCAGGCTCATTGCCCGTTCAAAAGCTGTCCAATGCCGAAAGCAGAATGCCTGCGGGGATGCAGGGACAGATGACATATGAGAACAGTCTGATTCACCGCAAGGTGACAACGGAGCTGAATAAGATCGTGAAAGTGCCTTTGTTGAATCAGTTTCTGGACCAGACGGATTTACAAGGGAAAATGAGCTCGGGTGTGGTTGAGCCTGTGGAATGGATCCGTACGGTGGAACTGGTCCGGTATTACGGTGCGAAGTTTATGGGCAGAGGCTCAGGCGAAAAGGTAGATCCGGCAGGCGTGGGACAAGTGTTGATGCAATATGGCCAGAACGGTAAGTAAGGAATGGTGGGTAAGGAACGGGAATGGACTGGAAAGGAGGAAGCGGGTGTTTGGAAAGGGACGTAATAAAAAGGATAGCGAGTTAGGTGCTGTCACGGTCTTCTTGATTTTGATTTTGGCGGTCATGTTCGGCTTTATTGCTGTCTTTATTGATTATGCGAGAATTGCTGCCCTCCATGTGCAAACCGAACGTCTGACTCATGCGGCAGTTCGTTCCGTGATGTCTGCTTATGATCCGGTATTGCAACAGGAGTACGGTCTGTTTGCTTATGGTGAAAGCGACGGACAACAAATCATGGTCAAAGTACTGAATGACAGCGCCAAGCGTACAGCACGTGCGGAAACGCTGCCGCTTATGAATACGAAGCTGGATTCGAGTTCTCTGCAAATGGAAAGAGAGCTTGGTAAATATCCCATATTTAATGAGCAGATACGTGAAGAGATGAAGTATAAAGCGCCAGTCGATTTTACGTTTGAAGTGCTCGAAAAGCTGAAGCCGCTCTCTCAAAATATGAAGGAGGCTTCTCATACGGTTGATTTGCTGAAACGGCTGCAAAAGCTGTATGACCAACGCGATACCAAGCTGGATGACATGCTGGCGAAGCAGCGTGAGGCTGGGGCTCGTATGGAAGAGGTTCGCAAACGGATTATGAAGCAGCAGGGCGTATATATACCCAATCAGTATATTTGGGACCCGCTCGAGGTTGTAGCCGATATTGCTGCACAATATAAGCATTACGTGCATGTATATGAGGATAATCAGAAAAGCGTGGATGACGTTAAAATCATGCAGATAGAGAAATATTCAAGAAGGGCGAGATCAGCGCTTGACCGCCTTCGTCAGGCCATGGTTCAGGCTGGAGAAGAGCATGATAAACTGCTTCTGGAAGCCAAAGAGCCGTTAAATGAGGCTCGGCAGATTAATGAAGAGATGCGCAAAGTCATTGCGCAGTATAAGCAGAGAGCGGCTAATGCAGGCTACGATGAGGTTTCTGCTGCACCTACTCCCAGCGGAGGAGGCTCCAACGCCGATCCCTCAGTAGGAAGCGCCCGGCAAAAGGCGGAGGATCTGTTGATTCCCGATAAGGAATTTGAGCAATGGGAAGTAGAAATCGAAAAGCAACGAATTGCTATAAATACGGTTAACAACAGACTAACGGGAATGATGCGCACGTTATCCTTTTATACAGATCCATTTCTGAATGCAGATATGCTCAAGCAGGAAGTCGCCTCAGCGCTCAAGGAGATGGACAAATACTTGAATGCGTATGTCTGGTCGGGAGCCGTCAATGTACTCGACAGCGAAGCCAGAATACTGGACACGCGACGAGGACCTGACAAAGAACGCAAGAAAATGGAAAAAGAGGCGAAAAACAAGCTCAAGCAAGCTTATCGGATCATTGAGGTACTTTCCAAAGGTAAACAAAGTGCAGAACAGTTCCAAAAGCTGGAGCAGTATTACAGTGAAAGTATTGCATTTAATCAGTCTACATCCGGTTCATCTGTAACCGCTGATTTATCCTATGACACCTATGATGCAGCGGGGGCCTCCATGGATAGTATGGATGGTTTGTATGGGGCTGCATCCGGTTTGCTGACTCAACTGGGGGATGAATTTTACCAGAACGAATATGCGCTTTCTTACTTTCATCATGTGGATTTTAGCCGATTTGGCAGTTTGGCTGGATCAGGTGCAAATGTGGGTAATGCAGCGCAGGTTTTGGGAGATCAGCTGGAGGTGAGTAATCAGGAGGTTGAGTACATCCTGTACGGGTTCCATAATCCAACGGGTAATCTGGCATCCGCTTATGGTGAAATTTTCGCTATGAGACTTGCCATACGTACGATGGAGGGACTAGTCAAAAATAGCTCAAAGGGAAATCCATTGGTCGTTTTGGCGGCGGCTTTGTTATATGGGGTAGAAAAGGCGATTGAAGATATGATTATGCTGGCGCAAAAGGGGTATGTGCCTTTATCTGATTTTCTGAAATTTCGAATGACGTACAAGGATCATTTGCGATTGTTTCTGATGCTTCATAGCAATAATGAACGAAAGATGTCCCGTATGCTTGCTCTGATCCGCCTGAATACAGATGTCAATCCTGCTGAGCGGCAAACGTATGCAGAGGGTGAGGTCAAGAACGGGATGCGGCTGTGGTTTTTACCTGGGGTAATGAGGATGCTCGGAACTGCCTCTAAGGAAGGCGAGAGTATTAAGGGAAGTGTGTACTATGTTACGAAAACAGCGCATTTTTCCTATTAATCGGGATCTACAGTGGATCTGTGGGCAGAAGCGGTGTGAACAAGGAAGCATTGTTTTAGAAGCGTCGCTGGTGTTGCCGTTGTTTCTGTTCTTTATTATTTTTCTCATTTATATGGTTCAGATGACGCTGGTGTCCACGGCATTGCAGACCACCGCTTCAGAAGCGGTTAAGCAGGTTTCCGCTAAAATCTACCCGGTGTCTCTGGCGGTAGATGCGGCGTCTACGAAAATAGATGCAGTCCGCGAACCGCTGGATGAATTGCCCAAGTTATCTGTGAGTGAATATGCAAGCAAATTCGCTGAGCAGTTGCCGCCTCCGATTGGCGATTGGGTAGAAAGCGCTGTGCAAGGTGGTCAAAAGCCGATGGAGGAGCTGCGGGGGCGTTTGACGGAGGCAGCACTTGATCCTGTTCTGAAGCCGATGCTAAAGCCTTTTATAGAGGAAAGTGTTCTGGAGTATGACCGTATTCATGTAACGAGTGTACATGTGCCTTCTCTTACAGGAACCAAGGACCCTTATTTTAGAGTAGAGCTGTCTTATGAACTGCCGATGAAGGTCCCATTTCTGTATCGCAGCATTGTGCTTCAGGCAGCGGCAGAGGAGCGCCTTTGGATCGGCGACACAGGAGAGGGGACAGGTACAGGAGATGCTGCAGATGATAAGGATGAACAGCATTCCATACAGTTGCTTGTCAAGCCAGAGCCTGCCGTGAAGGGTGTGTACAATTTGATTAGAGCCAGGATTGAACCCGGAACGAGTGCTAATCTTTCTGTATTTTACAAGTCGGGTCAAAGCACGGCTCAGCATTTGGGCTGGACCTCTGCTAATGCGGAGGGAATGATTGAATGGAATTGGTTTGTGGGAACAAATACGACACCCGGTCAATGGAGTTTTGTGATTGAAACAGAGGATGGACAGCGTATCAAGGTTCCATTTTCCGTGGAGTAGACAATAGATGGGGAGGGGGGAGGTCACATTGACATGGATGTATATTGTATGTGGAGTTTTACTGGCGATTGCGCTGGTCACCGATTTACGGAGTATGAAAATTCCTAATAAGCTTACGCTGCCCGGTATGGTGGCAGGTTTGCTGTTCAATACGATATTTGAAGGCTGGCATGGTTTTGTATTTGCTGCTGCTGGACTTGGTACCGGATTTGGCCTCATGCTGATTTTATACTGGATAGGAGCTGTAGGTGCAGGAGATGTGAAGCTATTTGGCCTAATTGGAGCCTGGACAGGTGCTGCTTTTGCGTGGCAATCAGCTCTATATTCCATTTTTTTTGCAGGTATTATTGGTATCGGAATCTTGCTATGGCGTAGGGAAACCATTATGAGACTACGGCGTGTAGCTTTTAATTTGGGGGGATTTTTTCTGTTTCGCAGCGGCAAGGCGCTGACCAGCGGGAGAGAAGCGCATCTCAGGTTTCCATTTATGACCGCAGTCATTCCGGGAGCGATCAGTGCTTATCTTTACTTTTTGCCATGACATGCCCGCCTGGATAGATCATGCTGCCTTATGGAGATCGGGAAAATGCTAAGGAGGTCATGAATTGTTTGGTTTAAGCAGGGATTTTGCCCGGAACAGCGGGACATTTATGATTTTGAACAAGGAAGGCGGACTCAAGACTGATGATTTAAATTCCGTGCAAACCGGAATGATGACTGGCAATCGGATTCCCGGTCTTCTGGAACTAAGAATAAAGGAAGTCGATTTTCAGGTTGAGTTGCACTACGATATTTCAGGTCAACGCATGCTTTCCCAGGTATGGAAGGGCGGGGGAATTTCGACTTCTGAGTTTTATCGGATTCTTTTTGAAGTGGCGGACGCCCTCCATCGTAGCCCTCAATATATGCTTGATATAAGGCAGTTTATTTTGCATGAGGATTACATTTTTATAGATGGTTCAGGTTCAAGAAAAGCTGCCAATTTAACCTATGTTCCTTTACAGGCTGTATTGTATGAAGGACAAGCAGGCAGTCAATTTAAGCAGATGGTTATTCGTTTGATGACTCGTGTGGCTCACTTTCAGGGAGAAAATATGCAGTGCATACTTGAGCTATGTGATAGAAATGAGTTTGAATTACGATCGTTGAAGGAGCTGCTTTTGCAAGGGATGGCGGCTAGTGCAAAGTTCGTCAGCGCCCCAGGTCAAGGGATAGAAGAAGGGATAGAAGAAGGTCATAATAATAGGAACGCCTTTATCCCAAATATGCCTCAAGGAAAGCGTGATGAATTGTCCTCATTGCGCCATCATTCAGAACGTGGTGGAGTGTATGGGCAAGGGAATCGGGAGACACTGCAGGAAATACAGGAGCTTAAACGGATCAAGCCGCTCAAGTCGCCCGTGAAACTACAGGAGAATGACGAAGTAGATGTAGAAATAGAAGAAACGGAGCCTGCGTTGCAGAAGTATAAAACGTACATTGCTCTCGGGTGTTTGCTCGCTTCGGCCATCGTGTGGCGCTACGTTTATCTGGATCATTCTGAGACCGTTCCGTTGATCATTTCCGTTGTACTGACTGTAGTATTTGCTATAGTCGCTTATATAAGCTGGACGGGAAAATGGGGGCGCAAGGGCGCTTCGCCTCATATCTACACTGATTCAGTACCTGTATTGGATTCGGAATGGCTTGGCGCTGCTTCTCCTGTACAGCGGAAAAATGATCGTTATCAGGTTGATAAGCTGACCGGATTCGTAGCGGGTCGTCAGAATAAGGATAAACGCTCTTCCAATTCAAGCGATCAAGGACAGGAAAGCTGGCGATTGTCTTTTCCTGACCCGGAGTCTGAAAATATGGGTAGCCGGGATGCGGGAGAAAGAGGTGCAGCTTCTGCACGTCACGACTTGCACGAGCCGCAGGGGATAGGTGCGGATCGGAGAAATGATTTGGAGGCCAGTGATACCAGTGAGGCATATTATAAGTCACTGTCTGGTGTGACGGAGCTGCTACATGCTACATCCAGGCAAGAAACGGTGTTGCTTCGTGCGGATCAAGAGACACATATTCCACACGTTCAGCAATCGCCGATTGCCTGTCTGGAGCGCAAGGCACCGGGAAGTGGAGCGACCGAGCGCATCCAATTGGACCAATTTGTTGCAGGCAGTTTCTTCATCGGAAGAGAGCCCCAATTGGCCCAGTTTGTAGAGCATACGGAAGGAGCATCCCGCTCTCATATTGAGCTTTGTATAGATGCAGGAGGGCAAGGCCACATCGTCAAGGATTTGTCCTCGACGAACGGAACAGTTCTGAATGGAGAGGCGATGGTGCCATACAAGGAGTATGCAATGAAGGACGGGGACACTTTTAAAATTGCCGGTGTATCCTATACTTATCGGCTGGACTCTCTTAAATCTTCCAGCGCTTCCTTAGGTGAAGGGTAGTTTATTATGTGTGCATAGTAGAAAAAGAAGCCCGTTTAATGTAGGAATATACTAAAAAAGTGGTGAATCTCGTTTTGTAAGGTTGCTCCCTCCAAAAGAAGACATCAACCCTTAGGGGAAGATGTCTTCTTTTCGCTGTATTTATCTCCTAGGTTTTTGCTTTTTTCAATCCATAACAGATCCCTAGTGTTTTGGAATTTGAAAAAGAAGGACGATCATAGTCATCCTTTTAAATCATTTATTTCTGTCACCATAAAAGGTAAGGCTTTTTTTATATATTGCTCTGCTGAAAGAGAACTATTATTTTGCCAATCTACAGACGCTCCGTAAATTCCCCAACTCAACATAGCAGCACCAATTTTTAAGGCTTCCGAATCCAACTCAGGTTGTTGTTTTAAAAGTAAAGAATAAAATAATTTTTCCAGTTCTTTTTTTACTTTTTGTTCAAGTATTGAACTAAAGGATTCAATACTTCTTCTACATTGTGAGCTTAATTCTGTGGATTTTTCTGTATGAAACTCAGTTAATGTTAAAAAGATTTTCACAATAGTCTCTTCATTTAAATCGTGATGATTCAAATTGTTTACAATGCGCTCTAATATATCTTCTGTAAAGACCACATCTACTAAATCGTATTTGTCAATAAAATGAGAATAAAAAGTGGCACGATTAACAGTTGCTTCCTCCGTAATATCTTTTATTGTAATGTCTTTGAAATCCTTTTTTTGACCTATTTTTATAAAAGATTCTATTAATAATTTTTTTGTCCGTTTAATACGTGGATCTACTTTCATATCATCCATATTATCCCTCTCTTTTCTATAACATAGGCAACATTTAAATTGGTTTGTTGTTTAAGCAATAAAACACCAAAGCTGATGATTGAGAATAAGTGGATTCTACTTTAACATCAACTATACAATATTTGTTGTTTAAATAAAATATGTTGCTAAACAACGAATGTCGTTTTAATAATTTTTACAAAATTTATGATAAAAGGAGAGGTTTGGGTTGATTGATTATTCTTTTCAAGAAGTTATACGCAGTCGGCAGTCTATACGTCAATTTCTTTCTACACCAATTGAAGAGAAAGTCCTTCGCGAGATTCTCGAGGATGCTCAGTATACCCCATCAAATTGCAATACACAGCCTTGGGATGTTCATATCGTTTCAGGTGCAAAGAAAGAGGAACTTAGCAGGGCCTTGATGCCGGCGTTTGAAAAAGGGACATTCGTAAGTGATTTTACTTTTGATATGAAAGAATACTATGGTCGTTATTCTGAACGACAAAAAGAACAAGCCAAAACATACTATGAGGCAGTGGGCATAGCTCGTGAGGATCATGAAGGCCGTTTTAAAACAGTGTTACGCAATTTTGAATTTTACGGTGCACCGCATGTTGCGTTCCTATTCATGCCTTCCTTTGGAGATAATGTGCGTGTCGCATCTGATATTGGCATGTATGCCCAGTCGTTCCTTCTGTCGCTGGCTGCGCGTGGGATTAGTAGTGTCCCTCAGACAGTATTGGGCATGACCGCTGACACGGTACGCCAAGTATTGGGTGTATCCGATGATCTGAAGTTATTGTTTGGAATTTCCTTTGGTTATCCAGATAAAGAAGCTAGAGCAAACAGTTTTCGCATAGGCCGTGACCCAATCGAATCTAATGTGACCTTTCACGACTAATCTAACGAGAGAGGACGTAATCCATTCGGGTAACGTCCTTTTAATTTGTGAATTTGTGGAGAGTGGTAGTGCTCTCCTTGCCCATATCAATTGATAGAAAAGAATTTATTACACAGGGACACACTGTACCTTTGACTGGTGAACAGAAGACGGTGGAGGAGTAGAGAAGTTCAGAAAGTCATTAAAATGTTAACGATAGGAGGAGAATCATTCGGAGGTTGCCTGGCTTCGTCTGCGGCAGCCAGTGTGTACGTGGGTTTTAGTGTAGCTAAGTATTATCAAGAGGTTAGATGGGATATTCCGTCTGGCCTTTTTAGTATGTATGGAAAAGCTTGCTAGATGTATTGTTGAGTTGGAGAGGATTTAAGCCATTAGACATAGGTAGAAAGGTTAGTCCTTCTCATAACAATTAGGAGATAAGGCTGTTTTCCAGAAATTTGAATAATGCTATCATGTCATAACGAACTTGAGCCGAGGTAAATTATGACAACGATAAGAGTGACTCCTGAACAACTTATAACCATCTCCAAGCAATTCGACCTTGCACAGAAAACAGCGATTCAGATGAATAGTCAATTGATGCAGCAAATTTCTTTTATGCTGCAATCATGGGATGGTACAACTAAACAACAATTTTATAGTCAATTTCAAGTCTCTCAGAAGAATATGACTGACTTTGTTACCCTGACGGATTCCATTGCGAGGGAGTTGCGTCACCATGCAGATAAATTCAGATTAGCTGATCTGATGGAAGCAGGTAACATTGACGCAAGTTGTTTACCACCTCCACCTAATGCATGTGCTGTTCCTGCTCCAGATACACGAAATCCGTTTCAGAAATCAATAGATAGCTTAACAGAGTTGGGACAGGATTTTGTAGCCGCTAATTCGGTACGCTATGAGAAGAAATTCGATTCAGTCTGGAGTTTCCTAGATTACATGACGTATGGTATTCCGAAAGGAATGTATCAAGGGTACATGGAACGGGCAGCTAAACAAAATGACTCATGGAATGACATGCTCAATTTCGGTACATTTGGAGTAACGGGCATGATTCAGGGAGGATTTAATCCCAACAATGCCTGGTCAAAGGAACATTGGGCTAATATGATCGGTACAGCAGGATTATTTGGAGGAGTCAGCTCAGTAATCAAGCCTAAACTTGGAATTGGTAATACAATAAAATTTAACGGTGAGGTTAGACCATTTCCCAAAGGCCATGATCTGGATTTGAAATCATGGGAAGAAATGCCTGTAAGTGGTCAGAGAAGGTTAACATCCACTGGACACAGAATTATGGATATAAGTGAAATGAAGTCGTTTAAAAAAGAAATGGGTGCAATAGATATAAAGGTTTTGATTGATAAGAAAGATAAAATTCTGCCTGAAAGTGCTGCGGCTGGTTTTAATCCAGCTACAGGAGAAATAGTTCTGAGAAAAGAACCGACAAATTTGAGCGCAATTCATGAGTCCTATCATGCCAAGCAGTGGAAGGAGCTAGGGAAGGATAACTATTTACAACAAAGGGGAAATTCTCTTTTCACAAAAGTATATCTATAAATTAAGAAACGGGGAATGGCCTCCACCGGGCTGGAAAGGTTTTGAAAAAAATGAGTGAAAAGATAAATAAACATCTTACAGCGGAACAAGCTATGCAAATAGCTGAGGACTACAAGGAAAAATATAACCTTTCTGGAACTATAGATAGTACAAAAGAACGCACTGCAAAATTTTATAATCAGTTTGACGATTCCAATCTTCCTGTTTGGCTTGTAATGGTGAGTATCATCCCGACCATATTCGAAGCAGATGATGAGTATACCATTGTGATCTCTGAGGCAGAGGCACAGGTTAAATATCTTATTGATCCTAACGGACATTATTATGCTCCTCATACAAAAAAGGATGGATTGACGGACGAAGAGTTTGATAAATTATGGAATGAAGATTCAGAAGCCAATTAGTTCGCGAAGCTTGCTCCTTGTCATAAAATGGGGGTGAGCTTTTTTATATGAAATTCCTAAATGTTGCTCATTCTTCTTGTGAAAAGAACGTGTGAATGACTATTTGCGATACTCAGGGCTAAGTCTTTTGATACAGGTAAAAAGAAATACTCTTTCTTATAACAATTAGGAGAGTTGAAGCCGAAGGGACTTCAAAACGTTTACCTGATAATATGTTAGGTAAAAATGATGCTGACCCATTTAGGGATATTTATGGTCCGGGAAGACTTTCTCACCCAGAAGAGTGGAGTAAGATTATTAAAAACACACAAGAAGCGGGCGTTGAAGTTAGGATTTTGGATAGAGATATTATGGCGTATGTTCCCAAAGGATCAGGGAAACCTGGTCAGCTGAATATATATAAGGATGTTTCAATTAGTGCATTGCGACATGAGTATCAAACATTTCCTTGATGATAAGGCTAAAGGATTTCCAAGTTTGGATGTAACATATGAATTCAAAAATAGAATTATCATGGAGCTTAGGGCTTATATGGTGGAAATAAAAGAAGCAGAGAGGATTGGAAATAAGGAGCTTGCAGAACATCTCTGAGCAATTACAGGGATGAACGGCAGTATCTTTTGGAGAATTTTGGGCCAGTTAAACTAGATTGAATGGAGATTGTATAATGAATCTACTTACTTTATCAAAAGAAGTACGAGAGGGAAAGATAAGTGACGATAAATTGGTGGAGTGTCTGGATATTCATCATAACCAGGTTATGATGAGTGCTATGAGTCAGATAGCAAAAAAGAAGCTCTGCAACGAAAAAATTATCGAAAAATTGAAGCATATTAGCCAGTTCAAAGATCCGAAGGTAAATAAGCTATTTGGTATTGATACTCTTGGACACTACAGTATTGCTGTACTTCGAGTATTGAACACCTCTGAATCTATAAAACAATATGATCTTTTAATGGCTGAACTAGATGATTTTGATAAGGAAATAGTTGAGAGGATAGCTGAAGGGATAGGCTAAAATGAAATAGATTATCTAAAAAGGAACTCTGAGCTGGTAGAGATATTACCATCCCAGAGTTCCTCTTTTCATTTTAGCGCTGCTTATGAGGAGAATGGAGTTCCTCCAGCGCTTCCTTCAGCGAAGGATACTTAAACTTAAATCCGTGCTCCAGCGCTTTGCGCGGGAGTACTTTTTGGCCATCCAGTACAAGGGTACTCATCTCACCGAGCAGCTTTTGAACGAGAATGCCTGGAACGGGAAACCAATGTGGACGGTGGTATACTTGAGCCACGGTTTTCCCAAACTGATCGTTCGTCACTGGGTAAGGTGATGACGCGTTCACTGCCCCGACGATTTCCTTCGTATGGATGCAGTATGTGATCAGATGAACGATATCCTCAATATGAATCCAGCTCATCCATTGATGACCGCTGCCTATTCTGCCGCCAAACCCGAATCTGTAGGGCAATTTCATAAGTGGAAACGCCCCTTTTTTTCTGTCCAGCACGAGGCTAATACGCAGCTTGATTAAACGGGAATCGGATGGGTAGGCGCCAGCGGCCTCTTCCCACTGCTCGACCACTTGAGAAAGAAAATCTTCCGAACGACGCGGACTCGTTTCATCGAACGTTTCGGTCAAGGAAGTACCATATGCGGCAACTGCCGAAGCCTGAATGATGACCTCCGGTTTTTTTTGCAGCGCATTCAGTGCTTGAGCCAATTTGGCAACGGACAATAGTCGGGATTGAAGAATTCTTTGTTTGGACTTGTCCGTCCAGCGCTGATTGAGCGTTTCGCCTGCCAAATTAACGACCACATCTGTACCTTCCAGTAATTCAGGCCTTTGTTTCAATTCATTCCAGCTCATGTATTGCAAGCGGGGACTTGATTCGTGACCTACCAGCGGCTTGCGAGTAATGACCTTCACAGTGTATCCGTCGCCCAGCAGGCTTTTGACCAGCGCACTCCCTACCAATCCAGTACCTCCGCATACGATGATGTTCATGGAGCCCAGTTCTCCTTCCGATTCGCAAATAAATATATATGTTATAGAATATAACCCTTTTCAAGAAAAAAAAATTCATTCGAATAAGCACATCCGATCAGGCTGCCATAAAAGCCATGTTGTTTGATTTCAATAATCACGTTAAAATGATTAAATTAAATTAAGACAAGCATAACAGGATAATAAGGATAAGGGGATGAATCAGGATCATGCTGAAAATTGGTTCTCATGTGTCCTTCTCGGACAAGGGTCTGCTCAGTGCTACAAAAGAAGCGTCTTCTTACGGGTCCAGCTCGTTTATGATATATACGGGGGCACCGCAAAACACGCGTCGTAAGCCGATGGAATCCATGTATTTGGAAGAAGGCAAGCAGTTAATGACCGAAAAAGGGATGGAGGATATCGTGGTGCATGCCCCGTATATCATTAATCTCGGTTCTTACAAAGAAAATACCTATGAGCTGGCGGTCAGCTTTCTTCAGGAGGAAATTCGTCGCACACACGCGATTGGTGTGAAAAATATTGTGCTGCATCCGGGTGCTTTTACCGATAAGGATGCAGAGTACGGGATCGGGCGTATCGCCGATGGTCTGAACGAGGTACTGAACGGTGTCAAGGAGACAGATGTTAACATTGCGCTTGAAACGATGGCGGGCAAGGGGACCGAAATGGGACGCAGCTTCGAGGAAATTGCCTCCATAATAGATAAAGTAGAGTACAACGAGCGTCTTACGGTTTGTATGGACACCTGTCACATTCATGATGCGGGCTATGATATCGTGAACGATCTGGATGGTGTTTTGGAGCAATTTGACCGTATTGTTGGCTTGAATCGCATCGCAGTGGTTCATATCAATGACAGTAAAAATCCGGTCGGCGCTCGAAAAGACCGTCATACTCCGATTGGATCGGGCTGGATCGGCTATCAGACCATTCATCATGTGGTGCATCATGAAGCGCTTCAAGGGCGACCATTTATTTTGGAAACACCATGGATCGGGAAGGAAGCCAAAACGCAGCGTCCGATGTATGAGGTTGAAATTGCTTTGCTACGCGGAAATGTGAAGGAGCGCTTTGGAGATGAATTTTTGGGTCAGGTCGAGCAATTGCATTCGTTCTTCAAAAAGCAGGATGTGGATGTACGAAAATTTGTGCTGGACACCTGGGCTCTGCTGAAAAATGATGCCAAAGCAAGAAAAGCCGATCCACGTGAGCCGCTAGAGCGTCTGTATGACATGATCACGGAAGCAGCACTGTTTCCAGAGTTGAGCGAAGAAAACATTAATCAACGGCTGATTGCCTGGTTTGCTGGCAGTCATTTGCCAGTAACAGTATAAGCTAAGGGGGATTAGTAGTCACATGGAACTTCACGTAAAACATCATCCAAACAGCGCTTTATCTGCACATGAAAACCGCGCGCGTATGCTCGTATCCTGCCCTGATGGGCCGGGTATTGTAGCCGCCGTGTCCCGCTTTTTGTACGAGCATGGGGCCAATATCGTCCAATCCGACCAATATACAATGGACCCGTCCGGCGGTATGTTTTTTATGCGAGTTGAATTTGATTTGCCGAATTTGAGTGTAGCCCAGCCGCAGTTGGAGCAGGACTTTGTGGCTGTTGCTGAGCAATTCCGTATGGAGTGGACGATTTCTGCGGTCAGCCGCAAGAAAAAACTGGCCATTTTCGTTTCCAAAGAGGATCACTGTTTGGTAGAACTGCTGTGGCAATGGCAGGCAGGGGATCTGGACGCAGATATTGCATTGGTGGTTAGTAACCATCTGGATATGAAGGAGTATGTGGAATCGTTTGGCATCCCGTATCATCATATTCCGGTAACACCCGATACCAAGCCAGAGGCGGAGCGCCGTCAACTGGAGGTCATTGGTGACGACATCGACGTTATCATTTTGGCCCGATACATGCAGATTATTTCGCCGAAGTTTATTGAGCATTACCGTAACCGTATTATCAATATTCATCATTCCTTTCTGCCTGCATTCGTGGGTGGCAAGCCATATGCCCAAGCGTATAATCGCGGGGTGAAAATTATTGGAGCTACCGCGCATTATGTAACCGAGGAACTGGACGGCGGCCCGATTATTGAGCAGGACGTGCAGCGGGTAAGCCACGGAGATGATGTAAATGAGCTGAAACGAATTGGCCGCACAATTGAGCGGGTCGTTTTGGCAAGAGCCGTGAAGTGGCATGTGGAGGATCGAATTCTGGTTCATGAGAACAAAACGGTCGTTTTTAACTAATCTTGAAATCTATAATAAATTTTTGAATATACACTTTTTATAAAACAAAGTCCGTCGATATGACGGGCTTTGTTTTTTTGTGATTTTTTTTCGTGTTTTTATCATTTTTTAAATGAGGTTAATACATAACGGGTATATTGATATGAGGACTCTGTGTTACATTTTGACAACCATCTCTATAAACGATCTAGCAAACCTTCACGGCAAATGGTACAATACTTAAGAATGTATAAGTCATATTGAAACATTCAAGCAGATTCACTCACTCCAAGAGGCGCTGTTTACATATTGAACGGTGGTATTGGAGAGCATGACCGAAAGCAATTGACATACTTTTTACAATATGAGGAGGCAAACCATGACTGACCAGAACCAAGCGATTCAAAAGGATGAAAACTCCACGATCGACAATTTGTCCATCACAACTATTCGTACGTTGGCAATTGATGCCATCGAGAAAGCAAACTCGGGACATCCTGGTATGCCAATGGGCTCCGCACCAATGGGCTACCAACTTTTTGCTAAAACCATGAATCATAATCCGGACCATCCTACATGGGTTAACCGTGACCGGTTTGTACTGTCCGCAGGACACGGCTCCATGCTGCTGTACAGCTTGCTGCACCTGAGCGGCTATGATCTGCCTATGGAAGAGCTGAAGCAATTCCGTCAATGGGGCAGCTTGACACCTGGTCACCCTGAATTTGGACACACCGCTGGTGTAGATGCTACGACAGGACCTCTGGGACAAGGCTTGGCCATGTCCGTAGGTATGGCAATGGCTGAAGCTCAACTGGCTGCAACATACAATAAAAACGAATTTAAAGTTGTGGATCACTTCACGTATGCGATCTGCGGTGATGGCGATCTGATGGAAGGTATTTCCCACGAGGCTGCTTCGCTGGCTGGACGTCTGCAATTGGGCAAGCTGATCGTATTGTTTGATTCCAATGATATTACACTGGACGGCAAACTGAACCTGTCTTCTTCCGAGAGTGTTGCCAAACGCTTTGAAGCTTACAACTGGCAAGTGCTGCGCGTAGAGGATGGCAATGACCTTCCAGCGATCCAAAAAGCGATTGAAGAAGCGCAAGGGGACTCCACACGTCCTACGTTGATTGAAGTGAAAACAGTTATCGGCTACGGAAGCCCGAACAAACAAGGTAAAGGCGGACACGGCGGTACTCACGGCTCCCCGCTGGGTGCAGAAGAAGCCAAGCTGACTAAAGAATTTTACAAATGGGTATACGAAGAGGACTTCCATGTACCGCAAGAGGTTCGCGAGCATTTTGCTAAAGTAAAAGCGCGCGGTATCGCGGCAAACAAAGCATGGGATGAACAATTCGCGAAATACAAAGCGGCTCACCCTGATTTGGCAGCCCAGTTTGAAACAGCCGTAAGCGGCGATCTTCCAGAAGGATGGGACCGTGATCTTCCGAAATACTCGACTGGAGACAAAGCTGTTTCGACTCGTGTAGCTTCTGGTAATGCATTGAACGGACTGGCACCAAACGTACCATTCCTGACAGGCGGATCTGCCGATCTGGAAAGCTCCACGATGACACACTTGAACAATCTGACGAACTTTACGCCAGAAGACTATGCCGGTCGCAATATCTATTTCGGTATCCGTGAGTTTGGTATGGCTGCTGCAATGAACGGTATGGCGCTGCACCAAGGCGTAAAAGTATTCGGCGGTACATTCTTCGTATTTACGGATTACCTGCGTCCGGCTGTTCGTCTGGCAGCTCTGATGGGATTGCCTGTAACTTACGTTCTGACTCACGACAGTATTGCTGTGGGTGAAGATGGCCCTACCCATGAGCCGATCGAACAATTGGCTTCCCTGCGCATTATCCCGAATCTGACGGTCATTCGTCCGGCAGACGGCAATGAAACTTCTGCTGCTTGGGCTTACACGCTGGAAAACAAGAAAAACCCGGTTGCTCTGGTATTAACTCGTCAAAACCTGCCAATTCTGGCTGCTACTGCTGAGCATGCACGTGAAGGTATCAAACGTGGTGCTTATGTCGTTGCAGATGCGAAGGACGGTAAGCCGGTTGCTCAAATTCTGGCTACAGGTTCCGAAGTACAACTGGCTGTTAAAGCACAGGAAGCACTGGCGGAGCAAGGTATCCAAGTACGTGTTATCAGCTTCCCAAGCTGGGATCTGTTCGAAAAACAAGACAAAGCATATAAAGATTCCGTTCTGCTGCCTGAGGTGAAAGCGCGTCTGGCTGTAGAAATGGCGCACCCTATGGGCTGGGAAAAATATGTCGGCGACCAGGGCGACATTCTCGGTATCAGCACATTTGGCGCATCTGCCCCTGGCGACCGCGTTATTAAGGAATATGGCTTTACGGTAGAGAACGTGGTTGACCGTGTAAAAGCTTTGTTGAAATAAAACAACATATAAAACAAACAGTCGTAACCTGAGATAGGTCTTACGGCTGTTTGTTTCATACAACCGAGATTTTGCAAGACAATTTTAAAATCCAGCGTACAGGATATGCCGATGCAGTGTGTATTTTCATACTGAAGCTGGAATTAAATCTATGCTATGATGCACAATGTTCATTCAACCATTGATAAGCAGATGAGGGGATAAAAAATGTCACAGTTTGATGGAGTCAGCGTAGTTAAAAAAGCAAATATATATTATGACGGTCAGGTCACAAGCCGTACAGTCATTCTGAGTGACGGCAGTAAGGTTACACTGGGGATTATGCTGCCGGGAACATACGAATTCGGCACGGATTCCCGCGAGATTATGGAGATTTTGGCAGGGGATCTGAAAGTGTTGCTTCCAGGTACTGAGGAATGGCTGGAAATACAGGGAGCGGCAACATTCCACGTACCTGCGCAGTCTTCGTTCAAACTGGAAGTACGAAGTGTGACTGATTATTGCTGCTCTTACCCGGAATAAACATCTAAAAAGGGTAAGCGCACGCGACTTCAAGCCAAGTATGCTTACCCTTTAAGCTAGCGTATAACTGCAAAGAAAAGGACAGCTTATTCGAGAGGCTTACCACCAATGGTGCGGCCAATCCATGTTTCATATGTCTTCACGACAGCGGACAAGTCCTCGTCACCGTAGCCTTGCGTTTGCCCGGCTTGAAACAGGCTTTTGGCAATGGCCAGCATAGGTGTCGGGATGGACAGGCTATCGGTCAGCGAGGAAGCAAGCTTCAAGTCCTTGAGCATCAAGGCAAGTGAGAACTGGTTGCTAAAATCATGCTCGATGATTTTGCGTCCTTTCAGGTCCGCAGCCTTGCTGCCTGCTGATCCGAGCTGAACCAGCTCAAGGAAGCTGTCTGCCGGAATGCCGGATTTGGCCGCGATAGCGAAGCCCTCAGCCAAAGCGAGGTTGTTAATACCGACCATCGTATTATGAGCAAGCTTGGCCACAGCTCCGCTGCCGTTTGGCCCCATATGAAGTACCTTTTTGCCCAAGGTGTCAAAAACGTCCGATTGTGCCGCGATGGCTTCCGCGTCACCGCCGACCATGAACACGAGCGTTCCGTCAACAGCGGCAGGCTTGCTACCTGTGACGGGAGCATCAATGAAGGAGCAGCCCAGCTTGTCCGCTTCAGCGGCCAGCTGTTTGACCAGCTCAGGTGAAATCGTGCTGTTGTCCATCACGGTCACACCGGACGTAAGACCGGCAAACACGCCGTCCTCGCCGTAATAGATGTCACGAATCGAGTTATCATCGCTGACCATGGTAATGACCAGTTGCTGACCTTCAGCCGCCTCACGAGGCGTTGAAGCTGTACGGGCACCCTGTTCTGCCAGTGGCTCGCAGCGTGAAGCTGTACGGTTATAAACCGTGACTCCAAATCCCTGCTTCAGCAGATTGGATGCCATCGGGGCACCCATGGTGCCCAGTCCGATAAATCCGATGTTTTTCATTGCTAATCACCTTTCTTGTTGGAGGATAGCGTCCGATAAGAGCGAATTCGGCTTGAAATGAATGTTTAACAGGTTGATCTTAGTTTATTGTAGCACGGGCATGCCACCCTATCTACCACATGGGCCTGTCAAGGCACTCGACATACAGGTAACGCAAGCTTGTCAGGCCCTGCAAATTAAAGTATCCTATTCCTAAGTCCTTATGTTCGTATTTATGGTCTTAGTAATACCAAACAGGAGGTTCCAAACATGTCTAAAAAAGTTATTTTTGATTACACTAAAGCACTCTCCTTTGTAGGTCAGCACGAAATTGATTATTTTGCAGAACCCATCAAGCTGGCTCATGAGCAACTGCACAACCAAACAGGTGTAGGCTCCGATTTCCTGGGCTGGATTGACCTGCCTACCAATTATGATAAAGAAGAATTTGCACGTATCCAAAAGGCCGCAGCTAAAATCCAAAGCGATTCCGAAGTACTGATCGTCATCGGTATCGGTGGTTCTTACCTTGGAGCACGTGCTGCAATTGAGATGCTGTCGCATTCTTTCTACAATGCACTGTCCAAAGACCAACGCAAAGGTCCGGCTATCTATTTCGCAGGCAACAACATCAGCTCTACATATATGAATCATCTGTTGGAACTGATTGAAGGAAAAGACTTCTCCGTCAACGTTATTTCCAAATCAGGTACGACTACTGAGCCAGCTATCGCTTTCCGCGTATTCCGTGCGGCTCTGGAGAAAAAATACGGTAAAGAAGAAGCGCGCAAACGTATTTATGCAACAACGGATAAAGAACGCGGCGCTCTGAAAAAACTCGCTAACGAAGAAGGCTATGAGTCCTTCATTATTCCTGATGATGTGGGTGGCCGTTACTCTGTACTGACAGCAGTAGGCTTGCTGCCGATTGCTACAGCTGGCATTAACATTGAGGAAATGATGCAAGGAGCGGCAGACGCATCCAAAGAGTACAGCAACCCGAACGTAGCTGAGAACGAGGCTTACCAATATGCAGCCGTTCGTAACGCTTTGTATCGTAAAGGCAAAGCCATTGAAATTCTTGTAAACTATGAGCCTTCCCTGCATTTTGTATCCGAGTGGTGGAAACAGCTGTACGGCGAAAGCGAAGGCAAGGATTATAAAGGCATCTATCCTGCGTCCGTTGATTTCTCGACAGACCTGCACTCCATGGGACAATTCATTCAGGAAGGCAGCCGCAACATTTTCGAAACAGTTATCCAGGTAGAAAATGTGCCTAGTCACATCACTATCGAGGCAGATCAGGATGATCTGGACGGACTGAACTTCCTGGCTGGCAAAACTGTGGATTTTGTTAACAAAAAAGCATTCCAGGGTACATTGCTGGCTCACACAGACGGACAAGTACCGAACCTGATTGTAAATATTCCTGACCTGAGCCCTTACTCCTTCGGGTATCTGGCTTATTTCTTCGAAAAAGCTTGCGGCATCAGCGGCTACTTGCTGGGCGTAAATCCGTTCGATCAACCGGGCGTAGAAGCATACAAGAAGAATATGTTTGCGCTGCTCGGCAAACCGGGCTTCGAAAAACAAAAAGCTGAGCTTGAAGCGAGATTGTCCGAATAAGGGAACTACAATCTCTGATCTAAAGCAGGGTTTCAAGCAGAGTATCATAGATTGCAGCCTCAGATAAAGTACAGGAAAGCAGTTCACCGGCTGCCAGAAGCGGGGGACTGCTTTCTTGTAAAATGAAGTAAGGAAGGGTATACGTAATATGTTGGAACAATACCGAACCGTACGCGGTTCCGGCAGCAAGGAGATTGTGATCCGTAAATCCCGTTTTATCGGCCATATTCAGCCTGTTCAAACCGAGGAAGAAGCCACGGCTTTCATAGAACGCATCAAAAAAGAGCACTGGAATGCAACCCACAATTGTTCAGCTTACATGATTGGTGAAAGAGACGAAATCCAGAAGCAATCGGATGATGGAGAACCGAGTGGTACGGCTGGGAAGCCCATTTTGGAGGTGATCCGTAATCAGAAGCTGAAAAATGTGGCGATTGTCGTAACCCGTTACTTTGGTGGTATTATGCTGGGAGCAGGAGGTCTGATTCGCGCCTACTCAGACGGTGCTGTTGCAGCCATCGAGGCAGGTGATGCGATTACGCGTGTGTTGCATCGTGAAATTTTTGTGGAATTGGATTATACTTGGTTGGGTAAAGTGGAAAATGAATTGCG
This sequence comes from Paenibacillus kribbensis, assembly GCF_001705305.1. Lineage (GTDB taxonomy): Bacteria > Bacillota > Bacilli > Paenibacillales > Paenibacillaceae > Paenibacillus > Paenibacillus kribbensis_B. The sequence goes on from NZ_MCBP01000003.1 coordinate 508,151, forward strand.
GAATCGCAGCATCCGTACTGGAGAAACCATATTTACGGATAAAGTTACGTTAACCTGTCTGCCGCTGGCTGGTGATGCTGAATCCTTCAGCAACTGGATAACAGACTTGACACAGGGGCAATCACTTGTGTCGGAGGGAGAGCAGCTTTACTTTATTGAAGGGGAATAAATAATATGGCTAGAAGAGCAGTGGAACAGGAATTGTCAAGAGGGCGGATTCTGGAAGCGGCCAGGCACTTGTTTATTACCAAGGGCTACCGTGCGATTTCAATGCGCAGCATTGGCCAGCATCTGGGTTACAGTCATGGTTCGTTATATTATCATTTTAAAGAGAAGGCTGAACTGTTCTACGCCATAGTAATTGAGGATTTTAATACATTGCGCGGAATTTTGCTGCAATCAGCAACAGGTACGCCTGAGGGCGGCTTGAGCAGACTGGAGTACTTGATGCTGGAGTTCATCCGTTTTGGCTTGGAAAATCCTTATCAGTACGAAATTATGTTTATGATGCACGATGAAGAATTGCTTGCATATTGTCGCACAGAGCAAAACCGTTGTGTGGAATTGTTTGCTTCCATGATCCGTCAGGAATTGAATGATCAGGGGCATTCGGAGGCAGAGTGCTCATGGGTACCGAAAAGCCTGTTTTTATCCATGCACGGCTTTGTGTCATTTTATATCCAGGATGGTTTAACCTTTGAAGAGATCAGACCCGCTGCTTTAGCACATGTAAAGCTGTTGTGCCGAAACCTATGAGCGTACCTGCAATTACACGCCTTGGCTATGTACTTGTAGGGCGCTTATTTGGATATACGCACTTCAAGACGGTGACTAATCATTACGTTACTTTGCGAAAGCGACTAAGAATTTAAAAGACGATGATGGATCCATGAGGAGAACATCATCGTCTTTTTTATGGCCGTCAGCCTTCTCAACCTAATATATAGAGTTGACGACAAAAGCTTTCCTTTGATAAAGTATCACATAAGAAAAACATAGTATAGACATTGGATTAATCAATTGATTTCAAATGAGGTACGCGCTTTGCGAAAAGCAAAGCTGCTGCTGTTCCTGAAACAGGTTCAGAAGCGGAAAGGAAGTGTACGGATATGCATGTGGAGGTAAGGGGATTAAACAAGCATTTCGGCAATTTTCATGCGGTAAAGGACGTATCTTTCGATATTCAGACAGGCCATTTGATTGGTTTACTCGGTCCGAGTGGTGGCGGCAAAACCTCCATTCTACGCATTTTGGCGGGGCTGGAGCAGCCAGATGCCGGAGAGATCCATTTTCACGGGAAAAGAGTGAACGATCTGGCCCCGCAGGAGCGCGGAATCGGCTTTGTCTTTCAAAACTATGCTTTGTTTAAGCACATGAGCGTGTATGACAACATTGCCTTTGGTCTAAAAGTGAAAAAAAGCTCCAAAACCCATATCAAGGAGCGAGTCACAGAGCTGGTCGAGCTGACAGGGCTCAAAGGCTTCGAGCATCGTTATCCACACCAGTTGTCAGGTGGGCAGCGGCAGCGGGTTGCTTTTGCGCGTGCTTTGGCGCCGGAGCCTCAATTGCTGCTGCTGGATGAGCCTTTTGCAGCTATTGACGCCAAGATTCGTCAGGAACTGCGAAGCTGGCTGCGCGAGTTGATTGAGCGGGTGGGCATTACGTCCATTTTCGTCACTCATGATCAGGATGAAGCGATTGAGGTAGCAGATGAAATTATGGTCATTAATCAAGGGCGGCTGGAGCAGAAGGGAACGCCTTGGGATATTTATAAAAAACCAGGTACGCCGTTCGTTGCTTCTTTTATTGGTGAGTCGACAGTGATCGAACAGGCATCCAGTCTTAAAGGCTTCGAGGAAGCTGCTGGAGCAGGCGTACGTGCCTTGATCCGGCCGGAGTATATTGATGTCGGGCCTAGTGAAGAATTTGCGCTTCTGTCAGCGACCGAGGAAGGCATCGTGAAGCATTTGCATTTTCGGGGAAGTGAATGGATGGTTGAAGTGCAGGTCGGAGATCAGCGGCTTATGACGTACCGTTCGCTGGAAAAGTCTACACTGGAGCCCGGTCAGCAGGTTCGAGTGCTGGTACATCGGGCCTATCTGTATAATGATCAGTCGAGCTGGATGGTGGAAAATCGCCTGAAGAAAGATCCAATGCCCATTATGATTTAATAGTTTAAAAGTATAGCAATCACGCATGAGGGGATGTCCGGCCTGATTTTACGGCTTGGGGCATGCTCCTTTTGGCGTTGGAGATGGAAGGATTTACGCAGACGATTTACGCAGAATTGGTATATTCGCTATAATAGTAATATAACCATTCAGATAGATAGGAGTTTAATTCATGAATCGGCTTATTTTTCTTGGCACGGGGGATGCGATGGGTGTTCCGCGTGTATATTGTGATTGTCCGGTATGCACAGAGGCCCGCTCGACAGCGGCGAATGTAAGGCTGAGATCGTCTGTGCTGATCGAAAGCGATACGGAGGACTTTATGATTGATTGTGGCCCGGACTGGCGCAGACAGCTAGAATTACAGGGTCTCCGCTTCATCCGTACGATCCTCGTTACACATGCGCATTTTGATCATATTGGAGGATTGCCGGAGTGGGCGGATGCCTGTCGCTGGACTGGCAATAGAGGCCGCTTGTACGCTCCACAGGAAGTGATTGACACCATTCTGCGTCAATTTTCATGGCTTCCTGGACATCTGGATCTCATCCCTGTCGATCAGGGTGCCCAGCTTGCCGGGTGGAATATCCGAGGCTGGCGTGTGAATCACGGCAAGAACGGATACGCTTACGCTTATCGACTGGAAAAGGACGGCTTTTCGTGGGCCTATTGTTCAGATTCGATTGGACTGAATGAGGCAGAAATTCTGCCTTTGCATAATCTGAATTTGCTCGTGTTGGGAACGAGCTTTTATCATGAGGAGGCCGAGTATTCGACCCGCTCGGTATATGACATGCTGGAGGCTCAGGAGCTTGTAGGAAGGCTTGAGCCTGATCGTACGGTATTCACACATATGTCCCATGATGTGGATGTCACACGCAACTACGGGCTTCTGGAAGGGATTCGCTTGGCACAGACCGGCATGAGCCTGCCGTTAGAATAGTGACATCCATTACATCGACCGGCTGATGCGGAGAAGTCTGGAGATGCCTTCTTGGATTTGCAGCTCGTTGGCGTATGAATAGGACAGCCGTATATGCGTTTTACCCTCTGCGCCAATGGGATCAAATACATTCCCCGGTACAAAGGAAATGGACGCCTGTATGCTTTTGGCAAGCAGTTCATGGGGTTTCAACTCAGAAGGCAGCTGGAGCCACAGGTTGAGTCCCCCTGATGGGCTGGTCCATGTCCAGCCGGAATCGCGGAGACAGTCTTCCATCGTTTCCTTACGAATCTGGAGTGCGATACATAGCTTTTTAATATGCTGTTGCATACGTGGAGATTGAAAGTATTGTAAAAACAGCTTTTGATTCAGCAGCGGCGATCCATTGTCCACCAACGCTTTGACGCTTAGCAGGCTATGCATGAGCTGACGCCGGCAGGTCACGGCTGCGATTCGCAGACCGGGTGCCACATATTTGCTGTAGCTGCGAATGTAGACGACGCTTCCCGAGATATCATAGGCGAAAATCGGAGAAGGCGGCTTTTGACCAAAGCTGATGTCATAGGTGCTGTCATCCTCGACAATGAGGCAGCCGTAGCGCTCGGCCAGTTCGGGCAGCTGTTTGCGCTGCTCATCGGGTAACGTAAAACCGGTCGGATTGTGGAATGTCGGATTCATATAAAAGAGACGCGGTTTTTCTGTTTTCATGCACCATTCAATCTGGTCCATATCATAACCTTCCGGTCGAATATCCGTCATCGTCAGCCGCGCGCCTTGTCTACGGAATATTTCCAGGGCAGGGCCATAGGCAGGACGTTCGATTAATACACGGTCCCCTGTACGGATCAGAGATCGGGAAATCAAATCGATGGCTTGCTGTGCGCCGGAGGTAATCAGCACTTCGTCCGTTGATAAAGCAAAATGCTTATCCACGCTAAAATGCTGGGCCATGGCAGCACGAAGCTCAGCATCCCCTTGTACAGCAGAATAGGTAGCCGCCACCTTCGGATGCTTTTCAAAAACCTGCACCATTAATTCTCCCCAATAGCGGTTGGGCAGGAGAGAGGGGTCTATTAGCGCTTTGGAGAATTGGAAATCGGCGTTGACGGTCTGAACACGGGTAAGTCCATCCATCCCCCTCCAGGCGGAAACAGACGGATCGTCAGCCGCGTGGGCAGATTCCGAATGCAAGCTTCGTTTTATGGATGAAGGATCAGAGTAGGCAGCAAACTTTTTTAGTCCGGTTGCATGGGAAGCATGAGCGTAATACCCTGATTTATCCTTTACATAGATACGCCCCTGCTGCTTTAACTCCTGATATGCCCGGAAGATGGTTAACCGATGCACACCCAATTCCTGAGCCAAGCTTCGTACAGATGGCAATTTAACGTCTGCTGGCCAGTCCCCGCGATCAATCCGCACAATTACATAATGGATGACCTGCTCATACAGCTTTAAGGGCTGATCGGTCGAAACCTGCTCTGTTGAAACCCGCTCTGTTAAAAACAGTAATTCGCTGTTGTTCTTGCCCATGCTGTCCACACTCCTTTGTGTGTATTGTACTATACATCATTCAATATCGCATACAACTGTTCTGTGGTTACACATCTGTTCTGTCTGTCTCCTTGTATGCTTGTGAGTAACAGAAGGGAGAGGGAAGTGTTATGATTGGTATCGCCTTTACAGTCATGTGTCTTATTTTTGGCACAACATTTTTGGCTATAAAAGTGGGAGTGGAAGCCGGACTTCCGCCGTTCCTATCGGCAGGTGCACGTTTTATGGCAGCAGGGGCGATCTTGTTTATTGCGATGAGGCTGTCGGGTAAGGTTCGGTGGTCGTTATTATGGCGTAAGGAAATGCTGCTGATTGGGACGGGAACGACCTTCGGCACATTTTCAACACTGTATTGGGCAGAGCAATATGTCAGCTCGGGGATCGGTGCTATTTTGTCAGCCACCGGACCGATGATGATTGTGTTGATGCAGTCCGCACTACTGCGGCAAAAAACGACGAGAATTACGCTCATTGGCTGCATGATCAGCTTTCTCGGGGTCGTGCTGGTGGTATTGCCCGGATTGGCGGTTCAAATCAGCGGTTTGTGGCTGGCAGGCTGTATGGCCATTTTGCTGGGTGAGCTGTGTTATTCGGGAGGAGCTCTCTATTCCAAGCGAGTCATGGATGCGTTTCGTGATACGAACCCGATTGCCTTGAATGCAGCACAAATGTTCCATGGTGGTTGGATGCTGCTGGCATTGTCGGCTATCACAGAGCCTTGGACTTCCGGGGAATGGAATCTGCTTCCTGCGATGGGCTCTCTATTGTATTTGATCCTGTTTGGTTCGATGATTGCACATACACTGTTCTACTGGCTCATGGAGCGTACGAATCCACTGTTTCCGACGACATGGCTCTATATTTCACCACCGATTGCTGTAGGCTTGGGGGCTTTTTTATATGGAGAGCATGTAAGCTGGTGGATGCTGGCAGGGGTACTGCTCATTGTGATCGGGTTGATGTGTATGAACAACGGAATCATCCGTCTGGTGAACAGACGAAAGCTGCGTACGGCTCCCTGAAAATGTGAGTCGTTGAGGCATCGTATTTGATGATACAAAAAAACCTCCAAAGCTGTCGCATGTTCATGAGTCAGTCCCATGCGACGCTTGGAGGTTTTCAGCTTAAAATCATTCAACATTCAGTACGAATTTGTCGATGGCATGCTTGACGCCATCTTCGTTATTGCTGGTAGTGATGTAATCAGCCAGCTTCTTCAAATCAGGAATGGCGTTCTCCATAGCTATGCCGAGACCGGCACATTCAAGCATTTCATGGTCGTTCCATGAATCGCCGATGGCAATCGTTTCCGACAGATCACAGCCAAAATGGTTTGCAAGGAAGGTGAGAGCGTGGCCCTTGGTGCCTTCATGATGCATGATTTCCAGAAAATGAGGCTTGGATTTCGTAATATGCACTTCACTGCCCAGCAGCTCGCGCAGCTCGGGAATTAGTTCGTCCAACACTTCCGGCTCGTCAATGATCAGCAATTTAGGAGCCGGTTGCTCTATAACTTTACTGAATACAGGCTCTACAAAATATTCCGTATTGTTCAGCGCGGTATAATCCTTGATTTTCTGATTATCTTCACGTGTGTACAGCTTGTCATCTATATAGGTTTGCAAATGCAGATTGCGTTCCAGGCAGAATTCATACAGGCGGCGTGCAGCTACGAGTGGAACATAGCGCTCATACAGCACATTTTCATCCAGCAGGTTTTTAACCAAAGCTCCCTGGTACGTAATAATCGGCACGTTCAATCCGGTTTGGCGGGCAATTTTATGTGCGGAGGCGTAAGCTCGTCCAGTGGCGAGAGTAACTACAACACCTTTAGCTACAGCAGCTTCCAAGGCCTGTTGTGTCGCCGGAGTAACTTCTTTCTGGTCGTTAATAAGTGTATCATCAATATCAATAGCAATTAATTTATACATATCTGTATTCTCTCCTTTATCTCTATCATGGGGCAATGCTCAAATTGTATCTCATAATATTCAAAATGACAATATCACAAAGAAAAGGGGACGACTCCTATAAGAGCCTGTCCCCTTATAACTACTGAAGTATTGGCTTGAAACTATGGGAAAAAGTAACTATTAGTCTTCCAAAAATACAAGTCCCACAAAATCGTCCAGCTCAATATTACCAAAATAATGCTTCAAATCGAGAGAGGACAAGGCTTGACGAACTTCGCCTTCATCATAGCGCTTGCCGCGCAGGGTATTCTCAATATCAGCGACGTCGCCCACACCGAAGAAATCGCCATAGATTTTAATATCACGGATATGGCCTTCCTTAAGGTCCATACGGATATCTATAATACCGACCGGGAATTTACGGGTGTGCTTGATATCGCTCTCCGGGGATTGACCGTAGTTCCAGTCCCAGGATTGATAGCGTTCTTTGGAAATTTCATGGATTTTAGCCCAATCGGCATCGGTGAGCTTATATTGAGGCACCTGATCCAGGTCTACTCCGAATATGAAGCGCAACAGCTCCTCACGAAATTGCTCTATAGTCATCTCACGATCCATCAGCTCGCTGATGTTGGCAACACGGCTGCGGACGGATTTGGTGCTTTTGGATTTAAATTTTTCAGGGTTGGCATTTAGGGATGCGGCTACATTGTCCAGATTCAGGTTAAACATCAATGTGCCGTGGCTGAACATGCGTCCGCGTGTGGCAAACTGGGCGTTTCCTGAAATTTTGCGTTCACCCACCTGAAGATCGTTGCGTCCGGTCATTTCGGCTTCCACACCCATTTGACGCAGGGCATCAATAACAGGTTGTGTGAATTTGAGGAAATTATGAAAGGACTCCCCGTTATCCTTGGTAATGAAGCTGAAGTTTAAGTTGCCGAGGTCATGATAGACAGCTCCGCCGCCTGACAGGCGACGAACGACCTGAATATGATTGTCTCTGACAAACTCGGCGTTGATTTCTTCAATGGTGTTTTGATGCTTGCCTATAATAATAGAAGGCTGATTAATGTAAAACAACAGATAGCTGTCGTCCAGCGGTAGATGCTTGAGTGCATACTCCTCAATGGCAAGATTAATGGCTGGATCGTGTATGCCCTGGTTGTCGATGAACAGCATGTCCATTCCTCCGTATATACAAACTGTGTATTTTATGTGTGCCTTCTTCTATTGTAACCCAAGTGAGCGATGTACAAAAGCTCATTTGCATTGACGGGACGCAAAAAACAGCCCCATAATGGAGCTAAATGATCAGGAACGGCCGGAAAGGATGATAGGCAATGATAGAGGTTTACGGTCATGGCGGAGACAGGGAGACGGCTGCGGCGACATTTGGCGGAGCTGCTGCGGATTTTGTAGATTTTAGCGCCAATATTAATCCGCTTGGACCGCCGCCCGAGGTGCTGGAGGTGCTGCAAAGTGCGTTGGATACGGTGATTCGCTATCCAGACCCAGGGCACCGGAATTTTAAAAATATGCTGGCACGGCGATTGCAAGTTCCACCCGAGTCGCTGAGTATCGGAAACGGCGCGGCTGAAAGCATGGCGTTATTGCTGCTCGGACTGGCTCCCAAACGTGTGGGCACGGTGGAGCCATGCTTTTCCGAATATGCAGAGCTGGCGGGCAAATTTGGGGCCGAGGTAAGCCGGGTATACGGCAAGGCCTCGCTGCAATGGAAGGCGGACGTGGAGGACATTCTTCAGCTCATGGAGCAGGTAGATATTCTGTTTTTGGGGCAGCCGAATAACCCAAACGGTGTACAGTACGGCGAGCAGGAGCTGCGCCAGCTGGCAGAGGTGGCTGGCCAAACGGACACCGTGCTGGTGGTGGACGAAGCCTTCATTGATTTTATCCCGCTGGAGCGGCGAGTTTCACTGCTGCCTGTGTTGGATCGGTATTCTCATGTGATTTTGATCCGGTCGATGACTAAATTTTATGCCATTCCTGGTTTGCGCCTGGGCTATGCGATTGCTCATCCGGACTATATCCGGCGAATGACGGCCAAGCAGGTGACCTGGAGTGTGAACGGATTGGCACTGCTGGCTGGGGAGGCATGTCTGCGAAGCGGGGAGGCCTACGAGCGACGCACCCAGGAGCTGATTGCAATCGAGCGTGGCCGTCTGCTGACCACTTTGGCGGAATGGGGCTGCGGCGTTGTTCCCGGCGAAGCAAATTATATACTGGCAAGGGCGCCGGGAACGTGGAGTGCATCGGCTATACAGCAGGCACTTGGACAGCGCGGGATTCTTATCCGTAGCTGTGCCATGTATCCGGGGCTGACGACGAGCCATTTTCGGATTGCGGTCAAGGACGCGGAAGCCAACGGCATACTGCTGTCTGTATTGGGTGAAGTGCTGGAGGAGGAACGGCGGCGTGACAGTTAGCTTGATCATCATGGCGGCCTATTTTCTGGACAGGCTGATCGGCGATCCGAGGTGGTTGCCACATCCGGTCATCGGAATGGGGCATGCCATTTCAGCGTTGGAAAAAGCAATTCGCCGCCAGGTTCGCAGTGACCGGGGATTGAAACGTGCGGGCATACTGCTTCCATTCCTTGTGGCGGGAGGCTCCTTTGCGCTCGCCTGGGGAGTGCTGCGCTTGCTTGCCTGGATTCACCCGTGGCTGTCTGTCGGAGCAGAAATCGTTCTGATCGCGACCACGATCGCCTCCAAAGGACTCAAGGAAGCGGGTATGGCAGTCTACCGTCAGTTGCAGGCGGGTGACCTGCCTGCGGCACGCCGGGAGCTGGGGATGATTGTCGGGCGGGATACACAGCAGCTGGATGAGCCAGAGATTGTGCGCGGAACCGTCGAAACGGTCGCGGAAAACATCGTCGACGCGATTATTTCTCCGCTTTTTTATGCCCTGATCGGAGGGGCACCCTTGGCGCTGGCTTATCGTGCCGTGAATACGCTCGATTCGATGGTCGGCTACAAGAATGAAAAGTATCTGCATTTAGGCTGGGCCTCGGCACGTCTGGATGATGTAGCTAACTACATTCCGGCACGACTGACAGCGGTTATGCTTGTGGCAGCGGCGTGGATGTATCGGCATGATGCGGCAAGAAGCTGGCGTACAGTCAAGCGCGATGCTCGCCTGCACCCAAGCCCGAACAGCGGCTTCCCGGAATCGGCCGTTGCCGGTGCACTGGGGATTCGGCTCGGAGGCTATAATGTCTATCACGGCGTGCGCTCCTTTCGAGCATATATGGGCGAGGGGCTACGACCGCTGGAGTCGGAGGATATCCGGCACACGATCCGGCTGATGTTCGCCGTCTCCAGTATGTTTGCAGGATTGTGTCTGCTAGGAGCCGCAGGTTATTTTGCCTTGGAATGGATACAGTGAGGGGTGACAACCTGAATACTGTTAATAGGGCAGGAAGTGACATCATTTTGAAACAGGATATAGAAGGAAAAAGGGAACCAGTATGCGAACAAAGTCTGAACTCGCAGCAGGATATGGAGCCGTATCATGCTAATGAAGATTCGCAATGGGATCTGGAGCTTGTGCTGGTACGTCACGGCACAACCCTGTGGAACAGAGAGCGTCGATATCTGGGACACTCTGATATAGGTTTGCTGGCCGGGGCAGAGCAGGAACTGGAGCCAGTGCGTAAGAGGCTTCAAGGTCGGTCATTTGCTCGAATCTATTGCAGTGACTTGAGGCGGTGTCGCCAGACCTTGCAGATCATTTTGCCGGAATCAGCATTGAAATCGGGTCGTGCCCTGTCGGCTATGCCTCCTATTATGGAACCACGCCTTCGAGAGCTTGATTTTGGCGAATGGGACGGAAAAACGTATGACATGCTTAAGAGTGTGGCATTGTATCGCGCCTGGATTGATGAGCCGCACCGGATCACGCCTCCTGGAGGAGAGTCTTGGGTACATTTTGAGCATCGTTTGCGCGAATTTCTTGATTCTCTGTATGAGTGGCGGTTCGCTATGGAGGCTCAGCCAATAAGTTTGGCTGATGCTCCTCCCTCTGTTCTGGTCGTCACGCATGGTGGCGTCATTCGTCAGTTAGCTTGTATGCTGATACCTGGGCATGATTTTTGGAGCCTAAACCCGGAACCGGGAGCTGCACTCAGCATCCAGTTGAGGTTGGCAGAGCCGCACAAGTTCATAGCGAAGATACTTTCTTATTCGTTAGACAAGGGCTGGTAAACAGGCTGTTTGGGTTGTAAGCAGTCTCTTTTTAACCTATAATCATCAAGTAAAAGAACGGCTTGACTAACACTACATCAAATATCCAGCAGACGAGGTCAGCGCAGTGTAATAGAATTTTCCTTCACGCGCTGTTAAAAGGGAAGTCGGTGTGAATCCGGCGCGGTCCCGCCACTGTAAATGGAAAATGCCTGTTAAAGCCCTGCTTTATATGCCGTCAAGCATATAAAGGAACATAGGCTGCGGCATCTGCCATAAGTCAGGATACCTGCCCGTCCGCCTCTCACCATAATCCTTCGAGGAAAGGATGACGTGTTCGCAGTGACTGTCCATGCGGAGGAAGCTGCCGCCTGCGCAATGATCTGCGCTAACGTGACCCCTGTGTCCTGATATAAGGATACGGGGGTTTTTTGAAGGAAAGGAAGGCTGGATTTAGAAGATATCGGATGAGGTTCAAGCGCTCTTACGATTTATTATGGAGGGGTGTAAATCATGTCAGGGAAAAAAATAAAGGTCTGGACAACAGGCCTATTGGTTTTGGTCTTGTCAGTTGTATTGAGTGCATGTGGCGCGAATGGAAAAAACGCCGAAAATAAAGGGAATCAGGCTTCTTCGCAGCAGGCAGGACAGACAGCAGCTGCACAGGAGCCTCCGGGTAAAACGGTTTACCCGTTAACGATTAAGGACGCAACAGGACAGGAATTCACGTTCAAAAAAGCGCCGGATAAAATCGTTTCCGTCTCCCCGGCAGAAACCGAGGCGTTGTTCGCCATCGGGCTGGATAAAGAAATTGTCGGCGTATCCGACTACTCCGATTACCCGGATGCGGCTGCGAAAAAGCCCAAAATGGGCGGTATTATGAAGCCGAATGAAGAAGCGATCATTGCTGCGAATCCGGATGTTGTTTTTGCAGGGATATCCCTTAGTGAGCAGGCTACGACCAAGCTGCGTGACATGGGAATTATGATTTTTAAAACCGAACCCAAAACAGTTGAAGATGTCATAGCCAACATCGAATTATATGGGAAAATCACCGATCATCAGAAGGAAGCAAGAACGGTGACCGACAAGATGAGAGCAGATGTAGCGGAAGTGAAGGACGGTGTTAAAAATATCGGCAAAGGGCAGAAGCTGCGAGTGTACGTTGAGTTTTCACCAGGCTGGACGGTTGGCAAGGGTGAGTTTATGGACGAACTGATTACGCTGGCGGGCGGCGAAAATGTAGGTGCGACGCAGAAGGGCTGGTACCAGATCAGTGAGGAAAATATTATTGCTGCGAATCCAGACGTGATTTTATATAGCAAAAGTGTCAAGGATGACAAAACAGGTCAAACGCTCGGTGAGATCATCAAAGCCCGCAGTGGATGGGATCAAATCTCGGCTGTTCGCAATAACCGGGTTTTTGCCGTGGATGATAATTTGATCAGCCGTCCGGGTCCACGCGTGACAGAAGGCCTCAAGGAAGTGGCCAAGGGCGTGTATCCTGAAATTTTCAAATGAACCGTAGACTGATCGGCTTTGGAGGGACAGGTCTGGTCTTGCTGCTGCTGACGCTGCTGCTCTGTCTCGGCATTGGCTCAGCCAAGCTTCCGGTCAGCCAAATCACAGGTATTCTGATTAACCATCTACCGGGGTTAGGTGAGACGTTTACACCGGATTGGAATACGTCCTCAGAACAGATTATTTTGAAGGTCAGACTGCCACGAGTGTTACTCGGAATGCTGGTAGGCGCTGCGCTTGCGCTGGCGGGAGCCGGATTTCAGGGTGTGCTGCGCAATCCGTTGGCTGATCCGTACACGCTTGGGGTGTCCTCAGGTGCTTCGGTAGGAGCGGCGGTGCTGATTTATTGGGGGCTTCAGTTTTCTTTTGTTGGCGTATGGACGCTGCCGCTGGTGGCGTTTTTCACCGGAATGTTGACGCTGTGGATGGTATTGACGCTGGCACGGGAAGGTGGAAGGATTCCGACACAAAGTCTCATTTTGTCGGGTGTGGTGATGCAATCTTTTCTGGGGGCGGTTGTTTCCTTCCTGACAGCCATGTCGAAGGAGACGGTCAATGAAATATTGTACTGGACGATGGGAAGTCTTAGTCTGCGTGGTTGGTCATATACGGGAATCCTCTTGCCTTACGTGGTCATAGGCTTGGTGTTTCTGTGGAACCGGGCACGGGTGCTGAATATTCTGGCTTTGGGTGAGCGTCAGGCGGCTCATATGGGCGTTCATGTAGATGCCACGAAGCTATCTGTGCTGATCGTATCCACGCTGCTGACAGCTGCTGCCGTCTCGGTATGTGGAGTCATTGGTTTTGTAGGACTCGTCGTACCGCATATCATCCGTCTGGTCACAGGTCCCGATTATCGGATGATTGTTCCGTTGTCCGCGCTGGGTGGAGCTATTTTTATGGCTTGGGCAGACACTGCAGCTCGCACGTTGCTCGCTCCGACGGAAATTCCTCTGGGCGTGATGACGGCCTTCGTCGGTGCCCCGTTCTTCGCGTACCTCCTGTACCGCAACAAAAAGCTGCGCAGGGGGGGACTGCTGTGACAGAACAAAGTGAATCACAGAAGAGGCCTATTCCGGCCATAGAGGTAGCAGGCTTGACTCGTGCTTTTGGAGAGTTCCATGCGTTGAAGAATATTAACTGGGGTGTAGACGAGGGATCGTGGTGGGGCATTATCGGTCCGAACGGCAGTGGTAAATCGACCTTGCTGCATTTGCTTTCCGGTGTAGATCAGCCAACCTCGGGCAGCGTTCATATCTATGGTAAAAAGGTTGGCAGCTACAGCAGAAAAGAGCTTTCCCGACTTGTAGCCGTACTCCAACAGGAGGGGCTTCCTCCCGTGGGATACACCGTCAGGGAGGTCGTAGAAATGGGACGGTTTCCTCATCAGGATTGGCTGGGCAGAGAAAAGGGTGTGGATGTTGACTTTATCACGGATCGCGTGCTGGAGCGCTTGGGTCTTGCCTCGCTGGCGGACAGAGCATTGGATCGCCTGAGCGGGGGACAGCGGCAGCGTGTAGCTTTGGCAAAGGTGATGGTGCAGGAGCCGCAAATATTGCTGCTGGACGAGCCTACGACCTATCTGGACCTGCGCTATCAGCTTGAATTTATGGAGCTGCTGGCAGAATGGCGGCAGGAAACGGGTGTGACGATCATTGCGGTCCTGCATGATCTTAACTTGACGGCCCAATTTTGCGACGATTTGCTTGTACTCAAGGATGGAATGATTGAAGGGGTGGGAGCCTCAGCGGAGTTGTTAACCGAGGAGCGGATTCGCCGTGTATACGGTGTTGAGCCTGTGGTGCTTCCGCATCCTGACAGCGGTGTACCGCAGCTTTTGCTGCGCAGAAGCGCTCGTAATACATGTAGATGAGTAGGAGATTTTATAACACATATAAAAGAAGCAGGGAGTGGAAGGTATGAGCGAAAAGCTGCGTCAACTTATTAGTAGCATAACCCCGCCGGATGAGGTGGCTGCTTCGGCCGCCTCAGAGCATTTGGACCAATTAACGAAGCCGCCGGGAAGTCTTGGGAAGCTGGAAAGTCTGGTCATCCAGCTGGCAGGAATTACAGGGGTGGACAAGCCTGAATTTAATCATAAAACCGTTATGGTAATGGCTGCGGATCACGGTGTATGTGAAGAAGGGGTCAGCGCCTTCCCGGCTGAGGTTACGCAGCAAATGCTGTATAACATGCTGTCAGGTGGTGCGGCCATTAATGTACTCGCACGTCATGCGGGCGCAGACGTCAAGGTTGTAGATGTTGGCGTTAATGCGGATGTCGCACACCCGGATTTGGTGAATCGCAAGGTGCGCATGGGCACTTCGAATATGGCCAAAGGGCCAGCTATGCTGCGTACGGAAGCGGAGCAGGCGATTTTGGCCGGAGCCGAGGCTGTAGCGGAAGCATTCCAAGGTGGCACACGGCTATTTGTTACCGGGGAGCTTGGCATCGGGAATACGACAGCCAGTGCTGCGGTCGTATGTGCCCTTACCGGACTGGAGCCGGAGGTTATCGTAGGCCGGGGCACGGGGGTAGATACGGCTGGGCTTACCCGTAAGATAGCGGTGGTCTGCCGCGCATTGGACGTGAACCAGCCGGATGGAAATGACGCGCTCGACGTGCTGACCAAGGTCGGCGGTCTGGAGATTGCCGCCTTGGCGGGCGTCATCCTCGGCGCAGCCGCACATCGCTGTCCAGTCGTGCTGGACGGCTTTATTTCCGGCGCAGCTGCCCTCGCTGCGCGCGCTCTGGCACCCGCAAGCGCGGCGTACATGCTCGCCTCGCACGCCTCGGACGAGCGCGGGCACGCAGCGGTGCTCCGCCAGCTCAAGCTGGAGCCCATGCTGCATTTGGACATGCGGCTCGGGGAGGGCACAGGTGGGGCGCTGAGCCTGCACCTGATTGATGCGGCGTGCCGCATTATGCGCGAGATGGCGACCTTTGCCGATGCCGGTGTATCGGACGGTCAGGGAGCCGCGCAGCAATGAAGGCGCTCGTGACCGGCGGGGCACGCAGCGGCAAAAGCGGCTTTGCCGAGCGGTTATGCATGTCGCGCGCGCCGCGCGCCTGCTATATTGCCACGGCACAAGCCTACGACACGGAGATGAAGGAGCGCATTGCCCTTCATCGGCTCCAGCGCGAGTCTGCCGGGTATGACTGGCAGACGCTGGAGGAAACGCAGGCGCTGCCGGAGCTGCTGCGGCGGCTTGGCGGCGGCCTCCCTGATATAGCACAAGTAGAGGCAAGGCTGGCTGCGCAAGACAGCCAGCCTGCCAGCTTGCACGCCAGCCAAGCACCGCAGCCATCACCCGCGCCTATGGTGCTGGTCGACTGCCTGACTCTCTGGCTGTCGAACGTGCTGCTGGCCGCAGGCGAGGACGGCGAGGCCGCGTCCAGAGCCGCCATCGACGAATTGGCGGCAGCTATGGAGAAGTACCCGGGCCCGCTCGTCATCGTGACCAATGAGGTCGGTGACGGTATTGTGCCCGAATATCCGCTTGGACGACTGTATCGGGATTTGGGCGGAATCATGAATCAGCGAATCGCCCGTCTGTGCGATGAAGTATTTTTGGTGACGGCGGGCATTCCCATAGAACTTAAACAGTTGGAATATAAGCTATGAGCCGCGAACGTCAAGCTGTCGCTGCGGCCTTTCAATTTTTGTCCCGTCTTCCGGTCAAGGCGGAGCTGGACTTTTCCCCGGAATTGCTTAAGCGTAGTGCAAGCTATTATCCACTGGTCGGAGCAGTGATTGGCCTCATCGTCTGGTGCTTTGCAGTGCTCGTTTCTTGGGTGCTGCCGCCGTTGCCCTGTGCGGTTCTTACTCTTGTCGTGTGGGTTTGGCTGACGGGTGGACTGCATTTGGATGGCTGGATGGATGCGGCTGATGCTTTGTTCAGCTACCGCTCCCGTGAGCGGATGCTGGAGATTATGAAGGATAGTCGTGTAGGAGCGATGGGTGTCATTGCTTGTGTGCTGCTGCTCATGCTTAAGGCTTCCTTACTGTATATTGTGTTGGATACCACGCTGAATGAACGGAATTTGTCCGGCTTGCTGCTGCTTCCGATGGTTTGGAGCCGCTGGTTTATGGTGCATGCGATGAAGCGCTGGCCCAAAGCGCGCAACGATGACGGACTGGCAGCACGTTTTGCCGATATGAGCGGCGGACGTGTCGGATTGGCTGTATTTTGGGCCGTTCTGGTGACTCTGGTGGCGGCCATAGGACAGTATATTCTTGCAGCGTTGCCCATAGGGACAGGCGGCATAGGGAATTTGTCAATGGCAGGAGCATATCTGCGGAAGTTCCTTTTGTATTCAGAGAACCTTCCAATCTGGATAGGCTTTGTGCTGCTGCCCTGGTTGGCTTACGGTGTTGGAACCTTCGTGGCTCATCGTATTAACCGCCGTTTGGGGGGGCTGACGGGCGATATTTATGGAGCCTTGAACGAATTGCTGGAGACTGTTTTATTGCTGCTTATTGTAATTTTGTACGGGCTGTGATCCGTTTTAAAATGAATTTGTTAAAAGGGGAAGAGGCCATTGTCAACTTTCGAACCGTCCTGCACGAATCCGGCTGCCGTATTGATGCTTCAAGGAACTGCATCAGATGTGGGCAAAAGCGTAGTGACGACTGCTCTGTGCCGTATATTTGTACAGGACGGCTATCGTCCCGCACCATTTAAGTCACAGAATATGGCGCTCAATTCTTATGTTACTGAGGACGGCAAGGAAATTGGACGCGCTCAGGGGGTGCAGGCTGAGGCCTGTGGTATTGAAGCAACCACCGACATGAATCCAATTTTGATTAAGCCAGTCAAGGATATGCACTCACAAATTGTTGTACACGGTGTACCTTATGCCTATATGAGCGCCTCCGATTATCGGAAGGACTTTTTGCCACAAGCCAAGCAGACGGTCATGAATGCTCTGAATCGGCTGCGCGATACCTATGATATTGTGCTTATGGAAGGGGCGGGCAGCCCGGCAGAGATTAATTTAAAGGATCGCGATATTGTAAATATGAATCTTGCGGGTTGGGCGGACGCTCCCGTATTACTTATTTCTGATATTGACCGGGGGGGCGTCTTCGCTTCTCTGGTAGGAACTATCGAGCTGCTGGAGCCACATGAAGTACAGCGTATCCGAGGATTCATTATTAACAAATTTAGAGGCGATCTGTCTCTGCTTCAACCGGGACTGGACTGGCTGGAGGAACGGACCGGTATTCCGGTACTCGGTGTACTGCCCTATCTGCCGGACATTCGCATTGAGGCAGAGGATTCTGTGGTACTGGACAAGAAACCCCGGCTGTCTGCAAAGAATAAGGAACTGGACATTGCGGTCATTCGTTATCCGCGTATTTCCAATTTTACGGACACGGATGCTTTGGCTGCTGAGCCTGATGTGAGCATACGTTATGTCACAGAAGCCGGGGAATTGGGCGTGCCGGATGCCATTATTTTACCCGGGACCAAAGACACAATCGGCGATCTGCTTGAATTGCGTGAAAGAGGTCTGGAGGAAGACATAAGGCAGGCCATGAAGACAGGACGCACGCAGCTGGTCGGCATTTGTGGAGGCTATCAGATGCTTGGCACGGCTTTGTTTGATCCCGAAGCAGTAGAATCCGGGTTGCCACAGCAGGCCAGAGGCTTGGGGTGGCTGGCTTTATCCACAACCTTTTTGAAGGAAAAACAAACCGTGCGCGTACAAGGAACCTTGTCTATTCATTGCCCGCTGTTGCTAAGCACTGCATCTGATTCACATGCTAATCCCAAGCCGAGCATTGAAGGCTATGAAATACATATGGGTGTTACGGAATGTGATACAGAACCGCATTTACCTGCAGATGGAGCTTTAAGTATGGAGAAAATGCGTTCGCTATTCCATATCAGGCGTGGCGAAGGAACAGAATTTGAGGAAGGCTGGGGCACGGCAGACGGTAAAGTATGGGGAACCTATTTGCACGGTGTATTTGATAATGACTGTTTTCGTCGTTCCTGGCTGGATGGGTTGAGACAGGCCAAGGGCTTGACACCACTTGATAGCACCTTCACCGTTCGTGAAGCCAAAGAACAGGAGTTTGACCGTGTTGCAGAGGTGGTACGGGCTCATTTGGATATGGATCAAATTTATCGCATTATGGGGATGAATTCTTAAGCTTTATACGTGGTCCAAGAATATGCTTATAAAATAAAGAGGTATCTCTATAGCCATTGTATTCATGACTAAGAGACACCTCTTTTTAGGTTGCCTGCTTACACAATTTTAAATTTTTGCACGGCTGCTTGCAGTTCAGTCGCTTGCTTGCTTAATTGACGTACTACCTCGCTGTGACTCTCCATTTCATTCAGTTGCTCATCTGCATTTAAACCGATTTCCCGTATCATGTTTTGTGCATTTGCAGCGATAAGAGCCGTCTCCTCTACGGATGCCGATACCTCTTCCGAACTGGCGGATACTTGCTCCGTTGCTGCGGATACTGTTTGAATCGTAGCATTGATTTTTTGCATAAGCTCACTGAGCTGATTAAAGGCTGAACTTGCTTGCTGAACCATTTCCGTGCCCGAATGAATTTCACGACTGACCCGGGACACGGAATCCACGGACTGCTGCGATACTTCCTGAATGGTAACCAAATAGTCGGAAATCTCCTGTGTTGCTTCCTTGGATTGCTCGGCGAGCTTACGGACTTCCCCGGCTACTACGGCGAAGCCGCGGCCATGTTCACCCGCACGTGCAGCCTCAATCGAGGCATTCAGTGACAGCATTTGGATCTGTTTCGTAATATCGAAAATAGCCGAAACGATGCTGCCAATGGCTTCAGAACGCTCATTCATGCTATGAATGTATCGCAGCGATTCATCGGCAGCTTGTCCTACCTGTGTCATTTGGGCTACCGCATTTTGAGCGAGCGTATTACCGTTAACCGTTTCCTGGGTCGCTTCACTGATTTGATCGGATACATCATTGGCAGAGGATGCAATATGCTGCACCCCTTGAGCGATTTCCTCCATGGCCTGGGCATTTTCTGCAGCAGCCGAAGCTATGCTGGTGCTTCCTTTGGCCACTTCTTCTGCAGCAACTGTAGAGTCCTGCACTTTTACACTCATGACTTCAGTCCGGCGAAGCAACTCGTTGGAGCCTTCTACAACCGCACCGGATGTAGAAAGCACATGACCGATCATTTCTTTCAGATTATGGGTCATGGACTGGAAGCTGCGGGCAAGCTGCGCAATTTCGTTGTCACCATGAACCTTTGCATCTTGTGACAGATCCCCTTGAGCGATTTTTTCACTATGACGAACCAATTCGGCAATGGGCCCCACAACTTTACGCACGATGAGGGTAGAAATAATTCCGCCCAGTAGGAGCGTTGCTATGGTAATACCTATGCATATCCATAAAATTTGTTGGGATTTTTCCTGTACAAATCCGACATCTTCGTTCACACCAAGGATCAGATTACTGCCCGAAATAGCAAAAAAGGCGGTTTTGTGTATCCCGTATGAGTCGCTGTAAATGTCACTGACATTCATTTCGCCTTGTTTGGCTTTTTTAATATCTTCTACAGGAACGAGAGCATCCTTGAGCTTATAGGCTGATTTTACATTACGTGCGACAACTTCGGCCTTATCATCCTTCACTACCGCGATATATGCTGATTCTAGCTTGAGGGTATCGACCTTGTCCTGAAGATAAGATTCCATCTGTATGGCGGAGCCGGAATCAGAACCGTTTCCTTGCCCGGCCTGAACAGCTAAAGAAATATTGAGATCCTGGTAGACATTTTTGGCTCCGGTTTCCAGCATTTGATCGACCTGAGGTATGACACTGTTATTAATGATACTCATGGATACTGCATAAAAACTGATGCTGAACAGAAGGGACGCAAAGAGCTGAATCAATAAAAACATAACTCGCAATTTCGCGCCAATGGAACGATTAAAACGCTTCATGAAAAATCTCCTCTCACATGATGGTAATAAAATAACAGACGAATTCCCCTGCTTGATGTAGGCCGCTTGTCCATTTGCAATACTAGACACGCCATGATCTACTGGTTCCTTTCCTTGCTTGAAGAAAAGACTGAAAATGTTCGGATTCTATGTATATTTCAGCTGTATTCAAGAGACAAGAATGAGAAAGGGAAGTAATCCATGATTTACTAAAAAGTAGGTTAGACCTATTTTACATAATTAACAGGCGGTTGAATAGTAAAATTTGCCCAAAAACAAACAAAAAATATATAACTATGGTCTTAGGTAATTTCACTCCTTCTTAAAAACTATTGTAAAAAAGAAGTAATATAAGTAGTATAAGGAATAGAACTTTTTATAGAGCTTCTTTTAAGTTTGCTTTAGTAAGTTCGAGTGTGGTCTTTAATATACATATAAAAGGGGAAAAAGGCATCTATGAATCAGGAACTACTTTCCAAAAGAATAATTCCACAGGTAGAAGGGGAAGATAGGCAGAAGATGACTTCCGGTAGTCTTAAAACTGCCGCAGGAGGAAATCCGATAAGTCGCCTGTTTGATTTTATTTCAGGTGCATTCACTCCAATCTTGCCGGCCATGATTGGGGCAGGAATGATCAAGGCAGTTATATATGTTTTAATGACCTTCGGTTTTTTGTTGTCTGATCCGCAGGTGTATACTATTTTATTGGCCGTCAGCGATGGGATATTTTACTTCCTGCCCATTTTTGTGGCAGCAAGTGCGGCAAGAAGGCTGGGCAGCAATGTGTTTGTTGCGGCAGCCGTCGGAGCATCCGTTTTTCATCCCCAACTAACAGCTTTGCTTCAGTCTGGTGAGGAGGTCCGTTTTGCTGGTCTGTCAGTTATTGAGCCGCAAGCTGCTTCTTCCATAATACTAATACTTGTTGTCGTCTGGATGGCATCGTATGTGGAAAAATGGTTAGAAAGGTATACCCCTTCTTCACTTAAATTGATGGCTGTCCCAACTTTGACACTGGTGATCACTATATCTTTGATGATGTTCGTTTTTGGACCACTGTGGACTTATCTTGGCCAACATATATCTGATGGACTTGGCTGGTTGTTTGACAATACAGGAGTGCTTGCAGGGCTGTTGCTCGGGGGCACAATGTCTGTGCTGATTATTGCAGGCATGCAATATATCATGATGCCAATTATGGTTAGCTCGCTTGCAACCTTGGGCTATGACCATATTTTTCCTGTGGTAGTGGCAGCGGCACTTGCTCAGGCAGGTGCAGCATTTGGTGTGCTTTTTAAATCCAAAAATGGCAAAGTGAAAACGCTGGCCTTTTGGACAGGCTTGCTTGCCCTGCTGGGGGTGACTGAGCCAGCGATGTATGGGGTCACCATGCGTTTTAAAAAGCCTTTTGCTGCGGTGTTGATCGGAGGAGCGCTCGGTGGCGCATTTATGAGTCTATTTGAAACCAAGTCAATGGCTATTGGCGGTATATCAGGTCTGCCCAGCTTGGGACTATTCGGCGGACCCACATTTGTGTACGCCATTTTGGGTATGTTGATTTCGTTTGTGAGTGCAGGCGTAATTACGTATTTCATGGGCTTCAAGGATGTGAAGGGGGAGCAGTCAACAGTAGCATCCTCATCCGGCATCAGTACTTCCTCTGATTCGGCTGTAGAAAAGAACATGAACAGCTAAAGTGCACCAATCGTCCGGAAACCACATGCCAGAAATCACATGAAAGTGTTTACAAAAAAATATTGTCGGCTCCGTTTTTATGTGATATTATGGTGACAGCTTTTCAAAACTGCACAATCGTGGGTTGTTACTGAGCATATCGGGCAAAACCATAAGCAGGCACTAAGTGTCAGTTTTGGTATTGCCTTTTTTTACTACTCCAAGCGGCTTAAGGTGATGGAATGAAGATAGAAAAGGTGCTGAATAATAACGTCGTGACGGTGATTGATGAGCATCAGAAAGAACTGGTCATCATGGGTAGAGGAATTGCTTTTAAGAAAAGCACAGGCGATGAGATCGATGAAGCGCAAATCGAGAAAATTTTCAAGCTTGAAAGCACCGAGGTTTCCCGCAAGCTGATGAGCCTGATGTCTGATATCCCTATTGAATACGTTGAAATTTCTGATGAAATCATCCAATATGCCAAAACGATACTTGGTGTACAGTTGCATGACAGCATCTATATTTCGCTGACGGATCATATCCATTTTGCCATAGAGCGTTATCGTTTGGGGATGGATATTAAAAATGCACTTTACTGGGAAATCAAACGTATGTACCGCAAGGAATTTTCAATCGGGACCAAAGCATTACACATGATTCAGGACAAGCTGGGAGTTACACTTCCGGATGATGAAGGAGCGTTTATCGCTTTGCATTTGGTGAATGCACAGCTCAATAGCGAAATGCGCGAAACGATTGCCCTGACGAACATCGTCAAGGACATTATGAATATTGTAAGCCGCTTTTTTGTAATGGAGCTGGATGAAGAGTCATTAAGCTACTACCGCTTTATTACACATCTCAAATTTTTTGCTCAACGGGTAATGAACGGGACCCCTGTACAACATGCAGATAATTCCCTTCATGATATGGTTAAGGTCCAATATAAGGATGCTTATGCCTGTGCGGAGAAAATAAGGGATTATACAACTAAAATCTATGGTCGAAGTTTGTCCCAGGATGAGATGTTATATCTCACCATTCATATCGAACGTATCATTAAAAATCAATGATGTATCAATGATCAGGGATTTAGGATTGCTACTTCTAAACAAGAAGGCAAAACCTGAATGCTGAAAGAAGATTGGCTTTCTATAAAGCTGACTGCTTTCTGTATTCAGGTTTTTTTTATTGTCAATTCGCGTGTTATATACCTTAAAAAGAAAAGAGGAATACCTCATGGATCGAAATCAATTATCCAAAGAGATACTTACACTGGTTGGTGGTGAAGAGAATGTTGAGCAGGTAGTTCACTGCATGACCCGTTTGCGCTTCAATCTTTATGATAATAAGAAAGCTCAGAAAGAGCAGTTGAAAAAAACGGATGGCGTCATGGGAGTGATGGAGAGTGGCGGCCAGTTTCAGGTTATTATCGGTGATGATGTAGCTAACGTGTACAAATCGTTGGTGAGCAACATGTCCAAGGCGCCGCAAAGTGAGACAGGCGCAAGCAATGCATCCAAGAAAAAACAAAACCCGATCAGCAGTCTGTTTGACTTTATAGCTGGTATGTTTACACCTATTTTGCCGGCGATCACCGGTGCAGGTATGATCAAAGGGATTATTGCCCTCTTGGTGGCTATGCACTGGATGTCCGACAAGAGCCAGACCTATACGATTTTGGCGGCCATAGGTGACGGTGCATTCTACTTCCTGCCGATTATTCTGGCTGTGAGTGCTGCTAGAAAACTGGGAAGCAATATGTTTATTGCGGCTGCGATAGGTGCCTCTATTTTGCATCCGACGATTACGGCCTTGCTGGCATCCAATGTGAAGGTTAGCTTTATCGGTCTTCCGGTGACGGCGGCTACTTATGCATCGACTGTTATTCCCATCGTCATCGCCATCTGGCTGGCGTCCTATGTTGAAAAATTTATTGATAAGTATACGCATGCATCACTGAAGCTGCTTGTTGTTCCGACACTGACGCTGTTGATTATTGTACCTTTGACGTTGATTGCTGTAGGGCCGCTGGGCTCCATTATTGGTAATGGCCTGTCGGGAGGTATCTCTTGGCTGTTTGAAAATACAGGTCCGCTTGCAGGTCTGCTGCTTGGCGGTACCTTCTCCCTGATCATCATGACAGGTATGCACTATGCTTTGGTTCCGATTATGATTGGCTCGATTGCAACGTTGGGCTTTGACTACATGATTCCGATTATGGGCGCAGCTAACTTGGCTCAGGCCGGTGCTGCACTGGGCGTATTCTTGAAATCTAAAAATGCCAAAGTCAAAACAGTGGCTTTCTCCACGAGCTTGACAGCTATTATGGGTGTTACCGAGCCTGCGATGTATGGTGTAAACATGCGGTTTAAAAAACCGTTTACTGCAGCGTTGATCGGCGGAGCTGTCGGCGGGGGCTTCATGAGCTTCTTTGGCACAAAAGCGTATGTTATGGGTGGATTGGTTGGTTTGCCTGGTCTGGCAATGTTTATCGGACCGACTTTCTTGTACGCAATTCTTGGTCTCATTATTGCATTTGTGGTTGCTACGTTGGTTACTTATTTGATCGGCTTTACAGATGAAAAGAATGAAGAAGCACCACAAACAACAACAGATGCTGCTGAAGAGGCCACTACTGAGGAAGTAGCAGAATCTACTGTGGCCTCACTGCCAAAAGGTGAGAAAATCCCGGTATACAGCCCGATTATGGGTGAGGTTAAGCCGCTCAGTGAAGTCAATGACCCTGCTTTTTCTCAGGAAATCATGGGTAGAGGATGGGCTATTGAGCCATCTGAAGGTCGCGTTGTTTCTCCAGTTGAAGGTACCGTATTCTCCATTGCCAAAAGTGGACATGCCGTAGGTTTGGTGAGTGATTCCGGGCTTGAAATGCTCATACACGTTGGGATGGATACGGTTAAGCTGAAAGGCCTTCATTTTACGCCTCATGTGAAAGCAGGGGATCGAGTGAAGGTAGGCGATCTCATGCTGGAGTTTGATCTGGTGGAAATCCGCAAGGCTGGCTACGAAACGATTACACCTGTTATTGTTACGAATGTAGCTCAGTTTAGCGAGCTGGAGTCCGCTGGAAATCAGCATAAAGTGGTTAAGGAACAGGAGCTTTTATATACCGTAATCGTCTAACGACAGCTACAGATTTTATGTATAAGCTGAACATCAAGCGTTGGATTCAAGAAAAGGCAGGTCTTCGAAACAGGAAGGCTTGCCTTTTTGCGTTTTCCATGTAATCCGAAGAAGCTGAGCTGGCTTCGATTGATTTATTGGAATAAAATCCTACAAAAATAGTTGGTTTTGTGATATAGTAATTAACGGATTTGAGGGTCATCTTACACAACATCATCTGTCTGGAGGAAAAATATATGGATACCTTCTTTATTATTTTGAACGTGCTCGTCCTGCTTGCACTGCTCGGCGTATTGGTCTGGATGCAGAAGAAGCACATCTCCTTTACAAAAAGGGTATTTGCCGGGCTGGGCTTCGGTCTGATCTACGGGGCTATTCTTCAGTACGCCTATGGCTCTGGTTCCGAGGTGATTACGAAATCGGTTGATTGGTTCAACATTGCAGGTAATGGTTATGTCCGTTTGCTGCAAATGGTAGTTATTCCGCTCATCATGGTGTCGATTATTTCGGCTATTATGAATTTGAAGGGAAGACAAAACCTTGGCAAAATAAGCGTGTCCATTATTGCTGTACTGCTGATTACAACGGCTATTGCTGCTTCCGTTAGTATAGTAACCAGCCTGTCGTTCGATCTAAAAGCGATTGAGATTCAAAGCGGGGAAAAGGAGCAGGCACAGGGCTTGAAGATGGAAGAGCGTCTTGGAACGGTTCAGGATATGACCATTCCACAGCAGGTGCTGGAATTTATCCCTTCCAATCCTTTTGAAGATATGACGGGCGCGCGTCGTACTTCGACGCTGGCAGTGGTTATTTTCTCGGCCTTTATCGGGGTGGCTGTGCTTGGACTGGATCGCAAAAAACCGGAGCAGGCGCAAACCTTCCGCAAAGTCATCGACGCCGTATACGCTGTGGTGATGCGGATTGTGACGCTGGTGCTAAGGCTGACGCCTTACGGCATTTTGGCATTGATCACTAAAGTCGTAGCTACAACCAATCCGGATGAAATCTTGAAGCTGATCAAGTTTGTACTTGCTTCTTATGTAGCTTTATTGGTTATGTTCGTCATTCATCTTATTTTGCTGGCCTTGTTCGGCTACAATCCGGTGACCTATGTGAAAAAGGTATTGCCTACACTGGTATTTGCCTTTACTTCTCGTTCCAGTGCGGCGACCATTCCGTTAAATGTTGAAACACAGACGAAAAAGCTTGGTGTGTCCGATGGCATCGCGAATCTGTCTGCGACCTTGGGAGCGACCATTGGGCAAAACGGCTGTGCGGGGATTTATCCGGCCATGCTGGCGGTTATGATTGCTCCAACCATGGGCATTGATCCGACGAGCTGGGACTTTATTCTCACGCTCATTCTGGTCGTTACGGTTAGCTCGTTCGGCGTGGCCGGGGTAGGTGGTGGTGCCACCTTTGCTTCCCTGATCGTGCTTTCTACCATGAATCTTCCAGTGGCCTTGGCGGGCCTGCTCATATCGGTCGAACCGTTGATTGACATGGGGCGTACAGCGCTGAATGTGAATGATTCGATTACCGCAGGACTCATTTCCGGCAAGGTGCTCAAGGAGAATGATCACGACGTGTTCAATGACCGTGGCCTGGATTTAGATGCGACGGCACGCTCTTAAGTAAACGTTAAAACGTATCGTGCACCTCAATGTTCAGAGTCGGCCATCAGGCGGCTCTTTGTTTTGGTTTCATCGTAATGTAATTATAGCTGTTCACCAATCCTGATCTATGATACATTAAAATAATGTTTTTCCGGCTTGCTTCGGATGAACCGCGGTTCGCAACCATCCCGCGCTATCAAAACTAGGAGGATTTCATGTTTAATCTGTTATGGGGGGCAGCTTTTGTCCTCGTCAATTTTATGTTCTTTTTGTTATGTTATCGTTTGTTCGGTAAAAAAGGATTGTACGCCTGGATTGGTGTCGCTACGGTACTGGCCAACATTCAGGTCACCAAAACCATTGATCTGCTCGGCATTACCACAACATTGGGAAATACGATGTATGTTTCTATGTATATGGCCAGTGATTTGCTGAATGAAAAATACGGACCTAAAGAGGCACGCAAAGCGGTGTGGTTCGGCTTTTTCACGCTGATTATGACGACGATCACGATGCAGATGGTTCTGCTGTTCCAGCCGACTGCAACGGATTTTGCCCAGACACCGATGCAACAGCTGTTCGGATTGCTGCCTAGACTTGCGCTTGCCAGCTTGACAGCCTATGCGGTCAGTCAATTGCTGGACGTGCGTCTGTACGCCTGGATTCGCAAATTTTTCCCGGAGCGTCATCAGCTCTGGATTCGTGGCAATGGCAGTACGATGATCAGCTCGTTTATAGATACGCTCATTTTTTGTAGCATTGCCTTTTACGGCTATGCGTGGGGGATATGGCTGGAGCTGTTGTTTACCACCTATATTTTAAAATTCGTACTGACCGCGGCGGGTACACCGATTTTGTACATCGCGCGCAACTTCCGCTTTATAGAAGAGGAGGGGCAGACTCTCAAGCCATAATTGGCTTGGGGGCGCCCCTCCTTTTTTTCGCATGTTCTCACTGCTGAATATAGAGAATCGTTCAATGAAGCTTACAGTTGCTTATATTGAAGTATAGGGATCGTCTAATCAAACCTTTTGCTATGAAGGAGGCTATGGAATGAAGCAGTTTACCCTATGCACCCGATGTAAATTTCGTTATGTGACACAGAGGGCCAGAGAAAGTTTTACACAGGAGAAAATGGCAGGAGATGCCTTGCTGTGCCTGCATTGTATTGGCGAACTCACAGGTAAAGTAATAGATCAGTCGGGGAGTCTTGTTTATCCACATGAGGTTGAACAGTCTAATCGGCAGCAGCATATTCCGAGGTCGTCTATTGAGGGTTGTAGACCCTGTATGAAGAAACGAGGGCAATGAAAGGGATCAAGTACGCCGATACAGTTAAAACCTCGAATGCTTCACTTATATTGATATCGTCAGGAAGGTGGTTTGCTCAAAATCGGGATGCCATTGGAATGGAATAATAAACTGGAGGTTTTAAAGATGGGGATAACGAAGAACAAAAAAATGTTGATTAAAGGCGCGGGCAAGTTCATGGCTAAAATTCCGAATCGAGATGAACTCATCACGATCGGAACACTGAACAATATGCTTCTGGACATCCAGCTTGATATGCAGGATATCGAGGGTGGAGATTCCAGTGTGCCCCTGGATGCTTTGCTTCGTAAAAAGACGATTGATATTACGGCTCAAGATGCCAAATTTGACTTAAATCTGGTCCGTCTCGTCCTCGGTTCCAAGCTGCGTGAAGGTGTTAGCGGAGCGTCTTACCGACTGGTAACGGAAACGGTGACGGTTCCGGGGGAATCTCCATACCAGGTGCTGCTCACAGAAGCCGCAGCGACAAGTCCTGCTATTAAGGCCTACGAAGATGTGATTACTGGCACAGATGTAACCACAGGAGTTACCGTGACAGGTAATAAGGCAGTGTTCGAGGTAGCCTTGGCCGGGAAAAAAGTAGTGATTGTTTATCCTGTTGCTTTGAGTGGAGTTCAGCAGGACGACGATGGATTTGTGTGGGAACTGGAAGAGAAGCACGTGATTCAGGAAGTGAACGGGAAGTGTGAAGCAGAGCTTGTCTTTGGTACTTCGCTGTATTCCACACCTGAAATTTCAGTGCGTACGTTAACAGGAAACAAGCTTCTCAAACAGTTGCCCACCGGGACCCCTACCGAGGAGCAATACCTTGTTGAAGGGGGCAAGCTGATTTTCAATACGGCTTTGAAGGATGTAGCCATCTATGTAAACTATAAACGCAATGAAGTGGTGGATGTTCTGGATATTTCGAGCAGGGATTTACCGTTGACGGTTCATCTGGTTCATGATGGCCGTTTTGAGCAAAAGGACGGTTCTGTACAGGGATACCAAACGGAATTGTATCAATGTCGCGTGAAATCCAATTTCACGATTGATGCTCAGCGCCAGCAGGCGTCTACGCATAGTGTGACCCTGACGGTCATTGATCCGGAACGCTTTGATAACAAGCTAGGTACGATCAAGCGTTATGAGGTCGCAGCGGCATCTGTTAACAACTGATACGTAAGGATGTGTTTTCAGAATGAACGAAAGAGAGCTCACCATTCCATCCAAAAATGAGCTTCCCAAGTCAGCTGAAGTTGCGGAAGATGCAAAGAAGATTTTGACAGAAGAGGAAGCTCAGATCAAAGAAAAAGCATTCTTTGAAGAAGATGAACAGGTGCGTCTACGTGACGGTAAAACGTATTATTTGCCCCCGCTTGGGTTAAAGGATGCGCGTAAGCTGATTAAAAAGCTGAATGCTATTGATTCCGGCATTATTATTGCAAATCTGATCCCGGATGATCCCGAAGGTACGGATCGTTATCATGAGCTGATAGATGTGCTGATGATGGGCTTCAAGCCTTATTACAGCTGGATGACTCCTGAGCATTTGGAAGAGTATGTTGACCTCGAAACGGCCAAGCGAATTATTGATGCCATGATCGGACTGAATGGAATAAAAAAGTCCATGTAGCCACTGAGGATGAGGAACTGGAGTATGATCGGCAAGCTCCCATTGACTGGGCGAATCTTTTTTTTAAGCTGGCCCATTATTGTCACCTGGACAAGCATCAGGTTTGGGACCTTACCCTCCCTCAGTTGGGCTACTATCTGGAGCAGTGTCATGACCATATCGAATTTACAATTAAAGTATCCTCTATGTCTGCCTTTGGGCTATGGAGCGGGGCTGATCAAATGGATCGTTCGGATACCCGCCATACAGGCCGTGAAGAAGTCAGGGAAGACGGCTCATATATGGGCAGCTATAAGATAGCGGACGAAGAAGATATGGCATTTTTGGCCAATATGCTTGGTTGAAGGACACTCCTGCTCTGCTCCATATGGAGGGGCGGGAGTTTCATTTTATAAAAGGTGGTGAATGCATGGGTGATATAGAGACTGATGTGCTTGTGGAGCTACAGGCATTTATTCAGACACTAAAGCATTCTTCTAGTGAGGAGAGGCAGGGATTGGAATTACGCTTTGAGCGTTTGGAGGAACACAAGCGCACGTTAAGTACCTTTTTAAATTTTAGGACAAGGCCGGAAGCAAAGCTACAGAAATCAGATCAGGCACCAGCAGATCCAAGTCAGAGTATGCAATATGAGATGAATGGTACAACGGAGTCGCCGACCCTCCCCATGAATGAATATGTGAGCAAGATGCAGAGGGCTCAAAGCAGGGAAATGCTAAACGCTGAAATAGCAGCTGTACGAACAGGCTCTATGGAGTACATCCGTATACGAAAGCATCAAGCTCAGGGCTTGCAAAGTGTACTCAGTCATCAGCGCACATTTCATATGAAGCCGGCGGAAGCTTCATGGAACTTCCAGGAGCAGATCAGCGAATGGAGAGGGCAGTCCCTGCAAGCCCAATTGGGGATTTGGGCTGGGATGGAGTCATTAACGGGAACGTTTCATATGCCAGGGGGCGTTACGGAGCTGACCCAAAATGAATATCTGACACGTACAAACGTGCAGCCATCTTATACGATCAACTCCGGTGATGTTGTTGTCCATGTGACATTGCCTAATGTTACGAATAACGTAAGTCCGACCCAACTGGAGACCATAGGCAAGAGGCTGGGAAGAGGTCTTAAAAATGGTAGGGTGGGAAGCTTGCGCGATCAGCTTCTTATGAATCCGACCACTGCTTATCGTAGCAGTACATCATATTAATCCATCATCCGTCGTAGTGGAGCAAATCATCATTTTTTAATGACAGGAGGTATATATTTGACTCAGCAAAGTCCCAATAAATCAGAAGACATGATCTACAAAAAGCGACTATTTTACGATAACGGAATTCGTTTTGTCGAGGTTAAGGCTAAGCTAGTCAACGAGTACAAGCCACCGGCTCCGAATCTGAAATCATATGTTCATGAGACGTTTTCCTACTCGGCAGGTCTGGTCAATCGTGGAACCTCACATTATACAGCTACCCTGACACTTTTATTTTACTCTAAAAAGGAATACGCGGACTGGCTATCTTTTATAGGCTCAGAGCACAAGTACTTTGATGAAAAAGGCACGATTTACCTGGGGATTGTGACAGGTAAACCAGATATTCAAACAGCGGAGATGGAGACGAAATATATCATCACAGTCCAAATGTCGCTTATTCGCAAGCAAAGCGATGATTCCCGCTGCAAAAGCCAATTCATGGACCTCAAAGGCCATTGGGCATCCAGCTATATCGAGGAAATGGAACAGCGTGGTATGGTTACCATCCCTGCGGATGAAGGGGAAGTTAGCCCTTATTTCAGACCAGACGAGAGCTGTACCCGGGCAGAGGGAATCACCTTTTTGATGAGGTCCTACAGGTATGTGGACCGGATTCTAAGGGGGTATTGAGATGAAACGCTGGATTGATGTAGATCCACTGGACTGGTTTTATAGAGATATGTTAGATATGGCACGATCAGGTCTGGATGCTCCAAACGAGCACAGCTTTATAGAGGGAATGGCCTACGACACTTTTGAACAAGGACATGAACGCATGATCAAGCGCTATGTCACGTTCGATGGTCAACAGGAGTTTGCCATTCCCGGCTATCAGGCGCATATTGAAAATCCGGTTTTTGTGCTCATCGATGGAGTTCAGGTACAGCCTGAAAAAGTGGAGAATGAAAAGATAACGATGCCCAATCCTCTATCTGGCGGACTTGAGGTGGTATGCATCGCATATGGCAGACCCGCTTATCGGAAGGATGGCTGTGTTCAAGGGCCTTATGTTGAGACGGACGAAAGTGCGATTTCCCTCCCTTCAGCGACCTTGTCCATGGCGGCTGATTATCAGGACCAAACGAAATATCAGCCGGAGACGGTCACGGTTCTGGGAACCAAGCTCAAGCGGCTGTCTGTGAAGATTTTATCGGAAGAAGATCCAAGTGAAGTTATAAAGAAGGCATTCGGCTTCAGACAGGATGTATTTGCGATTCATCAAGGAATTGTATATCTCCCCTTCAACTATAACGGATTTACCGCAATTGTCGGTTATAACTATCGTGATGCCGGAAGGGTGCAATTCAAACAGGAGACCGTTGTTGTAAGCACTGCCCACGCCCGCTATCATGATCGTTTCTTTCCGAATGTTCGTATGAAACGAGCACAGTTTCTTGTGCTTCTTCAACAGATGCGGGTGGATATCTATAACAGATATACCGACCGTGGATTGGAGAGCAATACGTATCCACTGAGAACCTTGCAGGATCGAAGCTCCTTCTCAGGCCAATGGTATGAGCAGGATGTTATGGACTTGATGAGTGAGCAGTTTCTGGATGGAAGCTACGTATTTCCACTTTATGAAAACAATATGCTGGAGCCTGAAAAATGTATTACACGTGCGGAAGCCGTCGTATTTTTAAACCGGTTCATAGAATGGGCTCTGGAAAAATTTAGATAGGAGATGAAAAAATGACTTTTGTATCCGATGTACGTAATCCCTCTAACCAATTGCTTGAATCCGTGATGAAGCGTGTACAGGCACTGGGTCGTCAGCCACGCGTAATTGTAGAACTGGACAAAATGTCCTATGTCCGCGGATCGCGGCCAAACCAAGCCGTCGTTCAATATGTAAAAGATACGGCCGTTAAAGACTTTTTATCCATTGATGGTGTGACCCAACTAACAAGTGAAAAGGAAGCAATAAAGATTAGCGAGGTAGCACGTCTCTCCAATTTGCCTATGTCCATGCCTATCCTTTCAAGTGCAAAAATGCGTGAACATGTTACCGATTCAAATCACATTCAGGGCATGCTGGTCACCAGTCGCCACTGGTCAGTGAATCCCAAGCGTCCTCTCCACAAAGGATTGGACCTGGATTGTAACAAGGGTGACACCATCCATGCTGTATGGGACGGAAGAATTACTGCCGCAGGTGCCGTAAAGGGTTACGGTCACGCTGTATATATTGATCACGGCAATGGCTGGACGACCCGTTATGCTCATTTGAAACCGGGTGCCATGATGGTCAAGGCTGGAGATCATGTGAAGGCTGGAGACCCGATTGCTGTAGCATGGAACTCGGGCCACAAGAATAGTAGTGGGGACGGAGATGGAGCACATCTTCATTTTGAGGTTCGCAAGGATGGCAAGGATCTGAACCCCGAAGCTTTCCTGCGTGGGGAAAAAGCCATACAATTGCCCATTCGAACGCTGGATACGGCTGTTCAGAATAAAAGCGTGGCCGCTTCATCGTTGGAAGCCAGCGCTGCCGAATCCTACACCGAATATAGCATGGAAGCGTGGGCTTATTATGTGAATCCTGCCAACTCTGAAGGGATTACAAGAGGCGGAACGGATGTACGGCAGTGGAAGGACTACAAAATTATCGCTGTCGATCCTTCTGTCATTCCTTTGGGAAGCAAGGTTGAGCTATGGATAGAGGGGGAAAATTGGGGTGAATATGTGGCCGATGATACGGCTGGCTCCACGAAGGGCAAACGCATTGAGATTTTAATGGAAAATGCGGAGAAAAGCCTTCAATTTGGGCGAAAACCTGTCATTGCAAAAATCAAGCAGTGGGGAGACGGAAGAACTCGCGGCGCAAATTCAGAAGTAGATCAAGCCATCGTATCCTACCAGATCAATCGGGCCACGGAGAAGGTATCGTACTTCAAGGATTTTACGGCTCAAAAAACGAGTCTGGACCCTTCGAAATTTGTGGATATCGCAGGTGCCACACAATTTTTCACGAATGAAACGCCTAATCAGGTCCGTAATGTTTTAGGTTTTGACCGAACAGAAGGGGCAGGCCAGGTGAAGAAATTCACGTTTGTTCATGACTGGTTCAAGGCAGGCTGTTTGAGCTGGGCCTATGTTTCGGATATGGATATCGAGGACAGAGTAGAGGTGAAGGTGGACGACCATATAGTTGCGACCATTGAAGGGGTAAACGCCAAAAATGGACTGGCTTATCCTCCCTCTATTCCAGTGACTGGTGGACACCACAAAATTGAATTTTCCATGTCGAATCCTTCCAAGGCGTCAAGGGGCAATTTCGGGATCACTTTACTGAAAGCCAGAGAATTTGATGTGGAATCCATCTCGGCCAAAACCGTCTGGACGTTTGAAGACCCGATGTGCACAATAAATAATTGGACTCCCGATCAGCAGGTAGTGGTGACGGATCTGGGAAATCAGCAGAAAATATCCACCGTAAGGGAAGAAGCTGGTATTGAACGGGCTGGGAAGATCAACAAATTTCCATTTACGATGCAGTTCCGAATCAAGGCCGATCAGGGAACACAAGGGAAAATAATGATATCCAATGGCTCCAAAGCCTTTGTGATCAAGGTTACAGATCAGGGGATTTCTACGAATGTTGGCTCCTATAGCCATAACCATTTGAGTGAGTACACTGATTATGTTGTAACCTGTCATAACGAAACGGATATGGATGTATATATAAAAAACATACTGCCAGGCGGTATCGAACAATGGGAAAATACCCGGGTACGCGGCGTATCCGGCGATGATACGACGAACAGGCTGCGGTTTTCCGTATCCAGTGGTGGCCTATATATTGCAGAAGTGAAATATGCTTTTCATGATTACTCCATTGAGCAGTTTGCCACCCATATCGCAGATACGTATAAGGAGAAATGGTATGATGTCGGCGGGTTTAAGTATGAGGATACCGTTTCACTGGAACGGGATGTGATGAACTGGGAGGTTCATTCTCACATGGACATGTCCTCTACCTCAGCCACCGTAACTTTAAATAATGGCAAAGGGATCTATTCCCCATTCTTGGAACGGTACGCTTCACTTTCGGATGGAAAGAAGCAGCCGTCTAATGAATTTACCTATTGGGAGGAGGGAGAACGACGGCATCTGATTAGTGAAGGGACTCCCATCCGTATTTATGCAGGTTATGGCGATGAGCTGGTACGTGTATTTACAGGCATGATCAAGGGTGAAATTGAGGAGGATGCCAAGAGAAGAACGCTTACGTTTCACTGTGTAGACCGTTATGACATGCTGGAGGAATTTGTTTTTTATAAGGATATGGTCTACCCTTCAGAGGAAGCGTATGCCGGGGACGGCGGCGCCTTTGCCTGGATGAAGTCCAGCATTGTCAAGGATATTGTGGTTGCAGCCGGTCTTGATTCATGGCGTGTGCACAGTGAAGATTGCCGATACCCTGATTTGGATATAGACGAAACGGTGTATGTTGATGTGAAGAAGGGCGAGCATTCCTATATGAAATTTGACCCCAAGACAGGAGAACTTCAGACGATCCAAGATCAAGAACGTGTGAAAACAGCAGAAGGCTGGAAAAGTCCTGTCGTAGCAAAGGTATCCTTCAAGGCGGGGACAAGGGCATCAGATGCGATACAAACGCTCATACAGGATTTGCCCTATGATGTCAGATGCGATCGCTACGGAACGTTTGTTTTGAAACGGATGGATTTTCTGGATACTCCGGATTGGGATCAGGTAGCGCGTTCCAAGTGGAAATTTACAGATAATCATTTGCTTGAAATGACGTCTTCTACCGACTATTCGCGTGTTCGTAATCATCTGATGATTACTGGTTCTACGGGGTTAACAGAGCATTTTCTCGATAAAAGCCTGATTCTCGCCACCAAAGGGAACATGAGAACCGTGGGATTGCAGCTGCCATGGATTGAAGAGCAGGATGAGGCATCCATGCGCGATCTCAAGCAGCAGATAGCGAATAAAGTATTTTTTGATATGAAAAGACAAGCCCGCACCAAAAATATTGCCATTCAGGGCAACCCGCACATAGAGCTTTTGGACGGTTGTTATGTGTATGACAACCATACCTGTAATGGAGGATATTATCTGATTAAAGGCAACAGACTGGTCGGTAATGAATGCGGCATGGTCAACTATCTGGAGCTGACCTGGACCGCTCTTCCTGCAACATCCTGATTTTGACGGTATAATCCATAATCCATAGCACAAGCAAAGGAAATGGCATTACGCAGCCTGCGTTAATTGTCATTTCCTTTTTCTTATATTGAAGGAGAAGGGGAGGTGTGAACTTTGGAAAACCAGAATTTTACGAATTCCAACGAGGTATTTCCGATTATTGATCTGATTCGACGCGAAGTACGCAAGGAAAGGGTACATGCAGGTCAGACGGACGACTTGTTGGATAAAAAGGCTCAGGAGGAGCCAAATGTCATTACCATCGATGTGGCCCGTGAAATGCCTCAATATCCTGTATTGGTAACGTCAGTTTTGTACACCTATGATAACGGTTTGTCGGAACGGCTAACGCTGTATCGAGACGATCTGTTGCAGGTGACCGGATTTTTTATTGAACTTAAAGCCTCCACAACCCTGAACGCAGAAATGGAAGAAGAGGCTGATATTCTGACGTTAAACGCTATACGGGGAAGCATTATCCGGGAAAATGGCTTGTTCAAAAATCTGACTCTTGATTATGTAAGGGCGGTGTAATCGTTGTCCAGTGGTGCTAATTTTGCTAGCTATATGGTAGGCGGGCGTTTGGACCCGCCTTTTATGCCAACGAAGACCCAGCCGTACATTGTGGGCAATCGGATTGAATCGAGAGGAATTGGCAAGGTAGAAAGCACAATGCAAGTCAGTCATAATTGCGAGCTGCTTGCGGTAGCTGTGGGAGCGTCCTTTTATGAGTCCAGCGATTATTGGAATTTATATGTGGGAGATAAGCTGGTATGCCAACGGATCTTCACGAAGGACCTGCCTGAAGGAATGTATTTTACCGCTGTTATTCCTTGTCCGACGGGAACTGAATTTCGTTTTGAGTTCTTTAATGAAGGTGGCAGGAACAAGGATATATGGGTGAACTATCAAATGCTCCAATAGAAAGGAGGTGAAGCATCATGCGAGAGGATAGTCCCTGGTTGGAAATGCTCGTGAACGAAGACCAGCTGTTGGGCCAGATCGTGACCCTTTGTTCTAAAAATGGATGGGACATTGTGGATGAATTTCATAAGGTCGTGTATTCAAGCAGATTGACCAAACCTGCGATTCAGCACTTCTCTCTTCCACTCGCGAGCTCCTATGTAGATATTCCCAAGCTTGCGCATAAGGATGACTATTATCTGTATTTGGATGGCGAGCTTATGCCATCTTCCTATTATTCAGCAGAAGAGAAAAAGGATGGCGGACAACGCATTACCTTCGCGTCGGGAGTTTCAGGAGAGGCCGCTGTTTATTATAGTGATCTGAACGGCTCGGAGGAATTTGAATTTGTTGTAGCCAAGCACTATATTTTGCGAAATGTATCGGGGCATCTTTTTGGTCTGGCCATGCTGGGCAGTGTGAAGGAAAAGCTGCACAATACAGGCTCAAAAATCCCTTTCGCTATTCACAGGAACCATGCCGGTTGGGGAACGCAGTTGGAGCCGCAATCTGATGGTATATTCTCTTGGGCTGTCCAGAAGGTCGAAGAGGACAACCTGTTTGAGCGTCATACGATGTATTTTTATCAATTGGAAAAGTTCGTGAATACGAGCAGAATGATTGTGGGCTGGGAACAACCCGCTGATTTTAAGCGGCTCGCTTTGGACGTAGAGATTCAATCCTCTATGTGGGGGCTGCATGAGGAAACCCAAGCGCTTCAGTTCAGGATCACGCATCAATTTCCTCAATTTTATCAATCTCCTTACGTTGCTTCGCGGACGCGGATTCCGCAACTGGATCGTTATGAACAGGTAGCCTCCATGAATGTGAAATTCACCAACTGGTGGCAGGACAGCAAGGTCCAGCTTAGAGGCTACGTGGATGGAAAGTCTGTCATGCTGGTTTTGCTGGCAGATACAGCACCTGCCTGGGAGCGTAATGCAGTACCTTCGATCCCGATCTACATGGGGGATTTTGATATCATGAGCAATACCAATTCAATAATGAACGAGAGTCGCATGTTTGAACTGAATAGTGGGGACGAATCTCGCAAAGCAACCTTTTTCTCGGATAGTCCTATGGTTAATACGGGATCGACGATGAAGGTGTGGTTATCGGGAGATGTGGCTGCGGAGTCAGACTATATATCTCTGCGTATTGCAGGTCAGGAGCTTGTAAAGCTGCGAACCACAGAAGCCCACACCCCTGTCAATTCCAGAGATCAGGCAGAGTACCTAGGAGAGTTCTCTGTATACGGGGTGGATGGTAAAAATTCATTCGACTTGGAAGTGGTTTCTTCTTCCGGAGTTAATGGTTTTAGTCCTGTTTCCGCAAGGGTCTGGGTGGATTTTCAAATCTATACAGAAAACGCGGGTGCTACAGCTGCTCTATTCGCAGGGACTGCATTTGCAAAAGACGGCTTGAGTTTAGAGAATGCGCTCAGTCAATCGGCCCGGTTTGACTATGATGATACAGATCCCAAACGGCATCAGGATGTGCTTATGCCGATCTTAAAAGAATATTCTGCTCACCCGAGTAACGGTATTGATTCTGTCATGGTGAAGAGAACAAAGTATGGTGCGCGTTATCAATCGTACTATTTTGCCTGGAATGTTCCATCGAACAGGATGCCTCCCTTGCGGGAGGACACGACGGGAGCCAAGCATGTCCGAGCCTGGAACAACAGCGATATGAGCAATGCCTATCAATATGAGTTTAATCCATCCCGCTACACTGAACAGGTACATTCTTCGAGAGCCTTATTAATACATCCGGAAGATGGTATGCATGGAACACTACGAAATGTTATTTTACTGTCGCCCTTAACTATAATGAACGGGGATGAGCTGGAGGCCGTTGATGAGCACTGCAACGATGGAGAGGGCCCTAAGCATCAGACGTATTCTTATTATCTGACGGAGGGCATATCACCGTTGACCAAACGGGCAGCGACACCTTATCGACCAGCGGGCATCGGTATTTTGAAGGCTGGAAATCTTCGAAGACCGGAAAAACGGCTGCCTATTTCGCCGCCTCCGTTCGTTGTATCCCTAACTCCGTCCCATATCTCTGTCCATGTCGGGGAGGGAGTGGAATTGATATCTTCCTATAACAAGCATTCACCGATACTTATCTCCAACTGGTTTGCTTCAGATGGCGCGAATCCAGAAGGTCGTACGGTGAATAATGCCCGCTTTACTTTTCATAAAGAGGGGAAGTATACCGTAACCTTCACCTTAACGAATGAATTGGGGCAGACAGGGACGGCGTCAGCGGACATCGACGTAGTTAAGTAGCAAAGAACACAATCGTAATTCAAAGAAAGGGGAGAAACAAATGTCATTCATTGATACGACAGCAGCAGCATTTACTCCAAAAGTAACAGAAGCGGACTTACAGCCCCGTATGGGAGAGCTGCTGGCTACCGCAGGCTGGAAAGTCGCGGCCAATTACAAAAGGGTCATTTTTGATGCCAATATTACCCATCCCTCGGATTTAGTGAGGAACTATACAAATTTCCGGATTACGGTTGCCGAACATTTTATATATTCCAATAAGGAAAATCAAAGCTTCGGTATCGCCATCGCCGGAACATGGTACCCTCGATTGGCTGATTATGTGAAGCGCCCGGATAAAGATTCCTACAAGCAGTTTGGGGAATGGGCAACGAATGAATTCCGCAAATACCGTCTTTCCCATACTTTATATGTGTACATGCTGGAGGATTTGAAAGGATTAAAGCCAGACGGTGCGGATCTTGTACTGGCCTGGAACGATAATTCTGAAGCCGGACAGCTTCGAGCAGCGCTGGATATTGAAGTAGAGGAATCTGCCTGGAAGACAACGACCAGCAGTCCAATGTTTACAGTGACCAAAGCAGAAGGCGCACGAATGCAGTCTCCAATCATGCAAGCAGGTCTGCGCTACAAGCTGATGGAGTCTTACTACAACAACTCTTTTAACTACCCTGTCCAAAATACAAACTGGTGGAGTGATTCTGAAATTGCTGTGAAAGGGACTCTTTCAGACACGAATTTCTT
Source organism: Paenibacillus kribbensis (assembly GCF_001705305.1). Taxonomy (GTDB): domain Bacteria; phylum Bacillota; class Bacilli; order Paenibacillales; family Paenibacillaceae; genus Paenibacillus; species Paenibacillus kribbensis_B. The sequence continues at coordinate 548,231 of NZ_MCBP01000003.1, forward strand.
TTTTACCATTCAGTGTGATAATGTACCGGCTCCGGAAAACAATCTGGTTCCGATCATTCCGCTCTACTTTGGCAAGCTGGACCCGGTCGAGGAAGGCGATAACGTATATGCGTTATTTGCAGGAACCGTTCCGATCAGGGATACGGTGAATGGAGTCGCTACGTTTGACTTTGACGATACTACATCCAGACAGCCCCATATTATGCCATTATTAAAATCATATCCTAACTTCCCGGCTAACGGTCTGGATAATATTATGGTAAATCGCGCCAAGCAGGGTGCGAGATATCAAGCCCATTATCTTTCCTGGAATTCGCCACCTAATCTCATGCCGCCGGCCAGAACTTCGGTTGACGGCAAGAAGGATTATCCGCGAGCCTGGAATAATGCTGAAAATCCTTTGTACAAGTACACTTTCAATCCTTCTCGTTACAGCGGGAAGGTGCATACTTCCAAAGTATACGTTATTCACCCCGAAGAGGGTGTGCGTGGTACGTTAAAAGATACGATCTCCCTGGCGGCCTTTTCCTTTAATGCCAACAAATTAAGAGTCAAGCGGACCCACTGTCCTGATGAATTTGATGTATACCGTTACTTCCTGGTAGAGGGAATTTCCCCATTGACCAAAAAACCAGGTACTCAGTTCAGGCCTGCGGGCATTGGCTTGTATGTGAACACAGTAGATGATGAAGGAAATGAAATAAAACCAGCCCCGACTCCCTTACCACCGGACACTATACAATGTGGTGAGGTGAATGAATCCGGGGGAGGAAAGCTTACAGAGAAGAATCATGAAATGGGCTCTGAACCAGGCAAAGTGGTCATTGAATACGATATGTACACTCAGGCTGACCGAATGGATGTGTATTATCAGAATGAAGTAGTCGCTACTACAGGTGGTCTCGTTTCTAATACGGGCAAACTGGAGTTCGACTATAAGCCAGTTAATGGAGTGACGACCATCAAGGTAGTCGTAAGCTCAAATACCGAATCTACATCATGGAAATATTTGGTTAAATGTCCGGTGTAGTAATCGATTAGAAGCGGAAATAGAAAAAAATAAAACCAACTACCCTGTAGTGTAGCTTGGCTAATCTAATATTAGAGGTGATTGATTGTGTCGTGGTTTGATGGAGATGCTACTTTTCAACTGTTTCCGCAGGAATTGGAGAAACAATTCAATGCTCATGGCTGGAACACGTTTATTAAATACCGGGCAGTAACCGGGAACCCTAGAAATACGGCGACCAAATTCGCTGACGTTCGATTGTTCAGATCCACGGGCAGTGACGGTCAGACACGTAACTTCGGTATGGCTTTTGGTTACGGTGGGACGGTCAAGCAGCCGGGGGAGATGGACTTCATCTCGCAAAACTCCGTGCTTGGGGAGGCTAAGCGGGTAGAAGGCAGTGACACGCAATTGCAGGTCGTTGTACGTCCTGTAGAGCCGGATTCTGAGATGTTATATAAAAATGGTGTATTCGTTCAAAAGACGGAATATACCTTTGAACCTTACAGTGGCGTATTTAAGCTCAATAAGGCAGCACTGGCAAGCGATCAATTTACCGTATCCTATGCGCCTGCTGCGAATGCTCCGAGTCTGCCCAAGCGATTATTTTTCTTTACCTTCGATGATGTACGCTCGGAAAAAATTGTAGAAGCTGTCAATAACGGAATCAGGGTAGGTGATCCAGAATCCATTCTTCCTGATGGAGATGGAACTCGTCGAGAATTTAAAATCCCTGCTGACACGACCATCAAGGCAGGAAGCGTCCGGCTATATATTAATCAGGTGGAGGTTTCTCCTACCGATTTTACGGTTGACTACGCAACCAATACGATTAAAATCCCAACCACAGTTAAAGCACCGGACGCTGGCAGTGAGCTTCACGCTTCTTATATCAGAGTACTGGCGGGTACAGGATCAGAAATGATTAATTTCGGGGATGTGACTGCCCGGAACTTTGACCCGGATTCCGGAGCGAGCTTAATGGACGCTGTATACTCCTGTATTTACTATATTTATCCTTCATTGCCAACAGCCTTGTCCTTTACTTCACTGGATAATTATACCCGGGGCTGGCAGCGAGACTCCAGCATATATTATTGGGGAAACTTCAACAAAGACCGTATTGTCATGTTTCTGCGTCCCGATCCTACCTCGGGTCCTGAGAACACATACTTTGCACCACTTTATATTGGCAAAATGACCACGCTTGGCAAATCGCCTAGAAAAAATCACGTTCTGATCTCCGGATGCCGGGAAAAGGACGAAGTGAAATGGAGAAAGGATATGAAGCTCGGTGCCACATACGTAGACTATGGACTGAATACCTCGAACGGTAACAGCTCGGTACAGCTCCAACAGTCCATTGGCGGAACGTATTACCAGCAGCATTATCTCGCCTTCATTACACATGACAAACAGGTGGACGCGGGTGAGTCCCGGTTCAATCCTTCGGTGTACAGCGGGAAATACCATATTTCTCCTATGTATGTGGTTCATCCAAATGACGGCTTTGTCGGTAAGCTGGATGAGTGCTATGCTGTTCATCCGAAAAATATCTCTCAGCTCGATGAGCTGGAGGTTGTAGAGACGACAGATCATGAAATTCTGGGCACAGGTGATGGAAAAAACAAGGTGTTCCATTTATCTCATCAGCCTTCCTTAAAAGATGATGGTACACCATTCAATCTGGTAATCAAAGTGAATTGTGTTGAGGTCAAATTCGGCACGGATTACACATTGGATTTGGAAACCAAGCGAATCACATTCCTGGATGGCAAAGCACCGAAAGCGGATGAAGAGGTTTTGGCCACCTACGAGTACAAGCAGATTTACCGTTACACCTTGGCGGATACACCTGTGAGTCCGTTCACGTTGGCTACCATTAGTCCATTCGCTCCGATCGGCTTGGGTATTCTGAAGGAAACGCTTGTTAAGAACAGTTAACCTACAGGGTTAAAGGAGGTCGGCGGTGACATGCTGGACGGTAAAAAATCTTACCTGATCAGTATCACCGCCCTTTTTTCTAAAAAGGGCTATGAACTGGCATTTGGTACAGACATGATCTTGGATACACAGCGGGATACGCGTTACCATCTGTCTGCTCCTGTGAATAGTACGTACCGAACGCTGAGGCAGGATACGTTAAAGAATGCATCCAAAGCTCCTTATTCCGCTACAAGTTTATTCGGGGGAGATTGGAGAGAGGCAGCGATTGCTGGTGAATTCGAGGGTCAAACCGTGGAAGCCGTTCACTCGACCATTGTATCTTACTTATCCGATATTCACAGGCATTTTAGAGGAGAAATCAGACAGAAGGCGCAGCAGCCTTCACGTTTCACAGCGTCAGAGGCTCGTTGGAAAATGGGCGGCAAGATCCATTCCATGGAACATGCAGATTCTATACAGCAGGGAGATCAGCAGAAGTCCATTCAGGCTGATTTCATTGTTAATGCGGTGCAGGGAGAAGATACAGTCTCCCAGATGAGGCCACAGGTAGAGACTTCAAATGATGCTTATGAATTCGCGAAGACGTTACCCGTCTATGAGGGGGTTCTTGATGCAGGCTCTGAATCTGAGCAGCGTCAGGGTAACGGATCGCCTTCTTCAGAGTCTGCAATTCACGGAGAAACTGTGACGCAGGGAGATACCGCTAGGCAACAGACGGTTATTCAACAGATATTTCAGGATCGAGAAGCGGTGGTAGAACTGCCAGTCGCGGCTGAAAGCTTTGCGATGGAATCTATTTTCCAACCAGCAAGTGAGGCCTTGCCCCATCGAACCGATATTCGGGATGCCCTGATTGAGACATCAGAGTCTGGTGTGAAGGAACAGATATTGGATTCGGATGAAATCAACGCTTTAACCAGAGCCGGAAAGCTTGAACGGGTAGTCGGGACTACTCCTGATGATGTGCTGGAGACAGAGGCTAGTGCCAAGCATGATAACGCTCCCGTGGAAGCACGTCCTGCGAAGTCCGACAAAAGCGAGGATACTGTCATAGATTGGCAGATGCTTGTAAAACAGCGCCAATTTATGGATTCCACCAACGAATATAGCACTGCTGCATCGATGCGTTCTGGCACTGGTGCTGGGCATGAACGAATGCGCGCAACGGAGTTGAAACAGGACAAGTTCATGATGATTCATGAGTCCGCGACAGGTAATCGTATATATCTTCCAGATGCTGCTGAGCCCCAAGGCATGCTGAAGGCGGAGCATGGCGTATTTTCTATACAACCGGAGAACACTTCGTCCATTACAGCAGACCCGACGATGGGATCGGTCACCGGGCCACCCGAGATGGGCACGTTATCTGAAGGTATCCGTTCTGTATATGGCGAGCACGCGATAGAACAGGTCGAAGCGGGAATGGAAAATAACCTGCCAGAGGGCTTGCAGCACGTCGATGTACCAGCTGCACCAAACACGATTGAAAGTGCAATTCATCGAATGCAGGAGACTTCGAACGGCGGCTCACTGGAAGGGCTTCAAGGCCATTCGGCAGCAGGAAGTATGGAGTTCTCTGACAGGAAGATAGGTGTACAGACCGAAACGGTTACAGGTAGCCTCGCATCCTCAGGCCAGTACAGTTCCAACGAATTCACGAGCGTAGCCAGCTACAATAATGAACAAGTCTGTCCTGCCAGTCCAGATCGATATAGAGTAGCTTCAGCATATGATGACTCTAAAATTGTGCCAGAGGAGCGAAGCATTACAGCCTTTATCCATTCCTCCACAGATGCTGACAATGAGCATTTAAGTTCTGGTGTCCCTGAACATCACGCAACGTTAGACGAATCTCAGCGTGGAGAGCGGGTATTCGTGAGCCAAGAAGGAGAGTTGGACGACCTTGGTTCTGCACGTTTAAATGGATTGGAGTTCGAGGGGCAGTATGAAGAGTTGCTTGCAGCCGATGTTTTGAGAGAAATCATGGCAGAGTCTCCTGAAATCAGCAAGATGGCTCGAATGCTCCGGATTATGTATGGTGAGCAGGCGATGGAACTGATTGAAGCAGGTATTGAAAATATTGTGGCAGAGGCTGTGAAGGAAGGAACAACCCAGACTTCAATGAGTCTAATTACAGATAGTGTCATTCATCAGTTGGAAACATCATTGGCCAGTGGCACGCTGGAAGCTATCCAGACTCGTTCGGATCAAGCCCATATCGAGCATACCGAAGGAACGCTGCAAACAAACGCTGAGCAAGGAAGCAGGTCTTCCGCTGAAGAGGGGCTGCTTATCAACTCCGAATCTGGTAACTCCTTCTCTTCCTTCGAAGGTGCATATCATGCGATGGGAGATGCAGAAAGACATATGTCTGCCGAAGCCGAAATCCAGGCGTTGGATAAGGCACATCCTAGCTCGGAGAGTACGAATGTCACGATACAGGATATGGAAACAGGCAGAACCTTCTCCAGCACTACAGGTGTTACGGAGTCTATGGAGCAGGGGATTCTTCCTCAATCCCTTCTGGATGGTGAATATCGTCATTTGGAGAGGGCAGCCATGAGCACTGGGAATTTTGATGCAGCGGAATCAGGGCCACTGGAAAGCGCACAGTATATTGGCGAATTGGAAGCCAAAAATGTGGCGTTGCATCCAGCAGAGCGGACAAGTATAGAAAGCCTGGAGGCGGAGGAAGTCGCGCTGGCTCCATCTGAACGTGTAAGCATCGTAAGCCTGGAAGCCGTTCGGCATGAGATCAAAGCCAGCGAGCTTTTGGAGCAGACGAAGCAAGCGGATGTTACTTCGTCTGAGCGCGCGTCTGTCCATGAGGATATTCAAACAGGTGTAATCCATACCGGCATTTGCGCTGACCATCAGGGGCAACATCAGGTGTCCGATGCTATCTTCCTTGATGGAGAGAAAGCAGTCATGGTGGCATCTGTTCAAGAGACGATTATAGATGAGATCGACCGGGCAAATAGCATCATGAGAACGAATGAGACTGTGGTTGAGCAGACGAATGGAACAGGTAACCAGGTTGAAAATGTGCTTGAAGCAATATGGATTCATCAGGAACGTGCCAGTGGTGAGGAGAAGGAATACATCGGTGTCAGAGATGGTCTTGAAGCTGCCCAACTAGGAGATATCAGCAAAATGGTGGATATGCCGGAGCTGGAACAAGGCCAAGCCAACGAAAAAACGCTGCCAGCAGTGATACCTGCTCATACAGCTGCAGAGCCTGTTTTTAAAATAGAAGAAACCGAGCTGCATGCTATATCTAAAGGTACTCGCAAGAAGAAGGTCGTGTCTACAAATATCGAGAATGAGCATCAACAAGCTGCCAGAAAGAAAAAGGTAATAAAGACACAGATTACAGATGCAGAAGAAGGTATTCGTTTGAAAAAAACAGCTGCTGTTCGTATCGAAGCTCCAGAGTCGGCCAAGCGTCATAAAATCTTGAAGACCGTGATTGAGGCCCCATCCGAAGCTACGAATCAATCGATACCGGTCATGCCTAAACGAAAAATATGGATGATTATGGGCAAGATCGCTTCTTGGAACATCTGGAACTGGAAGAAGACAAGGTAGGTGATAGAAATCTCATGGGGATTTACAAGAAATGGAGTGGATTGATTTTTGATGACACGTTCCAAAGTGGAGAAATTCATTCCCGCTACCAATTATCTCCGACAACGGCTTGTACCCTGGATACAGGCTTGCAGCAGTTAATCATGTCCCACACAGAACAGGAAACCATGCTTTTGTTTGATGCACCAAAGGATGAGCCTACCCTGCTGTTAGAAGTTACTGCTGACTATGTTCCTATTGCATACGGCGATGAAGGTGGGATTGTCATCTGGCAGGATGGCTACCATCGGCTGGAATTCCTGGAGAGTAGGGACACGACAACTCGGGAGTATAGCCGGTGGCGGGCAGAGAAGAAGGGTAACCGATGGACCTTTTATGCTAATCGCGGATTGGGGTGGGAGCTATTTGACTCGGCTGATCTGGTGGCTGAAAAAATAGGTGTCCTCTTAAAAAATCCACAACGTGATGAATACGAGAACCTCGGTTTAGACAGGCTTGTGCTATGCAAAAGCAACAAAATAACGCTGGGAAATTTGCCGGAAGGCTATTCCGTATTTTTATGCGATCCTGATGGATATGCCATTGCTTCCTCCAAAGTAGAGCCCACGTGGACAGGGGTACAAATGGAGCTTCCGACCGTACCCTTTAGCGGAATGCTGAGAGTCTATGATGAAAATGGCGTCCTTTTATCCAGCCTTGGCGCTATGGACATGTATGGAGGTGATCTGTATCTGTATGGTACCGATCTTCGTGTTCTTTGGAAGGATAAAGAGCTTAGTTTAAGCGGGGAAACCTACCTGGGCACGATGTATGACAATATCATTCAGGTGCAATTGGAGCTATATAATCCCTCCAAAAATAAGCAGGCTGAGCAAATCTCGATGGGGATTCTGAAATATCTGGAGGAATTCGGCTATGAATGGGCGGATTTGAGCCTTGATGATGGAACGGATCATCCGCAAGGGGACTATATGCAGCGACTCCCTATGGGGACTCTGCCACCCGAAGGCAGGATGAAATTCTGGATGAAGGTAGAACGCAAAAATGAGCACTTTGGCATTAAGCCTCTTCATTTTATTTTGGATATTACTCATGTATAAGGAGGTGTTGGATTTTGGCAGGTACGAAGATGATGTTGCGCAGATATGGAAATGAAATCATCTATTGGGACGAACAGGAGATTATTGTGGATCAGGCCTACCTGGACAAGCATAAAGACTTGTACATCCGTCTGACACATCCTTATATATTGGGTACAAGGATGCTGGATGTATATTTGAATGGGCAGCATTTGCTGGCTCAGGGCGGATATGAGGAAGTAGACGAAAACACGATTCGTCTTGATTTGGGCATTTATCCGCAGGAGCATCCACTGGCAGGACAGCACATTCCGCTTGTGATGGATGATGAAATATACATCCGTACCTGGAAGCCTGAGTATCGTCAGGGGGGCGGAAGCGGTATTGATGATCTCAGGTTCAAAAGGTTGGAGGAAGAGATCGTCTCGGCCCGTAAATATACGGAGCGTGATGTTCAGTTTCACCAGTTGGATGACAGGCTGGATTATATCCAAGAGCGGGCAGAGGCCAAAACGATGGTATTTGTACTGGAACGGGTTCCGCTAGGGCCCTGCAAATATGAAATGAGATTCCCGTTTGAAGGGAAGATCAAGGAGATATATGCTTCTTGCGGAGTATACGGGACAAGTAAAAGTGAGTTTTCCATTGAAAAATGCTCACAGCTCGACTATGAAACGTTACCGAGCTGGACTAATATTCTCAGTCGCAACCTGACCATCCAGGCAGGTGAAAAATCCAGCAATACGAGTCATTTACCTTATATTCTTTCTGATCCTATGATTCACAAGAACGATCATTTTCGTATTAACACTCATGCAGTAGGTGAAGGATTAAGAGGCTTGACGCTGGAAATCGTCGTTACTATATAAAAAATATTACTGCAATATCGGATAAGAAGGCATAAAGCAAACTTATATTGCATTCGTAACAAAACATAAAAGAGGATTTGCAAAATCCCGACAAGGAGAGATGAGTTATGGCAGGAACGAGAGGTATTGCCAGATTCCGTGGTGAGCAGTTGAACAACAAACTGTTGCGGGATCAACATTTTGATGAAGCGAATAAGATTGCAGAGAAGTACATTGACCTCCAGTTTCATAATCACCGTGAAATTTTGGAAGACACCAAGATTGATGTATTTGTACAGGTGAATAAAAAAGCGGTTGCCGGCAGCACACAACTGGATGTATCGGGCGATATCGGCACAAGAACCGTCTCGACCGGAGACAAAGTGGAAGGTGTCGTGCTGACAGAGAAGGTGCAGCTTCGCGCCGCAGGTACAGACAGCCCGATCGGAGACAGCGATTCTGACGTGGTATATGGTCGTCTTGAAGAAAGTAAAGGCAGCTTCCTTCTGAAATTTTATAGTATAGAAGGGGGCAAAGAGCAGCCATACACATTTGATGCAAAAGCGGGCGAGATTGATTATCGTTTTGTAATTCGCACGAATTTGTCTGTCATTCCTCCTGATGCAATTATTCGAGGCGGTAGCGGTTTCGTGGAAGGGGCCACCGATGCCAAAGCCTATATGAACCTGATTCAGTTGATGAAGGATGTGTATGGCTCGACGGGCACGCTCGACAATGACGGTAATTCGAATCTGGGAGTTTCAATTCAAGACCAGCTTAGCCAGGAGGTACAGGATCGCAAAGATGCGGATCAGGCCATCCAGGATCGGTTGGCTTCTGCTGCAGGCGCACAACTAATCGGGGTTGCAACAGATTCCAACTATAGCGGAGTGACTTTACAAGCTGCTCTCAGCAATTTAGCGAAGCGCTTGAAATCTTCTGAGGATTTGATGAATGGGATCAGTGATCGGGATGCGGATTCCGCAAGCGGCTATTTCAAAGCAGGGGCTTTTGGTAATGCGGAAGGTCGTATTCTTGATTTGGAAAAGGCTGCGGATGCTGCATTCAAAGCATTGAGTGTGAAAGTGGGCACGATCGAAGCGGCAGCTGAAGAAGAGGTATTTGAAGCCGTTGGGGGCGAGACGGAATACACGCTAAAGAAGGGAAAAGCCAAAGATAAAACGGTACGTCTGGCCATCAACGGGCAGCTCCAAACACCAGGTATTAACTTTACCTATATCAAGGATGAAGGCGGATTGATTACAGGTTTTAACTTTACGCCAGATACGTTGAAGGTTGTCGAAAATGTACCGGATGTTCTGTTTATTCAGTATCAAAAGGCTGAATAAGCAACTCTAATTCTATTTTCCCGAAAAAATAGCTCTTTATATCAGTTATAGCAGCACCCCTTGGAAGCGCTGAAAGAGTACATGCTCATTCGCAGCATTTAAGGGGTGTACTTGTGTCCACCTCTAAAGAATTTTGTAGGTTTTATGTCCGCACAATGTTAGTTTTCATTGCAAGTTACTTATATTGAGTATGCCATGAAAAAAGTGGCGAAGGGTTTTATTTTATCTTTTCTAAAATGAAGGAGGAAAAAACATGCCAGCACCAGCAGTATCATGGCTTAAAACAGACAACGTAACAACACTATCCAAATGGGAGATCGGGACGATAGACGCGGGATCTTCTTCCCCATCTTTGGGTGTACTTATTTGGAATAACCGTGGGAACGCAAATAACGATTTTTCTACCATGACCAATTGTACCATTACAACCAAGGATAGCTCAGGTGGAGATAGTGGTGAGTTGGTCCTGAATACATGGATTCAGGTACGTGTAGATAGTATGGGGGAGTCCAGCTTTACTTCAATTGGCGGGACAGCAACGAAAGTCATTCAGGCTGGCGGGAATACGGTCAATTCCAAGGGAACCTTTTCGCCGGGAAACAAGGAAATTTTGGGTGTTATCAACGATGGCTCCGTAGGGAATTCCAAAGGCAATTACACACAAGTGACACTACAAGCAAGCGTTCCGGCTACGGCCACAGCAGGTAATGTCAACTTTCTGACACGCGTGGCCTATCAATACGTCTAACAACCGATATCCAATACAATGGGAGGAAGAATATCTATGTTTGCACAATGTAACGGATATTCTCCTGTGTCACAGGATTTTATTTGGCTAGGTGAGTACGCGGACGGTACTCACCTTTCTGAGTATGATTTTGTCACTCAGGCAGAAAACAGCTTTTATACCATTCAAAGAGAAAAATTGATCCGCTTTGGTATGATTGGGCATGGTCAGGCCTTCTTCTTTGAAAGTGACGGTATTTTCAAACTGGCTGGCAGGATGGTGGAGTTGGTATATTCAACGCCGGACAAAGACTATCACCTGACAGGTAATGTGTTTCAATCCTACAGAGACATTATTGCATATAAGGATGCGGAGGCATCCGGGTTACCCAACTACAGCCCTGCTGCAGCAGGAGAAAAAGGTGTAATGAGCAGTACGATTACCCAATTTAATTTTGGATATAAGGCGGCACTCGTGTTTGACCAGGTTGAATTTCATGTCAAAGCGATCTGTAAGATTCCATTCAACGCACCCGTTCATATGGCATTGAGACTAGTGTCCAATACGGAACTGAATGGCAAATTACAGGTCAAGGTAAACGGCTTGGTTACACAGGAATTCAGTGCTCCATTAAAACCCGATATCGGAGGTGAATTGAATTGGCTGGTTCAGTAATTCGTAATTATACGATTGAAGTGGATAAAATCAATAAAAAGTCAATATTCAGTATATATTCATATCCTGTAGAAGTCCTTACTCCAAACGGCTGGGAGAACATCAGAGAAGAATTTGAAGAGCTCCAGGAAAAAAATCTGGACGATAATTATACATTAACACCTGATGAAGAGCAGATGTATCAGGAATATAAGCAATTGGCTGATTCCTTTTATGAAAATAAAATAGCATCCACGATTATTTTGGATACCGTCGATCCGACGGGAATTGACATCGTGGGCAGAGACCGGGTGCAGCATGTATTGGATGCGGAAACCCGTGAGCAGATCCCGTTTGGCCGTGAATTTGCTTATGTGCATGGAGCCTCCAAGCTGAGCGGAACGATTATGTTACCCTATGATGATTACTCAGATGTATATGTAGTCAGCGATGCGGATGAAGATGGTACTGCCGAGCTGACCTACGTGAAGACGAAGGAAGAGACGGGCGGCGTAAGACCCTATTACGAAAAGGTAGAGGGTCAGACCTATATTTATGTAGACCATTTCTCCGGTGGTGGTGGAACGCAGGCGGATCCTTATATTGTTTCTACCGAACAGGATTTGGATGATGTACGGAAGAAGCCCGGAGCCTGGTATATGCAGGATAGAGATATTGTCATGGGCAGCTTTCAGAGTGGAGAGGGGTTCACTCCGATAGGTTCTGGTACTTCTTTATTTACAGGTGTGTATGATGGTAATGGTTACTCTATAAAAAGCTTGTACATGAATCAGGACAGGGCTTATGTTGGTTTATTTGGGTTTACCAGATACGCGACAATCCGTAATTTAAGATTAATTGATCCTAGCATCAGTAATAAAAAGGCACACACAGGAGCTTTAATAGGTTATGCGGAGAATACTTCAATATATAACTGTAATATTATTTCAGGTGTAGTCGAAGGTCAGGGTGGGTATGTTGGCGGGTTAATTGGTCATCTATATCAAGACCACCGCATTTCAACAGCCAGCATTTCAGTCATTAATTATTCGTATAATTATAAGTGTAACGTTCGATCCGCAAGCAATGTTGCAGGAGGGTTCATTGGAAATGTAAATTATTACAGTGGCGGTTTCTCAATTGCATATTGTTACTCAACAGGTAAGGTCGAGGATATCACAATAGCTCGGGAAAGAAGCAATATTGGAGGTTTTATAGGCGCTAACAATTCTTCTGCAATCACAAATTGCTACTGGGATATAGAAGCCTCCGGAGTTCCAACCAGTGCAGCGGGTATTGGCAAATTCACGTTAGAATTAAAAACGGCATCTACTTTTGAAAATTGGGATTTTTCTTATTATTGGCATATGAGTCAGGATTACAATGGGGGATATCCTGAGCATCGTCAATTTATTCGATACCCAAGCGGGACAGGCACCAAGGAGGATCCTTTCCTTATTCTGACCGAGTTTGATCTATCTCAAATGCGCTGGTTCCGCAATGGATTTTATTTCAAATTTGAAGATGATATCAAAATGACTCAATCCCAAACAAATAGCGGATTTTACCCCATTGGCTTTAATCTGACGGGGAAAGAATCGTATTTCAAAGGATATGTTGATGGTGGAGGTCGCTGTGTTGCCAACTTATTCATCTATCGTCCCAATGATTCATTTGTAAGTCTGTTTGGCTACATGATGGGCGGGTGGATCAAAAATCTGGATATCATTGATTGTAATGTTACAGGGCTTCATTATACAACAGCATTAGCAGGCCAGCTTTCCCAAGCTACCGTTAGCAATTGCCATACCGATACATTTTCTTATTGCAAAATTACAAGTAAAGGAAGTCATGGAGCCGGATTGGTAGGACAAGTAACTACGGATGGAATCGTAGAGGATTGTAGTGTAAATACAACTGTTGTAGGAGTAAGCTACACTGGAGTGTTTGCAGGCTATCTAACTGGTAATGGAATAATACGCAGATGCTATGCCTCTGGTAAAGGCGAAAGTTCAGGGGATTATCTGGGGGGATTTTTAGGCTACGGTATTAGTTCTTCTATATTGGAGGATTGCTGGACAGATGCGGAGTTAAATGGAGTGACAGTAGGCGGATTTGGTGGAAACACGGGTACCCTTACGATAAGACGATGTCTCGCGTTAGGCAAGGCATTTGCTTCCACAGGATTGAATGGATTTATTTATGCAGGGAGTGGAGCCTTTTCATATAATTACTTTGATAAGGAATTATATAAGACTACTTCCGGTACAGGGGGATCAGGCTTGACCACCCGTGAAATGAAGTACAGGGGAACCTATTCCAATGCGGCCTGGAATTTTGACGACATATGGATGATGGACCCCAAATACAATGACGGCTATCCTGCATTAAGGAAGCTTCTACCCCTTGATCTGCCATTGCTCGGCTTCCGTAATGAATTTGGCAAATACTATACGGATAATGCGGGAGAGCGGCTGCGTTACCTGGAGTTCGGTACATTAGTCGCCAGCCAAACCTCTTCCCCTAAACCAGTATGGTTGCAAAATAATGCTGATTTCCCGGTGAATCAACTTAAAACATGGGTTGATAGTGCGACGGTAGCCAAAGGGATGGAAATTGATTTAAGTATGTCGGATACTCCGTTTCTACCTGCTCAGGAATTAGCCTTTAATGGCACCTTGGCCAAGGGCAGCGCGGAAAAGTTCTATGTCCGAATCAAGTCGGATATTGTAGTGAAGACGGGTGGAACGTTTGATCTAAGGGCGAAAGCAAGCCCCATGTAATGATGTTCCAATACAATGGAATAGGGCGTGATGTTGATGTTTAGTAAGAGAGGATTAATCCTTTCCCTTCACGCTTCCCTTGCAGATCAAGGTTTGGAGGTTGGCTCCAACTCAAAACCCACTTCGCAATGGTATGATTTGAGTGGTAAAGGAAATCACGGCATACTGAACGGCTTCCAATTTACAAAAAATGATGGCTGGGTAGGAAAAAACACCCTCGCCCAGCCCTATGCACTATTTTTTAACGGGACGAGTCAATATATCCAATGTACAGGCGCGGATACCTCTAAGCCGATCACCAGTATTACCTTTGAAGTGTGGATATATTATATCGGGGGCAACGTTGTTTTGTCCTCCGGGGGACAACTGGACAATACTGAGGGGAACGATACCCAGGGCATCTTGGTCAAGTTTAGTCCTACAGGGGAGTTGGAGCTTCAGATTGCGACCAGCACGAGAAAAGCATATGCCAACTTAGGCAGATTACCCAGAAATCAATGGTATCATATTGTTGGCGCATATGATGAAATTACAGGCAATCTAGCTACTTTTCTGAATGGCGCTCCTCAGGGAAACGTGCAAGCTGAATTCGCTGAACATAGCGAAGGGCCCAATGGACTTTTTATAGGCAAGCAGAATACAGAGAATAGCCAAGGTTTTCGTGGATATATTCCCGTTGTACGAATGTACAATGTTGCGCTAACTATGGATGAAATCGTTGAAAACTATATGGCTGGTTACCTTTTGGGGATAAATCATTCTGACATGCGCATTCATGCGATCGTACCAGAAAGGCAGAATCTCACAGCATCTTTGCAAGTGGGAATTAGCACGGAGGCTCAAGGGAAGCAGACCATTATTCCTGCCGACACGGCTGACATGTCTTCATATATAGCAGTTAGAAGGCCTATTGATGTAGTCAGCAATATGCATATCAATACTCATGTTTCCGTAACATCACACTATGTGATCCATCCCAAGGATCAGGATGATGTACAGAGTGCTATTGAAGTAAAGGTGGCAGATAACCTTGCAGCCGTCCTGGGGGTGAATGCATCAGGGAAAACGGCAGTAAAGGCTCGCTACGGTATCCTGCCTGCGGATCACAGTGATGTCCAAGGTAGGATGGCAGTTAAGGTGTCCAATAATCTTGCTGCTGTGCTGAGTGTTAGCTCATCATCTATAGCAGTAGCCAGGTACGATGTGAAGCAGCTCATACCGGATGATTTGCTATCCAGCCTGGATGTTGTGCAGCAGGGATTACCTTCCTGTATGTCGGTGCAAGTGAATACTAAATTAGCTGCCCAATATAAGGTTCTTGCTGCTCAGGAGCAAGATTTCAAAGCTGTAATAGAGGTCAAACAGCCGAATGATCTGGTCAGTAGCTTGAAAATCAACACTCAAGCAAACGGCAACGGAAGATATCAGGTACGGAGAATTGAGTCTGCTAATCTCAGCTCCAACCTGCAAATTAAGTCTATTTATCAAATACATTCATCTCTATCTGTACGAACACATACTCATCTGGGCGTGAAATATGGAATAGAACCACTTGGAGCTGGAGATTTAACTTCCCTCCTAACGGTATCCAATATATCCAAACTACACAGTAGCATTCAGATCGGCAGCCATACCCGAATAATAGGTCACTATCATATTCATAAAAGTCATGTTACAGATGTATATTCTAGTCTGAAAATTAAGAAGACGGAGAATCTACCCTCACTCTTATCTATTTCATCCTGTACCCAGTCTACCGGTAGATATCGGATAACATCCCGTAGTTATGATGATCTTCCATCTGCAATGACGGTTCGAGAAGTTTCAGACATGACTTCATCCATAGGAGTTACACCCTATACCTGGATGAAAGGCAGATATGATGTTATTGAGCCTCCTACGTACACGACGATTATTTATGCTAATAAAGACGCTTTTGTTCGTGAGTCTCAGCCCAGACTAAACTATGGGGTTGAGGAACAAATGTATGTCGGATATTCTGCCTCGGCTCAGGAGAGATACAGATCTTATGTTGGTTTTGATCTGGATACTGCTTCAATTCCAGAGAAAAATACGACGATTAAATCTGCCGAGCTCAAAGTGTATTTCGATGGCCGCAATGTACCTTTGAAGGGGATACAGCTCATTGAAGCATCCAAAGAATGGTCAGAATATGGAGTTACATGGCAAAATCAACCGTTTCCATTTGGCTTTAACAGCCCGGATTCAACCTATAACGGTATAAACATTGTTCAGGATGTAGGTGGAGATTCAGGGTACATTTCTTTCGATGTGACGGATTCCATTCGTCCATGGTATGAAGGAAAAAGGCCGAATTTTGGATATATCTTTAAAGCTCTGGATGAGTTTGAAAATGGAAGTATTCGTTTTTTTACCAAGGAGCAAAAATCGTATCGCCCTATATTAGTGATTAACTACTATGATACTCGTATCTATAGTTTGGGAAGGAACAGTATAGAGGGTGGCCTTACCACTCGTGTAAGCAAGGGGTCGCAGCTTAAAGGCTCGTTACGCATTAAACAATCCTATGGAGCAACAGTTTGGAAGGGAAGCCTGTTTGTCCATAATCAAAGGGAGATCCTGGCCGATATTACAGTGACGGTACCTAACGTAAACGGTAAAGTGTCCGTAAGGCGTAAGGATAATCATTCTTTAGAGGCTCAGCTTGTTGTTGCTGTTGCACGTGAGCATTCAATAGACAGCGCTATATGGGTAAATAGGAAAATAATACCTTCTAATATGTATGTCTTTTACAGGGAGAACATCGCTTCCAGGCTGAGTGTTGCCCGCTGGGCAGCTCCGTTTCCCGAACTTCCGGCAAAGATTCTTGTCAACCGTAAGGAAACGCTTGGGTCGATCCATGTAAGAAGGATAGCGCATCAGGATATCACTTCTGGTATGGAGCTGAGTATCCCTAATATATTAGGGAGCTTAACCATCTTTCAGGGAGCAGTAAAGAAAAGCTCTATCTCAGTCCGTAGATCTCGTGAGGCGGATCTGATGGTGGAGGGGCATATACTTGATAGACAAGATATGCTGGCAGATATGAATATCCACAATCCTGATTTTTACGGCAGGCTTCAAATTGTGTTTAGCAATCAGCTCATATCTGATTTGTCTGTAAGAACAAGAGCGCATTCCGGGCTGCCTTCAACGGTCACTATACCGCATCATACCTCTTTGAGATCAAGTATAGCGATTTGGCCGAAAAAAGATGTGCCTTCAAGTCTTACTGTACTTTCAGGAAATTTGTGGGCCTCTATATCCATTCCGTACCATAAAAGAATGGATATGCAGTCACGAATTACAGTGCGAGCTAAGCTCATTTCAGATTTGGAAATTGCAGTAGGAGTAAGATCTGGCAATCTAGGCTCTAACATAAAGGTTCAAGTGGATAGCCGTACGGATCAGTCTTCTCATCTACGAATCAGACGTAGTCTTTTGGACAGTATCTTAAGTGAGCTTTACGTAAAAACTTGGGAGAAATCTGAACTTAAAGGCAAGATCAGTGCACGGAAAAGTCGTGAATCTGATAGATGGTTTCGAATCTCGGTACGTCTTTCCGATCAGCAGGATTGGGATAGCGAGCTATCGGTTCGTGTTATGGAACACCATGATCTGAATTCTGAAGTAGGGATTAGACGGGATGTAGCGTATGATCAATATAGTCACGTTACCATTCGGCATTCAGAGCAAACAGAACTTCCAGCAGATTTAGGGATTCGGGAGCATAGTCATATCACAGGCTATCTTACTGTGAGAAGGACAGCACAGAAAAGCTTGCAAAGTGGTATGAATGTGTGGGAGAAATCCGTTGTCACTGGATCAGTGGTGGTCAGACAGTATCGACAAAATGATCTTCACAGCTCTATGGACATTTGGAAGAGATCTATAATGAAAGGTCATATTTCCGTATGGCAAAAATCATTGCTATCTGGAGCTATACAGGTTCAGATTTATGACGATGTAACATCCAGTATAGAAGTGGCTACCGAATACGGTTACTGCTATATCATGTAAAATTAACCCCTGCTATCCGTAGTAGGGGTTAATTTTTACTGATTTTTACTTATATTGATCCTGACGGGAAGAAAATAGACACAGGTAGGTGATGTGGCTGGACATAAATATAATAACCGCAGTTATTGGAGTCATCGGTACAGCCATTTCAGGAGTCATAGGGAGGAAATCCATCGCTTAAGAGAAGAGGTGGCTGTGCTTCAGGCTGAAAATTTAAGCTTGCTCGCAGAAAATAGATCCTTGAATGCAAAGGTAGAGGCATTGGTAGCCAGACTTGAAGGTGGATAGGGAACAGATTTTTAGGTAGGTAGCTGGAAATAGAAGTTTATATCCAGATATCTCCTTAGTATCTAATAAAATGTTGAAACAGATCTTGTGAAACATGAAACGTTTCTTTGGATTGATTCAAAAGACTTATTTCAAAAGGTTGTATACACAAAAAAAGTAGAACAATATAACCAATTGAAATAACATCAACCAATTCTAGGAATTGACAAGGTTATATATACCTATTAGAATGAGAACAAAGGTTCGCATTTTTAAAAAAAGTAATAGATATATTGCAACTCTTCTGATAGATATGACGACTATTAGAGTAGAATCCTAAAAATTATAAATTTAATTAGGTAATTGGAACTGATACAAATGTATTACGTATTAAAAAAGAGTAGGGTATAATAAAGAAAAAAGTGGAAACTAATTGCCGAATGTTGAAATTCAGAAAGGAGACGTGATACACATTCTTGGGGAGGGAACAGAGTGAATTGAACCTATTTAATTAAAATAAACTAAAATAGGAGAGCCGCAATGATAACGACAAATGTTAGCTCATTTAACCCAGATACCTTAAATCATATTTTTAACTTTATACTGCGTGGTGTTAACGAGGAGGATCGAGAAGATGTAAAACAGGATTCTATCGTTCAAATTCTGACAGCAATCCACAAAGGCAACATAAAAAAGGATATATCTACTTTTTCACATACAGTCATTAAACGTTCTGTAGTTGACTATTATCGTAAAAAAAAACGTAAAATCACACAATACAGTACAATCGTTAACTTTTGCGATGGCGTAGATGAAGAAGACTCAATGGCCAATTATTACTCGGTTCAAGTGAATGATTACGGGTTTAAATTAACAGACGTAAAAGTAGACTATTTAAGCAATCGTGACAGATTCACAAAACAGGAGCAACGAGTCCTAAATTTTATGTTATTCACTGAAGAGGGAATGGATATGAAGCCTACAGAAATCGCCCATTATCTTGATATTCATAAATCGCATGCTTGTCGAGCTATGAAAAAACTAAGGGAACTCTATAAAACTGAGCTTGAAAAATAAATAATCTGATATACGACTATCAGAAAAAAAATCCAATCCAAAAGAGAATAGAAAGGCACTACGCACTGCCCCTTACTATACATTCTAAGTATACATATCTGACTGAGGCATTGCAAGTGAATGATTCTGAAAATTTAATGAAAATTGTTAAAGAGGAGGGTAATTTACATGCTGAGTCGCTATATAGTTGGTGGAAGATTAGATCCACCTTTCTATCCTACCAAAACAAAGCCCTGCATAGCAAGCCGAAGAGTTGATATAGATGGTTTAAGGGCTTTAGAAAGTAAAAGGATGGTAACAGACACCTTTAAGATATCCAATGATCTGGAATTTTTCGCTATTTCAATAAAGGCAGATACGATTACCCCTGCCGATTACTGGTCCTTAGTGGTTGATGAAAAGTTAATTGTTAACCACGTATATTGTAAAGATTATAGTGAAGGCCTCTATTTTCAAGTAGCTCATCCTGTAAAGGGAGGGCGAGAATTTCGTTTTGAATTTTACACGGAGAGTGCTGAACGCAAAAGAATAGAAATATCCTACTATTTTTTGACAGACCCGGAGGTTGTCCTTCATCTGAATGGTCTAACGGACCAAAACTATGATCTATTCTCTATCTGACCGGGTCTAAAAAAAGTGGTCTAGGGAGGTTATAGAACGTGATCGGCTATATGAATAAATGCCCCCACTGTGGGGCGGAATCTTCTTTTGTTCCTGAAGAGATGGAATGTGATCAATCCCTTGTTCTTTGGTGTAAGCACTGTGGGGATTATATTAATCAGACCATAACGCTGGAATCTCTGAGAAGGTGGTGGGCAAGATACGACGCAGGCGAAGATGCATATAAGCCGCCGGTGAGCAAGAATACCTTGCTGAAGTTTGAAAAGCTGGAACAAGAGTTAGCAAATGAACCTGGCTGTAACCTGAATCGGGTGGAAATACATCTCAAGGATTTTACGAATTACCACTACACTGATGTTGAAGAAACACAGTAGACAGAGTTAATTGTATCACTATATGAATTTTTAAATGCAGCTAAATCAATTGTGGAGGAAATGATATGAACTATATGAACAACAACATGTATCAGCAAGATGGGGAAGATTCTGATTCAGTAGATTTTATACAAATTTTTAGCAAAATTCAGAGAGTTGTTAAAGAGAATAAGGAGCTTAAAAGGAAAAATCATCACCTAATTTCCCAAAATAGACAGCTTGCAGCCCGTCATCAATTGCTTGAACTACAAATGAATGAATATATGTCTCTGGCTCAGGATATGGAGCAGCAGCTTCTTACCCAGCGTGAGTATGTATTGGATTCTATGGAAACTAATCAAGCGCGTTCAAAGAATTTTTTATACTTGGATGATTCCGGCCATACGTATCTCATTAACTATTCAGATGAATAAATTCTAAAAAGGTAGACCGACTAGTGAATTCATTATACTGATATCGCCAGAAAACGGGGTGAACGAATTGCTCAGTGATACGTATGTACAATTAAGAAAACCTGCTGTGAAGGATATGCATAATATAAAGCTGATCTGTGCCTGTAAAGAGAACAAAGACCTTCTTGGAGAATTTCTGCAAGAGAATCGGAAGTTTATGTTTTCAATTATTATGCGATATAAGGGAAGTATAGAAGAGCTAAAAATGAAATTTAAGGTTACAGAAGACGACTTATATCAGCATGCATGTATAGGATTACTAACGGCACTCAAGGATTTTGATATTCATCGAGGAATTAAATTTACTACGTATGTAGTAAGGCCTATTCTATGGGAGGTTAATCAATTATTATATAGCAACTCACAAGAGGTAAGACTTAGTCGGGGGGCTATTGATATGATCCGAAGGATGGTAGAAATTGAAGACACCCTAGGCTACAGGCCGTGTGAGCAAAAAATGGCGAAGTTTCTTCAAGTTCCTATAGAGCGTTACAGAGAAGTTGCTCAATTCAGTGATGCAATGGAACATATTGAATCCATAGATAACTTTGAAGCTACAGACAACTCACAAAGTAACATCGATGAGCATGTGGTTAATAGGGTATATGTCCAACAACTGTTATGTAGTTCTCTGTTTACAGAACACGAAAAAACGGTAATGCGCTTAATAATGCAAGGAGCTAATAACTCCCGGATATCGGAAATACTCCACGTATACCCCATGACAATTAGCAGGACATTAACACGCATCAGAAAGAAAATAGACAAACAAAAACAGGATGCAGAGAATACCCAAATCGAAACTCAATCCAAATACAGAAATGAAATTGACTTAATTGTAGAGAAAAGTAAAGAGCAAAAACAGGTGTTGAATGTTACAGACATTCAAGATGCACTTGAAATATCCGGCTACGATATTTCAAAGTATTCAAAGCGAGTTCTTTACTATATCCGCAAAAAAGTAAAACTAGCTATCTGAATTATAGCAAAGTTACACACAAATCACAACTGCTCTCAGGATAAAATAAGGAAAATAAAGCGTATTTTTATTGAGTACTAGGATCAAAAGGGAAAAAGCCCATGCATTTTAAGCATGAGCTTTAATATGAAAAAAGAAATCAAACTTATCCCAGCACCGTCAGCTCTTTTGGAAAAGAAGTCAATACTTCTACACCATCAGAGGTAACCAGGACGTCATCTTCAATCCGCACACCGCCGAGACCTGGCACGTAGATGCCCGGTTCTATCGTGAACACAAAGCCTTCATGAAGCAGGTCATTATTGCCTCCGTGGACAGATGGGTATTCATGAACACTCATGCCAAGGCCGTGTCCAACCCTGTGGTTAAAGGCAGGACCGTATCCGGCGGCTTCAACAACAGCGCGTGCGGCCAGGTCTACAGAAGCGCAGGTTACTCCCGGGCGAATGGCGGCAATTCCGGCTTCGTTCGAGCGGAGAACCGTATTATATATCGTTTCCAGCTCAGCCGACAGCTTTCCAAAAGCAAAAGTACGCGTAATATCCGAAGCATATCCATCGGAATATACACCCATATCAAACATGAGCAGATCGCCGTACTGCAGCTTGCGGGTGCCTGGAACACCATGGGGGAGAGCTGTTTTGGGTCCAGACAGCACCGTGGTGTCAAAGGACGGACCGTCTGCTCCGATTTTTTTCATTTGGTATTCGATTTCGGCCACCAGCTCGACTTCCGTCACGCCTTCACGTACATGAGTTAAGCCGTGACGAAGAGCATCTTCCACCAACCGGGCAGCATGTTTGAGACGTTGTACTTCCTCGGGAGTTTTTCGCACACGCATTTCTTGAAGCACAGGACCCAAATCCACATATTGAGCAGCGCCAATCGCAGTATGTAGTTGTTCGTAACGGAGAACGGAAACGTGTTCCTTTTCCAGTGCGAATGCTTTCACTCCGCTACCTGTGCGTTGGCGCAGCAGATCATACGGATTGTCCGTGTCGGTGTGGGTCGATATGCGGGTTACGGAAGAAGCGGCTTGGGCGGCCTCTGCATCCAGGGCAGGTACGATCAATTCAGGCTCTTGATCGCGAAGCAGTACCAGGCCGAGAAAGCGCTCATGCGGCTCACTGGCAAAGCCCGTCAGGTAGTAAATGTGCTTGGGATCAGTCACGAGTAGGCCGTCCCAGGCTTGTGACTTCAGTTCATCATACAGCCGGGTTATTTTATCATTCATTCAGATTCATCCCTTTCTATATTATTCATTATAGCTCTTCATGCATAATGATTTGTAGCTTTGAATCACTTATCCCCGTTCCTGACTTAATGCTTGGAGGCGAGCCTGTACATTCTGATCATAAAAACCACCATGGTAGCAGAGTACCTTCTCAGCATCCAATACAGTCAGTTTATCTAGGCTCTTCAAGGCCAGTGGCATATCCGGCGTAGCCGATTCAGCGGGGCCAACCAGTTCACCCTCGACTACACGCAGCTCATCCGCTGCCAAAAGCAGCTTTTGTGCGGGTACATACAAGCTGATATGCCCTGGTGTGTGGCCTGGTGTATGAATAATCTGTACTCCTCCACCATAAGGCAGATGCTCGCCGTCCTCAAGAATATGAGCAAAGCGCAAATCTGGCAGGCGTCGAATCATATCCTCGGCTTGCTGCTTGAGCGCAGTATCCATCAGATTTATCCGTTCCGGCGTCAGCTTCACAAACGGCCTTTCCCCTGTCATGTAAGGAACGTCATCTTTATGAGCCAGCAGAGCCGTATTCGGCAGCAAGTCCAGCAATGCGTGAACATTCCCGATATGGTCAATGTCCTGGTGTGTTAAAATAATTCTCTTCAGGCGGTTGATATCTTCCCCCGCATCAACAATGGCTTTGCGCAATGGTTCCAATTGGCCGAGCATCCCTGTGTCAATCAGCGTAAGTCCGTCCTCATCCTTGAGCAGCACAGGATAAATGGTTGTTTTTCCAAAAAAGGATTCCATAGGTACTTCCAGAATCAAGATTTGAGTTCCAATATTCATATTAAGCTGCCCCAGAATCCTTTGAACTCTGAAGCATACCCCCTTGTCTCATGTTGTTAAATGGGTTGACTATGTTGTTGTATGTCTTAAATTCTATTATAGAGCCCTTTGTGTCTAATCCGCAAAAACAACTCGATATGGCTGTTCCGGCGCTTGTCTTGTACAATGAATAAATCACTACTACAGGAGGCGGATATGAACGATGAATCAGGCACAATCTTTTTCCATTGAATTTGCGCGCAGGGAGGACCTTCCCGATATTGTGGACATTTATAATTCTACGATTGCGGGTCGAATGGTTACGGCAGATCTGGAGCCGGTGACGGTGGAAAGCCGTATTCCGTGGTTTGAAGCTCATCAGGAAAACCATCGTCCGTTGTGGGTTTTGAGGCAAAAAGGGGGCATTGCCGGATGGGCCAGTCTTCAATCCTTTTACGGGCGTCCAGCTTATAACGGTACGGCAGAAATCAGCATCTATGTTCACGAAGCTTCCCGTGGAACCGGAACAGGAAGTCGTCTGGTCCAGCATATGCTGCATGAATGTCCTAAACTTGGTGTTACAACGCTGTTGGGATTTGTATTTGGTCACAATGAGCCGAGTATTGCGTTGCTGCGGAAGTTTGGATTTGAACAATGGGGTTATTATCCGCGTGTTGCCATACTGGATAACGTTGAGCGGGATTTGGCCATATTGGGTAGACGAGTGGATGATGTTGAGGGATAAACGGAACAACAAACGAACGTGCAAAGATAGTTAACGTAGAAGGCTGTCTCCAAGGCTCATACACTGAAAGGTGCGTGATTTTGGAAGCAGCCTGTTTTCATTGCTTTTTAATGTGAGGTCTAAAACGTATGCTGCGAAAAATTTGATTGATTACTTCAGATAACACCAATCCGACAGCAATGGCCCCTGCGATCATCAGTGTGCTTATGGCCAGCTCCAGTGCCTGGGGATAATTATGCTGTACAAACTGACGCATGGCATTATAGGCCATGCCCCCTGGAACGAGTGGAATCATGCCTGCCACGCTGAAAATAATCACGGGCATTTTGTACAGTCTCGCAAAGCCTTGACTGACAATGCCGATAAGGACCGTTGCCAGCAGGCTTGCGCTCACAGGTCCCATACTACCCGTGGTCCAATAATAGACGAGCCAGCCCAGCATACCGACAAAACCGCATTGCAGCAGCGAGCGCCGGGGAGCGTGGAAAAGAATGCCGAAAGCAGCGGTGGCAATAAAGCTTGTGAATAATTGTGCAAGCATAAGCCTGGATCTCCTCCGAATCACATATACGTAATGATAACTGCAACGCCAGCCCCGATGCCAAAAGACGTCAGGCATGCATCAGCACCCTTGGAAAGTCCCGAAACGAGATGTCCGGCCATTAAATCACGGATGGCATTGGTAATTAACAAGCCTGGCACCAGTGGCATGACAGAGCCAATAATGATTTTGTCCATCATCTGTCCCCAGCCTGCTATCGTGAGCAAAGCCGCCAGCAAGCCGATCAAAAAAGATGCGGAAAACTCTGAGAAAAATTTAACCCTAACGAGTCTGTGAAAATATTGCACGGATGCGAAGCCAATACCACCGCACAGCACGGCTGCGGGGAAGTCTCGCCAGACTCCACCAAACATAATCATAAAACAACCGCTAGCCAGAGCCGCGGCTACCAGCTGTACACGATTGGAATAGCGGAGAGGACCACCTTCAATCTCCGAAAGCTCCTTTACGGCATCGCGGGGAGACAAGTTACCTGTGCTGATTTTACGTGAAATGGAATTCACCTCGGTCACCTTGTGCAAATCGGTGGTCCGCTCTACGATGCGGATGAGCTTGGCAGGCTCCGAGTTGTTAATGGCAAAAAAAATCCCGGTCGGTGTTACATAGCTATGGGACTCGGGTATACCGTAGGCCAAGGCAATGCGGGACATTGTGTCTTCGACGCGATAGGTTTCAGCTCCATTTTGCATCATGAGTTTGCCGGCCAACAGACAAACCTCGACGATCTCAGGAGTAGGATAGGAATGATTATTCATGCTCGCTCTCTTTCATGCGTACCGGGTCGTTTGACCCTATTATTTTCATTTATTGTAGCACAAAAAGCCGCCTTTTCAGAGGCGGTGATGCTGGGGAAATTCAAGAATTCGTTTAAGATTCCACCGTATCCGGAATAACTGTATAATAGGACTCTTCCAAATATGCTGCGGCATCAGACAGGCCCATAGATTTAAGCTGTCCTGCTACAAAAGCACGAAGGGCGGAGTGGGTGAACAGATGCCGTGTCTGGGCATTCCGAATAAAAGCCAGCCTGGCTTCGCATGATCCGTTGCGAAACAACTCACGCACAGCTTCACCTTGCTGCTCCCAATGGAAGGGCTCTGCCACGCTCAAAAGGGCATCTTCTGCATTAAAAGAGTGATGCTTTGCAGTAGAAAATCTCCGAATGCCCAAGCCGTTCAACGTAGGAGCCGCCTCATTTTGCTTCCGTTCCGTTCGCAAACGGTCGATGTAGACAGCCATATCCTGAATGGGCTGAATACCGAAGCGTTCTCGAAAGCACTCGCGTACAAACAGGGTACGTTCATCTGTAGCTTGAGGCACTCGCTGACTCATATATCCAGAATAGTCCTCACCATTGGCGTAGTACCGTTTTAATGAACTATTTTCTGTGTAAACCACGTTTAAAAAATCCTGCAAATGACGGGCAACCACCCATACACCTGTCCAATCAACGGGGGATACGCACACAATGGGAGCCTGTAAAAGATCCTTTTCAAGTCCAAAATCGGTTAAAAAGCCATAATGTATTCCGTCTACACCTGCATGGGCAAAAGGAATGACATCTGGCGGTGTAGCCATATATCGGGGTGCCGGGCCCTGCTCCATAATCAGTCCCAAATCATAACCCAGAGAATGCCGGTTCGCTTCAAGCTCCTGTTCAAATTCGATAAGTGCCTCAATCAAAGGTGTAGCTGATCCATAGGCTAAGTTAGAACCGGAATTCATCATGTATGCCTCCCTTTTCCAAGTACATCCGTAAAGCGTTCATCCCTAAAAGGTACGTGATTTTACACGGAATGTAAACCTGTATAATGGAACTTTAACAAAAATGTGACCTTTTACCTGTGTGTGGTCTTTTCAGTGTATGTTGGCAGCTGTGAAGCGTGAATGCGATAGACGGGGTGTGAAAGGGCAGGGTGCAACGCAACAGGTGGGCGGGTATAATATCAGGACAAGGTGAAGATGAGCGTCATCCAAAGATTTTACAGAAAGAAGTGGGCATATGGATTTGCAAAAGAAGGCAGTCTTTTTTGATGTAGATGATACCATGTATGATCATTTGCACCCTACACGCGACGCGCTGCGTGCAGTATTAGGATTAAGTGAGCGTTTTCCTTATGAGGAAGCCTATCATCGTATTCGCTATTATAGTGATCTATTGTCGGCCCAAGGAGGACTATTGGAGGGGAAGGCAGGACCGGATGAATTGGACGATATGAGGGAGGGGCGTTTCGTCTTGGCTTTACAGGAATTCGGGGTAAATATCACTCGTGAGCAAGCAGTACATGTTCAAAAAGTATACCTGGATCGTCAGTATCGGATAGAGCCTTTTGAAGGAGCAACTTCCTTAATGGATGCATTGAGCTCGGCTGGATATTTGGTCGGCTTGATTACGAACGGTCTTGAAGAGCACCAGATGAGCAAAATCAAAGCGATGGCGCTGGAAAATCATGTTGCACCAGAGCATATCTTTGTCTCTGGAACTGTTGGCTATGCCAAGCCCGATCCACGCATTTTTGAAGTGGTGAACGAGCGGACAGGAACTTTGGCAGAGCATTGCTGCTATATTGGGGATTCCTGGCGGAATGACGTGGCGGGAGCTACAGCCGCGAATTGGCGGACGATCTGGTTCAATCACAGGAACGCTTCCCCGGAATCTGACGTGCTGGGAGCCTATGAAACAGCGTCCAGCTATGCGGAGTTGAAGAAATTACTGCTGCCATGTTCCAAAACCAATCCTGCATCATTGTGAATCCGTTTCTGAAGATGACCCGTAATACAACTTATCCGGCATATGTCTAACTTCATTTGAAGTGGTATAGAACAGAGAAGGAAGGGGTCGCACATGGTTGAACAATGGAGACAAGCAGACGATATCATACGTCAAGTGACCGTTTACAGTACGGAGGATAATGACCCGGTTACCATTAAAACAGTCACTCAGGACGTCCGCTGTATTGGCATCGGGACAGATGCGGCCGTATTTACACTTGATTCATTACCCGGCTACGCGTTCAAGGTGTACTCAGACATGGCGATCGAGAAAAAAGATGCGGAGGCCCATGTATATGAGCTTTTGCAGGGGTCCGATTTTTTTCCTCGTTATTACGGGAAGGGCGATAAATACATTGTTATCAGCTATGAATCCGGCATTACGCTGCTGGATTGTCTGCTGCAAGGGATTCCGGTGCCCGAACAGGTCATTCTGGATGTGGAAGAGGCGAGGGAATTTGTCCGATCCAAGGGATTAAACCCGCGTGATATTCACCTCAAGAATGTGCTGATGCAAGATGGACGTGCCAAGGTATTGGATGTATCCGAATACGTCAAGGAAGGCGATGACAAACGATGGGAGCATCTGGTATGGGCGTATAACACGTTTTATTCAGGTATATCGGGGGTTAAAGTCCCGTCCTGGATTTTGGATACGATCAAAAAGTGGTATTACAGGCTGGATAACTCCAGCTTTAATCTGGAGGAGTTTGCCCAGCGGGCCAGCCAATTGTTCTCTAAATGGAGATCATAACAGCTGTTGCGATAACCCATTTAGCGCCTGAATTTTTTATAAAAAAGGATTGCACCCGTAATAAGGGGAGCAATCCTTTTCTTTTATCTGAAATCTCGGGGCACTCTTCTGGCAACACCGCTCGCAATGGCGGCTTTAATGACCATTTCCCGTACCCGCTGAACCGCAGTCTCGTTAAATACACCGGGAATAATATACAGCTTGTTTAACTCCTCGGGACGGATGGTGCTTGCAATGGCTTCTGCTGCCGCCAGCTTCATCTCCTCGTTAATTTCACGGGCACGGCAGTCGAGTGCTGCCCGGAAAATACCGGGGAAACAAAGCACATTGTTAATCTGATTCGGATAGTCCGAACGTCCTGTGGCGATGACACCTGCAATATCCTCGACTTCCTCTGGCGCAATCTCGGGAACCGGGTTAGCCATGGTGAAGAGCACAGGAGCCTTATTCATACGCTTCACGTCTTCTCGTCGCAGCACTCCACCTGCCGATAGACCGATAAACACGTCAGCATCCTTCAGAACCTCAGACAGCGTGCCAGACAATCGTTCGGGGTTGGTATGCTGCGCATACCAGTTCCACACCGTATTCTCATAAGTCTCATCAGCTGTAATTGCTCCGTGACGGTCTACCCCAATGATGTTGACGGCTCCCGCCGATAGCAAAATCTTGGTGCAGGCCACACCCGCCGCCCCGATACCGCACACGACAATTTTAACATCGGACAGTGATTTGCCGACGACCTTGAGCGCATTGATCAGGCCTGCGTATAGAACGACAGCTGTGCCGTGCTGATCATCATGAAAAACAGGGATGTCCAGCTCATTACGCAGCCGCTGCTCAATCTCAAAGCAACGTGGTGACGAAATATCCTCCAGATTAATGCCGCCAAAAGCCGGGGCCATTTGCTTAATGGCCTTGATGATTTCCTCGGTGTCCTGCGTATCCAGGCAAATCGGAAAGGCATCAACGGAACCGAGCTGCTTGAATAGCATGGCTTTGCCTTCCATGACCGGCATGGCTGCATAGGGGCCGATGTTTCCCAGCCCGAGAACGGCGCTTCCGTCAGAGACGACAGCAACTGTGTTGCGCTTGATCGTCAACCGAAAGGCTTTGTCCGGCTCCTCATGAATGGCCATGCATACACGTGCCACATCCGGGGTATATACCCGGGACAAATCGTCGCGATTCTGAATCGGCACCTTGGGTTGCATTTCAATTTTACCTCCAAGATGCAGCAGAAAGGTACGATCAGAGATGGATAGTACTTTTACGCCTTGCGCTTTTTTGATCCGTGTAATCATTCGGTCGATTTCTGCTGGATCGGCAATGGTAACCGTAATATCCCTCACAGTGACTTTTTCAGAGGTACGAATGACGTCAATCGCAATTACATCTCCGCCATGTTCGTTTACCAGCGTAATCAATTGACCAAATTGGATGTGCTCGGTGGAAATTTCCAGTCGTAAAATGATGTTTTTACCGCCAATACCGCCTTGCATGCAAATTCCTCCTTTATGTTACATAACAAAATCAATTGATTGCGCTTACAATCGATAGCGCGCTTAAAGCTGGCTGTTGATATTTCAAATTAGTGGTTTCTTCCCCTATCATATTGAACATTCTCCCACTTGTACAGATAAAGCTGGATGATATTGATGATTTCGCATCAAAAAAAGGACAAAAGCCCGGCTACATTCCAGCCCAAGCGATCGTCCTTTTCTTCAAAAAATGACTCAGCACTGTGCATTATTCGATTCGCGGGCGCTTATTTGGTCACGTCATGTTTTTACCGTAGTAAATTTCGTCCATTTCAGCTTTAAGGCGTGTGGATATACTCTGCTGCTCGTTCACGCTCAGACTTTCCTTTGTATAGCCGAATAGATAATTGTCCAAATCGAACTGTTTTAGCTTGCATTTGGTATGGAAAATATTTTCCTGATACACGTTCACGTCTATCATGTCATACTGATTGCGCACCTCGTCAGGAATATAGTTTTGAATGGAGGCAATGTCATGGTCAATGAACAGCTTGTGTCCATGCGTATCACGCGTAAAGCCGCGTACCCGATAATCAATCGTCATAATATCCGTGTCAAAAGAATGGATCAAATAATGGAGTGCCTTAAGCGGGGAAATTTCTCCACAGGTAGAGACATCAATATCTGCTCGGAACGTACTAATCCCCTCGTCTGGATGATACTCCGGGTAGGTGTGGACAGTGATATGGCTTTTATCCAACTGCATTACGACAGAGTCAGGCAGGGGACCGGGTGATTCGGCGTAGGATTCAGTGGGTACCTCCACAATAGGTCCTTCCGATATAAGCACTGTTACGCTTGCTCCTTGAGGAACATAGTCTTGCTGGGCTACGTTGAGCACATGGGCGCCGATAATGTCGGATACATTTTTTAGGATCGCTGTCAGCCGGTCCGAATTGTATTGTTCATCAATATATTCAATATAGGCTTCGCGTTCTTCTTTGGTTTTGGTGTAACAGATATCATACATATTGAAGCTTAACGATTTGGTCAGATTGTTAAATCCGTGCAGGGTAATCCGCTGTTCCGGTGTGATGGTCATAGGCTATTTCCCCTTATGGTTGCAGTATTCAACCATAATATTCCCAACGTTTCTTTTCATATACCGATTCATCAAATCAGTTCAGTTCTGTAGCTATGTATATACTTTATTTCTTCCTCAGTGATTTTTAAGTAACAGGATTTATAATGTTGACTGTACACATTTTTTGACGTTCAAAAGCATATGTCATCTTCAAAATACTAAAAACTTAACCGAATATGTTTATAGACCCCTGAATAGTGACTTTGTATATTGCATAAAACAAGAAAAGCAACTTCAGCTAATCATATGCGTATAATGTAATAAACGTAAGAAGCTAAGAATTATGAAGTTAAAATGAATTTTGATAGTAAAAAGAACTGTACAACCCTAGCCTATGTTACTGTAAGAAAAACGGTGGAAGGAGTATCAAGATGCTGGCTTTGTCCGATCCGGTCTGGAATTTGCTCCAAGGCCCTTATGGTTCTTCTCAATACGTTCCGGAAATGTTGAACCAGCTCCAAGCCGGATATGACGGCGAGATAGCTGACACCTTGTATTGGGAGGAACTGTATCACCAAAACACGTTGTATACTTGTACATTTGCAGCCGTACCCTACCTTGTAGACATCGCGTTAAACAGTTCTGATGTAGGTATCCGTGCGGATATATATAACATTTGCGGAATATTCGAAGCGAAAAATTACAATCCCTTACATACCAAAGTTCCACTGGAATTTGCAAGGGATCAGATAGAAGTGGATTCTAGTGTGGCTGAATATATTTATGAGCAATATCGACATGCCATTGTCCGACTTGCACAGATGACCGAAGAAATGGTGCTTTATGCGAAAGAACACGAGGGAAATATAGGCAAACGGTATGTTTTGGCTGCTGCTGCTGCCTTTCAAGGCTATCGCAGTATAGCTTATATGCTTCAAAGTTTCGATACAGGTGACGAATATATGCTGGATTGTCCACATTGCGGTATTCCGCTCTATATTTGGCCTGCTGAACAGAGTGATACCCTGATCGTTTACGATAAAGATCCTGTGCATTCAAACAGCCTGATTCCCCATCCGATTCACCCCGGTTTATTGGATCACAGAGGTTCCGATGTACAATGGCTACACGAGTATGCTCTGAAAATCGAAGAAAACAAGCTTCCAAGCCATCTGCCCTATTTAAACGGTTGGCTAAATTGTCCAGTATGCAATACTCCCGTTTACATATGGGATGAGCTGATGAAAATGGCTGACGGTGTTCGGAAGCATACCACTTAATCCTCAAAACCAGGAGCTGCCCATAGCCCCTGGTTCTCCATTCATATTTCCATCCAATCCCTGTATGCCCTGTACAATTTTACTCCCGAAACAGATTCAAAAAGGTCTTGGGCGTGTCGGATTCAAAACGCAGCAAGATCCCAGTGACGGGATGAATAAATGACAATACTCGCGCATGCAGACCGAGGCGGCCGATCGACTTGGATTTGGAGCCGTATTTTTTATCTCCAACAATCGGATGACCGATATCCTCCATATGTACGCGAATCTGGTTCTTGCGTCCGGTTTCCAAACGTACTTCCAGCAAGGAAAAATGCCGATTGGCCTGAAGCAGCTTGTAGTGAGTGACCGCGTGTTGCCCGTCATTCGGATATGGACTGGAGTACATTTTCAGCGTTTTGCTTTCCTTCAGCCATGAGGAGATCGTGCCCTCCGTTTTTTTAATCTGTCCTTCTACGAGAGCGATGTATGTTCGTTCATACACCACTTCCTTCCACGCTTGCTGCATTTGCTGCTGTACGGCTTCGCTTTTGGCAAACATCATGACTCCTGATGTATCACGATCCAAGCGATGCAGCACAAAAATACGATTGTATGGATGTTCTCGCCGCACATGGGCCGTAAGCTGGCGGTAGGCTGTCACTTCCTTTTCCTGCGAAGAGGCGACGGACAGAAGCCCGGCATCTTTATGAATGACAATGATGGCTTCATCCTCATGTAAAATACGCAGGCCGGCCAGCGGCACCTCGGGAGCAATTTTTTCCTTGGAGAGTGTGACGGTCTGGCCTTGCTCCAGCGGGAAGTTGTGCACTGTGCGTGCTGCGCCGTCTACAGACACTTGTCCCCGGGCAAGCGCTGATTTAATGGAATTACGTCCCATGCCGGTGACATGCTCTACCAAAAAGCTCAGCAATTCGGCAGGCTCTTGTACGATGTATGTTTTTGCAGGTGCTTTATCAAAAGCACTCGCTTTGCCTCGTGCTTCCGGTCTATGTGAGCCGGGTTTTCCGGCAGAAGTGTGGTTGCGCTTGGAGCCACCTGAGTTAAACGTTGATTTTGTACGATTTTTTCGTTGGGGTTTCCGATTGTTCATGGATTCTTTCTCCTTCTTGGTACCGTATCTCATGATCGTGTACAACTGCGGCACCGTGTCCACTATATCATGAGAAAACAGCGAATGCCATGGGGGAGTAAACTTGCCTGACAGTCTTCCAGCGGTTGAACATTACTCTGAACCCCGGTAAACTAAAGGTAACGAAAGAAAAGCTGATATGCGCCCGAGGCGCTGGAAATTATGAGGGGTTTAAATCTATGAGTGTACAAGCACCGATGTTGGAACGGGCGCAGGATTTACTGCAAAAGTTTTATGGCTATCCCGACTTCCGGGAGGGACAAAAGAAAATTGTCGCCAGTATGCTGGAAGGCAATGATACGTTAGGAATTATGCCGACAGGCGGCGGGAAATCCATATGCTACCAAATCCCTGCCTTGTTGCATGAGGGTTTAACGATTGTTGTGTCACCGCTTATCTCGCTAATGAAGGATCAGGTGGATGCGCTGACGACGATGGGAATAGCGGCTGCGTATATTAACAGCACGCTGA
Organism: Paenibacillus kribbensis; assembly: GCF_001705305.1. Lineage (GTDB taxonomy): Bacteria > Bacillota > Bacilli > Paenibacillales > Paenibacillaceae > Paenibacillus > Paenibacillus kribbensis_B. The sequence continues at coordinate 582,318 of NZ_MCBP01000003.1, forward strand.
GTGGGAGAGAAGTGAATGACCGCATCCGCGCTGCACGGAATGGTGACTTGAAGCTGCTGTATGTCGCACCGGAGCGGCTGGAGCTGGATTGGTTCCGCGATGAGATGACCCAGCTGCCGATTTCCTGCGTTGCGGTGGATGAGGCTCACTGTGTGTCCCAGTGGGGCCATGATTTCCGCACCAGCTACCTGGCCGTGGCTCCGTTCGTGGAAGGGCTGTATGAACGCCCGATTGTAGCTGCGTTTACAGCAACAGCAACACCGCAGGTCATGGACGACATCGTGCGGCTGCTTCGTCTGCGCTCACCGGAGACGTTCGTTACAGGCCTTGGACGACCAAATTTGGCGTTCAGCGTGCTGCGCGGGGAAGACAAGCGCAGCTTTTTGCTGAATTATACCCGTGAGCACGAGGGTGAATCAGGCATTATTTATGCGGCGACTCGTAAAGACGTGGACGATTTGTACCAACGGCTGTGTGATGCGGGCATGGCAGCAGGACGTTATCATGCCGGGATGACAGATCAGGAACGTGCAGATAGCCAGGAAGGCTTCCTGTACGACGATATCCGTGTCATTGTTGCGACCAACGCTTTCGGCATGGGGATCGATAAATCGAACGTGCGCTACGTCATTCACTATAACATGCCTAAAAATATGGAAGCTTACGTCCAAGAGGCTGGACGCGCAGGACGTGATGGCGATCCGAGTCAATGCATTTTGTTGTTCGGACCGCAAGATATTGTCACTCAGAAGTTCCTGATTGAGCAAAATCCACAGGATGAAGATCGCAAGCGCAACGACTACCGCAAGCTCCAGCAGATGGTTGACTATTGCTACACAACTCGCTGCCTGCGTACGGCGCAGCTTGAGTATTTTGGCGAGGCGGAGGAGCATGGAGCTTGCGGCATATGCAGCTCATGCACGGATGAGCGGGAATTGGTCGATATGACCATAGATGCGCAAAAGATTTTTTCCTGCATTCATCGCATGCGGGAGCGTTTCGGGGTTTCGATGGTAGCCTCGGTGTTGAAAGGCTCGCGCAACAAGAAGGTGCTGCAGTATGGTTTTGACAGCCTTCCAACCTATGGGGTGATGGGCAACCGGACGGAAAAAGAAATTGCTGAAATTATCAATGTGCTCGTATCGGAAGGTTATCTCATGCTGTCTGAGGGCCAATATCCGGTCGTTCGTTTGCAGCAGCTTGCGGCTGAAGTGCTGAAAGGTCAGCGCGAGGTTATGCAGCGTGTGGTGCGACATGCGACGGCTTTTGCAGGTGGGGCAGGCTCGCGTGGACGGCAGGGACGCGATGCATATCCAGCGGCGGTCAACGAGACTGTGTTTGAGCAATTGCGCCTGATCCGCCGTGATCTGGCCGCTCAGGAGCATGTGCCGTCTTATATCATTTTTAATGATGCCACTCTGCGTGAGATGAGTGTGGCGAGCCCGCAATCCGAGGCAGATATGCTGCGGATCAAGGGTGTCGGTGAAGTGAAGTTCCGCAAGTACGGCAAGCTGTTTCTTGATTTTTTTCAAAATCAGGGGAATATCGGAGGCACGGTGAACGAGGATGAGATTTATCCAGATGATGTGTATGAAGATTTTGAATAGAAGGTTGTGACCTATGAAAGTTATTTTATCAACGTTAAACGCAAAATATATTCATACCTCGCTGGCCATCCGCTGTCTCAAAGCCTACAGTGAAAAGGACTTTGATATCGAGCTGGCGGAGTACACGATCAAGGACCCGGTGATGAACATCGTATCCGACTTGTTTCAGCGGGGAGCAGATGTCATCGGCTTCTCCTGTTATATTTGGAACATTGAAGAGACGATTAAAGTGATTGACGTGTTGAAAAAGATTATGCCCGAGGTCAAAATCGTTCTCGGTGGCCCGGAGGTATCCTACGATACGGAGCACTGGATGAAGCGTTTGACGAATGTGGATTTCATCGTTGTAGGTGAGGGGGAAGAAACGTTCCATCAACTGCTCCAGGAGCTGGAGGGAGATCGCAAGTTCCATTTTGTATACGGACTGGCTTACCGCAAGGGAGAAGAAGTCATCCTGATGCCGGGCCGCCCGAAGGCGGATTTGAACGAGCTGCCGTCGCCATACCGTTTTGCGGAGGATATACCGGAACTCGGAAAACGGGTTGTTTATTTTGAAACAAGCCGGGGCTGTCCGTTCAGCTGCCAATTTTGTCTGTCGAGCATTGAGGTTGGGGTGCGTTATTACGATATTGAGCGCACGAAGTCGGATATTCTGTATCTGATTGACAACGGGGCCAAATTGATCAAGTTTGTGGACCGTACATTTAATATTAAACGGGACTATGCGCTGGAAATGTTCAAGTTTCTGATTGAAAACCATCGCGGCTGTGTCTTCCAGTTTGAGATTACGGCAGATATTATGCGTCCCGAGGTGCTGGATTATTTGGCGGAAAATGCGCCGCCAGGCATCTTTCGCTTTGAAATCGGTGTCCAATCGACGAACGACCCGACCAATGAGCTGGTTAAGCGCCGTCAGAACTTTGCCAAGCTTTCCCGCACCGTTACGAAGGTCAAGCAAAGCGGCAAAGTCGACCAGCACTTGGATCTGATCGCCGGGCTGCCTTTGGAGGACTACAACACATTCCGCAAAACGTTTAATGACGTTTTTGCGCTTGGCCCGGAAGAGCTCCAACTCGGCTTCCTCAAAATGCTGCGTGGTACGGGGCTGCGTATTGACGCCGCCAAGTACAATTACACATACATGGATGTGGCACCTTATGAGATGCTAAGCAATGATGTCCTTTCCTTTGCCGATATCGTCCGGCTCAAGCGCCTGGAAGATGTATTGGAGAAATACTGGAATTCCCATCGTATGGATCATACGGTGAACTATTTGATCGAGCGTGAATTTGCATCTGCCTTTGATTTCTTTCAAGAGTTCGGAGATTATTGGGAGGGGCAAGGCTGGCAAAAAATCGGCCACCAGCTCGAAGACTTGTTCACGCGTCTCCAGTCCTTTCTGGAATCGCGCGGAACGAAGCGAATGGATATCGTGCTTGGGCTGATGAAGCTCGATTATTTCCTGAACCATAAATACAAGCCGCGTAAGATCTGGTGGGATCATACTCTGGAGAAGGACGACTGGTCCACCTATATGAAAATGGTTCTTCAGCACCCGGATGCACTGCTGTCTCCTGTGGCTGCGGACGTTGTGGCAGAGGCAGGCAAGCAACATACAGGTGGAACGAATGCTGCACAGGCTTCTTCTTCTACAGCTGCGGATGTTCATTCCGCTACGGGCAGTCAGCAGTCGCAGCCATATCGCGAGATGATCCCGGCCTTCGCTTCCTTGAAGCTGGGTGAAAAGGAACTGCAAAAGCACGCTGTGCTGGATATTTTGCCGTTCAGTCTGGACCATATCCTGAGTGGGGGTAGCCCATTGACTGCTGAAGGACGAACGTTGCTGCTGGTAGTCTATCAGCAAAACGAGCAGCAAAAGCCGCTGTACTATACCATGCCGATCGGCAAGGAAATTGCCGCGATTTAACTGCAATTACCTTTTAAACTACAGAAGGCACCGACCTTGATTACAAGAGTCGATGCCTTTTTTGTGCTTTATGAAAAACAATTTTTACATTCGCGTAATCTATTGCTTCATAAAATTTCACAAAACAAATATATGATTATTTCATCATGTATGAATAATAATCCTATTGGAGTGTGAGCCTGTGAAAAAGCGTTCAATGAAAAAGAGTATCCTTGCTTTAGGTGCAATTACCATTTTGAGTGTGCCATTGTTATCCGCAGATATCCCTAACGCTTTTGCAGCCTCATCTAATGCCAAGTCTACAACTGCACAGGCATCCAAAGGACAGAGCACTGCATCAGCTAAAGTCGCTGCTCCTAAAAATGTCATTCTTTTTATCGGCGATGGTATGGGAGAAGCAAGTCGCAACGCGATTCGTTTGGCCACGGTTGGAAAGTCGGGATTGCTTGAAATGGATAACATGCCGGTAACGGGTCTGGTTAGCACGAGTTCGGGGGACAACCTGGTTACGGATTCAGCAGCCGCAGCTACTGCAATTGCAACAGGTGTCAAAACATATAATGGCGCGATCGGGATGGATATGAATAAAAAACCAGTCACAACGATCATGGAGCTGGCCAAAAAAGCAGGCATGTCCACAGGTGTCGTGACGACAAGTCAAGTGACAGACGCAACCGGGGCTGCCTTTGGTGCGCATGTTGAGAAGCGTTCCGCTCAAAGTGAGATTGCCAAGCAATATCTGGAAAAGAGCAAGCTGGATGTTATTCTGGGCGGTGGTGAGGATTTCTGGTATCCTGCAGGAACAGCGGGGAAACATCCAGATGCACCGGCAGAAGATCCTGAGGAAGCCAGTAAGGGAACTCAAGGAAATCTGGTGGAGCAGGCCAAGAAATTGGGCTATAGCTATGTGACGGATCAGGCAGAAATGAAAGCAGCCAAAGGCTCTAAACTGCTCGGATTGTTCGCCAATGAAGAGATGTTTCAAGCTCACAACAAGCTCGGCAACTCATACAATCCAACGGTTTCTTTGCCGGATATGACAACAAAAGCGATTGACGTTCTTTCCAAAAACAAAAAAGGTTTTTTCCTGATGGTAGAAGAGGAAGGAACAGACGAGATGGCGCATGACAATGAAGGCGAATTGACGATTAAGGCCGGGCAACAGCTGGATAAGGCCGTTAAAGTAGCTAAGGACTATGCCAAAGCGCATCCAGATACATTAGTTCTGGTGACGGCAGACCATGAAACAGGCGGTTTGGCGATTGAAGGCAAGGATGCGAAAGAAAAAGCGGATGACGGTACAACAAATGAAGACGGTCCTTTCACCATTCATGGCACAGACGAATCGTTCTATATTGATTGGACGACAAAAGGGCACACCGCAGTAGATGTGGCACTGACTGCAATGGGACCGGGCTCCTCCCAATTTACCGGGAATTACCCGAATACCGCCATTCATGACAAACTGATTAAGCTGCTTCAATTAAAGAAATAGCTCGGGGTGAGAGCCCACATTTAAAAAATATTCCATATTGGCAATATGGATTTTCCTGTGATAAACTAAAGCTAGTAAGTATATACTGAAAAAGAGTAAGGATGCTGTCAACATCCTCACTCTTTTACAACAGCCGCTTATAAGGGCGGTGGCTGTAGGGTTGGATTAGTGAAATAGACCGCTAACCTTTTCCGGAGGGCGGTCTATTCGTATTATAAGACTAACCAGAATTTCTGGTTGGTCTTTTTATTTTGCTGTTTTAAGATGGGGAAAGCCGGAAGAACGTGGCGGTCTATGGGGGTAAACCCCGCAGTTGAAAACTGTT
>NZ_MCBP01000040.1:0-4170 GCF_001705305.1 Paenibacillus kribbensis
GCCAACATGCCCCATGTAGTTAAATATAAAATCTATGTAAATCAATAGGTTAACCTAATTAACTGAGTTAACTTATTTTTTTGATTGTGAAGGAGATCCGCGCAGCCGTGCCACAGCGCCCGGCGCTGTGAGTTTATATAGGTTAAAAATAAAACGTTGTTATATCAATAGGTTAACCGAGTTAACTAAGTTAACTAATTTATATTCGTGGACTAAGAAAACTTGACACTTAATATTCACGAGATTATTATTGGACGGAAGTTGGCGGCAATAATGGTGATAACAACGAACGTCAGAAGTTAAAAGGGGAAGATAGAGAATGAGTGAGGAGAATAATGAATATATAGAAAGCAATCTGAAATTACCAAGGGAATGGAATGACGCATTAAGAGCTTTCAAGGAAATTGAAAGTCATCGTCCGAATCCAGAACAAGGAGACGGAGAGGCGATGAATGATTAAAGAATACTAGATCATACCACCCATAGGACAGCCCTGGCCGTCCTTTTTTGCGATTGGCTAACGGATTTAGCCGCTGCCCGGTTGAAGGCATGCCGCAGCGCCCGGCGCTCATGTTGGCCAACATGCCCCATATAGTTAAATATAAAATCTATATAAATCAATAGGTTAACCTAATTAACCTAGTTAACTTACTATTTTTGATTGTGAAGGAGATCCGCGCAGCCGTGCCGCAGCGCCCGGCTGAAGAGCTGGCGTGCGGCCAGCAGCTCATGCGCTTCCTGATCCGAGCGGAAGGAGATCCGCGCACGTGCGGCTGCTCCCGGCGCTCATTACTGGCCAACACGCTCAGGACGGCCCCGGCCGTCCTTTTCGCTATGCCTGGCGCGGCTGCTGCCGAGCAGCACCAGGAGTGTTCCCGGTGTGGCTGCTGCCCGGCTGAAGAGCTGACGTGCGGCCAGCAGCTCATGCACTTCCTGATCGGAGCGCCCGGCGTTCATGCTGACCCCACAACATGTTAACGACAAAAGGAGGGAATGGACATGCTGGCCCATTCCCTCCTTTTGTTGGAGATTACAAATTATTTTTATCAATGAGTTTGTAAATATCATCATTTTTGTCTGAAGGATTTACTGGTTTGCCTTCAGCTATTTCAATAGCATCATTTATGATCGGATCGACGTCTGTTTCATTTATGACTGGTGGTTCTGCATTAACTCCAGCAAGTGCAAGTTTTAATTCGGGCAGGAGGGATCGGAGTTCATCAATAATTGGTTTCTGGTAAAGAGATTTTTGAATGTCTTGATCCGTAATATCTCTGTAACCGAATTGTTCGATCATGTGTCTAACTAAGCTGGTAAGAGAATTTTGAACATTGGACTGTGCGTTAACCCAATCATTTATTTGTTCACTGTCAGAGAGCTTGTTTATACGCCAGGAAACAAGATCACGTTTTTTATCTTTATCGTTTGGTGTTGTACTCAAGATTCAACAACCCCTGGGAAAAATACTTTATTGTGAAGAATATCCAGTCCATCAATGTTCATGTCAACCGCATACTCTTCTGGAATCCATAAAACCATACATTGAGTTGCTTCAGCAAATTCCTGTAATCTTTCATATAAATCTTCTTCAAAGGTAATACTGCCACCCCCAAAAACCATGAAGAAATCTATATCGCCGCCTGTCACTTGGTAGCGTACTTGCACATCTTCCAAGATATTATTTGCTTCGCTATATTGCGCTTCTTTCATAAATTCAGTCGCTAAATCGTAAAGATTATGAGTATCATCCTGTAAAATTTCATCAAATTTTTGTCGGTTAATTTTCAAGTGACCTTTTAGTTTATTTTGAAGCATTTTTGATGCTTCTTCTGCTGCATGTCCGACCCCTCTTTTTGCACCATCGCAATTATCTAAAACGGGATTTACTCCGTGACTATGGATATATTCTGTAGTCCCCGATCCGATATCTACGCCTAAACCCTTTAGAGATAAAAAATCTCTTTGTGTCATGGCAAACCACTTTGGATTTTTTGCATATAGTAATCTGAATTTTCTTAGTATATCTTCTTTGGCTTCTATAAGAGCATATAAAGCCGGTATCCCTTCCTGTGTAATCTTGGCACCTGTGTATTTAATACTAACGCTGACGGTTTGATTTCCTACATGCACTAAAACCAAATGAGTAATTTCTTTACCCGTAGTTCCTGTAAATCTATCTTCAAATTTTTTAGCAATATCAGGGTCGTACTCAGAAGCGGGAATAGCTCCTACAAGCGTACCAATCGCTTCAATTTTTTCGGGCAATTTCTTGTATCTTTTAAAGTGTTTTTTCACAGCGAATGCAGCAGTTAATGAAAGATTCATAATCACAGGAATATCATGATCTGACTTATTTCCTAGTGTAATATTCATATTTTCTGATTTGATTGCATCTAAATTTGCTCGATGGCCTACGCTAAAAATACCACTTCTTCGCAAGCTTTGACTTGTAATGCTTACAGTTAATTCTTCATATAAATTCGCTACATTTTTCTCGTCATCCGTTTCTGTAACGGACGGAAGATCATATATTCTTTTAATTACAGAAGGTGATGTTATCCGTTCCCCATTCACTTTTTGTTTCGTGGTTGAGTTACCGAAATCGCTTGTTACTTTGATTTTCAACGTTCATTCACTCCTTATATAATGGTTTCATTCAAATTCAATTCAAATATCATTCTTTTTTCATTCATAATTCTATTATAACCTAAAAAGAACAATATATCAATTCAATTTGAATGATATTTGAATGATATTTGAATGCAAATATCATAGAATGCCGTCGATTGCAGGTTTTTATTGTCGAAATGAATCCTTTTTGCATTCGATTTGAATGATATTTGAATGCAAAAAGGATTTTGTCGTAAAAAGAGGATGTAAGCACCTTTAACGTGAAAGTTCCAAATCATTATGAGACTTTTCCTGCTTCTTATTAGGCTCTTTTTCTTTTTGATTATTTTTTTGTAAATCCACTTGATTACTTTGGCTTAAACCTTTGTTCAAAGTTCGCTCCATTTCATCATATCTATCAATCATTTCACGGTACTTCTGTGGGTTTTTTTGAACGCTATTAATTGCGGAACGAAGCGTTTTTACTTGAGAAGATTCAATTCGATTTTCAATTATTTTTTGGAATTTTTCTAACTTTTCAATATGAACTTTATAGAACCTTGGGTTCTTTTCAAGTTTGCTTTTTAACGCTTCAATTTTCGTCATAGTTTCCGCTAATTTAAGAACATACCTACGTGGTTCGCGTTTTAAAGTATCAATTGCAATCGTGATTTCTTTTTTCTGTGCTTTATTGATACTGGTGTTTAATTTTCCTTCCAGCTTGTCCAGTTTTTCTAATTCGTGTTTATTCTTTTCTGGATCTTTAGACAACCGATTTCTCAATCCATCTAAATTGTGTCTAGCTGCTAATAAGCTCTTCAATGAGTTAGGATTATCTTTTTCAATCTCATTTTTTTTAGGGAGAGTTTGAGATTCATTCTCTTCCAGATCGGGACGAATAGGGACAACTTTCCGAGCTTGATCCTGGCTATTCTGACTAAACGTAGATTCGTGTTGAAGTGATGAGCTTTTTCGTTTCGCTGCTAACTCTTCAATAATTTCAATGACCTGATTATTCACATGATCCCTTGCATCCATATTCTAATTGCCTCCTTTTAGAATCGTGTAGGAAATTATAATTATTCCTCCTTATCTTTGAACTTATCAGGCTTATTTTTTGCGATAAAGTCCGAAAAAATTTTAAATAATTCCTCTCTTTGTTCAATGGATAGATGATGAATACCAAAATATTTTTCTGCTAATGCTCCTGTTTGGATTAGCTGATTAGCTCTTTTTTTTCGTTCTTTTTCCGAATGAAACCTAACCAAATTTTTCTTTCTTTCTTCAAGTTGATTGATTCTTTTTTCAATGTCTGATATAGGCGTTTTTTTATCACCTTCACTCATGAAATCTAAGAACCTGATGGAGTATGGTTTGTTGGAGTTTGCGAATTATTACCATCACTTTTTTCGGAAACATTTGATGAAGCTTTAGCTTCATCTTTAAACTTATCAATCATTTTTTTTGCTTGTTCAATGTCTTCTACTTCCCATGAGTTCATCAAGTATTCGCCTATCTCTGCTTGTGCCTTCTCGACTAGCTGCTTTTGCTTTTCACGTA
>NZ_MCBP01000041.1:0-3096 GCF_001705305.1 Paenibacillus kribbensis
CTGAAAATTTCCCTTAACATAGCGATTAATGGGGGGGAGTATATATAAAAAAATATTTTCTTTTACTAATTACTTTATAGTTTAATAGCAAGCCACACTAATAGCCATAGCAACGTGAACACTGGGTTAATAACCAATAGCAATAACAACAATGCTATACTTGGACTAATGAACAACATAATAATAAATAAAGATAATATAATCATTTGCTTCTCCCCTTGTCTTATAGCAGTAGTAGGAATCGAACCTACGTTTACCATTAGACTATACTGCTAACTATGACTAACTATCAGTAGCTGGCATCTTATTATAGAGCAGTAGGGAATCGAACCCTACACCACGTTAGTACACCTTATTACTCTAACCAGCTGTCACTTAGTTATGCCTGTGACACTTTAATACACTAGGACTTTCGTTAGCTGATATAACCGTGCACCAGTTATCTGTATAGTTGTGCCATAGCTTAACACTTCGTCTATGGACTATACACCACTCATCAGGATAGCTGGACTCGAACCAACACTACATGTTCCCAAAACACGCATGCTACCATTAACACTATATCCTGTTACTATATGCCATAATACGCTCAATACCTAGAACTATAACTTATAACATATAATAAAATAAAGGAGAACACGAACAGTAGGAATCGAACCCACGTTTACAGGTTTGGAATCTGTAGCATTACCATTATACTATGTTCGCTAGATACAAAGGGCTGTTAGTTGCTAGTACTCATTTAATCAAACAGTATGCTTTACAGTTTGCACCCTATGCTTGGCTGTCAACTCTATGACATTTAAGTACCGTCAATCAGTACACCTATTCTTTTAATTCAAAACGTTTAATACTCCAGCCACTACCAATAAGATAGATGTAAATACACTTAGCATAATAGCTAGATAGTCATGGCGATAATACCACTCCTTAAAGTTGGTAACCGAACCTACACCATATAAAATGCCAAGAATAATCAAGGCAATATTAATTACAATCATTCATTCTCCTGACTTTCTACATAGAGTAAGATACAGAACGCGTCTGCCATGTCGTCGTTGATATCATTATCAGGTACTATGTTATAGCTCTTGAGTATCTCAATGCTTTGTACTTTTCGCAATGCACTCTTACCTTTAATTAGATGATACCCACACCATTTACTGTTTGGTACATCAACATAGCCAATGTTATGACGGTTACGCATGACACCCAAGAATGAACCGTTAGCTCTAATCAATGAGATGTTTCCCTTAGACTTGAACGTGATAATAGGTTCTTCAATATAAATAAAGTAGTCAAATAAATTGTAATGCTCAATAATTTCTGTTATACCGTCAGCAATAAGCTTGGCACGTTCCAAAGGATCTTTACTTTTACCACCTGCAATTGAACCGACTACATACTCATTTGTCAAAGGATTACGAAATGCGTAACCAGTATTAGAGGTGCTAAAGTCAATAGCTAAGGCTTTGCTCATAAATCAGAACTCAATTCAATATAAAGCTCTTTAGTAATTTCTCCAATATCAAATAAGTGCTTAACATAGTGTTCATATTCAATCGGAGTCAATACTTCTTTTTGTGCTAAAATATGCTCTTTATTCATTTCTTTATTCTCCCTTAAAAATTAAAGCTGTATCAAGATTAATCAAACCACATTCAACAGCGTTAAGTAAGAACTCGTTAAAGTCAACTTCTGACAATGTCTCTTGCTTAAATAGTAGCTGTTCCTCTGTCATTTGCTTTCCTCTCTCAACTTGATATATATATTATATCAAATGCACTTTTCAGGTTTGGTTTATCCTCTGTTATGTAAGCTATGATTGACTTTGTAGGCATTTTGTGTTATACTATTTATAGGAGGTAACTATGGCTAGAGATAAATATCTGATGTACTTACGACAACAGGAATACAAGAAACGTATTAAAATTAAAGTAGTTAATACAAGAGCTAGAATGAACAGAGAATACATGAATCAACCAGAAGTAGACAAGGAAACATTAGAACTATGGAATAGTCAGCCAGCAATACATTTTGATTTAGGGAAAAATAAATAAATTATATTAAAAAAATAATTGCCACCTTAGTGGCTTTTGTTTTACGCTTAACCGCAATTTGACTAGAAGTGGCAGAAAGTAAGTGCATTGTGTGTCCTGTTTGTAAAGTATGGTATCAGTAAGCACAATTAGCTTATTGTTTGATTGATTAGGTGATTTATAACTTAGAGCTTTCCAACTCGTAAAAAAATAATTATTAGTGTCCGAAATTAAAGATTAATATATTCTACTACGTTTTTTTTGCACATTAAAGTTAAAGATGTTAAATACACAAGAAAAATAAAATGTACGGAAAAATAATTATTAGTGTACCAAATTAAATGTTAATATATTCTACTACGTTTTTTTTGCACATTAAAAAATAGCTAAAACCGAACAATAAATGTCAATAAATATGTACAAGCATAAAAACAATAGTTATTTCCGAACAATATTTTTATTCTTGACAAGTCTAAAATAAAAGTATATAATTAATTTATCATCAAGAAAGGAGGTAAAAAAATGGCTAGACCTAAACAAGAATTTTGTTCTAATTGTAACGGAGAAAACCCAAAATGTAAATATAAAGAGTCTGGTCGTAAATGTCGTGTTGGTAAAGCTAAAGGCAAAGCTAAAGGTAAGGCAATTTCAAAAGAAACAATAGAAAAAAGAGACAATTATGATTCGCTTCTGGGAGATTTACACACAGATTACTTAAATTTTATGTATGATAGAGCATTTAAATACTCAATAAACAAAGAAACAAATAAAGTTGAGTATGAACAAAAGTTTCATACAGTTTATTCTTTCGAAAGATATTTAAACAACATTAATCAAAAATCACTGGCAAGTTGGGCTAGAAGAAAATATGGAAAAAATATGAAAAACTTTAACACAAAAACAAATAAAATGGCATCTGATGAATATGAAAAAATCATTTATAGAAAAACTTATGGCAAAAAAGATGACGCTATAAGAGAAAAATTAAATAACGAACAACCCAAAACAACGGATGAAATAGAAAAACTTCGTCTTAAACAAGAACAAGTTTCTAAAA
>NZ_MCBP01000042.1:0-3088 GCF_001705305.1 Paenibacillus kribbensis
CACGGCGGCGGGCTACCGGCGGGAATACCGGTTGGATCAGTTCCCGGTGCGGCTGCTGCAGCTCGCAAGCTTCTCGTTTGACGTGTTCGTGGGAGATATCGCGCGGACGCTGTACAACGGAGGGACGATGGTGATTGTGCCGAAGGACGACCGGATCGATCCGTCTCGTCTGCACCACTGGATGGAGCGGGAGCGGGTCACCATCTTCGAATCGACGCCGGCGCTGATCGTGCCGTTCCTGGAGTACGTGCACGAGCAGCGGCTGGATATGAGCTGGATGGAGCTGTTGATCACGAGCTCGGACAGCTGCAGCGTGGCGGATTACCGGACCTTGCAGGAACGCTTCGGCTCGTTGTTCCGGATCATCAACGCTTACGGCGTGACGGAAGCGGCGATCGACTCAAGCTTCTACGACGAGCCGCTGGCGAAGCTGCCGCAGACAGGCCATGTGTCGATCGGCAAAGCGTGGCTGAATGCGAAATTCTACATCGTGGACGCCCATCTGAACCCGGTGCCGGTCGGGGTGCTGGGCGAGCTGGTCATCGGCGGAGTCGGCGTGGCGCGCGGGTACTTGAACCGTCCGGAGCTGACGGAAGAGAAGTTCGTAGACAGTCCGTTGACCGCGGGCGAGCGGCTGTACCGCACGGGAGACTTGGCGCGGTGGATGGAGGACGGGAACGTGGACTTCATCGGCCGGATCGACAACCAGGCGAAAATCCGGGGGTACCGGATTGAGACGGGCGAAGTCGAAGCGAAGCTGCTGAGTGTAGGTGGCGTGAAGGAAGCGGTCGTCGTCGTCAGGGAAGATCAAGAAGGTCAGAAAGCTTTGTGCGCTTATTATACAGCGGAAGAAGGCTTGACGGCGGCGGACCTGAAGCGTGCGATTGCCAGCGAGCTGCCGGGGTACATGATCCCGTCGTACTTCGTGGAGCTGGAGCGCCTGCCTCTGACGCCGAACGGAAAGATCGACCGGAAGGCGCTGCCGTCACCGGAAGAGGGAGCAGGCGGAGGCCGCGAATACGTGGCGCCGCGCACCGAACTTGAGGCGAAGCTGGCCGCCATTTGGCAGGATGTGCTTGTTCGGGAGAAGGTGGTAGGCGTAACGGACAACTTCTTCGACCTCGGCGGACACTCCCTGCGGGCGACGACGCTTGTCAGCAAAATGCATAAGGAGCTAGGCGTTGAATTCCCGCTTCGCGACGTATTCCGCTACTCGACGGTTGAGGAAATGGCCGCGGCTATGGAGCTGCTGGAGATCGGCTCGTTCACGGCTATTCCGGCTGCGGAACCTAGCGAGTATTATCCGCTCTCTTCCGCTCAGAAACGTCTCTATATCTTGAACCAGCTGGAAGGAGCCGAGCTGAGCTACAACATACCGGGAGCTATGCTGCTCGAAGGGGAGCTCGACCGGCAGCGGTTTGAAGAAGCGTTCCGCGGGCTCGTAGCTCGTCATGAAACGCTGCGTACCGGCTTTGAGATGGTAAAAGGCGAAGCGGTTCAGCGGATTTACGAAGAAGCCGCCTTCCAGGTGGAATATGTGCAGATCAGCGGGGAGCAGGCGGAAGAAACGGTGCGCCAATTCGTTCGTCCGTTTGATCTAGCGAAGCCGCCACTTCTGCGGGTAGGCCTTGCCGAACTGGCGCCGGACCGGCACATTCTAATGTTCGATACGCATCATATCGTATCTGACGGCGTTTCGATTGACGTACTGATCGAAGAGTTCGTCCGCTTGTACAGCGGGGAGCAGTTGGAGCCGCTCCGCATTCAGTACAAAGATTATGCGGTATGGCAGCAATCGGACGAGCAGAAAGCTCAGCTTGCCAAGCAGGAAGCCTACTGGCTCGACATGTTCCGCGGAGAGCTGCCGGTTTTGGAATTGCCGGCGGACTATCCGCGCCCGGCTATGCAGAGCTACGAGGGCCGCACGCTGCAATTGTTTATGCATAGCGAGAAAAGCGAGGGTCTGAAACGGCTTGCAGCCGAGAACGGCGCAACGCTTTACATGGTTCTGCTTGCTGGTTATACAATATTATTGCAGAAATATACAGGGCAAGAAGACGTGGTGGTCGGTACGCCGATTGCGGGAAGAAATCACAGCGACGTTCAGCCACTGATAGGGATGTTCGTCAATACCCTGGCCATCCGCAGTTATCCGGCTGCCGGTAAGACGTTCCTTGACTACTTGAAGGAAATCAAGGAGACGACGCTGGGCGCTTTTGAACATCAGAATTATCCGTTTGAGGAACTGGTGGATAAGGTGAACGTGGCTCGTGATTTACGCCGCAATCCGCTGTTCGATACGATGTTTGCTTTGCAGAATACAGAGAATTTGGAAATCCAGCTTCCCGGACTCCATTTGTCGACGTATGCCAGCGAAGAAATTGTTTCTAAATTCGATCTCAGCTTGGACGTCACGGAGATCGAGGAAGGCTTGGAATATCTGTTTGAATACGCCACTGCTCTTTATAAAACCGAAACGGTGGAGAAATTGGCCGCTCACTACTTGCATCTGCTTGAATCCATTCTCCGCAACCCGTCGGCGACTATTGCCGAGCTGGGCATTTTGACACCGGCGGAAAAAGAGCAAATTCTCGGCGCGTTTAACCCGGCGCAGCCGGAAGCGGCTCCTGCGGCCGCGTTCCACCGGCTGTTTGAGGAACAGGCGGAGCGCACGCCGGAAGAGGCGGCCGTCGTGTACGAGAACGACCGGCTGACGTATGCGGAGCTGAACGAGCGGGCGAACCGCTTGGCGGCTACATTGCGCGCAAGTGGCATCGGCCGGGAGTCAATTGTCGGTATTCTCGCCGAGCGTTCGGTGGACTTGCTGGTGGCCGTGCTGGCCGTCTGGAAAGCCGGCGGGGCGTATGTGCCGCTTGACCCGGATTATCCGGCGGAGCGCGTGCGGTTCATGCTCGAAGACAGCGGAGCGAAGGTGCTGCTGACGCAAACGCCGCTGCGAGAGCGTGCCGAAGCCTGGCTCGGCGAAGAGGAGCTGGCGCTGGCGGCGGTGCTGTACCTGGACGACGAAGCGTCGTACAGCGAGGAGCGGGCGAATGCGCCGATTGTCTCCGGCAAGCTGACGGATGCT
>NZ_MCBP01000043.1:0-1557 GCF_001705305.1 Paenibacillus kribbensis
AAAAAGAAAACCAGCTAATACTTTGTCAAGATAAGATTGTGGAAATCAAAGAATTTGGTATACTGTTTTTATAGCATACCAAATAAACTTCCTAATTGGAAGTTTATAGTATATTTAATTAAAGAGCGTAGGGTTCCCTTTTTCTTAATATGGAGTAGATGTGATGGAGTAACTTGTTGGCGCAAGCAATCACGGCTACTTTATGGGGTTTACCCTCGCTTTTTTTCTTGTCGTAATACGGTTTTATACGAGAATTAAGATCTTTTCTGAGCCCGCAGGTTACCGCTAAATAAACAGCACGCCTTAGCCTCTTTGAGCCTCGTTTCGTGATTCGATTCTCACTGGCAACGAACTGGCCCGAGCTGAACACACTGGGATCTATGCCAGCAAAGGCAACAACCTGTTTCGGGTGGTTAAACTGCGAAATATCCCCTAATTCAGCCGCAATCACCGCAGCCAGCTTTGTACCTATCCCAGGGATAGATTCTAATAAAAGAACGTCTGGAACCGTGGCCGAAGTCGCCTCAATGAGTTTCTCCAATTCGGTCATTTGTTCCTGAAACACTCGAATACATCCGATCATACTTTGTAAGGCTCGTTCCAAACCGTAAGGAATCTTTCTTACGGGATTTTGTAAAATGGCCGTTTGAAGACGCTGTACTTTTTCGGTTATCCAAGTTTCAGCTGGAGTTCTCACCGCTGATTTCCGTAAAAGCGAGGCCCACTGTTCGAATGTGTAATCGGAAAAGGAATCCGAAAGAGATGCTTCTAACAGGTTCAAGGAGACTTTGGAATAAACATCCTTAAACACGGTGGGGTAGGTTGGAAATACCTGATCTAACAGAGCCCCCATATTAAGCTTAGCTTGGACATAGAGTCCCGTGATGAACTCAAGTTGTCGTGTTAGGTATTGTAGATCCATCCGATCCTCCTCGTGTCTACGCTGTGTAGTCCAGTCTGATTGTTGATAATAAAGCTGGCCCAAATGCCAAGCATCCGCAGCATCGGTTTTTACTTTACGTAAACCCGTTTGTTTAGCACGATGGCTCTGCAAGGGGTTAACCAGAATCACTTCATATCCTTGATCTTTTAAATAAAGAACAAGTATCCGGTGATAGTGGCCTGTAGGTTCTAAAATGATCTTGGGTTTCTGGTTCGTTTCTCTTTGCAACTGCTTCAGCAATGCATGAAGCTGCTCAAATCCATGGGGAGTATGCCTAATCTGTTTACTTTTACCGAAAGGCTTATTGCGTTGAAGAAAAGCTTGAACCACAGATGCTCCTTTAGCAACATCCACGCCCACAACAGGATTCATATTCCATCCCCTCTCTCCATATTTGCCGGTATGTCCACCAGGGTTCCAACGCTATAACTTCGCATGTGATCCGGGGTCCAAAGCCCCAACCAGCTCAAACATAGTCGTTGGCGAAAGTGGAAGAACAGTTTTCAACTGCGGGGTTTACCCCCATAGACCGCCACGTTCTTCCGGCTTTCCCCATCTTAAAACAGCAAAATAAAAAGACCAACCAGAAATTCTGGTTAGTCTTATAATACGAA
>NZ_MCBP01000044.1:0-1305 GCF_001705305.1 Paenibacillus kribbensis
TAGATAGCATAGTCAAGTATGTCAAAGAACTATGGGAAGCGTTAGAAAAAAATGGTGCTTTAAGTTCTTTCTCTAAGATTTGGGACGGTTTAAAATCAACTTTTGGTTCAGTTCTAAGTATAATCGGACAACTAATAGAATCATTTACTGGTGTAGATTCAAAAACTGCTGAAAGTTCAGGTTCTGTTGAGAATGTAAGTAAAACTATCGCTAATTTGGCAAAATGGTTGGCTGATGTCATAAAGAAAATCGCTGATTTTGCAAAGAAATTTAGTGAGAGTAAGGGTGCAATAGATGAGATAAAAGTGGCTTTAGTTGAACTAATAGCAGGGTTTGTGGCTTTTAAAATCGGAACTGGAATAGTAACTGCTATCGGTGCTTTCCAAAAGTTACAAAAGTCAATTAAATCAGGAATGGGCATAATGAAAGCTTTCAATAAGGTTGCTGGACTTAACCCTTATGTATTAATTGCAGCTGCAATCATCGCTGTTGTTGCCGGTCTAGTTTATTTCTTCACTCAAACCAAAACAGGCAAAAAGATATGGGCTGACTTTGTAGACTTCTTGAAGAGTGCATGGGACGGAATAGTTTCATTCTTTAGCGGTATCGGTCAATGGTTCGCTGATATATGGAACGGAGCAGTTGACGGAGCAAAAGGTATTTGGCAAGGCTTAGTTGATTGGTTCAGCGGAATTGTACAAGGTATTCAAAATATCTGGAACGGAATAACAACATTCTTTAGCAATTTATGGACAACTGTTATTGGTGGCGTTCAATCTGTATGGGGCGGAGTAACTGGCTTTTTTAGTGGAATATTTAATGCTGTTAGTTCCGTAGTTTCAACCGTGTTCAGCGCTATCGGTAGCTTTGCTGGCTCAGCTTGGAATGTACTGGTTGGCGTATGGAATGCAGTATCCGGCTTCTTTGGCGGTATATTTAACGCTGTAAAAGGAGTTGTATCTAGTGCTTTTAGCGCAATCGGCAGTTTTGCTTCTAATGCTTGGGGAGTAGTTCGCTCAATATGGAGTGCAATTTCAGGCTTCTTTAGTGGCATATTCAACTCTGTTCGTAGTGTCGTTAGTGGAGTATTTAGTGCCATAGGTAACTTTGCTTCAAACGCTTGGTCAAGAATTTCAGGTGTATTTAGCGGAGTCGGTAGTTTCTTTAGCGGAGTATTCAATGGTGCTAAAAATGCAGTTAATGGAGTGTTCAGCGCTTTTGGTGGTTTCGCTTCTAATGCTTACAACGCAATAACAGGAGTATTTAATGGGCTTGGTAGTTTCTTTAGTGGACTATTTGGAGGAA
>NZ_MCBP01000045.1:0-1106 GCF_001705305.1 Paenibacillus kribbensis
TGGATTGTCAACATTAAATCAAACAACTTTTTTAAGGGCTAATTTTCGATAGTGAATTGGAGTCATGTACCCCAGTGTTCCATGAATTCGATGCTTGTTATACCAATTTACATAGTCAAAAAGCTCCAGTTCCAGATGACGAAGGCTCTGGAAGTTCATCTGGTTGACGAACTCCGTTTTCATGACTTTAAAGGTGGCCTCCGCCACGGCATTGTCGTGAGGACAGCCTTTCATACTGAGTGATCGGCCAATGTTGAAGGTGTTCAATATCTCATCCATTTTCTGATTTTTGAACTCACTTCCTCGGTCTGTGTGAAACCACTGAATCTGACGCAGATCACCTTTCACCGTCGCAAAGGCGCGAGAAACCAGTGCAGCGTCCTTATGGGGACCTGCACTATGGCCGATGATTTCTCGATTGAACAGATCGACCAGCACGCAAATATAGTGCCACTGGTTCCGGACTTTCACATAGGTTAGATCACTGACCACGAAGCGTTTGGCTTCCGTTTGGCTGAACTCGCGGTTCAGTGTATTGGCGATAGCAGCTTCGTTACAAGCGGCTTTATGGGGCTTAAATTGCGCCACCGTGTATGTTGAAACGAGTCCCTGTTCTTTCATGATTCGACCAATTCGACGTCTGGAAACGACCAGCCCGCGTTCGTGGAGCTTGGCTTTGATCTTTCGGGTGCCATAAGCTTTTCGATTTCTGTGGAAAATGTCCACAATGGCTGTGGTCACGTCGTCTTCCTTCGACTCTTCTTTGGCTTCGTAGTAAAACGTGCTTCTTGCGATTTGCAGGACGTCACACATTGCTGATACCGAGTATTTATCACGGTTATTCTGGATGATAGCTACTTTCGTCCCATGATCAGCGCGGCTTGCTTTAAAATATCGTTCTCCATTTTGAGGCGCTGGTTTTCTTTCCGTAAGGCGATCAGCTCATTTTCTTCTGGAGAGCGATTGTCTTTCTCGGAGAATGAGCCCGTCGTTTGTGCTTGTTTGATCCAACGGTCCAGAGCCGAGGCGGTGAGCCCATATTCCCCCACAATATCCGCTCTGGACTTTCCGTTCTCGTATAGTTGAATCATTTGTTTCTTGAACTC
>NZ_MCBP01000046.1:0-1068 GCF_001705305.1 Paenibacillus kribbensis
TATCTGGCATAAGTATAGGTATGACCGTGGCTTCTGATTAATCTAGTTCTTCGGCTTGCAGCATTTGCCTTAGCCTTAAACTCTGCTTCAAACCAATCGCCCATGCGTTCTGTTACTTTAGTTTGCATTTCTTTAGCTATGCTTGATGTATTAAGTAAATTCATTGCCATGCTTGACCACCTGCACCACAAGGTAAATAAACAGTTCCAGTATAATTGTACAAATGGCTATTTTCCGACCAGTTTGTCATATTCCAACCGTTTTGCAGAACATCTCCGACCAGTCCGACAAGTTCATCGTCAACATCTTTAACAGATAAAACAACTTGATAATAGTAACCCATGACAAAGCTCGTATTATCCATTTTAAGCACCTTTGAGTCACTAAGTGATAAATATACCGTCTTGTCTTCTATCGTGTCCTTAACGCCTAAAATAACGTCATTTAGAGGCATTGTAAGTAAATTGTTGTACCAATCTATATAAGAATCGAATTCATTCATATCCCGTTACTCACGACTCCTTCTAAAATCATCTTGTTATTCTTAGGGTTTCTTTCCCATGTTGTCCGCTTGAAAGTTTCGCCTTTTTCGTCTAAGAAATAGTTGAAAATCAAGTCTTCCATTTCTCCGATTCCGTTAAGCTCGTATCTTACATTTTTACCTAGCCCAATCATAGAAAACTCATCAAGTCTTGACTGATTAATTCTCTGTTTAACTGCTGGCAAAACGATAGGTTTTATAACATTAGCTTCTGCACCGTTCTTCTTCTTAACAGTCGTTTCAACTTGCAATGTAACTTGTGAAAATATCATTAAATACCTCCATAATACATTAACTCTTGTAAAGAAGCCAAACGTTTCATTTCAGCATTTCGCCATTGTTCTGCTGGTTCATCAACAATATTAAGCCGACAATAACAAGAGATAAATTCTTTCACTAATACACTTGTTTCGTCAGCTTTAATACCATTTTTTTCTAGCAATTTAATAGCTATTGAACGGAATAAGATGAGTTTACTATCATAAGCTGTTACTAAAATCGGAATACCACAATAGACCTTAATATAA
>NZ_MCBP01000047.1:0-724 GCF_001705305.1 Paenibacillus kribbensis
CTTGGTCTAATGTCGTAACGTTTCGAGGTTTTTCGCTTGAAACTACACCTGTTCCGTCAGTTGTCCTGATGTCAATCAAAACTTTTAGAACTCCAGAACTATTATTTAAATCGACATTATTGCTATTATTTGAAGTTTCAGCCGATAAAGTAACAGGGTGCGCTGTTTGAGTTAAGTCAATATTTGCATGGATATAGTTGACAGAATTCCCCTTTAAAGCTACTGTTTCGTTTGATAGTTCAAAATATCTTCCGCCAGCAATAATTGAAGTATTAGTATATTGTACGTTTAGAGCTGTGTTTATTGGATTAGACCAGTCTTTTCGTCTAATTGTTCCATAGTCCATTCCAGTCAACATCATGTATAATTTTCCGTCATTGTTTGAACCTACTGGAAACTCTGTACCACTTGGACTGAAAAACGTGAAGTTTTTAATTGTCATTTTTAACCTTTCTTGAAATTATCTTTGCTTTATCTAAAACTGGGTTATCAGTAATTGATAATTCTAGTAATCTAAATTTTCTACCGCCATACGGATAACCACCAATTGATACAAATTGACCGACCTCGTACAAGAGCGTAGTTTCGATTCTAAGCGAGTTTTCACTATTGTAATATACTTTACCTGATAAAAGTTCTAAGTGATCTTTACGTAGCTCTCTGTACCCTGTGAAGCTATCTATTCTATATTTGTCGCCATAAGTAGCAACATACTCATATAACA
>NZ_MCBP01000048.1:0-713 GCF_001705305.1 Paenibacillus kribbensis
TTCTCGATACTCCTGTGTATTATCAATATCAAGGAAAGCATTAATTTTCAATAAGCCACGCAATTTACCTTGTTCCAGCTTAGTTTGAATACTAGCTAGAGCATTGTCTAAAATACTTGTATCCTCATTGATATAAAAAGGACTAATCAGCCTTACTAATTCTTCTGGCTTATATTCTTTTTTATCGTTAGCAAAGAGTAAGTCTAACAGTTCGCCTGTGTTGCTATCAAATATAGGGTACAAGTCAATATAACGAGTTGTAAGCAACTTTTTAATTACTTTCTGCCAAAACTCCATGCTATTACGTTCGCCCTTAGAACTCCAGTTTAGAACCTCATCTAAATCAGAACCGGCCATACTAATCAAAGTATCAGAACCAACATCAGATTTTTTGTACTTAACATGATTAAATTCTACTTTTGTTATTTCATTAGCAATTTTATTATGAATATTAGTCACAAAGGCACTTGTATATTCTACTGCTTCATTTTGCCACGCTGTAACTCTTTGAGTATCGTTGTTTAATTTTCCACGTGAAAATGATACCACTTTTCCGAATAAGTTCAATTTTTCCCCTTTCTACCATAAACTTACGCCTTTACCTCGTTTATACTCGCCTGTTTTCTTGTTATGGCAAGACTTACAAAGGAGTTGTAGGTTATCAGGGTTCAGCGCTATATTCCAATCATCAAGGTTTTCCCACGTTAGCTCAA
>NZ_MCBP01000049.1:0-688 GCF_001705305.1 Paenibacillus kribbensis
TTCAAAGAAAGAAAATGTCGATATTTGCTACCTTTATTTCTCTTGTTTACACAAGATCAGCTTAAAGGAATATTCTAAAACGCAATTTCGTTTCGGTATCCAGTTTTCAAGGTGCAAAGCTGTGTGAATATCGGCCCAACTCAACTGAGTGGATGATATTCATGCAGTTTATAATAAATCTTTTTTTTGGTGGAGCCAAGCGGGATCGAACCGCTGACCTCCTGCTTGCAAGGCAGGCGCTCTCCCAGCTGAGCTATGGCCCCAAAGGAAATATAAAGTTATATGGTGGGCCCTAGTGGACTCGAACCACCGACCTCACCCTTATCAGGGGTGCGCTCTAACCAGCTGAGCTAAGGGCCCATAATAACCACCAAAGAAATCCTTCTTTAGTGGTTGCGCTTGGCAACGTCCTACTCTCCCAGGACCCTGCGGTCCAAGTACCATCGGCGCTGGAGGACTTAACGGTCGTGTTCGGGATGGGTACGTGTGGAACCCCTCCGCTATCGCCACCAAACGCTTGAGAGCTTAAACTCTCAAAACTGAGCAACGAGTGAGTAGTTTAAGAATATTCATTTCATTCACACACATGTGATGAACCGAATTGAACATCCGTCGCAGATAACTTGTATCTGCTGTTTTGAATGTTTCCGTTGCAGGAAACGATTCTCCATAGAAAGGAGGTGATCCA
>NZ_MCBP01000004.1:0-501728 GCF_001705305.1 Paenibacillus kribbensis
TTTTGACTATGTAAATTGGTATAACAAGCATCGAATTCATGGAACACTGGGGTACATGACTCCAATTCACTATCGAAAATTAGCCCTTAAAAAAGTTGTTTGATTTAATGTTGACAATCCAAACTGCCGGTTGGGTGATCAGCCTGGCTAAAGAACTCCATTTAGCTCATTCATATTTAAACCGAATCAGAATAAGAGTTGATGATAGTGGTGTAGGTGGAGGCGTGACAGATCGACTTAATGAAATCGTAGCTGAAGAAGGGCTCCCATATGAAATAATACCAATTAACAATGGCTCCTCTTCTTTAGATGAGCACTATGAAACCTAGTTACTGAAATGTGGGCCTCTATTAAGGAACAATTAGAACAGAATATGAGCAATTTCATAAATGGAGATCCAAGTGTTCTGCAGTTACCAGATGAATAAAATAACTCGTGTTAATATTTCTTTAGTATGGTCTAATGGACAAAAGGATACCTTTAATTATCCAACAAATGGAGTTCCTACACATGTATCAAATCAAGGGGAAACAGTATACAGCAACCCAGGGCTTCATTCAGCAAAACTTTATGGCGGTGTTTCTGTAACAGGAGCTACTGGCTTTAACTTACCAGCCAATGGAGCTAAAGTGACTTTTACAACTAAATAACCTAAAAAGAGAACACAATTACTCTTCAATCCTTGTGTTCTCTTTTTTGTCTTAGTACTAAGTATTTGTTATGGTGATATATATAGGAGGAATGAAGATGAAACTATTTGAAGAGATTTTAAATAATCAGGAAGAAGTAACTATCGAAATTAGAAACAAAACTACTGTTCCTGATAGACCTAGCATAAAAAAAATAAAAACAAATGAGAGTATAGAAGAGAAACTATCAGTATTGGCTCAATTTTTTCTTTTACCATTCGAAACAGGCGATTCAAATGCTGTTTTACATATTCCAGTTTTTGATAACGACACTAAAGAGCAAATATTACAAGAGATTGGGTCGCATTTTGAAGAGTGTAAAATTGTTGAGTATAAGGATCATGCTCAAATTATGTTTAGTAAATTAAGGGCAATTTCGAAAAGTCTTATTGAAAAGTTGATCGACTCTGGTGAAATAAATCAAATTGCATATAGTTTGTACAGAAATAAATCTGTGTGTATTGATTATTCAGAAGAGAAAGAATACAAAGTCAATATTGAGTTGATACAGAGGTCATCTGAAAGATCAATCATTGAGTTGTGGACATTCTTAAACAATACCTTTATAAGAGAGGCTGGAGAATTAATTTTACTGCCGCACCAATGGTATTTAGGTGAAGCATTTAAGGATTATTTAGCAATAAGGTGTTTTGCTAGCGTATGTAAATCAATGAGAGTAACTGTAAATCCTATTGATAAAGCAATTATGTATATATCTATTAGTTAGAGTCCCCATAAACAATGACCGTTTTTTGATTGGAATTTGACGATTTATGACCCGCCACTGGACATTTGATGTGGTGGCGGAATAGAGACGCTACAACGTAGGATGACACCTGCATACTATAGGCTGATAGCTCAGTGACTCCAGCAAGGGGATAGAGGACATACTGCTCATTGGCATTGACCAGTGCGCGCAAGGGAATGCCCGATTATATTGCCGTGAACAAGGGTGAGCCCTTGCAATCACTTGCGGGCACCTGTAACGTACAGCGGTAGATTGGCAACATTATGCAGGTTGGGGTTAAACGGTAAGTCATTCATGCGGGGGAGAGTGGCCTCCGTTCACATTTTACATGGCACGCGCAGGCAGCAAGGCACCAGTTAACCAGCGGAAACATTAACTTGTCAGAACCCTTGGGTGGTTCAATTCCGCGGCGTGCTAATTCAATGCTGTAGCAAGAAATAATGTAGAAGGGTAAAAAATTCCCTGTGTCGAAGTAGGTTGTCATGGGGAGGTGTTGATTCGATGAGTTTCTGGCAACTAATAATCGTTTGGATATGTACTGTTTGTTTGGTGATCGTTTTTAAAGATAGGCTTAATAAGTGGTTACTCTATCCTTTATCGCTTGTGTATATATTTGGTGCATTGATTTTTTGGATTTATAATCAATAAAGTGAGAAAATAGAGGAAATCGGGAACATTTGAAAAGCTAGGGAGGTCTAATAAGTATTGGGGTTTTTGACTCCATTCATGCAATCTCATTAAAATGGTCTTGTCATTCCTCTTTAGTTACAAAGTCCGTTAAGATTTTAAGTAACAGCGCAGCGTTTTGCATCCCGTTTAACGGGAATAGATCCTATCGCTGTTTATTTTTCGGGTTTTAAATAAGTGCCTGTGTTCATTTGGTGCTGTAAATACATAGGCAGATACAAGTCACTCATAGGGCCGTCCTCTGTAAAACAGTATCTAACAAAGTGTGGCGTAGCGTAAAAGCTACGCCATTCTTTCATCTATTGGGGTGTTCAGTTCTGGCAGGATACCCACCAAATCATAGCTGATATGAATATTCTGACTGCGCTTTCCATCCGATTTATTCGGCGCTTCTACAAACACCTTTCTAACCAAATCATTCAGGATGGTGGGCGTGAGTTCCGTCAAATCCGTGTACTGCTTGCACTTGCAGATAAACCGCTCTACATCTTCGGTATGCTGTTCCTGTTCGTCCAGTTCTGTTTGCCACTGCTCCAGCTTGTTTTCCAAGTCGGCCTGTTCCGCTTCGTAATCATTGGACAATTCTTCAAAACGAATATCACTCAATTTCCCGTTTACATTATCCTCATACATCCGCTTGAACAGCTTGGATAATTCAGCGATACGCCGCTCCGCCTGTGCAATCTGCTTGCGCCGAAGGGCGGTTTGCTTTTTGCGGTCAGAGGTATGTTTGGCATTCATACAGTTTTTTCTTCATGTTCCTATCCTTTTTAATCCGTCTTACATATCAAATCCTCATTTACTTCTTTTGCAGTACGAAAGCGATAAAGTTCAGGTATTTCCCACCGCCAGCTTCCATTGTTTTGCGGTCATTGACCGCAATCTCATTTTCTTGGTTCAGCCACTCCTCCCAAAGTTCCTCATTGCCCTCCATCTCGTATATGGAAATGATTTCGGCGTCTTGACATTTATTTACAATTTCTGTCCAATAGTGAATATCACGCAGATAGATAAGCTGTTCCGGTGTCCACGAGAGAAGCAATTCTTCCGGCAGATTATCATGGCAATCCTTTTTCATGCCGGGGACACAGGCATAAATATAACCGCCGCTTTTGACGAAAGGCAGTAGCTTTGCATCCAAGTATTCCGGGTCGCGTCCCCAATAATTATAAGAATCTGTGCTGACTACCGCATCGAAGAATTCTTTTTCAAATGGCAAATTGGTGGCGTCAGCCTTGACTGGTATAATCTGTTCGTGGGTTAGCCCCATCTCGTCAAAGAATTTGCGGTTTTCCTCCGGGTCACTCCACAAATCGGCGGCGTAAACAGTGAAACCATAATCTTTGACAAGCATAACGCTTGTAAGCCCCTGCCCGCTGCCCAAGTCGCAAACGAGGCTTCCGGCGGGAATTTTATGCTTGATAAGCATTTCCTCCTGCAATTTTAAGGGGTTAGGTCCCATCATTTTTGCTTGTAATTTGGGTAAGTCGTATTTTTGGCTTTTAATATATTCCATTGTGATTACTCCTTATCTTTACTCATTTTCGCTATGTTTTTTTGCATAAAGCGCTCGATGTGCGCCGCAAAAAGATTCGCGGCTTCCTCTTTATCCGGGGATACATCATAAATACTTAACAACAGGTAATATGGTGCATAAAACTCAAGTGCTAATTGCTTCGGATTACTTTTGCTCAAAATACCTTGCTCTATCATTTCATGGAACAAATCCTCCATATAATCTACCGGCCCACCTGCAAGGCACTTTTGATACAGATCTGCCATATCAGGATTTCTGTATTGCTCCAATGTAATCATTTTGCGAAAATTGCAGCCAAATTCATCCTCTGTCCAAAAGCGGAATTGCGCCTTGATGAAAGCGTTTATTTTATCCACAGAAGTATTGTGGTATGGTAATGGTGCTTTCTCGAATACTTCTTCTGGAACCTCAAATTCCCGCGCTCGCTCATAATCCATTTGATAGATACGCTCCACAATGCTGTCAAATATATCCCGCTTATTCTTGTAGTGCTTATACAAAGCTCCTTTTGTCATTCCAAGCTCCCCGGCAATAGCGCTAACCGAAACAGCTTCATAGCCATCTCGCGCAAACAAGCGGAGCGCAGTATGCAAAATATTTTCTTTTGTATCCGACATCTAAAAACCCCTTCTCAGCAGCAGTGAACCATCGTTCACCACTTATTATAGTAAACGACAGTTTACTTATCAATAGGTAGCGTCTTTTTATTTGCGAAAAGCCATATTGGTAGGCGATAAATTGGCCTTGCCGCTAAACGGCAAGCAGGGCAAGTGTACACACACTTGCACATTTTGAGATTTTCTCTTGCGGGAAAATCCTCAAAATTGCTTGTTGGGGTAGCCACCCCAAACCCGGCTGATGTTGCGTCATATCGCTGTCGCTCATTCCTTATTTAACTTCGGGCCAAGTTGGCCCGAAGTCCTAAAGTGCAACCAGTCTTGCAAGGTGTTCCAAGAGAGTTGAATACTGTTCCCATAGCTTGTCATAACCTTTTTGAAGTTCCATGATTTCAGCTTGATAGGTGTTATTAGCCTGTGCGTATTTAGCTATTTGAGCAAGATTATTAACGCATCGGCGTTGCAGGGATACGAGTTCTTTTACGGGTGCAAGGTCAACATTTACGGCATATCCATCAATCGCCATCTTGCGAATAAATGCACTCTGATTTTGACTGTCCAGTTCTTTCATGCGCTTTTGTCAAATAGCTAATTCCTCTTACCATGATATGTAGCCGCAAATTACGCTTCCGTTTTGGCATACTGCTTTATCCCTTCCATCGACAAACCTGTTTATTTCGTTCTACTTATTAGGACGGAGAATAAAAAACAGGCGTATCGCTCATTTGAACGATACGCCGTTTTCAGACATTCTACTTGGCAGTGCCCATAAACAGTTAAGTTTTTATACTGTCTTATGCAGGAACTACCATACGGGTGGCTTTTTTTATTGCCTTTTGAAAGGATTTTAGTCTTGGAGAAGAAGCAGAAGAAAGGAATTTTGCTCCCGTTTAAAGGACCGCCCAAACAGCCGAAAAGATGTAAAGGTTGTGTTTGGGGTAGATGGGATGGGCGAGTGGAACAGGACTATCTATTTTTTTGGATAATTTTAAGGAAAAAATTAACTGTATCTAATATTGGTGATACAAGTGAAATAATAAAAATTTATGATAATACGATTTACGAAGTAAAACGAGAATATCCTTTTTTGTCTGGATTAATTGATCAAAGTGTAGTTATGGCTTGGGGCCACGTTAGACTACAAAGGTTTATTTTTTAGAATAGGAGTGCTATCGAATCATCATTATGGTAAGGATATGCTATTGATTAAGAATGAGCGTATATTTATTACTTATCCTGATGATTATTTAAAAAATTTGGAGGAAATCAAAAAACTAGAAAGTCTACACGAACTGAATGTTAAATTCGAAGGCGATTTAATTAAAGTACTTAGACGCGTGTTTGAAATATTTAAGATCATTTCTGATAAGTCAATCTACGTTAGTTCATCTTGTGATCTAGGTCTTCAAGTACTAACCTCAGAAGGGATTTTTAAAATTAAATTATCTGGAGAGATTGACGATCTTCTATGTGAATTAGGAAAGGGAAGTATAGAAAACAAGTTTGAGATAATTAATGTTATTACTTAAAGAGTGCCTTCGGGTGCTTTTTTCTTTTGCCCTCATATGACAGAGTGTAAGCTATTTTGAGCATTGGATAGTCTACACTTAGTTGGACAATAAAAATGAGGGCTTGTAGAAGTTGTATATTTTTTGACACCGACATATCTAATTATAAACAGAGCATACCATAATGCTCAAGAAAAGGTCACACCTTCAATCGGTGATGTAAGACGTGATATTCTAAAAGAGAACCTTTTGTCTTTCTCTATTGACGTAAGTTTCAATAAAGAGGAAGCATCTCGTAATTTTCATGCTGTTTTGAGGCAAGGTAAGACTACACTACAACCAGTAGGTGGCATATTATATGGATTGAACAGTCCCGCTACAAAGCTATCTCCAGATGAGGAACAAGCGAAATATATGAAAGAAGTTATTGGTACTTTTGAAGTTGACGATAGAATCGATCTTAAAGATCCATTATATCTAACATTCATTTATTCAGATAAGAATGATACTGCAACTTACGAAATAATCCCTTCACAACAAAGATGAAGAGGATTGAAGACTTAACTAGAAGAAATAAATAAGGCTATAGCTTCCCTTAAATAAAATCCGTAGTATCACAGTAAACATGATGTGTAGAAAGTCCTTTTTTTTCGTAGCAACAAAGTATTGAAAATGAAATACGCTTTAGACATCGGGAAGCCTCTCTGAATACTAAGGGAGGCTTCCCGATGTGTTATTTTAACACCTCAATTCATGTTTTCTTTACCCATTGAACCAAAAAGTCTGTAGATCTGCTCCTAACGGAGCTTTGTCTACACCTGATTCATGGTATATTCAATGCAAATAAAGAAACCGTCTCTTTTGTAAATGGTTGGTTGCACTTCCATTTTACCGAGAAACGTTTTCTTTTTGTTTTACATTTTGAGAAGAGGGGCGTCCCCTAGTCATTTTTGACTTGGGACAGCTCCTTTTTTATCGGAATTCAATTTATCTCTTTCCCATTTTTATGGCATCAATGGATATCATCATATTAGGTTATATTAAAAGCCGTTCACCGTTAGTTCTTTGATATAAATTGATGATAAAAGCCCGTTACATATGATAGAAAAAAACTGAAGAATATATATGATAAATTCCTTTTTTTTGAAATAAAAGTAATAATACGTAATGTTCTAAATATAATGAATTAAAATAGGAGGGATAGTATGAGAAAACTGAAGATGACCTATTACAAAAAGCCCGTTTTGCTGTTTTTGATTTTTAGCTTAGCATTAACAGTATTTTTAGGAATGCCTATGAAACTAAATGCTGAAGTATCACCAACTTATTATGTAACGGGTATTGACGGTAAGAAGTATGTTGTTGGAAGGAGTAGTGATGTTTCACAATTAATTGTTTATAGGAATGATGTTCAAATAACAACTATCAGTACTGGAGGGAAAGCTGGTAGTGATTACGTTGAAATCCAAACTTATAGTTTTAGTGGAGATACATTAAACATTTCCGTAAAATGGAAGTATTCCGGGAATTATCAAACGTATACCGTTAATAACGTATCAAAAATTAAGGATCAAATCGTTGTTGAATCGGTGGGTTATGTTAGTTTTGATTTTCCAAGGGATTCGACTCAAAGACAAGTTAAAGTTGGGAGAAAGGGAATATGGAAAAATGTACCAGCATATAACCAACCTTTATCAACAAATGTTATAAATCAAATGGCATATGCACGAGCAACTAGTAGTTCAGGAGAATTGATGGAGGCAACTTATACAACCCCGTTCTCTTACTCTGGAGAAACTAGGATGTTTACAGAAGGTCCGGATGGAGTTCAATATACAGTATCCTCTTTACAACTGTCTGCTGGAACCGCAACCATCTACGCTACGAGGCCAGATGGCACAAATGCGACAACATCGATTTACAAAAACCAGGATCTCCTCTTTCCAGAAATTAGGAATATGTATTGGAGCGGGAATAACTTAAATGTAGGGTACCAATGGAAGTACAGTGGAACGAGGGAAACAGCTACTTTTTACAATTTGGCATCACCTATACAAAACCCGTAATTTATCTTTCTAATTTATATATACGTGTTATAAGGAGCTGGGCCGAAGCCGCGATGAAGCGGTGGCCCGGCTTCTTGATATTCGTAATGATGTTGAGACCACAGGAACGTATGATCATACATATGATGAGCTGACGTATGGGGCACAGATGGCGTGGCGCAATAGCAATTGCTGTATCGGCCGATTGTTTTGGGACAAGCTCTTGTTTTTATAAGTTGAGATAAGTATTAGACTGCACTCAAATAGAATAAACGGCAGCTATGGACGAGAAAATAAAATCCTAGACTGCCGATATTCTATTGAACTATCGTGTCTCTTTAGTTCAATCTCTTCCCTTTTCATAAAAGTTGTTGTGCAAAGCTTTCTGCCGTTGAAATCATGTCTTACTCCAAGTCACTTTGTAAAATTCTAATCCCCACCGAGTTCAATCGTTTTCGTTGCGACACGGTCATGAAATTCCCGATCATGCTCCACGAATACAATGGTCGGCGTGTACTCAAGCAGCAGCTCCTCAATTTGCATCCGGGAAATCACGTCGACAAAGTTGAGCGGTTCGTCCCAAATATGCAGATGAGCCTCCTCACATAGGCTTCTCGCGATCAGAACCTTCTTCTTCTGCCCGCCGCTAAACGCCGATATATCCTTCTCAAACTGGATGCGGGCGAAATCTAGCTTACGCAATACAGCCTTAAATAAGCTTTCGTCAATTCTGTGCTCTGCTGCATAATCGGAAAGCGTTCCTCGCAGATGAGAAGTATTCTGGGATACATAGGAAACGCGAAGCTGCGGCTCCCGCTGAAACGTACCTGTATAGTGTAGCGCCTCATCGTTGAGCAGGCGGAGCAAGCTAGACTTACCTGAACCATTTGGACCTGAAATTGCAATCCGATCTCCTGGTTCGATCGTCAGACAAACGTTCTTGCAAACCGCTCTTTCCCCATAGTAAACCGTGACGTGATCCAGCATCGCCAGTTCCGATTTGGAATACACGAGCTGAGAGATCGCAAGGCTTTCTGACTGTTCGATATTTCGGAGCAGTTTCGATTTTTCTTCTAAAGCGGCGTGTTGCCGCTGTTCGATGGATTTCGAGCGTTTCATCATTTTTGCTGCCTTATGCCCGACGTAACCCTTGTCAAGCTTGGAGCCGGAATTTCGTGTGCCGTTTTTCGATTTTTCGGTCTCGAAAGACCAGCCGCTAGTACGTTTAGCAGAAGCTGATAAACGCTGTATGTCTTTGTACAGCTTTTCGTTTTGTGCCATTTCGAACGTATCCTGGCGAGTTTTGTTCGTCCACCAGCTGGAGAAGTTGCCTTTTTGGATTTCGATATTCGTTTTGTTGATCGATAGAATATGATCCACGCAGCGGTCGAGAAAAGCCCGGTCGTGTGAAACGAGAATATAACCGCGCTTCGTATTCAGATAATCGGCGACAAGCTTGCGTGCGTGCAAGTCGAGATGATTGGTCGGCTCGTCGATGAGCAGAAATCGATTGTCTTGGATGAATAGCACGGCCAGCAATACCTTCGTCTGTTCTCCTTGGGACAGCGATTCGAATGGCCGGTACAACACGTCTTCTGAAACCTTAAGCAGGTTCAGTTCGCGCATCAACTTCCAGCTCTCATAGCTTGGCACGATCTCTTCGACGACGTCTAAGGTCAAATACTCCGGGTGTTCGACGGGAAACGGAAAATAATCAAAGGCGACTGGTGTGGAGATCGTACCGCTGTATTCGTACTTCCCCTGCAGTAGGTTTAAGAATGTCGTTTTACCCCGACCGTTTCGCCCTGTAAAGCCCAGCTTCCAGTCTGTATCAATTTGAAAATGAACATTTTCGAATATGGGGTCATAGCTGCCTGGATAGGCAAAAGTAAGATTGGTTACCTGAATGGTGGGCATGACAATCATCCTTTCGTTTGGAAATAAAAAAGAGCCGCAAGAAAGGTGCTATCTTGCGGCTCTAATCCATACGAGGAAATACGGCCCCATTCCAAGGGGCCGTATGACTGTCCGGAGAGGGAGCGCAAACGAAACGCAGACCTTTCTTGCAGAGATGAAATAAAACGACCACAGCCGATCGCTGAGTCCGTTCTTTTCGTGATCTCGAAGCAAGAAAAGTTCTACATGTATCCGTTCAACTCCCATCATCAAATTACATTCAGTTTATCATAATAGTAAATTAACTACAACCTGCGTAGTCCCGTTTAGGCTGAAGCCTCGCGTAGGTCGACATGCTCCTTAGATTGATTACTGTTATTCAACTATCCTGCTCGTTCATATTAGGTTAATAACAGAGCCATGTTCAAACAGACTTTAGCGGTAGTGCGGCAACAAAACGAAGCAATCAAATCTTAACGTGAAGAAATTGAATATAAAGAGACTGTCATTGTCGGTTTGGTTGATGATATCGACTTTGCCGCTAAACGACAAATCTTGAATAGAGTTGTTCGTAGAGGCGGCAAAAAGTATCAAGAACGTTGGCGTGAGTTGTACAAACAATTCGAGATGAAATATCACATCAATTTATCTGTTCGGTTGGATCGCTATAACGAAAATAACAAGCCGAAGTTGAAGAACAAAATTGACTATATCGACGAAGTGATGGGAAAGATTCCAGAATTTTATGAAATTGCGGCAAAGCTCTATGAGAATGATGTGAAGGAACTTGCTGAGGAATTATATGAACTGAACGCAAAAAAAGACACTTTTTGGCAAAGATAAAATCTACATTGGATATTCAATTGGATCTGACCAGACCGGTTGAAGAATTGACTGAGGTTATTTCTGCTGTAATTGCTTCGCAGCCACATAAGCGTAAGGAGATTCTTTACGCGCTGGATACGGCGGTGGGAAATGTATTAGCAGAGATACAGTCCCAAGAAGAAAATCAGAAAACAAACGATGATAGCTCAGGAAAAGTTTCCTGAACAGAGAGATGGGGGAAAGAATGTTGGATAAGTGGGAGATTTTTAAGTTCAGCGCAGCTTTAGGTAGTAGCGCAGTGACGTATCTTTACGGTGGGTGGTCAGGAGTATTGGGGGTGTTGCTGGCACTGGTCATATTTGATTAAATGACTGGACTATTGGCAGCGGGAGCAGAAGGGAAGAAAGGAACGGGACCAGGCCGCGAAAGAACTCATTCAGAAGGTGTATGAGCGGTATAACGGAGTCTTTGGTTATCGCCAAATTCAACTGTTCCTGCTACACGACCACGGGGTTTGGATGAATCATAAGAAGGTACTCAGAATCATGCAGGATCTAGGAATTCGTTTGAGAATCCGCCGAAAGCATCGTTGTAATTATGTTTCTTCTGAAGGAGGTCGGGTGGCAAAAAATATATTGAAACGGGATTTCAAGGCAGATGCTCCCAACCAAAAATGGGTGACAGATATTACGCAATATCGTGTAGGCGAGAAGTGGCTCTATCTCTCAGCTGTGAAGGATTTGTTCAATAACGAAATTATCGCTTATCAAATGAGCACTAGGAACGACAATGAACTGGTTCTCCGAACCTTTCAGCAGGCATGGACTCAGCAAAAAGACGTGACCGGACTGATCGTTCACAGCGATCAGGGATTCCAGTACACGTCCCATGCATACCACGACATGCTGCCAAAGGTTGGCGCCCGAATCAGCATGTCTCGCCGAGGCAATTGTTATGACAATGCCTCCATGGAGAGCTTCTTCTCGCATCTCAAAACGGAAGGACTCTATCCTTATGATATCCGAAATATGGATGAGGCACAAAGGAAAATTGAAGATTACATTCGATTTTATAACCAACATCGGCCACAACGAAGGCTAAACAGACTGCCCCCGGTAGAGTACCGGAAGCAGCTTATAGCCTAGGGTCTTTTTTCAGTGTCTATAGAATGGGGTCTTGACCACAAGCCGGTGGGGTGCTTTTTTGTTTACCTAGAAGTCCATTCCCTAAACAATACCTCGCATAGCCTGTGGAGTAAACAAAGGAGGGCGTTGCGTGTGAGGGGAATAGAAAGAAGTTGCGGAGAAACTACTGGAAAAATTTGCATACCAATAACTGCTGTTTTGGCACTATTCATTTTGTTGGTGATCATCTTGAAATTAATTCTTTTATAAAGTTCTTAGGCTCTACCGGGTTATCCGGTGTGAGCCTTTGTTTAGTCTACCAATATGCCCTGTCATAGAACGTATTTATACATATATTAAGGTGTACAACAAATAAAGGAGGTTAAAGACATGGGTGCATATGAAGGTGCAGGCACAGGTGCATATGGCGGAGGTATGTGGACTTCTACAGGGGCAATATTGGTGCTCTTTATTCTGTTGGTTATAATCACTAAATCACTTTGGGTTTAATTTTGTGAAAAGAACTGCTGGATAATACTACTTCACTCAATTGCACAATCCGAAATCATCGGTACACCCTATTGGCTTATGTCCATGGGGTGTTTTTTTGATTACCTGCATGCCCTGTCACAGAACGTATTCATACATATATTAAAATGTACCACAAATAAAGGAGGTTAAAGACATGGGTGCATATGAAGGTGCAGGCACAGGCGGATATGGTGGCGGTATGTGGACATCTACAGCGGCAATTTTGGTGCTCTTTATCCTGTTGGTTATAATCACTAAAGCATTTTGGGTTTAATTTGTGAAAAGAATTGTTGAATAATACCGCTTCACTTGACTCAATTTTAAGGATGGTAAAAAATTGACCTAATGAGCGCTAGGCTATTTCGCAACGGTCACAGTATTTGCTGCTCTTTTGTTAACAAAGTTCTTACCGATTACATGCTAGATTCTGCCATAATAGTAGTTGCAGTTATTGGGATATTTTATTCAACAAACGAAACACTCGAATAACAAAAAGCCCAGCCAACCTTAATGGTCGGCTGGGGAATATTTTAGGCTCTTTTCGTAAAGATTGTTGCTAAAAGATGTGAAAGGGAGCAATGCCTTTGCCCCGCTGAAAACATTATTAATGTTTTTTCTTTTTGACATTTACGTTGAACAGATTGGCAGCCAGCGCATTGCCTTGTGCACGTGCGAACGCTTTTTGTTTTGACCAGATAGATATGCTTTTTCTTTTCACATGGTGTTTGGAATGTCTTCTACTCATGGAAATCACCTCCCTTCACAGGAAATGAAGGTACGGATGGTCTTAGTGGTGCTTTTTGCGTTTGGATATTTTGATGTTCAGTGCATTGGTTGCCAAGGCATTACCGCTCTTTGCTTTAGCAGCTGCAGATTGAAAAATTTTAACGACCAGGAATTTGTTTTTACCGACACGGTGTTTGAACGTTTTTACTCTTGTTCTGATCACCTACATCCCCCCTCTGCTAAGGTATACTTTATTTATATGTCAGTGGCGATAGCGATGTATCGGCATGAATCTATTAACAGGAAAAAGAAACTATTACCTAATAGATAGTTTTCCATGCCCCATATTAACTATATGAAACTCAACACATCGTCATATTAGAAGACTGGAATCGGGATCAGCATGAACCATACATATAAAGTGTTGAAATCGGATATAGAATTATTTGCAGCTGCATTAAGCCAGGTGAGAGTATATGTAGTAAAGCCGTTGAGTGATGGTATGGTGGAAGTTGTAGACTACGGGGTTCTGTGGAAAAATTTTCGCCTGATTCGGTCAAGATTAACGAATCGTATTTCTTCCGTAAGCAGTTTGAATTTAGAGTAGATGTAAATAAGGACTCCACTGGCATATAGCCGGATAGAGTCCTTATTGTGGTTTATTTAGTTGAATACTCGCTTACTTCAAACGTAAGGATCTTGTTGAAGATTACGTAGTCTTTACGGTTGCTGAATGGTCCTTTGTTGTTATTGTGCTTATCAATTGCAAAGAATGAAGCGCCTCTACCAGCATCTTTAGCGTCATACCAAGCAATGAATGCATTTAGTTCCTTTTTACTCAGATCGAATTCTTTA
Organism: Paenibacillus kribbensis; assembly: GCF_001705305.1. Classification (GTDB taxonomy): domain Bacteria; phylum Bacillota; class Bacilli; order Paenibacillales; family Paenibacillaceae; genus Paenibacillus; species Paenibacillus kribbensis_B. Next base: position 13,789 of record NZ_MCBP01000004.1, read on the forward strand.
TCAAAACCATTGTCCATCGTTACAGTCAGAATAGCGCGGTCACCAGTTGGTTGTGCTGGTTCAGTTGGCTCCGTAGGCTCAGAAGGATCAGGCGTAGATTTTTTTAAAGTTGTAGCACTTGCTTCATTTGATACAACTTGATCAGTAGATGAGATATTTGTAGAAACTACGTAGTAATAGGTAGTGTTTTCTTCAACCTTATTATCAGTGTAAGATGTACCAGAAATATCAGATGCTATTTCTTCATACGGACCTCCAGGGGTTAGGGCTCTTTCAATTTTATAAGTTGTAACTCCTTGTATCCCATCCCACTGCAATTGAATATTTTCTTCATTACCTGTTGCAGAAAGAGTTAATGAATTTTCAGGTTGTTGGTAGGGAAGAAACCCTTCTGGAATATTATACGTGAATGGAGTCGCGCCGAAATTTGCATCAAATGAAAAACTACCAGTTGTACCACCTGTAATTGACGGGGTCACAATCTCTCCTGGAAGATTACTTGGCTTAAAAGTGCTTGTATACGCTAATACACCATTCTTATACCAGCTAATCTTATCATCATTCATATTTAAAGCAACGCCAATAACGTCCTTTACTGTGTAGGGTTTTCCAGAATTAATTATCCCCGGATAAGTGTTTCCGTTTGCAGCATAATACATCCAATTCTCTAGAGCAGAGGCACCCACTCCATTATATATTTTACCTTCGCCAACGATACCAATACCGGTCGAGGCATTTGATTGAGCATTTACTGTTACTTCCCAATACCATTTCCCTTTGGTTTTTCCCACATTAGCTTTGGTCCCCTTCTCATCTACGGTGGCCGAAACAGAGTTGCTCTTTTCCCATACTACGTTTTTTGTAGCAGCGTACGTTGAAGAACTCAAGCCTATAAGAGTAAATATCCCCAATAATAATAATGATGTAATAACTCGCTTCAAAATAATCTCTCCTTTATGCATTTACTATTATGCGAGTTTACCAACTTTTACATGGGTTGTCTAAACATTAATGTCTATATATTCAAATATAAGTTTAATTGTGGATTTAAATTTTTAGAGCAGTAATTACTCTTCTTTGTCACTCCATAACTGATAGGACCTTTTTTGTTTTGTGACAAGCTATGTGATACTTTGACACACCTCACGATATAGTATAAAGAAGATTTAATATACTATGGAGGTGTCAATGATAAAAGGAATTACAAGAGGATTAATTGTATCTTTACTGGCGGTTATTTTTTCTGTGCAAGGTGTCTATGCCGAACCGGCAGCATTCAGTCAACAATCAGCAACTGGGTATACGCTGGAGTTCCCAAGTTCATGCTACCCTGAAACCGGAGCGCACATTAGGGATGCCATTGCAGCCGGACATTCTGCGGTATGTACGATTGATCGGGATGGAGCAGAGGAAAACAGGAAGGAATCTCTAAAAGGCTATCCGACTAAAAAAGGATATGACCGTGACGAATGGCTGATGGCAATGTGTGCTGAAGGTGGCGCAGGTGCTGATAATAGATACATAAGCCCAAGTGATAACCGGGGAGCTGGATCATGGGTAGGTCATAAGCTGGACGAATATCCTGATGATGGGACACGAGTGAAATTTATCGTTAAATAAAGGATTAAGATTCTATCTGCCAAAGTCTGATAGAATCTTTTTTAGCAGGACAAGTTTCCCCTTACTTCGACACGCTTAGAATAGTAGATTGATAATGTAATTATTACAATATTCTAGGAGGTAACACTGTATGAAGAAGTTTAAACCGATGTTGCTAGTAATGATAGCTGCTCTTCTGATGTTTTCGTTTACAACAGAAGCTTCCGCCGCAAGCAGAATCCGTGTATCTAAACCTGAAAATGAAAGACTTGTAAATAGTGAGAGGCTGTATATAGATAATGAAGAAGTTGAATTAGATATAGGAATAATAGCACGAGGAGAAGCTAGTGTATATTTATTGTTTGAAGATGCAGAGACTGAGGATACAATATTAATGAGCCAACTAATGTTAACGCCAGCAATGACGACGGACATGAGCTTTACGAGCCATCATAAAAATCCTCGCCCGGGATATTACTACATTACAATTATAGGAGATTATAACTCTTATGTCACAGCAAGACTCAAGAAAGCATATTAAAATAAGCCCGCTGACCTTAAATAGTTGGCAGAAATTGTTTTTTTATGAAATTTGTCTATTAATGGTTTATGGTATTTTTCCTCTAATTGATTTCTTTTCTCTACTGCATCCTCTAAGGTTGTCGCTATAGCATACATCCTTTTGCCCTTTACGTTATATTCACCTCATAAACCCCTTTATGTCCTGTCCTATCGGACCTTACATGCTTGGTTAACAGTGGAAGTGGTACTCCGTCGATAGTCTTCTCCGATTGTAAGATCTCCCGGGCCTTCCGAGCTTGTTCGGCCCGCTGACACTCACAGGAAAGCGCCTGGCCCCGGCGTAGGGTAGTACCGTTTACAGGTATCTCTTTGCCGCACACGCAGCGTCTTTAGGTAAAGAAAAGTCAAGCACTAACTTTAGTGAAGAGCCGAAATTAATTTATAAAATTGGAGGAAATGGGATATGAAACAACTTTCAAGGATCTACTTACTGTTACTGCTCTTGTTTTTAAGTGTTACGTCGTCAGTTCATGCTGCTGAGGCTACCGAAATGCAAGGAAGTTCTGTGCCAACAGGAACCATTACTATTACGTCTGACGGCTCCTACAATAACAAAACACCTGAGAAGACTATAGATCAAGATTTGACTACGGATTGGAATGCTGGCAAGTATAACGCAAGCCTGGAATTGAGGTTTCCCCAGTCCACCTATTTAAATTTTGTACAATTGGCCGTTTTCGCCCACCCCCAGGCTACGAATACATACACGATATTTGGCTTAAAAAACGGGAATTGGACAGCAATCAGTTCGCCAACCTCTCTTTCATTATCTAACAAAGTAACGGTAATGGATCCGATTTTAGTAACAGAAGGAGTATATGATGGTATCCGAATTGATGCAAAGTCATCGGCATCATGGATATCCATCTTTGAAATTACTATAGGTACACAGGAAAAGCCTGGCCAACCTGATATAGAAGAGCCTACTCCTGAAGAACCGGGCCATGGAAATCCAGAACCTTCCGGCAACCGAGCAATCTTAGTAGTCACTATGACAACTGGGCTGGAAAAGGAATTCGACCTGAGCATGAAAGAAGTCAATGGCTTCATCGACTGGTACGAAGCTAAACAGGCAGGATCAGGAAAAGCTTCATATGCAATCAATAAACACGATAACAATAAAGGTCCATTTAGTAGTCGAAAGGATTATATGCTGTTTGATCGTATCCTAACATTTGAAGTAAGTGAATACTCTAAATAAGATCCAATCTCTGCTAACCTTAACTGGTCGATAGCGAAAGAAGGACTCTTTTTGGATTTAACTCCAGAAAGAGTCCTTTTGCTATATTGATAATTTGTCACTAATGTGAAACGCTGCGTTAGTTTCCTCATGCTCTTCATGACTACATTCTTTAAGTGCATGACCTGTTTCATCATCAGTACACCAAGATTGGGATTGGAATGCTGAGTTCCCCTGATTCATATGAATATCGTGAATTCCATTGCCGGGTTTGAAGTGAAAATATTTATCTTCTTTTCTTTCAGGTCTCCATCGTTCTCCATAGGCGAATATATAATAATCTTCATTCTCAATCGCTTTTTGGACATGGAACGTTAACTTTTCATATAAATCATTGTCAGGACCAGGTTCGACATTGGGGAGTGGTTTCATGTCTTTAGGATCGAATAGACCACCTCTTACATAGTCTAGAGCAATTTCTCGATTGTCCCTGTTGATTTCTGTATATCCTCCTTCCATATCTTGTAGATGAGTTATTTGAGATGAATTGAAATTATCTCCGATATAATACAATACTTCAGACGGCGGATTACTCTGAAAGTTGCCTTTAAGTTCATTGGATAAGATTATCTCTTATTCAGAACGTGTGTTCGCTATGTAATCTGTACCTAACAACAGGAGGCTACATACATGTCAAAAAATTAGAAGGTAACGGAATATTCGAGAGTTCAAGGATCATTATCCCTGAACACAAAGAGGCATACTTGAAGTTGATGAAGGATCGCCAGCATCGTGGGGAAACCGGAACTCGACGACCAAGAGATACAACTAATTAAGCAAGCTCTTATAGATTCTTACAACTCACGTCAGCCTGTCACATTGGTTGTTTTCAGTCCGTTCGATGATGAGGAGCTACGTGGTGTGGTAACAGTAATCAACACTGCTAGATGTGAAGTAAAGCTGTCTCGTGGGGAAGATGATTTTAGCTGGATTAAACTAGAGGATATTATATCTGTGGGCTAAAAATAATTACCTCACATAATACATAAAATATTCCATTTAGATTGGTAATTGGATTGCCTTGTATTGGTAGCAAATGTAGTATTAAGGTGTGTTTGTTACCAATTACGTGAAGGGGATATGTGTTATGTGGGAGCCTATTAGGTTCTTGCTTTTTTCAACTGTAGAAACAATGGCTGCGTTAACGCTTATGCTTTCTATTTTTAGGTTAAAAGCTGTAGAGTATGTGTGGCCGGCTTTGTTCATAAGTCTTGTTATGAATCTTCAAAGTTACATTTTAAGAGAGGAAATGTCTTTATCCTATTTGGCTCCTGCTATAAGCACATTGTTGTACATATTACTTATAACGACAGTTGTCAGGGTGCCTATACTGTGGGCTGCGATTATCTCTATCACAGGGACGTTTTTGTACACGCTTGTTCAAGCAATAATGATAGGGTTGTTTTTTGGGGGCGTAGCCACTGCTGATCTACAAAATAGCGCTCAAGGGTCTTTGCTGCAAGCCATTACGAGCGCTTGGGTTTTTGCAATATCATTTGTATTGTTAAAATTTAAAATTGGTTTCACCGCGGATTTTGAGCGTTTGCGTTTAAAGTGGGAACATGTATTAGTTATTGTTTTTATAGTAGGATCGCTCATGGCATCAACATTCATGTTTTATTATAATGATCTGTTTCTGATGATACTATATGTCTCTATGGCCGCTGGTTTATTTTTATATTATGCGCTCAAAAAAGAAAGGGAAGAACTTGAGGATGATTGAGACTTTGGCTTTGAGAATGGCAACTCATATAAAATCTACAATCCCTGATCATCCGGCGTCGGTAGCTGTGTTAAAGCATTCATTATCCATAGTTCTGAATGTTGTTTTTATTGTCTGTTTGACCATGGGTGCGGCGTTGCTTACAGGCAAGGTTAAAGAAGCCTCTTTAATGTTAGTCATGTTCGCAATACTCAGACAAATTACAGGCGGGATACATCTAAAAACAGGTATTGGATGTGTACTTGTTACATCTATCGTATGTACCGCACTATCATTTTTTACTCTTAGCTACAAATTGAGCATTGGTGCGACGATATTAAGTATAATCCTGATTTTAATCTATGCTCCGTCAGGGATTGAAAAGCAGTCGCGTATTCCCAAACGTTATTACCCGCTCTTAAAAACCATCGCTGTATTACTGGTCGGAACAAACTTGGTATTCGCCTCGTCTATACTAGCGATAAGTTTCTTGGTTCAAAGTATTACTCTTATTAGGAGGTGAGAATGTGAAGAAATACATTTATTCAACGTTTGCAACAAGTTTGGCCGCTCTTGCCATGTTTTCTGTAAGTGTAGCCAGCTTAGCATTCGTTTATAATCCGGAACCGCCGGAAGAACTGATGAAATAAGGTGTGATTTTATGCTTACCGTTTCAACAACGCCAAATGCGGAACATGGTTTAGAAAAGTTACCTATTAGTGAGATTTTGTATATGGCTAGCGTTCGTAAATTGAATCGAATTGTAGTTCATACATTTGATAATGTTTACTATCTTAACGGGACGATTAAGTATTGGTATGCTGGTCTAAAAACACTGGGTATAAGTTTCTCGAGGCAGACAGAAGCACCATTTTAAACGTAGACAATGTCTCTGTGTTGAATCTCCTATTTAAAGAGGTTTACTTTGATAAAGGGGACGTTAGGATAAAATGTGAGATTGCTCATAATCGCTTTGAAAAAGTGTTGAAAGAGCTTCGCATTATGAGTCCAAGCCTACTCAATGAATAAGAGCCGCATAAGCGGTTCTTTTTTTGTCGAAATATAATGAATTAAAATGTCGGATTTTGTTGCATTTTTAGAAGAACTCGGCATGCCGAATTTTTGTTGCCAAAGAACCTAAAATTGGCATTTAATCTAGGTATAAGGTTTGATTTTGAAAATAAAGAGAGGTGGTTAAACCTAGATAATTACATAGATCGGGGTGTAACAAAAAAACGCCTCTCTTATGGGAGGCGCATAAATTGTGGGTTGGCATCTCTGCCAAGATAGCCAAGTTAGTCCCACAGGAAAAAGAATCAACGTGAGTATACAGGAGGTCAGACCATTAGTAAACCATGACATTTTACACAAAATGATTAGACAAAGGAAATGCCCAATCATTGTTTTGGTATAAAAGGTTCTATCGGTGTGTGATCGATAGAACCTTTGTAATTATTACCTGTATGCCCTGTACTCTGATGTATTTGTGCATATATTATGTTGTACTACAAAATAAAGGAGGTTCAAGCCATGAGTGGATATGAAGGTGGAGCAGGTTATGGCGGATACGGTGGATTTCATTCTATAGGTGCAATCTTGGTGTTGTTTATCCTGTTGGTAATTATAACAAAAGCATTTTGGGTATGATTGGACTGGGGCTCTGCTGGCATAATGCTGGCAGGGCATTTTTTTATTTGTTCTTCTGTTACTCCATGCGATCACCAGGGTAATTTATAGCCAAGCGGCAATGAAATACGTTTCGATCCTCCATCTGAAGCGCTTTGAACTAACGTCAAACCTATAATTTTGTTTTTATCATATTTATCGTAACTTACTATACAAGTGGTCTTGATGATAAGAGGGTAATTATGCATAGTTTCACTGTAAAGTTTATTATGTGGGGATTTAAGCATCTCATCTCGTTTTTTTCATAAGTCCAGTTTGATATTATCCCCCTCTAGTAGACAAGAGATAAAAGACATCTGTTAAGATGGATTTAATCTTGTTGAACGAAGGGGATTTTTCATGGACAAAAAAAGACAAATCTTTTGGCGGTACTCTTTGGAGTTGAAGATGGAGGCAGTCTTGTTGGTAAACGAAAAACATATGAGCACTCGTGAAGTAGCGAAACGATTGGGTATCGTAATAAATCTCATCTCTTACTTCCATTTTAATGGGTTTGAGAGTTTACACAATATATTTTACAGACTCACAGTGGATAACGAATCCTGGACCCCAGCATGAAATCTTCGTTGGTGTAAAGGTCGGCAGGCTGGAAGAAATCCCCCCGGAAGTGGAAATCCTGAACATCACAGCAAGAACTTATGCAACGGTACTTTCCAAGGGTGATAAGGAGCATTGTGCATAGGGGTAAATACATCTACTAAATATAAACTCTTCCTACACGGAGGAGGGTCCAGCCAGAATCATTAAAGCCAGCCGGCACGTTCACGTGCCGGAATCGCTTTTAACTCAATGGGTCTATTCCTGTGAAAGATGGATTCGAATTTTTTCTTTCGATATAAGGATGCTGCGTGCTAGGTGTGTGTACTTTCTTAAATGTAACAAAAGGAAAGGCTGCTCGAATGAGCAGCCTTTCACCTTAACCTATTTCTTCTATCTACCCCACACCATATTCCACATCCGTCTGCGGTGGTAAGGGTTCTGGGGATCTACGCCGCAGCCCATCAGCCATTGTGCCGCATTTTCTCTTTCAGCTGGTGACACCGGTACACCCATACATTCGGAGAGTCGATCAATCATACTGCAGCAGCCATGGTGGCATTTTAAATCCTCATATTTCTGGGCACATAAAATGCCGCACACCTTGTGGAAACATCGTGGGTCCATCATTCTACGGCGGAATGTTCCCATTAAACGGGGATCAAGTTGGGACATGCTTGTTGTCTCCTTTCACATATGCTCTATTATCGTCTGTAGCCGGAGTTATAGGTTAAAAACTACTTTTTATCGGTTTGAAGACGAGTTAGTATAGCATATGCGGATCGAATAGAAAGTACAGGGTGTATACCTGTAATCCAGGAAAATGGGGCATTTTAGCAGCCTTTATACTTCTGTTCATAGTGACTGAGCGTGAGCAGGGGCCAGATCCGCGGATAACTGTGATACTGGATATAGAAATGCCCCGGAAGACCCGCTCCGGTCGGATATGTTACCCGCTTGCTACCTTCCTCTCGATTCCAGTCGATCAGCAGGGAGGTGGCTTCTTTGATTTCCTTCACAGGTGTATCATGAACCGCAATCAGCAGATCCAGCGCCCATGCGGTATGAACGACCGTGGAGTAAGGAGCTGCAATGTAGGTTTTCGCTACATCACTCTTGCAGGACTCCCCCCAGCCACCATCCGGCTGTCTCATGCGGAGCAGCCAGTCTGCTGCTTGTTGAATCGCGGGATGCTCCGCTGGTAAACCTACCGCTCTTAGTCCTGTTACGGCAGCCCATGTCCCATACAGATACGATACTCCCCAGCGGCCATACCAGGCTCCATCCCGCTGCTGCCGCTTCAGAAGCCAGCGCACTCCCGCCTGTACCCGCGGATGATTCGTTGTCAGCTTCACATGACTCCCCAGAAACTCCAAAGTCCTCCCCGTCACATCCGCCGCTGAAGGATCAAACGCCGTATCTTCGAAGTTCTCTACTGCAAACAGACGAGTCATGAAGGAAGTGCTGTTCCGCTCAAAAGCGGCCCAGCCACCGTCATCATTTTGCCTGCGGAATAAGTACTGTACTCCTTTTCTCCATGACTCAAGACTGTCTGCGTGATAAGATGTGTACCGCGTCAGCGCCCGCAGCACCGCCTGCGTATCATCCACATCGGGGTTCGCCTTGTTGCTTTCGGAAAATCCCCAGCCGCCTGTCATGTGCAGCAGAGAGCCTTCTGCCTGCTCCTTCTTTTCTGTATGCTGAAGCGACAGCAAATACGTTGCTGCCCGCTGCACGGTATCATCCCCTGCTGAAAGCCCGGCCTCCTGCAGCGTGTAGGAAGCAAGCGCCGTATCCCATACGGTGGAAGGAGAGTTCTGAATATGCATCCCCCCGTCATCCGTCTTCGTTACAAAAGAGAGCAGCCCCTTCATCGCATGGGAGATCACAGGCGAGTCCGGCTGATAGCCGATCGCCAGCAGCGCATAGATCATAAAAAAAGTGGCACTTGCATAGCTGTACAGCGTCCCGTCCCCTTCAATATGCTCCAGTATAAAACTCTCGGCCTTTTGGATGGAATGGTTTGACCTTTTTCCTTGCAAACCGGAAGGGTTCCGGTTTCGTTTTTTCGCGGACCGTCTGCGGCCGTGGCTCTGATGATGCAGCTTATTGTACTTCGGCGTCTTGTAGAGATGGGAGATGTCTGCACCAGAAGGATGCGGTAGAGTGAATTTGAGGTGCCCCAGAATGAGAATCGGGGCGAAATGAGTCCTGACGTACGAGCTCCAGCGGTAAAAGCTACATGGAATCCATTTCGGGAGATGGATCAAAAATAGAGGCATCGGATAATACGCAGGCCACGGATACAGGTCGTTCAAGGCCAGCATAAACTTAGTGGAGACATGTGCCTTCTCGACTCCGCCGCTGCGGAGAATATAATCCTTGGCCCGTTTCATCGGCGGTGCATCCCGCTCCAGATAACCAGATAACAACAGCGCGGTATACGCCTCTATTGTGGAGGATAGGTGGCCATCATCGTCGTCGTACTGCTTCCATTCGCCTCGATCCGCCTGTTTATGCACCAAGCGCTGGGCCAGCTGCGAAAGGAGTTCTTGTTCTTCGGGATACAGGGAGCTGATGAGAATCATCATACTGGCATCCGTCATCGGCCCTGTTTCAAAATCATATCTCCATGACCCATCTTCCTGCTGTTCCGACTGAATCCGGGTCATATAACGGTTGATCTCGGCTTGTACTTTCTCCAGCAATTCCATAAGCCTTTCACCCCCTACCTTGGTTTGCTGTATAAGGAATAACAGCATTGTTGCCCGTGATGCTCTTATCGTATGTAGGGGATTCGTTATTGGTGGAGGTGTATACCTAAAGAACTGTTTAAATTAAAAGGGAAAGGTTGTTAAAAACGAAAATATTGATGCAGTTATCGTAACCTCTTGGGGTCCTACCCATGAAGAATTTGTTTTGGCTTCCATTGCTGCGGGTAAACCGGTCTTCTGCGAAAAACCACTTGCTACAACGCTGAGGGGTGTAAGAGAATCGTTGATGCAGAGATTGCACACGTTAAACAGTTGGTTCAATTTCTATACCAGAACGCCTATCATTTTATATCAAACAACTTGTTTTACAATAAAAAATAGTGATCCTATTTAACATGATAGATGCAGTTATAAGGACAAATGGGTAGATTGCGGCAGATAATAAGGAAGACATTTTTAAAGTTATCGGCAACCTTTTCCGAAATTGAATCGGTAGGAGGTCGCCGAGTTTTATTTTATTGTGAAACTTTTAAGCGAACCAAGGGTACATATGACGTCTGATCTTTTGTATGATTGAGCAATATCCGCAATATTATAGACTATCTAAGTGTATCACCAACCTATAAAATAAAGGTAAGAAGAATCTTCACCGTTGAATAGGAGATGACAATCCATGAAAACCTGTGAACCTCTGATCATTACATCTGAAAGCGTATACAGTCTTCGAGCTGGCGGAAGTGTACCGGTCGCGCACGCCTGGAGAATGATTGCGAGAGATCATAAGCAAGTGTTCGGCAGAGATCCATTGCAAACAAAAGAAGAGGCCTCGATCATGATCCGTTATGCGCAGGAAGAGGACAGATGTCCACAGTGGCCAGAAGGCTATTGTCTGCGTTTTGTTCCTGGCAGCAAGGGAACGGTACTTCATATTATTGGCCGTGATGAGTTGGGAATCATTTACGGGCTGCTTCATTACAGTCGCTTCGTGCTGGGTGTGGAGCCGTTCTGGTTCTGGGCGGAACTCCCTCCGAGCAAGCGGGATACCATAGTCCTGCCGAGCCAGGATTATGACAGTTTACCGCCCAAGGTTCGCTATCGAGGTTGGTTTGTCAATGATGAGGTATGTCTGATTGGCTGGAAGGATGATTATCCGCCGACGGAGCAGGTATGGGAGCCTGTTTTTGAAGCGTTATTACGCTGTGGTGGCAACATGGTGATTCCGGGAACGGATTTACCGCGCACAGGTATCCATCATAAGCTTGCGGCAGACATGGGATTATGGATTACACACCATCATGCCGAGCCGCTGGGTGCGGAGATGTTTTTGCGCGCTTTTCCGGGGAAGCAGGCCAGCTACAAGGAGCATCCCGAGCTGTTTGAACAGCTATGGCAGGAAGCGATCGAACGGCAGAAGGAGGAGAAAATTGTATGGGTATTGTCTTTTCGCGGACAGGGTGACAAGCCTTTTTGGGAAAATGATCCTTCCTTTAATACGCCAGAGAAACGTGGACAATTAATATCGTATGTGGTTCGCAAACAGTACAGTATGATCTGCGAATTTGTGGAGCAGCCCGTATGCAGTATGGCGATGTATGGCGAGATTGCCGAGTTATACAAGCAGGGTCACATTGAAGTTCCCGAAGGGGTGATTAAAATATGGGCGGACAATGGTTACGGCAAAATGGTATCCCGGCGCCATGGCAATCTCAACCATCGTGTACCGGCATCGCCCGAGGTGGAGGATGAAGGCAAGAACGGAGTATATTATCATGTCACCTTCCACGACCTGCAGGCGTCAAACCATCTTACTCAATTTCCTTCCTCAGCCGAGCTGATTATTGACGAATTAACGACAGCATTTGCCGCAGGAGCAGACGAGTATCTGTTGGTCAATTCGGGTAATATTTTGCCGCATTTATATACTCTGGATTTGGCAGCGAATTTATGGACGTATGGTAATATGGATGCTAAACAGCAGCTTACTGAATTTATCGTGCGGATGTACAGTTGTCAGCATCAAGCGATTTCCCGATTGTACCGGGATTATTCCCGTTGTACTATCGTTTATGGCCCACATAAGGATGATCGGGCAGGGGAGGAATTCTATCACCATCCAGCGCGTCAGATAATGGGCTTTTGGCTGCAGGGTAAAGAAGGCAGTGACGAACGGCTGTGCTGGGCTGCTGGAGAAAAACCTTTTGTTGAACAGGTACGCTGGTTCAAGGAAAAAACCGAGTCGGCTATCTCGTGCTGGACTGAGCTGCGAGAGCGGTGTCTTCAAACGATGAAGCAATTGCCGGAGGATGAATGTCGCAGGCTGTATAATCAGCTTCTTGTGCAGATGGAAGTGCATCTGAGCGGTTGCCGCGGGCTGGCCAACATCTGCATCGCATACGGGTTATTTCTTGAAGGTGACTATCCACGAGCATTTATACAAGCTTCGCATGCCGTTTGGAGCTACCAGAAGGGTAAAGAAGCGCTTTCGCTCGCAGGGACTGGAAGATGGGAGCATTTCTACCGGGCAGATTGGTTGACCAATCTCGATAACACCATTTCTCATGCGGACACGGTGCGAAGATTTCTGCGGATTCAGGGTGATAGCCCCGATATGTTTCTGTGGTACAAACAATATATCATGCCGGAGACTGAAAAACATATCTACTTGGAGAATACGCATCGCAAGCCGCTATCTGATGATGAATTGGCACGCTGCTTGGAGAAGGTACTATGTTAAAGGATCTTAAATTTGACCTGCAACCTTTCCAGCTTGTACTACGTTATAGAGGTTGTTAGTGGCCAAGCGGCCTAATTCAACTACAAGGTGGAACTTAACATGAGTATGAAAAAAAGTGTATTCGCAGCCGTTACAGCCGTATCTATTTTGTCCTTTTCCGTTGGAGGTCCATTGTTTGCGGCAGACAGTCAATTCAAAGATTTGGACAACGTAAGTGGTAAAGAAAAAGTCATATCCCTTAAAGATCGGGGGTTACTCAAAGGGGTCTCTGACACTCAGTTCCTCCCGTCTTCAAAAGTGACCGCTGCCCAAGGCGTTCAATTGATCTCTGGCGGACTCCAGTTCAGCTTGGCCGCTATCGATTTTATAAAGGCACCGCAGGCCAGCGACCTGTTCACCCATGTTAGGGATACCGCATGGTACGCCGATGCTTTTATCAACGCGCATTATAATGGTGTAGACATTCCCAAAGATATCGACCCTGCCAAAGCTCTGACCAAGGAGGAGTTTACCCACATGCTGATTCAGGGCATCGAAAAAGCGGGCGTTCTTCCCATGATTAAAATTGCACCTGTGAATATGGCTGACGACAGCGAATTGGAGCCTGCTTATCAAGGCAGCATTCAGCGCTCGCTCGTGTACAAGGTCAATACTTTGGATGCGACTGGAAAGTTTCATCCAAAAAGCGAGATCACACGTGCTGAAGCTGCAGTTATGTTATATAATGCATTGGAATACTTGAATGCTCATACAAATTCGTCACAAATACAGCAATAAAGAGCTTTTATCTGGGCGGATTTAAGCTTTCAATCACTTGACATCAATACCGTGAATGCTATAATAAGGAAATCGAATTTAGACCCTGCGGTAGCTGACTATCGTAAGAATACTCTTCTGGTCCTTCGACATAGAAGACAAGTAACGAATAAATAAGCTGGCTCCGGATAAGGGGTCAGCTTTATTTGTTTGGACAAAAAATTTATATTTTTCGAGATCTACATATCGAGAGGAGACGAGAGTTATGTTTGGGAATGACTGGGATAATGTGCTGCGGGAAGAGGTTGAAAAGCCATACTTTAATGATTTGAGGTACACATTAGCCCGTGAATACAAGATACACAAAGTATATCCTCCAAAAGAAGATTTATTTTCAGCACTCAAATTAACGCCGTATCATCTGACGAAAGCAGTTATATTAGGACAGGACCCCTACCATGGAGAGGGACAAGCTCACGGCTTGAGCTTTTCCGTTAGACCCGGTGTGCGTACGCCGCCGTCTCTACAAAATATATACAAAGAGATTCGTGATGATATCGGCACTCCTATTCCGAATCAGGGTTACCTTGTTCCTTGGGCTGAACAGGGCGTGCTGCTGCTGAACAATGTACTGACCGTACGTGAAGGACAACCTCAATCTCATCAGGGAATAGGCTGGGAACGTTTCACGGATGCTGTGATTGAAGCAATTAATGAGCGTGAGCAGCCGGCAGTGTTTATTTTGTGGGGCAGCCATGCTCAGAAAAAAGCAAGCTTCGTGAATACCAGCAAGCATTTGGTGCTGAAATCCGTTCATCCGAGTCCGCTCGCGGCTCACCGAGGCTTTTTTGGCAGCAAACCTTTTTCGCGTACCAATGCATTTTTGCAGGAGCATGGAATGGAGCCGATACGGTGGGAGATTCCTAGCCGCTAGCACTGGAGGTGGGGACATGCGTCAATGGAAGGGACGTCAGGTCATCTTATATCACGGCAACAACGGTCATACCCAAAAGGTGCGCGGGACGCTCGAAAAATGGGATGATACACGCAAGTACGTTATTATAGGCCCGAAAATGCTGGCTATTCCTTTTGAAAATATTGCGTATATTACCATGCTTCCTCCCGGACGTGAGCGCCGGAGCCGCCATCCGGCCAAGCTGAACTCCATTGGCTATGTGATGAGCGTTCCATTACAGTTTGATAATGCTATTTATTTTCAATCAGCAGTCACGGTTTGGAAAGATGACCAGTTGATTGCTCACAATATCAAATTGGCTAGTCATACGGATCATGATGTCGTGCTTGAAGATGGACAAACCTTGTCAAAGGAAGGGCATTTGTTCGTGGTGAGGTCGTTGCGTGGAGAACTTTAACTGTTATAATTCACCTTTTTTTTGCTAAAGGGTTCAATTTAGTTAACTGCTTGCCGATAAAAGGTAATGGGCTTGTTAATAATCCCCTATTTATAAAGATGAAACCAAGGGAGAGAAACGAATGGAACGTATGAAACGTATGAGCAAACGGAGTACCTTCTTACTTGCTTTGCTGATGTTTGTATTTGCAGCATGGCCAGCAGGTTTGATCCGGGCTGAGGAGAGCACGTCTTACACGGTGGAGTGGGATAGTCAAAATCCGACTACAGTCAATCTGGGCGGAAACCCTGCTCAATTAAAAGTGTGGTCTGTTACAGAAAAAGGAAAAACAGATGTAACCGAAAAAGCTGAATGGATCTCCGGGGACTCTGGTATTTTAAAGGTAGAAAAGGGACTTATCACACCAGTATCCAAAGGGCAGATCAAAGTTACCGCTACATATGAAAATCGGACGGTAGCGACGACTATTACCGTAAAATCGTCTTACAGTAAGCTGCAATTCAATCCGTCTGGTCCTTTGAATTTGACGATTGGCGGAGAATCGAAGCAACTGACTGCTCAAGGTGTGCTTAGCGGAGGCGGGACGGAAAATGTGTCCGGTGTGGAATGGACATCTTCGAATTCGACCGTTGCTACCGTAGAAAATGGACTTGTGCGTCCTCTTGCCAAAGGCGTGACTTACATTAAAGCCGACAAGGATGGACTTAAAGCACAAACTATTGTTTATGTGCGTTCTTCCTCCCAGGCATTGACATTGAGCGAGTCTGGCTCCAAATCGGTCTTTCTGGGCAGCTCCCCTATTCAGGTCACAGCAACTGATGTGAGCCTGACGGGCACCAAAACCGATGTAACCAACACGGCAGAATGGACCTCGTCCAATCCGCTGGTTGCTACAGTGGAGCAGGGTAAAGTCACTCCGATGGATGCAGGAAATTCGACGATTACAGCGTCCTATCACGGTTTGAGCAAGACGCTGAAGATTAATGTGCTGCCGACTGTGGAAAAGCTGGTATCGAGCAAAGCGAGTCTGACTCTCGAAACAGGCAGCAAAACTTCTCTTCCGACGATCTCTGCGTATTTGACCACTGGAGCCAAAAAAGCAGTTCAGTCCGATGTGAAATGGAGCTTAAGCAATGAAAGTGCAGTCAAGATAGCCAATGGCAAGCTGGTTGCAGTGAATCCGGGCAGTGCAACATTGACCGCTACAGTAGGTGCAATCAAGCTGGATATTCCGGTGACCGTACAATACAAAGTGCTCAAGCTGACGGCTTCTGAAAACAAATATGTGCTGGTTGCAGGACAAGAAGCAAGTCTTCCGACAATCAAGGCCCAAATGGCTGGTGGCGGAACAATTGATGTTACAAATCAGGTAAGCTGGGTAGCTACAACAGCCGCAGTTACAGTAGGCAACGGTAAAGTAAAAGCGGTAAGTGGCGGCAACTCGGGCATCAAGGCCATGTATATGAATAAATTCGTGAAGGTGCCTGTCATTGTAGAAGGAGCCATTTCTACATTGACACCAAACTTTACGAGTGCTGATATGAATTTGAAGGGGAGCAAATCCGTCAAAGTCATCGGCATATTTACAGATGGTAAAAAGGCTACGCTGAGCAACAAAGTAAAATGGACAACATCCAATGCTTCCGTAGCGGTTGTAAAAGGCACATCCATTAAGGCCGTTGGCATTGGAACCGCAACGATTACGGGCACATACCAGGATAAGTCGTTTAATATGCAAATCAAGGTGACGCCGAAGCTGCTCAAGCTGGTATTGAGTAACAAGAACCTTAAGCTTCCTAAAGGCTCCTCTCAAGTGCTTAGCGTGAATGCAGTTTATGATTCAGGCGCAATGACCAATGTGACAAGCTCAGCGGTGTGGACATCTTCCAAGCCGTCGATTGTACAGGTAACAGGCGGACAGGTGAAGGCAGTGGCGACCGGAAATTCAAGTATCAAAGTGGTCTATGGTGATAAAACCGTATCGACATCTGCTAGAGTGTTAAAATAGTCTGCGTGCGTTGCCACATTCACGTATACAAAATAACCCCCGGTCCAAAGACCGGGGGTTATTTTCAACTTACTCTACGCCGTCCTGATAATGGTTTTTCCAGTGCTTATCGCCCCTGTGGGCGAAGTCTTCAACTGTTTTTTCCAGAGTGGCTACCAGTTGGGCTTTAATCTCGGAAATCGTATCACGGAACAGTCTTTCTTCCGTACCATTAATTTTCTCACCATATAAAGCCTGAGCGGCTACAAATTGACGATGCTGTTCCACAAAATTATCAATCGAGTGCAGTGCATGTTCCACGTATTGCGAGATGCTATGATGCTCGTTAGGCAGTTGCAATTTTAATTCCTGAACTCTATTTAATAATGCCATGATGATCACCTCGTACGTTTTATTATGTCAATAATTATACATTATTTTCGGAAAACTTTCCTTAAATTTTGATTAAAATGTGACTTTTATTATATCGCGATTGCATTTTCATTGGTGATCGGGCATAATTTTCGGAATTATTGTACACTGCCTTTGTACTGTGATTTTAAAATTTAAAAAATATAATATAAAGATGATGTGAAGCGTGCTGCGACAGCTCTCTTTCTGACATGTTATAATATCGAAAAGCCAGTTGGAAAGGTTGTCAGTATGGTATGAAGCTTTTTAAAGGTTTGTTTTGGGGATTATTGATCAGTCTTCTCCTGTGGTGTGCCTTGTTTGGGCTTGTCCACTGGATATCGCATTGAGTCGCTTCATGCATCTTATACAATGACTCGTGCGACAGTATCCACGTCCTGAATTGAAATCGTATATACGTTTTCGTCATCGTAGAGCTTGAAATGCTGGTCCTCTTGTTCAGACAGGAGCTTAGGCCAGCCAATAACGGTACTTCCATTGTGTAACCGGATTACAACGGCTTGCATGTGGCTCACGGCCAGTTTGATCTCATCGTTCATCTGTGCAACCTCCTCTCTGTATTATTTGTCGTCGAATATTCAACCATTTTTTATAGTCCGTAAGGGGTTACAAAAAATAAAATCCAGGGATTCCTTGGTTGAAGGTATTCACTGGAATAGCTTGAAGGGAAGAGGAAAATTGAAGAAAAAACTGTTAAGTTTTATAACCGTAGTGCTATTGGCCGCGGGCATGTATTGGTTTAAAGGAGTCGACCTCCTTACGAAAACACCACAAGAGAACCCGTCCTCATCGGCACAGGTTACACTGCATTTTCCGTCAGATCGGTATCCAGAAACGGCGCAGCATATCAAGGAAGCGATTCAGACGGGAAAATCATCGGTATGCACAATTGACCGTGAAGGAGCCGAGCAAAATCGCAAGCATTCGCTTGCAAGTGTTCCTACTCGCAAAGGATACGATCGTGACGAATGGCCGATGGCGATGTGCTCAGAAGGCGGTAAAGGTGCAAATGTCAAATACATAGCTCCTAAGGATAATCGTGGGGCAGGATCATGGGTAAGTCACCAATTGGATGAGTATGAGGATGGAACTCGTGTAAAATTTGTCGTGAAATAATAATGCTATGAATTCGTGCTATGAATTCGTATAGTTACTTTTTATTTTTCTTAGGATGTTCCTGTTTGGCCCTAATCAGTGCCACAACATTATCTCCCTGTCCCTTAGGTTCCTGTTTGGTTTTAACCAATGCCAAAAAAGCAAAAAAGTCGCCTAATGTAGTGAAGCCGGCACCTAATATCGCCAGATCTTCAGCGGATAGTTGATTGAACCAGTCCATTTGCTTAGCGTCAAACATTTTATCACCGCCAACCGTTGATAATGTATAGTATGTACTGACAGCGGGGAAGGTCAGGGCTCAAGCAAACCTTTTTAGTATGCCTGTTTTTTGTGCAGAGGATGTGTAGACCACATGTTAAAATTTAATTTTTATACGAAAATCGTCTCTATTGTTATTCTATTGCTGATTCCTGTACTAGTTTTGTACGTCTATTCCAATCAGATGACGACAAGAGTGTTACGTAACGAGCTGAACCAGTCTAATTATAATCAACTGACTTTTTTTCAAAATCAGGTAAACACAAATATTGAAATGATATCCTCCTGGCCGCATTTGCTGATTCATGATCCTGATGTTGCCAGCTTTCAGGCCATTTTTTTAAAGGATAAGACTCTCAATTTAGATGGAATTAATCTTGTCAAACGTATCCAGACCAAGCTGGGACTTCAGGAAAGCTCATCGAATTGGAGAACCGGTCTGGATATCTATTCCCCTTCACTTGGACGTGTTGTATCAGAAAATGGAGCCGGTTTTTATGATCAGAAAAAACTAAATCAGTTGATTAAAGATGGCTGGCAGGTATCCAAAAAAAGAATGTACGGGAAGGATCAATTTATATTTTCATTGTATACATTATCCCCGTTTTCCTCACTTGGTAATCCTGAAACCGCCAACACGATTATTAAGGTCGAATTTGACAGCAGTAACATTCAGGACATGCTTGACCGCTTTAAAGGTGATGGACGGAAGGAGCCTTTTTATTATAAAAAAGGTGTAGGAGCGATCTATAATCGTACTGCAAATGAAGAACTGTCCGGCAAGCTGATTACGAAATTGGAAAAAATGGGGCTGCATGAGGTTGATAATCTATCCGTGAAAATTGGAGAAGAGAGCTACCTGGTTCATGCCGTTCTTTCGCAAACGACGGGCTGGTATTTAATTGACTACATGCCTTTGTCCGATATAATGTCTCCAATTTATTCTTCGAATCGATTATTTTATATCACCGTTGTTGGCTTGCTGCTGGTAGGCTTGATTGGTGCTTACCTGCTTCATTCACAGGTACAAGTGCCGATTCTCCAGCTTGTGCGGGCATTTCGGAGATTAAAGGATGGAGACTATGCTGTTCGATTAAGCCCAAGGGGGAGTCACGAGTTTGCTTTCCTGTCCCGTCAATTCAATCTGATGGTCGAACAGATCCAGGAGCTGTTTGAAAAGGTGTATGTTGAGCAGCTGCATGTCAAGGAAGCGCGTCTAAAGCAGCTCCAGTCACAAATCAATCCACACTTTTTTTATAATTGTTTTTCGTTCATTACAAGTATGGCGAAGCTCCAAAATCATGAGGCGGTCGTGGCCATGGCACATAATTTGTCCAGGTATTATCGATATACGACAAGGCAGGAACGGGATTTGGTGCCATTATCAGAGGAAGTCGAGTTTGTTCAATATTATTTGAAAATTCAGCAGATGCGTATGCCGCGGCTAACGTTTACAATTGATGTTTCTCCACAGGCCAATAGTTTGCTGATCCCGCTGCTTGTAGTGCAACCATTAGTGGAAAATGCGGTGCTGCACGGGATAGAGCCTCAAGTGGAGGACGGTCTCATCCATATTAAAACCGAGTGTGTCGGCTCGTATATGCACCTGATTGTGGATGATAATGGACTAGGCTTGAGCCAAGAAGCTATAACAGCCCTGACATCAACGCTTGACAAGCCTGTAGAAGAGAAACATGGCTACGGCTTATGGAATGTACATCAACGCATGCGATTGCATTTTGGAGAAGACGCCGGACTGGACTTCTCGTTGTCACCTTTGGGAGGACTGCGTGCGGTTTTAAAATGGCCGCTGCCAGCAGAAGCAGAGCCGACAAACGGCTTGATTGAACCTTCGTCAAATTCGAATATGGTTAAACTGGAGGGACCTTATGGTTCAGATATTATTGGTAGATGATGAAAGCTATGTAACAGAAAGTCTGGCGGCTACCATTTCATGGGAAACGCTGGGCATTGAGAGGGTTCATCAGGCGTCCTCCTCCTTAGCAGCAATAGATGTGCTGGAAGCCTATGACATTGACATTCTGGTTACGGATATTCGTATGCCCGGTATGACAGGGCTGGAACTGATTGTTGAGGTGAACGAGCGATGGCCGCACATTCGATGCTTGCTGCTCACAGGCTATGCCGATTTTGAATATGCTAAAAAAGCGATCCAGCTTAAGGCTTTTGATTATATTTTAAAACCGGTGGATGATGGGGAGTTTATGAAATGTGTATCAGCTGCCATCGATTCGCTAAAGGAAGAATGGGAAGCCTTTGACAAGGTTCATCAATTACAGTACAGCCGCAGGACCGATTTTGGTGTGCTGCGTACTCACCTAATGCATGATTTGGTGCTTGGGCGCCATCTGTCTATACAAATAATAGAGGACAAGTTGTCACAGTACGAAATTATGCTGCGCACAGGACAACGTGCCAGTATGCTGCTTATTCAGCTGGGCAAGCATTTTTCTGATATGGATTATCATTCGGTATCTTTAATTGAGTATGCGATTGGAAATATTGCTGAAGAAGTGTTTGCGCCCGATTTTTACGTTTGGCACTGTAAAGCGCCGCATGACTGTCTAATTGTATTAATAGAAGAAAATTGGAATCTGATTTCCGATCGGAGCATGGACGAGCAGAATCATATTTTGCGTACGACGATTGACAATTTTCGGAAAAATGTGAGCAACTACTTAAAAGGCGAAATTTACGTTACGGTAACCGGCTGGTTTATGTTCCCACAGGAGCTGCCTAAGGTGTACCAGTCAGCTATCAGATCCTTATACTGGAACCAGCAGGAGGAAACGGATACGCTGCTCTTTATAGAAGAACAGCCAGAACAGTCGCACAATTCAGCCAAGCTGCTGGAGGGGTTATACGTACACCCAACGCTGACCCATCTTTTGGAGTCCAGACAATGGGAGGAAGCTGAAACGAAGATAAACCGTGTATTTGGCAAGATAGAGGAAGCAGGGTATACCCGTGAGCATTTATATGAGCTTTTTATTACGGTAACGAGCGCATTTATGTACACAGCCCATAAGCAAGGACGCTTCATTACGCAGATGGATCAAACAGGCTTTGACCCGCTGCATGCGCAGAAAATGGTTCAATCGTTCTCCAATCTTAAGGAATGGATATTTTTGATGATGAACAAGCTAAAGTCGGAATGGTCCGCAAGTGAGCAAAACGCCAAAAGCTATGTGGTCAAGCAGGTTCAGGAGCTTATCTCTCAGGATAAAGGTCAGGAGCTGTCTGTTAAGACGATTGCCGATCAGGTTTATCTTCATCCGGTCTATCTGTCCAAAATCTATAAGGCTGAAACCGGAGAAGGTCTGGGAGATTATATCATCCGAATGAGAATGGAGCGGGCTCTGTATTTGCTCAAGTATTCCAACAAAAAAATATATGAAATTACAACCGAACTGGGCTATCAGAATCCCCAATATTTCAGTAAGATGTTCAAAAAGCATTACGGAATGACGCCGCATGAATTTCGGGACCAGTAAAGATGGGACCAATAAAGACGAGACCAGTAAAGACGAAATTAGTAAAGATCAGTTGGGAAAGGTGCAGAAATATTTATTTTGTGACATAGGCTGCGTAGAAAAGCCCTCTTATAATAAAAGAGTAGAAAATGATTTTTTTGAGGGGGAACAATATGCGAGTTCATTCGAAAAAAAAGCTGTTGTCGCTGCTCGCCGCAACTATGCTATTAGGAGTTGGCCTTGTGGGCTGCTCGGGCACGGGGAATGGTGGAGATACCAATAGCGCAGCCAAAACTGAAAACGTATACAAAGAAAAATACAATCCGGAAGTCACAATTTCCACAGTATGGGGTGTAGATCCTACCTTAAAATTTAAAAATGGCGAATCTATCGAAAATAATGTTGCGACCAAATGGGCTAAAGAGAAATTCGGTATTAATATAAAATCTCTCTGGTCTGTCACGGATACAAATGGTGCATTTGCTACGAAGCTGCGTTTGGCGATGTCCTCCGGTCAGGAGATGCCGGATGTCGTTGTACTGGGAACGGAAAATGAGCAGTTGGCGCAGGATATGATCGATTCCGGTATGTTCGCGGAAGCGGGTCCGTTGTTCGATAAATACGCTTCGGATTCCTGGAAGCAGGCGATGAATCAGGATACGAACGTATGGAACCAATATAGCCGGGATGGCAAAAAAATGGGTATTCCTGTACTCGATTTTGCTTATAACCACGATTATGTTTTGTGGGTACGACAAGACTGGCTGGACAAGCTGGGCATGAAGGCTCCTCAGACGATGGACGAGCTGGAAAAGGTGATGGATGCCTTTAAAAATAAAAATCCGGACGGACTGTCTCCGGACAAAGTGATTCCGCTCAGCATCGGTTTCAAAACGTCCATGAACACCTGGATGGGTGACCCGTCCTGGATTTTCGGGGCCTATGGCACACTTCCGCAACAATGGAACAAAGGTGCGGACGGCAATCTGGAATATGGCTCTGTGCAGCCAGGTATGAAGCCGGGTCTGCAAAAGCTGAATGAGTGGCTCAAAAAGGGATATATTCCGCAGGAAGCAGCATTGTGGGATGAGAATAAAACGTCAGAGCCTGCAGTCGCAGGAACAGCAGGCATCATACCGGGTCCATACTGGATGAGCGGCTGGCCGCTTCAGGATACGGTAAAAAATGCGAAGAGCGCCGTATGGAAGCCGATCAAGATTCCAGTGGGGCCTGACAACAAAGCCATGCGCCATGGAACTCAATACACCAATGGTGTCGTACTGATCAACAAACAAATGCAGCATCCTGAAGCTTTCTTCACCTATCAAAATTACTTGTTTGATCACTTTGCAAATGCCAAATCGGAAGGAGATTTGGCGAACGGGATGTTTAAGGGCTACGACTATGATCTGGACGCGAATGGAAAGCTGTTGTCTATCGACAAGATACCGGGCGGTTATGTTAACTCTGTTCGTTATCTGCTGGTTCGTGATGGTGCGCGTATACCTGATGCCCAAATGAAGGCTTTGTTAAGCTTGGCTGACGGCGCGGAAGCGAAGACCCGTCTGGAGAAGGATGTAATGGTTAATTACGGCAAAGATACGCCTGCGGCTGCCAAGGTATTGATGGAACAGAAGGACATCTCCATGAAAGATCAGTTCACGGGGCCTACTACGCCAACCATGAAGGCCAAAAAGGACTATCTGGATAAGATTGAAAACCAGACCTTCAATGAAATTATTTATGGCAAACAGCCGATTTCGGCATTTGATACCTTCGTGCAGACGTGGAAGAGTGCCGGAGGCGAACAAATTACAAAAGAAGTGAACGAATGGTATAAGAGCGTTGAGAAGTAAAGCAGTTGAAACTGACAGACAGGCTGTCCCAAAACGGGCAGCCTTTTTCATACTAATCACTAGATTATATTGGAAATAAATGCGCTACCATTATGCTTGCGAGATAGGCTACCATTCACATGGCGAGGCTGAAAAATGATTGCTTTTGTGCCATGTATGTTGGTTTTTTGAACTGTTTCGTTAGTAGGAACGCTTCTATAATTGAAGTATACCATGAGAGTTACAGGAGGAACTGCAATGAGAAGTCTGCAACGTACGTGGCCATTTCATATCATGCTGCTGCCAGCCATCATTTTTTTAATTGTATTCAGCTACATTCCAATGGGCGGGATCGTGATGGCCTTTCAAAATTACAAGCCTTGGCTGGGTATAACCGGCTCCGAGTGGGTTGGACTGGATAATTTCCGCTTTCTGTTCCAACGGGAGGACAGTCTGCAAGTCGTCTGGAATACGCTGATTATCGCGGTTCTAAAGATGTTTTTTAATCTGCTCGTTCCGTTTGTTTTTGCCATTCTGCTGAATGAAATTCGCAAGGTTGGACTTCAGCGATCCATTCAGACACTGGTTTACCTGCCACACTTTCTGTCATGGGTAATCTTGGGCGGGATTCTGGTTGATCTGCTCGCTACAGATGGTTTTATGAACCGTATTCTTGGCAGTTTTGGAATCCAGCCCATCTTTTTTTTGGGAGACAATAACTGGTTTCGCTTTACGGTGATCGTATCAGATATATGGAAGGAGTTTGGCTATAATACCATCGTATTTCTCGCCGCACTGGCGGGAATCAATCCTTCGTTGTATGAAGCAGCAGAGATGGACGGGGCAAGCCGCTGGAGACAGACGCTGCATATTACGGTGCCTTCGCTGATTCCGATGGTTGTGGTTGTGGGTACACTTGCACTCGGTAATGTCCTGAATGCCGGCTTCGACCAGATTTTCAACCTTTACAACCCGCTTGTATACCAAAAAGGCGATATTATTGACACGTTCGTCTATCGGACAGCGTTAATTAACGGGGAAATGGGCTTTGCTACCGCTATCGGATTGTTTAAATCTGTTATCAGTATGATTCTCATTCTGATTTCCTATCGACTTGCATACAAATGGGCAGGCTACCGTATATTTTGATTCCACAAGGCTGAAAGAGGGAGAGTCATGTATCATAAAACAACGGCATATCGCATCTTCAATGTGTTTAATATTTGTTTGCTCGTATTGTTATCCATCATGTGTATCGTTCCGCTGATTCATGTATTGGCGGTATCATTTAGTGCCAAATCAGCAGCAGACGCCAATCTGGTTGGACTGTGGCCGGTGCAATTTTCATTAGAAGCCTACAAGAAGACAATGAATAATCCTATTTTTCTGCACTCTATCTGGATTTCTGTTCTCCGGACCGTGCTCGGTACTGGCTTGACGCTGTTGATTACCTTTCTGGCTGCTTATCCACTTTCAAAAGAAACATCTGTATTCCGTAGCCGCAACGTATATTCATGGCTGTTCGTATTCAGTATGATTTTTAACGGTGGCCTGGTTCCATTTTATATGGTTATTCAAAAGATTCATCTCATGGACAGCTTTTGGGTACTTGTTTTGCCGGGAGCGGTCAATACATTTCTGGTCATCCTCATGTTGAACTTTTTTAGAGGAATACCCAAGGAGATGGAGGAGGCCGCACTGATCGACGGGGCAGGGCATTTTCGGACTTTGTTTAGTGTATTTTTGCCGATATCCCTGCCATCTATTGCGACGATTGCGTTGTTCAGTATGGTATTTCACTGGAACTCATGGTTCGATGGCCTGCTCTATTTGAGTAATGCCAAGGATTATCCATTGGCGACTTTCCTGCAAACGGTAATCATTCAGAAGGACATGAGCTCCATGAGTATGAGTCCCAAAGAAATGGAATTGCTTTCGCAAAAGACAGTGAATGCAGCGCAAATTTTCATTGGTGCAGCGCCTATTCTTATTGTATATCCATTTTTACAAAAGTATTTTGTTAAAGGCATGACGCTCGGTTCTGTCAAGGAGTAAACCCTATTGATCTAAAGGAGATGATTTACAGTGTCGCATCCAAACATATTCAAATACCCGCCAATCAGTGAGCGAGTTCCGCGCATGCTGCATGGAGCGGATTATAACCCTGAGCAATGGCAGCAATATCCCGAGGTGCTCAAAGAAGATATCCGGCTCATGAAGCTGGCTAAATGTAATGTGATGTCCGTCGGCATATTCTCATGGGTTTCATTGGAGCCCGAGGAAGGTGTATTTACGTTTGAATGGCTGGACCGTATCCTGGATTCGTTTGCCGAGAACGGAATATATGCGTTTTTGGCTACTCCTAGTGGAGCCAGACCAGCCTGGATGTCACAAAAATATCCCGAGGTGCTGCGTGTAGAGGCTAACCGTGTCCGCAACCTGCACGGGTTTCGCCATAACCACTGTTCTACGTCGCCTGTATACCGGGAAAAAGTAGGTATCATGAATACAAAGCTGGCCGAGCGCTATGCGAATCATCCGGCTGTCATTGGCTGGCATATTTCCAATGAATTTGGTGGGGATTGCCATTGTGATTACTGTCAGGAGGCATTTCGTGCCTGGGTGAAGGATAAATACGGCACGCTGGATAAGCTTAATCACGCATGGTGGACGACCTTTTGGAGTCATACGGTTACGGATTGGAGCCAAATCGAGTCTCCGGCCCCTCACGGTGAAACACAGGTCCATGCTATGAATTTGGACTGGAGACGGTTTGTGACCGATCAGACCGCAGATTTTATCAAACACGAGATTGTGCCACTCAAGGCAGCGAACCCGGCACTTCCGGTCACGACCAATCTAATGGAATTTTTTGAAGGACTGAATTACTGGAAATTTGCCGATCTGCTGGATGTTATATCCTGGGACAGTTATCCAACGTGGCATGACCGGGGAGGTGATGAGAGCCGTCAGGCTGCGAAGGTAGCCATGATGCACGATATTATTCGTTCAATCAAGGGAGGAAAACCTTGGATGCTCATGGAAAGTACACCGAGTTTGACGAACTGGCAAGAGGTCAGCAAGCTGAAGCGGCCAGGAATGCATCTGCTATCGTCTTTACAGGCTGTGGCACATGGGTCAGACACAGTTCAATATTTTCAATGGCGGAAAAGTCGCGGTTCGAGTGAAAAGCTGCATGGTGCAGTCGTCGATCATGTCGGACATGAGCATACTCGGGTATTCGGGGATGTGACGGAGGTTGGCAGTGTGCTGGAAAAATTGGAGGAGGTTATCGGTACATCTGTACCTGCGGAGGCTGCAGTTATTTTTGACTGGGAGAACCGCTGGGGAGTCAACGACTCGCAAGGGCCGCGAAATAAAGGTGTGAAATATGAAGAGACAGCCGAAGCGCATTATTTGGCATTGTGGGAGCAGGGTGTGCCTGTAGATGTCATTCATATGGATGCCGATTTCTCCAAATACAAGCTTATAGTAGCTCCGATGCTTTATATGGTGCGCAGCGGTGTAGGCGAGCGAATACAAAAGTTTGTTGAAAGCGGTGGCATTTTTGTAGCAACCTATTGGTCCGGCATTGTGGATGAACATGATTTGTGCTTCCTTGGAGGCTTTCCGGGGCCGCTTCGCAAGACGCTGGGAATTTGGTCGGAAGAGATCGATGGGCTGCATGATCACGACCGAAATCGAATTATGCCGGTTGAGGGCAATGAGTTGGACCTGCGCGGTGAGTATGAGGCTGTAGAACTGTGCGATCTCATCCATACGGAAGGTGCAGAGGTACTGGCTGTATACGGTTCAGACTTTTATGCAGGACGTCCAGCCTTGACGGTGAACCGTTTGGGACAGGGAAAAGCTTATTACATCGCTTCACGCAACACGGGATCGTTCAACAGTCATTTTTACAGAAGTTTGATTGAGGGTGAAGGAATCAGTAAGGCACTCAATGTCAAGCTGCCGCATGGAGTAAATACGGCGATTCGTACCGATGGAGTTCACGATTATATTTTTATATTGAATTTTACTCATGAGTCGCAAGAAATTACACTCGATGGACGAATCTATGTAGATATGCTGGAAGACCGTGTGATTGAAGACGATAAACTTCGATTGAATGACTATGCTGTTAAGGTTCTCAAGACAGAGCGCAATAAATCGGGAATTGTATAAACTTAAATTCAGAGGAGAACGGCGAGTCCAAAATTCAGATAGGAGATGACTTATGAAAACAAGTAACCGAATTATACTATTTGCGGTGTTGATTTTGTTATCCAGTATTTTGTACCCGTTCGGCTCTGCAGGGTTGGGGACGGCTTCAGCCGCCCCTGCTTTTGCCAAAGGAGCCGATATAAGCTGGGTAGCAGGAATGGAAGCACAAGGTATGACCTGGAAGGATAAAAAAGGGGTTCGTCGGGATGTACTGCAAATTTTGCGAGACGATTACCAGATCAACTCGGTACGTATCCGTGTATGGGTAAATCCTAATATGAATGATTATGCAAGCGGTTACATGAATGCTGAGAAGGCGGCAGAGCTGGCGCAGCGAGCCAAAAAATTGGGCATGAGCGTTATGCTGACCCTGCATTATAGCGATTCCTGGGCTGATCCAGGCCAGCAGAACAAGCCTTACGCATGGCGGAATTTAACATTTACACAACTTATGGATGCAGTCTGGTCCCACACGGTTTATGTTATGAATACAATGAAAAGCAAGGGCGTGACACCAGACTGGGTACAAATCGGTAATGAGACGAACAATGGAATGCTCTGGGATGACGGTAAAGCCTCGGTGAATATGAAAAACTATGCATGGCTCGTCAATACAGGCAATAACGCTGTAAAATCGGTAAGCAGCAGCACCAAGACGATCGTACATTTGGCTAACGGGGATAACGGTTCCACGTTAAACTGGAATATTGGTGGGCTGATTGACAATGGAGCCCAGTTTGACCTCGTCGGGCTGTCTCTGTATCCGTCTCCCTCTGACTGGCAGGGCAAGGTGGATCAGACGATTGCCAATGCCAATAGTCTCATTGCAAAATACGGCAAGGGCATTGTCATCAGTGAAATCGGGATGGACTATAATGAACCTGCAGTTTCCAAGGCATTTATTGCCGCTATCAAAACAAAGGTTCGGAACATCGGGGGTGGCAAAGGCGCAGGGGTATTTTATTGGGAGCCGGCTGCAACCCCAGGCTACAATAAGGGCTACAACAAAGGTGCTTGGCAGGCTGACGGAAAGCCAACCTCCGCGTTGGAAGGATTTTTAAATTAAACTAATTACGGGAATGTCAAAGAACCTCTAATTTGCATGTTATGCAGAATAGAGGTTCTTTATTGTTATCTATGACATATGGATGAGGCTGCAGCTTTAGGCTTTTCGATCGACTTTGAAGAATGAAATAAGTTCCTCCAGCTCACGAGACATCGACGACAGCTTGTCGGAGGCAAGCACGATTGAAGCCATGGATTCGGCCTGTTCTCCGATCGTATGTTCAATTTCCTTGCTGCTGTCTGATGTTTTGCTGATTGTGGAGGATAACTCGTCAGAGGTTGCCGTCATTTCCTGTGTGCTGGCTGAAATCTGTTCTGTTGCACTGGAAACCTCCTGAATTTGTGACGATACTTTATTGGCGGCATTTAAAATCTCCGAGAACATTTCACCTGTCTGTTTGGTAACCTCCAGTCCGATCTGGACCTCCTTCGAGCCGAGGCTGACACCTTCTACGGTTTGCTCAATTTCTTTTTGAATTTCCTCAATCAGCTCGGCGATTTGTCTGGCAGACTCTTGAGACTGTTCAGCCAAATTGCGTACTTCTCCTGCGACTACAGCAAAGCCTTTACCCTCCTCACCAACTCTGGCAGCCTCAATGGAGGCATTCAGTGCAAGCAGATTGGTTTGGCTGGCAATTCCAGTGATGATGTTTACAATGTTACTGATTTCGTTAGAACGGCTTTGCAGTGCATTAATGGAGACAAAGGTTTTTTCCATCGAGTTGGAGATTGAATCCATTTGAGCGGAAACTCTTTGCACGACCTGATTACCTTCAACGGAGCGTTTTTCCATAGAATAAGCTTCATCTGCCACGGAAGAGGAGCTTCCAGCAATCGTCTGAACGACCGTAGACATTTCATTCATGGCTCGGGAGCTTTCAATTGCAGCATGGGTTTGCGCTTCAATTCCCTGGGAAATCTCTTTCATATTGTTGTTAATGACGTTCGTATTTGTATTGTTTTGCTCACTAATACTTAGCAATTCCTGAGCTGATACCGTAACTTCCTGGGTCGTATCCTGTACTTTTACCATTGTATCGTTAATGCGTTTGATCATGGTATTAAACTTTTGATTAATGATGCCAAGGTCGTCCACACCTGTCTTGATTTTTACATTCAGATTTCCCTCGCTGACTTCCTCAATGCCCCTCATCAGGGAGCGAATCGGAGAGAGGGTGCGTTTGACCAGAAAATATTGAATCGTTAAGAAGATAGCAAGGAACAGAATGAGTAGGGAAATGCCATATACAAGCAGCTTATGAAGTCCGGCCGGTACAGAGCTCGCGTCTACGTCAAAGTAAATGGCGCTTGTAATTTTTCCGGTATCATCTGTAATCGGGTAAATAATGGTAGTCCATACCCCAAAATCATCGGTGTAAAAGCTGCTCAACTCCGATTGTTTGGATTCAAACATTTTATTTACAGCTTTTACATTCGCGTCGGGAAGGTCGTACATATCTCCTATATTCAGCTTTGAGTCTTGGAAGGATTGAACTAAGTTTGTCGGAATGCTAATAACGGAGGTTTGATTTCCTTCTTTTAATTCTGTGCCAAATATGTAAGCTTGGGCAACATTAGGATAAAAAGTATGAATAGAATCGAGAAATTTGCGTAAATCCTGTTGAGCAGAACCGTTATAATCTTTTTCGCTTAACGCTTGTTGTATTTTTGTTTTGTCGACATCATTTGCCCATTTTTTGGTCAGTACTTTAACCTGATCTTGCAACTGGGTGGTCAAAATATTCTCTTCAAGAATATAGCTGGATGTGATGAGAATAGCACCTATTAATACTATGTTGATAAAAGAAATTAATAGATTTTTACCAAAAAAGGACATAGTGCTCCACTTCAAGTTTTTCACGTGTCTCTTCTCCTTTGAATTAGAATTTTTAGTGTAATATACGACTTACGACCTATCCCTTATATATTTCGTCAATTTCCTTTCTAAATGTTAGCTATTTATTAAAATTGGAGTGTATTGGCTGTTTATTGGTGAAATAATGACAAAAAACGACAAGGGACTTTGCTCAATTTAAGTGGAAAAAATGGGGGACGAAGGGGGGACAGGCTTTATGAAAATTCGTAAAAATAACAAGCGACGGCCCACCATTGAATGAAGCTGTGGAGCCGCCGCTTGTCGGCAAAACGAGTATGCAAGTACAACTTGATGCTGTTCGGTATTTTTTTAAACCAGGACTGCTTCCTGACTATATTGTCTGATGGGTTTATAATTGCAAACCCACATTGCATCCCGAACCGCTTGTGTGATATCATCCGGCTGATGACGTGCTACTCCATCCTGAACTGCAGCTTTAGCTACGGCTATGGCTACAGCTTCAGATACTTCTCGCAGTTCGTTGATTTTTGGAAGCAGGGAAGCTCCAGGCTGTGATAAATCAACCATTTGAGCTACTGCATGGGCAGCAGCCGCAAACATGCTGTCTGTAATAATTCTCGATTTTACCACGATTGCGCCTAGACCAAGACCCGGGAATACGAAAGCATTGTTGGATTGTCCGATTTCAAACTTGATATTGTTGTAGATGACTGGCTCAAAAGGACTTCCCGTGGCAATAAGTGCTTTTCCTTCCGTCCAGCGGATCAAGTCTTGCGGAGTTGCTTCAGCCAGCGGAGTCGGATTGGACATAGGCATAATAATTGGACGTTCGGTATGCTTGGCCATCTCTTTCACGACTTCCTCACTAAACGCTCCGGCAACACCAGAAGTTCCGATCATAATTGTTGGTTTCACACGGCGAATGACTTTCAGCAGAGGGATTTTGCCATCTTCATCATGCTCCCAGTCGCGGCATTCTGCGGCATCTCGTACATAAGGAACCTGGAATGGGAAAAGTCCTTCCGTTTCATTGGTGAGCAGGCCGCGGTAATCATAAGCCCAGAACTTGCGTTTTGCTTCGGTTTCCGACATTCCTTCCAGCATCATGGCTGCACTAATCTGGTCTGCATTACCGATACCGGCAGCTCCCGGCCCAAAGACTAGAACTCGATGCTTGCTCAGCGGGATTCCGGACAATTGAACACCGGACATAACACCTGCGAGCGTAACCGCGCCAGTACCTTGAATATCATCATTGAATGTCAAAATGCTGCTACCATATTTGTTGATAATATTGCGCGCATTAACATTGCCCAAATCTTCCCAATGCAACAAAGCATTCGGGAAATAAGAAAGTGCAGTTTGAACATAGGTGTCAATAAATTGGTCATATTGCTCTCCGCGAACACGCTTATGACGGTTCCCCATATATAGAGGATCTTCCAACAGCTTCTCGTTGTTTGTACCCGCATCAAGGACGACTGCCAATACCCGGCTAGGGTCGATTCCCGCAGCGGCTGTATAAACAGCAAGCTTACCGATGGAGATGTTAATTCCCCCGACTCCCCAGTCACCAATACCTAAAATACTTTCGGAATCTGTGGCTACGATGAGATCGATATCATCAGGTTCCAAGTTCAAATTTTTAAAAGCATCCTTAATTCCTGCGAGATTATCAATAGATAAATACATACCACCGGGCTTATGATATTCATGGCTATATTCCTGTATAGCCTGACCAACCGTTGGCGTATACACAATTGGAAGCATTTCGCTTAGATGCTCAGAGAGCAAACGATAGTACAGAACGGTATTTCGATTAAACAGATCATTTAAAGCAACGTTTTTGCGTAAATTGTCCGGTTGGCTCTGGAATTGCTCATATACCCGTTGAACCTGCTCCTCAATGGTTAATATGGTAGGAGGGAGCAGACCGTCAAGTCCGAGCTGCTGCCGTTCTTCAAGAGTAAAAGCCACTCCCTTATTCAGCAGTGGGTTGGCAAGCAGATCTTTTCCAGTTAATCTGGTTTCGATAGATCCATCTTCAGTAAGATGAAAAGCACGCATTCTGATTCCTTCTTTCCAAAAAAATACATTTCGTAAAACCTTGAACATTGCGTGAACAAGTATACGCTTTATTTTAGCTCAAGTGAACAAGTATGTTGTGTGAAAAATGGTTATATAAGTGTTTTCATATGAAAAATTATGAAAATTATGAAAATTCAATAAAGTAAAATAAAAAAATAGCCTTAACCTCAATTTTATATCATTGAAGTTAAAGCTTATGGGTTGAACTAAAAAAGGTAACTTTATTGGACATCAACCTTTAATTCCCTGATACGGCGGGTAGCTTCATCAGTAACTGAAGCAGGAGGGCGCATCCAGCTGTTGCGCCATTTTAGCTGCATTACGATGACGAGAGCAAAAGCGCAGAAGGTGATCAGGCTCAGACAGATGAAGCCAGGCATATAGGAACCCGTTAATTTGTACAGATTGCCGAGAATAAGTGGTAGAAAATATCCGCCTATGCCACCCGCGGCGCCAATAATGCCGGTCATGAGCCCAATTTCGTTTCCGAACCGTTGCGGCACGAGCTGGAATACAGAGCCGTTGCCAGCGCCAAGGCACATCATGCCTACAAAAAGCAGCACTACAACCAGGGCAAGCGGCGGTAAAAATGCAATGCCCGCGAGCATGATCGCGGCTCCAGCATACAAATACATTAACATGCGTGAACCACCGATCCGATCAGACATAAAGCCGCCCACAGGCCGAAAGAAGCTCCCGGCAATCACACAAACGGTTGCAAAATCGGCGGCGTGTACAGCAGAAAGGCCGTATTGAGTATTAAAGAAAATGGTCAAATAATTAGAAAGCCCGACGAATCCTCCGAACGTTACACAGTAAAAAGCGCAGAATACCCATGCATCTCCCTGTTTAAGCACTGAAGCGTATTGAGACAGACGTTTGGGTGCCGGTCGGTGAGGGCTGTTGCGGGCAAAAATACTGAATAATATGAAGACGACGAAGATCGGAATAATGGCCAAACCGAAAACGGCCTCCCAACTGCCAAAATGCTGTGCGAGGCGGTTGGCAAACAGGGTCGCTAGGACGGTACCGCTATTGCCAGCACCGGCAATTCCCATAGCCAAGCCTTGATGCTCCTTGGGGTACCATTGACTGGCTAATGGTAGCGCAGCTGCAAATGAGGCTCCGGCTACACCCAGCAGCAGGGCGACCATGTACAACTGATCCAGCGAATCAACCCACAACCAACCGAGCAGGAGAGGAATGAATGTCACAAGCATACCGATCTGTCCGGTGAGCTTTGGACCGATATAATCTGACATGAAGCCAAGCACGAGCCGCAGCAGGGAACCGCCTAGCACCGGAAGAGCGACAAGGTTGGCTTTTTGTAAAGGGTCCATGGGGTAGTCATTAGCAATGACAACAGACAGGGGGCCGATCATCCCCCATATCATAAAGCTGATATCAAAATACAGGAAGGCGCCAAATAGCGTGGGCTTGTGTCCGCTTTGCCAGAAACTTTTTTTGTTCATTCTCCATCTCTCCTGTTCCTATTTTGTTCTTGGTCCATCCAATGTAATGTTGAACATGAAAAGCCGCAAATCTCCCCTGTATGGTGCCTGGGGATGATTTGCGGCTTCATTGCCATAGTTGACACACCTCATTGTGCGTCAATCAGGTATGATCACGTTCGAGTGATTTTAATCCAGATTATAAAAAATGGTTCGTTGAATGTCAATATACATAACATAAAAAACAGAAATAAAATAAGGTGAAGACAAAAACGCAGGCTTTGTGTATTGAATATTGACATAATGCTCACAATTCATTAATCTTAGGTACATATCGGCACAACGGTGTGTCGGCATTTGCGGCAACGGTGCCCTTTTCCTTTGAATGGAGAAGGGCTTTTTCTGTCTTATTTTATGTGGAGAATGGGGCTGGTTCGTTATGATGAAAAAACTGGTCATCGTCGGCAACGGTATGGCAGGTATCAAATGTGTAGAGGAAATACTCGATCTCGAGCCGGATCAGTTTCAAATCACAATATTTGGTGCAGAACCCCGTCCCGGGTACAACCGAGTACTCCTGTCCAAAATGCTGCAGGATGAAAGTTCATTCGAACATATCGTTACTCATAACTGGGCGTGGTATGAAGAGAACGGAGTAAGGCTGTACGCCGGCGAACGTGTCTGTGACATTGATATTGCAGCCCGTACGGTGGAAACGGAATCGGGTATTAAAGAACCATACGACATGCTCATACTGGCAACTGGCTCGTTGCCCTTCATACCTTCCATTCCCGGAGCCCGGAAACAGGGAGTCATCGCTTTTCGAAATGTGGGTGATTGTGAAACCATGGCTGAGTATGCCAAAACGTACGAGAAGGCCACGGTCATTGGAGGGGGATTGTTAGGGCTTGAGGCCGCACAAGGTCTGCTGAATCTTGGAATGAAAGTCGGAGTTGTTCATAATGCACAGTATCTTATGAATCGTCAGCTTGACCGGGCAGCGGCTGTTCTTTTGCAAAGAGAACTGGAGCAACAGGGGATGTGGTTTCATCTGGCCAAGAAAACGGTCGACATTATGGGGCGTAACAGGGCGCAGGGACTGATGTTTTCGGACGGGAACAGGCTGGATACGGATTTGGTTGTGCTGGCGGTTGGTATCCGGCCGAATACCGAATTAGTGCAGGGCAGCGGTCTGAAAGTCAACCATGCTATTGTCGTGGATGATTTTATGCGTACAAGTATTCCCGGTATTTATGCAGTCGGTGAATGCGCTGAGCACCGTGGGATTTCATATGGGCTGGTGGCGCCATTGTATGAGCAGTGTAAAGTATTGGCAAAAGTCATTTGTGGCCGTGAAACGGCTCCCTATGAAGGATCCGTCCCGTATGCGCAGCTCAAGGTTGCGGGGATTCAGGTGTTTTCCGCAGGAGACATACGTGAAGAGGGAAACGAAACGGCAGTAATGGAATATGACGGTATACGGGGGATTTACAAAAAAGTGATGATGCGTAATAGCGCGGTCACTGGCGCTATTTTGTTTGGAGATACGGCGGAAAGTACCTCGCTGCTCGGAATGGTACGACGAGGTGCACCTGTTGCAGAGCTTGCTACACAAGATAAAGATAAAGGTAAAGGTAAAGGTGTAAGCAGAGCGGAGGAAGAGGCCGCCAAGCTGTCGGATGAGGAGACGGTATGCGCGTGCAACGGCGTGAGCAAGGGGACTATTTTACGAGCGATTACTATAGATAAGCTAAAAACCGTGGAAGAGGTTAAGAGTCGGACCAAGGCATCCGCTTCCTGCGGGGGGTGTCGGCCGCTGGTGGCTGCATTGCTCAAAAATGGTTCGTCCCTTTCGGCAATTTCAGGAGCTGTAGCTGCTCCGGCTGTCCAAGAGGCTGTTCCTGTGTGCGGATGTACGCACTACGATCATGATTCGCTTAAGACAGCCATGGTGACCGCGCAATGTCGGACTCCAGTGGAAGTCGTGTCCCGTCTCGGCTGGACCAGACAGCAGGGGTGCGAATTATGTCGTCCGGCTGTACTTTATTACCTGGAATCCCTTGGGTTGCGGGACAGGTCTGCGTCAGGTCAGTTGGTTGGAGGTGTTGCGATCCAGGCCGCCGCACAGCACAGCGGAGAATCAGCCTCTATGAGTCCGCGTTTTGTGAATTTTATGGATCTGAATGGCGAGAGCCTGCTGTTTTCCGAGTCCATTCAGATAGGCGGTGAGGCTTTTGCAGAAGTAGCCTGGCTGAAAGAACGACTGTCGGCTGTCTGGGGGAGACGCGCATTGCCAGCGCCGATTGCAGTTGCAGTTTGCCCGGGCCCGGAGTATCCGGGAGGTGTGCTCGTCCATGACATCGGACTATCCCGATCGCCGGCAGGGTGGGAAGTTTATGCTGGTGGTCATGCGGAGCATCCGGTTCGCCAGGGGCGGCTGATTGGCGTGGAGGAGAACGCGGAAGAAGCGGTCTTGATGGCTGCGGCTTGCTTGCAAATGTATCGGTATAACGCACGGTATGGGGAGAAAATGTGGGAATGGATTGAAAGGACTGACATTTTGGTATTGCGGGAGAGTGTGCTCGACGCAACTCTTCGAAGTGAATTGGCGGGCAGGATGTGCGTCGACAAAGCTGAGAGGGTAACTGGTTAAGCAGGAATGGTGGCGATCCATTTGTACGTGTGCAGACAATAAAGTTGTGAAGAATGGAGAGGGGGAGACTCAATGATGGATACACAGTGCCCGTTTTGTAGTGTGCAATGCAAGATGACCGTTAGCACAGATATAGAGTCACTTGCTGGTGTCACCCGTACAGTGTACAGAGCGGAAGGGAAACCTAACGCAGCCTCGCAGGGCAGGATGTGCGTCAAGGGGATGAATGCATATCAGCATACAATCCATGCAGAAAGGCTGCTGCGGCCCCTTATGCGTAAAGCAGGCAAGCTTATGCCGGTTACATGGGAGGAGGCACTGGATGCTGTCGCCAGCAGTCTCACTTCAACGCTGTCCGCACAGAGTTCAGATGCAATCGGCATATACGGCGGTGGCTCGCTATCCAATGAAACGGCTTATTTACTTGGTAAATTTGCCAGAGTGGCTGTAGGGACGCGCTATATCGATTACAACGGCCGCTTCTGTATGTCGGCCGCTGCATCTGCTGGCAGCAAGGTGTTTGGTATTGACCGTGGACTGACCTGCAGGCTGGCAGATATTCCGTTAGCACAGTGTATTGTGCTCGCAGGTACGAATATTGCTGAATGCCAGCCGACACTCATGCCTTATTTTCACCAGGCCAAGGAGAACGGAGCGTATATCATC
The DNA here is from genome assembly GCF_001705305.1 of Paenibacillus kribbensis. Taxonomy (GTDB): domain Bacteria; phylum Bacillota; class Bacilli; order Paenibacillales; family Paenibacillaceae; genus Paenibacillus; species Paenibacillus kribbensis_B. The sequence goes on from NZ_MCBP01000004.1 coordinate 51,818, forward strand.
GTCATTGATCCTCGTGCCACTCCAACGGCGGCCGCTGCCGACCTGCATGTACAAATCAGACCGGGTACAGATGCGACACTGGCCAACGCCATGCTAAAGGTCATCGTGGATGAGGGATTAGTGAATGAAGAGTTTATCCGCAAGCGGACCAACGGCTACGAGCAACTGCTGAAGCATTTGAACGGTGTAGATTTGAATGAATCAGCTGCGCTGTGCGGAATTGAACCGGAGGTGATCCGACAGGCCGCGCGCGCTTTTGGTGGTGTAAAGACGGGGATTATTTTTACTGCCAGAGGGGTCGAGCAGCATACAGATGGACATATGGCAGTGCGTACCTTTCTTAATCTGGTGCTGGCCACCGGCAAGATTGGCAGAGAAGGCTGTGGGTACGGGGCCATCACGGGTCAGGGTAACGGACAAGGGGGACGGGAACACGGTCAGAAGGCGGATCAGCTCCCCGGCTACAGATCAATTGAGAATGAAGCAGATCGGGCCTATGTGGCGTCTGTGTGGGGGGTTGAGCCGGACAGTTTACCGGGAAAAGGAGTATCGGCCTATGAAATGATGGAGCTCGTTCATCAGAGAGAAATCGAGACGCTGTTCGTGATGGGCTCTAATCCTGTCGTATCCAATCCGAATGCCCGACTGGTGGAGGAAGGGCTGAAAAAACTCAAGCTGTTGGTTGTGGCGGATATGTTCCTTACTGAAACGGCGCGGATGGCCGACATTGTTTTGCCTGTAACCTCTTATCTGGAGAATACCGGGACGATGACCAATCTGGAGGGGCGTGTTCTGTTGCGTGAAGCGGCGCGATTTGCTCCGGGCGAGGCTAGAGATGACTGGCGTATTTTATGTCAAATAGCTGCGGGGCTGGACAGGGGAAGCTACTTCTTGTATAAGGATGCTGAGCATATTTTTGAAGAATTGCGACTCGCCAGTCGAGGGGGTGCTGCCGATTATTACGGGATCACTTATGACAGGCTGCGTCGTGAGGAAGGCGTATATTGGCCATGCCCGTCACCTGACGATGCGGGTATGGATATGATGTTTCGGGAATGCTTTGCCCTCTCTGATCAAAAGGCCGTTTTTACGGTGGTTGAAAGTCGTGGAGCTGGAGAGCAGACGTCCGAGGAATACCCGCTTATTCTGACAAACGGCCGCGTGCTGGCTCACTATTTAACAGGTGTACAAACGCGCAGGAGTCCGACGCTAACTGCGCGCGAGATTGAAAACTTTGTGGAAATTCATCCACGTACAGCGCGCCGCTGGCATATCAGGGACGGGGAATGGGTAGAAATCACGTCACAGCGAGGAAGCTTCACCGTGCGCAGCCGAATCAAACCGAATATCCGCGAAGATACGCTCTTCGTACCTATGCATTGGGGCGGTGTGCAAAATGTAAACCAGGCGACCCGAGCAGACCTCGATCCATTCTGCCGAATGCCGGGCTTTAAAACGGCTGCTGTACGCATCCGCCCCCTCCACCTGCCTGTAGTCGCGATCAGTGCAGATCGTGGTGAATGGCTTTAGTTCTACAGCATTCTTTTATGCATAAAAGGCCAGCCCCTGAGTCAGGAGCTGGCCTTTTGACCTGTTCAATTCATGCTCTACAATTGCTAGATGCTCGTACGATCAATGCAGTCGGGGTTCGGATAGGCTGGCTCCCATTTTTATTTCCTTTGTAAGCATAGCTTCACGCCAGCGGCAATACAGATCCCAGGCAACCCCGTTTTCCAGCAGTGGTTTGCAGGTGTACAAGCCTTCCTCTATAGAATTGACTCGGCCTGCAACGAATAGTCGGACTGCGCCGTTGAGCAGTACTTGGTTCGAAAAAGCTAGAGGAGCTGTGCTTTGCAATACCTCCTCCGTTATACGCAGCTGTTCGGCAGGGGTCCAGTTAAGCTCGGGTACCACCGAATCTAACCCGTACATTTCCGGATCGATAACCTGCAGTGATACCTCTCCGTTAGCAAGCAGGTAAGTTCGGGTGGGTCGGTCAATGAACAGATCCTCCGATCCTTCGCTACCCTGGACGATTAGAGCCCTGCGGTAATTCAACTGCTGCATCAGCTTCGCCATCTTGTCGAACACTGTATTATGGAAAACGCCGAATACGATATACGGAGAAGAACCGTAATCAACCAGTTTCTCGGCTGTGTTCAGCACGGTACGGAGCCCTAGCTCTTCGCGGATGGTACGCAGCTTTCCCAGAGGTGAGCACCATTGTTCAGAGGCTGCGAACAATACACCTGTCAGCTTTGCCGCGTGAGTGGCGGCTTCGTGTGTCATGGTTTCAGATGCTACCCCCATTTCCTGCAGCAAAAGGGGGAGTGTAATGCCCCATTTGGGAGGCAGGGGCGCACTTCCGTGCATCGTCACCGGGACCCCGTGCGCGGCGACTAGAAAAGCGGTGGCGAAGGTGGCGATAAATGATGATTTTCTGCCATCGTAGGGACCAGCGAAATCTATACCTTCCTGCATCGGGAAGCGATGGGCGTATTTACGACAAACGTTGACGAATGCTTCCAGTTCGGCGCTGCTCTCCATTTTAATGCGTTCTGAGGCAAAGAAGGCTCCGATTTGTGCAGGCGTTGCCGAGCGGGTCATAATAAGCTCGGCAGCGGCTTCGGCTTCGACGTAATTCAAATCCCGGGCGCCTCTTTTGCCGCGTCCAACTTCTTTTAATATTTCAATCATGTTCATAATAAGGCCCCTTTCAAATCTATGCCTTTAGCATTTGCTGTGCTTTGACGATGGAGATGGCCACATCAACGATCCGTTTGCGCTCATTCATTGCTTTTTTACGCAGCAGATCGTATGCTTCCGCTTCTGGAATGCCGTTGACTTCACCAAGTATTCCTTTGGCCATGTCAATCCATTTGCGCTCTTCCAGCCTGGCGGTCAGTTGTTTGCGTTCACTGAGCCAGTGCTGGCGTTCAAAAAAGCGTTTGGCGCTAAAGTGAAGAGCCCAATTCAGCTCATGTGCTGCCATGGAAGGGATTAAAATGCCGTCGACGGGAACATTGGCTTCACAGAATTCCGTCGATGACAGAGCAGATTCCGCGCTGCACCACCAGAGCAGTGGGATTGCTTTAGCTTGCTCCAGCCTGGCGGACCATGTGCTGATGGTGCCGACAGGTATATTCAGCACCGCGGCATCTGCACCATGAATCAGTTGCTTGATTTCAGATTCATCACGGCAGGGTAGTGTCAAATATCCGTTGGACTCCAAAAGATGCTCAGGTCCTGCCTGCCGTAAGGAAACGGCGTGAGCCTCTCTGGATACATGCTCTGAATGTGGGTGAATTACCAACAAGGAACGCAAGCGGGCTCCTCCTTTCTGTAACATGAAGGATAGTTAGCGATGGGAATGCTGAGAAGCATTCCTTGATAACAAACCTGACATGTGTTTTTGGTTTAGCTACGTATTTTTTTGAACATTTTGAAAGAAAAACGGACTTTTAATCCATTTTGGCGTGTTTTCATCTGAAAATCAATCGAAATTTTATGAAAAAGTGATATTTTATACGTCATAAATATGTTACATGATGGTAAAATGCATTTTTTTAAGATAATGCGTAAGGAATATTGACATCGACCTTGAATCATTATATATTGGCTACAGTACTTTTAATTCCATACTCAGATGGATACAACGGCGTATTCAATGAAACGGCAATGGAGCCTGTTTTCGCATATGGAGGGATGTTTTGAATCTCCCTATGTGAAGCAGGCTTTTTATGTTTTGAGGATATGAATAGAAGGGGAGAGGTCTGATGAACCATAAAAAAAAGCTAGTGCTGGTCGGCAACGGAATGGCTGGAATACGCACCCTCGAGCATGTACTCAAGATCGCTCCGGGCATCTATGACATTACGGTATTCGGGGCCGAGCCCCATCCGAATTATAATCGGATCATGCTGTCTTCCGTTTTGGCTGGAGGGGCTGGTTTGCAGGATATTGTCATCAACGACTGGAGCTGGTATGAAGAAAATCATATCCGGTTGTTTACAGGTGATCCTGTCACAGAGATCGACACAGACAAGCGGCAGGTGACGTCCCGCTCCGGTGTATGCGTCCCTTATGATTTGCTGTTGCTGGCCACAGGCTCCAACGCCTTCATTCTGCCGCTTCCAGGAGCAAATAAGGAGGGTGTTATCGGCTTCCGGGATATCCGTGACTGCGAAACGATGATGGAGACGGCGAAGACGCACAAAAAAGCAGCCGTAATCGGCGGCGGATTGCTTGGGCTAGAGGCTGCCAGGGGGCTCCTCAATTTGGGGATGGATGTTACGGTTATTCATATTCACGAACATATTATGGATCGGCAACTGGATGAGGCCGCTTCCCTTATGCTAAGGCGTGAGCTGGAGGAGCAGGGGATGAATTTTCTGGTCAATAAGAGAACGGCGGCTATCACAGGCCGTCGCCGCGTGGAGGGATTGAAATTTGCTGATGGCAGTGAGCTGGAAGCGGATCTGATCGTTATGGCAGTAGGCATTACACCAGACATTGAGCTTGCGGTGTCGGCAGGAATTCCTGTCAATCGCGGTATTATCGTAAATGATTACATGGAAACAGGTATCCCCGGCATATACGCCGTAGGCGAATGTGCAGAGCACCGTGGAATCACCTACGGGCTGGTGGCTCCATTGTATGAGCAGGGTGGTGTGCTGGCACAGCGGCTCGCGGGAATGGAGACTCCGGGCTATCGTGGTTCCGTCATTTCGACGAGACTGAAGGTATCGGGCGTAGACGTGTTTTCAGCAGGGTGCTATAAGGACGAACCGGGAACGCGATCCCTTCGATATCAGGATGAAATTGGCGGCGTCTATAAAAAAATCGTAATCAAGGAAGAAAAACTGATCGGAGCCGTCCTGTTCGGCGATACGTCTGATGGAGCCAAGTTGTTTTCGCTGATTAAAAGTCGCGAGTCGGTAGTTGGCCGCGAGAAAGAACTGCTGCTTGGCTTCAATCCTGGTCAATCAGAAGCAAATGGCTCCATGATGCTGGAGCAAATGCCTGATGATGAAATTGTATGCGGATGTAATGGTGTGTCCAAGGGTGACATTGGAGAGGCGGTTACAGCTGGCTGCCGGAGCCTCGGGGAGATTAAGGCCTGTACGAAGGCATCCGCATCATGCGGGGGCTGTAAGCCATTAGTGGAGGGTCTATTACAGCTGTATGCAGGCGCCGAAACAGGAGAACCGGTTAAAGAAGGCATTTGCGGTTGTACAACGCTTGACCGGGAAGCGATTATTGGTGGCATCCGGGAAATGGGATTGAAGAGCGTCAAAGAAGTGATGAACGTGCTGGGTTGGAGCGAACCTGAAGGGTGTACCAAATGCCGGCCGGCCCTCAATTATTATCTGGGTATGGTGTGGCCTCTGGATTACGAGGATGAGAAGGAATCCAGATTCACGAATGAAAGATACCATGCCAACATCCAGAAAGACGGCACCTATTCTGTCGTGCCCCGCATTTATGGAGGAGTTACTTCACCTGCCGATCTGAAGAAAATTGCTGCTGTCGCGGAGAAATATAATGTGCCTTTGGTGAAATTTACGGGCGGACAGCGTCTTGACCTGCTAGGTGTGAAAAAAGAGGATTTGCCAGGTATCTGGTCCGAGTTAGACATGCCGTCCGGGCATGCCTACGGGAAAACGCTGCGAACGGTTAAGACATGCGTCGGCAACACCTTTTGCCGTTTCGGTACTCAGGATGCGATGGGAATGGGTATCCGGCTGGAAAAGGCATTTGAGCGCATGAATGCCCCGGCCAAGGTTAAACTTGCTGTATCCGGTTGTCCGCGCAATTGCGCCGAAGCGACGATTAAGGATTTGGGCGTCGTCGCTATCGATGGTGGCTGGGGGATTTACGTTGGCGGTAATGGCGGCATTAAGGTACGGGCGTCTGAACTACTTTGCACCGTGAAAACAGAGGATGAAGTAATGGAATGGACTGGCGCCTATCTGCAGTATTACCGCGAGCAAGCCAATTGGGGCGAGCGCACAGCTCATTGGGTAGAGCGTGTTGGACTGGAATCCATCAAGCAGGCACTTGCGAATGCGGAGACGAGACAGGAACTGGTGGGCAGAATTGAGGAGACGTTAAGCACGACGACTGATCCTTGGCGCGAAATCATTCATGACAAAGAGCTGCTCAAAAACTTTGTGCAGCTACCGGAGCTAAACTCAGTAACGGAATAGGGGGCCGAAGAAAATGGAGATCAACACGACAACAACCAGCAGAATCAGAGTAGCCAATCTGAACGATATTGATCTACGGGGAGCCCGTACAGTTCGTATTCGTAATATAGAGGTGGCCCTATTTCGTCTGAGCGACGGAAGCGTTCATGCGCTTGAAAACCGTTGTCCGCATAAAGGCGGACGCTTATCCGAAGGAATGATATGCGGCTCAGCAGTCCATTGCCCGCTTCATGACTGGAAGATCGACCTGTCCACAGGTCAGGTGAGAGAACCGGATACCGGGTGTGTGACTGCTTTCCCGACAGAGATTGATCGTGAAAGCGGAGCTGTTTATATCGTAATCTAGGGTTCTGTGTAAAGGGTACTTCAATGCCTTATTAAATTTATTTCTTCTATAATATAGAGCAGCTATAATGATAAACTGATACGCACAAAAGCCGATCCTATTTTTAGGTCGGCTTTTTATTTTCTAAGTATGATGAATGAAGGATTCCTAAGAAAATTCGCAATTAATCACCAAATAAACAAAAAAAGCCTTGATCATCAAGGCTTTTCGCGTATAGGACGGATGGGGATCGAACCCATGACCCTTACCCTGTCAAGATAATGCTCTCCCGCTGAGCTACCGTCCTGCGGTTATTAGATAATATCATGTATTAACCATATATGTAAAGCAGAAAAATAAAGATACTTGAATTTCGTCGCCATTTTTATATATAATTCAAATTTACCAGGTTTGTCAATTGGATTGGTGATAGGGGGAGCAGAGAATGGCCGCAGAAATTATTAGTGTAACGACAGAGGAACAGCTACAGGAAGCGATATTGATCCGTACCAAAGTGTTTGTCGAGGAGCAAAAGGTGCCTCTTGAACTGGAGATTGATCATTATGACAAGCTGGGAGATGCCGTCCATCATTTGCTAATTTGTGACCATGGTGAAATGGTGGCTACTGGTCGACTGACGTATTATGAGGAAGATACTGCTAAAATGCAGCGTATTGCCGTGCTTAAGGAGCATCGTGCGGCGGGTTATGGGCGTGTATTGCTACTGGCACTGGAAGAACGCGCACGTGAGTTGGGGTTAAGATACTCACTGTTGGATGCCCAATGCCAAGCTGAAAAGTTTTATGAAAAGCTCGGATATGAGACGATATCCGATGAACCTTTTGACGATGCCGGAATCCCGCACGTACGTATGCGTAAAAAGCTGTAAACGATCGTGCAAGATGCATATAATTTTGTATTAAGTGCATGCTAGTGAAAGTTCCTCCACTATACTATGGATAAGGAGCGATGCAGCATGGCAAATACAGAACGGGAACAGATTACGGCAGTACGCAAAAACGGGGATGGCGATCTTACGTCTTTTCAGACGTCCACCGGGCGAATTCTGGATTACAATCAGGCACTAAATGAGATTGAAGCAGGCTCGATTGCAGGTGTAAATGTGTTCAAGGCGAAGGATGGAAGCAAACGAATTCGCGGTGATGCCGATGGGGACCCTACCAATAATCTGGATCAGCTGCCGTTGTTCTGACTCTGGGTTCAACACTAAAACTTAAGTCTACTATCAAACGCAAGAATATACGGAAGCCGCCAGCTATCCTCTGTAGGAAGGCTTGGCGGCTTTTTGTTATTCGCTCCAGCCGTATTTGGCATTATTGCTTGGCACGTTTCAATTCGGCAAGGGGATACTTGCGTTGCTGCTCCAGAAAGGACATGACCCTTGCCTTCTCCCGAAATTGTTCCATATCATCGCTGTAGTGCATCAGATGAATACGCTCTTGAAGAGGTTGTGGCAGGCTTAGCAGCTCGTCCAGTGTCGTATGGACTTCTCCCGCACCTTGCAGCTGAACCTCGTGCAGAATACTCTGACATCCTCGCTCATACACCAGCTGATGAAGCAAATCAGGATCAAAAATCATATCCGCACTATAAAAAAGACGATCATTAATGAAGAGAGAGTAGCTGTTTTTACCGGGAATATGCCGCGTAGGGATGAGTTCCACCTGGATACCAGATACTAATGCAGCAGATTTACCAGGCGTTAGTACATTTACCTCAAAAACATCTTCGAGCTTATCGATCATGCCTTGCTGTGACATGCCGCCTTTGAGCGTATGTTCCCATAGTGGATGGATTAATGGCTCAGCGATATAAAGTACAGGCTTGCGATGATGAAGAATGTTCATCTGGAAGCCGAATTCCTCCAGACCTCCGACATGATCCGCGTGAATATGGGTGATTAAGATAGCGTCAATTTCAGATAAAGGGACACCCATTTGGTGCAGAGCCAAAGAAGCGGTAGTTCCGCAATCAATCAGCAGTTTTCCTTCTCCGCTATCCAGCAGCGCGTTGTTGTTGTAATAATGTTTAGCAAAGGCACTGCCTGTCCCTAGCATTTGTATCGTCAGGCTCATTTTAGGCTCACCCTCCAGGTTCTGTGTATAGGATCTTCTATAGTCGTATTTTATCATCTATACTGTTGGAACTAAAGAATTTGGCTGCCTATGTGAAAATTTTGGACAATTTGTGAAGTACAGCGCAACTTGTGGGGCTGAGCTAGGTATAAATGTACAACGGCAGGTTTTTAACAGATAACGATGGAGGGATATGTAGTGGTAAAATTCAGAAAAGTGATGGCCCTAATGATGGCCTTTTCGATAATGGGAGGGACCGTCATTTCGGCGGAATCCGCCAAGGACCAAGTGCAGCTGATTATTAATGGAGAAGTGTCGAAGGATGGCGCGGTTGTCATTGATGGAAAAACGTATGTGCCTATTCGTGATTTTAACGGAATTGTAAATTTTGATCCATCTGGCGGGAAAGTTGTTTTCGACCAGCCTAACGTGCATATGTTCCTATTCAAGGGGGATACTGTGTTTGGTAACGTGAATAAAGGCAACAAGGTGAAATTCAATGTATTTAGTCAAATTGATACCTTGAAAACGGATATCTCCGGAGTGAAGGTAGCGATCACCGACCCTTCGGGCAATGTAAAGGATATTCAGTCCCAGGATATCAAAGGAGTGCAAAAGGATAACTTTTGGTTCCGTACCAGTGACTTTACGTATGATTTCAAAACAGCAGGGAATTACCGTGTCGGTTTTTATATTAAAGAAAGTAAAGACAGCAGCTATACATTAGTGTCCGAAAAAGTCATTACAGCGATAAATTAGGCATACCCCAAATTGACCTGCATCCTTGATCATGTTACGATACGGGGGAAAATAAAACAATTTGAAGGTAGGTATTTCCATGAGTGATCACAAACATGAACACGGTGAAGCCTGCAACCACGATCATGACCACGAACATGAAGAAATGGTTCTTACGCTAACTGATGAAAATGGCAAAGATGTAGAAATGGTGCTGGTAGAGACCTTTGACGTAGAAGATCACGTTTACGCCCTTCTGCTGGAGCGAGGCAACCCTGAAGCGGATGGCATTATTCTTCGTATGGAAGAAGAAAACGAAGAAATGGTGCTTTACAATATTGAGGACGAAGATGAATGGAAACGTGTAGAAGCTGCATATAGCGAGCTTGTTGCCCAATACGAATAGAATTGGATACAGCAGCTGTTAGAAGCTCTTCAAGACATTAAAAAGCCCCCGAACGGGGGCTTTTTTTGTTGATGATCAGCATGTATTGCAGGCACGGACTCTCAGATCGGCATTATGAAATGGCGTCCGTTTCGACGATAACCTTCACCTGATGTACCGTTCGATCCTCAGGCCCTTTAACAGGCAGGCCTACTTCCACATGATCAACAATATAATCAATATTGTCCTGCGAAATCACTTCGCCTGGCAGCAGGATCGGAATACCCGGCGGATATACATAAATAAACTCTGCAATAATACGACCAGCCGATTCCTTGAAGGGAACGACTTCCGTATCTCCGTAAAAAGCGTCTCTCGGAATGAGGGAGAGCTGCGGGATATCCGGTATTTTTACAATCAGCTCATGCTGCTGACCTGTAGAATAATGTATAGAAGCCAGCTCGCGCAGAGCTTTCAATAAAATCTCAACATCATCTTTGGTATCCCCAGGGGTCACCAGACAAAGAATATTGTACATATCGCTAAGCTCAACCTCGATATTGTAGTGATCTCTCAGCCAATTTTCCACGTCGTACCCGGTAAGGCCCAAGTGGCGGATATGAATCGTAATTTTGGTTGGATCATAATCATAGGTAGCTTCGGTGCCGAGAATTTCACTCCCAAAGCAATACAGCCCTTCAATCTTGTTGACCTCTGCCCGGCAATATTCAGCCAGATCCAGAGCGCGTTGTGCTATTTCATGGCCGTTAAGCGCCAGGTTACGTCGGGATGTGTCCAACGAAGCCAGCAGAATATACGAAGTGGATGTCGTCGTCAGCATACTGAAAATAGTTTGTACACGCTGCGGATTAATGTATCCGTTCTTTGTATTCACATTCAGAATCGAGCTTTGGGTCAGGGAACCGCCCAGCTTGTGAACGCTGGTAGCTGACATGTCTGCTCCTGCCTCCATGGCGGACATCGGCAGATCAGTATGAAAATGAATCAGTACACCGTGAGCCTCATCGACCAGGACCGGCACATTATAGCTGTGAGCGAGATCAACAATTTCCTTCAGATCGGCGCACACACCGTAATATGTCGGGTTGATGACAAGGACGCCCTTGGCGTCAGGATGACGTTCCAATGCCCGGCGTACGGACTTGGTTGTAACCCCGTGGTGAATACCAAGATTCTCATCGCTGACTGGAGATATGAATACCGGCTTTGCACCAGCAAAGATAATGGCAGACATTATGGATTTGTGTATATTTCGGGGTACAATAATTTTATCACCCGGCAAGCAAATGGACATAATCATAGTGATGATGGCTCCACTTGTTCCCTGTACACTGTAATAAGTATAATCAGCTCCGAAGGCTTCTGCTGCAAGCTTTTGAGCTTCTTCGATGACGCCTGACGGCTGATGCAGATCGTCCAATGGAGCGATGTTGATCATATCTATGGAAAAGGCATTATCCCCCATAAATTCGCGAAATTCCGGATCTGCTCCCACTCCCTTTTTATGACCTGGGATGTGAAATTGAACCGGGTTGCTCTGAGCATGCTTTTTCAAAGCAGTAAAAAGCGGGGTGTTGCTTTGATTCATTAGTGTTGTCACAACCTTTCATGCAGGATTCGACAATCCTGTGCAATTGATAATAGAACAAAATTGAGTATAGCAGTTTGAAGTAGGAATGCAAGCGGTTAAGGATGCATTTATTTGTGGAAAAGTGGAGTAGTGGAAGAACCTGGACTTGATAACTCAAAAAACGAAGGTGAGGATGTGGGACGGATGAGGCAAATTGGACAGGAAAAAGCTCCACGACGGCTGTGGTCTCCTTTTTTTGCGCAATTATGGTTGCTGGTATTTTTGGTCGAATTTATGAAGGGCTCTCTACTGGTGGCCATCCTGCCGGTATATATGGGGGAAACACTTGGGCTGTCAGCGGGCATTATCGGTTTGGCTTTTTCGCTTCAATATTTTGGCGACAATGCGTTTCGGGCGCCGGCGGGCTGGATGGCCGAACGGCTCGGTTACCGCGGAACAATGTCGACCGCGCTGTTATTTACACTTGCAGCGATCATTATGCTAAGCGTGCTCAGGGAGCCTGTGTGGCTCGTGGCAGCGTGCCTGCTGCTCGGACTCGGCACCTCTCCGCTCTGGCCTTGTGTTATGACTGGAACGACCGAAATGTCTGGACCTAATAACAGCAACGGCGCAGCGATGGGAACATTGGAAATTGCGTCCATGGGCGGGACGGGGCTCGGGCCGCTTGTTATGAACTTTGCTATGTCATATTATGGGCATTCTTATGGAATGGTGTTCATGATTTTGATAGGATGCAGCATTGTATTGTTACTGGTTGCCCTCATGCTTCCCGGATCGAACAAATCAACGGATAGAGGAGACCCCGAGCGAAGCGCTGTAGTGTCTACCGGTGGGGCCATAAAGCAGAAGCAGCAACTATGGAAAGGAATCAAGGAAACGATCAGCACGCTCAAAACAAAGCTAAACGTCAATCCGCTTATTTATCCGGCTCTGTTTTTACAGTCGTTTGTCATCGGTCTGATCAGCCCGGTACTGACGCTGTACGCACGGACGGACCTCGGAATTTCACCGAACCTGTACAGCGTGCTTTTGATTGCAGGCGGTGGGGTGACTGTGCTGGCACTGATCCCGTGCGGTAAGCTGGTAGATCGACTTGGCACGGAGTATTTTCTGCATATTGGCTTTTTGCTTGCCGGCATCACGTTGTTTTTCTTCTCAACCGTCCGATCTATTCCGTTTGTGTTCGTAGCCGTAGCGCTTATTGGTTTGGGATATGCTCTTATTTTGCCAGCATGGAATACGTTTCTAGCCAAACTGATCCCGGAAAGCGAACGAGCGACAGTATGGGGCTTTTTTCTGACGCTCCAAGGCTCGGGGATGGTTATCGGTCCGCTCGTGTCAGGAGTGTTATGGGACCGTGCAGGACACACAGCCCCATTTATCATCAGTGGTGTCGTGATGCTGCTTATGTTCGGCTGCCATTTGGCTCTGGCGCGTCGTCCACGTAGAAAAACCGTTGTTAAGGCCTGAACTGTGCTCTTAAAAGCGGATCAGGGCTGCATTTATCGGAAGTTATTTTTTCGGAAACGCCATCCGGTACAGTGGCAGCAAATGCTCAAAGGTGGAACGTACCGTCTGCAGCAGCGCTGCTCCGTCACTGGCCATAGGGTCATTCCGATCAATACGGAGCCCACACATGATCTCGGCTTTTTTCACCTGCTGCAGCTTGTTAATGATGGTTTGGAACTCTTTCTTGTCCATTTGTTGCTGCTCTGTGCCTTCTGGAGCCATGTGGTCCATGGACCAGTAAAAATGCCCCGGTATGTTGGAACGTACATCGCTCAGGTTGGCTTCAAGTGCCTGCGCAAACGTGGTTTTGTTCGGACTTTCATAAATGACTGCGAATATGACGAAAATATGGGAAGCAAACAGGCCTATCTCGAAATGCGGCAGCGCCTTATATCCGCGCTTATTTGCTGCCCAGGCTACCCAAGTATCTATCGGGGGATTGACCTTGCGTCGTGCATGCTTGGCAACGTGAACGTGCATAGGCTCGCCACATAATTCTGTCAGGAACGGGGCTAACTCCTCGCCAATTGCCTCCAGCTTAGGCCGAAGCTGCTGAACTAGCACCTCCATGCGAGGCTCCAGCCCCGGTACTTCAAAAACCTCAAAATCCTTTGCGGTAAATCCACTGAATGTCATTCCGTTTCCTCCTGTATCTCTGGGTAAGTCATATCGTTTGGCGTACTATGTCCGATTATAGCATAATGCTGGCGGGCTTGACCGTCTTTAGACCGGGCTCGGTACAAGCATATAAGGCAAAAGTAGGATTGTGCGCTGCTACTCATAAAAATAGGTCAAATAACCAAGTACCCTTACATAAAATGAAGTATAAAATAGAGCAAGGGAAGATCAAGCGGGAAAGCCGCAGGCTTGCTGTAGCCGGACTTCTTGAATCGGACTTGAAAAAGGAGGGAATGCCGTGAACAAGGGCTGTGAGGTAGAATATTGTAATCTAGAGCTCCGGTTTAGCCGTCGGCATATCCATAATCTGATCAAGGATTTGATATCGGAAGGGTATTCGCTGTACTGGAGCGAGGATGAGTCGTATCTGGTTTTGTCGGTGAGAACCGGGCGCAAACTGGTGAAGCTCCGTTTTCAACAATTGCGCACAGGGCATTACAAGTTGGCTGGAGATTATGTGATCCGCGACGCCAAGTTGGCCGAGTGGCTGGAGAAGCTGATTGGAAGCACCCGAGGTCATGCCATTGTCAAAAGAGTCAAGGACCATCATATTTTAGTGGAAAATATTTTGTTCGGCGAGGTCATTCGCCTGGTCGAGGTAACCGGCTTTAAGCAGCGTGTCATTTATCAGAAGGGGCCGGTGCTGTCCGTACAGGAAATGGAGGATATGTACGCCTCCGATGAAGGCGAAACCCGGTTGCTGTTGCTTAAAATGGAAGTGGATGATGTGTTGGAGAAGCTGTTTATGGCGATGGGTGAGGGAAATACGGCGAAAGCAGGGAAATGCCAGGAACGCCTGCAAACGCTATCCCGTCAACTGCTGATGATGGAAGCATAGTACATCTGAACACCTCATGAAAAATGGGGTGTTTTGCTCTGCGAACAGACAGGGGTTCACTTCTGACACCAAAAACGTTAAAATAGAAGTGCACGTGTTCCGATTCACATAAAGTGTAATACGGTAAAACGGCGATATAGAATAAAAAATATGTTGCAAAGGATGAGGAACCAGATGGCAAAACAGCAGATTGGTGTGATCGGCCTGGCGGTAATGGGTAAGAATTTGGCCCTTAATATTGAGAGCAGAGGCTTCACAGTTTCGGTTTTTAACCGCTCTCCAGAAAAAACGCATGATCTTCTCAAAGAAGCAGAAGGTAAAAAACTGACGGGTACTTTCTCCATTGAAGAATTTGTGAACTCACTGGAATCGCCCCGTAAAATTCTGATCATGGTTCAAGCGGGTAAAGCAACAGATGCCACGATTGAACAGCTTGTGCCTCATCTGGACAAGGGCGACATTATTATAGACGGAGGCAATGCCTACTTCCCTGATACACAGCGCCGCAGCAAGGAGCTGGAGGAAAAAGGACTTCGCTTTATTGGTACAGGCGTATCCGGTGGTGAAGAAGGTGCCTTGAACGGTCCGGCCATCATGCCGGGTGGACAAGAGAGTGCCTACAAACTGGTAGAGCCGATTCTGACGGCAATCTCTGCTAAAGTGGAAGGCGACCCATGCTGTACATATATCGGTCCTGACGGTGCTGGTCACTATGTAAAAATGGTGCATAACGGCATCGAGTATGGTGACATGCAATTGATTGGTGAAGCTTATCACCTGTTGAAATCCGTCCTGAACGTGAGCGCGGAAGATCTGCATGAAATCTTTACGGAATGGAATAAAGGCGAACTGGACAGCTATCTGATCGAAATTACAGCTGATATTTTCTCCAAATATGATCCTGAAACAGGCAAACCAATGGTAGATGTGATTCTGGATGCCGCAGGTCAAAAAGGTACAGGTAAATGGACAAGCCAAAGTGCGCTGGATCTGGGTGTACCTTTGTCCATGATTACCGAATCCGTATTCTCCCGTTTCTTGTCTGCCATGAAAGACGAGCGTATTGCTGCAAGCAAAGTGCTGAGTGGTCCTACTGTTGAGTCCTTCAGCGGTGACAAAAAAGAATTTATCGAAAACGTACGCAAAGCACTGTTTGCAAGTAAAATCGTGTCTTATGCCCAAGGCTTCGCTCAAATGCGCGCAGCTTCCGATGAATACAATTGGGATTTGAAATACGGAAATATCGCTATGATCTTCCGTGGCGGTTGCATTATCCGTTCGCAATTCCTGCAAAACATCAAGGATGCCTATGACCGTGATCCTGCCCTGAAAAACCTGTTGCTGGATTCCTACTTCAAAAACGTAGTAGAAAATTATCAAAATGCATGGCGTCAGGTGATTTCTGTGGCTGTATCTCAAGGTATTCCGGTGCCTGGATTCTCCAGCGCGCTTGCATACTATGACAGCTACCGCACTGAACGTTTGCCAGCAAACCTGCTGCAAGCGCAACGTGACTACTTTGGTGCACATACGTTCAAACGTGTGGACAAAGAGGGCGTATTCCATCACCAATGGTTCTAATGAACGGTCTGGCGGATATACAAGGATAGCAGTATAAAGTAAAACGGAAGCTTTTTTTGGCCCTGCCGGGTAAAAAAAGCTTCCGTTTTTTGATTTAGCGTCAAAGGGGATAATGTGGGAGAGGATTGTGTAACCTTTTAACGCTGTGGTATGATAAGAGTATATTTTAATGCGTTACCGCGTTTAAGCTTTTTAGTCGAAATAAAAAAGACGGGAAAGACCCGTCTCTTTTGGGGAGTAGCTATTTACTGTTCTTGTGACCATTGCAGCATGCCGCCGGTCATGTTAGTGCAGCCTTCATAACCGAGCTGCTGCAAATATTCGCAGGCCCGTTCGCTGCGATAACCGCTCCGGCAAATAAAGATGATTTCACCGGTACGTTCAATTTCCTCGAGACGGCCCGGAAGCTGTCCGAGCGGAATGTGCTTGGCACCTTCAATCATGCCTTCCGCTACTTCTTCCGCCTCGCGGACGTCGATCAATTGCAGTTGTTCTCCTGCTTGCAGGCGTGCGCGAAGCTCAGAAGGTTCAATCAGGGCGATTTGCGTCATGGCTGGACCTCTTTTCTGATGTAAAATGGTACTGCGTTGTGTTATTGATGTGTGCGAAACATCACACTCTCTATGTATGATAGCGAAGCTATCTCTTAGCTGTCAATTAGGCTAAACCTAAATACAGATGAAGACTAATCAACTTGCTGGATTAAACTTCGGTAGACCAGGCTGGGTATTTTATATTTTTTTGGGTAGAGAAATGAACGCTACAGCTTGTATAATTAATGTAAACTAGGATGGTTTGAATCGAAAAGGAGCATGTACAATATGGATGTTATCGTTAGACCTACCCCTTCCTTGCAGGGAGAGATTGGAGCCTTGTCCTCCAAAAACTATACGACTCGTTATCTGCTTACAGCCGCGCTTGCAGACGGGAAAAGCACCATTTATTATCCGGCACATAGCGAAGACAGTGATGCCATGCGTCGTTGTATCGCCGATCTGGGTGCAGTGCTGGAGGAGGATGACGAAAAAATAGTTATTACAGGCTTTGGCAGCCATCCTCGATCTGTGAAGGAGTTAAATGTGGGAAATGCCGGAGCGGTGCTCCGTTTTTTGATGGGAATTGCATCCTTATGTCCGGATGTTACTTTCGTTAATACATATCCTGACTCATTGGGTAAACGGCCACATGACGATCTGATCGAAGCGCTGGGCCAGTTGGGTGTGAAGGTGGACCATCGCGAAGGTAAGTTGCCGATTCGTATCCAGGGTGGTCAAGCCAAGGGAGGCAAAATACAGGTGTCCGGTTCGGTTAGCTCACAATATTTGAGTGCCCTGTTATTCCTTACACCTTTACTGGAGGAAGACAGTGAAATCGAAGTGCTGCATGATTTGAAATCCAAGGTGGTCGTCGGACAGACGCTGGAGGTATTACAAGAGGCTGGCATTATCATTCATGCAAGCGATGATTACATGTCTTTCCGTGTCCCGGGACGACAAGTCTATCAGCCACGTACGTATACTGTACAGGGGGATTACCCGGGGAGCGCGGCGGTGCTGGCTGCTGCTGCAGTAACAAATTCCGATGTCACCATCCATCGGCTAAAAGAGCAGAGCAAGCAGGGAGAACGTGCTATTGTAGATGTGCTGCGTATGATGGAAGTACCGCTGACGCACGAGAACGATACCGTTGTCGTGAAGGGGAATGGCCGATTGAAGGCTATTGAGTTTGACGGAGATGCTGCGACAGACGCTGTGCTCGCAATGGTAGCTGCGGCTGTATTTGCTGAAGGTACGTCTCGTTTTTATAATGTAGAAAATTTACGGTACAAGGAATGTGACCGGATCACCGATTATTTGAATGAGTTGAGCAAGGCCGGAGCTCGCGTAGAAGAACGTCAAGCGGAGATCATCGTCCATGGCAGACCGGAGGGTGTCGAAGGAGGCGTTGAAATTAACGCGCACTTTGATCACCGTGTCATTATGGCTTTGACGGTTGTAGGCTTGCGTGCGCAGAAGCCGCTATTGATCAAGGATGCGCATCATGTCGCCAAATCGTATCCACAGTATTTTGACCATTTGACGACGCTTGGTGCTTCGGTCGAATGGGTAAAATAAAAATAAACTAAAAATGTGAACAGGAGGGGACAGAATGGCTTTTGAAAACCCGTCCAGGGAAGAAATTAAAACCATTTTGGAACAAGTAGGCAATATTGCGGTTGTTGGTTTGTCTGATAAAACAGACCGAACCTCGTATATGGTTTCTTATGCGATGCAACAACGGGGATACCGGATTATTCCGGTTAATCCTGCCGCAGCAGGTCAAACGATTCTTGGAGAGACTTGTTATGCCAGTCTTGCTGAAGTACCCGAGCCCGTCGAATTGGTCAATGTATTCCGCCGCAGTGAATACTGTGCAGAGGTTGCGCGCGAAGCAGTTGCGATTGGAGCCAAGATTTTGTGGCTTCAACAAGGGATTATCAGCCAGGAAGCGGCTGACATTGCACAGGAGCATGGAATGACGGTCATTATGGATCGCTGCATTAAGGTAGAGGACTCGGTGACCCAGGCAGTACGTAGATGATAATCATAAAGCTGTACCAAAAACCTTCTTCCCTGGCTTCACAGGGTTGAAGGTTTTTGATGCGAAATGGGGACTTCGTACAGTATATTGTACTTACAGCAATCCATATAATGTATGTAGGGCTTTGACAAAAGTATGTATTCAGCTTACCATCAGGGATAGAAGGGAGAGGAATGCCATGAATTGGCTCGGATCCTTACAACAGCTTGGTCGTGCCGTCATGCTCCCGACGATGGTACTACCGGCAGCTGCAATATTACTAAGTCTCGGCAGTCTTCCTTGGTCCGCGTGGGGATTCCCTATGGTGTCTGATATGGCTAATGCGGCGGGACACGGGATTTTTTATTTTTTGCCTTACCTGTTTGCGGTTGGTGTTGCACTCGGCATGTCGAATCAGGCAGGTCAGGCGGGACTGGCAGCGCTGGCTGGTATGGCTATATATGATCAAGTCACATTGAGATTTGGAAACGGACTCATTCAACCGGCGACGCTCATTGGTATCATTTTGGGGGTCATTTCAGGGATCGCTTATAATCGTTTTAAAAGCATTAAGTTGCCCGAGGTGCTTCAGTTTTTTGGAGGTACCCGATTTGTTTTGCTGCTCATTGGTTTGTTCTCTGCTGTGTTCGCAGGACTTATGCTGGTTGTTGCTCCGCTTATTCAGAGTGGATTGCAATTTATAGCAGGTCTGGAATCGAGCCTGGGTGGCTTTGGACTGTTTATTTACGGTATTCTATACCGGCTGCTGGCGGCCTTTGGTCTTCACCATCTGCTCAATAATATATTTTGGTTTCAACTGGGTACATATCAAACGCCGTCAGGTAACGTCGTGCAGGGAGATTTGCCCCGATTTTTTGCTGGCGATCCGACAGCGGGCTATTTTATGTCCGGGTTGTTCCCCATTATGATGTTTGCGATCCCTGCCATTGCGCTGGCGATTATTCAGGAAGCGCGTGAAGATTTGAAGCCCAAGGTGCAAAAAACGTTTTTGACGGCTGCGCTTGTCTGCTTTTTTACCGGAGTATCGGAACAGATCGAGTTTGCCTTTTTGTTTGCTGCTCCTTATTTGTTCCTCGTTCATGCAGTCATGTCCGGGCTGGCGATGTGGCTTACCTTTGCACTGGATATTCATCACGGTTTTTCCTATTCGGCGGGTTTTATAGACTATGTGCTTAATTTTCATCTATCACATAACGCCTGGTTGCTGATTCCGGTGGGAGTAGCGTATGGCCTTGTATATTATGTGCTGTTTCGATGGGCCATCCGGCGATTCCGTATTCCAACTCCCGGTCGCGAGGAGGGTTCGGTTCTGGAGGATTGGGCTGGCAATATTCCTTACAGCGCTCCGCTTATTTTGGAAGCGCTTGGCGGGAAGGAAAATATTGTGCAGGTGGAGGCCTGCATCACACGTTTGCGGCTGACCGTCCACAATGACAGGCTGATTGATACCGGAGCGATGAAGGCTCTAGGATCGGCAGGGCTGATCAATCTGGGCGGGGGGAACTTGCAGGTCGTATTCGGAACGTATTCAGAACTGATTCGTGAGGAAATTGCGAAGCTGATGGAGCGTGATCTCCCTCAAATTTTGTTCAACGCTCCTGTACATGGAAAAATGCTGCCGATTCATGAAGTGCCTGACAAAATTTTTGCGTCAAAGCTGGTCGGAGACGGTGTTGCTTTTGTTCCTGAGCGGGGTGAACTTGTGTCTCCGGTGTATGGCACTGTGATGCACCTGTATCCGACGATGCACGCTTTAGGCATCTCCACACGAGAAGGGCTTGAGGTTCTGCTTCATATCGGGATTGATACTTCACAGCTAAAAGGGAATTTTACTGCTATGGTAGAAGCAGGCGATACGGTGGAGCCAGGGCAATTGCTGATCAAATTTGATTTGCAGACGCTGCGGGAGCAAGCTCCATCATTGGTGACTCCTATGGTCATTACGAATCCGGATCGCGTGAAGTCGTGGAGTTTTGCTCCGTTTAAAACAGTGAAAAAAGGTCAGGCCTCGGTAATGTCCGTTGTGCTGCATGACAGGAATGTTGGAGGGGTAGAAACATGATAGAAGGCATCGGCGCCGCAGCAGGTGTGGCAATCGGGAAGGCATTTGTCCTGCCGAGCTGGGAGTGGGATTTACCTGAGCAAAAAATGGATGCGGTGGATCTTGCGAAGGAATTTGAACGGTTGTATGAAGGGATACGCACATCCAAAAGTGAGATCCAGTTTATTAAGGATGAGTTTCGGGAGATGGTGGGGCCGGAGGAGTCCAGCATTTTTGATGCTCATCTTGCGATATTGGAAGATCCGGAGTTCATGAACGAAATCCGCGGAATAATTGAGCGTCAGTACAAGGCAGCCGAGGTCGCAGTAAAGGAAGCCATTGATCATTTTGTGACGATGTTTGATTTATTGGATGATGAATATATGAAGGAGCGGGCGATCGACATTAAGGATGTGGGGAACCGGCTGCTCAAGCATTTACTGGGTGCACCGGAAGTCACTCTTCCCAAGGACACACAGCCTTATATATTGGTAGCCAAGGAGCTCTCACCCTCCCAATCGGCTCACTTGAATCCTAGCTATGTGTTAGGCATTGTGACCATGAACGGTGGTAAAACGTCGCACTCTGCGATCATGGCCCGTGCGCTTGGTATTCCGCTCGTTTCTGGACTGGAGAGCAATCTTAATTTGTCTGTCCAGACCGGAGATATAATGGTTGTCGACGGGGACCTGGGCAAGGTGTATGTGAATCCGGAAAAAACGGTTATCCATCATTATAAAGCATTGCGTGATGAGCAGCGCCGCAAAAAAGAACAGCTACAGGTACTTGCTTCCGTGGAAGCTGTGACCAAAGATGGAACCTCACTGAGGCTGGCGGCCAATATCAGTTCCGTTAAGGAGTTGGAGGCAGCCTTGAAGCATGGAGCTCAAGGAGTAGGGCTGTTCCGAACGGAATTTTTATATATGGATCGAAAATCTGCTCCAAATGAAGAGGAGCAATATGAAGTGTACCGGTTGATAGCGGAAAAGGCAGGGAGCCACGCTGTAGTCATCCGCACATTAGATATCGGCGGAGATAAGCCGCTGGATTATCTTCAATTGCCGGAGGAGGAAAATCCTTTTCTAGGCTACCGAGCTATACGGATCAGTCTGGATTCGAAGGAATTATTCAAAACTCAGCTGACTGCCATTTTACGGGCCAGTGCAGCAGGGAACATCAAGGTTATGTATCCGATGATCTCATCGATTGAGGAATTCCGCCAGGCAGATGCTCTGTTGAAGGAAGCTATGGTGGATTTGGATGCGAGAGGGCTTGCCTACAATTCGAACATTCAGCGCGGGATTATGATTGAGGTACCAGCCGCGGCGATGATCGCTGATCTATTGGCGGCTGAAGCTGATTTTTTTAGTATCGGAACGAATGATCTGGTTCAGTATGTGCTGGCTGTAGACCGTATGAACGAGCAGATTGCTCATATGTACCACCCATACCATCCGGCTGTGCTGCGGATGCTGCGTATGACAGCACAAGCGGCACAACAAGCAGGAATTGATGTGAGTGTGTGTGGTGAGATGGCTGGAGATGAACGATCCATTCCCCTTTGGCTGGAGCTGGGGATACACCAGCTCAGCATGTCCCCGCAATCTTTATTGCGGGTCAAGCATCGTGTACTGAATACGACAGCATCTGAGGCGAAGATGGTCGCTCAGGCTTGCTTCGGCATGTCCACTGGTGCAGCGATTGAAGACAAGCTGACGGCAGCGAATGTCAACTGTATCGCGGCCGGCCCTGGACAGCAGTAATATTGTGCAATGTCTCGAAAGCCACAACCGCTGATCAGGACGAAAAAGCACCTTCGAACCAATATATTGTTGGTTTTGAAGGTGCTTTTTCTTTTTTCTTATTTCTGGCTGTTGTCTGCTAACAGATCACAGAATGCTTTTCCGTAAGGTGGAAGGTCAGGTGGACGACGAGCAGATACAATATGTCCGTCGGTCACAACAGGCTCGTCCTTCCAGATCGCTCCTGCATTCTCCATATCATCACGGATACCTGGTGTGGAGGTTACTGTAACGCCGTCCAAAATTTTGGCAGAAATCAGCACCCAGCCTGCATGGCAGATTTGTCCGATCGGTTTACGTGCAGCGTGAAATTCTTGTACGAGTTGAATTACCTTGGGATAGCGGCGCAGCTTATCAGGTGCCCAACCGCCAGGGACAAGAATCCCGTCGTAATCGCTGCTGTTTAGCTCTTCAAAGGCATATTCTGCTTCAGCAGGCACACCATATTTTCCAATATACTTTTTACCCTTTTCGGCACCGGCCAGATGCACTTCAGCGCCTTCTTCACGAACGCGGTAAACCGGGTACCATAATTCCAGATCCTCAAATTCCTCATCCACCAGGGCAATGATCTTTTTTCCGGCAAGTCTCGACATCCAACCATCCTTTCGTGCGTCATATGATGACACTGCTGTTATTGTAATCTCTACCTTTACATCTTAAGAAAAAGAACGCCCAAAGTCCATCCGCCCGCCAATCCTTTGGTAATTTGTTCATAGCTGCAATCTGTGGAAGGATTTGAGGCGTATAAAGTCGAAATAAAACAAGGCATGAAAGATTTTATAGAGTTAACAAAGCTTTTATAGACTAGTAGATAGATATATCTGGATTTGATGAGATCCTCATATAGCTTGATCCTACGTAATGAGGTGGTTAAATGCATAAGCAATGCCAATGCGGCACAACGATGGGACTGGAACTTCGTAAGGTGATTTTTTCCGGTAAGGTTGAAATTCTGCACGTCCCTGTATTTTCATGCCCGTCATGCTGTTCCAGTGAGGTTTTGCAACATGTGACGAAGGACATCAAGGAGTTGCTACAAAGTCTAGGTGATAAACCCTCGGCCCGTCGAATTTCCTTTGCTCGCAGCAATGAACTGGCTGAGATTATCCGCAAGCTGGTGCTGGAGGAAGCGGACAATCCCAATGTGGACTGGCAATCCTCTTTGGAGGAGCGGATGGAGCTCCGGATTAATCTCTTGCTGGACCTTTATCGTTATGCGAGAAGTCTGGGGGATGAGGATTGGATGAACGATGTAGAGAAAAAACTGGCTCAATTATCCGGTTATACCAGTAAATCGGTGTTTACAAATACAAAAAACTAAAAAATATGAAAATTTTCATGGTCACCATTGGATTTTACATGTTCTTTTTGTTACGATGAGAATAGGCCATACGACAAGACACAGAAAGGAATGTATATCCAATGGGGACGATGACGAAAATGACTACTGTTCAACAATTAAATACGGCTCTGGAAGCGACATCAGACAAGCCGTTGCTTCTCTTTAAACATAGCACGCGTTGTCCGATTAGTTCAGGTGCATATCAGGAAATGGAGTCCTATTTGCAGGCCGCTCCCAACGAAAATATTGAATACGGTATCATTTATGTAGTAGAAGACCGATCGGTATCCAATGAGGCTGCGGAGCGGCTCCAGGTAAAGCATGAATCGCCGCAGGCCATTTTAATCAAGGATGGAGAGGCTGTCTGGCATACATCCCATTCGAATATTACAGCCCATGCACTCGACGATCATCTCACCTAGGTGATGAAGTGCTATCGTTGCATAAAGTAGTATTTTGTCGTATCATGGTTCTAATTAGTTGATCTAGGATTCGGTTGAAAATTTATTGGCAATGGAGAGAAGGAATGTGACGGTAACGATCTATGATGTAGCTCGCGAAGCCGGTGTCTCAATGGCTACGGTGTCCCGTGTAGTTAACAATAATCCTAACGTAAAACCTCAGACACGTAAGAAAGTGTACGAAGCGATTGAACAATTGGGATATCGCCCAAATGCGGTGGCTAGAGGTCTGGCCAGCAAGAAGACAACGACCGTTGGCGTGGTTATTCCGGATATATCGAACTCAATTTTTGCAGAGATTGCGCGCGGTATTGAGGATATTGCGAATATGTATCACTATAACATTATTTTGTGTAATGCCGATAAGCGGAAGGAAAAAGAAATTCGTGTCATCAATACGTTGCTTGAAAAGCAAGTGGATGGACTTCTGTTCATGGGCGGCACAGTCACGGATGAGCATATTCAGGCATTTCATACAGCCGCGGTTCCTATCGTTCTGTGTGCAACAAGTGATGAAAAAGGGAGCTACCCTTCAGTCGATATCGACCATGAAGCAGCTGCTTTTGATGCGGTAAACACATTGATTCGCCACGGTCACCGTCAAATCGCAATGATCAGTGGTACGCTTCAAGATCCTGCAAACGGCTATGCACGTTTTCAAGGTTACAAGAGAGCATTGGAAACAGCTGGAATTGAGTATCAAGAGGATCTCGTGCGAATCGGGAACTACCGCTACGAATCCGGTGTTGAAGCTATGAAATACTTCCTGGGCTTAAAGAAGAAGCCAAGCGCGATTTTTGCTGCTACAGATGAAATGGCGATTGGTGCTATTCATAGCATTCAGGATGAAGGTTTGAAAGTACCTGATGATTTTTCCGTAATCAGTGTGGATAATATTCGTATGGCTTCCATGGTACGTCCTCAGTTGACAACCGTTGCGCAACCGATGTACGATCTGGGCGCGGTAGCGATGCGATTGCTGACCAAACTGATGAAAAAGGAAAATGTGGATAATGCTCGTGTTATTTTGCCACATGAAACGATTTTGCGGTTGTCAGTTAATTATCTAGACTAAGCGAATTGCTCAACAGGATATATTTTGATGAAAGTTCCTTTGATGAAAGCTCCTTTGATGGAGCTTTTTTCGCGGGTACATAATTTTTGTGTGGGTACAATCATCATTAAAGAATAGAGGGATGCGTAATGAGCCGGATTTATGGATTAATGGGAGCTATGGATGAAGAGATCGAATTGCTGCTGTCGGCGATGACAGAAGCGAGCAAGACGATCAAGGCCGGAATCACTTACACTACAGGAATCATCCATGGGAAACAGGTTGTCGTATGTAAATCCGGTGTCGGCAAGGTCAACGCTGCGGTAACTACCCAAATCCTGATTGATCGTTTTGGCGTAGAACAGATTATTTTCACGGGAGTCGCAGGGGCAGTACACCCGGATTT
Organism: Paenibacillus kribbensis; assembly: GCF_001705305.1. Lineage (GTDB taxonomy): Bacteria > Bacillota > Bacilli > Paenibacillales > Paenibacillaceae > Paenibacillus > Paenibacillus kribbensis_B. The sequence goes on from NZ_MCBP01000004.1 coordinate 77,478, forward strand.
AAACATCGGGGATATTGTCATCTCATCAACATGTATGCAGCATGATATGGATGTGATGGCTTTGGGTTATGCCAGAGGGATTATCCCTTATCAGGATACGTCGGAATTCGCCGCTGATCCCGAGCTTGTCCGCCTGGCTGAACAAGCCTGTCAATCGTTTGATGATCGTTATATTGTCGGCAAGGTCCTATCTGGTGATCAATTTGTCGCAAGCCGTGAATTGGTAACTGCATTGCATCAGGAAATGGGCGGCGCTTGTACCGAGATGGAGGGTGCGGCGGTGGCTCAGACGGCTCACATGAACGCTGTGCCTTATATTGTCCTACGTTCTATGTCAGATAAGGCCGACGGATCGGCTCACGTTAATTATGCCGAATTTACGGTGGAAGCATCTCAGCGCTCGCATCGTATTGTGGAGTACATGCTCAAGCATTTAGGCTAAGGCTGCCATTTTAGTACATGAATCTTCGCACAAACCGGATACGGTCAAACTGCTCACGTGATGCGAGAGGGACATCCTCTCCCATTCGTACCATCAGACAGTTAGCCGGGTGTGAGCATATTTCAGGATCATCCGTGGCGTACCAGACCATATCTACGGTTTTCATCAGATGTTCCATCATGCGGCGGTACTCCCATACGGAAAGGCCGCTGCCCTTTAAATCCCAGTGCCAATAGTACTCGGTCGTAAAAATAATATAGGATTCAAGCTGTCCGTCCTCAAAGGCAATTCGAATCATTCTACTACCCAAGCCCAGTCCGCGATAGTCGTCGGCGACCTCAATGGCTCCAAGCTCCAGCAGGTCCTTCATGCCTGCTTCCGACCAGCGTTCCAACTCATCCGGGTAGTGGAAGGTGACGTATCCCAGAAGGGTTTTCCCATCATGGGCAATGATGATTCTGCCTTCCGGCAGTTCCGAGATTTCCACTAGCGCGTCGAATTGCTCCTTTGGTTTACGAAAGGCGTCCAATTGCGTATGCATTTCAAATGAACGCAGTTGATCAGCGGAAATTGGTCCTTCTACATAAATTGTTTGTCCGTTATGATCCAGCGTGTCCAAGTGATGCAGTTTTAAATGCTGCATGCGTACGACCTCCTTGTTTACCATCAGCTAGCTCTCCATATCCCCTACTTATAACAAAAAAACAAATAAATGAAAAGGATGGTCGTCACATCCTCATCTATGATATACTGTTTTAGACATAAAATGTTCACAATTAGATGCTTTAAATTAGATATTAAACCAAAGAGGGTACATTTACTTTTATTGAATTTTGTAAGCGCTATCTTGTCCTGTGCAATTCTCATTATCATATTATGAGGAGGCTGTATGCATGAAGATTGAAGAACTCCAGGCTGTAGTTCCCACATCCAACATGGGCTCGTACGAGCAAGCTTACAACCGATTTCAGTGGGAAGATGCAGAACGTCATTTTACGTGGTATGAAACAGGCAAGGTGAATATGGCACATGAAGCCATTGATCGACATGTAGTAGAAGGCCGTGGTGAAAAAACAGCGCTTTTGTATTGTGATGCAAGCCGTAATGAAACTTACACCTTTTCTCAGCTTCGTGCCAGCTCTAACAAATTTGGTAATGTGCTACGCAAATACGGTATTGGCAAAGGGGAGCGGGTGTTTATTTTCATGCCGCGTTCACCTGAGCTGGTGATTAGCTTGTTTGGTATTTTAAAGGTTGGAGCTGTTGTGGGCCCTTTGTTTGAGGCGTTTATGGAGACGGCGGTCAAGGATCGGCTGGAGGATAGCGGGGCGGTGGCGCTAGTGACCACACCTGCACTTCTTTCGCGGATCAAACGTGAGGAGCTTCCTGAGCTGCGACATATTTTTGTGGTTGGTGATATGGACGAACGTGAGCAAGGGATTATTGATTTTGAAACGGAAATGCTTACGTCCTCAGAAGAGCTTGAACCTGAATGGCTGAGTCGCGAGGATGGATTAATCATTCATTATACGTCAGGCTCCACAGGCAAGCCGAAAGGTGTGTATCATGTACAAAATGCGATGATTCAGCATTATTATACTGGCAAGATGGTGCTGGATCTGCGGGAAGATGATGTGTATTGGTGTACTGCTGATCCAGGCTGGGTCACAGGAACGTCATATGGCATTTTTGCGCCATGGCTGAACGGAGCGACGAATATTATTCGTGGGGGTCGCTTCAGCCCAAAGGACTGGTACCGGACGATTGAGCGTTACGAAGTGACCATATGGTATAGCGCTCCTACAGCGTTTCGGATGCTGATGAGCGCGGGTGAGCAGGTTGTTGCCAAGTATGATCTCGGCAGTCTTCGGCATGTGTTGTCCGTGGGAGAACCGCTCAATCCCGAAGTGGTGAGATGGGGCTGGCAGGTGTATACGCAGCGCATTCACGATACATGGTGGATGACAGAAACAGGGGGGCAATTGATCTGTAATTACCCTGAGCTGCCGATTAAGCCCGGTTCGATGGGAAAGCCACTTCCAGGTATTCAGGCTGCCATACTGGACGACAATGGACAGGTGATGGCTCCTAACCGGATGGGGCATTTGGCAATCCGTACACCGTGGCCATCGATGATGAATCGTATATGGAATAACCCGAACAAGTATCAGGAGTATTTTCGCTTCCCCGGTTGGTATGTGTCCGGCGACTCTGCCTATATGGATGAGGACGGCTATTTCTGGTTTCAGGGACGGATTGATGATGTCATTAATTCTTCGGGGGAGCGAATCGGCCCTTTTGAGGTCGAGAGCAAGCTTCTGGAGCATCCAGCTGTAGCGGAGGCTGGAGTCATTGGAAAACCGGATACCGTGCGGGGAGAGATCATTAAAGCTTTTGTCGCGCTGCGTGAAGGCTACACACCTTCTGAGGCTTTACAGCAGGATATCTACCGCTTTGTCAAGGAGGGGCTGTCTGCCCATGCTGCTCCACGCGAAATTGAATTTAAGGAAAAGCTGCCCAAGACCCGTTCCGGCAAAATTATGAGACGTGTGCTGAAGGCCTGGGAGCTTAACCTTCCTACAGGGGATTTGTCTACCATAGAAGATTAAAATGCTATTCATAATATAGTAAAAGAGGGAGTATCTAAAGCCATATTGGCTAAGGAGACTCCCTCTTTTACTTTTGTTTACGGTTATGGACGGACGGCTCCAGAAGGAGCCGATTCGCCTATTGCATTTATGGAAGTGACACGGAACCAGCCTTTTGGCTTTTTACCAGCTTTGTATTCAAAGCTGGTAGATGTGGCAGAACCTATGTTAGTAAAGGGCTCCGCACCGTTTTCACTGTAGTACACATTATAGCTTGTAATAGCGTCCGCAGGCTTTCCGGCACTCCATTGGAGCACTACAGAAGAGCCTGCTGCCTTAGCCTGGGGCTGTCCAGGAGCAGTAGGAACCTCTGTAGGCTGTACGCCGGTTGCATCTCCCTCACCCGGAACGGCTGGAGACTCCGGATTTACAGGCGGCAATACAGGTGCTGCGCTTGCTTTGGCACTTGGCTCGGATTCATGCCCGCCTACATCAACCGCAGTTACGTAGTAGCTGGAGCTGCTGCCCGGTGGACTGTCTGAGAACACCTTGGAGCCGTCAGCCATGACAACCTTGCCAAGCCGTTGGAAGCTGCCGCCATCTGTAGAACGGTAGAGGCGATATCCTACGACGTCGCTGTTACCGCTTGGACTAAAGCTGATTAGGGCCTTTCCATCACTGTAGCTAACGCTGACGCTCGCTGGAGCATTAGGAGCAGCGCCGTCGTCCTTGCGTGGATCAACCTGAGTAGGAGCTTCCTTATCTGCATCCTCAGGGAGATAGTAGGACAACGAGTTATGTCGTTTCATCACCGTAAAGGCCTGCTCAAGCTCTTTAATCAATTCTGAGATGGGCTTTTCCCTTTTTCGAACAGTTCGTTCATACAGCATATCATCCGGTGTACCATCGCGTGGAATGTAATTCACACCTTGATAGGTAATATATTTGGCACGAGTAACACCATTTTCGCTATTTTTGGGTAAAAACTTACTGTTGTAAATATCCGAACCATAAGCGGATGCTGTACGGCTTACAATACCGTCAGGTCGCTTGAAGCTGTCCGTTTGGAACAACTGCGAATCTTTGGCCGTTACTTCATTCATAATCAGAGCCCATAAGCGACGTGCACGCTCTTTTTGTACTTTTGTTTCAAGCTTATTAACAGGCTGCTTGTAACCGACCCACACACCCAATGTAACGTCAGGCGTAAATCCCTCGAACCAAACATCGGTATAGGATTGTGTAGTACCTGTCTTGCCGGCAATCGGAATCTTGCCAGCTTGATTAAAGTTACGCTTCACCAATCTGTCTGTACCTTCTGACACTGCTGTACGCAACATATCCGTCATCAGATAGGCCGTTTGCGGCGTGAAGGCTTGCACAGGATTAGGCTGATGCTTGTACACAATATTGCCTTGCGAATCCACAATCTTTTCAATCATATAAGCGTCATTAAATACACCGCCGTTAGGAATAGCTCCATAGGCATTTGTTAGCTCCTCGACAGTCACCCCGTGGGCCAAGCCGCCAAGCACACCCGTTTGGGCGTTATTATCACTCGGTTGCAGGGTAGTAATGCCCAACTTTTTGGCGAAAGCCCAAGCCTTGCTAATACCTACTTTTTCGTTAAACAGCTTGAGCGCTATCGTGTTTAGCGATTGATTCAGTGCATAACGTGCTGTAACCAATCCTTGATAGCGGTTGTTGGCATTTTTCGGGATATGATATCCGTTGCTGCCATCTTTCAAAATGATAGGAGCGTCGTCCACGATGCTGCCGGGCTGCACAAGACCACTTTCCAATGCAGGAAGATAGGCGGCAATGGGTTTCATCGCTGATCCCGGCTGACGCACCATCTGAGTAGCATAATTCATCTGTTCCTTTTGGAAGTCCCGACCTTCCATCATCCCGAGAATCGCGCCTGTTTTATGCTGAATCAAAATGGCCGCTGCTTGCTCATCACCCTTGGTTTTACTGGTGGCAGAGAAGTTATTTTTATTTTCTGCAATTTGGCGCATGGATTTGTATACGCTCTTATCAATGGTGGTGTAGACCATATAGCCACCCGTGCGAAGCTGTTGTTCGGCCTCTTTGAGCAAGTCGTTATCATCCTTGGTCTTGGCATCAGCATCAGCATTGGCCGCCTGACCCGGATTCGTGACGGACATCAGTGCCTGCGCAGCTTGTCGTTCTGTTTCCATCATTAGGTATGGATAGGTGTTATAAGCTTTTACAGTGCGAGGTGCAAGAGATTTTTTAATATCAAAAGCCATCGCTTCATCATACTGAGCTTTATTGATTTTATTTTCCTCGAGCATTCGACTGAGCACCAGATGTTGACGATTTATTGCCCTTTTAAAGCCGGACTCATTAAAGTCGCCCTTACCGTTGAAAGCAGAATATGAAGAAGGAAGCTGCGGCAGTCCTGCCAGATAGGCGGCCTGGGCCACATTGAGCTTATTTAGATCATTTTCGTTAAAAATACCCTTGGCGGCTGCTTTGATGCCAAAGACGTTGTAACCGCTTGAGCCGTTTCCAAAAGGTACTTTGTTGAGATAAGCTGTAATAATTTGCTGCTTGCTCAGAAAGCGCTCAAGGCGCAGAGACAGCAGAATTTCCTTGACCTTGCGGTCATCTGTGCGATCGAGATTCAGAAAAACACGACGCGCAAGCTGCTGAGTCAGGGTGCTCCCCCCGGTTTGTACGGACTCATGCAGTGCTTTTTGTTTCACAGCACGCAGCGTTCCTGACAGATCGACACCTTTGTGCTCGTAAAAATGGTTATCCTCAATAGCAATGACTGCGTCAATGACGAGTTGCGGAATTTCCTTAAACGTGACAGGCCGTCGATCTTCCTCTGTCCGGAGCTGTCCGATGGGAGAGCCATCATTGAAATAAGCAAAGCCCGTAATTGCATTCTTATTTACTTCCTGTTCAATCATGGATCTGGAACGCACCGGCTCGTTTTTGACAATAGAGGCTACATAGCCGGCGGCTGCTCCTCCTGCGAACAGTGCCCCCATACAACCGATGATGACGACCCACTTTATGACACGGCCGAGCCTTCGCATAGTTGTCCGTAAGCGGGAAGGCTTTGGCTCTGATACGTTGTTTTTTTCTTCAACCATTAAGTCTTCCTCCTTTATAACAGCCATTATTATAGCATAAAATTACAAAATGAACCCATATGCTAAAAAGCCTGTCTTTTGGTGTCGTTGACTACACAAAAGCAGTGTGTTATAAATAGGTCAAAGTAAATATCGTGAAAAGCAGAGAAAGACTTCAGTAGAAGGTGGAATCACGTTGTGCAGAGAGCCGATGGATGGTGTGAATCGGTAGCGTCCCATCTTTGAATTACCGTCTGGAGCTGTCTGGATGAATGGCAATGCCTTTGCAGATTTGCGAAGACGACGATAGTAATCCAGTACCGGGTGTAGATCCGTTATAGAAATGAAGTGAAAGAAACGCTTGTTTTGGCATACGTTTCTTTAATTAGGGTGGTAACGCGAGCAGCTCCTTCTCGTCCCTTGGGATGAAAGGGGCTTTTTGGTTTGTTTAATATGTAATATTTGGATCATAAATAGGAGGAATGCAGGATGAAATGGGAAGAATTGAAGCCTGAGCAACAGGCAGAGGTGGAGCGACAGCTTGATGTGATTCAGCGGGGAGTGGCGGAAATTGTGCCAGAGGATGAGCTGAAGCGCAAGGTTATCAAGTCAGTTGTAAGTGGTGAGCCGCTCAAAATCAAGCTGGGTCTTGATCCGTCTGCACCTGATATTCACATCGGACACACGGTTGTTATGCACAAACTGCGCCAGTTTCAGGAACTGGGGCATCAGGTGCAGCTGATTATTGGAGATTTTACAGGCAGAATCGGTGATCCAACAGGCAAATCGGAAACCCGGAAGCAACTGACTGAAGAAGATGTACAGCGTAACGCGCAAACGTATAAGGAACAAATTTTTAAAATTCTTGATCCTGATAAAACAAAGGTATACTACAATTCCGAATGGTTGGGACCGATGTCTTTTGCTGATGTGGTAACCCTGTCCGCCAAGGTCACTGTTGCCCGCATGCTGGAACGGGATGATTTTACAAAAAGATACCAAAACGGCTTGCCGATCAGCATTCACGAGTTCTTCTACCCTCTGATGCAGGGTATGGATTCGGTAGCTCTGAAAAGCGATATTGAGCTGGGAGGAACGGATCAAAAGTTCAACCTGCTGATGGGCAGAACTCTGCAAAAAGAATACGGTGTAGAGCCGCAGGCGACCATCACGCTGCCACTGCTTGAAGGATTGGATGGCGTGCAGAAGATGAGTAAAAGTTTGGGGAACTACATTGGTGTTGATGAGGAACCGAACGAAATATACGGGAAATCCATGTCCGTTCCTGATGAGCTGATGCTGAAATATTTTGAGCTTGCAACGGATATCAACAATGAGGAGCTTGCGGAGCTGGCAAAAGGTGTTCAGGATGGTTCAGTGCATCCGCGTGATGCTAAAATGAAGCTGGCCGGAACGCTGGTACGCATGTACCATGGTGAGGAAGCGGCGGAAGCAGCCAAGCAGCATTTTGTGACTGTATTCCAGCAACGTGCGCTGCCTGATGATATCGAAGAGTTCACCTTGACGGCTGATCAATTGGAAGAAGGCGGAATTCGTGTGATCCAACTGCTGACTCATCTGGGCTTTGCGGCATCTAATGGTGAAGCGAAGCGCAGTATTCAGCAGGGTTCGGTCAAAATTAATGAAGAGAAGTGGACCGATGTGAACGAAGCATACATGCCGAAGGAAGGCGACATTGTTCAGGTAGGTAAACGAAAATTTGCTAAAATCAAACTCGGATAATTAAAAATACATTTACAAGCAACGCTGAGATCTGTATAGCATCTTTGCGTTGCTTTTTATTTTTGCCGAGTGAAAGGTCGTGGTAAACTTAGCACAAATAATCAAACAAGCAGGTGCAGAATTATACATAATGGATTGTGTGGGCTTGAATCATTTGGATGTATGAATAGATGATCAAAACAATAACAAGTATGAGGAAGGTTTGTATGGACTATTTTAAACGAATTCAGTGCGCGATTGAGTTTATTGAATTGAATCTTCGGGAGGATTTGAAAATTACCGAGATTGCTTCACAAGCTTGCTTTTCAGCCTTTCATTTTCAGCGGCTTTTTCAGGCGATTTCGGGCTTTACGGTGCAGCAATATATAAGAAGGAGAAGGTTATCTGAGGCGGCTGCACAGCTAAAACAATCCCATCAAAAGGTATTAGATATCGCTATGGAGTATCAGTACAACTCGCAAGAAGCATTTACCCGGGCTTTTGAAAAGAGTTTTGGCATCACCCCCGGGAAATACCGCAATAGTGATATAGAGCTTCCTCGCCAAAGCAGGATCAATTTTCTCGATTATCAAAAAAACACGAAGGGAGATTTGGATGTGAACAAGCCGGTGATGTTACAACTTGAAATGATTAAAATCATAGGATATGAATACAAAACAAATCTTAACAATGAGCAACATTATGAAGAAATACCAGGATTTTATGATCACTTTGGAGCCAATGAATATTTTATGTGTATTCCGAACAAAATCGCACCGGGAATGTCATATGGGATTGCTTGTCGTTTTGAAGACGACGGTGCATTTTCATTTGTGGTGGGCGAGGCAGTTGAGGAAGAATCGAAAGAACTGGCAGAGGGTCTTATCTATATGGAGATTCCAGCAGGGAAGTATGCCGAATTTGACGCTTCTGGCTCAAATGGACGAGTTCAGGATGTACGAAATTTCATCTACGGCACGTGGCTTCCCAATTCTAATTTTGAACGGAGAGAGGGGCCAGATTTTGAAATTACGGATGTGATGAATTCTTCCTTTCCTGATCATTTGAGTATCAAGGTATATATCCCCATTGAATAAAATATTGCAGTTTAGACGCATGGAGAATATAAAAAGCACCCGAACAAAGTTCGGGTGCTTTTTGGTGCTAATGCAGGGATTAGCGGTTGTAGAATTCGACGATTTGTTTTTCGTCGATATCTTGGGACAATTCGCCACGCTCAGGCAAACGAATATATTTACCTTCCAGAGCAGCGTCATTGTACTCCAGGTAAGCAACCAAGTGGTTGCGGTTTTCCAAAGCTTCTTTAATGGAAGACAGGGAGCGACTTCTTTCACGAAGACCGATCACGTCGCCAGGGCTTACTTGGTAAGAAGCGATGTCAACTTTTTTGCCGTTCACAGTAACGTGACCGTGAGCTACCAATTGACGTGCGCCTGCACGGGAGTTAGCAAAGCCAAGACGGAACACAAGGTTGTCCAGGCGGCTTTCCAGCAAGAACATGAAGTTTTCACCAGCGATACCGTGCATGTGTTGAGCTTTGTTGAACAGGGTACGGAATTGTTTTTCACCCAAGCCGTACATGTGACGCAGCTTTTGTTTCTCTTGAAGTTGCATACCATAGTTACTGATTTTTCTCCGTTGGTTTGCACCATGTTGTCCCGGAGGGAAAGGGCGTTTCAATTCTTTGCCTGTGCCGCTCAGGGAAATACCGAGACGACGGCTTAATTTAAATTTAGGACCAGTGTAACGTGCCATTATAGAGTTAACTCCTTCATAATTAAAATTTGAGTTGGGGCTCTCTTTGCGCTCCAATTTGTTCGGCGCTACCAATCAAGGTGAGACGCACTACTGACAGAAAAGTTCAGCCGCTGTCCTGTCAGCAACAAAAAAGATGAGGGTGACACAAACTGTTACGCCCAAAATTTAAGATCCGCACAGTAGATGATTCTGCCGCACAGTCTTTTTCAATAATATATATTATATGTAAGAGTGGGTCAATGTCAAGAAGAGAAAAAGAATGAAAACGTCAGAATTTGTCGATAGGGCTTAAGAACTAAAAAAGTGGGACGAATTTCTGAAAAATGGATGCAAATTTCTAAAGTTGAGAGTAAAATAGAGCATACTACGAGCTATAGTGGTGTATAGCCGCTGTCTTGGTACAGCTAATTTTGCTGTGAAGGAGCGCCTTAATATGTCGGAATTTTCAACAACGGATCAGCAAACGCTTGACGGTACAACAGTCCAGGCTAGCGGTGCTCCGCTGTTTGATGATAAAGGATATACGTCTATCGCCTGGCTCCAGAAGATGGATATGACACCCTATGACTTCCCCTATATTGACCAGCTTCTTGTCCAAGGATATCGGAACTGGTTACAGCAGAGCAATGGTATATCCTGGATTAACGAAGAAGATACTGCTGTTTTTAATTTTACAGGCGTTCGGGTTGCTGGTAGGGAAGAGGACGATAATGAGGATTTGGGCTTAGTTGAACGTTGCTGCTTTTCCAGAGAGATAAAAGTGAGCCAGCGCACACTCCGCGACGGAAGCCTTGCATTTGTATACATGGTTCCCATACTTTGCCGAAATCACAAGAGTGATCCTTTTGCCTTTCTTCGTTTTACACGGTCCGCACAACATGTTTTTGCTGAACAGGATGCTTTGTTGGCGGCTGCTTTACATTTTAGATCCTGCTTTTATTCGAAGTTTGAGTATATATTTATGGAAGATGTTCTTGGAGTGCAGAATCGAAGTGATCGTGAAGGTAGACGTCGCTCTATTTTATTTCAGATTGTAAAACGGATGCATGACAAAATTGATGTGGAAGGCGTGCTGGACGAAGTATTTGATAGCATCGCCTATTTCTTTCCCCAAGTGGATATTACGTTGTATATGAGTCAGGATCGGCACAGTCGCAATCCAAAGGTCAAACCATTGCTTCTGCATGAACGGGACGAGGATATATGTGTGCGTGCATTTATGAAAGGGCAAATGGCAGTCAATGAGCCTGTTGGCTTGCAAAATGAAGTGACTGAAATCGGCATTCCGTTACGTGGGAAGCAGGGTGTATACGGTGTTTTCCATATGATTTTTCCATCGGGTTCGGATAGTATGAACAAAGTAGATATAGAACTGATCGCTATGATGGCGGATACAGCTGGCACTGCATTTGAAAATGCCAAGCTACTGGAGCAATCGAATATACTTATTCATGAATTGCGTCTCATTAATGAGCTGGTTCAGCGCTTAAATCAAAGTCTGAAGTTAAATGAAGTGTTTGAGTTTGCCATGCAGGAGCTATTGAAAATGTTCATGGCTGACTTTTGCTGTATTGTGCAGCTTGATCAGGAAGAAAGTTATTATAAGGTCACGTCGAGCAATGTGGAAAGTGTAAGGCTGCACAGTTATCCTCGTGATGAAGGGTTTGCTGGATTAGTGTGTAAAACAGGTGATCCTGTTATTGTGTCAGACTATAGAAAAGAAGGGAAGATATCCTCAAAGTTAATGGATTTGACGGGCTCCCTATCTTTGATGGCTGTACCTATGAAAACCAGCGGTACTCCCATGGGAGTAATACTATTGTCCAGCAAGCTTCCGAACTTTTTCTCATATGATAATTACAAGATGCTGCAAATGCTGGCCCCCCACATCTGGCTGGCGGTAACCAATGCTATGCTGCATGCTGAGGTGCGACGGTTGGCCAATATGGATATGTTAACCGGTCTGTATGTACGTCATTATGTGGATCAATTTATACAGCAGCATCAAGAAAAGGATTTCTGCGGATCGCTTATTTTGGTGGATATTGATCAATTCAAACAAGTGAATGATACGTATGGGCATCAGACGGGTGACAAAATTTTGAAAAGCGTCAGTGATATCGTTCGTTCCACGACCCGTGATGAGGATGTATGTGCTAGATGGGGCGGCGAGGAGCTTGCTATCTATTTGCCACAACTGGGCGTACAGCAGGCGCTCCAATATGCCGAAAAGATACGTTACCGCGTACAGCATGAAACCGAGCCTCGTGTGACTGTTTCCTGCGGGATTGCTGAATGGAATTGGCTGGACGAGCAGATCAGCATTGAATCTTTGTTTTATAGCGCGGATATGGCGCTGTATAAGGCGAAAAATGAAGGACGTAATCGAATCGTTATTGATCATGCAGGCAGTGCATAGAGAATGCTCCTTCGGGAATGTTCTCTTTTTTTGTCTTGCATAACTCATTGCAGACAGGAAATCCTAATCGTAGCTTTAACGTGCATATAAATGAAGCTAGCCTTACCACGAATAAGTAAACCAGGTAACATGACTGCCTCAGAGTAGAATGCTTACTCAAGGATTCAGTGATGTTCGGGATAGAACAGGCGGATGATGGGATGCATTGGCGAAAACAATGGGTTATGATGGTCTGTATATTTCTTGTGATGGGTTTGTTGAGTGGTTGCGCGCTAATGGAACGGCAAAATACACCTGAGCAGATTTTTAAAAGAGCCGTTGCAGGAATAGCGGGCAAAGAGATGCTAACGTTTAATGGAAGGACTGGAGTTAGAGTCGGCAACGGTCTGCCTATGTATAAACAGTTTAAATATCGTGGGATAGTAAGGAATCACGATGAACTGGTCATGGACTGGGGCTCTACGGAGGTCTTTCGTAAGCGTGGTGACTATGCTGCACTAAAAAAAGGAAAATTCGGTCAGGAAGTAACACATGCACGTTTTGTTCGTCAGCATGGAAAATGGAATGCACTGGCATCCGGTTATAACGCTGTGGCTGGTGAAGGCATGTTAGATCGCTTTAATCCGATTCAGGAGCTGGAGGATCTAAACACGCTAAATAAGACGATTCGTATGGAGGCCAGTGCTGCAAGGGGAACCTGGGTGGTGCGGATTGAGCCAGAACCCACCTCGGCAAAGCTTTGGTTGAAAGAACGCTTAATGAAAGAAATGAGAACAATAAATGATCAAATTGTGATATTAGACACGAAGCATAAAGGTTCAAATCAAGAGGTGCAACAAAAGCTGAACCAAGTATGGGTGCAAAGCTACGAAGAACTGAACCGCCAGCTGGAGCATTCCGTTGTGCAGGCTGTGTATCATTTGACTATAGATCGCCAAACGGGCTTACCCTTGAAGCTATCATCGGATTGCCGAATTTCCAGGCAGGAAGCGAATGAAGAAATGCATGAAGAAGCACTAATTACCAGAGTTGCTTTTGAGGACTACAAGTAACGGGGCGGGCATGATACAATGGATTTTGAATTAACCATTGTTCAAAAAGATTGAAATAGAGAAGGAGAGACAATTCATGAAAGATCCCAGAATACTTAAATTGGCGGAAAACCTGGTAGGATACTCAGTTGAAGTGCAGCCAGGAGAAAATGTGCTGATTGAAATGATCGGTGGGGAGCGCGATTTGCTTAACGCCATCATTCATGAAGTGGGCAAAAAAGGCGGCAATGTCTTTGTTCAGCTTACGGACCGTAAAGTACAGAGTGCCATGCTTCGCCATGCGACAAAGGAAATGCTGGAAACCTGGGCTGAAATTGACCTCAACCGGATGAAGCAAATGCATTGCTACATTGGGATTCGCGCAGGAGAAAATGTAAATGATCTGTCAGATGTACCAGAAGAAAAAATGAAAATGTATAATTCCATCTATCAGCATGCGGTACATAGCGAGCAACGGGTGAAGCATACAAAATGGGTCGTACTGCGTTATCCGAATGACAGCATGGCTCAATTGGCGAACATTAGCACAGAAGCGTTCGAAGATTTTTATTTCGATGTGTGCAATCTGGACTACGCTAAAATGGACAAAGCACAGGATGCACTGGCAGACCTGATGAATCGGACAGACAAGGTGCGGATCAAAGGGCCAGGTACGGACTTGAATTTCTCAATCAAGCAAATCGGGGCCGTTAAATGCTCGGGTCAATGCAATATTCCAGATGGTGAAGTCTACAGTGCGCCTGTACGTGACTCCGTTAACGGAACCATTAGCTATAATGCGCAAACATTATATAATGGCATCACCTTCGAGAATGTCAAATTCCGTTTTGAAAATGGTAAAATCGTGGAAGCAACGAGCAACGATACGAAACGACTGAATGATATTCTGGATTCGGACGAGGGAGCACGCTATATTGGTGAGTTTGCGATCGGGTTTAACCCGCACATTTTACATCCGATGAAGGATATTCTGTTTGATGAGAAGATTGCTGGAAGCTTGCATTTTACACCGGGTCAAGCTTATGAAACAGCGGATAACGGTAACCGGTCTTCGATTCATTGGGATTTGGTATTGATTCAGCGTCCGGAATATGGCGGCGGTGAGATTTACTTTGATGATGTTCTGATCCGTAAGGATGGTATTTTTGTACTTCCTGAACTGGAGCCGTTAAATCCTGAAAACTTGAAATAACGATATCCCTTCTTGCTGAGAAAGCGATTTCAATGTATCATAATGAATGAGCAATGATACATGACAATCCAGTAAAGCGAGGGATCTTACGATGTCCAACAATAATGCGGCGGTTGTTGAAATTGCACAGACGGCGAGCAAATTCACTTCTTCCATCGTCCTTCATTCCGAAAATAAGTATATTGATGTGAAAAGTATACTGGGCTTGTTTACGACCTTGGTCAGCAGCCACAGTTATGAACTGCATGTTCACGGGCCTGATGCTGAGGAAGCCAAAGAAGCAATTATTGAGGTATTCAAGAAGCACGGACTGCACATTTCAGTAGCCTCCTAACTTTATTCATAAGCAGAAGCATCCCTACCTGTAACTGTAGGGATGCTTTTTTTGTCAGGTTCTTGTATTAGCCTGCAATTTGGTCTAATATTAAGGTTAGGACGTCTTGTGCGACATTGAGACATAGGGGGGAAGAATCCATGACTTCATCTGATTTGCAGGAACAATTGAATATCAAGGCCATTAATCTGCTTCAGGAAGATGCAGATAAAATAAAGAAGCTTATTGAAGTACAGATGGAGAATCTGGCAACCCGTTATTGCCCTCTCTATGAGGAAGTGCTGGATACTCAGATGTACGGATTTTCCAAGGAAGTGGATTTTGCGGTTCGCGCTGGACTTCTTCCGGAAATGGTAGGTAAACAGCTGGTCAGTGAGCTGGAACGCAATCTGGCTATTCTATATGAGGCCATGAACAATAAGGCCAATTAGAAAGACGGTTTGAATGAATGAGAGCATGCGGAGTCTGAGAGCATGCTTTTTTTTGATGCCTTTACATATGAAATGGGCACGAGCCCAGCGTAAGCGTTCACCTTTGCCCTTGAATTTTAAGCGTTTAAGGGGTTACCTCATCATAAAAAATTCAAGGGCAACAGTGATCAGAAGATCAAATGAAGCGCGATGTTGTGTTTACACGAGGAAGAAGGATACGCCTAAAAATACATACACCACAAGCAGCATCAGACCTTCATACCAGTTCGTTGAACCGTCCTGCGTAATGGACTTGGCAATAAATACAGAGACAGCAATCGCCACCAGCTCAACGGTGGTGAACACGATATTCATGGTGTTTCCCATAAAGTAACTGACAAAAATCAGTACAGGGGCTACAAATAGCGCAATTTGCAGGCTGCTGCCCACTGCGATTTCGACGGATGCGCCGATTTTGTTTTTCATGGCCAGCAAAATGGCGGCGCTGTGTTCGGCCGCATTCCCGATAATCGCGACAAGGAACGCACCTACGAACAGTTCACTGAGCCCAAACTGAACCGTAAATACCTCCAGTGTCTTTACCAGCCATTCGCTGACAAACGCGACCATGACGGTAGCCAGCAACAGATAGAGAATGGACTTGTTTCTTGACCACACCGGAGCATGCTCATGCGGCAATTCTTCATCCTCTTGTTCGGTCACATCGTCCAAATAGTCCTTATGCGTAATCATGGAAAAAATCAGCCACGCAATATACGCGACAATGAGCGTGCCGGCTACAATGAGACTGAGCGTGTCTGATTCGTTATCTGTGATGACATGTGTATTCAAAAAGACAGCCGGGACGAATAAAGCGATAACAGCCACAATCATCAGCGAGCCGCTTAGTGAGGCCAGTGATACATTGAAATTTTGCACTTTGTATTTCAATCCGCCAGCGAACAGACTCGCTCCGAGGACCAGCAGCAGATTGCCGATGATGGAGCCGGTAAGACTAGCCTTTACCATATCGTAAAGACCTTCTTTGACCAGAAAGATGGCGATGATCAGTTCGGCTGCGTTGCCAAAGGTGGCATTTAAAAATCCACCCAGACGTTGTCCGGCATAATGTGCTACGCTTTCGGTCGCTCTGCCGAGAAAACCAGCTACGAACACGACAGCGACCGCACAAATGATGAATTGGGCGATCGCGTTCCAATGCGTGTAATGAGCGACTGCACTAAGAGCAAATGTCGCTATAAGCAAAGCGGGAGATAACCATTTTTTCAATGAAGAGCACCTCGATATCCATAGATATGTACAAGTTTGATGAATGCTGTCACTTGTACGGATTTTCTAAATTAATATACCCAAAATGGTATAGGTTGTAAACGAAAGTCGTTTTTCATACGTAAGGTTTGCATTTGCAGTGGCAGAGGCTTTACAATACAAATAAAGGATGCATGAAGGGGGACATAGGTCATGGCAGAGCAAATTCAACAACTGGAAGCAGGAAACATCAAGATTTCCAACGATGTCGTAGGTAAAATTGCGGGGATGGCCGCACTAGAGACACCAGGCATTGCTGCAATGTCAGGCGGCTTATCAGAAGGCTGGGCCAAAAGGCTGAGCGGTAAAAATGTGCAAAAAGGCGTATCTGTGGAGGTCGGACAGCTCGAAGCTGCCATTGATCTGCGTATTATCGTGGTTTACGAAACACCTATTCATGAAGTGTCCCGAATACTTCAGCAAAATGTGCGAGAAGCCGTCGAAAGCATGACGGGTTTGCGGGTCGTGGAAGTGAACGTAAAAGTAGAAGGTGTTGCCTTCAAGGACGACGCGGTATAAAAGGATCTAACGGATAGAATAAGAACATGAAAGCTGGCGGTTGTAGCATCGCCAGTTTTTGTTTGTGGACTTACAGTAAGAGCATTATGCAGATGGTCCCGTACATATACAAAAAGAACTTCCAAAGCCACTGTGCAGGTGGTCCATGGAAGTTCTTTTTTTAACGATAACGGTTGGTTCTACGGGCTTGGAAGCGGTTGGGTACTTCGTTGCGGATAGCTACGCCTGTCGTGCGTTCCTGTACCGCCTGCTTGGTGTTTTCACGGGAAATACTAAGCATGATGCCCATAGAAAACATCATCACGAGCAGAGAAGAACCACCAAAGCTGATAAAGGGAAGCGTTACCCCGGTAATTGGAATCGTCTGTGTTACGCCACCGATATTAATGAATGCCTGAATGGCGATCAATCCCATAATGCCTGTACCCACCAGCGTCCCGAACGGATCATGGCAACGAAGGGCGATAAGCATTCCACGCCAAATGAAATACAAATATAGCATCAGAAAGATGGCTGTTCCGATAAATCCGAATTCTTCGCCAATGACGGAGAAAATAAAATCATTAAATGAATTAGGCAAATAGTGAAGCTTGATAATGCCTTTGCCAAATCCTGATCCGCTTAGACCGCCGTCACCTATGGCTTGCAGGGACTGCACCAGATTATATCCGACACCCTGTTTATGTTCCATGGGATTGAGAAAGGCTTGAAAACGTCCAACTTTGTAATCTTGCTTCGCTACAGCTTGTCCATCTGCGCCGGAATCTCCAAACAACGATCCTATGCCAAAAACGATGGAAGCACCCAACACGAGCAGAGCAACTGATGCCGTAATATGCTTGATGCTGGCTCCTCCGGCATAAATAATCAAGCCACTGGTGGCTACCAGAATGAAGCAGGAGCCAAGGTCAGGCTGAAGCATGATGAGTCCTGCAACAAAGCCCACAATGACGGTTACAGGTATGTAGCCAGTCCGCAAGTCTCTAAAGCGATCCCCTTTTTTAACGATCAGTGCGGATAAGTAAAGAATAATGGAGATTTTCGCAAGCTCCGTCGGCTGGAATCCAACACTGCCAAACCTGATCCAGCTTTTTGCGCCGTTAAGAGAGCCGGTGAAAAGAACGATAACCAGCAATAGTATGGTTATGAAGAACAAAGGCACAAAAAGCTTTTTATATTTTTCCATTTTGATATTCATAGCTACCAACATAATGAAAAGCCCAAGTACAGCAAATGCCGACTGGCGCTTCACAAAATATAAAGAGTCAAAATTGGTATCTTTATTTAGCAGAGCTACGCTGGAGCTGGCGCTAAATACCATGATTACACCGAATCCAACAAGCAACAAAGTGAGGATCAGCAATTGGAAATCCGGTGTGCCTCTTCTTCGAGCCTCCGGCTTCGTATTTCTCATATCAGCTTCCCCCGGTATTCGCCGCAAGGTGCATTCCTCGCAGACGTTATCTTTTTATCGTTTATCCATTTATCATAGTATGTTTGTTAGGCTTCTGCAACCTCCATGGAGCAACAGATATCGCAACAATTTCATATCTGTTACAATAGGATAAATAATGAAGGCCTGAGGCAGCGCGCATACGCAATGAAGCTGCAAGATTTATCGGAAATCGGGAATTTGCCCGGTGCTTTAAAAGGAGAGGTGGAGCAAAATGGCACAACATTCTACAGACAAGT
This sequence comes from Paenibacillus kribbensis, assembly GCF_001705305.1. GTDB lineage: Bacteria > Bacillota > Bacilli > Paenibacillales > Paenibacillaceae > Paenibacillus > Paenibacillus kribbensis_B. Next base: position 96,063 of record NZ_MCBP01000004.1, read on the forward strand.
CCTGGTTTGATCAATTGCAAGCACATATGGTGGAGTGGCGCAGATATTTACATAAGAATCCCGAAATTTCTTTTCAGGAAAGCAACACGGCTGCTTTTGTGACGGATAAGCTGGAGAGTTGGGGAATAGAGGTTCGCCGTCAGGTCGGAGGACACGGTGTTGTAGGTACGATTCGTGGTGCCAAGCCCGGACCTGTTGTGATGCTGCGTGCAGATATGGATGCTCTTCCGATTCAGGATGAAAAGGATTGTGAATATCGCTCGGGCGTGGATGGGGCTATGCATGCTTGCGGACATGACGGACATACATCCATATTGTTGGGAACGGCACAATATTTCAGTCTGAACCGTGACGAGCTGGCAGGTGAAATCCGGTTGCTGTTCCAGCCTGCAGAGGAATTACTGCCTGGCGGTGCGGTTAATGTCATCAAAGAGGGTGTGCTGGAAGGCGTGGATGTCATTTATGGCATTCATTTGTGGACACCATTTCCGGTCGGGACCGCTGCTAGCTGTGCAGGGCCGCTGATGGCGGCTGCTGATGATTTTTATATTGAAATTACAGGTAAGGGTGGACATGGTGGTATGCCACAGTCCTCTCATGACAGTGTGGTGGCCGGTTCAGCTCTCGTAATGCAGCTGCAAAGTATCGTCAGTCGTTCAGTCGACCCGTTGCGACCGGCTGTGCTGACGGTGGGGACAATTCAAGGAGGCTTCGCGCAAAATGTGATCGCGGAAACCTGCCGCTTGAGTGGAACGATCCGTACGTTCGATGAGGAAACGCGCACTGTGATGAAAGAACGGCTGCATGCGGTGACAGAGCTTACAGCTGCAACATACGGTACAACAGCACAGATCCGCTATATTATGGGATATCCGCCTGTTGTGAATGATGCGCATGAGGCTTCTCGTTTCTTTAAGGAAGCACGACCTGTGTTTGGTGACGGGAATGTAAAAGAGGCGGCGAAGCTGATGCCTGCTGAAGATTTTGCTTATTATTTGGAACGTGTTCCAGGCTGCTTCATGTTCGTGGGGGCGGGGAACCCAGCTAAAAATGCGGAGTATCCGCATCATCACCCCAAATTTGATTTTGATGAGGATGCCATGATCCATGCGGTTCGTTTGTTTATTGCGATGTCCACCGGATATGCAGCAGAACGAAATGCAGGGACAGATGTTTAGAGTTACTAGCCAAATGTGAGTTGAATCGGGAATGGGTTAAATCGGAGTATGAGCTTAATAAAATGGGGTAACCTACTCTTGAAAAGGAGGGAGTACCCATGAAAAAGGTTCAGGAAGTTATGACTAAAGAATGCATAACGGTGACCCCACAGGACAATATTTATGAGGTTGCAGTTAAAATGAAGGACAATGATACTGGTTTTATTCCGGTTGTGGAAAGGGAAGGCAGTGACAGACTGATCGGTGTAATAACAGACCGTGACCTTGTCGTACGCGGCTATGCGGCCAAGCATTCCGGCTCCAGCGCGGTCGATACGGTTATGACGACAGGTATTCGCACAGCCAGAGCGGACATGTCGGTCGACCAAGCAGCCGAGCTGATGGCAGAGCAGCAAATCCGCCGTTTGCCTGTAACCGAAGGAGATCGTCTGATCGGGATTGTTTCGATTGGTGACTTGGCTGTACGTAATATATTTGCAGATAATGCCGGTGAGGCCCTTAGCCAAATTTCCGAACAGGTTCACTAGAAGAAAAATAAGGTTAGCATTGCTTAGAAGTTCAATCCGAATAGGGGTTGAACTTCTTGCTATTCCGGTTGGTCTGCGGATAATCGGACAAGCTGTTTATGATATAAAGTTAAAATGATGTTGGGTTAGATTAACGGGAGGTAACTATGAATCAGGAATATCCTTGTATTGTACAACGCGATTTTACCATCCTGCTGGAAATGGGCTTGCCTCATTCGGAGTATGCTCGTTCACAGTTGCAGGTTTACGCGGAGCTGGTTAAAAGCCCGTCTGCTTTTCATACATATCACATCACTCCATTGTCTCTGTGGAATGCGGCTACCCTCGGATGGAGTGCTGAGGACATTCAAAATAGTTTGCAGTCCATATCCCGTTGGGATATCCCGCGTGATTTATTGAAGGATATTGAACAGCTCGTTTCTCGATACGGAACGTTGACGCTGTCACGGACGAGAACGGAAGAAGTGCATACTTATAGCGCAGATATTGTTAACGCATATCTTGTTGAGCATGAGACAAGTGAGGAAGTGGAGACGGGTGCGGTGAACAGTTATACAATGGGGGATTGCTTGATCCTGACAGCGAACACCCCAGCTTTATTAGAAGAGCTACTGGTAAAAAAGGAGCTGAAGCAGCTTGGGTTGCTTCGCATCGGTGAGCTAAGCGCTTCTGTACCGCCTGAAAACCGTGGCTTGCTCAAGCAGGAATGTACTCGATTGGGGTATCCGGTTGTGGATACGGCCGGATATCTTGAGGGAAATCAGCTCCATTTTTCCTTGGGACAGGGACAAGCGGCGTTGCAGCTCCGTGATTATCAAGTAGAGGCCGCTGATGCGTTTGAAGGAGCTGACGGCTTGGGGGGCAGCGGTGTGCTGGTGCTTCCATGCGGAGCGGGTAAAACTGTGATTGGTATGGCGGTGATGGATCGGCTTCAGTGTGAAGTGCTTATTTTAACCTCGAATACCACCTCTGTCCGGCAATGGATTGGGGAATTGAAGCAAAAGACGGATATTCCGGCCGATTCGATCGGGGAATACAGTGGTCAGAAAAAAGAGGTGCGCCCGATTACGGTGGCAACCTACCAGATTTTGACACATCGTCGCAGCAAAGACGGGGACTTTGAGCATATGAAGCTGCTGAGTGAGCGGAAGTGGGGACTTATTGTATACGATGAGGTGCATTTGCTGCCCGCGCCAGTCTTCCGGGCGACGGCAGATATTCAGGCCACCCGTCGTTTGGGATTGACGGCCACGCTGGTTCGCGAGGACGGCTGTGAGCGGGATGTGTTCTCTTTGATTGGACCCAAGCGGTACGATATGCCTTGGAAGGAGCTGGAGGGACAGGGCTGGATTGCTCAGGTCGATTGTGTGGAGCTGCGGCTTCCGATGACAGCTGAACTGCTGGAACGCAGTATGCGTGCCGAGGGCAGACAGCAGTACCGGATTGCGGCCGAAAATCCGGCCAAGCTGGAAGCGGTACGTAGCCTGATGCAGCGGCACAGCGGTCTGCCTACGCTTATCATCGGTCAATATTTGGACCAATTGCGTTCATTGGCTCGGGAGCTGGGCGTGCCATTGATTACCGGGGCTATGAGTCAGAGTGAGCGGGTACGGTGGTTCGATGCGTTCCGCAAGGGAACCATCCGGACCTTACTCGTATCCAAAGTGGCGAACTTTGCGGTGGATTTGCCGGATGCGGCTGTAGCTATAGAGGTATCAGGCAGTTTCGGCTCCCGTCAGGAAGAGGCGCAGCGACTTGGCCGCATTTTACGGCCGAAGCCCGGTGAGAATAAAGCTTATTTTTATGCACTGGTGACAGAGAATAGCAGGGAGACCGATTTTGCAGCCCGTCGTCAGCTGTTTCTGATTGAGCAGGGCTATGAATATGCAGTTCGCAGATTCAGTCCCACAGAGGCTATGGGAAGCCTGGATGATGAGGCTGGAGATGGTGGAAAGAAAAAGGAGGCGTAATCTAGGATGGGCGTAACGAACACGAAAGGCGACTGGAAGGAGCTAACTTCGGATGAACTGTTGGTGCTTACACAATGTTTTATCCGGTACGCTGGACAGCCCATGAAGGAAGAAGAGCCTTTGCAGCTTACCCGGGGAATGTTAAGCGGAGTCGAAACGAAGCTGGCACTCCATGGATTGCGTGCCCGAGGCTGGATGGAGGCCGTTACCAAATCGTGGGGGGAACGCATTTTATATATCCCGGTTCATCGGCTACCTGATTTGTACGATATGTTGTTAGAGCAAAGTACGATGAATATGATGCATACAGATCATCCAGTGACTGTACATGAAGCAAAGACAGGACTGGAGGCAGAGCTGCTGCACGTGCTGTCACGTATTGCGAAGCAGGGAGTTCCTCTGACGGCCAAAGGAACCATACATAAGCGATCATTGCAAAAAATGAACGAACTGACCCCCTTCCGTCCAGAGGATTTGGTGGGGCTTGGACTGCAGTACGCGCACACCGATCAGTATCCGGTACAAACGGCGGTAATGATGGATTTGCTGCTGAGCCTGGGGCTGCTGGTAAAGGAAGCGGTATCCTTTCGTATTCAGGAAACGGAGCTGGCAGCTTGGATTCATTTGTCTGCTTGGCAAATGCGCAAGCATATCTTTATTACACTCATGGAAAGATACGGCAGGGCCGAAACGTCTATGCAGCATTTTCGATACATGCTGTGCGCTGCCTCCCAGTATGCAGGAGCTGAGGGCTGGCTGGCTGTCAAGTCATTGCTGCAATGGATGCTTCAGATAGGGCTAATCTCACAGGAGAGCCTGAGCAGAACGGGCTCCCAAACTAGTGCCCCTTTGGAACTTGCTGCTGCATCCGGAAGTTCTGAAGCATTTGAGGATGGCATGGCTATTGAATTTAACTTTAGCGAACATGACATGGATGAGATTAAAGGCTGGCTGAAGGCCCTGACCGCTTTTGGAATGGGCGATTGGGGACTAAACGCATTGGGCGAAGTGTGCTTTCGCTGGCATGTATGCCCGCTGGATATGCTTCGGCTATATAAGGATGAGGTCGGGCATCAAGAGCAGGGGACCTTTTACATACAGCCGGATTTTGAAATATTGGTGCCACCGGATGTAGCTTATAATGTTCGCTGGCGGCTGGAATGCTGCTGTGAACGCGTGACAGGAGATCGGATGGCAGTATACCGTATTACGAGAGAAAGTGTTGCAGAAGCAATTGAACTGGGCATGGAGGCGAAAGCGATTTTTGCCTTTCTGGATCAGCACAGCCGGACAGGTGTACCTGATCATGTGCGTGTGGCTGTGGAACAGTGGGCTGGTGATGTCGGACGAACGGCATTTGCGACGGTAACACTCCTGCGCTGTGGTACACATGACGATGCAGATACTGTTGCACGCCATCCCGGGCTGGAAGGGCTGCTTGAACGGATCGGCGAACGGGATTTTATTATTCCGGCCCGCTCGGTTGCCAAAATCCGCAAGACGCTTGCTGCAATTGGATTGAGTCCACGCCGGGAGCTGGAAGGTGTGGACGAGCCCATTCACCGTTATCCGTTGATAGCGGAAACAGAGCATATAAGCTCAGGCAGTCCTGACAGTGAAATTCGCCCGAATGATATAACGGTAAATGATGGCACAGCCGAGTTCACATTTTCCCAGGAGGGGAGAGCAGGTCTGGTTTATACCGGACGAACACTGCACTTTTATGAGCGGGAGCACACGCTGCCTGATCCGCTCGACTATTTTCCAGAAAGCTCCGCTGTGCCCTCCTCATGGACAAAAGAATGGAGAAGCTATCATGTGTCCACGGCCCGGCAGCTGATCGAACAAGCGATTCTTTGGCAGACAGCGGTGGGACTGCGAATCGGTGGGGCAGAGGTTAAATGGATACCGGAATCGGTGATTCCCGGCGAACCGTGGAGTGTCATAGGCTGGTATGCCTCTGAAGAAGGTGCTAAAGCGCCAGCTCGCGCAACCCTGCAGCCAGGTGAATGGTCAGATATGCGGCTGCTGGTTCCTTTTACATCGTAGAGCCGGGAAGTGCATGAAACTCCTTCTTCTCAAAAGGAGGATGTGGTATGATGAATGAGTCTACTTTACTAGGTAGAAATTTATATAAAGTGAGATGAACATTCATGAGCGTAGCCGAATTGAATACGGTCAATATGGCAGAAGTGCTTATTAACGCCTATGAATTGGGCGATATGGTCAACCGATCCTTCGAGGTATCGAATTATTTATATTGGAAGCAGCGTGTGGAACAGAACCCGTCTATTCAGGCGTGTGTGCGCAAGCTGGATGCCCAAAAGGAGTTATTCGCGGAAACGGAGCGTTTTGGACATTTTCACCCGAACTATCACGAAGCGAAGGACGCAGTGAAGGTCGTTGAGCTGGAACTGGAACAATTCCAGGAAGTTGTGGAGTTCAAACGGGCGGAAAAGGCGTTGGATGATATGCTTCATGCAATGTCCGAAACGATTGCATATTCCGTGTCCGACACGATTAAGGTCCCAAGCAATGATCCGAATGTGAAAAAGGGTGGATGCGGTAGCGGAGGCAAGTGCTCCTGCGGATAGGCCATAGGGATGATAGCGACGGAGGGGAGATGAAGCGAATGTTTGCCGAGCGGACAGGGTACATCATTTGGGTAAGCGATATCAAGGCTGCCCGCAATTTGGAGAAATACGGGAATGTCCACTACATTTCAAGGCGCATGCATTATGTAGTTATTTATATGAATGCGGATCGGGCAGAGGATACCGTCAAAAATATTCGCAGACTTTCCTATGTGCGCAAGGTCGAACGCTCTTTCCGAAATGAGATTAGGACGGAGTATAACGACGATAAGGAAAATATGAAGGAATATGAAATATAATCTTCGAATGTTATAAGTTGTAAATTTATAAAAAAGTCGGCCTGCGGGCTGGCTTTTTTTTATAAAGTCAGGACTTTTGCATAATATGGCTTAATGCTGTTAGACCTAAAAAATCTTTAAAACCAGTCATAAACTTCAATTTTGTAACTTGTAGTCCCGGGTCTGTTGAGGTAACATATGAATATATTGGTAGATATAAAGACCTATATGGTGGGGAGAGTGATCCCGTGCGTGACAAGGCAATGCAGCGATGGAGTACATACGAACCGTTCTACGTAGAGATGGGTGATAAAAAAGTCGCTGATATCGTGATTACAAATCATGCAAAAACACGTTACTTAGATCGGGTAGAGCAGAAACAGTCCGAGACGAATCATATCGCCGCCTGGCTTTGGGAATGTCTGAAGCAAAATAGGATGGAGTCCTACTATCATAACGAAGAGGATGTATATTTAATTGATGGTGATCTGGTCGTCGTGGCCGAATTTGGTGAGTTGCCAGGCGAGATGGATATTGCGGGGAATCCGCTCCACAAGATGATTGTCATTACCTTTTTGGGCCGGATGTCAGAGACGATTGAATTAAGGGACTTGAAGTCCTACTATTCATGGTTACGCCATTCGCGGCGTATGACACTAATGAAAAGCACTCGCAAGCAAAAATAGTCGATAAATATAGTCGGTAATAAATCAGACGGTTCTGATGAAAAAGTCTTCAAACTCATTGGAGTGCTGTCAGGTATGTATAAGTATGCAGGTATCGCTGCATACTTTTTTTATTTTGTATGGATTGCACAAGAATAAAACCGCCCATTTCGGTGAGTTTTCTTGGTAATTCGTGAACAGATGTTTTTCTTATGTTAAAATAGGGAGACTAGAGTGGGGAAAGGGCGGTCAGTATGAACTTTCATCAGCTGCACATCTTTTATACGGTCGCGGAGCGAGGGAGCTTCTCGGCGGCGGCGCAAGCGCTGCATATGACGCAACCTGCCGTGACCATGCAAATTCAGACATTGGAAGATTATTTTGGTACAAAGCTGTTGCACCGATCGACTAAAAAAATCGAGCTTTCGGAGGCGGGAGCAACATTACTGCCTTTTGCCAAAAAAAGCATGGAACTGATCCGGGAAGCAGACGAGGCGATGTCTGCTTTTACCCACATGCTGGAGGGAAGATTGCATATTGGCGCCAGCCTTACGATTGGTGAATATATTGTGCCAAGAATGTTGGGGCCGTTTGGTCAGGAGTACCCTCATATACGCATGGCAATGAATGTGATGAATACGACTCAAATTATGGATGATATACTAAAGCACCAGTTGAATTTAGGACTAATCGAGGCCCCGGTCCAGCATCCGGATATTGTGGTGGAGACGGTGATGCAGGACGAGCTGAAACTAATTGTTCCTTCGGGACATGTACTGGCCAAGGCTAAAAAAGTAGTGCTGGAGGATGTGTTTAAGCATCCTTTTATAGCGAGAGAAAAAGGATCTGGTACACGTCAGGTCATAGAGGACGGACTGAAAAGTCGTGGTGTAGATGCCTCCCGACTTTCTATCGTTATGGAGATGGGCAGCACTGGAGCGGTCAAATCAGCGGTAGAAGCTGGACTCGGGATTACAATGCTGTCGCCTTCTTCGGTGAAGCATGAGGTTGCGCTCGGATTGTTGAAAATCGTTAATATTTCAGATATCACCTTCAAACGAGAATTTTACGCCATTCATCTGAAGTCGGCGTTGCTGCCGATTCCGGTCGTGACCTTCCTGTCTTACTTGCGTCGTCACGATCAGGGAGGGGACGTGTTCGGCGACCCGGTGGATGGGCTGGCAGGGATGAAAGAAGAGGAGAACGTGCAATGAAGGAGCAGACCCACTTGAAACGATATGATTTGCATACACATACTCAAGCATCTGACGGTATGCAGCCACCTGCGGATAATGTGCGCTGGGCTATGGAAAAAGGGCTGGCGGGTGTGGCCATTACAGACCATGATACGGTGGCTGGGCTGGAGGAAGCTCTTGAGGAGGGGCGGCGTACAGGAATTACCGTGATACCGGGCGTAGAAATCAGTACACGGGCTGGCGGCAAGGATATTCATATACTCGGTTATTATATGGATTACCATAATAAAGAGTTTTTGGGGCGGTTGGAAAAGCTGCGTCAGGCGAGGGATACCCGCAATGATTTGATTTTGAGTCGATTGCGGAGCCTGGGCGTGGACATCACCCTGGAAGAGGTGGTGGCTACGATGGGCAGACCGCTTGCACCGGATGAAAGTATTGGACGTCCGCATATGGCGGATACGCTGGTTCAAAAAGGATATGCGAAGGACATGCGGGATGCGTTCGACCGTTATTTGGCAGAGGGGGCACCCGGCTACGTGTCTGTGCCCCGTGTAGAACCTGCGGAGGCTATAAGCTGGATTCGTGAAGCAGGAGGAGTACCTGTGGTCGCCCACCCCGGGTTGTACGAGGATGATGGGCTGGTTCGCTCCATTATAGAGCAAGCGAAGCCTGCGGGGCTGGAGGTACGACATTCGGACCATGATGCTGTGGCCGAGAAACGATATGCAGCAATGGCAGCGCACTACGGGCTTATTGCGACTGGCGGATCGGATTTTCACGGTGCACGCCAAGGTGTTATTTTCCACGGTGATCTGGGTGGTCGCAGTGTGGATGATCAGGTCGTTCAGGAATTGAGGAAGGCTGCTGCTGAACAAAAATAAAGGAAAAGCCCCTGCCTTATGGATGGGAACACACATGAAGTGTACCCGACATTAGACAAGGGGCTTTCGTATTATCAGATTAGCCAGTAATTGCTGGTTGGTCTATTTTTTTGGCTGTTTTACGATGGCGGTAGCCTGGAGAACGCTAGCTGTTTTTGATGCGGTTGGGCAGCGATTTGACCAGCTCTTCATCTGGTGTGATAAAGAGCGTGCGCTGATGATCATAGATGACAAAGCCCGGTTTGGCTCCGCTGGGCTTGCGCACATGGCGAATCAGGGTGGCGTCTACAGGCACGCTGCTGGACTGCTTGGCCTGGCTAAAGTAGGCAGCAAGCTGAGCTGCCTCCTCCAACGTGGCATCCCCGAATTGCTCAGCACGAATAACAACGTGTGAACCTGGAATATCCTTTGTATGCAGCCAGGTGTCATTCGGCCCGGCCAGACGGTTGGTGACATATTCATTCTGCAGGTTGTTTTTGCCAACCAGTAGCTCAATGCCTTCGGATGACGTATACACGTGCAAGGTAGGACGGTCGTTTTTCTTCTTTTTCTTCCCTTTTTTGACCCGGTCTCTAAGATAGCCTTGCTGTACCAGTTCTTCACGTATTTCCTCAATGTCGTTCATGGAGGCATGAGCTAACTGCTGAAGCAGATTGTCCATATATCTGATTTCTTCGTGTGTCTTCTCCAATTGTTCGTCTATGACAGCCAGACTGTTTTTATATTTGTTGTACTTTTTAAAATACCGCTGCGCATTATCCGATGGGCCCAGTAACGGGTCCAGAGGGATTGTTAGCTGACGCTGTTCCTCATCATAAAAATTGGTAAGCGTCACTTCTTTGTCGCCCTTTTTTACTTCATGCAGCGAAGCGAACAACAGCTCCCCGTAAATGCGAAATTGATCGGCATCTTCCGCCTCGGCCAAATCCTGATGGAGATAGTCGAGTTTTTTCACATTTTTGCTCCGCTCATTTTGCAGAAAACGCAGAAGGTCGCTGACCTTTTGCTTGACCGTATCCCTTTCTGCCTTTTCACCGAAAAAATCCTCCATACATTGACTGATCGTAGCGTATTCCTTGCGTTCTCCCTGAATCAATGTAAGAGGAATGACTGAAAAGATTGCTTTTTCCTGTGCGTTCAAACCGGATACTGGCTGAAAATGATGATTCCGCACGTCATCCATCATGTGACTGAATGTACTCCATAGCTGACGATGATCGTCGTCAGTTGCTTTGTTGGATACTCGGGCCAGTATTTCCTCGGCGATGAGGGGGCTGATTCCGGTAAAAGTATTTACAATCCAGCGTTTGGGTGCTTCTCCCGCCTCCATAGCTGTTTGATACGAGGAGGAGAAGGAGTTTTCTTCCGTTTCCAGCGGATTCAGCTTGTTTTGTTCAGGAGGCTCCGTGTATTGAAAGCCGGGCATAATGACCCGATAGCTGCTAATCGATGGTGTGACATGATGGATGCCGTCCAATATAACGCCTGTTTCCGGGTCGAGCAAAATAATGTTGCTGTGCCTGCCCATCAGCTCAATGATAATCCGCTTGAGTGAAATGTCACCGAGCTCGTCGCGCTGGCGCACATCCATGTGAATGATGCGTTCCATGCCTACCTGAGTAATGTTCTCGATGATGCCTCCTTCACAATGCTTGCGCAGAAGCATACAAAACATAGGCGCTTCTGTCGGATTGAGAAAGCTTTGTTCTGTAAAGTGTACACGCGGAAATGTCGGATTAGCCGACAGCAGCAGCTTTATGCTCCCGCCTTGTGCCCGCATATTCAGCACCATATCGTGATCGTTTGGCTGATGTATTTTGTTAATGCGCCCGCCCCGAATGCTTTGCAGCTCGTGTACGATAGCGCGGGTTACGATTCCGTCCAATGCCATAATGTATGTTCTCCTTTGAAGCCAATATATTTTCGCCTTCCTACTATGATACATAAATTTGGGACAAAACTTAAGCGGCTTTGTGATATTTCGGGTCCTGTCCGAATAGATTGAATCAAGAAAGTCTGTCCAGCTTATCAGCATTCGTGGCAAAAAATGTAATAACGGGCAGCCATCCTTGGCACAACCGACGGAAACGGACTATCTGACCGGGAGGGAATTGGGGAGAATGGAACAAGCACATTGGCACCAACTAAGCAATGAACAGCTTTCAACAAGTCTGGAAGTCGACCCGAAGCAGGGTCTTTCGGAGGAACAGCTTGCGCAGCGGAGAGAAAGGGCAGGATGGAATGAACTGAGCGAGGGGAAGCGTGTTTCGGCGTTCCTGCTGCTGCTTAACCAGTTCAAGGATTTTATGATGCTCATCCTGATGGGGGCGACCCTGATCTCCGGCCTGCTCGGTGAATATTTGGACGCGGTTACCATTATTGCTATTGTGGTATTGAATGGAATACTCGGCTTTGTGCAGGAATTTAGAGCAGAGCGTTCGCTGCGGGCTTTGAGACAGCTGTCGGCTCCAACTGCCAAAGTACTGCGGGGCGGCAAACGGATGCAGATTCAAGCCAGAGAGCTGGTGCCGGGTGATATCGTCCTGCTGGAAAGCGGTGATCGTATTCCCGCAGATGTGAGGTGGCTGAGTACGAACGGCTGTGATGTGGAGGAATCCGCCCTGACCGGTGAATCGGTTCCGGTGAGTAAGCATAGCCGTCCTATTCATGCCGCCGAGGTACCGCTCGGGGATCAAAAAAATATCGGATTCATGGGCACAATGATGACCAGAGGCACTGCACAGGGCATCGTTATCCGTACAGGCATGAGTACCGAAATGGGTAAAATTGCAGACCTGATCGAAAATACGGAGTCGCAGGATACACCGTTGCAGCACAGGTTGGAGCAATTGGGGAAAATATTGATCATCGTAGCGCTGGCACTAACGGTGCTCGTTGTCGTAGCAGGCATATTGCATGGTCAGCCAGCCATGAGCATGTTCCTGGCCGGTGTGAGCCTGGCTGTGGCAGCTATACCGGAAGGTTTGCCCGCGATTGTAACCATTGCACTCGCTTTGGGAGTACAGCGCATGATCAAACGCAAGGCAATTGTGCGCAAGCTGCCTTCCGTTGAGACGCTCGGGTGCTCGTCTGTCATTTGCTCCGATAAAACCGGTACGCTGACCCAAAATAAAATGACGGTCACCAAGCTATGGCTGGATGGTCGTTTCTGGGGAGTTACGGGAGAGGGTTATGATCCACACGGTCATATCATGGACAGGGATCTTCCTGCCGACCTTAAAAACGGACAATCATTGCGCAGACTGCTGCAAGCCAGTGTACTTTGTAACAATGCAGAAATTGTTCAAGTCGACATCGAAGAGCTGCGTGCGCGAAAAAAGAGCAAAGAACCGACGCCGTCCGCTGTATGGGAGCTGAAGGGCGACCCGACGGAGGGGGCGCTGGTCACGCTAGCTGCCAAGGGTGGAGTCACCCGACAAGCCTTGTATGAGCTGTACACACGGGAGCGCGAATTCCCTTTTGACTCGGAGCGGAAGCGGATGTCGGTGCTTGTGCGCCATCAGGGAGGGCACATCATCTTTGCCAAAGGTGCGCCGGATGTGCTGCTCGGCCAGTGCTCCTACATTTTATGGGAAGGGCATGTCGTTCCCTTGACGGGCACGCTGCGGCAAAAGGTACTGGCAGCCAACGAAGGGATGGCCTCAGAGGCGCTGCGTGTACTTGGGGTCGCATATCGCGATATTCGCTCCCATGAGCATGTCTCCACGCTCGAGGAGGCCGAAACGCAGCTGATCTTTATCGGCTTGACCGGCATGATTGATCCGCCGCGCCGCGAGGCTCGCGAGGCTATCGGCAGGTGCCGCCGTGCCGGCATTCGTACCGTGATGATTACGGGGGATCACGGCACAACCGCGGAGGCCATTGCTCAGCAGCTCGGCATTTTCCAGCGCGGCTCTCATGTGCTGACAGGACAGCAATTGTCTGCGATGGATGACGCGGCGCTGGACAAAGCCGTTGACACCGTCTCCGTATATGCGCGTGTGTCGCCGGAGCACAAGCTGCGAATCGTCAAGTCGCTGCAAAGACGCGGACATGTCGTAGCTATGACCGGCGATGGAGTGAATGACGCACCGGCGATCAAGGCGTCGGATATCGGCATTGCAATGGGCATTACGGGAACCGATGTGACCAAAGAAGCAGCTTCGCTTGTACTGAGCGACGATAATTTCTCGACGATTGTGGCGGCGATTGAGGAAGGACGGAATATTTACGAAAATATCCGTAAATTTATCCGTTATCTGCTCGCCTCCAACGTTGGTGAAATTTTGACGATGTTTTTCGCGATGATGGCCGGGCTGCCGCTGCCGTTGCTTCCGATCCAGATATTATGGGTCAATCTGGTAACGGATGGCCTTCCAGCGATGGCTTTGGGTGTGGATCAGCCGGAAAAGGATCTCATGGAGCATAAGCCGCGCGGAGCAAAGGAAAATATTTTTGCCCGTCGACTGGGCTGGAAAATCATTAGCCGCGGACTGTTGATCGGCTTATGTACGCTTGCTGCCTTCTGGCTGACACTACGCATCGCGCCCGATAACGCAGGACAACTGATCAAAGCGCAGTCGGTTGCCTTTGCCACGCTGGTACTGGCACAGTTAATTCATGTATTCGATTGCCGCAGTTCCCGCTCTATTTTCCACCGCAATCCGTTTCAAAACATCTATCTCGTACTTGCCGTGCTGTCATCCATCGTACTGATGCTGGTGGTTATGTACGTACCCGTGCTGCAACCTGTTTTCAAAACGGTGCCGCTCGGCTTGCGTGAGTGGGCGCTGTCCATCGTCGCAGCCGGGATTCCGACTTTCCTGATGGGGGCGGGAAGCGTATGGGGCGGCAGACGCAACCGTCACCGTGGTGGAAATACCCGCTTTTCGACGGGGCGTACGAAGTTTTCAGCCTAGCATTTAGGTCAGGTATCATCACATGGCTTTCCCGCTCTTGCCCTGTATGCTATCATGGAAATAAAGCTTCATGAGGAGCATGAGATTAGCAGCAACGGCGGAGGGAAGCTATGGAATTCACAAAAATGCACGGCTTGGGTAATGATTTTATCGTTTGGTTTGGGCATCAGGAATTGCCGTCTGACGCTTCAGCATTGGCTGTTCGGCTATGTGACCGACATTTTGGTGTTGGTGCTGACGGTCTGGTATATATACTGCCTTCAGAAAAAGCCGATTTCCGCATGCGCATCATTAATTCAGACGGATCTGAGGCAGAGCAATGCGGCAATGCTATCCGCTGCGCAGCCAAATATGTATATGACCGCAAGCATATCAGTCGTGAGCGGATTACGATCGAAACGCTGGGTGCAGGTGTGCAGCAGGTCGAATTGACTGTAGAGAACGGACTTGTATGTTTGGTAAAGGTAGACATGGGAGAGCCCATTTTGGAGGGTTTGAAAATTCCGACTACGCTGGATCTCGATCGTGTAATTCATGAGCCCATCGAAGTTGGAGGAAGCGGGTTTCGTTTTACGGCTGTATCCATGGGCAATCCGCATTGTGTCATCTACGTTGATAATGCACCTGGATTTGAACTGGAAGCCTGGGGGCCGAAGCTGGAAAGCCATCCGCTATTCCCTAAAAAAACAAATGTTGAGTTCGCTACGGTGCGAAGTCGGAATCACATAGAGATGAGAGTATGGGAACGGGGAGCTGGGCCTACGCTGGCTTGCGGAACCGGAGCCTGTGCCACGCTTGTGGCTTCTGTACTTAACGGCTATAGTGACCGACGCGCCATGGTTAGTCTAAAGGGCGGCGATCTGGATATTGAGTGGAACGAGGACGACAATCACGTGTATATGACGGGCCCGGCTGAAATTGTGTATGATGGTCGTCTGTCCTGATATCCAAGTAATGTGGAAAAATAGCGTGTATTTGCTTTATGAATTCAGGATTTTGCAAAATCCTCAATTGTATAAAAATGAGTCAAAAGGAGATCTTGAGGGGTCTCCTTTTTTGGTGTTTAGCAACATTCTGTCTGTTTTTGACGTCTGAACGATGTATAATAAAACAAATGAGAAAACAATAAGGAGGCCGTTCATAGTGCGGAAATTTCGTTGGATTTCAGCAGTTGCAGCCCTCATATTTGTAGCCACCGCCCTTCCGGCCCAAGCCGCTACCCTCCCTGCTGCTGCGGACACGACGAGCAAGCAGGTCGGCTCGCTAACCCCGACTGTCGTGAACCGGCTGGAAAAGGCAGTACAGGATCTGATCGGTACGAAAACGCCATTTCAATTTGACGATGTAACGGATATGGGTAAAACCTGGATTGTCGAGGGCGAGTTGGAGGACGGAACAGCTACGTTCCAAACGGAATATAATAAGGAAAAGAATAGAGTGGATTCTACCACGGTACGGTATAAAATAAGCAGCATGGGCAAGGCGCTGGAAGCGCCACTTAAGGCTAAAGTGCTGAACAGCGCCAAAGCGTTTGACCCCAAGCGCTCCATGCAATTTGAGGCTTTTTGGCGGGTTAAATCTCCTTATCAGTCCAACAAGCCTTCGAATTACTGGGTATTTTGGGGGGCAGGAGAAAAGGCGTCCTCATTGTACG
The DNA here is from genome assembly GCF_001705305.1 of Paenibacillus kribbensis. Lineage (GTDB taxonomy): Bacteria > Bacillota > Bacilli > Paenibacillales > Paenibacillaceae > Paenibacillus > Paenibacillus kribbensis_B. The sequence continues at coordinate 111,928 of NZ_MCBP01000004.1, forward strand.
TTGATGTGGATCAAGGTAACAGTATAACCATTAATGCGGACTACCCGCTGAAGCAGGTGGACCTTGTATTGCTGAGCCGTGCAGCGAACACTTTTAAGCGTATTAGCGGTCAGAGGATCACCGTACAGCATGCTTCACGCTTCAAAGACGAGGCAAAGGGGCTTTCTTATTGGTCGTTCGAGGACGCAAACGAGTCGAGTGAGGTCAAAATTGGCGCGGCAACCGGTAAAGTGCTGGCTGTATCCACCTATGGGGTAGACTGGAATGATGATACAGATTTCAAAAAATCATTTGCCAATCCCAAATATACCGCCTCAGAAGCTTTGAAGCTGGTCAAGCCCAAGGTTCAGCTCTTATTTAATATCAACTTGTCCGGCTATAATGTGGAGATCCAAGGGAATCAGTATACATTTTCCAATAAGCAAAAGGGAACGACTTCTATTGTGGCTAAGGTGAATAAAAAAGGAGCTTTTTACGCGTTCTCCCTTCATGCTGCAGATGGGAAAATGCAATAATTATAGTATAAAAATAACAATAATAAGCCGAGCCGCTTCACTCCTGGTGATATCATTTTGGGGAGTGAGGTGGCTTTTTTTGTTTTTTGGCTTATGTTTGCAGCCGCTTTTATGTTACATTAATATGAAAATAAACAGCGGGGTGGAGCGGAGGACATGAAACCGGATTTGCGTACTGTGCTGAATCGTGAACTTATTGTCGGAGACGGCGCAATGGGGACCTATTTGTACCAGCTGGGATTTCCAGTAAATACTTCTTACGAAGAGTTGAATATGACTTCACCTGACGTTATAGCAGATGTGCATAGTCAATATTTAAATGCAGGGGCACGATTGCTGGAGACCAATACATTCTCTGCAAATGATTATAAGCTGGCCCGGTTTGGGCTGGAATCCAGGGTGGAAGAGATCAATCGTGCAGGAGTAAGAATTGCCAGAGCAGCGGCCGGACCTGAGCATTATGTAGTGGGTGCGGTAGGCTCCATCTGCGGAGGGAAACGGCTTAACATATCCAAGCTGGAGCTGGCCCGAAACTATGACCAGCAGATTGATGCCCTCCTCTCCGAAGGAGTAGACGGCATTTTGTGCGAAACGTTTTATTCACTGGATGAAATGCGTATTGCTCTTCACGGTGTTCGTAAATACAGTGACATTCCAGTCATCTGTCAGTTTGCGGTCGATCAGGTTGGTCGCACACAGGATGGTTTTTTAGTAGCAGAAGCTTTTTCGGTGTTGCGTGATGAGGGAGCGGACATTCTTGGATTTAACTGTCATTCCGGTCCACAGGGAATTATGAGTGTCATGGAGCAGCTGGAAGGCCCCTTGTCGGTGCCACTGTCCGTATATCCTAATGCAGGTCTCGCAGATTATGTGGACGGTCACTATGTATACGGTGCAACACCTGAATATTTTGGAGAATGTGCCGCGTCCTTTGTGGATCTGGGAACGAGGCTGATCGGTGGCTGCTGCGGAACTACGCCAGACCATATTGCGGCGATTTCCAAAGCTTTGAGCGGTTTGCAGCCGCCTCCGTTGGCTCCGAAAGAAGTATTGTTGAAAGAGTCAATTCACGTGGCTGAGCCGGAGTCGACTGTAGATCAAGGGGAAAGTGGAAATGGCAGATATGCCGGCAAGCCCAACATTGTGGAAATGGTCAAGGAGCGGCATACGGTCATTGTGGAGCTTGATCCTCCACGTGATTTGGATATTACACGGTTTATGCAAGGTGCACATGCGTTGAAGAAAGCCGGGGCCGACGCGCTTACGCTGGCCGACAATTCACTTGCCGTCACTCGGATGAGCAACATGGCGCTTGGACATTTGGTCAGCATTGAAACAGGCTTGCGCCCATTAATCCATATTGCTTGCCGTGACCGCAACTTGATTGGTACTCAGTCTCACATGATGGGTTTTGACGCGCTGGGCATTGACCATGTACTGGCGGTTACTGGAGATCCGGCAAGGTTCGGTGATTTGCCGGGTGCCAGCTCTGTGTATGATATGACTTCTTTTGAAATTATACGTATGATCAAGCAATTGAACGATGGTGTTGCATTTTCCGGTAAGCCACTAAAGCAGAAAGCTAATTTTGTGGTAGGTGCCGCATTTAACCCCAATGTCAAGCATTTGGGTAAAGCTGTGCAGCGGCTGGAAAAGAAAATTGCCTCCGGAGCTGATTATATTATGACCCAGCCCGTCTATGATCGTGAGCTCATTGCAGCCATCGCGGAAGAGACACGGCATTTGGAGGTCCCGATTTTTATCGGTATTATGCCGCTGGCTAGCGGGCGAAACGCAGAATACTTGCACAATGAAGTACCCGGCATTCAGTTGTCGGATGAGGTGCGTGCACGCATGTCTGGTCTGGAGGGTCCGGAAGGACGAGCGATGGGTGTATCCATTGCCAAGGAGCTGCTTGATACGGCGATGGAGCATTTTAATGGAATCTATTTGATGACTCCATTCATGTTCTATGAAATGACGGCTGAGCTGACTTCTTATGTATGGCAAAAATCCGGCCGCGTGCAGGCCCCCTTGTTTCGACTATAATAATCAATTACAATAGTAAAATGGATGTGATGCCGATGTCATTGAGTATGACCGGATACGGTCAAGCCATCTTTCATTATGAAGGCTATAAAGTGCGCTTGGAATTGAAATCGGTGAATCACCGCTATTGCGAAGTGATGATGAGGATTCCGCGCGAATGGACACGTTTTGAGGATGGCTTGAGAAGAACGGTTCAGCAGCAGATTAAACGCGGTCGTGTCGACGTCTTCATCCACAGGGAACGCGATGAAGAACAAATACCCGTCGCACGGTTGAATGACACTGTGGTGCAGGCATACCTGCATGCAGCGGAGCAGCTGGCGGATCGATATGGCGTGAAAGGAACATTAGGTCTAAGCGACATTCTTGCTTTGCCTGACGTTCTGGGTGAGCCTGCAGAGGCTTGCAATGGAGACGAAGAGGGCTGGGAAGAGCAGCTGCAGCGAGCCTTACATGAAGCTTTGCAGGGCTTGCTGGAGATGAGAAGGCGAGAAGGCGGGCATTTGGCGCAAGATGTGGAATCCCGTATTTCGCATCTGGAATCCCTGCATCATGAAATGACGGTGCTGGCTCCTCATGTTGTGAGCGACTACCGTAATAGGCTAAAAAACAGGCTTAAAGAGCTTCAGGACGGTTCATTTACGCTTGATGAGCATAAGTTCGGAATGGAGATTGCTTTATTCGCGGATCGCAGCAATATTGATGAGGAGCTTACCCGGCTTCAAAGTCACTTTGGGCAATGCAAGGGGTTGCTGTTGTCGGACGAGCCGGCCGGCCGCAAATTAGATTTTTTAATTCAGGAAATGAACAGGGAAGTTAACACGATCGGCTCCAAGGCTAATCATCTCACATTGGTTAATTTGGTCGTCGAGATGAAGGCAGAGCTTGAAAAAATTCGTGAGCAGGCTGCGAATATTGAGTAGCTACCTGGTAGCGGCACGGCTGCAATAGTCACATGTATAGGGGGAAAGACCTGAATATGGCAATCAAATTGATCAATATTGGCTTCGGCAATATCGTGTCGGCCAACCGAATTATCTCCATCGTCAGTCCGGAGTCTGCTCCGATCAAGCGGATTATACAGGAAGCAAGGGACCGTCATATGTTAATTGATGCTACCTATGGCCGTCGGACACGGGCTGTTATTATTACGGACAGTGATCATGTAATCCTGTCTGCGGTGCAGCCGGAGACGGTCGCTCATCGCCTATCCACCAAAGATGATGATAATGACGAATAAAAATGGAGTGTACTATGGCTAAGGGATTATTATTTGTAATATCCGGACCTTCGGGTGTTGGTAAAGGAACGGTAGGCAATGCGTTGCGCGAAAAGCTGCCGGAAATAACTTACTCGGTTTCTGCTACGACTCGAGCACCTCGTACGGGCGAACAGGATGGAGTAAACTATTTTTTTAAAACGCGTGAAGAGTTCTTAGGTATGATTGAACGGGATGAGATGCTGGAGTATGCTGAGTATGTGGGCAATTATTACGGTACTCCACGTGATTTTGTAGATCAGACGCTTGCGCAGGGTCAAGATATTTTTCTGGAAATTGAGGTTCAGGGAGCGCTAAAGGTCAAAGAAAAGTTTCCTGAGGGTATCTTCATTTTTCTGCTCCCGCCTTCGCTGGATGAATTAAAGGACAGAATTCGGGGACGGGGAACAGAAACTCAAGCCACCATTGACCACCGCATGTCGGTAGCAGTGGATGAAATGAATCTGTTGCGTCACTATGATTATGCGGTTGTGAATGATGAGATTGATTTCGCTTGTAAACGAATAGAATCCATTATTATCGCCGAACATTGTAAGGTTCATCCATAAATCAGGACTTTACATATGCCAAGCGTATTTAAAGAGAAATAATACTGTATAAGCTGGGCTTGAAGGTGTACACTTGAGTTCAGCTTATACAGTCCCAAAACTAGATGAAGAGGTGTCTATTCGTGCTGTATCCTTCCATTGATGAAATGATGAAAAAGGTTGATAGTAAATATTCGCTGGTTGTAGCGGCTTCACGCCGGGCTAGACAGTTGCGTGAGGGTGAGAAGACGACTCTGAAGAGCCCTAAATCACACAAACAGGTTGGAGTAGCGTTGGAAGAGATCTACGCAGATCATCTTCTGCTTGAAAGCGGCGAAGAATAAGAACTGTAGACAATCATTATAACCAGGCGCAATGCCAATTCCTTTGACAACCGCAAGGTTGTTATTTTTTTCGGTCAGGGGGAGTTAACGATGTTGAAGGGGAAAGTCATTATTCTTGGTATTACCGGCGGAATTGCCGCTTATAAAGCGGCTACGCTGTGCAGTAAGTTGACGCAAAAGGGAGCCGACGTTCATGTGATTATGACAGCTTCCGCCAAGGAGTTTATTACCGAACTTACGTTGCAGTCGCTCTCTCGTAATCCGGTATATAGTGATACGTTTGATGAAAGAGAACCGTCCGTCGTATCCCATATCCATCTGGCGGATGCGGCCGATTTGGTGCTGGTTGCTCCTGCAACCGCGAATATCATCGGGAAAATGGCGCATGGACTTGCTGATGATATGCTGTCTACTACGCTGCTGGCTACGACAGCCCCCATTATGGTGGCACCTGCGATGAACGTGCATATGTACACCCATCCGGCAGTCATGCAAAATATGGAGACGCTCGTATCACGCGGCGTGATGATGATTGAGCCCGGTGAAGGATTACTGGCCTGTGGTTATGTTGGCAAAGGGCGCTTGGAAGAGCCGGAAACGATCGTGCAAACCATAGAGCGCTTTTTTGAACAGCAAGGTCAGGATGGTAAAGGCCAAAGCAAATCTGAGCCACGGTGGTTTGGTGGAGAAGCTACGGAAAGTCAAGCGCCCGAGTCGCTAGTGAACGAGAATGACAAAGAGAATGAAATGTTGCTTTCAGGCAGAAAAGTCATTGTGACTGCTGGCGGCACAATCGAGAGAATTGATCCGGTGCGTTATATCACGAACGATTCCTCCGGCAAGATGGGCTTTGCCATTGCAAAAGTAGCTCAGGAGATGGGTGCAGAGGTGCATTTGATCGCTGCAAATACCAGCGCGGAGCTACCTTCAGGGATTTCGCTTGAAAGAGTTCAGTCTGCTGAAGACATGTATGCTGCTGTGTTAAGACAATGGGAAGCGTGTGATATGGTCGTGATGGCTGCTGCGGTTGCAGATTATCGACCACGTGAGGTGGCACAGACCAAGATCAAGAAAAAAGATAATGCTATTACACTGGAATTAGTGAAGAACGTCGATATTCTCGAATCACTCGGCCGCAGCAAAAAACATCAATTCTTAGTTGGCTTTGCAGCAGAAACCGAAAATATGGAGACGTATGCGATAGATAAGCTGGAACGTAAAAATTGTGATTTGATCGCAGCAAATGATGTAACTGTGGAAGGCGCGGGCTTTGGTGCCGATGATAATGCTGTACAAATTTATGACCGTGGCGGGATGGTAGAGCGCATTCCTGTACAGTCAAAGGAAGAGGTTGCGCGTAAATTGCTAATGATAGCTGCGGGGCGCATGGGTGGGGTGTTGCATTAATGGAGACAGGCAATTTAGTTGCCAAGGTCATTGTCGATGTACCAGCCAAGGATACGGACCGTACCTTCGATTATCTGATACCGGATTCAATGAGGCCTTGGATTGAGCCGGGTAGCCGGGTAGCTGTGCCGTTCGGCAAACGAACGGTGCAGGCTTTTGTCATTTCGGTAGTTCCTGCCGAGGAGCCGCCTAAATACCGAATGAGAGCGATTCAGGAGTTGCTGGATTTGGTACCGCCGTTATCTCCCGATCTTGTAGATCTGGGCAAATGGATGAGTGAACGCTATGCCTGCAATCAAATCATGGCCTTGCAAGTGATGATTCCTACCGCTTTAAAGGGTAAAGCGGAGCGTTACATTTCCATCGCTGAACAGCATGCGTTTGCAAATACATCACCTGTTCATACTATCCAGGACCCAGATTCCGATATGCATTTACAACGTACCATGCAACGAGATCAAGGCCAAGAGCTCGAATGGGCTCTTCTCACCGATGATGGTATGAGCGACCCGACGGAGCGTCGGATTGTCAGCTTTATTCAGGAGAAGGAGCAAGTCCCTTTGCAGCAGCTTGGTCGCCGTTTTCCCGAGGAGGCGGAAGTCATTAAAGCCCTGTTGCGGCGGGGAGTGCTCCAGGAAAGTCAGGTTATCAAAGACAAACTCAGCAAAAAGACCATGAAAGCTGTTGATCTGGCTATGAGTATAGACAAGGCCTCAGCGGCATTGGAGAAATTTTCTGCCAAAGCGCAGCGTCAGCGGGAGGTACTTGCTTTTTTGCTGGAACGTAGCGAGTTTCTGCCTCTGCCGCTGAAGGAAGTCCTGACCTCACTGAGTGTATCGGCTGCAACGGTCAAGGCGCTGGAAGATAAGGGTTATGTGATCACGGAGGATGTGGAAGTGTTCCGCGATCCGTACCGTGGCAGACGCTTTAAGCCTACAGAGCCGCTACCCCTCACATCAGAGCAGCAGTCGGTGTATGAGCGAATTGTTCGCCAGTTGGACATGCGTGAGCAAGGCGCTTATTTATTGCATGGAGTCACAGGAAGTGGTAAGACGGAAGTCTATTTACAGACGATTCAGCGCTGTATCAGTCAGAATCGTCAAGCGATTGTACTGGTACCTGAAATATCGTTAACACCACAAATGGTAGAGCGTTTCAAGGGGCGCTTTGGCGATCAGGTGGCCGTGATGCACAGCAGACTGTCCGGTGGGGAACGTTACGATGAGTGGCGCAAGATACGCGAAGGTCGTGTGAAGGTGGCGATTGGTGCCCGCTCGGCAGTATTTGCGCCTTTTCGTGAGCTGGGACTCATTATTATGGACGAGGAGCATGAAACGTCCTATAAGCAGGAAGAAACCCCCAAATACCATGCTCGGGATGTAGCTATTCGCAGAGCCCATCAGCATGGAGCCGTCGTTATCCTGGGGTCAGCTACACCGTCGCTGGAAAGTTACTACGCCGCCCGCTCACAAAGCAATGACGAGTTTGCGCCGCTGCTGCTTGAAATGCCAACCCGAGCACTCGGGAATAGGTTGCCTGAAGTACATATCATGGATATGCGCGAGGAACTGCGGGCTGGCAACCGCTCCATGTTCAGCCGCGCGCTGCATCAAGGAATCGCAGAACGGTTGGAGCGTAAGGAGCAGACGGTATTGCTGTTGAATCGGCGCGGGCATTCCACGTTCGTTATGTGCCGCAGCTGCGGCTATGTGGCGGGCTGTCCGCATTGCGATATTTCGCTTACGTATCACCAGCGTTCGAACAATTTGCGTTGCCATTACTGTGGTTATTCCGAGCCTGTCCCGCAGACTTGTCCGGAATGCGGCAGTGAGCACATTCGCTATTTCGGCACAGGAACTCAGCGGGTGGAAGAAGAGCTGGCAAAGCTGTTTCCCGGTATACGTGTTGTCCGAATGGATGTGGATACAACAACAGAAAAAAACGCCCATGAAAAGCTGCTCAAGCAGTTTCGTGATAAAAAAGCGGATGTGCTGCTCGGTACCCAGATGGTAGCCAAAGGACTGGATTTTCCTGATGTGACACTGGTGGGAGTTATTACTGCGGACTCGGCTCTTAATTTACCGGATTTTCGGGCTGCAGAAAAGACATTCCAGCTGTTAACACAAGTAGCTGGACGTGCCGGAAGGCATCAATTGCCAGGTGAAGTATTCGTACAATCTTATACTCCAGAGCATTATTCGGTGATTCACGCAAGCCGTCACGATTATGCCTCTTTTGTCAGGGAAGAGTTGAAACATCGCCGCAATTTGCACTATCCGCCGTATTGTCGTCTTATTTTGGTGACCTTTTCTCATGAACAGCTTCCGGTACTGGTCCGGCTGGCTGAAAACTATTCAGCTACCCTGCAGGGGCGGGCGAGACAACGTGGCTGGTTCGGGAATATGGATCGGCTGACATCGGATGTACTTGACATTTTGGGACCCGTAGCTTCACCGATCTCAAGAATCAAGAATAGATACCGATTTCAATGTATGATAAAATGGCGTGGAAATATCGATGCGATTGGTCTGGCTCAGCAGGTAGCTGATGAAATGGCGGAGTCCGCACAGGCCCAAAAGCTGCTGATTAGTCTGGATGTCGATCCGCAAATGCTAATGTAGAGCGCCTGCGCAAAACTTATCGGCACAATTAATGCGGACAAGCGGTCCGTACATAGGATAATGTAGCAGTCGCGTTTGTGATGAATACAATTAATAAGTCTAAATGAAGGATAAAGAGGAAGGTGTTCTGTTGTTATGTCAATTAGAATTATAGTGTTGGAGCCGGATGATGTACTGCATAAAGTAGCCAAGGAGGTTACTAAAGTTACACCTAACGTGCAGAAGCTGCTCGACGATATGGCAGATACAATGTATGAAGCGGAGGGAGTAGGTCTTGCCGCTCCGCAAGTAGGCATTTTGAAGCGTCTGATCGTTGTGGATGCCGGAGATGAGCATGGTTTGATTAAAATGATCAATCCGGAAATCGTGGCAGAAGAAGGAGAGCAGTTGGGTCCTGAAGGCTGCTTGAGTATTCCAGGTCTGAACGGGGATGTGCGTCGTGCCGAGAAGGTTACAGTCAAGGGACTGGATCGTGAAGGCAAGGCCATTACTGTTACAGCGACTGGATTGCTTTCTCGTGCTTTTCAGCATGAAATCGATCATTTGAATGGAGTTTTGTTCACGGATATTGCGGAAAAAGTATATGAGGTTGCTCCGGAACAGCCAGGACCGAACCGTCAGGCAGGGGAGTGAGGTTCGATGAGTCAAGACATTCGTGTTATCTTTATGGGTACACCGGAGTTTGCTGTGCCTTCGCTGAACATGCTGCTGGACAACGGCTACAATGTGGTCGGTGTGATTACCCAGCCGGATAAGCCGCAGGGGCGCAAGAAAATATTGATGCCTACACCAGTCAAGGAAGCGGCGGAGAAGCGCGGATTGCCCGTGCTTCAACCGACCCGCCTGCGTCAGCCGGAAGCGGTGGCGCAGGTGGCGGAGCTGCGTCCAGATCTGATCGTAACCGCAGCTTATGGGCAAATTTTGCCTAAGTCCGTATTGGACCTGCCCCGTTTCGGCTGCCTGAATGTGCATGGCTCGCTGCTTCCCCGTTATCGGGGAGGAGCGCCGATTCAGCGTGCGATCATTAACGGTGAAACCGTTACGGGTGTGACGCTGATGTATATGGCGGAAGGACTGGATACCGGCGATATGATATCACGGGTTGAGGTTGCTATTGAGCCGGAGGATACGTCCGGTACGATCTTCGAGAAGCTGAGCGTTGCCGGGGCAAAGCTTTTGCATGATGAGCTACCGAAGCTGCTGGCAGGGCAATCGGCGCGCACACCGCAAAACGAGGAAGAGGCCACCTATGCCCCCAATCTGAGCCGTGACGATGAGCGCATTCCATGGAATGATAGTGCGCAGCAAATATACAACCGGATTCGTGGGCTTGTTCCCTTTTCCGGCGCATTTACGCTGTGGGAAGAAAATATTTTTAAAGTGTGGGCTGCTGAGCAGCCTTCCACTGAATGGGCTTCCACCAAAGGAGCTTCCATAAATAATGAAGCCGACAGCTCCAATACTCCAGCGCCCGGAACGGTTCTTCAATTGAACGCCCGAGGCATTGAAGTACAGACAGGCAGCGGTACGATCTGGCTGACTCAGGTTCAACCGGCAGGCAAGAAGGTTATGGAAGCCGGGAACTTTGCACGCGGCGGACAAATGAAGCCAGGCATGGTGCTCGGGTGAGCGGGGGTCACTCCCGTCAGGGAGACCAAGGCAAGAGAGCAGGTGCCAGAGCTGGCAGCACCCGCAAACTAACGGCGCGGGAAGTTGCACTTGATGTGTTGACCGGGGTGGAGCTAGAGGGCGCATATAGCAACCTCGAGCTAAATCGTCGGCTCCAGCAAGCAGGTTTGTCCGCAAGTGATGCCGGCTTGGCGACAGAACTCGTGTACGGCACAGTCGCACGCCGTAATACACTCGATTATTATTTGAACAAGTTTGTTCAAAAAGGCACGGCCAAGCTCCAGGCCTGGGTACGTTCACTACTGCGGATGAGTGTGTACCAGATTGTGTATCTGGATCGTATCCCGGATCATGCCGTCGTTAGTGAAGCCGTGACCATTGCCAAGCGGCGCGGGCATCAGGGGATTTCGGGTATGGTTAATGGTGTGCTGCGCAGCATGCTGCGCGAGCCGGACAAGCTGCGCATTCCTGACGGTTTGTCAGCCGAGGAGCGGATCTCGTTAGAGCATTCCCATCCACAATGGCTGGTTAAGCGCTGGATTAAGCAATATGGTGTAGAAACAGCGGAGGCAATCTGTCAGGCTAATAATGAGCCACCTGCGGTCAGCGTGCGGGTAAATACGACCATGACCAGCCGTGATCAATTATTGGACGAGATGCTCGCCAAAGGTGTGTACGCCGTTCCTTCGGCAGTTAGCCCTTACGGGATAGTTGTTCGCAGCGGCGGCAACATGGCGCTTACCTCCTGGTATACGGACGGCTTGTTGTCCGTACAGGATGAAAGCTCCATGCTTGTTGCGGAAGCAGTTGCTCCTGAGCCCGGCATGCTGGTACTGGATTGCTGTGCCGCTCCGGGTGGCAAAACAGCTCATATGGCTGAGCTGATGAAGGACCAAGGCCGGATTATCGCAAACGATCTGCATGCCCATAAGCATCATTTGATTCAGGAGCAGGCCGATCGACTGGGACTGGAGGCTGTGGAAACGGTCACCGGTGATGCGCTGGAGCTGAAAGATCGTTATGCTCCTGCTTCTTTTGATCGCATTTTACTTGATGCGCCATGCTCCGGTTTTGGAGTCATTCGCCGTAAGCCGGACTTGCGTTGGAGTAAAACGGAGCAGGATGTACGCGACATTACACAGCTTCAGCATGAGCTGCTGGACAGTGTAGCCGGACTGTTAAAGCCGGGCGGTATTCTGGTATATAGCACATGCACGATTGAGCCTGACGAAAACGAAGGACAATTGGCCCGGTTTTTAAGCGAGCACCCCGAGTATGAATTGGCAGAAGATCATTCTTTCCCGGACGTGAGTCACGGTACGAAAGGTGCTCAACATGGCTCATTGCAGCTGTTGCCACAGCATTTTCACAGTGACGGATTTTATATCACGCGTCTGCGCCGGATAAAGTAGTTCGGAAGAGTATTCCAGGCAGTCGCCCACCAATATTTCCACATTCCGCCGGACCTCTCCGGCGGTTTTTTGCATGAAAATGAAAAATTTTTACCCCCTCAGGGATTTGTGCTAAAATAGGAAGAATGAAAATACTGCCTAAGATCAAACAGAACTTAATGAAGAAGGAACGGGTGCAAACATTGATGAAACCTTTTATATATGATTTAACTCTGGAGGAGCTTCAGGACTGGGCCAAGAATAATGGCGAGTCTGCTTTTCGCGGAGGACAAATTTTTGACTGGCTGTATGTAAAGCGGGTCAACGATTTCAGTGAGATGACGAATTTGTCCAAGGGATTGAGAGAGAAGCTTGCAGAGCAATTCAGCTTTGTGACGCTGCATGAAATTACAAAGCTGGAATCGAAAGACGGTACGGTGAAATTCCTGTTCGGTTTGCACGATGATCATGCCATTGAGACGGTTATCATGAGACACAATTACGGAAACAGTATTTGTGTAACGACTCAGGTGGGCTGCCGGATTGGATGTACTTTTTGTGCTTCGACGCTTGGGGGCCTCAAACGGAACCTGACAGCCGGTGAAATTACAGCGCAGGTCGTGCAAGCACAGAAAATTTTGGATAAAACCAATGAACGGGTGAGCAGCATCGTGATTATGGGCTCTGGCGAGCCTTTTGAAAACTATGAAGCGACCATGACGTTTTTGCGTACGATGATTCATGAAAAGGGTCTGAATATAGGTCAACGTCATATCACGGTATCGACCAGTGGTATTGTACCGAATATTTATAAATTTGCGGACGAGGATACCCAGATTAATCTGGCAATATCCATTCATGCGCCTAATGATGCGCTTCGTTCCAAACTGATGCCTGTTAATCGTCGTTATCCATTTAACGATGTTATGGATGCGCTTCGTTACTATCTTGCCAAGACAGGACGGAGAATTTCATTTGAATATGCCCTGATTGGTGGAGTAAACGATCAGGCAGAGCATGCAGAAGAACTGGCGGATGTATTGAAGGACATGTTGTGCCACGTCAATTTGATCCCGGTCAACCATGTGCCTGAGCGCAAGTACGTACGCACATCGCGCAGCGATATTTTCAATTTTCAGCGTATTCTTGCCGACAAGGGCATCAATGTGACGATCCGGCGTGAACAGGGTCACGATATCGCCGCTGCCTGCGGCCAGTTGCGTGCAAAGCATATGGAGTTGGGGTGAAACCACTTGATCAAAACAGTTCATGTCAGCCATGTCGGACGTGTACGTTCGGTGAATGAGGATTCTGCCTGGATCAGGCATTTGGAGCAAGGGTATATTCTTGGGATTGTTGCCGATGGAATGGGGGGGCACTTGGCCGGTGATACGGCCAGCCGCCTCGCGGTTGAGACACTTGCCGCTGATTTGGCGACGTTGGAGAGCGGATTATCCGCACATTCTTTGACCGCGGCGCTCAGCGACGCTATTTTGCATGCCAATGAAGTTATCTTCCAAACGGCTGCGCGCGATGATAAGTATCATAATATGGGAACGACAGTGGTGGCTGTTTTGCTAAACGATGCTTCCGGAATTATCGGACATATCGGGGACAGCCGAGCCTATGTGATATCCAAAGGGACGGTACGTCAGATTACAGAAGATCACACTCTGGTTAATGAGTTATTCAAAAATGGTCAGATCAGCAAGGAAGAGCGGGAGAACCATCCCCGTCGCAATGTGCTGACACGGGCGCTGGGTACTGATTCCGAGGTGAAAGTGGATATTGACTCCATTATGCTGGGCAAAGGTGATGTGTTGTTGCTGTGCAGTGACGGGCTGAGTAATCTGGTGACGGAAGAGCAAATCAGCAAGGTAGTAGGCGCCGCAGACAATCCTTTGGAGGAACGGGCGGATCGTCTGCTGCATCTGGCCTTGCTCGCCGGGGGAGACGATAATATCACGGTAGCTTTGTTTGAATTGCCAGACGACACGGTTTTATTGAATGAAAAGGGGTGTGACGCATGATCGGGCACCTGCTAGGGGGAAGATACGAAATTATTGAGCGCATCGGCGGCGGCGGTATGGCGCTGGTGTATAAGGCTCAAGACATTTTGCTGAATCGTAATGTGGCGGTTAAAGTGCTGCGTCAGCAATTTGTTCATGATGAGGAGTTTATTCGCCGTTTCCGGCGTGAGGCGCAGTCCGCGGCTTCGCTTTCCCATTCAAATGTAGTTAGTATTTATGATGTCGGCCAAGAGGATGAAATCCATTATATTGTAATGGAGTACGTTGAAGGCAAAAATTTGAATGAGATTATTAAAGAACGCGCGCCGCTGCAGGTAGATGAAGCAGTGCGGATCGCTTCACAGATTTGTGATGCGTTGGAGCATGCACACCAAAATCAAATTATTCACCGGGACATTAAGCCCCATAATATATTGATTGGACGTAATGGACGGGTTAAGGTAACCGATTTTGGGATTGCCAGAGCTGTTACGTCAACGACAATTACTCAGACTGGTTCTGTTGTAGGTTCTGTTCACTATTTTTCGCCTGAGCATGCCAAAGGTGTAGTTACGGGCGAGAAATCGGACTTATATTCTTTAGGTATTGTGTTATACCAAATGCTGACGGCGCAGCTTCCTTTTTTGGGAGAAAGTCCAATCAGTGTAGCGCTCAAGCATTTGCAAGAGGAATTTGAGGAACCGCGCAAAATTAATCCGTTGATTCCGCAAAGCGTGGAAAATGTCATTTTAAAATCTATGCGCAAAAATCCGGAGGAACGTTATCAGTCGGCAGACGAAATGCTGCAAGACTTGGAAACCTGTCTACTGCCGGGTCGTCGCAATGAATCCAAGCTGGAATTTGCACATTTGGATGATGAGGATCAAACACGGGTTATTCCGGCGATAAAGCCTCAACAGATGGGGATGTCTTCCAATGGGAGCGACGCGCCTGTCCAACCTCGTGAATCAGAACAGCTTCCAAGCAAGCAATCGTCCAAGAAGAATAGAAAAAAGACGATCTTTTGGGTAACACTAGTGTTGGTGCTACTGCTTGCCATGGGTGGACTGGTGGTCTATGTGCAAAGTGTACTTGTCGTTCCTGATGTAAAAGTGCCAAGTGTTCTGACACAGACAGAAGACCAGGCGAAGGTGAATCTTAGCAAATTAGGATTGCTCATTGAGGAGCCGGTTCAGCACGAATACAAAGAGGGAATCGCACCAGGAGTTGTTTTTTATCAAAGTTATCCGGCTGATTCCTTAGTTAAGGAAGGAACGAAGATTAGTCTGAAGGTCGGGATTGCCAAGCCGCTTACTCCGATGCCGGATGTTAAGGGGCAAAGCTACGAGAATGCTGTGAAGCTGCTGACCGCCCAGCAAATTAAGGAGACGCAGATTCAGCAAAATGAGCAGTTCAGTGATCAGGCCGTAGGAACCGTCCTCAGTCAGACACCAGCTGCAAATGAGCCTTTTGATAAGGATTCGGTTCAAGTAGTCCTTACGGTCAGCAAAGGTGCGAACACGGTAAAAATGCCGAATTTGGTAGGCATGACGCAGAACCAAGCAGAAAATGAGGTCAAAAAGATGGGGCTGAAGGTTGGCTCGATCAAAGAGGAATATAGCTATGAGCAGGAAAAAGGTAAAGTAACCAAACAATGGCCGTCAGAGGCAGGCAGTGAGTTGCCTCCAAATACGGAAATTACGATTTATGTAAGCACCGGTTACCCGCCAGAAGCGATTATGCTACCATTCAATGTGCCTGTTGCACCAAAGGAAGAGGGCAAAAACAGCAAAATTCGTATCACTTATACGGATGCACGTGGAGAAAATCAGGAATGGGGAAGCCGTACGATTAATACGACACAGGTGTTCACGATCAATCTGTTGATGGCACCGAACAAGGACAGTGTTGTCTCTGTATTTAGAGACGGAGCCTTTGTTGATACGTATCCTGTTTCTTATATTGATGCGAAAAATGGCACGGTGACGATGCCTCAAATTGCTCCGCCTGCCGGAACGTCACCAACGGATCCTTCTGATGACAATTCTTCACAGAATGGCAGTGGAAGTGGCGGGGAAGGGAATAACGGAGAACCTTCTAATAATAGCGGAGGCGACCCTAACAACCCGGATGGGACCGGAGGAAATGGCGAGCCTTCCGCCTTTGTTCCTGGAACGGATTCCACGGGAGTTGCGGGCAGTGAGTTGGCAGTTAGCCATTATAACAACTCGGGCAAAGGGAGCGGTTCCCATAAAAAGAAGGGGAAAGTGATTGAGGCTGTACAGCATCAGTAAACCTGCTGAATGAAGGTGTTTGTACTGTTACAAGCAATGAAACTTAAGTATTATGAAGGAGGACGTCTTACACATGCCTGAAGGTCTGATCGTCAAGGCACTCAGCGGATATTATTATGTCTCCAGCCTGGATCAGGATGGGCGCCCGGTATCCGGCGAAGCTACAGTACAATGCAGAGCACGCGGCATTTTTAAGAAAAAAGAGATTACGCCTCTTGTCGGCGATCAGGTCGTTTACGAACTGACTGAGAACGGGGAAGGTATGGTCAAAGAGATTAGAAAGCGTGTGACGGAGCTTATCCGTCCGCCGGTGGCTAATACCACGCTTGCTGTGCTGTTGTTTTCCCTGCGTGAGCCGGATTTGAATCTGCCGCTGCTAGATAAATTTTTGGTGCATATTGAGCACGCCGGGCTGGATACGATTATCTGTCTGACCAAGCGCGATTTGTATGAGGGCAGTCCTTCGGAGGATGATACGGTTCTGGCCGTTCAGGAAATATATCGGAAGATTGGTTATGAGGTGCTGGTGACCAGCGCCCGTACCGGGGAGGGCACGGCTGAGCTTAAGAACCTGCTTGCTGGTCAAATTAGCGTGTTCTCCGGGCAGTCAGGTGTAGGAAAGTCTTCTATGCTTAATGCACTGCAGCCGGGGCTGACGCTAGAGACGAACGCTATTAGCAATAAGCTGGGGCGAGGAAAACATACGACTCGTCATGTGGAGCTAATTCCTCTGGACAACGGCGGCTTTGTAGCCGATACACCGGGTTTTAGCCAGCTGGATTTTTTGGAGCTGGGTGTGGATGAGTTATCACCCTGTTTTCGTGAATTCCAGCAGTATGCGGAGAGTTGTAAATTTCGAGGCTGCACCCATATTCACGAGCCCGGTTGTAAAGTAAGAGAGGCCGTGGAAGAAGGACATATTTCGCAGGGGCGGTATGACAGCTACTTGCAGTTCTACCAGGAACTAAAAGAAAAAAAGCGGAGGTATTGAGCATATGTTAAAAATAGCACCGTCGATTTTATCCGCTGATTTTGCCCGTTTGGGCAGTGAAGTTGCGGAAGCCGAGGCAATGGGAGCAGACTGGATTCATGTGGATGTAATGGATGGGCATTTTGTATCCAATATTACACTGGGTCCACCTATCGTTCAGGCTATTCGTCCGCATACGACTCTTCCTCTGGACGTTCACCTGATGATTGAGCATCCTGAACGTTACATTGCTGATTTTGTAAAGGCTGGGGCCAATATTGTCACTGTTCACGCTGAAGCCTGTGTTCATTTGCATGGAGTTATTCATATGATTAAACAGCAAGGTGTGCTGGCAGGAGTGGCCCTCAATCCAGGTACTTCCCCATATGCGATCAAGGAAGTACTGCCCAATGTGGATATGGTTCTAGTCATGACGGTCAATCCTGGTTTTGGGGGGCAATCCTTCATTCCAGAGACGGTGGATAAAATCAGACAGATCCGTACTTGGTTGAACGAAATGGGGCGTTCAGACGTACATATCGAGGTAGACGGAGGTATTGCAGAGGAGACGGCAACCGTTGTATTTGAAGCAGGGGCTGATGTTCTGGTGGCAGGCAGCGCGGTTTTCGGTAGAGAAGACCGCGGCGCAGCTATTGAGGCTATTCGAGACAGCGCAACTCGTTTGTCCAAGTGAAGCTAAGCGAAGCGTTGTGGATGACTGCAGCGAGTATGGCGACAGGTTTGACCCTTAGCTGCTTCTCGCTAGTGAAGGCTCCATGGAATGCCCTTCTTTCACTTTTCGCTGTTCTTATTGTGCTATTTTACTTTCGTAAAAATGAACGGCGTGGTTTGCGCATCGGTTTTGTGGTGTGCAGCGTGCTTTATTACTTCCTGTTTATTTTTATACTCTCGGCATATCTCTATGTTCGCGGACTTGTCTGATGGTATAGCCTGGGATGGTTGTGCATAAATATGGTTACATGAGCGGGATTCTCATGTAGCCTTTTTTGTGTGGCAACAACCTTTGATAGGTTGCATAAACTACAGAGAACGGATGCAGGAGGATGATGGGGAGGGTGAAGCATGAAGTTTTATACGATCAAGTTGCCAAAATTTCTGGGTGGGTTCGTTAAAGCCATTTTGAATACATTCCAGAAAAACTGAATTTCATGTAAGGTAAACACAGGTTAAAGAATGAAGACCAGAGGTACGCAGGGCATGCTTCCCGGGCACATCAGCTCGGCAGCTCGGAAGTAATCGGCAAGAACGCGCGGGAAGGTGCCTGACATTTTGTCCTTCTGGAACAGTTGGATACTACATTTCGAATAACCAAAAAAGCACCCGTTTAAAACGAGGTGCCTTTTGCTTATAACGTTATTTTTTTACGACTACACGCGAGTCACTTTACCGGCTTTCAATGCACGAGTGCTGACATAAACGCGTTTCGGTTTACCGTTAACGAGAATGCGAACTTTTTGTACGTTGACGCCCCAAGTACGGCGATTACGGTTGTTAGCGTGAGATACGTGGTTACCGCTGCTAGGCTTTTTGCCTGTTACAGAACATTTACGAGACATGATTCCACCTCCTATTCTGAAAATAACCAAGTTCCGTATGGAACAGGTCGCTCTTCAGGCCGACTGGGTCAGCCGGACTTTGTAAGTCACTAACGTGAACAAAACAATACTTTTATATAATATCATAGTCAAAAAAGCTCCGTCAACTGATTCAAAAACTTTATTTATTTCTCTTTCGCATTATAGTACAATATGGGATAGTTATTGCTCCATTTATTTTTGTATATATTAAAATGTGAATTTATTCCAGTCATGCCGGACAGATCAAAGGCGGAAACCATACCCATAGTTACCATTCCTGCCGATGTTTTATTGTTGGGCGGTTGACTGGTTTTTCATATATATGACCTGTGTAAGTACGACCCAGGCCATGGGTACAATAAGCTTACGAAAGTGTGACATTCGTATTCATCGTCTGGCTTTAGTATAATTCAATTAAACCTCTAAACAAGGTGTTGTGTAAGGTTGATTGTAAAACAAGTGTATTAAGCTAGGAAGGGGAATTCTCTTGAGTAATCGTTCTTTGAATGGAACAGATTTTACCGCAATGGTTCTAGCCGGAGCGGAACAATTACAGCAGCATGCGGAACACGTCAATTCACTAAATGTATTTCCGGTACCGGACGGTGACACGGGTACCAATATGAATTTGACGATGAGCGCGGGCGTAACGGAATTAAAGAGGGGGAATTCTTCCTCTATTGGTGTCATGTCCGGCATATTATCCAAAGGTTTGCTGATGGGGGCCCGCGGTAATTCAGGGGTTATCCTGTCCCAGTTGTTCCGTGGCTTCAGCCGTTACGCGGCCCCATACGAGGAATTGAATACCCTTCAGTTCGCATCGGCATTGCAGAGCGGGGTGGATGCGGCCTACAAGGCGGTGGTTAAGCCGGTGGAGGGTACAATTCTTACCGTGGCGAAGGAAGCGGCTAAGCATGCTGTTTTTTTCTCGCGCCGGACGAACGACATCACGGAACTGATGGAAGAAGTGCTTGCTAAAGCGAAGGAAACGCTTGCCATGACGCAGGACATGCTCCCGGTACTGAAGCAAGTGGGAGTTGTGGACTCGGGTGGACAAGGACTTGTGTATATTTATGAAGGATTTATGCAATATCTCGAAAGCGGTCTGGTGACAGCTACAGTTACAGCTGCAAAAGGCGATAAGGTGCGTCCCGTTTTTGCTCCTCAGGTAGCCGAGAGACCTAAGGCAGTTGCACCTTCCCCGGATGCGCCGATTTCAGCGCAAGCGAAGCTCGAAACTGAGGATATCGAATTTTTGTATGATATGGAGTTTTTTATCAATCGGCAATTGGGCGGAGCGCAAGGTACGGTCTTTGATGAGGAAGTTTTCCGGAAAGCGTTATCAGTAGATGGTGATTCTATTATCGTTATTTCAGACGATGATGTTATTAAGGTTCATGTGCATTCCAAAGCTCCGGGTGAAGTGTTGAATCTGGCACTGCGTTACGGGGAAATTACACAGATTCGTATTCTGAATATGCGCGAGCAGCATCGTGATTTGTTGTCAGCAGGTATGGATGGTGCTCCTGAGCCTGAGTGGTTTGCTGAAATACCAGCAGAGCCTGTACGTGAGGAGGAGCCCTCAGTGCCTCCGGCTCATGAACTGGCACCCTTTGGTTTTATCGCTGTAGCTTCTGGTGAAGGAATTGCCGATATTTTTAGAAGCTTGGGCGTCGATGTTGTGCTTTCCGGCGGTCAGACCATGAATCCGAGTACAGAGGATTTTGTCAATGCGGCACGCTCGATTGCGGCTCAACATATTTTCATTCTGCCGAATAATTCCAATATCATTCTGGCGGCAGAGCAGGCGCGTGAACTACTGGAGATGGAACGCCTGGTGTCGGTTATCCCAAGCAAAACGATTCCTCAGGGGATTGCGGCGGCATTTGCTTTTCAGGAGGAAGAAGCCTTTGAGGCCAATCAAGATAATATGCGAGAAGCGGTCAGCCGTGTGAAATCCGGACAGGTGACCTATGCGGTACGTGATACGACGCTTGATGACCTGCACATTATGGCAGGCCATTATATCGGTATTCAAGATTCCAAAATTGTGGCGACCGAGGAAGAGTTAGTCGCAACGTCCCGTCTTTTGCTGACGAAAATGCTGGTGAATGGTGATGAAATTGTTACGATTCTCACAGGTTCGGATGCGAAGCAAGAAGACACAGATCAGCTCGTTGCATGGCTTGAAGAGCATTATTCGGATGCTGAAGTAGAAGTTCATGAAGGTGGTCAGCCGATCTATCCTTATTTGTTCTCAGTGGAAAGCTGATGGGCTGTAGAGCGCCTATGGAGCACACCACCAAAAAGGAGGTCTGACTGATGAGCAGTACCATCATTGTGACGGACAGCACGGCTGATATTCCACAGGAATTGGTAGACCGTCTCGGTATAGTCGTTGTACCGCTGACGGTCATGTTCGGCAGCACGGCTTATCTGGATGGGATTGAAATGTCAGCCGCGCAGTTTTACAGCGAACTGGTGCGGGCAGATGAGCTGCCTACGACGTCACAGCCTTCACCAGCCCGTTTTTTGGAGGCTTATACGACGTTGCTGGAGCAGCATCCTGAGAGCCAGATTGTTTCTATCCATTTGTCCTCCGGCGTGAGCGGAACGTATCAGTCCGCTCTGCTGGGCAAATCCATGCTGGAGAAGCATGAAGATAGAGTGACCGTGGTGGATTCCAAATCAGCTTCATACGGATACGGTATGCTTGTGGTCTATGCCGCAGAGCTGGCGGCTGCCGGGCAATCCCCGGCTGATATTGTTCAGGCTGTGGAACGTCGTGGGGAGCGCCGTTGTTTGTATTTCCTGGTGGATACACTGGAATACTTGCAAAAAGGCGGACGTATTGGCAAGGCAGCGGCTATGGTTGGTACGTTGCTTAACATTAAGCCGATTCTTTCGATTGACAAAGAAGGCATTATTTATTCGGTTGAAAAGGCGAGAGGGCATAAAAAAGCGACAGCACGAATTATTGAACTGCTGGAGCGGGATTTAAAAGGCCAAAAAATTAATATTGCTGTGGGTCATACGGCAGATCGCTCGGTGGCAGAAGCGTTCGTGGCTCAGCTGGCAGAGCATTTTGAGCTGGGAGATCGAATATATACTGAACTTGGCGCTGTGATTGGAGCCCATGTAGGGCCAGGAACGATTGGCATTTTTGCATGGCCGGCCGGAGATGAGAGGTAATATGTTGCAACTGGATCAAATACCATTGAAACAAATACACGGCGTGAGTGCTCTCAAAGAAGGAGAGCTTCACGCTTTTGGCATTTCTAACGTGCAAGACATGCTGGAATATTATCCGTTTCGGTATGAAGATTATCGCCTGCGCTCACTAAGCGAAGTGAAGGACGGAGATAAGATTACGGTACAGGCCAAAATTATGGGCATTCCGGTGCTTCAACGATACGGCCGCAAATCGAGGTTGACTTGTAAATTGATGGCCGAGGATTGGATGTTTACCGCGACGTGGTTTAATCGGCATTTTTTGAAGGATCAGCTAACATCAGGCCGTGAAATTGTGGTGACTGGTAAATGGGACCTTAAGCGGATGCAAATGACCGTTTCGGATTCCGAGTTTCCCGATAAAGGAGTGGCCCGTTCAGGGACACTTCAGCCTGTGTACTCTATAGGCGGCAAGATTACGCAAAGCTGGATGCGGAAAACCATGAATCAGACGCTTCAGCAGTTCGGTGAAATGATTCCTGAAATTTTGCCGGAGCCGCTTGTACGTAAATATAGCATGATGCCTCGTAAAAAGGCCATTACGGGTATACACCAGCCTGAGGACAACCGCGAAGGGCAAGAGGCTCGCCGCCGCATGGTGTATGAGGAGCTTTTTTTATTCCAGCTGAAAATGCAGGCATTCCGGGCGTTAAACCGTGGTCGAGCAGACGGGGTTGTACATACGGTGGACAATGCCACAGTTCGTGAATTCGTGAGGTCCTTGCCTTTTGAATTAACGGATGCACAGAAGAAGGTCGAGCTGGAAATACTGCATGATCTGCGCTCGCCCTATTGTATGAACCGTCTGCTTCAAGGAGATGTCGGGTCGGGTAAAACGGTTGTTGCCGCCATTGGTTTATTTGCTACCGTGCGTTCCGGTTTTCAGGGGGCACTGATGGTGCCGACTGAAATTTTGGCCGAGCAGCATATGAGGTCGCTTCACAAGCTGTTTGAGCCCTTTGGAATTAGTGTTGGGCTGCTGACAGGAAGTACGACCGGAAAGAAACGTAAGGAGCTGCTTGCTTCCCTGCAGATGGGGCTGCTGGACATTGTGGTAGGCACCCATGCCCTCATTCAGGAGGATGTATATTTCCGCCAGCTCGGGCTTGTCGTAACGGATGAGCAGCACAGATTCGGCGTGAACCAGCGCAGCATATTGCGTCGCAAGGGATACAATCCCGATGTGTTGACCATGACGGCAACACCGATCCCGCGTACGTTGGCGATTACTGCTTTTGGTGATATGGATGTTTCTACAATATCAGAGCGGCCCAAGGGACGTATTCCAATTTCGACGTATTGGGTGAAGCATGAATTGATGGATCGGGTGCTTGGCTTTATTTCCCGCGAGGTGGATCAGGGGCGGCAGGCTTATCTGATTTGTCCGTTAATTGAAGAGTCGGAGAAGCTGGACGTACAGAATGCCATTGATCTGCATATTCAAATGCAGCAGGCTTTTCCGAATTACCGTGTCGGGTTGCTGCATGGACGAATGACTCCTGCGGAAAAAGAAGAGGTTATGCGTTCTTTTTATGCGAATGAGATTCAGCTGCTCATTTCAACGACGGTTGTGGAGGTAGGAGTAGACGTACCGAATGCGACGCTCATGATTATTATGGATGCGGATCGCTTCGGACTGTCCCAACTGCATCAGCTGCGTGGGCGCGTCGGACGGGGCGCACATGCCTCATACTGTATATTGGTTGCTGATCCCAAGTCGGAGGTTGGTCAGGAGCGGATGAAGGTTATGACCGATACGGATGATGGCTTTGAGGTCGCCAGACGTGATCTGGACTTGAGAGGGCCGGGTGATTTTTTTGGCACCAAGCAGAGTGGGCTGCCCGAGTTTCGGTTAGCAGATATGGTAGCGGATTTTGAGGTGCTGGAAAAGGCCCGTGAGGATGCGACTGATCTGATCAAGGATTCGTCTTTTTGGACATCTCCACAATATGAAGCACTGCGCGGTTATTTGCAAAAAGAGCAGATTTTCCAAGGCGATCTCATCGACTGATTCCGCAGGAAGCATGAGGTTGTTTTAATCCTTTTAATTTAGATAGGCACAATGGACAAGCCAGCCATCATATATTTGGGAATGACCGAATGATATGGGAGGTGTGGCAACATTGAGCTATCAGCAATATGGAATCAGCCCGCAACTGGTGGAGCGGATTAAGTTAAAAATGAAAAACCGTGTGCTCAAGGATCGGGTTAAGCAGCAGATCGAAGGTGTGACCAAAGCAGATCTGCAAAACAAGGCTAAGGTACGTCACCTTGTGAAGTCCACTTCTGCAATTTTGAACGAGCGGCTGACGGCCGCGCAGGAGGAGCAATTAACAGCCTTTGTGCTGGCACAAAAAATTGATCCGTCTAATACATTTCATCTGATCAAGCTGTGGGGAATGTTCCGTTGATTGCATATTGGCAGGGTTACTCTAAGCATTCCATATGCTCTGTATGAAGCACAAATGGAAAAAGGATTGCCTCATGTCAGGCGATCCTTTTTTACTTGGTTTCTTTATTCGTGATCTGCTCTTTGTCCTTGTATTTCATTCCCCGGGCAATTGTCTCTACTTATCGTGAATTGTTTATTTGTAATGGCCGCCAATTTTAACAGACCGCTCGCTGGCCTGCCCGGCATTTGTTAACGACGATGCGCGCATGATAATTGCCTGACCGTACCGGTCCTTTAAAGTGTCCGTTACCTTTTCCAGAGCTCGGGATCGTTCCAGATCTTCAAAAAGGTCCAACTGATACAGTTGATCATCCACCAAGCCACTTAGAGTGATGCCTGCGCGCTTCACCGGCATACGGTTCCAAAAGGTATAGAAGATTCTTTTTACGGTTTCGTACACCTTTTGCGTATGGTTTGTAGGATCGGGCAGCTTTATCTGCCGGGAGAATCCGGTCGGTGCATCGTACGGACTGCACATACAATGAACGGTCACAACTGAGCCCATATATCCTTTACGACGCGAGTCTCGGCATACCTCCTCCGTCAGCTCAAGCAGGATGGTTTCCACCTCTGCAGGCTGGATATAATCCCGGGGGAGGGTCATCATATGCCCGATAGATTTGGGAGGCGCGTCAAATGTTTCCGGCTTCACGGGACTGTGATCTATTCCATTAGCGGTTCGCCAAAGTACCTCTGCCTGAATATTTGACTGCTTGCCGAAATGAGACAGGAACTTGCTCTGAAGCCGGGGCAGGGGAGTTTGTGCAATATCTCCAATGGTGTGCAGCCCAAGCTTCGCCAAATGCCGTTCCATACGCGAGCCGATACCGAACATATGACGCACTGGCTGAGGCCACAGCAGTGCTGCAATATCGGATGCAGGCAACAAGAAAATGCCGCTGTCATTTTTTTTAGCCCATATATCTAGACAGGCCTTGGCTAGCATTTTATTGGAGCTGATGCCGATGCGGACCCACACTCCTGTTTGTGCCAATACTTTTTGCTGAATTTCATTTGCAATACTTATTGGATCTCCGAAGAGGGAGAGACTTCCACTCATATCCAAGAATTGTTCATCAATACTGAAGACCTCAACTAAATCCGTATATTCATTATAGATTTCTGTTATTTTTAATGAAACGTCGATATAATGCTGCATACGCGGGCGTACAATGATAAGGTCAGGACATTTTTTCATCGCTTCTCCCAGACGTTCTGCAGTAGATATACCGTATTTTTTGGCCAGCGGACACGCAGCTAAAATAATACCTGAACGAAGTGAGGGATCACCGGCAACAACGAGCGGTTTGTTTTGGTATTTAGGATCATCCGCCTTCTCAATACTGGTATAAAAACTTTGGCAGTCCGCTAAAAATATAGTTCTTTTGTTGCGCTTCTTCAATAATTACAACCTCCTTTCCAGATATGTGCCCATTACTTTTCCAAAATATTCTTGAATATAAACTCATATAGTAGTATTATATACAGAACAAGTGTTCCTAATACAAATGTATTTTTTGGAACGTTGCAGTTTACGGGAAACCTAACATGGCGTATCATATTATCTTGAACAAAAACAAGTGGAAATGAATGAATATTGAGGGGAGAAAATCATTTTTATGGACCCAAAACGTCGACCATCATCTCAAAAACGCAGCAGGTGGCGTATTTTCGGTAAAGTTTTGCTGATTAATATCAAGTGGTTCTCGCTTGCAGGCTTGTTGGGAGTGCTATTTGCCGGAGGGCTTATATCTGGTTATGTGGCAGCGCTGGTTCATGATGAACCTGTACGATCACGTCAGTTGATATATGAGAAGGTAGATGAAAATGCTCTGACCAGCTTTGTATATTTTAATGATCAGGTTACTCCGGTTGGACGAATGCGCATGGAAGAGGATCGACAGCTCGTTGACCTGAAGGATGTTCCTCAGTCTATTATAGATGCTCTTATTTCAACGGAAGACAGTCAGTTTTATGAGCATCGTGGCGTTGATTTAAAAGGAACGGCTCGGGCTGTCAAACAGAAGCTTCTGAACGAGAACCGCCAAACGGGCGGTAGCACACTGACGCAGCAGGTAGCCCGGCGGGTTTTCCTCAGCCTCGACAAGACAGACAGCCGTAAGGTGAAGGAAATGCTGCTTGCATTGCGTATGGAGCGTTTTATGAGCAAGGATAAAATATTAACGGCCTACTTAAACAAAATGCCTTTTGGCAACGGTTCAGCTGGTTATAATTTGTATGGAATCAAGTCCGCTTCATTAGGAATTTTTAATGTAAGTGATCTACATAAGCTTCATATTGCTCAAGCGGCTTATTTGGCAGGTCTGCCACAATTGCCGTCTGTTTATTCTGCTTTTGATGGAAAAGGGAAGTTCGATGAAGAAGGCTTCGACAAAGCAATGGAGCGCCAACGTGTAGTACTGGCAAGAATGCTGGCAACAGGTAAACTCACACCAACAGAATATAATGAAGCGCTCCAATTTGATGTTAAGGCCACTCTTGCGCCACATCGTGAAAAAAGTTATAACACATTCCCTTATTTGATGCTGGAGACAGAGCGTGAGGCCGCTCAGCTCTTAGCGCTCCAGCAAAATCCGGATCTTACGGCCGCCGAGATTTCCAAGCCCGAGCATGCTGAGCTTCTTCAAAACACACGAGAAGAGTTGCAACGGTCTGGCTATCGAATTTATACAACGATAAATAAGAAAATTTATAATGATATGCGGCAGATTGCAGCCAATCCGCAAAACTTTTCTCCATACAGCAAGCAGAAGGGATTAGAGCAGATTGCAGCAATCATGATTGATCATAAAACGGGAGCTATACTGGGTATGATCGAGGGCAGGGATTTTAATACAGAGCAGATGAACTATGCAACTCAAATGACACGTCAGCCCGGTTCTGCCATAAAGCCGATTGCTGCTTATTTGCCCGCTTTGGAAAAGGGCTACACTCAGCCTGCTGGTCTTATTGATGATTCGCAAATTATATTGAAAGACGGACGTAAAGGCTATCATATTCCTAAAAATTATAACAGAAGATACGAAGGGCTTATGACAGCCCGTGAAGCGCTCAATCGGTCAATCAACATTCCTGCCCTGAGGCTGTTTTTATATGAAGTTAAAATTCATAATGCTTGGAATTTTGTTCGTTCTCTTGGAATTACGACGATACAGCCGCAGGATGAATATGCCCAGACAGGTGTACTGGGTGGACTAAGTAAAGGCGTATCCGTTGAGGAGTTGACTGCAGCATATGGAACGATTCCTAATATGGGGGTATACAATGCACCTCATCTGATCAGCAAAATTACGGATGCCAATGGCAAGATTGTATATGAATATAAACCACAGTCGAAGCGGGTATATTCGCAGCAAACCGCATTTTTGATGACGGATATGCTCAGAACCGTTATATCTGACCCGAGGGGAACCGGGAAACGACTGCAAAAGGCTTTTAGAAGCTACGGCACCATTGATATTGCCGGTAAAACCGGTACGACACAAAACTTTGGTGATGTGTGGTTCATGGGCTACACCCCTGATGTTACGCTTGGCGTCTGGGCTGGTTATCGTCAACAGGTGAATACACTATCACAAGCAGGGCATACCAGAGCACAGTCGGTGTGGGCGCTAATCATGAATGAGGCGATCAAGGCTCAGCCCCAGCTTTTCAAGAATAAGCATTTTATACAGCCAGAAGGTGTTGTGAAAGTTACGGTCTCTAGTCTTACAGGTAAACTTCCGGGACGTTATTCCCGCCAATCCGGTCAACTCGTGACCGACTGGTTTAATCAAAAATATGTGCCGACTGAAGTCGGGAGGGAACAGCTTCCCCGTTCTTCCAAACCATCGGTATCGACCAAACCAGATATAAAGGAAACAGAGGTTCCAGAGAAAGAAGAACCTGCAACAGACCAAGAGAAAGTCCCATCAGAGGAGACGACTCCTTCTGTTCCTGACACAGACACTGGGATAAGTATGCCTGATGAGAACAATGATTTGCCATCAGTAGATACTTCGCAGCCAGCTGTTGAAAATGAGCAGGAGACTCCTTCTGAAGCAGAGAGCCAGAATGAGGCTCCAAAAACGAAGCCCGAAGAGGTTATTTATCCTGAAACAACACCTGATCAACCCAAAAACTAACAACGTGGGAAGATCTAGTTTAAAATGCCGTTCCCGACAATGTCGACAGTGACCTGTGTATGAAAACGGACATTAGGGTAATCTTTATTCCAATCCATAATTTTCCATACGGCTGGATGGTGGGCAATCAACTGTCTGCCTATGCCAAAGGCATCACATCCGCTTTCTTGAAGTGTACGAATAATTTTTTCCGCATCCTGGGTCATGATCTCGGAAAGCTGATCATTCAGACGCTGTACATTAGCCTTATCTTGAAGATGGTCTCGTGCATATTCAACAACATTGACAGGCAGTTTCAAGTTGAGATTCACATCAATTTGGCCATCTCGCTGAACCTTCACTGCAAGGTGACGTTTGACGCTCTGCGTAATGGCCTGATACGTAATAAAGTTTTGCACATCACTGGCAGGCCCTGGATGTACCTTTTTTACGAAGGTAGCTGTCTTTTTCCATTTTCCAGTCATCAGGACGTATAAAGGACCTTGCTTGGTGCTTAGGTTTCCTGTGAACTTTTGTCCGTGAAATAAGGCAATTCCACGCGCTATAATATCTTCTCCTTCTTTGGCAAGATAGGGAAGTGCGAAATCTTGACCCGGATCAAGCATTGGGGGAAGCAATGTCTCCAACGTCATTTCAGGGAAAACACACATGTTTTCGAGGCTTCTGATTTTTTTGGTTATAAATTCACCAATTAAAAGGCTGCTTATGCTTTGTTGTTCTAGGATATCTCCAGCCAGTCCGTCTACAATAGCAATCTTGACATGGGAAGTTGGATAGTCAGGCTCCCGGTACAGCACATCCAGAAAAGAGTATAAATCTTTTCGGGCCACGCTTTCACCATACAAGATAATTCCATATTTGAAAAAGCGGATATCCCCGGTTACTTTGGCCCGGATTTTGTCTGTACTCTGCCGGACGGAATTTCCGGTGCTTGAATGAATTTCATTGGTGCTTTTGCCTTGATTGCCTTGAGAGTCATCTACAATTTCCAGCGTTTGCTTCAGCATACCTTCAGGAGTGAGATCATAAGCCGATGCATTTGCCAATCTGGCATCCCTCAAGCTGTCCTGATCCCAACAGCCCGTTGTAAAAATGAGTAGAGCCAGCATTCCAAGCGCTCTGCTCCTTTTTTTCATGTTTCGGCTTCCTCCTTTTTTTTGAAAACATAAGATAGGATCAACAGCAGAAAAGGGAGCACAATCAGGAAAATATAAGCGGAACTATTCGCTAGGGAACCAATGAGCTCGAAATCTTCTCTTCGTTGGGGCAAATAAGCAATTATGCATGAGGCGAGCACAACAAAGGGAACTGCTTTTTTGTGACTTTTTTGCTTGAGTAGGTAGCTTATTCCGTAAGACGCAGCATAATAGTAGGCGCTTATGGCACCAAAGATCGAAATGAGCCAAATCGGCAGGAAAATAAAGTCGACCCGATCCATCGTTCCCAGCGGAATAGACCTGAGCAAATAAATGATCGGCTCGGGCATTAAATCAAGCTGCTGGGGGCTAAATGCAGTTTGACAGGTGAATACCGTAAAACAATACAACAAGACCACGGTCACGTTAGCTGCCAGAATTGTCTTGAGCTTACCCACACTCTTGCCCTCTATCATAGGGAAGACGACGAGAATAAACTCAAAACCAAACATCGCCATCAGTGTTTCTTTTGAACCGACAATAATACGGGGCCATCCCGCCTCAGTTAGTGGCAACAAATAAAGTGGGTTGGATTGCTTTATGCCATAGCTGATTAATAGTATCATTGGCAAAATCAGAAATGAGATTAACACAAGCACCCGTGTAATTGTTCTCAAATTTTCCCGAACCAGATAGATGCTACTGAACAAAAACAGTGCCAGTATAGCCCAACGGGGAGTAAACTGCAGCATCCAGCGGTTAATAACGTCATAAGCATTCACAAGAACCGAGGTCCCCATAAGCAGATAGAAAGCAATGTAAGTGGCGGTCAGTATTTTGCCAATCCAGGATCCGGTAAGCTGGGTTAATATTTGATATATAGAGGAAGAGGGGAATCGTCTTAGCAAGAGCCAGCACAGCAAAATGATAAGCTGGGTCAGAAAGCCGCCAATAAGGACAGATATCAAGCCCCCTCCTTTGGAGGAAAGGTGCATTTGATAGGGAAGTGATAAAATGTCTACGCCAATCTCAAACTTGATGATCAAAAAAAACAGTTGATTCCGTGTAATAGTACTTTCTTTATTCACGTCGTTTCCAGCTCCTAGAGTCGTTCTGTTGCTTCAATTTTTGGGCTTTAGAACCATGGGGCCGCTGATGGAGTGTCCATATGGGAAAACGGATAAAAACATCCTTCATATCGCCAAGCCGAAAAGGTGCAAGAGGAGCAAAATAGGGCGTACCAAAAGTCTCCAGCTTGCAAAGGTGGATGGTGAGAATAAGCAAACCAAAAGCAATGCCGATATATCCGAACAAGGCCGCAGCAATCATCATTGGAAAACGGAGAATACGGACAGCCGAGCTCATATCATGAGAGGGTACTAAAAAAGAAGAAATGGCTGTTAACGAGACGACGATAATCATCGTATATGACACGAGACCTGCCCGAACGATAGCATCCCCGATGACCAAACCGCCAACGATACCAATCGTTTGACCGACCCGACTAGGGAGGCGGACCCCGGCTTCCCGCAGCACCTCAAAGATCAATTCAAGCAGCATGGCCTCGACAATAGCTGGAAAGGGGATATTCGCCAGTGATTTTTTGATGGTGTGTGCCAGTTCTAATGGCAAAATAGCAGAATGAAAAGCTATCGTTGCAATGTAAACGGCAGGTAGCGTAAAAGCGATCAGAAAGCTCACCATTCGAATCATTCTTAGAAATGAACTGATAATCCAACGGCCATGATAATCATCAGGGCTTTGGTAAAATGCAAAAAAAGAAACGGGAGCAATTAAAGCGGTAGGGCTACCTTCAGCCAAAATCGCTATCCGTCCCTCCATTAGATTAGCAGTTACCCGGTCCGGCCGTTCCGTGCTGAGCTGCTGAGGAAACAGGGAAAAAGGATTGTCCTCCGTAAACTCTTGAATAAAACCGGGAGGGAGGACCATATCCGAGGAAATCGCTTTAATTCTCGTCTTCACTTCCTCCACCAGCTCGGGATTAGCCAGGTCTTGAACATAGACAATAGCAATTTTAGTTCGCGTTTTAGACCCGACATAAAAATAACGTACAACCAGCGACGGGTTGACAATTTGTTTGCGAATCAGATTCAGATTGATGGATAACTGCTCAACAAATCCGTTGTGTGGTCCGCGAATAACCCCTTCATTCTCCGGTTCATCTGTACTGCGATAGTATGTTTTTTCGGTGGAAAGGATATAAAATTCTTCCGTTCCATCTATCATAAAAATGCAATAGCCCTGAATAAGCGAATCAGCAGCATTGTGGAGGTTCGTATCCTTTTGGCTGCTCAGGGTGGTGAACATTTGATGAGAGTTTGTATCGGTTTGCTCATATAAAGAAGTCAGGATATGTGTCTGAATCATCTCCTGATCTACGAGCGAATCAATATAAAGAAGCATACTATCTTTACCGTTAACAGAAATTTCCTGTTTTTGTAAATCATCCGTATAAGAAAGTGCTTGCTCAATAAAGGAAACATTTCTGCTTAATTCAAAGAAAGCTGCGTCATGCCTGGTCAAGAGAGCATCTCCTTTTTGGATGAGATACGTATAATGTGCGCCAAATGGATTGGATTTATCCATGATCTGGAGGCTTATCCATTACAAAGGGACATCATCTTGAGTAAGATCAATTCCCAGATAATGTCCCAGTTTCTGTCTGACTTCACTGCGGGCAAAGGACGAAAGCATGAAAAACCGCCTTTGATAGCCACGACATATATATAAAACCTCTACCCCTTCATGATTCCGGATTTCACTGTATATTTTAATCCCTTGCTTTTTCATCTGGGCTTTTGTCTCTGCTAATTGAACAGCTGCGCGCTGCTGTACTTCAGTCAGGCTGCGAACGTACAGATCGGGCATTTTTAAAGGAGAGGCATTCAGAATACGTATGTCCCGCTCTAATACGTCCAACACAAGGGTCAACAGTACACAAGCCTTGATCAACCCTGAATCTTTTTCGGAAGGCCGGGGGGCTTTACTCTTGTTGTCCAGCAGCTTTTTGTTTGTCATAAAAAATCTCCTTTACTCGGAGTAAGGATACAATATATAATTAGTGTATAGAACAAGTGTTCTCTTTATACCTCATCATAGGTATTTTCCTATTACCTAAGCAATCATCAATTATTGGAAATGTGCAGGAGAGCCGATGGGATTGTTTATACGTTGATTTAAAGCATCATTCGGACAGGTCGTGGAGCAAAGTATTTTTAATTGGATCATGATGACAGTGAAACAGAGGGTATGTTAAGCTATTGGACAAAATAACTACATACTAGGAGAAAGCGTTACTGAAAAGGAAGAGTGTTACGGCTTGTGGTCAGTCGCTACTACTTAGCATAAGAAGGTAGAGAAAGAGGGTATACATATTGTCACGTTCGTTGTATGCGGCGTTATTGCTATTAAGTCTTATTTGGGGTGGTTCGTTTTTGTTTATTAAGGTGTTGTTGCTGCATCAAGTAGGCCCGTGGACCATTGTATTTCTCCGTTCCAGCTTCGGATTTGTTTTTATTGTCTTGTTGATGCTGTTTATGCGCATACCGTTTAAAATCAAAAGTATTCCGTGGAAGTCCGTTATTCTGGTAGCTTTGGTCAACATGGTTTTACCATGGACCTTGATCGGTTTTAGCGAGACCAGAATAGCCAGCAGCATGGCCTCGGTATTGAATGCTACAACGCCCATTTGGACCATGCTGGTGGGGCTTGCCTTTTTCGGAGCTGTGTTTCATCGGCTGCAGTGGTTGGGAATGTGCCTCGCTTTTATAGGGATTATTATTTTACTGGGTATTAATCCTGCATCCATTATTTCTGTGGATCCTGTAGGTTTTGGATGTATGCTGCTTGCAACTCTCTGCTACGGATTTGGAACACAGCTATCCAGACGTGTTCTCTCCAATCTGTCCACGTACCATGCTACCTTTGCGACACTGTTGGGTGCGGCAGCTGGGGGTGGCATCATGATGGCAATTATAGAGAAACCTGATTTGTCGATTGTTTTTGTTCCCGGTGTGTTTGGTTCCCTCGTAGGACTGGGAGTTTTGGGGTCAGGAGTAGCGTATATTTTGTTCAATTATATGATTTTGCGGGGAAGTGCGGAATTTGCTTCTTCGGTGACTTATTTTGTGCCGGTGAGCGCTATTGTATGGGGATCTTTGCTTTTGAATGAGCATATTGGCTGGAACGTTCTGGCCGGGCTGGCTCTTATCCTGGGAGGTGTGTATATGGCCAATCAGAGCAGAACAGTAAAATTAGCCGGATAATATCGTTGTAAACAGATAAAACGATGTCGGGAGTGATATTATACGGCATTCGCCAAACCTTTGGTATAATGCGGTAATTCGCACATACAATAAAGCATGCTCGCACATAAAATAAAAAATATGGTGCAGCTATAAAAAGCAAGCTGTTTAGTAAGTGGTAGGGTGTGGTATAATGAATATAGAATTACATGTACCACAGAAATGTCGGAGTTTTATTCCACAAAAGAAAGGATCAGGATACCATGTGTCCCCGAAGGATACTTCCCCAAAGGACGATTTGGAAACGATTTGATCTGTCTTATACTTAGCTTTTCCGCGGAGTAACGTCAAGTTGCGAAAGCCAACTCTGCGGAAGAGGGGATTGTACATGCGAAGGACCAAGTCCTCAAGGCACATTTTACCCGGAAGCTTCCGTAAGAGTGGGCTCATCCACATCAAACTTACGAGAAACCGAGGGAGCCTGTATGAGGAAAACTTACGAATCTATCGTGAACAATGGAGCACTAAGGCAGATTGTTGTCATGCTGCTCGGAACATGCATTTTAGCTTTTACGTACTATCACATTAATGCTCAAAATCATTTGTCAGAAGGCGGATTTGCGGGGCTGGCCCTGCTGGGACATTACGCCTTTGGCATATCTCCGGCGTGGAGTATGCTGTTGCTGGATATTCCTGTCATCATTCTGGCATGGGTGTTGAAGGGCAGAAGATTCATGCTGCTGGCATTGATCGGAGCGGTCGGCTTTTCCCTGTTTTATGCAGGATTTGAAAAATATTCGACGCTGGTTATAAATCTGCATGGCAACTTGCTAATAGCGGCTTTGCTTTGTGGAGTACTTACTGGGTTGGGAGCCGGAATCGTACTGCGATTCGGTGGAGCAACCGGGGGCGATGACATTTTGTCCCTGCTAATCAGTGAGTGGCGTGGATGGAAAATCGGCAATGTGTTTATTGTCAGTGACATTATCGTATTAGGATTATCACTATTGTATCTACCTGTGAAGGAAACAATGTTTACAATACTGGCTGTGTGGCTTGCCGGAAAAATCATTACATGGACGACAACGTTCCAATTGCGCCGACCTGAGAAAAAGGTGCTGCCTGCGGCTGTTCCAGCCCAAAAGGTAGTCGCCAAAACAGTGCCGGTCGTCCACAGCCTTCGTCAATAAGGAAAGGGTGTTACGTCAGGAGGAGAAATCTTCTTACGTAACACCCTTTCGCTGTATCTAAGTTCTTGATCGTTCCATTCCTCGGCTTGAGATATTGCACTCGTGCAATGGAGCGTCCTTCTTCATAGCCGTTACGAAGCAAGCGTTAGCAATATCAATAGCATCTTCGCGAACTCGTGGTTCCAGATTTTTTCATGGAAGGGGGGGAATCATGTTTGTTCCAAGGCATAGTCGTATACTCCTTATAGCAGATGATGTACTATGTGTTACCCGCTGCTGACTTCAATAAACAAAAAAAGAAATGAAAATATTGTAAAATGTATTTCGGGAAAAAGCGTATAATGATGTGCAGAATGCAATGCAGAATACCAGAAAAGGAGTGGAGCTTTTGCTTGCCTGGGGTTTTGTTTTTCTACTTACCATCATCATACATACTACGGATAGCTTGTCTTACGCCCTACGGCTTGGAGGCTTGCGGGCGCGCCGTATCGGACTGGCGTTAACTGTAGCGGGGATGCTGCTGTTGATTTCACGTACCTCCAATATGGCGCAGGGGCCTTTGCTGGGAGGAATGGTTGATCAGGCCAAAGCTGCGGCACGAACGGGCGGAGCGGATGTCAGACTGGAGCTGCATATGCATGGAGTGTTATTGGCAGCAACCTTTGGAACAATGCTTGCTATATGGTTGTATCCGACGGTTGTACGTATGTCAGCCAGATGGATTGTACATTTGGAGCATACGGGGTCTATTCCGGCTTTGATGCGCCATTTCATGCTGCGAAATCGCTGGAAGTATGCGGGCTACTATATAAAGCGTCCTACCTGGTCCATGCTCACCACGCTGTTGAGTGGAGTAATACCCAAGCGCCTTATTGTTCTGAATATGACGGTTACCGCAATTTACACGACTGGGGTGGTATCCGCCTTGTACGCATCATTCCTGTGGCCCGCTCAAGGTACGGCAATGTCCATGTCGTCAGGTCTAATCAATGGCGTGGCAACGGTACTATTGACCCTGTTAATTGATCCTCGATTGGCCGTTTTGTCGGAAAAAACGTTGCGTGGAGAACTGCCTTTACATCGGATGAACAGTATGTACGGCTGGATGATCATCTCGCGTTTGGCAGGTACTTTGCTTGCACAGTTGCTACTGGTACCGCTGGCCATTTGGCTTGGATGGGTTATGGGCTGAGGCGTAATGATGTGCTGTATATCAAAAAAGGCTGGCCCAAGGTCATCCGTTAAAGATGCCTTGAGCCAGCCTGAGATGCTTTTGTGATTTACTTACTTTCAAACAATGACTTGTAGGCTCCATATCCTTCTCGCTCCAGGTCCTCTAGAGGAACAAAGCGGAGTGCGGCGGAATTGATGCAATAGCGGAGACCCTCTGGACCTGGACCATCGTCAAATACATGCCCCAAATGAGAGTCTGCTTCACGACTACGGACCTCGGTACGGATCATAAAATGGCTGAGATCGGTCTTTTCTTTGATGCTGTAGCTGCGCAAGGGGCGGGTAAAGCTGGGCCAACCGCAGCCTGCATCATATTTGTCCAGCGAGCTGAACAAAGGTTCTCCTGATACGATATCCACATAAATGCCTTCACCCTCATGATCCCAAAACTCATTTTGAAAAGGGCGTTCGGTCGCGTTTTTTTGTGTTACTTCGTATTGGATAGGGGTCAGCCGATTTTTAAGATCAGATTTATCAATCTTGTTGGACCAATTCTGCTCGATAAAATCTTCGCGGCCTGAGCCTTTGCGGTAGCGTTTGTAATGAGCGGGATTCTTCTTGTGATAGTCCTGATGATATTCTTCCGCTTCATAAAAAGTTGCCGCAGGCAGGATGGGTGTAGCAATGGGCTTGTCGAAGCGTCCACTTTGAGCTAGGGCTTCTTTAGAGGCTTCTGCTTGGATTCGCTGCTCTTCATTATGATAGAAAATAGCCGTTTGGTAGGACGAGCCTCTATCGTGGAATTGTCCTCCTTCATCTGTCGGGTCAATTTGCTGCCAGAAAAGCTCCAAGAGTTTTTCATACGGGAAAACTTGTGGATCAAATGTAATCTGTACCGCTTCCACATGTCCTGTGGTTTCAGAGCACACCTCTTCATAGGTGGGGTTTTCTGTATGTCCTCCCGTATAGCCGGATCTAACCTTTAAAATACCGGGCAATTCCTCGAAAGGGGAAACCATGCACCAGAAGCAGCCGCCTGCAAATGTTGCCTTTTCCACTGTGTTTGGATTGTTGGTGCTCATATTTGTCACTCCAATCTGAGTTTGTAAATTAGTTAATATTTAAATAGCTTACAATTAAATTATATATGACATTTTTGCAAAATCCAATGAACCATCACAAGCTGATCGGTTCCGCAACGATCTCTTCCTCAAAATGATAGTTCTACAACCCAACAGATTTGGGGTAAAAACCCCACAACGCTATGTTCTATTGGCACGTTGAAGTCTTTTTCGGTACAGTACAAAGCAGCCGCCTAGCAGCGCAGTATACAACAGCAAAATGAGCAAGCCGGTGATCGGATGTTCCGCAATGGTGCCGCCTGCATAAGCGTATACGGCAATTGCGGGCAATTTGCCAATAGCGGTCCCTAGTAGAAAGCTCCAAAACGGAAACCCCGCTACTCCGGCGTATACATTTACAGCCGCCTGCGGGATGATCGGAATCAGGCGAGCCAGCAGCACAGCGGTAAAAGGCTCCCGCTCCATGACCTGGTTCAAGCGATCTAAAGCGGGAAACCGCTCCAGATATGCCCGCCCTTTGTCGCGGAACAGGGTACGTACCGCACCATAAACGACCAGTGCAGCCAAGGTAGTGCCAAGCCAGCAGATCAAAGCGCCTTGCCAGGCACCTGCCGCATAAGCAATGGAAGCGATAATCAGCTTGTAAGGCACGAACGGAATTAACGCGAATAAAAATGCAATTAGCAGCAGAGCCGGGAAGGAGGTTTGCTTATTTGCCCAAGCAAGCCAATCATATCTGTAAATAAACGCGATGCAGAGCAGCGAAACATAAGCAGCGGCGAATAGCCATTTTTTCATTTACATACCTCTTTCATTATCTCTGTTTGGCTTATCGCTCATACAAAAAAATAAGGTTCACATTCCCAATAATGTGTGTTATACTGCCACTAACAGAATAGTTCCCAAAGGGGAGTAGCTCAACGAGTAAAGTCGTCATTACGGGATTATAAATCCCCGGCTTTATTGGCAACGTTATGTTGTAAGCGAGACCTTTGCCAGGATTTTCGGAATCCAGGTAAATGGTCTTTTTTTGATGCTAAATTTGGGTCAAGCGCCATTTCCGGATTTCCGTGAAGGGGCGCTTTTTTAGTATAAAGCGCTGAACTATGTACAGTATAACAAATAAATAAAGAAGGTGGGAGAACGTATGGATTTTTTGTCAATTGAGTTTTTTACCGCATTATTGTCCATCATTATCATTGATCTGGTGCTAGCTGGAGATAATGCGATCGTAATCGGCCTGGCAGCTCGCAATGTTGACAAGGCCAACCAAAAGAAGGTTATTATTTGGGGGACGGTCGGCGCAGTCATCATTCGTGTGATTGCTACGGTATTGGTCACGTATTTACTGCAAATTTATGGCTTGCGATTAATCGGGGGACTTGCACTCATCTATATCGCCTACAAGCTGCTAGTGGAAGAAAAGAAACACGAAATTTCAGCAACCAATCAAATGTGGGCAGCGATTCGCACCATTATTATTGCAGATACAATGATGGGACTCGACAATGTACTTGCTGTCGCGGGAGCGGCTCATGGAGATATGCTGCTCGTTATTCTTGGTCTGGCGATCTCTGTTCCAATCATGGTATGGGGAAGTACGATTATCTTGAAACTGACTGAACGTTATCCGGTCGTCATTACGATTGGAGCTGCTGTATTAGCTTATACCGCTGCCAAAATGGTGGTGGCTGAGCCGTTAATTACACATTGGTTCGCAAATGGGGTCGTTAAATATGGTTTTGAAGCTCTGATTGTGGTTCTGGTTGTAGCCATTGGACTGCGTGTTAAAAAGGCAAAATCGGAGAAAACAAAAAAACAAGCGCTTCACGCTTAAGCAAGTCTTTTTAAGTCATTGCAGCATAAGCAGAGCATTCTTACATAGAGGCTGTTCCGTTAAGTCCAACTGGACCGGAGCAGTCTCTTTTTCTTTGCTTGTCAGCAGACTTCCATGTAAACTAGACAACAGATGAATGAGTAATTAGAGGTGACAATAGTATGAACAAGCAGACAAAAACAAGAGTGGCCATTGCAGGGCTGGGAGGTATTGCTCGCAAAGTGTATTTGCCATTGCTGACTGCACACGAAGGTGTAGACATTATAGGTGTCATGAACCGTTCGCAGGAGCCGGTTAATGCTATTATGGAGCAATATAGGCTGCCAAGAGGAACGACAGATGTAAAGGAGCTGCTGGCATGGGAGCCGGAAGCTGTTTTTATACATGCCGCGACGGAAGCTCATTTTGATCTGGTTATGGCGTGTATTGAAAAAGGAATTGCGGTGTATGTAGATAAACCGTTGTCCTATGATGTTCGTCAAAGTGTGGAGATGACCGCGTTTGCGGAGGCACAAGCCGTGCTGCTGGCGGTAGGTTTTAACCGACGTTTTGCTCCGCATTATGTAGCTGCTAAAGCGTGGCTGGAGGAAGCGGGCGGTTTCAGTCAATGTGCAGCAATTAAACACCGAACGGGGTATGATCGGAGACCTGCTGAACAAACGGTCTATGATGATTTGATTCATATGCTTGATTTGCTATTGTGGCTGGGCGGCGATGATTATGAGCTGTTGCACAGTAAACTGACGACGACGAATGAAGGGTATATGGATGCTTCGTTTGGTTCCGTACGTTTGGGAAATGCTTTCGGCAGCTATAGTATGAGCAGACAGGCAGGAGCTGACATAGAGAGGCTGGAGCTGCATGGGGCAGGCCGATCTGCTGAAGTAAGCAATATGGAAGAGGCTGTTTTCACGGAAAAAAGCAAGCTGCCACTAACGCAAGCTTTCGGAAGCTGGGACACGATTTTGGAAAGACGCGGATTCAGCGGAGTAGTGAACCATTTTCTGGAGCATATTCATCGTCCGGAGGAGTGTGCTATAAGTGCTGGAAAGGTGCTGGAAAGCCATATGCTGGCAGACGAACTGATCAATCATCTGAATGGCTAGTGCCAAACTTATTAAACGAAAGACAGCAATCATGACGAATCCAGACATCAAGAAACAGGTTAAAGGAGAAATGAATAAATGGTAGAGGATAACCGTGGTAAACAGCTAGAGGAAGCCATTATCGAAAATTACAAGCAGGAAGAGGACATGATGATTCTAGTGTTTGCGCAATGGTGCATCAATCATGGGCTGGAGCCGGAAGAATTATATCGTGCAGCGTATCCGCAGCAAGATAGCAACGAGCGTCTGCTACGAGTACGCAAGCTGACTGTATCGTGTGAAGAAGCGGGCGATATTCCGCTCGATACGGTATTGGGGGTGCTATCCATGTTTGGAAATGAGGACTTGGCGATGGTCGTAGCTGAGGCGGCTGCTCAGCTTCCGCAGGAACGAAAATAAGACCAGCTTAAAAAAGGAAATGCTATAATAACGATAGTATGGAATCAACTGCATTGAATTAGGATCTTGTTATAGGGAGGGTAAACTGATGATGAGAGATGTAACGGTAACAAGCACCTGTAAGGGCTGCGAAAGAGACATCACGATATCAGAGGAACAAATTACCAGAATTCTAAATAACATGAGACCCAAAGTGGAATGTGTGAACGATGAAGTGTATGAGGCCAGACTGTTGGCCTGCTCACAGTGCGAAGACTTAATGGCTGGGCATACATGCGGCATTAGCGGAAGCATTGTCCGTGTACGTGCCTTGGCAGCCACACATAACTGTCCCAGTTACAGTGGTTCACGCTGGCAAGGAGCGTCCTCATAATACCCCCATCCCAGTCTGCCTTAATGGCAGGCTTTTTGGTTTGAATGAACCTTTTTGCTTAAGATTGACAAATAGTAGACAATAAAATATATTAAACGTGTAAAATGATTTTGTTTAATTATTAATGTTTATATTAATCAAATGCTTACTGGACTTGAAGAAAACACAAAGGTTAAGTTAGTAAAGAGTCCGGCAGAAAGAGCTACATGTTCGTTATTTTGAAAGCGTAATCATTTATGCGGATGAGGCAGGAATTTTTAATATTTTGGGGGAGGGCTTGTTGTGAAGGGTTCCATTATTGTAAATACCGATTGGGAACAAGGCGTTATTAACAAGAATATCTACGGGCAATTTGCCGAGCATCTTGGAAGATGTATTTATGAAGGCTTATGGGTTGGGCAGGAATCTCCGATTCCGAACACGGATGGAATTCGTAATGATGTGGCAGAAGCGCTTAAAAAGCTGAATATTCCTGTGCTGCGTTGGCCAGGGGGATGTTTTGCCGATGAATATCATTGGAAAGACGGTGTTGGACCGAAAGAAAACCGTAAGAGAATGGTAAATACGCATTGGGGCGGTGTGGTTGAAAATAATCATTTTGGCACACATGAGTTTTTCCAATTATGTGAGCTATTAGATGCAGAGCCTTACATTTGTGGAAATGTAGGCAGTGGCACAGTACAGGAAATGTCGGAATGGGTAGAGTACATGACCTTTGACGGGGAATCCCCCATGGCTGCATGGCGTCAGGAAAATGGTCGTGAGAAACCGTGGAAGCTCAAATATTTTGGAGTGGGGAACGAGAACTGGGGTTGTGGCGGTAACATGCGTCCGGAATATTATGCCGATCTGTATCGCCGCTATCAGACCTATGTTCGTAACTATGGCGATAACCGCATTTATCGGATTGCAGGCGGGGCGAATGTGGATGATTATCGTTGGACAGAAGTGCTGATGCGTGAAGCCGGACATCTTATGGACGGTTTGAGCCTGCACAACTACACGATCCCAGGCGGTTGGGAAGGAAAACGGCAGGCACTCGGTTTTGATGAAGCGGAATGGTTTGAGACGATGAAAAAATCATTGCACATGGACGAATTGATTACGCGCCATTCTGCCATTATGGACCAATATGATCCTGACAAGCGGGTCGGATTGATCGTCGATGAATGGGGAACCTGGTTCCTGACCGAGCCGGGTACGAATCCGGGCTTTTTGTATCAGCAAAATACAATGCGCGACGCGCTTGTAGCCGGGCTGCACCTGCACATTTTCCATAATCATCATGACCGTGTGCAGATGACGAATATTGCCCAAATGGTCAATGTTTTGCAAGCGATGGTTCTAACCGAAGGACCTGCTATGCTGTTGACGCCGACATATCATGTATTTGAAATGTTCAAGGTGCATCAGGATGCACAAGCACTCGCTACAAATACGGAAGTAGGCCGTTATGAATACGATGGCGATTCCATCCCACAAGTAAGCATGTCCGCCTCCAAGGCACAGGATGGCTATATTCATATCAGCTTGTGCAATGTCCATCCGGGCGAGTCGGCAAATTTAAATCTGGAGCTAAGAGGACTGGAAGAGGTTAAGGGGATCAGTGGAGTTGTCCTTGCCAGCGATGAAATGCAGGCACATAATACGTTTGACCAGCCGGAGCGTGTAAAAAAGGCAGCTTTTACGTCCTTCCAGCAGCAGGGTCAGCGTCTGGATGTTACATTGCCGCCAATGTCGGTAGTGATGCTGACGATTGTGCCGTAACAATCCAGGCTGTGGTATGTAAAGCAGTACTCCCTTCATCATTTGGTTATGAAAAAGAGAGCGTTCAAGCAAACGCTCTCTTTTATTTATAATTGCTCGCGGTGAATCACCCTGAATTCCTTGGGAGACATGCCAAAGCGGGAACGGAATACACGGTGAAAATACGTGTAGTTTGCAAAGCCGGACGATTCGGCGGCTTGTTCCAGTGACATAGGACTGAAAATGATTCGCTCCCTCGCCATGTTGAGCCTGATGTCCAGCGTATATTGCATAATGCTGGTATCGAATGTTTCCTTGAACAGATGTACGGCCCGCGACACGCTAATGCCGACATGTGAAGATACGTCATCCAGTTTGAAGTTGGAGGATGCATTTTCCTCAATATAATTTTTAATCTGATAAGCTAGGTAATTATGATGGGTAGCAATAGGATGCTCGGACAGCATACGGTCGAACTCCAAACACAAGATGCGTATGTAATAGCTTGAAATTTCCGGGTAAGGATTGGAAATACGACGCTGCTCCATCACAAGCTGGCGAAATAGGCCGAGCAGGGCTTCTGTGAGCTGAACCTTGATTCGGTTGGGACGTTTGTGGTGATTCCACCACTCATCTACCCAGGAGCCACCGAAAAAGATGTGATAATCCCCGCTTTCCACGATCTGTTCACCCATGGAATTCAACTCATTGTGAATATCCAGCTCATAGGGCTCGGTTGGACTAAACAGCAACAGGTCTCCCGCCTCAATTCGTGTCATTTTTCCATTAATGCGGGCCTGGCAGCGTCCGTCTGTTTGCAGTCGAAATAAATAATTTTTAATCCCATCAGGCTGGTTCGAATAAAAGGGTTTACGATGAAAGGAATAGCCTGCGGTAAGAACCTGACAAGACTCGACGATAGACATATGATGACTCCTTTGGGCAATTAGCTGTTTCAAATATTGACCAGATTGTTCATGTTTTAATCATATTATTCATTTTAAACGAAAGCGAAATAGAATACCATGTGAACTGTAAAGCTTACATGTTATATAACAAAGCGGATGTTAGAAGCTAAGGAGTGTGACGACGTGGAACGAATGAAGGCCGGGATCATCGGCTGCGGTAACATTAGTTCGATATATCTTGAAAATCTAAGAAACAGCCCGCTTATTGAAGTGGTAGCTGTCGCTGACCTGCTGGAGGAAAGGGCAAGGGCGAGGGCCGATGAATTCAACGTTGAAAACGCATACAAAGTAGATGAATTGCTGCGCCAGCCTGAGATTGAGCTTGTATTTAATCTGACTGTGCCTGGCAGCCATGCACTGACGGATGTGGCAATACTGGAGGCAGGCAAGCATGTGTACAGTGAAAAGCCTTTGGCGGTTTCATTGGAGGAAGGCAAACGCGTTCTGGAGCTAGCCCAAGCTAAAAATCTACGTGTCGGCTGTGCTCCGGATACATTTCTCGGTGCTGGGATTCAGACGGCACGCCATGCCATACAGACTGGAATGATTGGTCAGCCAGTAGCAGCTACGGCCTTTTTAATGGGTAGGGGCCCAGAGTGGTGGCACGAAAATCCGGGATTTTTTTATGCTGCTGGGGGTGGGCCGATGTTTGACATGGGGCCTTACTATTTGACCTCGCTGATCCACCTGCTTGGACCCATTCGGCGAATCAGCGGCTCCGTAGGGATTCAGATTCCGGAACGTTATATACATTCCGGTCCCAAAAGCGGCACGCCACTGCAAGTGGAGACACCAACACACCTGGCCGGGACCCTGGATTTTCATAATGGAG
Source organism: Paenibacillus kribbensis (assembly GCF_001705305.1). Lineage (GTDB taxonomy): Bacteria > Bacillota > Bacilli > Paenibacillales > Paenibacillaceae > Paenibacillus > Paenibacillus kribbensis_B. Next base: position 156,496 of record NZ_MCBP01000004.1, read on the forward strand.
CCATCGTAACGCTAATCACCAGCTTTGATATTCAGGGAGCTTCCGAGCTGCCGCGAATTGAAATTTACGGAACAAAAGGGACTTTGAATCTACCGGACCCTAACTTTTTTAACGGCGATGTCAAGCTTCGTCGGTCTGGAGAGGAAAATGCGGAGGTGTTGAAGCCTCTTTTTGAATGTGGGAAAAATGAGCGTGGAATAGGTGCAGGCGAGATGGTGAGAGCCATTCGCAATGAAAAGAACCATCGTGCCAATGCGGAGCTAGCCTACCATGTGTTGGAAGCCATGCATGCTTTTCAACGCTCCTCATTGGAAGGAAAGCATATAACTTTGGAGAGCACGTTTGAGCCGGACGAGGATTTGTATGATGGAGCAGATATAACGGTAAACCCATCCAAATAGAAGAGGTGAAGGGAAATGGCTAAAGTAGGATTGCAATTGTACAGTGTAAGGGAAGATCTTGAACAGGATTTTGAAGGTACATTGCGCAAGGTCGCTGAGCTTGGCTATAAAGGGGTGGAATTTCATACCTTTTTCGGGCGCAGTGCCAAGGATGTCAAAGCGCTTTTGGATGAATTGAAGCTGGAAGTTGTCGGAACTCACGTGCCATATACTCGCTTGCTGGATCATTTGGATGAGGAGATTGCTTATCACAAAGAATTGGGCAATAAGTACCTGATCGTTCCTTATTTAACCGACGAACAGCGTCAGTGGGATGAACTTTTTGCCAATCTGAATCGTATTGGTGAAAAGGTGAAGGAACAGGGACTGATTTTGGCTTATCATAATCATGATTTTGAAATGACGGAGAAAATCAGTGATCGTCCAGTATTTGATGCTATATATGATGCAGTTCCCGCTGATTTGTTACAGGTCGAAATGGATACTTGTTGGGTATACTATGGAGGCTATGATCCAGTGGAATACATCGGACGTTATCGCGGTCGCCTGCCTATCATTCACTTAAAGGATATGGCACGTGACGAACATCAAAAAGCAGTTACCGTAGAGCTTGGCCAAGGAGAAGTACAGCTTCAGGCTATTACTGACGCCGCTATTCAGGCAGGCGTGGATTGGATTGTGGTGGAACAGGATTTCAGCTCAAATCCTCCAATCGAAAGCATTGAAACTAGCTTTAAGTGGCTCCAACACTACGCAGCTCAGGGAGGAAATATTCATGTCTAAAACACTCAAAGTCGGGATTATTGGTTGTGGGGGGATTGCGAACGGCAAGCATTTGCCGAGTCTTGCCAAGCAAAAGCGTGCAGAGATCATTGCTTTTTGTGACATCATTCCGGGACGCGCTGAGGAGGCCGCAACAAAGTTTGGTGCTGAAGGCTCCCAAGTTTATAGTGACTACCGTAGGCTGCTTGAAAATAAAGACATTGAGGTCGTACATGTATGTACGCCCAACGACTCACACTCCGAAATTACGGTCGCCGCACTTGAGGCAGGTAAGCATGTGCTATGTGAAAAGCCGATGGCCAAAACTGCGGAGCAGGCACGGGAAATGCTCGCTGCAGCCAATCGTACAGGTAAAAAGCTGTCCATTGCGTATCAAAACCGTTATCGCGATGATAGTTTGTATCTGAAGCAATTGGTTGATCAGGGAGAGCTTGGTGAAATTTATCTGGGCAAAGCCATCGCTTTGCGTCGACGCGCGGTTCCGACATGGGGAGTATTCTTGGATGAAGAGAAGCAGGGCGGTGGTCCGCTTATTGATATTGGTACGCATGCGCTCGATCTGACACTCTGGCTGATGGATAATTACAAGCCTAAAAGTGTAATGGGCTCAACCTTCCATAAGCTGGGGGACCGTAAAAATGCGGCGAATGCCTTTGGACCTTGGAATCCTGAGGAATTTAAGGTGGAGGATTCTGCTTTTGGTTTTATTACGATGCAAAATGGAGCTACGATCGTACTGGAATCCAGCTGGGCATTAAACGTTGTAGAATTTGGCGAAGCCAAGACACTGCTATGCGGAACGGAAGGCGGAGCCGATATGCAGGATGGATTGCGCATTAACGGAGAAAAGAATAGCCGCTTGTTTGATACGAAAATAGATCTGGATGCGGGCGGTGTGGCCTTTTACTCCGGAGAAACGGAAAATGAGGCAGACCGGGAAGCCCGTCTGTGGATCGAATCCATTCTGGACGACAAAGAGCCGCTTGTGAAGCCGGAACAAGCACTGGTTGTCACTGAAATTCTGGAAGCCATTTATGAATCGGCACGTACGGGGAAGGCAGTTTATTTTGATTAAAGCCGCTTTTTTCACATATGATACAGGGAGGGATTTCTTTTGAAACTTGGAGTATTTATGGTGTTGTTCGGCGGACGCTCATTGGAGGAAGCACTGGATTATGTAGCTTCCCAAGGGCTGGATGCTGTAGAAATCGGTACAGGTGGCAATCCGGGAGATAAGCACTGCAAGCCAGATGAACTGCTGGACAACGAAACGGCACTCAAAAATTTCAAAAAAGCAGTGGAGTCCCGGGGACTCACGATTAGTGCGCTTAGCTGCCACGGCAACCCTCTTCACCCGCAAAAACACTTGGCTCAGGCAGACCATGAAACGTTTCTTAAAACCGTTCAATTGGCTGAAAAGCTGGAAGTTCCTGTTGTCAACACTTTTTCTGGCTGTCCAGGTGATCATGAGGATGCGAAGTATCCGAACTGGCCGGTAGCTCCGTGGCCTAATGATTTTCAGGAAGTGCTAAAGTGGCAATGGGAGAACAAAATTATTCCTTATTGGAGCGAGGCGGGGAAATTTGCCGCAGATCACCATGTAAAAATTGGACTGGAGCTACACGGAGGCTTTTCCGTTCATACGCCAGCAACCTTGCTTCGTCTGCGTGAAGCGGTCGGGGAGGTCATTGGTGCCAATCTGGACCCGAGCCATATGTGGTGGCAGGGCATTGATCCGGTGCAGGCGGTTCAAATTTTAGGCCGAGCAGGAGCCATTCATCATTTTCATGCCAAGGATACGACGATTGATCCGATCAATGTGAATAAATACGGACTTACCGATATGCAGGAATATACCAATATGCTGGATCGCGCATGGCAGTTCCGTACCGTTGGCTATGGACATGATGTTAAAACCTGGGCGGATATCATCAGTGCTCTCCGTCTGGTAGGTTACGATTATGTGGTAAGCATTGAGCATGAAGATGGTCTGATGTCCGTAGAGGAAGGTTTTACTAAGGCCGTTCACAATCTTCGTCAGGTTCTTATTGAAGAACCGCTGAGCGAGATGTGGTGGGTATAACCTAATAGGGGGAAATGTGGATGATTAACGTCACCATTTGGAATGAATTTCTGAACGAGAAGCAGAATGATGAGGCAAAACAGGTGTATCCTGACGGGATACACAAGGCATTGGCAGACGGCCTGGCCAGTGAGGAATTTGTTATTCGAACGGCTACTCTGCGTGATGATGCTGAGCATGGTTTGGGAGAGGAAGTCCTGAATTCCACAGATGTGCTGCTGTGGTGGGGGCATAAAGCCCACGATCAGGTGAGTGATGAAGTTACAGCTCGTGTTGTAAAACGAGTACAGGATGGCATGGGCTTGATCGTTCTGCACTCGGGTCACTTTTCCAAGCCATTCAAGGCTCTGATGGGCACCAGTTGTGATCTGAAATGGAGAGTTGCAGGCGAACAGGAGATTATCTGGTCTGTAAATCCATCACACCCCATTGCAAAAGGAGTAAATTCCAAAATTTTGTTGGAGCACGAAGAGATGTATGGGGAGTTCTTTGATATTCCTACGCCGGATGAACTGATATTTGTTAGTAACTTTGAAGGTGGTGAGGTATTCAGAACCGGATGTACTTTCCGTCGAGGCAGTGGTAAAATATTTTATTTCCGTCCCGGACATGAAACATATCCGACCTATTACCAGCCTGATATATTGAAGGTTATTGCGAATAGCATACGTTGGGCCTGCTCGACAGGTATAATTAATCCAATATATGGTAGGAGCGAGGCAATAAGACCTCTCGGTGAAGTGCTGGTATAAAGACATTCATCGTGTCTCAATAGGTTTAATAATGAATAGATCGACAGGCAGAATCCCGGGAGATTCCGCCTGTCTTTTCATTTAACGATTTAGACATATACCTGTTGCTGTTGTTGTTGTATAATCAGCTTTGGTCATGGCAACTTTATCGGAGCAGGTATTAATTTAAGAAGAAAGTGTTTTCTTTCGGGATAAAGTATGCTAAAATGATATATACTAACAAAAGGAAAGCTTTATCAAACCGAAATGCAAAAGAAGGTGAAAAATTTGGAGGGTCAACCGCAATTTACAAAAATGTGTCCGCGTTTTGAAACCGCCTTTTCATGTCTGGGAAAGCGCTGGAACGGATTGATTATTCAGTCCATGATGAGCGGCCCCAAGCGGTTTAAGGATATTTCCAATCTGATTCCCACAATGAGTGACAAAATGTTATCAGAGCGGATGAAAGATTTGGAAAATGAAGGGATTCTTATACGTCATGTATACCCGGAAACTCCTGTCCGCATTGAATACGAGCTTACAACCAAAGGCCGTGCACTTCAGCCAGTAATGGAGCAGATTCAATTTTGGGCTGAGGAATGGATTAGATGAGCACCAAACCAAATGAGCGTTTTTCATAGCAAAACAGCCTTTTCCTAGAAAAAGGCTGTTTTTATTTTTTTGTATGCAGGGGCTATTTTCCGCTACACCGCAATGATCAATATAGATAAGTTAGTCCGCTTAAAAACTTTTGACGCGTCCTGCAATTGAAAATAATCCAGTTACCGTGCGGCGTGGGATACGAGTTTGAATATCCAATGCGGCTGTACGAAATGTACCTAGACATGAATGGCACAGTCTTCCTGCATAAATGGGGGATTGGCAAGACTCGCAAGGATAATCAAGTTGGCTGTATGTGGAGGGAAACTTGCCTGCTCTTACCCAATCTGTGAGCAAATTCATGGGTGTTCCGGTTGCATCACTAAGCTGGCGGGTGTGCGTAGCAGGGTGCTTCCATAAATAATTGGAGCATCGGTCAAAGAATACATTTTCTTCCTGGATACAAGTGTTGCACAGGTTTCTAAGATTTTGACGGAAAACAGAACCACATTTTGGGCAATTAGCAGTATGTATCTCCATAGAAACCAGTCCTTTATATCGAAATGTGATGAGATTTTAAAATTTATTAGTTATATATTACTATGACTTTATACCTAGATCAATCTTTATTTAACAAATGTTTGATCTTTAAGTATATGCAAAACCCTTTATTGACATAACCTTGTTACTTATGTATTATGACTTACATAAAGTTACTTATTGAAAAAAATAAATTGATGAATGATAAGGGGATTTTTAAATGACACCAGCTTTATTTTTGGCCCACGGGTCACCGATGCTTGCTATTGAACAGACCGACTATACTGCTTTTTTGGAGCGATTAGGAAAGGGTATTCATCCCAAGGCTATTGTTATTTTCACTGCCCATTGGGAGACGCAGGCATTGACCATCAGCTCGATGGATGACGTATATGATACCATTTATGATTTTGGCGGCTTCCCGCCGGAACTGTACGCGGTGAAATATCATGCACATGGTTCAATAGAACTGGCAAATAAGCTGAAAGAATTATATGAACAAAAGGGCATTGATGTACAAACTGACCAGGTAAGAGGACTGGATCATGGGTCTTGGACACTATTGCACCGGATGTATCCTGAGGCAGACATCCCCGTGGTTCAGATTTCAGTAAATCCATATCTTTCGCCCAAAGCACAATATGCCATTGGTGAAGTACTGCGCGGGCTGGGGGAACAAGATATTCTGGTCATTGGCAGTGGTGTAACCGTCCATAATCTGCGCATCGTCCAATGGGGAGCCACGAAAACAGAGCCTTGGGCCATTGATTTTGATGACTGGATTATAGACAAGGTGCAAAATGGGGATTTAGAGGCTTTGGATCGCTACGAAAGCGAAGCGCCGTATGCTCGTCAGGCGGTACCAAGAGCAGAGCACTTTGTGCCTTTGTTTATTGCAATGGGGAGTGGAAATCCAGCGAACAAGGCCAAGGTCATCCATAGAAGCTATGAGATGGGAAATTTAAGTTACCTGTGCTTTCAGTTCTAACGAGTGGGATGGACCAAGAAGGTATGTCGTTAGTTGCTTTTTGGGGAGAATAGGAAATAAAATGAGGGAGTGTATTATAGCCAGAATGGCATAAAACACTCCCGTTTGTTTAGGTAAGATTAACTAAATTCGGCAGATCTCACGTGGACACAATTCACAATGACATACGCTTTGCAGCATTTCCAGATCCTTGACAACAATCATGCCGTTATCATATTCAACTGCATTTTTCTTACGCAGATCGCTTAGCATCCGGTTTACACTTTCCCGGGTGGCACCGATCATATTGGAAAGATCGGTATGAGTAATTTTTTTATGAATCAGGATATAATCACCGTGAGGCTCGCCATAGGTATTGCATAACCGAATAAGTGTTGAGCAAAGGGCTCCGGGCTTACCGTACATCATCAGATCGCGGAACTTGGTCTGAGTAATGCGGTGATGCGACCCCATCCATTTCATAAAGTCAATGGCAAAATCGCAATGCTGGCAAATGAGCAGCTCCAGGTCTGTATGATCAATTACACCAATGTCGCTGTCTTCCAGAACCTCAGCAGAAAAGGAATGTTTAGTTCCGAAAAATGGATCAGCTTGACCCACAAGATCACCGCTTTGGTACATATATAGAATAAGTTCCTTACCTTCATCTGTTGTTTTTGTAACTTTCACGCGTCCGCGTTTGATATAAAACAGCTTATCCGCTGTATCTCCTTCCCAAAACAAATGCGAGCTTTCTGGCATGACTCGATCTTTCATCATCACTTGCAGCCGGTTGAAGCTGGCCTCCGAGAAGCAACAGGTGTTACCGCGAGCTTCCATTACGTTTGTAGGGTTTCTCATCGTCCATTTCCCCTTTGTTTCCTATGTTTTTTATCTGCAACTTGATCAATTCAAATTCATTATATACCTGTGCTATGAGTTTTTGGGGCAAGAAGAGGGGGTAAAAGTGGCAGAATTTCAAACTTTGTGATTTAATTCACTTCATAAAATAAAAATTTTAAATAGATTGTGAAAAAAATCACAAAATATCTTGAAAAGCTATGTTACGATCAGTGCGTGAACAAGAGATAGTACACGAGATAACAGGAGGATGAGGGAAATGGCTGTTAAAAACGAGGTTATCCAAAAAGAGCAAAGCGCAGAGCAGTATATTCAAACGCTGATTGACCGGGCGAACCGGGCACAGCAAGCTTTCATGAGTATGAATCAGGAACAGATTGACGAAATCGTACAAGCTATGGCACTCGCAGGGATGGATAAACACATGTACCTGGCGAAGCTGGCTGTTGAAGAAACAGGGCGCGGTGTGTACGAGGACAAAATCACTAAAAACATGTTTGCAACAGAATATATCTACCATAGCATCAAAAATGAAAAAACCGTCGGTGTCATTGAAGATAATGATTTTGACAGTTTTCAAAAGATAGCAGAGCCAGTCGGCATCATTATGGGGATCACTCCAGTGACAAACCCGACTTCGACTACAATGTTCAAAGCGTTGATTGCCATTAAAACACGTAACCCAATCATTTTCGGTTTCCACCCATCCGCTCAATCGTGTAGTGCGGAAGCAGCCCGCGTCTTGCTTGAAGCGGCCGTTAAACACGGGGCTCCTGCTGACTGTATTCAATGGATTGAAGCTCCTTCGATGGATAAGACAAATTCACTTATGAATCACCCGGATGTGGCACTGATTCTGGCAACTGGTGGATCAGGTATGGTTAAGGCGGCATATAGCTGCGGTAAACCTGCTCTGGGCGTAGGTCCTGGTAACGTGCCTTGCTTCATTGAAAAGACAGCGGACATCAAACAAGCTGTGACCGATCTGATTCTCTCGAAATCTTTTGATAACGGTATGATCTGTGCTTCCGAGCAAGCAGTCATTATCGAAGAGCCAATCTTCGAACAAGTGAAAAAATTGATGATCGCTAACGGTTGCTATTTTGTAAATAAAGAAGAAGCAGCTAAGCTCACTCAAGGAGCTATGAATGTAGAGAAATGTGCAGTGAACCCGGCTATCGTCGGACAGTCTGCTGTAAAAATTGCTGAAATGAGCGGTATCACCGTACCGGCAGGAACCAAAATTTTGGTCGCTGAGATTGAAGGGGTAGGAACAAAATACCCATTGTCCGCGGAAAAATTGAGTCCCGTATTGGCTTGCTATAAAGTAAAAAATGCTGAACAAGGTATTCAACGTGCTGCTGAAGTCGTGGAGTTTGGAGGCATGGGTCACTCGTCCGCTATTCATTCGAGCGATGAGGACGTTATCGCCCGGTTCGCAAACCGTCTGCAAACAGGCCGTATCATTGTAAATGCACCTTCCACACATGGTGCGATCGGTGACATCTACAACACCAACCTTCCATCGTTGACGCTTGGTTGTGGTTCGTACGGACGTAACTCAACTTCGTCGAACGTATCGGCAGTCAATTTGATTAACGTGAAAAGGGTGGCGAAGCGGACGGTGAATATGCAATGGTTCAAAGTACCTTCCAAAGTTTATTTTGAAAAAAATTCGACTCAATATCTTGCTAAAATGCCTGATATCACACGTGTAGCTATTGTTACAGACCCTATGATGGTGAAGCTTGGCTATGTGGATCGTGTCATTCATTATTTGCACCAACGCCAAACACCGGTAGCTATCGAAGTTTTCTCTGAAGTAGAGCCAGATCCATCGACAGTTACAGTAGAACGCGGTACCGAAATGATGAGACGTTTCCAACCGGATTGCATTATCGCACTGGGCGGCGGTTCCCCAATGGATGCGGCGAAGGGCATGTGGCTGTTCTATGAATATCCAGATACAGATTTCAACAACCTGAAACAAAAATTCATGGATATTCGCAAACGGATTTACAAGTACCCACGTCTGGGCCAAAAAGCACAATTTGTAGCCATTCCTACAACCTCGGGTACAGGTTCGGAAGTTACTTCTTTCGCGGTAATTACAGACAAAAACCTGGGCAACACGAAGTACCCGCTGGCTGACTATGAGTTGACACCTGATGTGGCAATTATTGACCCTGTGTTTGTATATTCGCTGCCTAAAACAGCTGTAGCGGATACAGGTATGGACGTTCTGACACACGCCATTGAGGCTTACGTGTCCGTAATGGCAAATGACTACACAGACGGTCTGGCAATTAAGGCTATTCAGCTGGTGTTCCAGTATCTGGAGCAATCGGCTCTGACCGGTGATAAGCTTGCTCGTGAAAAAATGCACAATGCTTCCACGCTTGCAGGGATGGCGTTTGCCAATGCATTCTTGGGTATCAACCACAGTCTTGCGCACAAATGGGGCGGTCAGTACCATACAGCACATGGTCGTACGAATGCCATCTTGATGCCGCACGTCATTCGCTACAATGCGAAAAAACCGACAAAATTCGCTTCGTTCCCTAAATATTCGCATTTTGTTGCGGATGAGCGCTATGCGGAGATTGCTCGCATACTGGGATTGCCTGCTCGCACCACTGAAGAAGGAGTTAACAGCCTGATTGAAGCGATCCGTAAGATGAACAAAACACTCGGTATCGAGGAATCGTTCCAACAACTCGGTTTCGATCCGAAGGATTTTGAAGCACGTGTGGATTATTTGGCTGACCGCGCTTTTGAGGATCAATGTACAACTGCGAATCCGAAGCTGCCGCTGGTTACTGAATTGGCAGATGTATACCGGAATGCCTTCTACGGACGTTTTGACCAATAATATATAGGTAAGAAGAGGCTTGTAACAAAGCATTTTCCCGTTTAATACTACGCAGGCTCTCTATAATAGAGGGCCTGTTGGTTTGGGAAGGGAGGTGAGCGGCAAGGATAAGGATACGGGCGTGAAGCTAGGGAAAATAAAGTGATAAAAATCACTTATATTGTGACTTTTATCACATACTACACTCTGTCATTATTCTACAATAAGGGTGTAAGAAAGGTCCCGACACTGAGCGTAAGGCATCGGTGAAAAGGCCGGGCTTTAAGAGATTTATTTTTAGTGAAAAAAATCACAAGTCCGGAAGACCAAACAATTGGAGGGATTTACATGTCGGTGATTGAGAGAGAATTACAAGGGCAACAATCTGGCTGGAGAGGTTTTAAAAAAGGCAAATGGATGAAAGAAGTCAACGTTAACGATTTTATTCAAACGAATATCTTACCTTACGTTGGCAATGAAGAATTTCTGGTTGGTCCTACAGCCAACACAACTGCACTGTGGGATATCGTATCCGATCTTACTAAAAAAGAGTTGGCAAACGGCGGTGTACTTGATGTAGACGTAAATACGCCATCCACTATTACTTCACATAAACCAGGTTATTTGGATCGGGATAAAGAACAAATTGTTGGTGTGCAAACAGATGCACCATTCAAGCGTTCCTTGCAACCTTTCGGTGGAATTCGGATGATGATTGACGCATGTAAAGCCTATGGCTTTGAAGTGCCTGAAAGCATTATAGATATATTCACGCATATCCGTAAAACACACAACCAAGGTGTGTTTGACGCTTACACGGATGAGATGAGAGCAGCTCGTAAAGCTGGTATTATCACTGGCTTACCAGATGCATACGGTCGTGGTCGGATTATTGGTGACTACCGTCGTGTAGCTCTGTATGGAGCAGACTTTTTGATTCAAGATAAGAAGCTTCAACTGAAAAGCCTTGAAGTTGACGCTATGGAAGAGGACGTAATTCGTCTTCGCGAAGAAATTTCCGAACAAATTCGTGCTTTGAATGAATTGAAACAAATGGCTGCTGAACATGGCTTTGATATTTCAAAACCAGCCAATAATGCGAAAGAAGCTTTCCAATGGGTATATTTTGGCTACCTCGCAGCGATCAAAGAACAAAACGGTGCAGCAATGTCCCTGGGACGTGTATCTTCATTCCTTGATATTTATACTCAACGTGATCTTGAAGAAAACGCGCTGACAGAAGAACAAGCTCAAGAATTGGTCGATCATTTTGTCATGAAACTGCGTATTGTTAAATTCCTGCGTACACCTGACTATAATGAACTGTTCAGTGGAGACCCTACATGGGTAACAGAATCTATTGGCGGTATGTCTGTCACTGGAGAAACTCGTGTTACCAAAAACAGCTTCCGCTTCTTGCACACGCTGTACAACTTGGGACCAGCTCCAGAACCTAACTTGACTGTGCTGTGGTCAGAACAATTGCCTGAAGGTTTCAAAAAATATTGTGCAAAAGTTTCTATTGAAACCAGCTCCATTCAATATGAAAATGACGATCTGATGCGTCCAATCTATGGCGATGATTATGGTATTGCTTGTTGTGTATCCGCCATGAAAATCGGTAAACAAATGCAATTCTTTGGTGCTCGCGCCAACTTGGCTAAAGCTCTGTTGTATGCCATTAACGGTGGTAAGGATGAAAAATCCGGCGCTCAAGTAGGGCCTGAATTCCCGGCCATTACAAGTGAAGTGCTGGATTATGAAGAAGTGTTGAGCCGCTTCAAACCTATGATGGAATGGCTGGCAAAACTGTATATGAACACATTGAATGTGATTCACTACATGCATGATAAATACAGCTACGAACGCATTGAAATGGCGCTGCATGACCGTGATATTCTTCGTACTATGGCTTGTGGTATCGCGGGTCTGTCAGTTGCAACTGACTCCTTGAGCGCTATTAAATTTGCAAAAGTTAAACCAATCCGTAACGAAAAAGGGATTGCTGTTGATTTTGAAATCGAAGGTGAATACCCTTGCTATGGTAACAACGATGATCGTGTAGATACCATCGCAGTAGAACTGGTAGAGACCTTTATGAGTATGATTCGCAAGCACAAAGCTTATCGGAATGCTCTTCCTACTCAATCTGTCCTGACGATTACTTCCAACGTGGTGTACGGTAAGAAAACGGGTACAACACCGGATGGACGTAAAGCAGGCGAACCATTTGCGCCAGGTGCGAACCCAATGCATGGCCGTGACAAAAAAGGTGCTTTGGCATCTCTGAGTTCCGTAGCTAAGCTCCCTTACGAGCACAGTCTGGACGGTATTTCGAACACTTTCTCCATCGTGCCTAAAGCACTGGGTAAAGAAGAAGAAACACGCAAAACGAACCTCGTTTCGATGATGGACGGCTACTTCGGAAGCCATGCGCATCATTTGAACGTCAACGTATTTGCTCGTGAGCAACTGCTGGATGCCATGGAGCACCCAGAAAATTATCCACAGCTTACGATTCGTGTATCGGGCTATGCCGTTAACTTTATCAAGCTGACTCGTGAACAACAGTTGGATGTTATTAACCGTACATTCCACGGTACAATGTAATTAGGCTTAACCTATCATATATTACAACGACGCACGCATAGCGGATGCGGGAAGGATGATACAACATGTTGAAAGGCCACATACACTCATTGGAAACCTTCGGGACCGTCGATGGTCCCGGCATCCGCTTCGTGCTTTTTATGCAAGGATGCTTGTTGAAATGTCAATATTGTCATAATCCGGACACCTGGGCTTTAAATGAAGGTAATCCGATGACACTGGAGGAGGTATTGGCTGAAATAGAACCGTATTTAGCCTACTACCGATCTTCAGGAGGCGGTTTGACCGTATCCGGTGGAGAACCGACATTACAAGCTCATTTTGTAGCAGAGCTGTTCACAGAAGTGAAGCGTCGTTGGAATTTGCACACGACGCTGGACAGTAACGGCTTTAATGACGCGGGCCGTATCCAAGATCTGCTGAACGTAACGGACTTGGTGCTTCTGGATATTAAGCATATTGACAACGACAAGCATATTAAGCTCACAGGCAAGTCCAATGACCGTATGCTAAGTACAGCGCGCTGGTTATCTGAACAAGGGCGTAAAATGTGGATTAGACACGTATTTGTGCCGGGCATTCATGATGACGAGCAAGATCTATTGAATTTGGGTCGGTTTATCGGAACGTTGAACGGAGTCGAAAAGTTCGAGATTTTACCTTATCACCAAATGGGTGTATACAAATGGGAAATGCTCGGTAAGGCGTATCCGCTGGAAGGGGTTCCGTCCCCTACTGAAGAAGAAGTTCAACGCGCTTATCGACTCATTGAAGAGGGTCGTCTGGAGACTGCAGAGAAGAACGCTGTTTGCCGCCCGTCATAAGAAAGATGGCTCAAAAGCTACTTACTGTTATAAAGCCGCCGCCACATCAGATCAGATGGGCGGCGGTTTTTTGTTGTTGAATATTTTGAATTCGCAGGAGGAGGTTCTAATTTTCATATTAAGAAAAATTCCCAGCAACTTTTTGGTAACTGCCGCGTCTAATAGTATGACTTTTTACGGGAATGATAATAATTTGGGATAGAAGGAGACAGACAATGAATTTCAAGAAGTGGACCATGCTCACCGCGCTTGCGGTAGCTCAGGTGGCTGCAGTAGCCCCTGTAGGAGCAGAAGCAGCAACAACAACCGTTCAATCTACCGATTCGGTTAGCGGACAGCAGGCTCAAGCCAATGTCGCAGAATCCGGCGATCAGCATAGCAGCGGAGGTCAAGATAGCACGGGAACACCAAACAGCACGACAACGTCTGATAATACAGGCGTAACCAATGATCCATTGTCTGGCTTGCCTACAGATACAACCAACGGATCAAACGTATCCAGTGATGTATACGGTGGGGATGGAACGATCACTAATCCTGGTGGCTCTCCAACGTCCATGGGCGCAAATCAATTGATTTTGTATTTGAACAGCGCAAAAATGGAACAGAACGGACAGATATACACGGCGACTCAGCCTATGACAGTCAAGGACGGCGTTTCCTATGTAGCTATCCGTTCACTTGTCAGCCGCGTCGGATTACAGTTCAGTTATGATACTGCTACCAAAGAAACTGTAATCACTCAAGGAACAAATGTGCTGCGCTTCAAGACGGACAGCAAGGTTTACACCGTTAATGGTGAAGCTAGACAAATGAAGGGTCCAGCTTTCCAGCAAAAGAACGTTTTTATGGTCCCATTGACCTCTATTACACAGGCCTTAAATATTCCTTATACTGTGAATAATACAACGAAACAGGTTATTATGGATTTGAATCAGAAACCTAAAGCTTCCTTCACGGTTCAGCAAAAAGATATCTATGCAGGTGAAACCCAAGTTACGTATTTAACGAAGGAATCTTCTCCTACAGGTCTTCCGATTGTGAATCAACGTTGGGAAGGCAAGCAGGACGTGTTTCAGGAGCCAGGTACATATGTAGTTACCTATTCCGTTCTTGACTCCGCAGGGAACTGGAGTGATCCATACTCGGTTACGATTACGGTGAGACCGCCGAATCAGCCACCGGTGGCTCTGTTTACAACAGATAAAAAAGAATACAAAATGGGTGAAAAAATCACGATTACGGATCTGAGTACAGATGATGAAAATGCGATCACCAAGCGTGATTGGGTAAACAAGAAACTGGCATTTTTCGAACCGGGTGACGTGACCATTACATTGACCGTCACTGATAAGCATGGTGCAACAGGTACTGTAAGTGAGACGATTAAAATTACAAACGAACTTCTCTACAATGAAGATGATTTCAACAAAATCTTTACTCCTTACGGTGATAAATATAGTGCAGACGGCAGTCAGGTGCCTACAATGGCTACCATTCCAGTGACCAGTACGTCTTCACCACGTCTTCTGATCCGTGCTAACAGTCCGGAACGGGTATTCCAGGATGGCATCGTGTATCAAGAAACGGGATCAGGCAGTACACGTATACTCGTCCATCATGTGAATGAAACGGGCAGAGATGTAAAAATGTACGTTATTGCAACCAACAATAATATTACGGCTGCCAACCTGAATGTCGAAAATTCCGGTTTCGCCGGACCATCTGAGTTTGCGACGGCTGCGGGTAAGATTTCGATTCAGCGGTACTTTCAATCCATGTTGGATGGAAGCAAACGTTCCAGCACAGTTCTGAATCCGGGCGAAAGCCGCGTTATTTTACAGGATTTGAATGCGCAAAAAATTAAGCAAAAACAGGTTATTTCTCTCTTGTCCGATTTGTATACCGATCAGCCTATTCAATACACGGTTGTTGTGTTAGACGCAAATGCAGATCCGTTGACTGCGCTGCCTACTCTGGCAAAACTGCCTAAGGACGGCATTCATAACCGTGGAACGTATGCGAATTCCGATATCTCGCTCAATTATACGGAAGAGGTTGGTAAAACAGCCCAGCGTATCGTTCTCGGCGACAATAAAGTAGACCCGAACCTGCTGGGTACAGACGGTCTGGACGGCTCTTCTGCTTCCAATGCCGGTAACTTTGGTGTCGTCTATAAAGTTAAACTGGACCATGTAGCGCCGTATTCCCTGATTGCTTTCAACCCGCGTGGTGGTGAATATGCCGGTTATGCGATGGTAAACAATCAGGTTGTAGGTATTCCAACGAATGGTTCTGTGCAAGCACCGAATGAGATGAGTGTGCTGTATCGTACAGGTCATATCGAGGAAAGTGTAGAGATGTATTTCACTGCAGCGGCAGGAAGTAACTTGCCGGTTTCTGTAGTCGTTATGCCATTGCCAGCTATTAAAAACTAATATAAATAACCGGTGCTGTTCACCGAGTTAGACCACTTGGTCTCATCATTCACCGTTTAAAAGTCAGATGTCACTTTCAGAATATAGGCGTTCCCCTGCTGCGGATTTGTTTGCAGTCCTGGAGAACGTCTTTTTCTTACTCACAGGTGCGAATATCTCTTATAATATTGACTTTAATCGTGGTATAATAAATAGATGCAAGCCTAAGCCTGCATCAGAAAGCCTGAAACTACAGACAGGGGAGGGTGAAACGCATGCTGACAAAGGATGAAATTATCGCAACCATGTCCGCTCAAGGACTGCGTATTACAGATCAGCGCAAGACGCTGGCCACGTTATTTTCCGAGAATGAAGGGTATTTGTCTCCCAAAGACGTTTATGAATATATGGGTAAAAAATATAGTGGACTCAGCTTTGATACGGTTTATCGTAATCTGCGTGTAATGCAGGAGTTGGGCGTACTTGAGCAGGTATCTTTTGAGGATGGAATGAAGTTCAAGGTAAGCTGTAATGAGCATCATCATCACCATCATATGATTTGCTTGAGCTGTCAAAAAACATTACCGATTTCTTTTTGCCCAATGCAGATGACAGATACGACGGATCAGTTCCAAATCGTTGAGCACAAATTTGAAATTTTTGGGTATTGCAAAGATTGCCAACAAAAAAACGGGCATCATGAGAGTAATTCTGATGGAGGATTCAGGCAGACGAGCAGTCACACTCACAGCCACGGGGGCTATTAAAATGAAAATCACCACACGCAGAGTGGTTCAGGCTCCGATCAGGTTTTATCGTTCCTATATCTCACCGTTAAAGCCGGCGACCTGCCGGTTTTATCCAACATGCTCGGCATACGCGTTGGAGGCGGTAGAGGTGCATGGTGCGCTTAAAGGCTCATGGCTGGCTGCCAAGCGTATAGCCAAGTGCCATCCCTTTCATCCGGGCGGGGTAGATTTGGTTCCTCCTATCCAAAAACGGGCAGATAAATCTGGTGAAGACCGGCTGGCTGATCATGATGAGAAGATGCTGGGAAGGGGCTGACTTGACATCGCTGCGTGGATTTGGTTATATTTTGGTTAATATTGTTTTCCTGTGAAGGGATGAGTAGGGCAAGAGTCCAGTACAGAGAGCCGGAGTTAGCTGCAAACCGGTCTGGAGCGAAGCCTGAATATGGTCCTGGAGGAACCTTTTTCGAGTGTATTTGCCAACATTTTTGTGCAAGTGTGGGGGCAATTGTAAGGGAAAGGCGTGATCCAGCGTTAATGGGCGGTCAGTTGTGACCGGTGAAGCCTGTAGTCTGCGAGGATACAGGGAATTTGGGTGGTAACGCGTGAGGTGACTCTCGTCCCATAGGGGCGGGGGTCTTTTTTGTGCCCAATTTGTGTCGAAATCATGAATTGGAGTAACAGGAAACAAAACAGGAGGAATACACATGTCCCATGAGAACACATTTTACATTACGACACCGATCTATTATCCCAGTGACAAGCTCCATATAGGTCATGCTTACACGACGGTAGCGGGTGATGCGATGGCTCGCTACAAGCGGCTGCGAGGCTATGAGGTTCGCTATTTGACAGGAACGGATGAGCATGGTCAGAAGATTGAGCAGAAGGCGAGTGCAGCCGGTAAAACGCCGCAACGTTTCGTTGATGATATCGTGGCAGGTATTCAAGATCTGTGGCGGAAGCTCGACATTTCCAATGACGATTTTATCCGTACTACAGAAGAACGTCACAAGACAGTCGTACAGGACATTTTTGACCGTTTGCTGAAGCAAGGCGATATTTACAAGGGAGAATACGAAGGCTGGTACAGCATTCCTGACGAGACTTACTACACCGAAACTCAACTGGTTGACGTGGTGAAGGACGCTGAAGGCAATGTGGCTGGAGGCAAAAGTCCGGATAGTGGACACCCGGTAGAACTGGTCAAGGAAGAATGTTATTTTTTCCGTATGAGCAAGTATGCTGATCGGTTGCTGCAATTTTATGAGGAGAATCCACAGTTTATCCAGCCGGAATCCCGCAAAAAAGAGATGATTAATAACTTTATCAAGCCGGGGCTGGAGGATCTGGCAGTATCCCGCACAACCTTTGACTGGGGCATTAAAGTGAAGGGTGATCCGAAGCATGTCGTATATGTATGGATTGACGCGCTTTCCAATTATATTACAGCCTTGGGTTATGGTTCCTCCAATACTGAGCTGTATGATAAATTTTGGCCTGCAAATGTGCACATCGTAGGTAAAGAGATTGTGCGCTTCCACACGATATATTGGCCGATCATGCTGATGGCGCTGGATCTTCCGTTGCCCAAAAAGGTATTTGCACATGGCTGGCTGCTTATGAAAGACGGTAAAATGTCGAAATCCAAGGGCAATGTCGTAGACCCGGTCACGTTGATTGACCGTTATGGTCTGGATCAGCTTCGCTACTACCTGCTGCGCGAGGTGCCTTTCGGGGCGGATGGAACCTTCACACCAGAAAGTTTTGTTGATCGGGTGAATTCGGATCTGGCAAATGATTTGGGCAATTTGTTGAACCGTACCGTAGCGATGGTAGACAAATATTTTGCAGGCAAGGTTCCAGCTTATGAAGCGAATGTAACAGCATTCGACGGAGCATTGGTAGAGATGGCAACATCGACTTACAGTAAAGTAGAAGAAGCGATGGAAAACATGGAGTTTTCCGTGGCATTGACAGCGATTAGCCAATTTATTAGCCGCAGCAACAAGTATATTGACGAGACGCAACCATGGAATTTGGCTAAAGATGAGAACAAACGCCGCGAATTGGCATCCGTCATGGTGCATTTGGTAGAAAGCCTGCGTATCGCTTCCATCCTGCTGCAACCGTTCTTGACGCGTGCTCCTCATAAAATTTGGGAACAACTCGGTATCAGCCAAGGTGAGTTAACTACATGGGATAGCGGCAAGCAGTTTGGACGTATTCCAGAAGGAACACAGCTGGTCAAAGGAAATCCAATTTTCCCGCGTCTGGACTCGGAGCAGGAGGTTGCTTTCATTGTGGAAGCAATGACGGGAGGCAAGAAGCCGGAGGGAGCTACGGCTCAAGTTCAGCCACAAAATGCGGCTGAGGCAGGCCAGGAGGCACCAGAGGCGAAGGAAGAGATTGGCATTGAGGATTTTGCCAAGGTAGAACTGCGAGTCGCTCAGGTCATTGCCTGTGAGCCTGTGAAGAAGGCTGACAAACTGTTGAAGCTTCAACTTGATCTCGGTTATGAGCAGCGCCAGGTTGTATCGGGAATTGCCAAGTTTTACACCCCAGAGGATATCATTGGACGCAAGGTGATTTGTGTGACCAACCTTAAGCCTGTGAAACTTCGTGGAGAGCTGTCACAAGGTATGATTTTGGCAGCATCGCATGGAGATCAGCTTACGCTGGCTACCGTACCGGAAGGTATGCCGAATGGTGCGATTGTGAAGTAGAAGCTTAGAGATTGTGTAAAAATTGTAGAATAAATAGAGTAGACGTATTGGCGTATGTCCGGGCGGCTTCATGTCCGGGCCTGCGCTTTTTGGTTTGCATCATATTTTGCTCTCTCCTTACGTATGTTGTAGTAAATAGGGCTTGTTTGCCGTGTTTATTTAAGACAGGTAGGAGGATATGAAGATGACGGATATTAACGCCGGGTTGGCGATCACAGCCGGGCTGGTTTCTTTTTTTTCACCGTGCTGTTTGCCGCTGTATCCCTCTTATTTATCGTATATGACGGGGATGTCGGCCCGTGAACTTGCCGAAGGACGGCATAAGGCAGAAGTGCGTTACCGTACGATGGGGCACACGCTTGCTTTTGTACTTGGTTTTTCGGTCGTGTTCTATTCACTTGGTGCAAGCATCGGGCTGCTAGGAGAATGGTTTGGTAATTATGGGGATACGTTAAGAGTGTTGGCTGGGTTGCTGATTCTGATTATGGGTTTGGTATCTCTTGGTGTGGTGCGTCCTTTGATTTTAATGAGGGAGCATAAGCTTCGTTGGACATGGAAGCCTGCCGGATATGCCGGTTCCTTTGTGATCGGAATTGGGTTTGCGGCAGGCTGGTCCCCCTGTATCGGTCCCATGCTGACAGCTATTATCGCTTTGGCGGTAGTTGAGCATCACACCTGGTTCAAGCTGATTACAGGCTACGCGCTTGGCTTTGCGATTCCATTTTTTGCATTGGCTTTGCTGGCAGGCTCTGTTCGGCTATCCTCTCGTTATACCTCAATCATCATTAAAATAGGCGGCATACTGCTTGTTATCACTGGTATTTTGCTGGTGACCGATCATATGACAGATCTAACACTGTTTTTACAACGAATTACCCCGGATTGGATGCTAATTATGTGAAATATTCAATACGGCTTAATGGAAAATGTTCAAAAATACGCTCTGTGATAAACTCCCGTAGTGCATTTTGCTGTTCATCGGGATAAACATATTTGTTTTGTCCCCAGCGGCCCCATTTTTTCTTGCGTTTCTCCATGTCCATTTCGAGCTTGGTTTTCGGGTAACGTTTTTCAATAACAGCTTTGGACGTTTTGGTAAAGCGGTGCTGAATTAATTCAAACGTCAAATCTGTAGCGGCATGCTGGGGCAAGGTTTCTCCCAATCTGCGCAGCAACTCACCATAGCCTTCTTCCCAGCCCTCATACCAGATGATCGGTGCAATGATGAAGCCCAGCGGATAACCGGCCCGAGCGACTTTACCCGCTGCTTCAATCCGCTCCTCAAAACGTGAAGTCGCAGGCTCAAACTGTTTAATAACATAATCGGAATTAATGCTAAAACGGATGCGCGTATGACCATTATGCTTAATATCGAGCAATGGATCGACATGATGATATTTAGTAACAAAGCGCAGTCGGCCATATTGCTCATCTGCCATAAAACGAATCAAGTCTCCGAGTGATCCGGTGATATGCTCCAGGCCAACAGGATCGGAGGTACAAGCTGCTTCAAAACGGGTGATTTCAGGGACACGTTCCTGAATATAGGATTTAGCTGCGGTCAGAATATCGTCGGTGTTGACATACACACGAATATATGGTTTTGCTCCCAAAGTGGTTTGTAAATAACAGTAGTGACAGTGTCCCATGCAACCGGTCGAAATGGGGATAGCGTATTCAGCTGAAGGTTTGGATTGATCAAAGGTTAACGTTTTGCGAAGACCGACGACCAGTGTTTTTTTTGCCATTCGATACTTTTCAACCTCAGTTTCACCCGGAAAATTGGTAATCCGGTTGTGGGAGGTGGTCATCCGATACGGAATATCCTTGGCTTTTACCCAATCCATAATATGCTGGCCTTTGGGATAATTCAGTGCATCCGGCTCAAAAAACACCAGATCGGGCAGGAACGGCTTGGTTCCTCTGCTTTGGACAGGAGTACGTTCAAGCGTAGACAAGGGTAACGCTCCTTTCCGAATAAAACTCAAGATTCAGATGTTTCATCTCTGACTCGTGCCAACAGGATAAAAAATACAAGTACGATATCACTAGTGTGTCCGGCTTAAGATTGAACAAATCATGGCAATAGCTGTGAGCAAAGGTAGGAGACTTGCCAATAGACAATGATAACATGTATCATTACATATGTAGGTTTAACGCAGGAAATGAAGGCGGTAGCGCCCGTTCAATTACAGAAAAGAGGGAAATAAGTGCCAACGCCAAGCATGGAAGATTATTTGGAGCGCATTTACCAGCTGATTGATGAGAAAGGCTACGCTCGTGTCTCGGATATCGCAGAGGGTCTGGAGGTTCATCCTTCGTCCGTTACCAAGATGATCCAGAAGCTGGATAAAGACGATTATCTTGTATATGAGAAATATCGGGGACTGATTCTGACGCCCAAAGGGAAAAAGGTTGGAAAACGGTTAGTTGACCGTCACCAGCTACTGGAGCAATTTCTGGATATGATTGGGGTTGACAAGGACCTGATTTATAAAGACGTGGAAGGTATTGAGCACCATTTGAGCTGGGATTCCATCACCCGCATTGAAACATTGGTCGAATATTTCCGCCGGGATGAAGATCGTTTGCGCCAGCTTCATGATATACACAAGGAATTAAGTGGGGATTCCTAAAAAGCATTGTCCGTAAGGACAGATGCTTTTTTTATTTGCAAAGACCGCAACAAACGTCCGGCTGTTAGCGTCTATCCATTATATAGCAGGACAAGATAGGGGTTAAAATTAACTGGGTAGCGGAGGACTGTAACAAAATGAATTGGAAGAAAATAGGGGTATCGGCTGCAGGCTTACTCTTGGCAGTGCAGACGGCCATTATGCCTGGAGCTCAAGCAGCTCCAAACGGAGATATTGAGATTATATTGGACGGAAAGTCCCTGCAAAGTGATGCGTCACCGTATATTGTACAGGGAGCCAATGTAACGATGGTTCCATTACGGGTGATCAGTGAGGGATTGGGCGCTCAGGTCAATTGGTCGGAAGCATCCGGTAAGGTAACGATTACAGCGCAGGACCAAAATATATCGATGGAGAACGGTGGACAGAGCGCGACCGTGAATGGCAAGTCCGTTCGATTAGACGCGTCTGCCCGCATGACGAGCGGGAGGGTCATGGTGCCGCTGCGTTTTGTAGGAGAAGCGTTAGGTTTAAAAGTAGATTGGCAGGCGACTGAGCGAGTTATTACGTTAAGCAGTGGTAAAGAAGGCGTGTCTACAGGTGCAAATACCTCTGCGGGAAATAGCACTATTCCAGATACGTCTGCATCTGTCAATCAGGAAAGTGAAAGTACGGATCAGAATGCCAGCGATGATGGGCAGGCGATGGGTACTTCACCGTCCACATCTACGAGCGAGAACAGTTCAAATGCTGCAAACGGAAATGTCGTTCAAGTGAAGGCTTCGACCTCCATGCGCGGAGCCTGGATTTCTACGATTAATGGAGATTGGCCTTCTTCGGCGGCCCGAAGTAGTGCCGAGAAGCAAAAGCAGGAGTTTACTAAAATGCTCGATGATTTGCAGGGCATGGGCATTAATGCGGTGTTCGTCCAGGTTCGTGCCAGCGGGGATGCGCTCTATCCGTCCAGTCTCGTGCCATGGAGCAAGTATTTGACGAACACCCAAGGTAAAAATCCGGGCTACGATCCTTTAAAATTTATGATCAGTGAATCGCATAAGCGAGGAATGGAATTTCATGCCTGGTTTAACCCGTTCCGTGCTAATTCGACAGGAACCACCAGCGGATTGGCTGCAAATCATGTGGCTAACCAGCATCCAGACTGGATTGTTAAAAATGGCAGCCAGTTGTACATCAATCCAGGAATTCCAGCCGCTCGTCAGCATGTCATTACGGCGATTATGGAAGTGGTGAACGGATATGACATTGACGGTGTTCATTTGGACGACTATTTCTATCCTTATAGCGGGACCTTTGATGATGATGCGACCTTCAAAGCATATAACGCCAACAATATCTCGAACAAGGGCGACTGGCGGAGAGATAATGTGAACAGTTTTGTTCGAGATTTGGGCAAAACCATTCATGCAAGCAAATCCAAGGTTCAATTCGGGATTAGTCCTTTTGGGGTGTGGCGCAACAAGTCTCAGGACTTAACCGGATCAGACACGAAGGCAGGCGTTACGGCGTATGATACGACGTTTGCAGATGTACGGACCTGGATCAACAAGGGCTGGGTTGATTATGTAGCTCCACAAATTTACTGGAGTATCGGTTTCCCGGCAGCCGGTTATGACAAGCTTGTCGCATGGTGGTCCAATGAGGTCAAAAATTCAGATGTTAAGCTGTATATCGGTCATTCTCCGTATAAAATCGGCACCCCAGAAAAGGGCTGGCAAACGGCTCAAGAGCTCATTAAGCAGCTTGAACTGAACGAAAATTATAAGCAGGTCAAAGGGGATATTTACTTTAGTGCACAGCATTTGCGCAAAAATCCTTACGGACTCATTCAACTTCTTCAAAATTATTATCAAATGTGATATAAATTGGATCATATAGGTTCTATTTGGGCCTCCGTTCTCATACATAAGCAGTAGAACTGCTTACTCCCAAGAGAACGGAGGTTTTTTGATCTATGCTGATCAATGCTGTGTTCCAGGGTGGAGGGGTTAAGGGTATATCGCTGGCGGGTGCAGTTAAGGCTGCGGAGGAGCATGGGACTGTATTCAATCGTGTAGCCGGCACATCATCAGGAGCTATCGTCGCTGCTTTATTGGCTGCAGGATACTCGGCAGATGAAATGAAAGCCGTGATTGAGAAGACCCCCTTAGTTAAGTTGTTGCGGCGTTCTCCGGTGTTTAACATCAAGTGGATTGGGCCGGCTGCTCGTATCTTCCTGAAAAAAGGGCTCTACTCAGGGGAAGCACTGGAGCACTGGGTACGTGAACTGTTGCGAGCCAAGGGAGTCCGTACATTCGCGGATTTACCCCCTGGCAAGCTGCGGATTATTGCATCAGACATCACGAATGGCCGTATTTTGGTACTGCCTGAGGATATTAAACGTTTTGGTATCAACCCTTCTTCGCTGGAGGTCGCCAAGGCCATTCGAATGAGCACAAGTATCCCTTATTTTTTTGATCCGGTGATGTTAAGACTTGATTCTGCACTTGCCAAAGGGAAAACTTTTTCCCAACAATTTGTTTTTGTTGTTGATGGAGCGTTGCTAAGCAATCTGCCTTTGTGGCTGTTTGATGAGCCTGTGAACGAACGTGAAGCCAAAACGATTCCAACGGTAGGATTTCAGATGGTGGGCAAAACGGGGACGGAAACCAAGGTTTCTTATATCCGGGGGCCATTGACGATGCTGCAGGCTATTTTTGATACGATGCTATCGGCGCATGATGAACGATATATCGAGCAGGAGAACCGATACCGGACTATTAAAATCCCAACATTGGGTATCCGTACCGCGCAATTCAACATTTCTCCAGAGCAGAGTGATTTGTTGTATGCTTCCGGTGTGCAGGCAGGGGAAGCCTTTTTCCACAAATGGAGCATTACCTCCTATCAACAGCAGTACAGCAAGTATCAATTGATGAAAAATACAATGTACGCCATGAAGTAATCACTACCAACAGCTAAATTAGATTAGAAGGTAAAAAAAGGAGCCGCTTCCCGGAAATATTTCATTACACGGGGATGGCTCCTTTTACTGCATCATACATGGTCTTTGCCTGACTAATGATACTTAGGCTGCTCTTCTTCATTTTTACCTTTAGAACCTTCAATGACATGAAAAGGATACGCCTTGCGCTTGCTTGAAGTCTGCTGCTTGCGTGAGTTGGCTGTTTTGGTCATCGTACGCGCAGAGGGCTTGATTTTGGGAGAACGACTTCGTCGTCCCGGCAAGTATTTGTATAGCAGAAAAATAACTGTAAAAACAAGGACAGGAATCAGTAAACTCATGAGAAAGCCCAAGCTGCCTTTCCATACCATATCCACAATTCCATATGCACCCAAAGCAAGGGTAAGCCAGAAAATAACCGCATGTCTGTTCATCATCTACTCATCCTTTCACAGGATCAAGAACCGGGCTGTTGAAGGTCTCCTTTGCAGGTGCATTTTCCAACTCGGCATCCAATTCAAGCATACGCTTAAAAGAAGCAATGGATACCTCCACTTGATCATCGGTCGGTTCTTTGGTGGTCAGCAGTTGCAGCCACAGGCCAGGATAGCCCAAATAACGAAGTACCGGAATCTCCCGCAGGGCATTGGTCAGCTTGAGAAATTCAAAAGAAAGGCCCAACACAATTGGAAGCAGCAGAAGTCGTTGCCCCATACGTTCCCACAGATTATCGTACGTAAACAGGGAGTAGACGAGTACGCCGATAATGACAGTGAGCATAATGAAGCTGCTTCCGCAGCGGTAATGCAGTCGGCTATATTTTTGCACGTTGGCTGGCGTTAATTCTTCTCCTGCTTCAAATGCAGTAATTACTTTATGCTCCGCACCGTGGTATTGAAACAGTCGTTTAATTAGCGGAGTTTGGGAAATCCCCCATAAATAAGCCAGCAGCAGAATCAGCTTAATAGCTCCTTCGGCGAGGTTATGCAAAATCTGATTGTGAAATAGATTGCCAAACAGGAAGCTTTCTACGACAACCGGCACGAGGGTCAACACAATTTTGCCGAACAAAAAGGATATAATCCCGACCGCCGCCACACCGATGATCATACTAGGGCTCCAGCGGGATTCTTCTTTTTTCTTTTGTTCCGCACGTTCTTCCGGGTCGAGCTCATCATCTGCATAGGCATCGGCTGAATAATTCAAATGCTTGGTACCCTTGGCGCTGGAATCAATGATACTTACAATCCCCCGCAGCAACGGTATTTTACGAAATTTGGATACCCAGGATTGCTCCTTGCGCGGTACTTCCAAATATGTGATTTCGCCGGTTTTACGGCGAACTGCCGTGACATTGACACGCTTGCCGCCGAACATGACACCTTCAATAACTGCCTGACCACCGTAACTTACAGGCTTCGATGCTTGTGACAACCGACTCACCTCTCTTTATACGTGATACATGCTTTTTTGTATATTGTATCGAATTTGGGAGTGAATATCTAGTTGGGGCAAATTCGAGAAGCAGTATTTAGACCGCTCCGAGCTCGGATCATCCTTCCGATCGCTGTTATCCCCAGATTTTTTTTGGATTGAATAAAAGATGTAATGGTAAAAATCCGGGGATAAAGGCGAACGCTAACGCTTCTTCAGGACGATTCCGAGCCCTCCGCTGCTACCCGCCTCTCGATTTGTTTTGGGTGGGGGAGTAAAATCGTGTTTTAAACCTCTATTGAGGAGCATGTTGCTGCTCTGCGAATTGAAAATTACCTTATAGCCACGTAGCCACAGGGCTATTATATAAGTTGAACTTAAAAGTTACCCTTTCACTTGTACAGCCCATTCGCTACTTCGTTTTCTATGTCATTTTTTAAGTTTAGCTTATATAGTCCCTTTTTAGCTTTTCGAATTTAAAGCATTTAGGTTGGTTTAGAATCAGATCTTTTAAGCTTTAAATAATGGTTGTAAATACGTCTCTTAACTAAGTCCGCCAAGGAAAAAGTTCGCACAAGCGCATAAAGCAGCGGAGAGAACGGAATCGTTCTGAAGAAGCGACAGCGTTCGCCTTTGCCTCCGGATTTCTACCCTTGAGGGTAAAAATCAGAAATCTGGAGGCAACAGCGATCGGAGGAATGATCCGTTCGCGTAGCGGTCACATACGCATGCAACTCACTAACGTCAGTGTTAAACTCACCCCTTCGGAGCATACTACCTAGCAAAATGGATATACAGACGCATCACAACGTGTAGCATCATGAAAGGGGAGCAAACGACATGAGTGAAACCTACTCCGTACCGAAGGGGAGACATAATCAGGAGCAGTCTCGTGAATCACAGGATCAACGCAGCCATAACCATAACAGCAGTAGGGGCAGACAACAGTCAGGCAAAATACATACACCGCTCATTCCCTTTGCGCTTGAGCTTGGTTTTTTTGCAGGTTTGCTCTGGGGATTGCTGCGCTGGCTATTTTTTACGCTGCACTTTACGATAGTAGCACCCGGCTTTCTGGCAGAGCCATTTTTCAAGCATTCGTTCATGAAAACAACGGCAGGGCATCTGGTAGGCTTGCTGTTTTTTATCGCACTATCCGTTATAGCTTCATTGGTGTACACACTGATGCTCCGTCGATTTAAGGGACCTATGCCCGGCATCGTTTACGGTCTGGTCTGGTGGGTTATTTTATTTGTATTAACCGGCCCCAAGCTCGGGATGATGAATCCGCCTCATCGGCTAACATGGAATTCCATATATACGGAAATTTGCTTGTTTTTATTGTGGGGCTTGTTTATCGGCTACACGATTGCTGTGGAGTATACGGATGAAAGAAAGCGCGAGCCTGAGGAAGCTGGGGATTGAACGTAACAAAAACTTCTCAAGCGCCTATCCCCTGTGTTAAAATAGCATTTGGTTATTTGACAGAGGGGAGCGGAATGAATGATGAAGAATGACCGGGTGTTAAAGCTGCGGCAGGCGCTGGGCGAGCAAAATCTGCGTGCCATGCTGATTACTAGCCCTGTCAACCGCCGATATTTGACAGGCTTCACAGGTTCGGCGGGTTATGTGCTGATCACGGAATCCCATAGCTACCTGCTGACCGACTTTCGTTATATGACGCAGGCGACCGAACAAGCTAAAGGTTTTACGGTGGTGCAGCACGCTGCGCAGGTCATGGAAACAGTGAAAGAGTTGCTGTCCTCCCATCAGATCAGTGAAACAGGCTTCGAGCAAGACGATGTATCTGTTGCTACGCATAAAGCTTACAGCGAAGATTTGTCGCCTCTTACGCTGGTTCCAGTGTCAGGCATTGTGGAGAAGTTGCGGGTGTACAAGGATACGGAAGAGCTGGAAGTGATGCAGCGGGCAGCGGATTTGGCAGACGCCACATTTACACACATTTTACCTTACATCAAACCGGGTGTCAGCGAGCGTGAGCTGGATCTGGAAATGGAATTTTTCATGCGCAAGCAAGGAGCTACCTCTTCTTCATTTGACACGATTGTGGCATCCGGGGTTCGTTCGGCATTGCCTCATGGGGTAGCCAGCGCCAAGTTGGTACAAGCGGGCGAACTGATTACGTTTGACTTTGGCGCCTTGCTGGATGGCTATTGCTCCGATCTGACTCGTACAGTAGCTACGCAAGGGGACTTATCGCCTCAGTTGCGTGAAATCTACGATATTGTGCTCAAGGCGCAGCTTCACGCATTGGAGCATATTAAACCCGGCATGACGGGTCGGGAAGCGGATGCGCTGACTCGTGATATCATTGCAAGTCATGGCTATGGAGACAATTTCGGGCACAGTACAGGCCATGGTCTGGGTATGGAAGTCCATGAATCCACACGCCTGTCGAAGGTGAGTGATGATATTCTGGAGCCGGGCATGGTTGTAACGGTCGAGCCGGGTATTTATGTACCTGGATTGGGCGGCGTGCGGATTGAGGATGATATCGTTATTACAGATAGCGGCATCAAAGTATTAACACATTCAAGCAAAGAATTTACGGTCGTTTAATAAAGATAACAGTCCTGTAGGAGGGGTATTTTAGTGATTAACGTTAATGATTTTAAAACAGGTTTGACCGTCGAGGTAGACGGAGATATTTTTACGGTGCTGGACTTCCAACACGTAAAACCGGGTAAAGGTGCAGCGTTCGTACGCTCCAAGCTGAAAAACTTGCGCAACGGCAACACCGTTGAACGTACATTCCGTGCGGGTGAAACAATTGGTCGTGCGCAAATCGAAAATCGTGGTGTATCCTACCTCTATGCAAGTGCAGATGATCATACATTCATGGACAACGAAACTTACGATCAGTTCACATTGTCCAGCGATCAGCTGAAATGGGAGCTTAACTTCCTGAAAGAAAATATGAATGTAAATATTGTCAGCTATAACGGAGAAATTCTGGGGATTAACCTGCCTACTAGCGTAGAGCTTAAAGTAGTCGAAACCGAACCGGGTATTAAAGGCAATACGGCTACCGGTGCGACCAAGAATGCCAAATTGGAAACAGGTCTGAATGTTCAGGTTCCTTTGTTCATTAACCAAGATGACGTATTGTTAATTGATACTCGTGACGGCAAATACATGTCTCGCGCATAATTTTTTTCCAGTTTTTAGAGTCCTCTGTCCTTGTTAAGGGCAGAGGATATTTTTATAAGGATTTATGATTAAAAAACATTGGCTCCGCATAGCACTTTCGTATTATACTGTACTAAAGTTATGCCGCAGGATGTCACGTTCAAGTCGGTTGTGCCATCTCAAGGTTACATACTGTTGAGTCTGAGGGAGTGAATATCGTTGTCTTTGTATGTCATGAAATTCGGAGGCAGTTCCGTCGGTGATACGGAACGCATGAAACGCGTGGCAAAACGCGTTGTTGAGAAACAGAGTGAAGGGCATCAATGTGTAGTGGTCGTTTCCGCAATGGGAGACACGACAGACGAACTGATTGACCAGGCCAAATTGCTGAATGAGCAGTTGCCTGCACGTGAGTTGGATATGCTGATGACGACAGGCGAGCAAATTTCGATCGCATTATTGTCAATGGCTATTCAGCAGTTGGGTCATGAGGCGGTATCGTTTACGGGATGGCAGGCTGGTTTCCGTACTGAATCTGATTTTGGTCGGGCACGGATTACGGACATTCAGCCTCAGCGTGTGCTGGATGCACTAAGCAGCAACAAGATTGTCGTTGTAGCCGGTTTCCAGGGGATGTCTGCCGAGGGAGACATTACGACGCTGGGACGTGGAGGTTCCGATACGACGGCGGTTGCGCTGGCGGCAGCGATCCAAGCCGATGCATGCGAAATTTACACAGATGTAGACGGCATTTATTCTACAGACCCACGGATCGTGAAGGTTGCTCGCAAGCTGAAAGAAATTTCGTATGATGAAATGCTGGAATTAGCCAATTTGGGAGCGGCTGTATTGCATCCCCGTGCGGTAGAATATGCCAAACATAATCGGGTACCTTTGATTGTGCGGTCCAGTTTTAACCATAATGAAGGAACGGTCGTAAAGGAGGATGCAGTAATGGAGCAGGGCGTTGTAGTCAGTGGGATTGCATATGATAAAAATGTAGCAAGAATCAGCATTTTGGGCGTCGCCGATATCCCTGGTGTACTGGCAAAAGTATTCGGAACATTGGCAGCAGCCAAAATTGATGTAGATATTATTGTACAGAGCGGGGTTGAAGCGGGTAAAGCAGACTTCTCCTTTACAGTAGCTCTAACAGACCGTGAAGCAGCACTGAAGACACTGGAAGGAATTCGCACAGAGCTTCCATATCGTGAAGTAACGTCTGAGGAAAATCTGGTAAAAGTATCTATTGTGGGCGCGGGCATGGTTAGCCATCCGGGGGTTGCGGCGCAAATGTTCTCCGTGTTGGCGGAGCAAGGCGTTAGCATTAAAATGGTCAGCACGTCTGAAATTAAAGTATCGTGTGTCATTGAGGCTGGTAAGCTTCATGAGGTTATTCAGGCGCTGCACACAGCGTACAACCTGGATACCGAAGAGCAAGCATTTGTGGGTGGACCGAAGGACCGTCGTTAATAAAGCTACTTATAGTTTTATATCATAGAGTATTGTGGTAGGTTAAGAGGTTGTCCAACAGTATGAGTCTGACTGTGGGGCAGCCTCTTTTTGCTGTAAATCTATCTTTTCTACTTAAGGGTATCCCTTTGCCGACAAGGCTTTGAGGTGCTCTTTTTTGATATCTGGAAATGAAGCAAAGGAGCTTGAACAAGTGAAAAAAAGGCCTGTTACGTGCTGATAGAAGCGGTGAAATTCTCGACCAGGTTTTCGATATATTTTCGGCATAAAAAGCGAGAGTCAGCCATAGACTTGTCTTAAAGAAAAAGGACAACTGTGAGGGGGGCATCGGTATGGAATGGCTGGAGTTATTTCCCGAACCGTTGCACGGTATACTCGGAAAACTTCCGGAAACGGTATTTAAGCAACTGGAAGAAATTCGAGTCCGGGAAGGAAGGCCGCTGGAAATTAACACGAATGGTGAACATCATTTTGTAACGTCAGCGGGTCGACTGACTTTGAACCATGTGGAAGCCTATAAGCCTAACCGGGAGGATGCCCACCGTTTGCTGGATTTTATCAGCAATCATTCCCTGTATACCATGGAGGAGGAGCTGCGTAAAGGCTTTATTACGATCCCAGGCGGTCATCGTATTGGGCTGGCGGGAAGAACCGTGCTTAGCAGGGGACGAGTGGAGCATTTAAGGGATATAAGCAGCTTTAATGTAAGAATTGCCCGAGCAATTCCCGGTATAGCTGATCGGATATTGCCTTATGTAGCGGATCAAAAGTCCGGGAAAATCCGGCATACCCTCATCTTATCTCCTCCTCAGCATGGCAAAACGACACTGCTTAGAGACTTGGCTCGGCAGCTAAGCTACGGAGGGGTGGGAAGTAATGGGGGGCGACGAAGTGGACTTAAGGTGGGCATTATAGACGAACGTTCTGAAATTGCCGGCAGTCACAAGGGTATCCCCGGATTTGATGTCGGACCTCGCACCGATGTATTGGACGGATGTCCGAAAGCAGAAGGCATGATGATGATGATTCGCTCGATGTCGCCGGATGTGCTCATTGTCGATGAAATCGGGCGACCAGAGGATGCCGAGGCGGTGCGTGAAGCACTACATGCGGGCATCGCAGTCATTGCTTCTGCACATGGCCGTGATGTAGCCGAAATGGCGACCCGTTCTGCTCTTGCCGGACTAACAGCAGGGCAGGAGCTATTTCAGCTCTATGTCATGCTGGAGAGGACGAGCCGGGGCGTCTCCTTCCGGCTGGCAGATGCCAAGCAGCGCAGGCTGACATTGCCTGGAGATGGGCAGAACGGGGGAATATCCTATGCTTAAGCTGCTGGGAGCCGCGTTGGTTATACTAGCCGCTACGCTGGCAGGCTGGCAGCGGGCAAGGCAGTTTGCAATGAGGCCGCGGCAGATCAGGGAACTAATTCTTGCGCTGCAAAGACTGACCACCGAGGTCTCCTACGGAGTGTCCCCGCTGCCGGATGCTTTCGCCAAGACAGGAGAGCCGCTGCGGGAGCCGCTGCGAACCTTGTTCACGCAAGCCTCACGCTGGATGCACCCCTCTTTTGGCCTGACCGCCAGAGAAAGCTTGCATAAAGCAATTGAAGATTCGTGGAGCCGTTCCTCTATGCAGCAGGCCGAGAAGGAGGCGATGCGGCAGCTTGCTTACAGCCTCGGAACCAGCGACCGTGAAGACCAGATCAAGCACATTGCGCTAACGATCCAGCAGCTATCCCATGAAGAAGCGCAGGCGCAGGCAGATCAGGTGAGATACGAGCGCATGAGCAGAAGCCTGGGACTGCTGATCGGAGCATTGATCGTCATTTTGATCTATTAGCGGGGTGCTCGAATGAATTTAGAAGTGAACGCGATCTTCCAGATAGCCGGAATCGGCATTATTATCGCCATGATTCATACCGTGCTTAAGCAAATGGGCAAGGAGGACATGGCCCATTGGGTAACGGTTATCGGTTTTGTTGTGGTGCTGTTCATGGTGGTACGAATGCTGGATAACCTTCTGCAAGAGATCAAATCAATCTTTCTTTTTCAGTAGGTGGATACATGGAAATCATTCAGGTGGTGGGATTTGCACTCATTGCCACAGTCCTCATTTTGGTCATTAAGGAACAGAAGCCGATGTTTGCCTTTTTAATTGCAACCGCAGCGGGAGTCGTTATTTTCCTGCTGCTGATTGGCAAGATCGGGTCCGTAGTTTCCGTGCTGGAGCGACTGGCCAGATCTTCAGGTATGGACATGATTTATTTTAAAACGGTACTGAAAATTATCGGAATTGCTTATATCGCCGAATTTGGAGCGCAGATCGTTCGGGATGCGGGGCAGGACGGCATTGCCTCCAAAATTGAGCTTACGGGAAAGGTGCTTATTATGGTGCTTGCCATCCCGATTATCAGCATTATTATTGACACGATTCTGAAGCTGATGCCCGCCTGAAGGGGTGATGCCATGAAAAGGCTGGGGGGCATGCCGAATCTCAAAGTAATTATGGTTTTGCTGCTATGTCTCTGGTGCGCCTCGGCTGCGGTCCTCTTTGCAGATACGCCTACCAACGAATGGATCAAACAGCAGGCGGAGCAAATGCCTAAAGATGAGGTTGAACACTATTGGGATGGGCTAATGCAGCAATACGGCGGATTTTTCCCTGATCAGAAAATGCCTTCTTTCATGGACATGCTTCTTCCGGGTGGTAAAGGATTTAGCATTAAGAGTGTACTGAGCGCTATCGTTGATTTTTTTATTCATGAAATCCGGGTAAATGCCAAACTGCTCGTTACCATTGTCATGCTCAGCATTATGAGTATGGTGCTGGAAACGCTGCAAAGCGCTTTTGAAAGCAAGCAGGTCAGTAAAGTCGCCTACGCCATCGTGTACATGGTCATTATCATCCTGGCGATAAACAGTTTTAGTGTAGCCATTGGTTATGCCAAAGAAGCTATTGACAGCATGATTCACTTCATGATGGCGATGCTGCCCTTGCTGTTTACCATGTTGGCCTCCATGGGTAACGTCGTCACGGTTTCGGTCACCCACCCGCTGATCGTTTTTATGATTAACACGGTCGGGACAGTCATTCATACGCTGGTTTTCCCGCTGCTCTTCTTCTCGGCCGTGCTGTATCTGGTCAACTCACTTACGGGTAAATACAAGCTGACCCAGTTAGCCGATCTGCTGCGAAATGCTGGAGTAGGGGTGCTGGGGGTGCTGCTGACGATTTTCCTCGGAGTCATTTCGGTACAGGGCTTGACGTCGTCGGTTACGGACGGATTAACGATTCGTACAGCCAAATATATTACGGGCAGCTTTGTTCCAGTGGTTGGCAAAGCGTTGTCGGATGCGACAGATACAGTCATTTCGGCTTCGTTGCTTGTTAAAAATGCCATTGGTCTGGTGGGAGTCATTATTATTTTATTCCTGTGCGCTTTCCCTGCCCTCAAAATTCTGACACTGGCTATCATTTATAAAGTGACTGCTGCAATCATGCAGCCTTTGGGAGAAACGCCCATAGTGGAATGTCTGGATGCGATCGGCAAAAGCATGATTTATGTTTTCGCAGCGCTGGCGGCAGTGGGCTTAATGTCCTTTCTTGCGATTACTGTAATGCTCGCAGCAGGCAATATGACGGTCATGATGAGGTGAATCAATGCACGCAATCCAACGGGAGGGAGGGGAGTGACGTGACCTGGCTGGGAGGATGGCTTAAGGAACTGGTGCTGATTGTGCTGCTGGCTTCTTTTGTCGATATGATCTTACCGAGCCGATCCATGGAAAGGTATGTCAAGCTCGTACTCAGCCTGCTTATTCTACTGACGCTGCTCTCTCCGGTCGTACGTCTGCTGAGCACCAGTCCCTCGGAGATTTTGGGGCGTGCATTCGATCTTCAACGTCAGGCAGAGATGGGCCAGAGGGAACCGACATTGGAGGAGATTTTAGCCAGAGGCAACAAGCTGAAGCAACAACAGGAGCGGAGCTCCATGCAATGGGCCGGCCAAGAAGTAGCCAAAGAAATGAAAGCCCAGTTGGAGCAGTATACCGGATTACCCATTCAGTCGGTTCAAGTTACATTGGCACAAATTGAGCAGAAGGAATCGGGATTAAAGGCTGGAACAGGCATTCAGTCCGTTGTGGTCAAATTAGCAGAGCAGCAGCCAGAAAATGAAAAGAAAAGCACGAACGCCCCGTCTGGCGCGGATTCCAAGCCAATTATGGTAGAGCCTGTTGCTGAAAAAACAGTCCATATTCACATAGAGCCAACACCTTCGAATGCTTCCGATCAGGCTGAAGGAACGCAAGCGAATACCCGGAACCCTGCCGAAGGCGTAAAAGATGCAACAGCAACGAGTACACAAGCTTTTGGCTTAATTACAGACGTGCTGCGTGAAAAATGGGGGATCGACAGTAAAAATGTTCAGGTGCTTCTTCCACAAAGCGGGACACATGAATGGTAACAGGAGGTGAGTAGAAATGGGCAAATGGATGAAAATGCTGGAGAAATGGATGGGCGGGGGGGAGGAGGGAAGCAAAAGGTTCAATTCGTTTCGCTGGCTGCTTATTCTAGGTCTGATCGGGGTAGCCATTATGCTTTTTAATTCATTCGTCAATGTAAAAAAGGTGGACCCGGAAAACGTAGGGCGTGAACCGCCTGGCGTGATGAAAAATGAGCCTGCACTAGAGACAACAGCGGGGGAAAAGAGCTCTTTTGCCGGGATCGAGAAGGTCTTTGAGGACAATATGAAGCAGATGCTGGAGCAGATTGTAGGTGTGGGAACGGTTGATGTCATGGTTACCGTAGACTCCACCGAAGAGGTTATCGTCCAGCGCAATGTGAAGGATATGCAGGAAGAAAATAACGAAACGGACGCTAATGGCGGCCAACGGCATACCACCCAATATACACGCGATGGAGAGATTGTCACCTATGAATCGTCAGGAGGTCAGCACACCCCGATAGTTACCAAAAAAGTAAAGCCGCAGGTGAGGGGAGTGCTCGTTGTGGCCATGGGGGCAGAAAACCCTACGGTGAAGAAGCTCATTATTGATGCTGTACAGAAGGGGCTTAATGTGCCTTCCTACAAAATCTCAGTTGTACCGCGCAAGCAGGGATAATATGGGGTTTACAGGCAAAGAAATTGATAAATTAACCATTAATGAATATGGAGGACGGAACATGAATAATAAAAGACAAACCGTTTGGCTGGTGTCCATGCTGAGTTTAATGGTCGTGCTGTCTGCGTATTATTTGTTTACGGAGGACTCAAGCCCGGCAAACCCGCCAGTGGCAGACAGTGAGCAAGTGAGCAAGGATAAGCAGGGAACCGCACAGGAAGCAACTTCGAAGGCAGAAGAGCAGTTGAATGAGCTGAAAGTGAATGAAGTGGTGACGAATGGGGAAGTCACTGGCGATGCAGCAGCTTCTTCCACAAAGTCGGACACAGGAACAGAAGCCTCAAAGAGCGATAAAGACACGGCAGCTAAGACGGACACAACCGCAAAAAGTGAAGATAAAACAACCTCTACCGCCAAAACCGACCAGCAGGTACTTGATCAAGTGGCCACAGAGCAAGAGGCCAAACCTACAGCAGCAGCGGTGATTGATAACTATTTGCTGGAACGGGATGTGGAAAATCAAAAGAAAAATGACGAGCTAACAACTGCCATGAACGACAGTACACCAAAGAAAGCTGCAGAGGCGCAAAAAGAATTGCATGTGCTGGAAGATAAACAGGCCAAAATTACCGGGATTGAAGAAGAGCTTCAGCAGCAGTTTGCCAATGCGGTCGTGCGTGAGGAAGATGCTGATAAATACAAAGTAGTTGTTCTGAGTGAGAAATTGGACGCCAAACAAGCGGTAACCATTGTCGATAAAGTCATGAAAGAACTGAATGTAACGCAGGACAAAATTAGTGTGCAGTATGTTACACAATAAGACAAAAATCGCGAAAAAGCCCGGATTTCTGAATAATCCCGGGCTCTTTCTATTTTTAATGATTGTGATATAATACATAAAGCTGTTTCAACAATGTTATCAGCAACCGGCAAAATGCTGAAGGAGTGATTAATAGAGATGTTTAAATTAAGCGAGATTAAGGAATTGATCAAGCTGGTGGATGAAACGTCTGTACATGAGCTTGAAATTGAAAATGAAGGAACTCGCCTGTTGATCCGCAAACCGGGCAAGAGCGAGATCGTTACAGTACAGGCTCCTGCGGCAGTACCTGCTTATACAGCGGCACCACAAGCTGCTATTCCAAATCCACAAGTACAGTCCGATGCTGGACAAGCAAATGCTGGGGAAACCAAGGAATATGCAAGCAATCTACATAAAATCGTATCTCCGATGGTAGGCACTTTCTATAGTTCTTCATCCCCGGATGCGGCTCCGTATGTGAGTATCGGCAGCAAAGTGGGCGATAAAACAACGGTATGTATCATTGAAGCGATGAAGCTGATGAACGAGCTGGAAGCTGAAGTGAAGGGCGAAATTGTAGAAATTTTGGCCGAAAACGGACAGCTGGTCGAGTATGGCCAGCCATTGTTCCTTGTGAAACCGGAGTAAGAAGCTTGCTTGAGCCCTCTTTCGAGGGCCAAACAAGACTGCTCCCAGGGAGGATAAAGTCATGACATTTCAAAAAGTATTGATTGCGAATCGTGGAGAAATTGCGGTTCGCATCATTCGCGCTTGCCGCGAAATGAATATTTCAACGGTTGCCGTATATTCGGAAGCCGATAAGGATTCGCTGCATGTGCGTCTCGCAGACGAGGCCTACTGTATCGGACCGACGCTGTCCAAGGACAGCTACCTGAATTTTACGAACCTGATGAGCGTTGCAACATTGACTGAATGTGATGCTATTCATCCAGGTTATGGATTTTTGGCGGAAAACGCCGACTTCGCTGAAATTTGCGAATCGTGCAATATTACGTTCATTGGTCCTTCTCCCGAAGCGATTAACAAAATGGGAGACAAGGCCGTAGCCAAGCAGACGATGAAGGATGCCGGAGTTCCGGTTATTCCGGGTTCGGACGGGCTTGTCGAGGATTTGCAGGATGCGATTAGCATCGCACGCGATATTGGTTATCCTGTGATTATCAAGGCCACAGCAGGTGGCGGCGGTAAGGGGATTCGTATTGCCGAGGATGAGGATAACCTCATTCAGCAAATTACTACTGCCCAGCAGGAAGCGCAAAAAGCGTTTGGCAATGCGGGTGTGTATTTGGAAAAATATTTGACCGGTATGAAGCACGTGGAAATTCAGATCATAGCGGACAAGCACGGCAATGTCGTGCATTTGGGTGAACGCGACTGCTCTGTGCAGCGCCGTCGTCAGAAGTTATTAGAGGAAGCGCCATGTCCTGTACTTTCACCGGATGTGCGTGAAGAAATGGGCCAGGCAGCGGTTCGTGCGGCTTTGGCTGTGCAATACTCTGGTGCGGGTACGCTGGAATTTTTGCTTGGTCCGGACAATCATTTTTACTTCATGGAAATGAATACACGTATTCAGGTAGAGCATCCCGTAACGGAGATGATTACCGGTGTAGACCTGATCAAGGAAATGATTTCGGTCGCTGAAGGACATCCGTTGTCCTTTACACAGGAAGAAGTGGTCATCAATGGATGGGCGATAGAGTGCCGTATTAACGCCGAGGACCCGGATCGCAATTTTATGCCTGCACCGGGAAAAATCGGATTTTATCTGCCTCCAGGTGGTCCTGGGGTACGTGTAGACAGCGCAGCTTACCCGGGTTACAGCATTCCTCCTTATTATGACTCCATGATCGCCAAGCTGATTGTGTGGGCACCTACACGGCAGGATGCAATTGCCAAAATGAAGCGGGCTTTAACTGAGTTTGCTGTTGAGGGTATACCAACAACAATTTCTTTTCATCAGCGTTTGCTGGAGCATCCGACCTTTATTAAAGGCGATTTTGATATTAAATTTTTGGAGGAAAACGAAGTTTAATCGGTATATTTCCTTCGTTTGTCATAATGAACGCCAAATGATATAGTATGGATAATAAGTGAGCATGTCTGCTTTGAAATCCAAAGCTGGAATGAAACTTATTTTGACCGAAAGGTGTTGAAGGTATGAGCACAGTGCCAACCGAATTCGAACGTACAGAAATTGGGGAGATTCAAATTGCCCCGGAAGTGATTGAAGTGATTGCCGGGCTGGCTACAGTTGAGGTACCAGGCGTAGCGGGAATGAGTGGCGGATTTGCAGGCGGGTTTGCCGAGCTGCTGGGCCGCAAAAATTTGTCTAAAGGTGTGAAAGTGGAAGTCGGACAGCGTGAAGCGGCTGTAGACGTCTCCGTCATTATTGAGTACGGTAACCGTCTGCCTGAGGTGGCTGCTGCTATTCAGCATAATGTTAAGCGCTCCATTGAAACGATGACAGGACTTAACGTTGTTGAAGTGAACGTGCAAA
Organism: Paenibacillus kribbensis; assembly: GCF_001705305.1. Lineage (GTDB taxonomy): Bacteria > Bacillota > Bacilli > Paenibacillales > Paenibacillaceae > Paenibacillus > Paenibacillus kribbensis_B. Next base: position 195,737 of record NZ_MCBP01000004.1, read on the forward strand.
TTCATGATGTTCAATTCAAAAGTGCCGAAAAAGTAGAAGAGCCGGAAGTTCTGGGCGCCGGACGGGTTAAATAGAGCGATACTTTGTACAAACCCCCGACCCTTTTGGGTCGAGGGTTTACTCTAATTTAAGGAGGCTGTGCGTTTCGTGGCCAAAGTTATGGACAGACTTCTGCTGTTCTTGTACAGCTTGAGTATCGGAATTATTTCCATTCTCGCCATCCTCCTCCTGAGCGGGGCCATTCCGTATGCTTTAAGTATTGAGGATGAGCGAGTCGTATGGTTCACCAGCTTGATCATTGCAGGAGTCCTGCTGCTGTTGAGTCTCCGGGTTTTTTATATCTCTATTCGCCGAAGCCAATCCGTGCAGCATTCTATTGATCAACGAACGGAATACGGCGACATTCAGATTTCGGTGGATACGATTGAAAATCTGTGTCTCAAAGCGTCATCACGCTTTCGTGGGATGCAGGATTTGAAGGCACGTGTTCGCGTGCTGGAATCGGGACTTGATATTACGATTCGGGCGGTTGTAGACGGGGAAAGCTCCATTCCGGTGTTAACCTCCGAGGTACAAAAGGGGGTACACGATCATGTGGAAGAAATTACGGGTATTCCTGTGTCCAATGTGTCGGTGTACATCGCTAATGTTTCTCAGTCACCAAGCTTTAAGAGTCGTGTGGAATAGAGGTGATTTTCCCTGATGCCCTGGAAAGAAATATGGGGAAGTTACAAGGGCCGGATCACGGGGATTACGGCCGGGATTTTTTTTGGTTTCATTTACTTGTGGGCAGGCTTTTGGAATATGTTGTTCTTTGCATTGATGGTGTTCATCGGATATACGCTAGGAAGGCGTAGCGATTCAGCGCTTGGTTCTCTCCTCCCTTGGAAGGAATGGAGCAATTGGCTGTCGCAGCGTTGGCGTCCTTTTAAATGAACCCTGTGATACGTGTTCTCCAAAATAGAGCTGTAGCTTCTTTGCGCCCAATGTTTTGGAGGATGCGTTCACAGGTTTTTTTGTGAAAATGGTTAAAATGAAAAATAGATACAGGCAAGCGTAGGAGGCAGGGCATGAAAAGACGTCTGGCGAGGGAATTAGCGGTACAAAGCATGTACCATATGGAAATGAATGAAGTGGATGCAGCAGCAGCGGTGGACATGCTGCTTCAGGAAGCCGCTGAGGAGAACGAAGCGGAAGTTGTCATTAAAAACGCAGCAGCGTTGAGATCGTATGTTTTGGAGCATGTGCGCGGTACGTGGGAACACAAGGAAGCCATTGATGGGCTGTTGGTGGATTACCTTAAAGGCTGGCAGATCAGCAGACTTTCACGCGTGGATCGTCAAATATTAAGACTTGCCGTATATGAAATGATTTTCCGTGAGGATGTTCCAGCCAAGGTGGCAGTCAACGAAGCCATCGAATTGTCCAAGCATTTTGGTACCGAAGAGTCGGGCAAATTTGTCAATGGTGTGCTGGGTCGGGTGATACAAGAACTGGAGCAGCTAAAAGCACGTTTTTAAGTTGAAACTACTGAATCAGGTTGGGGAGTGGTTAAACATGTCGGCACCGATCATTGATGGTAAACAAATCTCTCAGGATATTCGCGTAAGCATTCAGCAAGAGGTCATTCGTCTGAAAGATCACCAGTTTCAACCCGGATTGGCTGTTGTACTGGTAGGTGAAGATCCCGCTTCGCAGGTGTATGTTAAAAACAAGGAAAAGGCGTGCCATGATCTCGGTTATTATTCCGAGGTTCATCGGCTGCCAGCGGGTACTTCGCAGGAAAAATTGCTGGAGCTGGTGGATAAACTGAATCACCAAAGCAATATTCACGGAATTTTGGTACAGCTGCCGCTGCCCAAGCATATTCATGAAAAAGCGGTCATTGATGCCATTGCCGTGGAGAAGGACGTGGATGGATTTCATCCGGTAAACGTAGGTAATCTGGTCATCGGTGACGATAGCCTGCTGCCTTGTACTCCCGCTGGAGTGATTGAACTGATTAAGCGGACAGGGGTAGAAATAGCGGGTAAACATGCGGTAGTTATTGGTCGCAGTAATATCGTAGGTAAGCCAGTGTCATTATTGTTGCAGCGGGAAAATGCTACAGTAACGATGTGTCATTCCCGTACAGCGAATATCGCTGAGTTAAGTCGACAAGCAGATATTTTGGTCGTTGCCATCGGCAAAGCCAATTTTATTGATGCTTCGTTCGTAAAGCCCGGAGCAGTAGTTATCGATGTTGGAATGAATCGTCTGGAGAACGGAAAACTGGCGGGTGACGTTGATTTTGAGAGCGTGAAGCAAGTGTCCGGTCCGATTACGCCTGTTCCCGGCGGAGTAGGCCCAATGACGATAACGATGCTGATGCAAAATACGCTCGTAGCGGCCAAGCGGTCGCACGGTTTGGCTTAAGGACGACTGCCTGTGGCTGAACAGCGTATTTACTCCATAAAGGACCTGAATCGTTATATCCGGATGAAGCTGGAATCGGATCAGGTGCTGTCCGACGTATGGATACGCGGGGAAATTTCTAACTTTACGCATCATTCGAGTGGTCACATGTATTTTACGCTCAAGGATGAGGGGAGCCGCATACGTTCGATTATGTTTGCGACCCATAATAAGCGGCTCCCTTTCGTGCCTAAGGAAGGTACGCGTGTTATTGCCCGGGGAAACGTATCCGTGTACGAACGGGATGGACAATATCAATTTTATGCGACCCAAATGCAGCCCGACGGCATCGGAAGCCTGTATCTTGCTTATGAGCAGCTCAAACAAAAACTGGATGCCGAAGGGTTATTTGAAACTGCTCGCAAGCGTCATTTGCCCGCTCACCCGGTAACGATCGGCGTAATTACATCGCCGACCGGGGCGGCTGTGCGGGATATTATCACAACGCTTCAACGGCGATATCCGCAGGCAGGAATTGTGCTGTATCCTGTGCTTGTACAAGGCAAAGGAGCTGCGCCCTCCATCGTCAAGGCGATTGAAGCCATGAATCGCATGCAGGAGGTGCAGGTGATGATCGTCGGGCGGGGTGGCGGCTCGCTGGAAGAGCTGTGGGCATTTAACGAGGAAGCGGTTGCGCGCGCCATCTATGCATCGGTCATCCCGGTTATTTCGGCGGTCGGACATGAAACGGATTTTACCATTGCCGATTTCGTGGCCGATTTGCGTGCCGCTACGCCGACCGCAGCAGCCGAGCTGGCTGTGCCTCATCAGGGAGAGCTGCGGGATCAGCTGCTCCAGCGAGAGCAGCGGTTGCGCAACGCTCTAAGGCAGCGGCTGGAAACCAACCGTGAACGCTTAGCCCGGCTGCAGCGTTCGCCGGTGCTGCTGCATCCGCGCCGCTACATGCTGCAGCATGCGGAGCGAATGGACATGCTGCAGCAGCGGCTGATCCGTGCAGCGGGCCACCGTGCGCGCTTAAACGTGGAAAAAAACGCGCGTATGCGTCAGGTACTAGAGCGTTTTAACCCGCGTGAACAAATTCGTTCAGCGCGCAAGCAGACGGATATGGCGCAACGTCAGTTGGAGTCAGCGATACGTGCGATTACGAAATCGGGACGGCAGCAGCTGCACGCGGGCATTCGCCAGCTGGATGCGCTGAGCCCGCTCAAGGTTATGGCCCGAGGCTACAGCCTGGTATATGATGAGCAGGAAAAACGGCTGATCAAGTCGCTCAAAGACGTGCAGCCGGGAGATTCCATCAGGATTAAAGTGAGTGACGGGCAGTTGGACTGCCAAGTATGGGGAATGAAGGAGGACGCGAAGCACGGTGGCGAATGAAACGGAACTGAATTTTGAAGCGGCGATGGCCGCTCTTGAAGAAATTGTCGGGCAACTGGAGCATGGAGACGTTCCTCTGGAGCAAGCCATTGATCTGTTTCAGCGTGGCATGCAGCTGTCTCAGCTTTGCAGTCAGAAGCTGGAACAGGTCGAACGTAAAATTGAAATGATCGTGGAAGAGGATGGAGATTTGCGCAAGAAGCCCTTCGGCGGCGGATTGGATGAAAACGGTGGTGAAGGGGTTGAATAGACCGTCATTCAAGGAGTATTTGACCGGGACGGCAGATGCAGTTTCGTCTTCATTAACCGAGCAATTCCCGGCCCATTGGAACATTCCTGCAGTTCTTCGAAAATCTATGAATTATTCACTCACCGCAGGCGGAAAACGTCTGCGGCCTCTGCTTGTGATCGCGGCTGTCGAAGCATTTGGCGGAAGCAGGGAGGCTGCGCTGCCGGTGGCATGTGCAGTAGAAATGGTACATACGTATTCCCTCATTCACGACGACTTGCCAGCTATGGATGATGATGATTACCGTCGGGGCAAACTGACGAATCATAAGGTATACGGCGAAGCGGTTGCTATCCTTGCGGGAGACGCGCTGCTGACCCATGCCTTTTACAGCGTCGTACAAGCAGGTCGGCGTCACGGGGTTTCATCCGATGCGCTACTGTCCATCGTGGAGGAGCTGTCCGAAATGAGCGGAGCACGGGGCATGGTAGGTGGCCAGGTCGCGGATATGTCCGGCGAGCAGGGGTTGACAGGCATCGAGGAACTGGAGTATATCCATCTCCATAAAACCGCTGATTTGATCATTTTCTCCCTCTTGGCAGGTGGACGGATCGGTGGAGCGGACAAGAATCAATTAGAAGCGCTTCGCCAATTTGGACGCGATCTGGGTTTGGCTTTTCAAATTCAGGACGATATACTGGACCTCATAGGCGATGAGAGCAAAATGGGTAAAAAAACACAAAGTGATGTTGAACAGGAAAAGGTAACTTATCCGTTTTTTATCGGTATGGAGGCATCTCAGCAGCAAGTGGAGAAGCTTACGGCATCTGCCAAAAAAGCGTTAATAGAAGGCGGTATCCCGGATTCGTCGCGTTTGCTGGAGATTGCGGATTACCTGATGAAGCGTGATCATTAGTGCGGTTAAAGCTGCTTTGACTTGTCTGCGTTTAAGCAAGGTCACAAAGTGTGATATAATATTGGTTAACTTTACACACAAACTTGAAGGAAAGCGGGGAGATATGCGTGCTGCTTCCACACATAAAGCAACCAGGCGATCTGAAATCACTGTCGGTTGAGGAGTTGGCTTCTCTAGCCGAGGAAATCAGGAGCTTTTTGATTGAGAAGCTGTCCGTGACTGGGGGGCATCTGGCATCGAATCTGGGAGTGGTTGAGCTCACAATCGCCCTGCATTACTGCTATAACAGTCCGAAGGACAAGATGATATATGACGTTGGACATCAGGCCTACGTGCACAAAATATTGACAGGGCGAATGGAACGGTTTGATACTCTTCGTCAGCGTGATGGACTTTGTGGATTTGTCAAAAGAAGCGAGAGCGAGCATGATGTCTGGGAAGCCGGTCATAGCAGCACGTCTCTGTCAGCGGCGATGGGGATGGCTTTGGCACGAGATTTGAAGGGCGAGGACAATAAAGTTATTGCGGTGATCGGGGATGGAGCGTTGACCGGAGGCATGGCTTTTGAAGCGTTGAATCATATCGGTCATGAACGTAAAAATTTGATGGTCATTCTGAATGACAACGAAATGTCGATAGCACCGAATGTTGGGGCCATGCATAATTACTTGAGTAAAATCCGCTCAGATCGTCACTATTTGCGGGCCAAAGATGAGCTCGAAGTTTTGTTGAAAAAAATACCCGCTATTGGCGGTAAACTTGCCAAATCGGCTGGCCGTGTCAAGGACAGTCTTAAATATATGATGGTGCCCGGAGTGCTGTTTGAGGAGCTGGGTCTTACGTATCTTGGTCCGGTCGACGGACATGATTTGCCGAAGCTGATCGAAACCTTTCAGCAGGCCGATAACGTCACGGGTCCTGTGTTGGTGCATGTCGTAACCACTAAGGGCAAGGGCTACAAGCCTGCGGAGGCAGATTCACATAAGTGGCACGGAATCAGTCCGTACAAAATTGAATCAGGTCAGGTGCTTAAGGCTGTGGGCAACCCCATGTATACGGAAATCTTCGGACGGACGCTGATTGAGCTGGCTGAACAGGACGAACGCATTATAGCGGTTACGCCTGCTATGCCTGGTGGTTCTGGACTGGTACCGTTCAGCAAGGAGTTCCCTGCACGGATGATTGACGTCGGCATTGCCGAGCAGCATGCAGCTACCATGTGTGCCGCCTTGGCGATGGAGGGACTGAAGCCGGTATTTGCGGTATATTCCACCTTTATGCAGCGTGCTTATGATCAGATTGTACATGACATTTGCCGTCATAATGCGAATGTGATGTTTGCGATTGATCGTGCCGGTTTTGTCGGGGCTGACGGGGAAACGCATCATGGCGTGTTCGATGTGGCATTTTTACGTCATATCCCTAATCTTGTGCTTATGATGCCTAAGGATGAAAACGAGCTGCGCCATATGATGAAAACAGCACTGGACTACGATGATGGCCCAATTGCTTATCGCTATCCGCGTGTTAATGTGGTAGGTGTGCCATTGGATTCAGAACTGAAAGCCATACCGATTGGCAGTTGGGAGCTTCTGCGCAAGGGTGAGGGCTACGCTGTAATTGCTTCAGGCCCGATGCTTCAGGTGGCGACGGAGGCTGCGGAGGCGATGAAACGTGAAGGTCTGCAGGTGAGTGTCGTCAATGCCCGTTTTCTCAAGCCAGTGGACGAGGAAATGCTGCGTGAGCTGGCCCGCCAGCATACAAAGCTGATCGTTTTGGAAGAAGCTTCTGAAGCGGGAAGTTTGGGTAGCGCCGTGCTGGAATTTTACGCGAAAGAAGAAATTCAAAATGCACAGGTGCGTCTAATGGGGATTCCCGATATGTTTGTGGAGCATGGCTCCATTAAAGAGCAGCGTGCTGAAGTGGGTCTTACCGTTGAAGCCGTATGCCTCAAGCTTCGTCAATGGGCTGCTGAGCCGGCTTATGGCATAGGACAATCGGTATAAGGGAACCGGTGCTAAAACGATAATAATTAAACGATAATAATTATAAAAAAAGTATGACAAAAGCAGCTTGGCTGCCCAAAGGGAGATTAACATGTCTGTTCCGAAGGAACGCATTGATGTATTGCTTGTAGAACAAGGCTTTTTTGAAAGCCGTGAAAAAGCCAAGGCCGCTATTATGGCAGGTCTAGTGCTGGCGGACAGCGAGCGGATCGAGAAAGCGGGTATGAAGGTGCCACGCGATAGCGAGCTTAAAGTTAAGGGATCGGTGCATCCGTATGTAAGCCGTGGAGGATTGAAGCTGGAAAAGGCCATTCGCCAATTTGCGCTGGACATGAACGGCAGGGCAATGCTGGATATCGGTTCATCCACCGGTGGTTTTACGGATTGTGCGCTTCAGCATGGAGCGGAATACGTATATGCGATTGACGTTGGTTATAACCAACTGGACTGGTCGCTTCGTAATGATGAACGGGTATGTGTCATGGAGAAAACAAATTTCAGGTATATGACACCTGCGGATTTGAGCGGTCCTGTTCCGAATTTCGCAAGTATTGACGTTTCTTTTATTTCGTTACGCATTATTTTGCCTCCGCTGCTTGCATTGCTGAAACAACCTGCCGATATTGTAGCTCTGATCAAGCCGCAATTTGAAGCTGGCCGCGAAAAGGTAGGAAAATCGGGTGTAGTCCGTGACCCTGCTACACATAAAGAAGTGTTGCAGACCATCCTGATGTTTGCGCAAGAGCTTGGCCTCTCGCTACAAGACTTGGCCTATTCTCCGATTACAGGTGGAGAGGGCAATATTGAATTTTTGGCGCATTGGCGTTTGAACGAGGCTCCGGTTGCGAAATTGCCACTGGAGAACGACGATTTCAGTTCATTGATTGAGCGTACTGTTCAGGAAGCAGGTCAGACTTTTAACAATGGTCCGTCGCGCAAGTAACATTCAGGGGTTCTCATGAGTTCGGTGAACTTAAGGGAACCCCTTTTTGGTGTGGGGGATTGATTATCGAACTCACGTTCGCCTATAATGAGAAGTATAGTAGTGGATATTCAATTCATTCACACAGATGTGATTAACCAAATTGAATATCCGGTCGCAGGTACAGTGGACCTGCTATGAGGAAAAGGAGTTTTACGTCTTGTCCTAGAATATGTCCATGAGGTGATCGGTTCATGGACACACGATATGATACGGTTATCATTGTTGTGATCGGGGTGATATTAGCAATATGGGCTTTATACAGCCTGCGTGCATGGTTAGAGGAGCCGGGACCACTTGTATTAAAGACGATACCGATTAACGAGGAGCTGGACGAAGGGCCTGCCGTGGACCTACTTGAAAACGCAGGATATGAAGTGGTAGGCGGAAAAATGAAAATACCGCTTGCTTTTAAAGTGAATGGAAATACCGTGTATAGTCGTTTGTTTATAGACTACGTGGCTGTACGAAACGGTTCGACATATATGGTTACAACATCACGCCGGAAGAAACCAATCCAGTGGAGCGGTCCTGAATTGCGGGACAGGCTCTTGCCGTATTTGCTGCTTTATCCGGGATGCGCGGGTGTATTGTACGTCGATACGGACGAGCAAAGTATTCGCCTTATTACATTAGTGGAAGACCTCGAAGAAGAGGAATATGAAGATTAATCCACAGGAGGATTATATGAAGGGTCAACGACATATTAAAATCAGGGAAATTATTTCACAACAGGAGATTGAGACACAGGATGAGCTGGTTGAAGCATTGCGGAAGGCTGGTTTTCAGGTGACTCAGGCCACTGTATCACGCGATATTAAGGAGCTGCTGCTCATTAAGGTTCCAATGGATGATGGCAGATATAAATATTCGATGCCTTCAGATCAGCGGTATAATCCGGTGCAGAAGCTGAAACGAACGTTGGTTGACAATTTTTTGCATATTGATTACACAACAAATCTGATTGTGATGAAATGTCTGCCGGGAACAGCCAACTCCATTGCTGCTTTACTGGACAACATTGAATGGCCTGAGGTTATGGGTACGATTAGCGGGGATGACACCATTCTGATTATTTGCCGTTCGGAAGAGAACAGCGAAGCTATCGTGAATCGTCTTATGGGCTTCATTTCCTAATTGCAAATCAGGCGTTTTAATTTGTACATCATGAGGTGAAAGAACGATGCTGGTCACTTTGTCTATACGAAATTTGGCAGTTGTAGAGGCTGTGGATGTTCATTTTTTTAAAGGCTTTCACGTTTTGAGTGGAGAAACAGGTGCTGGTAAATCCATCATTATCGATGCGCTAGGTCTTATTGCAGGCGGTAGAGGCTCTGCTGATCTTGTGCGCTACGGGTGTGATAAGGCAGAGATGGAAGCCTTGTTTGAACTGCCGGGCAAACATCCAGTGTGGAGCACGTTGGAGCAACAAGGTATTAAAGCCAATGCCGAGGAGCATTTGCTGATCCGTCGCGAACTCACAGTCCAAGGGAAAAGCTCTTCACGAATTAATGGGCAAATGGTTAATTTAACGATGCTGCGTGAGGTAGGCGAGCAGTTGGTCAATATCCACGGACAGCATGAGCATCAAAGTTTGCTGCGTGCAGATCGTCACCTGGCGCTCTTGGATACGTTCGGGGATTCGGTTATTGGTCCGGTCAAAGCGTTGTATCGAGAGCGCTACAATGCTTTTGTCAAAGCTGAAAAAGAAGTACGGGAATTGCAAAGCTCCAGCCAAAAGGCTTATCAGCTATTGGATATGTACCGTTTTCAACTGGAAGAGATCGCTGCAGCGGAGCTGAAATTGGGGGAAGATGAATTATTGGCAGAAGAACGGGTCAAGCTATCCCATAGTGAGAAAATGATGGATGGGATATCAGGAGCTTACGAATTGCTTAACGGCAGAGGTGGACTGGACGTGATCAATGATGTGTTGTCCAGACTAAATGATGTTCAAAACTACGACAGCAAAAGCCTTCAGCCTATTGCCGAGCAGATTCAATCAGCTTTTTACCAGTTGGAGGATGCGGCATTTCAATTACGTTCGTATCGTGAGGATATTGAATTTAATCCGGGGAAGCTGCATGAAGTAGAGCAACGTTTGAATCAAATTACCGGGTTACAACGAAAATATGGTGATAGTATCGAGCAGATTTTGGAATACTATAGCCGTATTGAGCAGGAAACCGACCTGCTGGAAAATAAGGATGAACGACTGGAGCAATTGATTGCAAAGCGGGATCAGTTGCTTGCGGATTTGCTGGAAATTGCGGAAGAGCTTACGGAAGCGCGTGAAATTTGCGCGGAAGAGCTTGCAGAGCAAGTGGAGCAAGAATTAAAAGACCTTCAAATGGAAAGAACGTCACTCAAGGTGCGTATTGATGCAATTGAAGATCCACGAGGATATGAATATAAAGGACTTCGTGTAAGACCTACCAAGCAGGGTATTGATAATGCGGAATTCCTTATTTCTCCTAATCCCGGCGAGCCGCTTCGTCCACTTGGCAAAATCGCTTCAGGCGGTGAATTGTCACGTATTATGCTGGCAATGAAGAGCATTTTTGCTCGTCATGATCAAATTCCGGTACTTATTTTTGACGAGGTGGATACCGGGGTGAGTGGTCGTGCGGCTCAGTCCATTGCCGAGAAGCTGTATCGATTGTCCTCTGTCTGTCAGGTGTTTTCCATTACTCATTTACCGCAGGTGGCATGCATGGCAGATCACCAGTATCTAATTGAGAAAAATGTTCATGATGGACGGACCATGACACAAATTGAGGGATTAACCGAAGAAGGGCGTGTCAAGGAATTGGCACGTATGCTGGGCGGTGTGGAAATTACCGAAAAAACGTTGCATCACGCACAGGAAATGTTGAATTTGGCGGAAGGAAAGAAAGCCTGAAAAGAGCGGCTGGCGTAATGATTAACAGTTATAAAAGCCTGGGGGCAAGGTTACCTTATAGGTACGCAATTGGCGACCACCTTTACTCGTCAAGCGAAAGAAGCAAAGGGAGCGTGACAGCCATTGAATTTTTACTCCAGGATCAAATTGCTCGGTCTTTTGCTTGTTTTTCTTATGTGTTCTATCGGTAACGCTAAGTATGTGCATGCAGCGCTGCCTCCACAAGCTTCTTTGGATTGGTTCGGATCTAAAAGCACGAGGACGGCTCAAGAGAGCGTGATTCCCGATTTAAAGGTATACCCGGGAGGACAGACAATTGGGGTCAAGGTAAAATCATCAGGAGTGCTTGTCGTCGGTCACCATGTCATCCAGGAAAGTAATGATCGCAAGGTGTCACCTGGAGAGACAGCAGGAATTCGTTTAGGGGACCGGATTACGCATATGAACGGCAAGCCGCTGGATAGTCTGGCGAAGGTTGCGGAGGCGGTAGACGAAGCAGGTAAGAACAAAAAGCCGCTTGATATCACGCTTTGTCGAGGGGAGCAGACGATTTCCACCAAGCTAACACCAGCTTATGATTCAGACGATAAAGCGTGGCGGCTAGGATTGTACATTAGAGACTCGGCTGCGGGTGTAGGCACTTTAACGTTTTACGCTCCAGATCAGGGTGTATACGGGGCCTTAGGGCATGTAATTACCGATATGAATACTCAAACCCCTATTGTTGTGGGGAGCGGAGAGATTGTACAATCCAATGTGACGTCAATTGCAAAAAGCCAAAGTGGGGAGCCTGGGGAAAAACGCGCTCATTTTCTCAAAGATCATCGGATATTAGGTAACATTGAACGTAATACAAACTTCGGAATTTTTGGGAAAATGTCCAATGAGCCGCAATATGGCTTATATTCAAAGCCCATTCCTGTGGCTCTTGCGAATGAAGTAAAGGAAGGACCCGCAGAAATATTGACCGTACTCGAAGGTCAGCAGATTCAACGGTTTCAAGCAGAGATTGTACACATTTCTCAACAGGACAAACCGGCAACCAAAGGACTTGTGATCCGTATTGTAGATCCAAAGCTGCTGGAGAAGACTGGAGGAATTGTACAAGGGATGAGCGGTAGTCCAATTATTCAAAATGGCAAGCTTATCGGGGCAGTGACACATGTATTTGTAAATGATCCGAAATCTGGCTACGGTTGCTTTATCGAATGGATGCTGCGTGATGCAGGAATCATGCAAAATAATGTGAGCATGACAACTAATCTTAAGGCGAGCTAGTGGCCCTAAGATTTTTTTGTCGAAAAGCAGGGAATTAGCTCAAAAAAGCGAGATAAATATTTAATTATAATGGAAACGATAACAAAAATAAATAAAAATAATTTTCGACAGAAGGAATTCATAATTCGATGTCGAAATCATATACTCCGACAAGAAATATTTATATACTGTAAGTAGAAATCCAACGGAATAACACTCAATAAGGAGGAAGTACATTGCAAAAAATTGAGGTATTGTTGGCTGATGACAACCGGGAATTTACGAATTTGCTCGCTGAATTTATTTCCGATCAGGAGGATATGGAAGTTACAGGAATCGCCTATAATGGTGAAGAAGTGCTTCAACGCATCTCAGAATCCCGCAACATACCTGATGTACTTATTTTAGATATTATTATGCCTCATCTGGATGGTCTCGGTGTATTGGAGCGTTTGAGAGAAATGAACTTGACTCCACAGCCAAAAATCATCATGCTGACTGCATTCGGTCAAGAAAATATTACACAGAGAGCCGTACAGCTCGGGGCATCTTATTATATTTTAAAGCCGTTTGACATGGAAGTGCTTGCCAACCGTGTTCGCCAATTGGTGGGGCCACAGCTAGTCAGCAACAGTCCGGTGACCGTTTCATCCATGCGTTCCAATGTTGTGCCGATGGGTAAGACGAAAAATCTGGATGCCAGTATTACGGCCATCATTCACGAAATCGGTGTACCCGCTCATATCAAGGGTTATCAATATTTACGCGAAGCCATTACGATGGTGTACAATAATATCGAAATTTTAGGTGCGATCACCAAAACATTATATCCGGCAATCGCCGAAAAATTCAAAACGACGGCATCCCGCGTGGAACGCGCCATTCGTCATGCGATCGAGGTAGCATGGACACGTGGAAATATCGACAGCATTTCCCACCTTTTCGGCTACACCATTAACATCAGCAAATCCAAGCCAACCAATAGCGAATTCATCGCGATGGTCGCTGACAAGCTGCGGATTGAGAATAAGGTGTCCTGAAAGGGCTAAAAGCATGAAGAGAACAAGAAACGCTGAGCCCGAAAATCGTAGCATAACCATAAAAACCAGCCCGACACTTTTGTGTTGGACTGGTTTTTTGTTTATCTTTTCACTTTTTTAGTAAGCGGACCAACCAGCATCAGCCGTAATCACAGTACCATTTACAAAGCTGGAATCATCTGATGCGAGGAAGAGAGCAACCTTCGCGATTTCTTTGGCCTCCCCAGCCCTAGGAGTCAGATTTTGCCCAGCCATCGCTCTGTCCAAACCAAATGCATTGGGTTCGTTAATGGAAGCTGCAATATTGGTGATTACAGCGCCGGGAGCAATAGCATTACACCGTACACCTTTATTAGCATATTGGAAGCCTACATTTTTAGTTAGGCCGACAACAGCATGTTTTGCTGCAGTATAAGCTGCTCCCGCTCGAGAGCCTTGCAACCCTCCCAGGGAAGCGATGTTAATAATGACCCCAGCGCCTTTGTCAGTAAAAATAGGAAGTGCCTTTCGAATGGCACGCATAGGTCCGGTGCTGTTAATTGCAAATATGCGTTCCCAGAGCTCATCGGTCAAATCAGCAGCTGGAACAAAATTATCCATGATCCCCGCATTGTTAACTAAAATATCCAACGTTCCATACGTGCTTACAGCGGTATCAATTAGATTTTGAATATCTGCTTCTTTGGAAACGTTCGCTACAATAGCAATAGCAGTTCCGCCATACGATTCAATCTCTGCTACGGTTGAGTTAGCCGCATCTAAATGGATATCGGATACAACCACTTTAGCCCCTTCTTTAGCGTACAAAATGGCTATTTCCTTGCCCATCCCAGAGGCAGCTCCTGTGACTACTGCAACTTTACCCTGAAGTTTCATGATGATCCCTCCGCATGTTCAGTCAGGTGTAATGTATTTTATCGAACACCTGTTTACTAAAGTATAGTTCCCCTTTCTTTATAGTATAATCATAGACATAAATGAATCACAATCAGCAAACAAGCAGCAAATTGTTGCTTTTTGAACAGTATATCTATCATGTGTATATAAAATTTAAAATAACGGCGGTGCAGCATGACTGATCCAAAATTAGCTCAGGATAAACGTATTCGAAGAACGAAAAAACTATTGAGGGAATCTTTAGTGTGCCTTCTAAAAGAAAAAGATTTGAAGGATATAACCATAACGGATATCGTACAGCAGGCAGACATCAATAGGGGGACATTTTACAAGCATTATCAGTACAAGGAAGATCTGTTGGGAGAGGTCATAGATGAGGTTCTACTGGATTTAGTTGATTCCTATCGGGAACCTTACCGTCAGGTTGATACTTTTGTAGTGGGAGACATGGTGGTTTCCACAATTAAAATCTTCGAGCATATTGCGCAGTATGCAAATTTTTATGAAATTGTGTTGAAAACAGATATGCTTCCGGGAGTCCAGACAAAGATTTGTAATGAGCTTAAAAAACTTCCAATACAGGATCTTGTAAATACACAGCAGCATAATCATATAAATCAAGAACTTCAGTCTAGTTATTATGCTTATGCTATTCTGGGGATGATCATAGAGTGGGTGAATGAAGATTTTCAGCACTCCCCTCGCTATATGGCGGAACAATTGTTGGAGATCATGAAATATAATAGCCTCAACGTAGTTTATAAAATTAACCAAAATCAGATGCACTAACCCACACACAAAAAAATTTTCCTATTGGAAACAGTTCTGAAAATCTCTTTAATTTGATATAAACAAACTGTCGATTCTTGTCGATATAATATCTATTATAAAAGAGATTGAGGAGCGAAAGTATGAAATTTAACATTCGAGCGAAATTGTTATTGGGTTTTCTTGCGGTTATTGTCTTATTGATCGTCATTAGCTTAGTATCCATCTCAAAAATGAAAAACCTGGGTGATAATTCGATGGAAATCGATAGCCGTTGGATGCCCAGTGTAACGATCCTGGGAACGCTGAACGGCGATATCTC
Source organism: Paenibacillus kribbensis (assembly GCF_001705305.1). Taxonomy (GTDB): domain Bacteria; phylum Bacillota; class Bacilli; order Paenibacillales; family Paenibacillaceae; genus Paenibacillus; species Paenibacillus kribbensis_B. The sequence continues at coordinate 210,848 of NZ_MCBP01000004.1, forward strand.
TGATGTAGAACGGCTCTCCTTGAATATTATTGTAGAACGCGACCCGGCAGAAATGGAGAAGGTGCAAGCGGAATACGATAAGGTTTTGAAAAAGGTCGAGAGCGGACGGAAAACATATGAAAAATTAATTGCCACCCCAAAAGAACGTGAAATGTATGAGGACTTCTCCAAAAAATATGCAGAATATCTGAATAAGTTGCCAGAGGTGATCGCAGCCGGAAAAGCTAACGATTATGTTCAATCCAGCATTCTGCACAAAGAGTCCTATGTGCTATGGTATAGTGCGAACGACACGATCAATCAGCTTATCAAGTTGAACTCGGATGGTTCAAAACAGATTACGCAAGAAGCCGTTGACAACTTTATCTCAGGTAGACAAATAGTCATCATTTTGAGTATTGCTGCCATTGTGTTGGCACTGATTATGGCAATCATCATCGCCCAGATTATTTCTAAACCCATTTTGCGAATCAGTCGTGCTGCTGAGAGCATTGCATCGGGTGATCTTACAGGTGAGGCTATCATTGTGAAGGGCAAGGATGAGATTAGTACGTTGGCCCTTTCCTTTAATACGATGGTTGAAAACCTTCGTCAACTGATTCAATCGGTTAGTAAGACAACTGAAATGGTAACCACATCGTCAGAGGAATTGACAGCCAGCGCAGAGCAAAATAGCCAAGCTTCTGCACAAATAACCGAAACGGTACAAGAAGTAGCTACAGGAACAGGCGATCAGGTGGATATGGTGACCAAATCGTCCCAGGCTATTGAGGAAATGTCCATCGGTGTAGAACAAATTGCCATTCGTGCGCAAAATGTATTTGCATCAGCTCAGGATGCGGCTCACAAATCAGCTGAGGGTAATCAGATGATTCAGCAGGCTGTTACGCAAATGAATGCTGTGAATGACTCGATGAATAGTTTGGCAGGTCTGATGGCTGGATTGGGAGAACGTTCAGATGAAATTGGCAAAATAATTGATGTAATTACCAATATTTCGAGTCAGACCAACCTTCTTGCTCTGAACGCCGCCATTGAAGCGGCCCGCGCAGGAGAGCACGGTCGAGGATTTGCTGTAGTTGCAGGCGAAGTGCGCAAGTTGGCTGAACAATCGGCTCATTCTGCTCAACAAATTACGGAGCTTGTGGGCTTGATTCAAAAGGATACCGCACATGCGATTGAGGCGGTAGCCGCCAATGGGCAGGATGTTATGACAGGTCGGGAAGTCGTACAAAATGCAGGTGCATCCTTTGAACTGATTCAAGAAACGGTGAATAAAGTGGCAAGCGAAATTGAAGAGGTATCTGCTGGTTCGGAGCAAATGTCTGCAAGTACCGATGAGATTGTTGGTTTTGTCAAGCAAATTTCGGTAATTGCCGAGGAAGCTGCAGCCGGTACACAGCATGTGTCTGCTGCAACTCAAGAGCAGCTGGCCTCGATGGAGGAAATTGCTTCATCTGCAAAAAACCTGTCTACGATGGCAGAGGATCTGCAAGGGCAAATCGGCAAATTCAAAGTATAATTTGAAGGCTATTATTTACAATTCTTAACTTCAGGGGAAAGCCGCTCTATTGTAGAGCGGTTTTTTCTGCCATTTCCCCCTTTTCCTTAATATGGTGATTGTGTTCACTCAATGATATAATGATAAATAATGATGTGGGCTGGAGTGTGATCAAAAGAAAAGCAAAGGCGGGGTGAGAACATGTGGAATAGCTTGACTTGGGTGGTCATCGGCGTATTGGTGGTGGCGTTGGGATGGATTATTATGACATGGCGTGGTCGTAGCAGCAAAAAACAATTGAACGAACAGCGAGGCAGCAATGTCGTTGAATTTCGCTCTCGTAAGCCTGTCCGACAGCCCCGTGTTGGGAACGCATCCAAGTTTAAGGTATCCTCTTCCTCTGGCTCCAGCACGACGACAGAAGCAACAGGCAGGCAGGCCCAATCCGGGTTTGGGCTGTCTGATCCTATACAGCACAGGGGTAAGCAAAAATGCTCCTTTTGTAGAAAAGAAGACAGATTAATCTTTTATGCCGATGATAACGGTTCCCTCTACGGAGCATGCAAGGAGTGCAGGGTTAAGGCAGAAAGACAGGATATGTTGCCACTTTAGTCTATACAGATGTTGACAACCAAGAATATAGTTAAAAATCCCCAACCGTAGCTAACGGTGGGGATTTTTTGGGATTGCATTCGCTTTTTAGCGAAGCTGTCTGTCGATCAATTCCTCCAGCGCATCCGCAATGTGATCTGGTCCATAGGATAGCTCTTCCCGGCTTAAGCTCAACCAGGCGTGACGCTCGTCCATATCAAAGGCAGTCTCCAGCCAGCCGGACAATCCTCTGCCTCTACGATCTACTTCGACGAGCACATGCACGCCTTCGGGTTCCAACTGCATGATCAGCTCCAGCTCTTCGATATCGCGTGCATATTCCGATCCAGGTGCAAATTCAAATTCCTGCACGTACGGAACACCGCGTCCCAGCTTAGGATGACGTTCGCAGGTGGAGGAACGGAATCGGAAGCCGAGCAGGTGAACCGCCTCAAATACCGTACTCATATAGGGGTGCGGCTCGATTTTGAGTGAGTCACGGTCAGTCGGGTCCAAAGCCATGCCGATATCTAATGCCGTTTCCAGCCACACAGGCTGCTTGGCATGAGTGACAGGGGTTTCCAGCGGAAGCTGGAAGGAAAAAGGAATTTCAAGCTCCTGTCCTTGCTTTAAATGAAAGCCGTCAGACACCTTGATCCGTGCGATACAGCAGGTGGTGGTGGTTTTTTTATCATCGTGCTCTACGATGTATTCTGTTTTGAGCTCGATGTCGATTTTGCCGATTTCCTGATCAACTTTACCGCCTTTGATACGCATGATGCCACTGAGCTCTTCCCCTGGCACATATACGGCTTGATCCACCAATGTATCGACCTTGGCTGATCCGATTCCTGCGCTTGCTAGGATTTTGTTGAAAAAACTCATAAGTACGCCCCCCGATAATCTCATGGTCATGTATATAAACGACAAACTAGAAGCTTGTACAGCTTAACCGGATATACGGGCTGGTGGCTCAATTCGTTCCAAAAAATTGCAAGGAAAAAGTCATTGGTGATCGCGTGCTAATCGCAGTTTACTTTATGAGGCGGTATAAAGCATTTGCGACAGCGTGGCTCATAGGCCTCAGAGTCACCGATCATCACGATAGGCCCTACTGTGGAAGGCTTTCCATTTACCATCCGTTGGGTAAATACCGCCTCCGAGCTGCCGCATACGGCGCAAAAAGAAGTCAGCTTTTCGATGTCATCCGCCATGGCAAGCAGACCGCCAATATAGCCGAATTCCTTGCCCCGGTAGTCCAGATTCAAACCATCCGCAATGACATGTTTGCCACAATAAGCCAACTCCTGTATCAGAGCCATAATATGACGGCTGAAAAACTGGACTTCATCAAAGGCAACCACGTCGGCCTCCTTCGTTTCTTCCAAAATACGCTGAACAAGCTCATCTGTGAGTTTTCTTGGAATAGAGATAGCGGGCAGCCTATATCCGATGCGGCTCACAATTTCGTCTGTGGCGTAGCGGTTATCCTCAGCAGGTTTGTAGGCGACCACCTTGCGGTGCCCGTATTGGATTAGTTTTTGACAGCGGCGAATCAATTCACCGGATTTTTCACTAAACATGGGGCCTGTAATAATCGTAATTCGTCCTGTAGGCAACGCGAATTCCCCTTTCTGTAACATGCGCATAACGCTGTGAATCATCATTTTCCGAAAGAAAAAGCCATTATAGATTACCATAATGAGTAGCATGCAGACCAGCGAAAATATATTGTTTTTCGACATGTTTGTGTATATCTGTTTTTGAATGTAAATGTGGTCGTCATTGCTCTGCTGCCACGGGCATGATATGGTGAAGTGTAGTGGAAAGAAGGGAAGAGGGGACAGGCATGGATGAAAAAGCTACGGATTATAGTACCAAAAAAAGAACATTACTGGAGCAAGGGCTGATAAGCCCGCAAGCACAGGAGTTGATCTCTGAGCTGGAGACAGAGCTGGAGCTTCTGCGCAAGCAAAATGAGTCCTATCGCAATACGTTGCGAGCCAAATCAGCTCAAAACCCAAGGATGTCTACCAAATTGCGGGATGCGCTGTATGAATGAGCTGTGGGCATAACGTTATATTTTGTATAGAGAAATAAAGAGAGTACAATAAGCTATATATAATCATAGTTAATGGAGGAGAAGCATGACTATACATTGTGATGTTGCTATTTTAGGTGGGGGGACCGGGGGATATGTGGCGGCGATTCGCGCAGCCCAACTCGGCAAGGAAGTCGTTATTATCGAACAGGACAAGCTTGGCGGAACCTGTCTGCACCGTGGTTGTATTCCGAGCAAGGCTTTGCTGCGCAGCGCAGAAGTATATGCAACCATTAAGGAAAGTGCGCAATATGGCATTGAGACGTCGGGTGCGCAGCTTGTATTCCCTAAAGTACAGGAGCGTAAGGAAGCCGTGGTAGAGCAGCTGCATCAGGGGGTTCAATTTTTGATGCGTAAAAATAAAATCACGGTACTGAGCGGTAAGGGACGCGTGATTGGACCGTCGATTTTTTCACCAAAAAGCGGTGCAGTTGCTGTGGAGCTGGAAGATGGTGAGATGGAGACGGTCGTTCCTGCCCATCTCATTATTGCGACCGGATCACGCCCGCGTGTACTGCCCGGATTGGAGCCGGATGGCGAATTTATTCTAAGCAGTGACGAAGCGCTGATGCTGGAAGAATTACCTGCGTCGCTAATCATCGTAGGTGGGGGTGTCATTGGTGTGGAATGGGCTTCCATGCTAAATGATTTTGGCGTGGAGGTTACAGTAGTTGAGGCAGCCAATCGCCTTATTCCAACCGAGGATGAGGATATTTCGCGTGAAATGCAGCGCTTGTTAACCAAGCGTGGGGTTAAGGCCCTGACGGGCTCGCAGGTGCTGGCCGAAACATACGGCAAGGATGGGGAAGGCGTACAGATTGACGTGCAAAAAGGGGATGAAACCGAAACCCTTAGCGCCTCCAAGCTGCTCATTTCAGTAGGCCGTCAGGCGAATGTGGAAAATATCGGACTGGAAAATACGGATATTCGGGTAGAGCGTGGCTTTATTTCGGTTAATGAGCATTTACAGACGAATGAGCCGCATATCTATGCAATCGGGGATTGCATCGGGGGCTTACAGCTGGCGCATGCGGCGAGTCATGAAGGCTTGCAGGCAGTTCATCATCTGGCGGGCGAAGATTTTCACAGCGTATCGAATCATCTGATTCCGCGTTGCATTTATACACGTCCTGAGGCAGCGAGTGTCGGCTTGACGGAGCAAGAGGCACGTGAGCGGGGACATCAGGTGAAAACAGGGAAGTTCCCTTTTCAAGCCATCGGAAAGTCGCTCGTGTACGGTAGTCGGGACGGGTTCGTTAAAGTAGTCGCCGACAAGGAAACGAATGATATTCTAGGTGTACATATGATCGGTACGCATGTGACAGATTTGATAAGCGAGGCGGCCCTTGCACAATTGCTGGATGCTACGCCTTGGGAAGTCGGACAGCTTATTCACCCGCATCCGACGTTGTCGGAGATTTTGGGAGAAGCGATGCTGGCGGTTGATGGACGGGCAATCGGCATATAAACCATTCAAATAAATCGGTGCTTTTCTTTTTGGGGAGAAAAGGATTATAATGGGGTTAGTCAGAGTTTAGTACCAGGTTTTAAGACAAGATGGTACTAGGTGCTGGTAGTAGGACGTTTTGACACTTAAGGAGGTGCCTCGATGAGTTCAAAAGGCGCTGTAGATGCTGGCTTCAGACATGAACAGCTGGGACTTACCCACGGACAAGTAATTGACATGTACAGATATATGCTGCTTGCAAGAAAATTTGACGAGCGCAATATGCTCCTGCAGCGGGCAGGAAAAATTAATTTTCACGTTTCCGGCATTGGTCAGGAAGCGGCACAAGTAGGGGCAGCTTTCGGACTGGATCGGGAAAAGGATTATTTTCTTCCGTATTACCGGGATTACGGATTTGTGCTTGCTGTGGGAATGACACCTCGCGAGCTGATGCTGTCAGCATTTGCCAAGGCAGATGATCCGAATAGCGGCGGTCGTCAGATGCCGGGTCACTTTGGCAGTAAACGGCTGCGGATTGTGACGGGCTCCAGCCCGGTGACGACACAGGTTCCGCATGCAGTGGGTGTAGCGCTGGCTGCCAAAATGCAGAAAAAGGATTTTGTATCGTTTGTTACATTTGGGGAAGGCTCCAGCAATCAGGGAGATTTTCACGAGGGGTGTAACTTTGCGGGTGTACAGAAGCTGCCGGTCATCATTATGTGCGAGAACAATCAATATGCAATATCAGTACCGATTCATAAACAGCTGGCGGGCAAGGTGAGCGATCGTGCTTTGGGCTACGGGTTCCCTGGAATTCGTGTCGATGGCAATGATGCGCTGGCCGTATATGCGGCTGTGAAGGACGCGCGTGAACGCGCTGTTCGCGGCGATGGTCCGACGTTGATCGAAGCGATGATGTACCGTCTGTCTCCTCACTCTACCTCGGATAATGATCTGGCTTACCGGACCAAGGAAGAAGTGGATGAGAACTGGGCCAAGGACGGCGTAGCCCGCATGAAAAATTATTTGATCGAATGCGGCATTTGGGATGAGGCCAAGGACGCTGATTTGTCGGCTGAGCTGTTGCTCGAAGTCAAGGAAGCGATTGAATATGCAGATCTTGCTCCTTTTCCGAAGCCTGAAGATACGCTGCTGCATGTGTATGCCGACAGCGATGGGGAGGGCCGGTAATTATGGCGATTATGGAATATATTGATGCGATTCGCCTGGCCATGAAAGAAGAAATGGAGCAGGATGAAACGGTTTTTGTACTAGGCGAGGATGTTGGCGTGAAGGGCGGCGTCTTTACGACGACCAAGGGTCTTATGGAGCAATTCGGTGAGCAGCGTGTCATGGATACGCCATTGGCAGAGTCAGCAATTGCCGGAGTTGCGATTGGCGCGGCCATGTACGGAATGAAGCCCATTGCCGAAATGCAATACTCGGACTTCATGCTTCCGGCGACGAACCAAATTATTAGTGAAGCGGCTAAAATTCGCTATCGCTCTAACAACGACTGGAATTGTCCTGTTGTCATCCGCGCGCCAATCGGTGGAGGTATCTTTGGCGGCTTGTATCACTCGCAGTGTCCGGAGTCGATCTTTTTTGGCACGCCAGGTCTGAAAATTGTAGCTCCTTTTACGCCTTATGACGCCAAAGGATTGCTGAAGGCCGCCATTCGTGACCCTGATCCGGTGCTGTTTTTTGAAAACAAAAAATCCTACAAGCTGATTAAGGGTGAAGTGCCTGAGGATGATTATATCGTCCCGATTGGCAAGGCCAATCTATTGCGTGAAGGTGACGACATTACGGTTATTGGCTACAGCCAGCCGCTGCATTTTGTGATGCAGGCTGCGGAGGAACTGGAGAAGGAAGAGGGCATTACCGCACACGTTGTGGATTTGCGCACACTCCAGCCGCTGGACCGCCAGGCCATTATTGAGGCTGCGCGCCATACCGGCAAGGTACTTATCGTGCATGAGGACAACAAAACGGGCGGCATCGGCGCTGAGGTATCGGCCATTATTAATGAGGAATGTTTATTCGAGCTGGATGCCCCGATTGAGCGACTGTGCGCTCCTGATGTGCCAGCCATGCCGATCAGTCCACCCATGGAGAAATTTTATATGTTGAACAAGGACAAAGTGAAGGAAGCCATGCGTCGTCTTGCCATGTTTTAGAATGGAGCAGATTGGACGAAAGCATTCCAAAAGTGTAGCGAGGGCAGCGGTAAAACGCGCCCTCCTATGATGTTAAGGAGCTGAAAAAATGTCAGACCAAACACAATGGAACGACGTGATCATGCCTCAATTGGCAGAATCGCTTGTATCGGCGACTATCGCCAAGTGGCTGAAACAACCTGGTGACACGGTGGAGCAGTTTGAACCGATTTGCGAGGTCATTACAGATAAAGTAAACGCGGAAATCCCATCCACATTGGACGGAATTATGGGTGATCTGTTAGCAGAAGAAGGTCAGACGGTGGCAGTAGGTGAGTTGATTTGCCGTATCCAGACCAAGTCGGCTGCACCTGCGGTATCAGCAACTTCTGCTGTACCAGCAGCCCCTAGCAATACACAAGCTCAGCAGGGAGTTGCTTCTGATCAGTCGATGCGGGGACGTTTTTCCCCGGCGGTACAAACGTTGGCTGCTCAACACAATGTGGACTTAAGTCGAGTACCGGGCACGGGCATGGGGGGACGAATTACCCGCAAGGATGTCCTGAATTATGTGCAGCAGGGCGGCTCTGCTCAGGCTGTAGTACCAGAACAGCCAACCGGAACGGCGCAGGGACAAGGCTCGCCTTTTGCTGGAATACAGCCTTCCGCCGCTCAGCAGAGTACACCGATTCAACATATGGACCCTGCTATTCCGGTGCGCAACAGCGGTATTCATTTAACGGAGGCTCCAAAGGTTCCTATGATTGAGGTTGAGGGTGACAGCCATAACAGATCAGAATATTTTATTGATGTGACACCTATTCGGAGTGCGATTGCCCGCAATATGCGGCAAAGTGTTTCAGAAATTCCACATGCCTGGACGATGATTGAGGTGGATGTGACCAATCTGGTGATGCTCCGCAACAAGATCAAAAACGAGTTCAAGCAAAAAGAAGGGATCAACATTACGTACCTCGCTTTCCTCATGAAAGCAGTCGTGAATGCGATCAAGGAATATCCGATCATGAACTCGGTGTGGGCAGTGGATAAAATTATCGTCAAAAGAGATATCAATATTTCGCTGGCTGTGGGTACGGAGGATTCAGTCCTCACCCCTGTCATCAAAAAAGCGGATCAGAAAAATATTGCCGGACTGGCTCGTGAAATCGAAGATTTGGCCCGTAAAACACGGGAGGGAACGCTCAAGCTGGACGATATGCAGGGCGGGACGTTCACCGTTAACAACACAGGCTCCTTTGGTTCGATTCTGTCTTATCCGGTAATCAACTATCCGCAGGCTGCAATCCTCACCTTTGAATCCATCGTCAAAAGACCGGTGGTCATTGATGATATGATTGCGGTTCGTTCGATGGCTAATCTGTGTTTATCGCTGGATCATCGTATTTTGGACGGTGTCATTTGCGGACGATTCCTGCAACGGGTCAAAGAAAACCTGGAAGGGTACACTTTGGATACGAAGCTGTACTAATTTTCTGAACAGCTGGGTCATTCGAACAGTTGGGTAAATGGACGGGGAGGAAGTGACAGGCCATGAACAGACGACCGCTTGAAGTAACCTATATAGATAGGATGGAATATGCTCATGCATGGGATGTTCAGAAGGAGATTGTAGGGAAGCTGGATGCTGGAGAAGCGAGGGAAACACTTATGCTTCTCCAGCATCCGCCGACCTACACAATTGGCTCTCAGCGACATCCCGAGCATTTGCTTCTCACACCCGAGCAACTGGAGGCTGAGGGAATTAGCGTCTTTCAGATTGACCGTGGGGGAGACATTACATATCATGGGCCAGGACAACTTGTCGGATACCCTCTGCTTATGCTCGGCAATCGGGAGGCGTTGAATCTGCACGGTTACCTTCGGAGTTTGGAAGAAGTAATCATTCGGTTGCTGGCAACTCACGGGATTGAGGGGAATCGTAAGCCTGAATATACAGGGGTGTGGGTCGGGAATCTTAAAATTGCGGCCATTGGTGTGAAATTCAACAAGTGCAAGCACCGTCGGGGCTTTATAACCAGTCATGGCTTCGCCTTCAACATCAAATCAGGGATTCAGCATGAGGGCTTTAAAGGAATTGTCCCATGCGGCATTCAGGAGTACGGGGTGACTTCACTGGAGGACTGTACACAGCAGACTTTTTCGGTGGAGCAGATTGCGAAGGAAATTGTACCGCACTTCGAACAGCAATTTTCGTTTGCTGCGGAATGGCAAGCGCATTCCTAACCATAAAGGTAAGGCGGGCTAATACGTGATTTACACGAAAGCCCGCCTGTTTGCATTCACAGCAGCTTGTCCATTCACAGCTTTTACGGAGCCATGAAGCGGATGAATACGGTGAACGTAGTTGGCCATTATAGCGGCATAATCAACGGCTCAATGACCATGAACAGTGTAGAGCCAATCATAGCAGCGAGCATAACATAAACGAAAAAACGAACCCATTTTTTGTTAGACATGTGTAACTCCTTTTGTAAAGGTTTAAGTCATAGATAAGACCATCTATTCGTATTGTAGCGTAAACGGGAAAGAGAGGAAAGTTTAATGAGAGCAAAAGTAGTGAGAGACCGAATCGTACAGGAATTTATGGAACTGGTACAGGTGGACAGCGAAACGAAGTATGAGCAGGAAATATCACGTGTTTTGAAAGAAAAATTTAATACGCTTGGGTTGGAGGTAACGGAAGACGATTCTCGTGAGAGAACCGGACATGGCTCAGGCAACCTGATTGTCACCTGGAAAGCGGAAGGTGTGGAGAAAGCACCTAAAATATTTTTTACCTGCCATATGGATACCGTTACCCCGGGCAAAGGCATTAAGCCGCAATTGGGTGAAGATGGCTGGATTCGCAGTGATGGTTCGACGATTCTGGGATCGGACGACAAGGCGGGTATTGCTGCCTTGTTTGAGGCGATTCGTGTCGTGCGCGAGCAGAACATTCCCCATGGTCAAATTCAGTTTGTTATTACGGCTGGTGAGGAATCCGGTCTGATGGGCGCGCGGGCCATGAAGCCGGAAGTGCTGGATTCGGACTTCGGGTATGCTTTGGATTCCAATGGGGACGTGGGTTCCATTTGTATAGCTGCTCCTACGCAGGCACGTATTGAAATGAAGATTACAGGAAAATCCGCTCACGCGGGTGTGAATCCTGAAGATGGCATTAGTGCCATCCAAGTTGCATCCAAGGCGATTTCCAATATGAAGCTGGGCCGAATCGATAAAGAAACCACTGCAAACATCGGTAGCTTCGAAGGCGGCGGGGCAACGAATATTGTATGCGATTTTGTATTGATTCGCGCAGAGGCACGCAGTATTGTGCAGGAAAAGGTTAACCATCAAATCCAGCATATGCGTGAAGCACTGGAAACTACAGCGCGTGAATTTGGCGCACAGGGTGAGTTCCGCAGTGAGGTGATCTATCCGGCATTCAGCTTTACGGAGCATGATGAGGTTGTGCAGGTAGCGCAGCGTGCGATTCAAGGGCTGGGATTACCAACATCGACCTTCCATTCCGGTGGTGGCTCAGATGCCAATGTATTCAACGGACTGGGGATTCCAACGGTGAATTTGGCTGTGGGCTACCAGAACATTCATACAACAGAGGAAAAAATCAAGGCTGATGATCTGGTAAAGGTTGCTGAAGTAGTTGTAGCTCTGATTCAGGAGACCGCGAAGTAAAACTTGTATCCTATGAACAAAGAGGTTCAGGCTAAAGATAGGAAGATCGTTCCTTTGTCTTTAGACCTGAACCTTTTTTGGAACGGTCAGCGAAGCAATGGTGGCTGAGGGACCGTGTTCCTTTTGCCATTGACGCAAGAGAGCTTGAATCTGCCAGGCTTTGCCGACAATATGGAGGGTGGTTTCGGTACGGTAGCTTTTCATCTCAGTATCTCCTTATCACAGGAAGTTTGTTATACCACCAGCATATGTCCAAAGTGGACAAGTTAGACTATCGTTGGCGATAATGGATAAAGAAAGATAGATGACGAAGAAGGAGACATAATCGATGAACGACCAAGTGAATCATCACACGAACGATTTGCATCGCAAGCCTTATTCCAATCCTGCGCTGGAGGAAAAGACGGTGTCTACCCAGCCGATTTTTGAAGGAAAGGTCATTACGTTACAGGTGGACACCGTAGAGCTTCCCGACGGCTCTACCGGAAAGCGTGAAACCGTAAAGCATCCGGGTGCGGTGGCTGTATTGGCTCTGCATCAGGGGAAAATGCTGGTTGTGGACCAGTACAGACAGGCTATGGGGCGCTGTGAGGTGGAAATTCCAGCAGGCAAGCTGGAGCGAGGCGAAGACCCGATGGAAGCTGCAAGACGTGAGCTGAGAGAAGAGACAGGTTATAACGCCAAGTCCTTAAAGCTGCTGCATTCCTTTTATACTTCCCCTGGCTTTGCAGATGAAATCATTCATTTATATGTGGCCGAAGAGCTGGAGCTAGGGGAAATGGAGCCGGATGAGGATGAATTTCTGGAGCTGTTTGAGGTGACGCTGGAAGAAGCACAGGCGTTCATTCGTGAGGGTCGAATTAGTGATGCCAAAACGATTTTGGCTGTCTATGCATGGCAGCTCCAACAGCACACAGGGAGTTTCTAAGAAATATGAACGGAAATAAGGTAGAACTTACAGACTATTTTGCTGACCTCCATATTCATATTGGCAGAACAGAGAAGGGAGATCCGGTGAAAATCAGTGGCAGCCGCGATCTCACCTTCGCCAACATAGCCAAGGAAGCCTCCGGTCGCAAGGGGATCGGGCTGATCGGGATCATTGATTGCCACGCACCGAATGTACAGGAAGATATTCGAGCTTATTTGCACACGGGGGAAATGACGGAAATTAGCGGCGGCGGTATCGCATACCGTGATACGGTGGTTCTGCTAGGGACGGAGCTGGAAATCCGAGCCGAAGGACGTCCCGAAGCACATGTATTGGCTTATTTTCCTAATTTGGCGGTGATGGAGGATTTTACGCAATGGATGGCCCGACATATGAAAAATGTCAATCTCAGCTCACAACGTATCTACGCACCGCCACGCGAATTACAGCAGCAAATTTACGGGCGTGGAGGCATCATGGTGCCTGCGCACGTGTTTACCCCTCATAAGGGCATTTACGGCAGCTCTGCGGCCCGTATGGAAGAACTGCTCGATATGGAGCTCATAAGTGGAGTGGAGCTGGGGCTAAGCGCAGATTCATCCATGGCAGGAATGATCTCGGAACTGGATCGTTTCAGCTTTCTTACCAATTCTGATGCCCATTCACTTGGAAAAATTGGACGAGAATACAATAAATTATCGCTCACGAAGCCGTGCTTTGATGAATTCAGAATGGCTTTGGAGCGACGGGGAGGACGAAGGGTGTGTGCCAACTACGGATTAAACCCCAAGCTGGGCAAATACCACCGTTCTTACTGTCAAAGCTGCGGTACGATTATTGACGAGCAACAGATGGTGGACGAACGTTGTCCTGACTGTGGTCACCCCAAGCTGGTGCGGGGCGTGCTGGATCGAATATGGAGCATTGCCGACCGTGAACAGCCCGTGATTCCTTCACATCGCCCGCCGTACATTTATCAGATTCCGCTTGAGTTTATCCCTGGTCTGGGCAAAGCCAAGCTGAACCATCTGCTGACCGCGTTTGGGACGGAAATGAATATATTGCATAAGGTCAATCAGGGAGAACTGGCGGCAGTTGTCGGGGAAGTGTTGGCAGAGCAAATTATTCTGTCCCGTGAGGGACGACTCTCTCTCGTGTCCGGCGGTGGCGGAACATACGGCAAAATAGCCAAGTCCTAGCAAAGTCATGTCCTGATAAAGTCATATCAGCATCTGCTTGTTCATAACCATAAAATAACCTTAAAAATATCTATGCCGCCGCTGGCTTGGCACATCTTTTACGAATCTTTACTGCCTCCATTCATGGCCATCAGCTGTCGGATTCCGGTTGTTTTTTGGACAAACAAGCAGATGAAAGGGGCAGGACGCCGATGCAATGGTTTCGTCATACGTTAAAGGATCAGACGCCGTATTATGTTTTTTTGGCTGTGCTGTTTCTGGTGGGAGTTGTCTTTGGCGCACTGATGGTAAATGCGCTCTCGCTGGAGCAGCTACAGGATTTGTCGCGTTATCTGAAGGACTTTTTTGCGACGGTCAATCAAAACGAGCAGGGCTTTGCTGATCCGCAGGCGGCCTCGACCTTTTGGGATAGTGTGTCTCTACATTTGAAATGGGTCGGTTTAATTTGGGTGTGCGGCCTTTCAGTCATCGGTCTTCCCGGTATTCTTGTGCTGAATTTTCTCAAGGGTGTGCTAATCGGATTTTCAGTGGGCTATTTGGTAGGGCAATACTCGTGGAAAGGGCTGTTATTTTCCCTCGTCTCGGTAGCTCCTCATAACCTGCTGGTGATTCCGGTGCTGCTTGTGTGCAGTGTGGCTGCGATGACCTTTTCCATTCATATGATCAAAACTAAAATACTTGCTACCCGTCCATCTGACGGGATGTTGCGTCCTTTGCTGTCATACGCAGGACTGACGGCCGTAATGATGCTGCTTCTCGTCGGTAGCGCGTTCTTTGAAACTTGGATCACCCCGGTTATGATGCAATGGGTCACTCCCATGCTGACGGCTTCCGTATCATCTTAACCTCTTTCAAAATGTTTGACTTTATTTGTATAGACCCCCTATAATAATAGGAGTGAAAAAAGTGCAGTAGGCAGTAGCTTTGCAGGGGGAGGGAGACACATGGAAGCACGGATCGAAAAAATTAAGCAGCAATTGCAATCCCAGGGCTACAAACTAACGCCTCAGCGGGAAGCCACCGTTAGAGTTTTACTTGAGAACGAAGATGATCATCTGAGTGCGGAAGATGTATTTATGCTCGTCAAAGAGAAAGCTCCCGAAATCGGTCTGGCGACCGTATACCGTACCCTAGAACTGCTAAGTGAACTGCATGTCGTGGAGAAAATTAATTTTGGTGATGGCGTGGCGCGTTATGATTTGCGTGGCGATACGTCCAAGCATCACCACCACCATTTGATATGTGTGCAGTGCGGCAGTGTAGATGAAATACTGGAGGATTGGCTTGGGCCGTTGGAAGAGCGTCTGGAACGGGAATTTAATTTTACCGTAGTGGACCATCGATTGGACTTCCACGGTATTTGCTATCGTTGCAAGGCGAAGAACGATATGACTGCTCAAAAGTCTTTGGGCAAAACCAGGAAAAACAAATCTCAGGATTAATAAGCTGACAACCCAAGCTCTCACCGACGAAGACGCGTTCGGGGGGAGCTTTTTAGTTCGGGACTTTTTTGGCTGGGGATTTTTTCAGTTGAAGACTTTTTTAGTTCGGGATGGGCTGCATGGGGCCAAACGGTATAAAAAGGAATAGCTTGTCATATCCTTCCCATAGAGAGCCTGATAGGTTCTATATTCTGGGAAAAGGCGGCTGATCCACATGGTTATATCGATGCGAAAAGTACTAAAATGGCTGCGTATAGTCATATTGTTCGGGGCTTTGTCATGTATGTTCTTTTATAGCCTCAGATTGTTTACAGATTGGATATCACCTGTGGATCATTACCGGATACCGGAAGGGCAGTCAGTTAAGGTATTTGGCGGACAGGCATTGTCCGAGGGAACTGAGCACCAAATGGTGTTGTTGGAGCGTTTGCGTTTCTTTTACTGGTATGGGGAATAGCTATGAATCGCTGTAGGTAGGACAAGGAGACTTTTGCTACTCATGAAAATATATATTCAACCTTTCGTTCGATATATGGAAGAGGAAAAGGGCTTGTCGCGCAGCACATTGGAAGCGTATCATCGGGACATACAGCAGTTTGCCGAGTTCGCAGAAACCTGTGGCCTTGAGCAGCCGGATAGCGTCCAGCGCTCACATCTTGTGCTGTATTTGGGACGTTTGAAGGAACAGGGGAAAGCAGCGGCGACGATCTCTCGCAGCGTTGCCTCCATTCGCTCCTTTTTTCATTTTTTGATTCGGGAGGGGATTACAGGCCAAGATCCGTCTGTTCTGCTAGAGTTGCCGAAAGCGACCAAAAAGAAGCCCTCGGTGCTCACGCAGGATGAGATAGAGCGTTTGCTGTCAGCACCGGACGTGACTACCCCGCAGGGAGTACGGGATAAGGCGATGCTGGAACTACTATATGCAACAGGCATCCGCGTATCCGAGCTGATTGCCCTGAACGTGCGTGATGTGCGCACCGATCTGCGCTTTGTTCACTGTGGCGGCGAGGCGGGCAAGGAGCGTGTAGTGCCGATTAGCCGTGAGGCGGCACAGTGGGCGCAGACCTACATAGATGAGCAGCGTCCATCGTTGCTGCGACCCATGCAGGACGGAGAAGCTCAGGCGGAGCAGGAAGCCCTGTTCTTGAATGTATCTGGTCAGCGTCTCAGTAGACAGGGCTTTTGGAAAATAATTAAGAAGTACGGTCAGGAGGCAGGCATAAACGAGGATATTACGCCGCATACGCTGCGGCATTCCTTTGCGGTACATATGCTGGAGGGTGGAGCCGATTTGCGCTCTGTACAGGAAATGCTGGGCCATGCCGATCTGTCTACGACGCAGGTTTATGCGCAGACGGCCAGACGGAATATGAAGGAAGTATATGAAAAGCATCACCCGCACGGCAGCAATCACATTTCTCCTGAAAGCAAGGAACATCGGTAAAGATGCGGTAACAATGTGATAATGGTGTGGTAACGATGCTTTGCTTTCACGAGAAAAATGTGATGATCACTATAACTTAACGATTGTACAAGTCAGGAGCGATATTGATGTCAACAGCCAACCAAGCTATGATTCAGGAAGCAGCAGAGTATATCCATTCCAAGAGCGGAATTCGTCCGGAAATCGGTCTTATTCTGGGATCGGGTCTCGGTATTCTGGCCGATTTGATTCAGGATGGGATTAGCATTCCCTATCAGGAAATTCCCCATTTTCCCGTTTCGACGGTAGAAGGTCATGAGGGAGAATTACTGTTAGGTACGATTGAAGGTCGCGCTGTAGTCATGATGAAGGGGCGCTTCCATATGTACGAGGGCTATGGCCCGCAGCTAACCACTTTCCCTGTTCGTGTCATGAAGCAACTGGGTATTCAAAGTCTGCTGGTGACGAATGCAGCAGGTGGTGTAAATACATCCTATCAGGCGGGCGATCTGATGGTCATCTCGGATCATCTTAATCTGACAGGACAGAATCCGCTGGTTGGACCGAATGATGCGGGGCTGGGTGTTCGTTTCCCTGACATGTCGGAGGCATACAGCCGCCGTCTGCGTGAAATTGCCAAACAGACAGCTACTGAGCAGGGCTTCAGCTTGCAGGAAGG
This sequence comes from Paenibacillus kribbensis, assembly GCF_001705305.1. GTDB lineage: Bacteria > Bacillota > Bacilli > Paenibacillales > Paenibacillaceae > Paenibacillus > Paenibacillus kribbensis_B. Next base: position 228,017 of record NZ_MCBP01000004.1, read on the forward strand.
TGTATATGCCGGTCTGCTAGGACCAAACTATGAAACGCCTGCTGAAATCGTCATGCTGCGCACCCTGGGCGCAGACGCGGTGGGCATGTCGACTGTGTCTGAGGTTATTGTAGCCCGTCATGCGGGCATTGAGGTGCTCGGGTTCTCCTGTATCACGAATATGGCAGCAGGCATTCTGAATCAGCCTCTGTCCCATAGTGAAGTGATGGAGACGGCGGAAAAGGTACGCGAGCAATTTTTGAAGCTTGTACTGGCGATTATTCCACAAATGTAGATAAGGTGCGCCGCCGAGTCAGAGTGGCGGGCATGTAACCAAAGAACCCCATATCCAAGCGCCATTTGATGGCCTAGGATGGGGTTCTTTTTTTGCGTAACGGTTGAGAGCGGGTGATATTTCCTAATGAAGTGGGGATGTGCTCAATGCTGCCGAATTAGTTTTTTCTGCTACAGCCAGTCTATGCCGCTCCTGCACCTTGATTACAATCACCATAAAAATGATCCAGTAGATGGATAGTGAGTTCAGAAAACGACTGTCCGTTATATTGTTCAATACGATGAACAGGAAAAAAACCATTGCTGTCAGCCATGTATACATATCTGCTTTGCCAATTCTGAATTTAAATAAGGTGATTGTAACGAGTGCGATCGTGGCGAGGAGTCCTGTGAAGCCCACGTCGATCCACAAATCCCGGAAGCCGCTATGGCTGCTTGTCAGATCAAATCGGATTCCACCCGCATAGATACTGGGCCGGGCTGCCCAGTAGGAGCCGTAACCATGACCAAACCAGTAATGGCTCTGAATAGCACCAGCGATTCCCTGCCAGATTTCTGTCCTTCCGGTTAAGGTTGTTGTTTTTCCGAACTCCGATGCAATCGCATCCCCATAAGTAAAGGCCAATACCAAGCCCAAAAGCACAAGCAGGCCGGAAGTGCTAATGAAAAAACCTCGTAACGCGACACTTCGAATTCTTTTGAATAGCAATATAAACAAAATGAATGCGAACAGCGAGGATGTCAGCACCAACGAGGTGGTAGATTGGCATTTAATGAGCAATAGGGCGTTGAGCAGGATAAAGCCGACATGCAAAGCTTTGTGTTTTCCCTTGAAAAAGGATATGACATGTGAAACAAAACTTAATAAAGAGAGGGTCCCGAGTGTGTTCTTATGACCGGAGATCCCCTTCCACAGTCCAGTATGTTCTACGCCTGCGTGAATAGCAAAGGAAGGAACGAGCAAAACGGCCAGTAGATTAAGTACGCTCAAAATACTTAATGTAATGACGAGTAGTCGAATGCAGTCCTGTGCTGTGTAGTGGGTAACAAAATAAAGTCCGAAGGTAGAGAAGGCAAGGAATTTGAGAACCATCAGCATAGATGAGGTCTGCTCCTGCTCAGCCCATAAGCAGGAGGCCGCTATGTACATCATGAGCAAGGTCAGCAACGGATTGTCTGCTAAAGTTGCAATCACCGTTTTGAGCGAAGGCAGCAGCATGATATAGCTGAATAACAGAATGAGCAGGGCAATTGTGATGACTCTGGGAGATAGGCCCTGACAGGCATAAGGAATTGAAAAAGCCAGTAAACCGGCCACTGTGAGTATATGCTTCACGTCTTCACCGCCTGGATACGTTATGTATCTATTTTATACAAATCGTATCTTCTTGTACAGCCTACAGCAAGCTCTCTTATACATATACTCAGTCCATGCTAAGAAAATGAATAATCATCCATATGGAATATTTTTCTTCCAATCTGACGACAATGGTTAGCAGCACGCGAATAGGCCGGAGGGGCAAGTATACGGGCTCCGGTGCTTTCCGCCAATATGTTGAGGAGGTAACCGATTGTGAAGAAAAAAGTGGTGGCGTTCATTCTGGCTTGTCTCGTGGCCTTGACTGCTGTCCCCGTCGGCGGTTGGGCCGAAGAAAGCAAACCTGAAAGCAAACCCAAGGGGGGCTCTGCGGCGGAGCTGGCTCCTGAGGCTCTCTCGGCGATCCTGATGGATGCAGATACAGGCACAGTTATCTATGAAAAAAACAGTCGTGAAAAACTTCCTCCAGCGAGCATCACCAAAATTATGACGATGCTGCTGACGATGGAAGCTATTGATAACGGCAAGCTCAAGCTAACTGATAAAGTGCGGGCCAGCGAATATGCATCCTCGATGGGCGGCTCGCAAATTTTTCTGGAGCCGGGAGAAGAAATGACGGTTGACGAGATGTTAAAGGGAATTGCAATGGCTTCCGGGAACGATGCTTCTGTGGCTATGGCTGAGAAAATTGCAGGATCTGAGCAGGCTTTTGTCGAGCTGATGAATGCCAAAGCGCAGCAGCTCGGACTCAAGGATACCCATTTTGCCAATTGCAACGGTTTACCAGTAAAAAATCACTATTCTTCTGCGCATGATATTGCGGTAATGAGCCGGGAGCTGTTGAAATATCCGCAAATTACGAAGTATACAGGAGCATATCAGGACTATTTGCGCAAATCCTCGGTCAAACCCTTTTGGCTGGTGAATACCAATAAGCTTGTTCGCTTCTACACCGGAGCAGATGGGCTGAAAACAGGCTATACGTCAGAAGCGAAGTTTTGTCTTTCTGCTACGGCGAAGCGTGATGGCATGCGCATCGTAGCCGTCGTGCTCGGTGAGCCGAATACCAAGACACGCAACAATGAAGTATCATCGATGTTTGACTATGCATTTTCTCAATATACAATGAAATCCATATACAAGCAGGGTGACTTGCTGGGAAGCGTAAAAGTTGAAAAAGGCGTATTGCCAGAGTTAAAAATACAGGCAGACCGCTCGTACAGTGTGCTGGTGAAAAAAGGCGGGACCCAGCAAACGTTGCGTCATGAGCTGCAACTGACTCCAAGTCTGAAAGCACCTGTCCGTGCAGGAGATCCGGTCGGCAAGCTGGTTGTCTATCAGGATGGTCAACGGTTAAAGGAGTTTAACATTACTTCGCCTGTGGCTATTGAGAAGGCCGGATGGTGGAAATTGTTAAAACGCACCATGTCGAATCTGTTTTCTTTGTAGATTGGACGGGGTTTTCTTCTAGTTTTGTCGGAGGGCAGGAATCGTCTGCGGCAGCGTAGAAATCCTTGTCCAAGACCGGGAGGAGAGTGAGTAAGCATGAACCTGCAAATTGAAATGGAGCATCACCGGGGGGTACTGATTGTAAGACTGTCCGGTGAGCTTGATCACCATACGTCGGACATGGTCCGCATGCAAATGGATGAGGCGATTCAGCGTCGGCAATGCGAGCACATCGTGCTCAGCCTGAAAAATCTTCAATTTATGGACAGCTCAGGGCTTGGCGTTATCCTGGGCCGATACAAGTTGATCAAGCAAAAGGGCGGGAAAATGGCAGTCTGTGATGTTAATCCGCCAGTATATCGACTGCTGGAGATGTCAGGGTTGTTTAAAATTATGCCTATATATGACAACGAGGGAAATGCGCTCACGGAACTGGAGGTCGTATCATGAGAGAAGGCACAGGAAACAATTTCATGAGCTTGCAGTTTGCCGCCAAATCCGAGAATGAAGCTTTTGCACGTGTGGCTGTTGCAGCCTTTATTTCCAGGCTTGATCCTACAATGGATGAGCTGAGCGACTTGAAAACCGTGGTGTCTGAAGCAGTGACAAACAGTATTATTCACGGATATGACAGTGATCCGTCAGGTGTCGTAACGATTAAAGTCGGCATTGAAGCAGACGTGATTACACTGGTCGTTGAAGACGCAGGACGGGGAATTGAAGATCTGGAGCTGGCCAAGCAGCCTCTGTATACCTCCAAGCCTGAGTTGGAACGTTCGGGTATGGGCTTTACCATTATGGAAAACTTCATGGATGAGTTTGAGGCAGTCAGTGAGCCGGGCGGAGGCACGTCGGTCCGGATGAAGAAAAGGATTGAATCCAAGAAAGCTTTATATAATTAGGGGTTGGTCCTATGGAAGCAGGAGGAAAAAAAACTTCACACAGCTATTTGGAGGATGCGGAAGTCAAGCGGCTCATTGCACGAAGTCAGTCTGGTGATAATGATGCCCGTGAGACGTTGGTCAATAGTAATATCCGGCTCGTTTGGTCTGTCGTGCAGCGCTTTATGAACCGGGGGTATGAACCTGACGATCTTTTTCAAATTGGTTGCATCGGTTTGTTAAAATCGGTGGATAAATTTGATCTCAGCTATGAAGTCAAATTTTCAACCTATGCGGTACCGATGATTATTGGTGAGATTCAACGGTTTCTTCGTGATGACGGGACACTCAAGGTTAGCCGTTCCCTGAAGGAGACGGCCAATAAGGTCCGCAAAATGAAGGACGAGCTTTCCAAACGGCTCAACCGACTGCCTACGGTTAAGGAAGTCGCCGATGAGCTGGGAGTGACACCGGAGGATGTTGTTTTTGCACAGGAAGCAAACAAGCCGCCTACCTCCATTCACGAAACGGTGTTCGAAAATGACGGTGACCCCATTACGCTCATGGATCAGATTGCTGACGAATCGCAGGAACGATGGTTCGACAAGCTGGCGCTAAATGAGGCCATCGGCGGACTTTCCGAGCGGGAACGGTTAATTGTATACCTGCGTTATTACCGGGACCAGACTCAGTCGGAGGTTGCAAGTCGACTTGGTATTTCCCAGGTGCAGGTATCTCGGCTGGAAAAAAAGATTTTGCAACTGATCCGCGATCAGATTGCCCAATAATAGCAGTCAGGATTTTGCGAAATCCTTATGCTTACGTGAGTCTAAAGGGTATTCCGAAGCCATTCTGATGGCATGGAATACTCTTTTTTTGCGTGGGAAAAAGGACAAGTCGAAGAATAGGTTTGCTTGCTTCGTTCCATAATAACCAGTAATTACGAGGATAAGGAGGGGATCGGATGACTCATAGTCCGGCTCCTACAGTGGCTCCTATGGTTTACTTGCGGCTTCGCAGCCGTGTGCGCATGATGCAAGGACAGGATTTGCGTTTGGGAAATGTGGCCCATCTGCTAGCCGATCCCGAATGGGAAAACGAGCTGCTTGAGCTTGTTCTCAAACGGCCGCAGAAGCAGGACGGCAACCTGATACTGGTGGACATGCTGCAGATCATTTCCAAAATTAAGGAACATATTCCGGGTGTCGTAGTCGAATCCCTTGGCAAGCCGCATGTACTTGTGGAACTCGTGGAGAAACCCCGTAAGCCATCCAAAATACTGTTCGTTTTGGTATGGGTGCTTCTGTTTTTTGGCTCTGCATTAACGATTATGAACTTTCACGCCGACGTCAGCATGATGGAGGTACAGGTTCGGATTGTGGAGATGATTACGGGACATAAGGACGAACATCCGTACCTGTTTCAAATTGCTTACTCAATTGGTATTGGTTTTGGCATGATCATATTCTTCAATCACTTGTTCCAAAAAAAATGGAACGAGGAGCCGACGCCGCTGGAGGTAGAAATGTATCTGTATCAGGAAAATGTGGATCAGTATGTTGTGGCGGAGGAGTATGAAAAAATGGCCCGCCTGCATTCAAAGGATAAGCTGCCATGACATTTGTACAGGGCGCGCTGCAGATTATTTTGGGCATCGCTGGAGGTCTGGCAGTGGGGAGCGGCGTAATCGCGTTTTTTATTGTACTGGACATCATGCCGCGATTGGCCCAGCTCACCCGTACGTATAAAAAATCACGTGCATACGAAAAGGCGATGGTCTTAGGTTCCGTGGTGGGAACGGTGGCTGATTTTTGGGATATTTGCTTGCCATTCCCTAAAATATTCACATGGATACCCGGGTTATTTTGCGGATTGTTTATTGGTTTGCTTGCTGCAGCTTTAACAGAGGTATTGAATCTCCTGCCCATACTTGCCAAGAGGCTTCATATGTCCGTGTATATGTTTGGCCTGCTGATGGCGATGGTACTTGGTAAGGTAACGGGTTCCTTATTTGACTGGTTTGTATACAACCGATAACAACGAAGGCAGAGGTGGCAAACGATATGGATCGCAGGGCAGATCAAGAGCATCAGGAGCATCAGGAGCATGTTCAGGCAGACGGAGCAATTGGAAGGGAAAATGATACTGACGGGGAAAATTTGGGCTCATGGAAGCAAAAGCAAGAGCAGGAAGCAAAACGTCTTAAGCACAAAAAAGAAAGCGAGCATTCTGATAATGTAGAGGAATCCATTCGTTATTGGCAGATTGAGGATGACATTTCGCCAAAGATGAAGGATAATCTTGAAACACTCAAAATGGTATTGGGTCTGGGAGAGACTTTTGATGTTGTATTCAGGGAAATGACAACGGGTGGACGCCATATCGGGTATCTGTTTCTGAATACCTTTGCCAAGGATCAGATCATGGTTGAGGTGCTAAAGCGGCTCACCTATCTGACGCCGGGTGATCTGACTTCGGATGGGCTGCACGCATACTTTGAATATTATATCCCACATATTCAAGTGGAAAAGACGGACAAAATGTCGGTTGTCATCAACAAGGTGCTAGCAGGCTATAGTGCCTTTTTTATGGAAGGTGAGCGTTTTTCCGTCATTCTGGATACCCGTAATTACCCCGTACGTAGTCCGGAGGAGCCTTCGTTGGAGCGTGTCGTACGTGGTGCCCGTGACGGATTTACCGAAACGATGCTTACGAATGTAGGGCTGGTGCGCCGTCGTTTGCGGGACCCCGGACTTAAATTTGAGGCTATGCAGGTCGGACGCCGAACCAGAACGGACGTCTGCCTGGGCTACATTGATGATATCGTGGATAAAGTGATGGTGGATACCGTACGCGACAAAATTAAAAATGTCAATCTGGACGGAATTCCACTGGCAGATAAGCAGTTAGAGGAGACGATTATCAATAAAGGCTGGAATCCATATCCATTGGTGCGATATTCGGAGCGACCAGATGTCGTGGCTTCGCATATTATGGAAGGAAGACTTGTAATTTTCGTAGATACCTCACCCAGTGTTATGATCTTGCCAACCACTTTTTTTGACTTGTGTCAGCATGCGGAAGAAAATCGGCAGACGGCATTTATGGGAAGCTATTTGCGCTGGGTACGCTTTATTGGGATTTTCGCCTCGATGTTTTTGCTTCCGATGTGGCTGCTTATGGTCATCAATCCCGAACTAAAACCGGCATTTCTCGATTTTATCGGTCCTCAAAAGCAAGCTCACCTTCCGCTGATCGCCCAGTTTATCATCGTGGAGCTAGGGGTCGATCTCATGCGTATGGCGGCAGTTCATACCCCTACACCCCTAGCTTCCGCTATGGGCTTGATCGCAGCCGTTCTGGTCGGCGATATTGCGGTTAAGTCAGGGCTGTTTGTGAATGAGGTTGTGCTGTACATGGCTGTAGCCGCTATCGGAATGTTCGCAACACCGAGCTATGAGCTAGGATTGGCCAATAGACTGATTCGGCTATTTTTACTGATCGCTGTAGCTATTTTCCATGTTCCGGGCTTTGTCGTAGGCACGACGCTGATCATTTTGATGCTGACGATGCATCGGTCATACAATTCTTCTTACTTATGGCCGTTCATCCCTTTTAATGCCAAGGCGTTAGCTTCCATTTTGTTCCGCATGCCTGTACTAGATGCGCCTAACCGCCCGTCATTTAATAAAACGAGGGACAATACGCGTATGCCCCATACGGATGCCAATACAGATTCGGACTCAGGCAATGGACAGGAGCATTAATCTAAATGATCTGCATAAAAATCCATTGTTCTTGATGTTTTTTTTGCTATACTGGTGTAAACATTCGATGGAATATGACTAGCTTGTTCCAGAAAGAGAGGCGCCAGAACATGTATTTGCATGGAAGCAGTAAAATTAACAGCAATGGACATTTGGAAATTGGCGGATGTGATACAACGCTTTTGAAGGAGCATTTTGGAACACCGCTATATATTGTAGATGAACAATTAGTACGCCGGCGCTGCCGGGAGTTTATAGAAGCTTTTCGTGAAACAGGCTTGAAGTTTCAAGTCGCCTATGCCAGCAAAGCATTTTGCGTCATGGCGATGTGTGCTCTGGCTGCAGAAGAAGGAATGTCGCTCGACGTTGTTTCCAGTGGAGAACTGTTCACCGCGCTGCAAGCAGGATTTCCGGCAGAGCGAATCCATTTTCACGGCAACAACAAAACACCGGAAGAAATTGAAATGGCGTTGGATGCGCACATTGGCTGCTTCGTGGTCGACAGCGAGATGGAGCTGTATTTGCTGCAGGCCCTTGCCTCCGAGCGGAAACAGCAGGTGAATATTTTATTGCGCGTTACGCCAGGGGTTGAAGCGCATACGCACGAATATATGGCCACAGGCCAGGAGGATTCGAAATTCGGTTTTGACATTGCGAACGGTACAGCGCGTCAAGCGGTGGAGCAGGCTATCGGACTGGATCATCTGCATCTGCTGGGAGTGCATTCCCATATCGGCTCGCAAATTTTTGAAGTGAACGGCTTCCAAATGGCTGCCGAGCGGGTTGCTGCTTTTTCCAGAGAAATCAAGGAACAGCTTCAGTTTTCTTTCAAGGTGATTAATCTGGGTGGGGGATTTGGCATTCGTTACACCGAAGAGGACACACCGCTGAAAATTTCCACCTATGTTCATGCTATTGGCGAAGCGGTTAAAACCCATTTTTCCGGGCTTTATGACGAACTTCCAGAAATTTGGATTGAGCCGGGACGCAGTATTGTAGGCGATTCGGGCACAACTTTATACACGGTAGGAAGCATCAAGGATATTCCACAGGTACGGAAATATGTTTCGGTAGACGGCGGTATGACGGATAATCCGCGTCCGGCATTATATCAGGCCAAGTATGAAGCGATGCTGGCAAATCGGGCGCAGGATGCGAACGAAGAGACCGTATCCATTGCAGGCAAATGCTGTGAGAGCGGCGATATGCTGATTTGGGATGTGGAGCTGCCTCGTCCGAATAGCGGGGACTTGCTCGCTGTTGCCTCAACCGGAGCCTACAATTACTCCATGGCAAGTAATTATAACCGGATACGCCGTCCGGCGGTGGTATTCGTGAACAACGGTGAAGCCGAACTGGTGGTGCGCCGGGAAACCTACGAGGATATCGTACGCAACGATGTTGTGCCGCAGCGCTTGGTTCGTGACGAAGCCAGTCCAGCAGTTCATTCCAATGCCAAAATTACGGTTTCGTCCTGATTTTTGATATGTGAGGATTTTGCAAAATCCTGATGTGTGAGCAAGCAGACCACTCAGCCGGGGATATTATACCGGTACAGTGGTCTTTTTTTTGGACAAGGCTTTGCTAAGCGCAGCAATTCATAGTAAACTGGAACTTGATGTTATTTAGCTTTCAAAACAGGTTGAAAAGGAGATACAAACAATGAAAAAAGGTAGAATAGATCTTGAAAACGGCGGAATCGTCGAAATTGATTTTTTTCCGGAAGAAGCTCCAAATACGGTTGCTAACTTTGAAAAGCTCGCTAACAGCGGCTACTACAACGGTCTGAGCTTCCACCGTGTCATTCCGGGCTTTGTTGCTCAAGGCGGTTGTCCAATCGGTAACGGTACTGGCGGCCCTGGGTACACCATTGACTGTGAAACAGCTACGAACACAACAAAGCATGCCAAAGGCGTTCTGTCCATGGCTCATGCAGGCCGCAACACAGGTGGCAGCCAATTCTTCATCTGCTACGCTCCACAGCCGCATTTGGATGGGGTACATACTGTATTTGGCAAAGTGACCAAAGGTATGGAATTTATTGATGCTGTAAAACAAGGTGACAAAATGAAAGAGGTTAAAGTATTTGACGCATAAAATGCCGTTAAATGCTTGATTCTTTGACGTAACACGCAGGCCGTTCTGTCTTTTGGACAGGGCGGCTTTTTGTTGTCTTTTATTTGACGATTTGCTGTGTTTTTGCAATCACGTAAATATTAAAGTGCGTAAGATCACATTCGAAAAGTAAGCGTTGTGATAGCCTTTTCATAGGAATGCAATTTTCCATTTTTTTATGAGTATTCAAGCTCAGTGAAGGTTGCAAAAGAAGGAGGCTTATCACATTGTCTATTTTAACGCGCACAAATCGACTCGGATTTTTTGAAATCCGTCTGGAATCCATTGGTGGGCTCGGCGCTAATCTGGCTGGCAAAATGCTGGCCGAAACCGGTGTGCTTGGTTTGGGGCTGAATGCTTCAAATTTCTCGTCCTACGGTTCAGAAAAGAAGGGAACTCCGGTTAAAAGCTTTGTCCGCTTCTGTGATCCGGGAGTTGATATCCGTGATCACAGTCCGATCGAACAACCGCATGTGGTAGGCATTTTCCATGAAGCGCTATACAAAACGGTAAATGTGATCAGCGGACTTCCAGCCGATGGGATCGTTGTGGTCAATTCCACGCGTCCGGCAGAAGAAATACGGGCTGATTTGGGACTGGTATCCGGTACGCTGGCGGTGGTGGATGCAATGGGCATCGCATTGGAAGAGCGAACCAAACTGAATACGTCCATGCTTGGAGCCTTGTTCCGTGTCTGCGATTTTTTGGACCCGGAAGCGATGAGATCGGTTATTCGCAGCACCTTTGAAAAGAAAAATCCACAATTAGTGGAGCCTAACCTGCGCACGTTTAACCGTGGCTTTGAGGAAATGGAGCTGCACGTATATCCAGTCACCCATGACACGCAGGATCGGGTTTTTGAACGTCCGCAGCCTTTGCTCGGCTACGAAACGCAAACATGGGGTGGCGTTATTGCTACGCAGGGGAACAGCATGACAAAAGATCTGAGTGGCTCACGTCAGGGTTATGTACCTGAATATGAAGCTGACAAATGTACTCATTGTGCCAAATGCGACTCGATTTGTCCGGATTACTGCTTTGTATGGGAAGAGCAAGCAGACAAACGTGGCAGAATGATGCCATTTTTGCAGGGAATTGATTATCAGTATTGTAAAGGATGCCTAAAATGCGTAGATATTTGCCCGTCGGGAGCATTAAGCTCGCGTCGTGAGCAATGGGGATGGGCGGAACAGCATCGAATTGCCCATCAATTTCCGGTGTATGAAGGAGGTCGTGCGTAATGGCTAAACTGGAGGAGGAGCTCAAACAAGCAGGCGCAGCACAAGTAACGACGTTCGAATCCGGTAATGAAATGGCTGCTACAGCGGCTGCGCAAATCAATTATCATATGATGGGATATTTTCCGATCACTCCGTCGACTGAGGTGGCGCAGTACCTGGATCAAATGAGAACAAGGGGTCAACATAACATCAAGCTGGTCGCAGCGGATGGAGAGCATGGTTCGGCAGGGATATGCTATGGTGCCGCAGCAGCGGGGGCAAGAGTGGTGAATGCCACCAGCTCGCAGGGCTTCCTGTATATGCTGGAGCAGCTGCCTGTTCAGTCAGGTACGCGTTTCCCTATGGTGATGAATCTGGTGACACGGGCCGTCAGCGGTCCGCTGGATATTCGCGGGGATCATTCGGACCTGTACTACGGTCTGAATACGGGCTGGGTGATCTTGACGGCAAGCACACCGCAGGCTGTATATGATATGAATATCATGGCGCTGAAAATTGCGGAGCACAGCGATGTTCGATTGCCTGTAATGGTCGCTTATGACGGCTTTTATACGTCACATCAGAAGCGTAAAGTACAGTATTTTGCCGATGCGGAGACGGTTCGGGGTTTTGTAGGACCGAATCCCAATCTGAATCATCCGAATCTTTTGGATTTTGAACATCCGGTCACCGTAGGCGCCCATATGAACGGTGATGATCTGTCGAACAATCACTTCCAGCAGTCTGAGGCATTAAGACGGTCTGAAGCAGTATATGAGCAGGTTGTGGCAGAATATGCATCTTTATCCGGTCGGGAATATCCGATTTTGGATCTATATCATATGGAAGATGCCGAGGTTGCGGTATTCCTGCTGAATTCAGCGGCTGAATCGGCCAAGGATGTGGCGGATCAGCTCCGCGCGCGCGGCATTAAGGCCGGGGTCGTTCGTCCGAATATCATCCGTCCGTTCCCGGCTGCACAACTGCGTGAGGCATTACGTAATGTCAAGGCGCTGGTGGTGGGCGAGCGTGCGGATTCGTACGGCGCTGACGGCGGTAATTTGACGCACGAAATCAAGGCGGCTCTGCAGGAGGACCCGCTGAACAAGACGACTGTATTGTGCCGCATCTTCGGCTTGGGCGGCAAGGATTTTTATGCGGAAGACGCAGAGGCGTTCTTCCAGCTTGCAATTGAGGCGGCAGAGGCTGGCCACGCGGAGAAGCCGTTTGATTATTATGGCATTCATCCAGGTTCCCCGGATAAGGTGATGCCGCAGGTTATGCAGTCGCCACGGGGCGATGCGTACCGCACGGGTCTGATTCAGGTCACGCCGGATGAGGCGACCGGAAAGCTCAAGGTCAAGGTGCCGCCGCTGCGTTCGCTCACGACCAAGCCACGTCGGCTTACGCCGGGGCACGGAGCTTGTCCGGGCTGCGGAGCACTATCTGCGCTTGAGCTGTTTTTCAAAGGAATTGAAGGCGATATTGTTGTATTGTTCCAGACAGGCTGCGTCTATGTGGTGACAACGGGTTATCCATATACATCACACAAGCAACCGATGATCCATAATCTTTTTCAAAATGGGGCAGCTACACTTTCGGGAGCGCTGGAAGCTTACTTGGAAATGAAGCGTCGTAATGAGATTGAGATGTCGGATGATCCAACCTTTATTATGATCAGCGGCGACGGTGGTATGGATATTGGCATGGGGTCTGCGATTGGTGCGGCTCTGCGCAATCATAAGCTGATCATGCTGGAATATGATAACGAGGGATACATGAACACAGGCTCGCAGCAATCGTATTCCACTCCTCTTGGTCATATGACCAGTACGTCGGGTGTAGGGAAGATGCAAAAAGGGAAGCAAGGACATCACAAGGACACTGTGCAAATCATGGCCGCCTGTAATATTCCGTATGCCTTCACAGCCGCTGAAAGCCACCCGCAGGATATGCTGCGTAAAGCGGCCAAGGCACAATGGTATGCGAACAACGTGGGAACGGCCTATGGCAAAATCCTGTGTGCCTGCCCATTGAACTGGAAGTCGGAAGACCGACTGGGCACCAGCATTGTGGAGGCTGCTGTTGAGTCTTGCTTCTTCCCATTGTACGAAATTGAGCAGGGCAATACGACGATTACGTACAACCCGGAAGACAAGGGGAAACGGATTCCAGCCGCTGAATGGTTGAAATTAATGGGGAAAACGAAGCATCTGCTAAAGGAGGAAGCGACGTTGGCTACCTTTGAGCAGGAAATTGAACGCCGCTGGACTATTCTGAAAAAGAAACATGAAATTTCGGAGCTATAATTCAGTTTTTTATATAATCCAATTCAATCATTATTAGAAGATGTATGGATACCAATTCCCAAAAGATTCTTTGCGCTTGCTGCGTGAAGAATCTTTTTTGTCGTTTATGGGATGAAGCATAAAAAATCAGGTAATGATTTCCGATATAGGAGTGGAGGCCTATATGAAAATGAATAAATAACAGTCTTCTTCTGAATTTTTAGATGCAATGAGGTGCAGGTATGATTAAACTGAATACAGTTGAAATAATCGAAATTATAAAGAAGCAAATCCCCAAGGTCATGAACATCAAGCCCGTGGATCTGAAATTTACAGATGATTTTGGGCGGGCATCACTGGCGGGGACGGAGCATAAATTTACGCTGACGAATCAGCATTATTCCGCCAAGGTGATGGATTGCGTGCTGGAAACGCAGGTGCGTCCGATATTAATGTGTGAAATTATTTATTTTCTAAAATGTGAGTTTATTGATGGGCATGTTGAAGTACGGCTGGATTATGACGCATGCTCTGAAGGAGGCCACGGACCCACAGCTTCGGCGGTTATTACCTTTGACCATGCTACACAGCTTGGCTTGGAAGAACTGGCTGATCTGATTGATCTGGCGCTTCATATGAATGATAAAACCTGGTTTGAAGAACTCTCCGGCCAATATGTTAAAACAAAAGCAGGAGCGTCCATCCGATAACTTGCTTTTTTTAGAGGTTGGTGCTAATATACGTAACAAGTTTAATGCTGATTCAATTGAATAAGAGCAAGATCCTTCGGGGCGGGGCGAAATTCCCCACCGGCGGTGATGACGTGCTTGTGATCGCTTTTGTGATAACAGCACGGCTTAGTCCGTGACCCGGATGCTGAACGATCAGCAGAAGGTGGACCTGGTGCAATTCCGGGACCGACAGTATAGTCTGGATGGGAGAAGGATACGGAGCGCATGTGCATGACGTGACATGTGCCGATTTTTAGCATACCTAAATATACGTACGGCTTATTTCGTTGTAGGGCGGCATCAGAGGGACGGCTTTTTAGCTTTCTTTTCTGTAGGTGTTCTAACGCATTAGGTTGTATCGTAGTCATGCTTTTTATTGGCATACGTATTATTCGTGAGATTTCAACATGCATATGGACTGCGCTTGTATACTGTAGATTTGACTCTCATCACCCCCATGACGGATAGATTCCGTACTGGGGGTTTTTTGCGCTTACGACTGATGAATTAGGGATAAACTGAAATGAGATGGAAAGGAGTGAGGGCATGTTTACCGGTTTGGTCGAGGAAGTGGGACGCATTCAAACGATTTCCAAAAGCGGAGAAGCAATGGTACTGGGTATTGAGGGCTCCGTCGTCTTGGGCGACTTGAAAATAGGAGACAGTGTTTCCGTGAATGGTGTTTGTCTGACGGCCATACAGATCGGTGTTAAGGATTTTAAGGTTGATGTCATGCCGGAAACCTTTCGCAGCAGCAATCTGAAAGAACTCAAATCCGGTAGCCGAGTCAATCTGGAGCGGGCGATGGCGGCAAGTGGAAGGTTCGGAGGACATATTGTGCAGGGACATGTGGACGGGACGGGCACGATTCGGCGTGTGACATCAGACCAGAATGCGGTTGTGTTCGAAGTTGCGCCTTCTAATCATGCATTATTCAAATATATTCTTCTCAAAGGTTCGATCACACTGGATGGCATCAGCCTCACAGTCGCGCAGCGTACAGGAGATACATTTGCCGTATCCATTATCCCCCATACCTTATCCGAGACAGCCTTACAAGCCAAACGTGAGGGAGACACCGTCAATATTGAATGCGACATACTGGGCAAGTATGTGGAACAGCTTTTGAATTACAGAGGCTCAGCGGCGACGGAGGGAGCAGAAAAAGCTCCTATCAGTCTGGACTACCTGGCAAAGCACGGCTTTGCCTGATATGGAATGGTAGATCTGCCAGAGGAGTGCTTATGCCACAAAAAAATAAGGAGGACAGCGCTATGGATAGAGAGAGCCAAACAAGTGCAACGGCTGACGTAATGGAGCATGACGAGGGGGAACTGGGCGAAGAGATTCGTCTGGATTCCATCGAAGAAGCGCTGGAGGATTTGAAGAACGGTAAAGTCGTTATCGTCGTGGATGATGAACGGCGCGAAAATGAAGGTGATTTTATTGCGTTGGCTGAAAAGGCAACTCCGGAGGTCATTAATTTCATGATCACTGAAGGTCGTGGATTGGTCTGTGTGCCGATTACACAGCAAAGAGCCGAAACGTTGGAGCTGCATCCGATGGTGGAGCAGAATACAGATTTCCACGGCACAGCCTTTACCGTGTCGGTTGACCATATAAAGACAACAACAGGTATTTCGGCAGCCGAGCGTTCCTTGACCGTGCGTGCCTTGGCCGACGATACAGTCGCAGGAGGCGATTTTCGCAAGCCTGGTCATATGTTTCCGCTGATTGCCCGCGATGGCGGTGTTTTGCAGCGTGCAGGCCATACAGAAGCGGCAGTCGATCTGGCCCGACTCAGCGGCTTCAAGCCTGCCGGAGTTATTTGCGAAATTATAAAGGAAGATGGCTCCATGGCCCGTCTGCCTGATTTGGCCGTGTTCGCCAAGCATCATCAGCTGAAGCTGATCAGTATTCAGGATTTAATTGACTATCGTCGTCGTTTGTCATTGTAAAAATCATTTTAAAAAAGAGAGGTTGATAAGTATGGCACGTTTTCTGGAAGGTAATCTTGTATCGGATGGTTTAAAATATGGTATTGTAGTAGGAAGATTCAATGAGTTTATTACAAGCAAGCTGTTAAGCGGTGCAATTGACGCACTTCAACGACACGGTGTACAGGAAGATGAAATTGATGTGGCCTGGGTTCCTGGTGCTTTTGAAATTTCACTGATTGCGCAAAAAATGGCTGCAAGCGGCAAATATGATGCAGTTATTACGTTAGGGACCGTGATCCGTGGTTCTACTTCGCATTATGATATTGTTTGCAACGAAGTGGCAAAGGGAGTGGCGGCAATCAATCTGAAAACGGGCGTACCCGTTATTTTTGGTGTCGTGACTACAGAAAATATTGAGCAGGCTATTGAGCGTGCAGGCACGAAGGCTGGTAATAAGGGCTGGGATTCTGCACTGGCGGCGATTGAAATGGCGAACCTGGGCAAGCAATTTTAATGATATAAGCAACTGAATAAGAAGGGCGTAATTGCAAAGCAAAAAAGGGATTGGATTGTTAAGCAAGGCGATGACGTATATACTACAGAAAGAGGGATTGATAACGTCGAGCATACGTGCTATGGGGAAAGGTATTGTTGAATGATGATTGGAGTAAGGCAGGGGGAAGCACATTGACAGTCGTAAATTACAAGCTGGAAACATTCGAAGGTCCGCTGGATCTGCTATTGCATCTGATTGATAAAGCCGAGATCGACATTCAGGATATCCCGATTAGTGATATTACGGATCAGTATATGGCTTTTTTGCACAGTATGCAGGAGCTGGAGCTGGACATTACGAGCGAGTTTCTGGTGATGGCGGCGACGCTCTTATCGATTAAGAGTAAATTGCTGCTTCCCAAACCACCTGTGATGGAATATGACGATTTGGATTATTATGAAGAAGAGGATTATGATCCGCGCGAGGAGCTGGTCCGCAAGCTGGTGGAGTACCGTAAATATAAAGGGATTGCTCGTCATCTGAGTGAACGTGAATGGGAACGGAGTCTGATTTACGGCAAAGAGCCGGAAGATCTGAGTGCATTCCTGCCCACTGAACCCGTAAATCCGGTACACGGGCTACATACGAGCGATTTGGTCGCGGCCTTTCAGCGTGCATTGCGTAAAGCAGAACGACGTACAACGGTAACTCGTGTCCACCGGGATGAAATTTCAGTCAAGGACCGTATCCGGCAGGTAGTCGGGGTGTTAGAGGGACTGGGGACAGGAGGGCGGTTTCTGTTCTCCAAGCTGATGCATGAGGATATGTATCGGCATGAAGTGGTAGTAACCTTTTTGGCTATTCTCGAACTGATGAAAATGAAGCAAATTTTCTGTTATCAGGAGAAGATTTTTGATGATATTGTAATGGAGTGGAGAGGGGATTTACGGGTTAATGGATTATCTGAAGCTGAAATCAATTATTGAGGGACTGTTGTTTCTCGCGGGAGAGGAAGGATTGTCCGCCAAGCAGATCGCCGACATTGTAGAGCAGCAGCAAGAGCTGGTTGAAAAAAGCCTGGAAGATATGAAACAGGATATGGAGCAGGGAGGAAGAGGTCTGCAACTTGTCCGTATCGCCGGGAACTATCAACTTGCAACATTACCTGAGCATGCACCCTATTTTGAAAAGCTCGCTTATTCTCCGGCACGTGCCTCACTGTCTCAAGCGGCTTTGGAAACACTGGCCATTGTGGCCTATCGCCAGCCCATTACAAGAGTCGAAATCGAAGATATTCGGGGAGTCAAATCCGAGCGGGCCATACATACACTGGTCAACAAGGAGCTTATTGAGGAAAAAGGTCGGGCAGAGGCCATTGGACGGCCGATATTGTACGGAACGACGAAATCATTTCTGGATTATTTCGGTCTGGGCTCTCTCGCGGATTTACCGCAACCGGAGATGTTCGAGGATTCGGACAATCTGGAGGAAGAGACACAATTATTGTTCGAGCGTCTGGAGAGCACTCAACCTGCTGCAAATGATCCGGATCTCGAAGCCTGATAAAGTAAAAAAACAGCCAGTTCCCGCAGAGAGGGACTGGCTGTTTGCCTTTTAGGATGCATAATTTTCCTGTAAAGAGCCATACTATTTTTGCCATGGTATATCCATAGAAAAAGGTTGGGAGGACTCGCCAGTGTGGAAATGGATCGGTATCGCCATCATCGTCATCATATTACTTGTGCTGGCTGTTTTGCTCTCTCGTATCCGATGGAAGCTGGATATTGCCAAGCATGACAATGATGAACGGGCGCATCTGGAGATTAGATTTCTGTACGGGTTGATCAAAATCAATTATGATATTCCGGCTATTCTGATAGCAAATCTGCAAAAAGGGCTTCTCTATCGGCTTGACCGCAACAAAAACATACATAAAACCGATGCTTCCGTGGATAGTGGAAATATTGATGCAGAAAAAATCAAGCAATTTATACACGATGTACGAGTTTTGCTTAAAGGAACGAAAGCCTTAAGCCGCTGGCTGCGGCATACGTTAGCCCATGTGACGATGTCCAAAATAGAATGGTCCACCAATATCAGTCTTGCTGATGCTGCCTATACGGCTACCTCAACCGGTATTCTATGGGGGCTGAAAACGACGCTAATCGGTTTTGTTTCCAGCTTTGTACACATGAACTGCACGCCCAAGCTGTTTGTTGTACCCTATTGGGCGAATCGTCTGCGTTTTACCACCACTTTGACCTGCGAAGGAAATGTGTCGCTCGGATATTTATTTTTTTCCATGCTCATTTTAGCTTATCGTATATGGCGCGTTCCGGGTGGACCGGAAGCTTGGAAACGGGTTTTGTCCAAGAAGCCCATCCGGCATGAGGGATGAGTGATACATATTTTCTTAGTGCTCTGTGCACAATAGCGAAAGAAAAGGCAGTCTACGCTTGAAAATAAGCAAAGGAGGAATAATCATGTCAGATCACCCGATTCAAGGGCTCATGCAAACCGCGATGGAAAACATTAAAGCCATGGTAGACGTAAATACGATTGTGGGAGAAGCGGTGGAAACACCCGATGGTTCCGTTATTTTGCCAATCAGTAAGGTGGGTTTTGGTTTCGCAGCCGGGGGAAGTGATTTTAATGTAGACGAAGAGGTACTTCATACTTCCTCGGCAGCGGGTAATCATAGCGGGAAGGAAGGGCATCCGTTTGGTGGCGGTAGCGGTGGCGGTGTATCTATTCAACCGATTGCTTTTCTGGTTGTTGGCAAACAGGGGGCGCAAATCGTTCCTTTGGACAATCAAACACATCTGATTGAGAAATTAATCGATTCCACCCCCTACCTGATTGATAAGGTTCAGTCTATCTTCCAAAATGCAGGCGGCGGTACGCAGACTCCAAAGGTAACTGTAGATGTCACTACAAATCAAGATCACAGTAACTCTGGTCCGGCTTACTTGTAAAGATTATTGAACTAAAATGTTTCTTCGGGAAGGGTTCCCAAAGCCGAGTAAGGGCTAAGGAATACCTTCCTTTTGCTTGCATTTGTTTCTATCTGCGAATATACCGCCTTCCACCAATGACTGCATGTACACGCTGACCATGTTCCTGTTGATAAGAAGTATGCAGCGATCGTTCAACTTGACGGTTCTCTTCGGGAGCAAACTGGGATAAATAAGCGAAGTCTGGATAGATCACCTCATCCGTTAAATAAGCAGATATGGTAGCCCCCGGCTTGCGATGCTGATTGAGGGAATCAATAATGCCTTTTGCTGGCAAGATGCCGATCCCATGTCCATAAAACGAGTCCTCCTCCTTCATTTTAACGACGTTTTCTCCTTTCCACTCCAATGTTTCGGGTGACACATCCGGATTGTTGAAATACAGGATGTCGCCGGGAGACGCTTTATGACTTCCTTGCTCTTGTATGAGCTTGAGGTCACTGTCATAGTGCCAATCATACAACAGCATATCTGCAAAAATCCGGTTAAATTCACTTTCCAGAATGGAATCCAGCACTGCTTTGTACAGTACAATCACCATAGCTGTTGCACATTCAAAGGCATATTGATGACCATTTGTAAAGATATCCCTGATCCCTTGCGCCGGAGTAACACCTGCTTTGATCTGAAATCCACCTTCTGGCGTCAAATCCCAAAACTGCGGATTACGACGTGCGGTTGCAAACGTGGCAAAGGATACGCCGCTTTGATGTAATGCCTCTGCGGACTCTACAATCCGGGATCTCAAGATCGGTTCAAACTGTAGGCGCTGCATGCTGTACCCCCATCCATATTAAATATTTAGCTACTCAGGATCTTGCAAATCCTCAACTATATATATGTGATCAGGAGTGTAAATTGACTGATCGGGCATACCTTGTAGAGGAATTTTCTGTTATAAAGGTGGACATACTTTGAACAGCTTGGACATAGAATGGTACAAGACTTGTTCAAAACCGGAGGAATCCAAATGTTTAAAAAGAAGCAACACATCCACGCGGGCCAAAACCAGCTTTTGTCTAATGGACGCGCCTTTGTTTTGCCGCTGGCACTGCTGCTTATTGTGTCATTGCCGCTCGCATTGCTGAGTCCACAGCCTGTTCGGGGAGCGATGAAGACAGAGGTACCACTGCCTGCATTAAAAACCCATGCACAGGCCTCCTCTTTAATTGATGTCACATCAGGAAGAATCATATATGCTGCCGAGGGTGACCGGGAGCTGCGTATTGCCAGCCTGACCAAAATTATGACTGCAATTGTAGCTATTGAGCATGGACGTTTGCAGGATCAGGTAAAGGTTAGTCCGACGGCTTATGCCAAAGAAGGTTCCTCACTTTTTCTGCGAATGGGTGAACAAATGACGCTGGAAAATATGCTGTACGGTCTCATGCTTCGTTCCGGCAATGATGCCGCTTCTGCCATTGCCGAGCATGTGGGTGGGACAGAAGAGGGATTCGTTCATTTGATGAATGAAAAGGCGGTTCAGCTTGGGCTAAGTCATACGCTTTTTGCTAATCCTCATGGACTGGATACCGAAGGGCATTATTCCTCAGCGAACGATATGGCCCGGCTAACTGCTTATGCGCTGCATAATCCAACCTTTGCACGTATCGTTAAGACAGAACTGAAAAAAGCACCGAATCCCAACGATCCCTGGGATTACTCGTGGCGTAACAAGAATAAAATGCTGAGGCTCTATGAAGGGGCAGACGGTGTGAAAACTGGCTATACCAAGAAAGCCTTCCGCTGTCTGGTCAGTTCGGCCACGCGCGACGGTCGCCAGCTTGCTGCCGTTACTTTGAATGATGGGGATGATTGGAGTGACCATGCCCGTATGCTGGATTACGGGTTTCGATATTATCCACTCATTCCGATTACGGACAAGCAACAACCCATTGACGGCTATCCGCTATTGACGGGTGCGAGCTTTGCTTATCCTCTGCACGACGGTGAGAAGAGCCAACTGCACAAAAGATTAGTGCTGTATAAAAAGTCCCGCTTTGCTGGCAGATCGGACGTATCCTTTGGTTTACGGGGACGTGTCGAGTTTCTGCTGGAAGGCAAACTGATCGGTTCCGTTCCTGTGTATGCAAAAGGCAGCAAGCTGCCCACCCCAAGAACGATACAGCCAGGGCAGGAGGTTCCGACTGATCAAACTCCTGTAAGCAGCACTCAGCAACGCAGCTGGACAAGCGGATGGAGTGCGATTATAAGAAATCTGTTTGGAGTATAGGAGGGATCAATCATGATTCATCTCATATGGGTGGCTTTGATTTGTATCGGATTTGTATTTGCTGCTGCGCAGGGAAATATTGAGATCGTGACCAAGGCAGCTTTTGATGGGGCGGCTACGGGTGTTACAGTGTGCTTTGGACTGATTAGCGTGCTTGTGTTCTGGATGGGCATGATGAGGCTGGCCGAAGACGGCGGACTCTTGCAAAAAATATCCAAGCTGCTCGCTCCCTTCGTTGCCTTTTTGTTCCCGGATGTTCCACGGAATCATCCGGCTATGGGCTACATTTTGTCCAATATGAGTGCCAATCTGCTGGGCTTGGGAAATGCAGCAACTCCAATGGGCATCAAGGCCATGCAGGAGCTGCAAACGCTCAACCCGGATAAGCAGACCGCTACTCCTGCCATGTGTACGCTGCTGGCGCTAAATACAGCCAGTATTACGCTCATACCCACGACATTGATCGCGATTCGGCTTAATTATCATTCCGCACATCCGGCGGAAATCGTCGGCACGACACTGGTGGCAACTGCAATAGCGACCTTTGCTGCGATAGTGGCGGATCGGTGGTACCGTAGTCGAGAACTGCGCCGCCCTCCAGCGAATCCGCCGTCTCAGACCGCATTGACGCCACAGCCTCCTCAAACCACGGCAACCCCTGTGTCCTCTTCGACAGCGCCGCCTGTATCTTCACCTGCAGCTCCTCGGACGGGAATCACCGCCGCCCAGGGCAGGGATACCACTTGGAAAGGATGAGGGAGGCATGCTCCATTTTATTAACCTCGTATCGACTTGGGCTATTCCGGCTATACTCGCTTTTATTCCTTTATATGCATATGTCAAGAAAGTACCCGTCTACGATTCCTTTGTGGATGGAGCCAAGGACGGCTTTTCCACTGCGATCAGCATCATTCCTCATCTCGTAGGCATGATGGTAGCGATCAGCATTTTTCGAGCTTCAGGGGCTCTGGATTATTTGATATCCTGGGTTACACCATGGATTAAAAGCTGGGGCGTCCCCGGTGAGGTATTGCCTTTAGGGCTGCTCCGTCCATTGACGGGCACCGGTTCGCTTGCGTTCACGACAGATCTGATTCGCACCTATGGCCCGGACTCCATGATCGGTCGGATTGCTTCAACCATACAGGGCAGCACGGACACAACTTTGTATGTACTGACTGTATATTTTGGTGCGGTAGGTATCCGCAATGGACGATATGCTCTGAAGGTAGGACTATTTTCCGACGTGGTTGGTTTTGTCGCAGCCATTGCAATTTGCCTGCTTGTATTTTGATTCCTGCATCGTTTTTTGAACGGGGGTTGTGATTTTGTTCGTAGATGGGTATCATTAGCATGAGGTGAATTAGCGAACATGGAAAGATTGCAGAAAATATTGGCCCAGGCTGGTGTAGCGTCCAGACGGAAATGTGAGGAGCTCATTCAGGCGGGCAGCGTGGAAGTGAACGGGGTTGTCGTAACAGAGCTGGGAACGAAGGCGGACCCTGATCAGGATATAATTACGGTAAAGGGTAGACCGATCAAAACCGAGAAAAAAATCTACCTGATGATGAACAAGCCCAAAGGGGTTATTACGAGCGCCTCCGATCCGGAAGGTCGAAAAATCGTGTCCGACTACCTGAAAGGTGTCAAGGAACGTGTGTATCCGGTAGGCCGTCTGGATTACGATACGGAAGGACTGCTGTTACTTACCAATGACGGCGAGTTCGCCAATTTGCTCACCCATCCCAAGCATCATGTGCCCAAGACATATGTAGCGACTGTCAAAGGCGTTCCGCATGGTACCGAGCTGGACAAGCTGAAAAAAGGGATCGTGCTGGAAGATGGCATTACTGCACCAGCCGAGGTAGAATATAAAGATGTAGATCCCGATGGCAAGGAGTCAGTTATCCAAATTACCATTTATGAAGGTAGAAATCGCCAAGTAAGACGGATGTTTGAGGCTATTTCACACCCGGTTATCAGACTCAAACGAATTGCCTTCGGGGATCTTTTGCTGCAAAACTTGAAGCGTGGTCTGACCAGACCCCTCACCAAAGACGAAATCAACCGTCTCATTCAACTTGCCAAATCAGACAACACGAAAAAGAAACGGACAGGACGGGGGTCATAACCCCGGCCTTTTTGATGTAAAGAGACTGTTGAACAAGAGTAAAGTTTGACCACGCACGGGAAAATAGTAAAATAGAGAGAATGCTTTTTTTAGCGAAGGGGCTGGGAATATGTCAGAACATAGCAACCGCATATTAATTGTAGATGATGAAGAACGCATTCGCCGCCTTCTGCGGATGTATCTGGAAAAAGAAGGTTATGAAATTGATGAAGCCGAGGATGGAGAAATTGCTCTCCAAAAAGCGACTGCAAGCGATTACAGCATTATTTTGCTGGATGTGATGCTTCCGGGCATGGATGGGATTGAAGTATGTACACGCCTGCGTCAGACCAAGGCAACGCCTGTCATTATGCTGACCGCCAAAGGCGAAGAAGTAAACCGCGTACAGGGCTTTGAAGTTGGGGCCGATGATTATGTGGTCAAGCCTTTTAGTCCACGGGAAGTTATTTATCGGGTTAAGGCGATTTTACGTCGTTCTTCGGAAACTGCCTTTCTAACCAAAGAAGCGGTCCCAAGCAATAGTATCGTTTTTCCGAATCTTATTATTGAGCATGATGCACACCGGGTAAGTGCAGGCGGAATTGAGATCAGTCTCACCCCCAAAGAGTACGAGCTGTTGCACTATTTGGCAGTGTCGCCGGATAAAGTCTTTTCGCGCGAAGAACTCCTAAAAGATGTATGGAATTATGAATTTTTTGGTGATCTACGCACCGTCGATACGCATGTGAAGCGGCTTCGTGAAAAACTGAATAAGGTATCCCCGGAGGCAGCGGCTATGATTACAACCGTTTGGGGTGTAGGCTATAAGCTGGAGGTTCCAAAATAACGTGAACTTTTGGAGATCACTGGTAGGCAAGCTGTGGATCACCATCATTTGTCTCGTAGGCTCCGTGCTTATTTTCCTAGGACTTTTTTTGTTGCCGTATATCAACAGAAATTTCGCGGCACATGAATCGACGGAAATCAAGCATTTGTTTATCTATACATGCATTGTCGGATTTTTATTAACGACCTTTTTTGCTTTATTTCTTTTTACTAAAATCACACAGCCTATGCAGCTGTTGATTCAGGCGGCGAATGCCATTCGTGAGGGAAAGTATGATACACGGCTTTCGCTGGTGACCAGTGATGAGATCGGGGAGCTGGCGAAAACCTTTAATCATATGTCTACGGAACTGGAGGCGACGATCCGCAGTCTGAATGAGGAGAAAAACCATCTATCCAGTGTGCTGCGAAGCATGTCTGACGCTGTAATTACCTTTGACAGAAGCGGGCAAATTATTTTGACGAATCCGCCTGCGCAAAATTTGCTGGATAGCTGGGGAGAGCTGGAATGGCAAGGACATGATCAGAAGGAGTTTGGAGCACCTGTACCAGACCCGATGCTGCCACTGTTTCATACGGTTATGGACAAAGGAGAGGACGTCGGAGACCATATTCATGTAAGAAATGGCTCCTGGTCGGTACAGATGGCTCCTCTGTACACAGATAATGTAATTCGTGGCACGGTAGCTGTGCTTAGGGATATCACAGAAGAAGTGAAGCTGGAGAAGATGAGAAGCGACTTTGTCGCCAATGTATCCCATGAAATCCGTACACCATTATCCATGATGCAGGGCTACAGTGAAGCGTTGCTTGATGGTATGGCTGGTTCACCGGAGGAATCCGAGGAGCTGGTGCAGGTCATCCATGATGAATCACTGCGCATGGGAAGGCTGGTTAAGGATCTGCTTGATCTGGCTCGAATGGAAGCAGGTCATACAGACATGCATCGTCAGGAAGTGAATGTGAACGAGCTGATTGAGCGTGTTCACCGTAAATTTACGGTACGCTCGAAGGAACGGGGACTGATTCTTGATTATCATGATCAGGGCCAACAGTTGCTGTTGTCTGATGCGGATGAGGATCGGCTGGAGCAGGTACTGACCAATCTGTTAGATAACGCGTTCAGGCATACACCCGAAGGGAAAAAGGTTACTTTGGCGGCGGATCTAATTTTGGGAGAACGGCATGAGCTTGTACGCATCCGGATTAAGGATGAAGGTGTGGGCATTGCCAGCGAGGACCTGCCTTATATTTTTGACCGTTTTTACAAGGCTGACAAGGCCAGAGTGCGGGGCGAGGATAAGGGCACAGGCCTGGGACTTGCTATTGTCAAAAATATTGTAGAGGCTCACGGAGGCTCTGTCTCTGCTGCCAGCACATTGGGAGAAGGGACAGAGTTCACGATTCTGCTGCCGATCTCCAAAAAACAAAGTCAGGCTCTGTCACAGACTAAGGAAACTTAGCTGATCACCCTGTTCGAAAGCATCCTCGGAAGAGGGTGCTTTTTGTTGAAAAATCAACATTTATCTTGTTCAACGTGGAACATTCAGCATCAAGATAGATATTTGGCATTGGCATAGGAAAAAGACGCCTGATTACCCAGGCGCCTCACTTTTATAGGGAAAGTAGATGGACTTTCTTAAGCCCTGTCTATATTTAATCCAGCACTACTTCTTGAGCGGTATTCAGTTCCGGCAACCCAACCAGCTGAATCAGCACGTCTTTTGGCACAGCCTTATCAACCGTCAGGATCATGATCGCTTCACCACCAACAATTTTACGTCCTACTTGCATGGAGGCGATATTGACGCCGTTTTCGCCAAGCAGGGTGCCGACACGGCCGATAATGCCCGGCTTATCATTGTGGGAGATGAGCAGGAAATGAGCTTCCGGTGCCACATCAACCGGGAATTGGTTCAACTGAACGATACGTTCGCCATAACCTGCAAGCAGGGTGCCGGCTACACGTTGCTCTTCGCCACTTTGTGTTTTAAGCGTAACGGTGATCAGGTTCGTAAAGCCCTTGGTAGCCGGTGCCTGAGATACGACCAGATGGATGTCGCGTGTTTTGGTAAGATGTACAGAATTTACAATGTTTACATCACTGCCCAAGTGACGGCTGAGTACACCTTTCAAAATATAACGTGTCAGCGGCTGTGTATCTACAGAGGACAAATCGCCAGCGTAATCCACATGGATTTCACGTACAGCCTGATTTGTTACCTGTGCGGCAAAGCTGCCCAGCTTCTCGCCAAGCGAGAAATACGGCTGCAATTGCGTCATCACATTGGATGGAACAGGAGGCATGTTGACCGCATTTTTAAACGGCTCATCACGCAAAATATGCAGCACCTGTTCAGACACGTCGATGGCTACGTTCTCTTGCGCTTCGACCGTCGAGGCACCCAGATGCGGTGTGACGATAATTTTTGGATGGCTCAGGAAAGGGTGGTCTTGTGCTGGCGGTTCCGACTCGAATACGTCAAAGGCTGCACCGGCCACAATTCCTTTATCAATGGCCTCAACGAGAGCCATTTCATCGATAACACCGCCACGCGCACAGTTAATGATGCGCATTCCTTTTTTCATCACTTCAAACTGCGGGCGTGCAATCATATGCTTGGTTTCCGGTGTTAAAGGTGTGTGTACGGTCATGAAATCTGCATTGCGGATGATTTCGTCCACGCTGGCCAGCTTGATGCCCAGCTTCTCGGCACGCTCTTCCGTCAGAAACGGATCATAGCCGAGGATGTTCATGCCAAAGGCTTTGGCGCGTTTGGCTACTTCGCTGCCGATACGTCCCATACCGAGGACTCCGAGCGTTTTGTTGCGCAGCTCGACACCGAGGAATGTTTTACGATCCCATGTACCGGCGATGGTTTTGGCATACGCCTGTGGAATATGACGTGCCAGAGCCATCATCATGGCAAAAGTATGCTCACATGTCGTAATTGTGTTGCCGTCAGGAGCGTTAATAACGATAATCCCGCGTTGCGTTGCTGCCTCAAGGTCGATGTTGTCCACTCCTACACCGGCGCGTCCGACCACTTTGAGGTTTTTACCTGCGGCCATGATGCGTTCGGTTACCCGGGTTTGGCTGCGGACGAGCAGTGCGTCATAGTCACCAATAATTTGAACCAATTCATCCTCGCTGAGACCTGTGTTCTTGTCCACCGTGACATCGTCTGCATCCATCAGCTGCTGAATGCCCAGGTCACTGATCGGATCGGATACTAACACTTTAAACATTTGGTTTCCTCCTCAAAGTTAACTTCTTTTATGGACAGGATGTACTTCTAACTGAAATACATTCCATAAAGAACATGAAAAAACTTGAAATGCTTCTAAAACTACAGGAGAGCGTGGTAAACACTTGTGTGATAACGCATTGACGCAGAAAAGGGATAAAATAGCATTACGCACCGAGCTTTCGGTCAAAGCTAATGGACAAAAGCTCTGTGGGAGCCGCTTTGCGGTTTTCGGGCATCAAAAAAACCCCCGAATCACATACTATCTCCATAGTAAGGGACGAGAGTTATCGTGGTACCACCCTAATTCGCAGCCATTTCGCAACGGACTGCCTTCAGCGGTCATAAAATGACCGAAAGGATAACGGTTTTCTGCCGATTGCATCTAATGCCGGAATAAAATTTCCTAGGCCTCGGTGCAATAACTCAGGAGCGCTGAAGAACATTACTTCGCCATCGGCTTCCACCCAAGCACCGATTCTCTGAGGACGAAATCAATATCTTTTCTCCATCAAGGTTGTTGTCGTAAATAATTTTTTCATAATGTATCACGGCTTACATGGCCATGTCAATAGGAGATGTGACATGTATAGATAACTGGCTAGATAGTAGCTATAACATGCGGAATAATTAAGAATTAGGTCTTCTTGAATCCGCCTGACTTTTTGGCTATGATGCTAAAGAAGACTATGCAGAGGACTAACTAATCATGAAAAAGCTTAAAGTGAAATGGAAAAGAGCGCAAATTCACGAATTGAATGACCGCTTGCTGCTTTACAATTTGTATCTAACCCAGGGACTGACCCTGCTGGTCGGTGCAGTCTGGATTATTTTTCAGCAAAGAAATGTGTTGGAATTGTTTGCCTTGCCGAACAGTTTACATGTCTTATGGTGGGGACTGGGATTGGCTGCTGCTATGCTCCTGGTGGATCTGGTGTTATCCCGAGTTATGCCTGAGGATGCCATGGATGACGGCGGAATTAACCAATTGCTGTTTCAAAATCGTCCGATTTGGCATATTATTTGTATAGCTGCCGTCGTCTCGATCTGTGAGGAACTTTTGTTCAGAGGTGCGATTCAGTACAGCTTTGGACCTTATTGGACAAGCATTTTGTTTGCAGTCATCCATATCCGATATTTACGGCATTGGATTCCAACAGGCTGGGTATTCCTTAGCAGTTACGGATTGGGCTACATCTACGTACAGACCGGCAGCCTGTGGGCGCCGATCATTTGTCATTTTGTGATTGACCTGATATCCGGTTTAGCGTTGCGTTTTCGGAGGTATGAAGAATGAATCAGGAGCTTAGCAGAGTGCAGACCTATGGTAGTCGTCGAAATGGTCGCAAAGTCAAGGAGGAGGACAGGTCCAAATCAAAACCTGTCCGTTCCCGTGCTTCACGACCCGTGCCTGAATTGGCCCACGTTGACGCTGTACCAGAAGTTGCTGTGATGATGGAGGATGACGCTCCTGTCAGTGAGTACCGTACGCGGGCAGAAATGTTTCCGTCCCGCCGTATCCGGGTAAGCAAGTGGTTTTTAAATTTTTTGAGCACTCTTTTTGTACTTATTACAGCAGCGTTACTATGGTGGGGCATCAAGGGAGCACCGCCTATCAGTAAATTGCTCTGGTAATAAAAGGGTGTAAGAAAAAGGCCTTTATCTTCGCACAAGCTTATGCGGAAGATGAAGGCCTTTTCTGCAATTATCGTTGATTATTGACCCTAAACCCAATTCCTGTTAGCTGGCAGGAACCTCAATGTTTCGCGGATCAACAAACTGGTAACCCTTTTGCTCCAGGAGGGTCAATAGACTATCCAGCGCCTCAGCTGTCCATGGCAGTTCATGCATCAAAATGTTGCTGCCAGGATGTAGCTGCTCCGTTACATTTTTGAGAAGCGCATCCGTTTTATTAGGCTGACTCTTCTTCATAGTCCAATCCAGAGAACCGACGGACCAGGTCATGTACAGAAGTCCGTTTTCCTTGGCAACCTTACGGCCTACGTCTCCGCCTGCACCATGAGGAGGGCGAAAAAACACCGGTGCTTGGCCCGTTATATCCTTGACCATTTTTTGCACGGTTTCAATCTGCTTTTTGACCTCAGCCTCCGATTTGTTCTTCAGCACGATGTGGTCCCAGCTATGGTTGCCGATGGGCTGTCCACGGTCATGGATAAGCTTGAGCAGTTCAGGATGCTCCTTCACACGGTAACCGTTTACGAAGAAAATAGCTTTGGCCTTGTGCTTGTCCAGTGTATCAATGATTTTATTAATCATGGCCGCTTCCTTGGGCCCATCGTCAAAGGTTAGCAAAATAACCTTTTTTTCCACTCCTTCTTGATTGGGAACCACATTATATGCTTTGTCCAAATGATAAGTTTTATCGGTGGCAGCCACCGTAGCTGAATCCTCCGATTTGCTGTTGTCAACAGCGGACTTGTCATGTTGTGCTGTTGTTTTACCTGCTGAGTTATGATCTTTAGGGACTGTTTGATTACCGTTGCTTGTGTCAGACGCTGCCGAAGTTTGGTTGTTGCCGGTAGTCGCCGATTCCGGCTTGTTCGCCGTGCAAGCACTAAGCAGCAGACATGCAGTCAATAAAATGGCTGCTGTTTTTGTACCCATTAATTCATCTCACCTTCCTGTATTTATACCGTATGAGTTTGTCTTTCCTGACGAACACTATGCTTGATTCTACCACAAAGGGAGGTTCTAATTGTGAAGACATCTTCATTTTTCCTGGGAATCGTTTTGGGCGCTGTCGCAGGCTCTATGATCTCCCGTAACCGCAACATGCTGGGCTTTTCTATGAACATGGATGGAAAAAAAGGCGAAAATTTGGTGCAGAAAGCCCGCACCAAAATGATGGACGCTGCGTTTCCCGGAATGGGCGATATTACGCTAAATAAACATGATACTCATGAGGATCATGATCATCATTCCAAAACAGATACAACCGTTCATAATGTCCAAAGCAAAGAAGAAAATATGAAGTTGATTAAAGACTTTATCAGCAGTAGTCCCGATGTTAAACGCGAGGTCGAGCAAATACTGAAGGAAACTCATACAGCCGTACCGGGATTATAACCCCGGAACCTCTATCCCGAATCATTTTGCGGCTTTTTTGTGAAAGCCGTTCAAATGATTCTTTTTTTTCTCATTTTTATTTCGTGCATTTACGATTATAAAATGATAACATGATTACATAGAACCATTTTCATCACAGGCATCATAATTGCATCATAATCTGTTAATAACACTCGGCTGCCAGGAGGAGGGTCCAGTATGAAAATAGAAAGATTAAGTCAGGACAAGATACGGATTTTCCTTACCTTTGACGATTTGAGCGAACGCGGTATTCAAAAAGACGATATGTGGCAAGAAATTCCAAGAGTCCATGAGCTGTTCACCGAAATGATGGATCAGGCATACAGCGAGCTGGGCTTCGATGCCACGGGACCGTTAGCTGTCGAAGTCTTTGCGCTCCCTGCTCAGGGAATGGTTGTTATCGTCACTCGGGGAAAATACGATCACCAGCAGTATGGTTCGGGTCCCGATGAGGAGCTTCCAGAAGAAGTCTACGAAATGGAAGTCACGATGGAACACAGTGATTCCATTGTTTACGCGTTTAGCGATTTCGAAGTACTCATAGAAGCGGCTCACATGCTCCGCAGCAACACTACGGAAGCAGGTAAGCTGTATCATTATAGAGGAAAATGGATGCTGCATTTGGAGCCAGAAGAGGTAGAGGAGTCCAAGCTCGCGGCTTTGATCGCGGTTCTTGCCGAATTTGGGGAAGGCTCATCCGTAACACCAGCAATGCTGGAGGAGTACGGCAAGCTGATCATTCCTGAACAGGCTGTTGCTGTCATCTGCACTCATTTTGACAGCCGTTCTTAATCGGGCTATAGAAAGTGATATGGAGTGAATTTGTCGGCTCTGCGCTGAATGCAGGGCCGACTCATTTTTATGGAGGGATGATCGGTGCTTCTGTTTTCGGTTTTAGCGGCAGCCACAGCGCCGGGTCTTGCCTTATTGATGTATTTTTACTTGAAGGACAGATATGATGCGGAGCCGCTGCACATGGTTGTTAAAGTGTTTCTACTCGGCTTCCTGGTGGTGCTTCCTGTTATGATTTTTCAACGCGGGCTGCTGCTTTGGCTAGGGGATAACACGTTAATCCAGGTGTTCGGCATTTCGGCCGGAGTGGAAGAGTTTTTTAAATGGTTTTTGTTGTATCACATTATATATAATCATACCGAGTTCGATGAGCCTTATGACGGCATTTTGTATGCGGCTGCGGTATCCCTCGGATTTGCTACGGTTGAAAATCTATTGTATGCCTGGGCGGGGCATGCTTCTGTGAGCATGATGCTGATGAGATCGCTGCTACCTGTGTCTGGTCATGCGATGTTTGGAGTAATGATGGGCTATTACTTGGGAAAAGCCAAGTTTTCAGAGGGGTGGAAGAGCAAATACATGTTGCTTCTGTCATTGGTGCTTCCATGGTTTTGGCACGGCGTATATGATCTGATTTTAACGAAATTCCAGCATGACTGGGTTTGGTTTATCATTCCTCTGATGGCATTTTTGTGGTATGGAGGCATGGCGAAGATCACTCGTGCTAACAACCGTTCTCCTTTCAGATTATTGAAACGGGAAGAAAAGGTTAATATGTAACAAAAAGGGACACACTGATCTGACAAACCTGTTAGAGAAAGAGGTGTCTTTTTTGCGTATTAAAGTGAGAATTCATTGTAAAAGATGCGGGGAACGCTTTGTGCTTAGAGGACGCATGGAGCAAGGACGAATTCAAACCGGCTTTAAGCGTTGTATATGCGATCATTGCGAGTTTATTGTTGAACTCATGGAAAACCATGCATAAGAGAGCTTTCTTCTTGTCACACTATCGGTAGTGTACTTGAAGAAAGGAGACTTCCAATATGTATAAGCGACTTAGTTCCGTGTTGTTCCCGATTGTTGCCCTGGTCATGATAGGAGCATTTGTGTGGGGTTATCGGGAAAGCCAGATGAGAAAAGAGGTATCTCTTCAGGCCAAAAGCATGTCGATTAAAACGGAAAATCAATATCAGCGTGCGTTTCATGATTTGTCGTTTCATATGGATCAGCTGCATTCCCAACTGGGTAACGCAGTTGCTGTCCATAACACTTCACACGCGATGCATCGCAAATGTTTGATGAACGTGTGGAGGCTTACAAGTGAGGCCCAAAGTGAGGTTAACCAGCTGCCTCTCAATGTGATGCCATTTAATCATGCCAAGGATTTGCTGTCACATTTATCTACATTTTCGTATCAGACCGCCGTTCGTGATCTGGACAACGAGCCTTTAACCGAAAAAGAATTATCAAATCTAAAAACGTTGTATAACAACTCCAGAGAAATTTCGAAAAGCATGCACGAAGTTCGAGCAAAGGCCTTGAGTAAAAACTTGCGATGGACTGATGTAGAGCAAGCCCCAGGCGCACAAACCGGTCCAAAGGATAACACGATTATAGATGGCTTCAAAACCGTGGACAAAAAGGTGGAGGGCTACAAGGAACTGGATTGGGGGCCTTCCGTGGCCAGCATTTATGCCAAGCGTTCTGTGAAAAAATTGAATCTCCCGGTTGTGGATGCTGCGCAAATTAAGCGGAATGCTGCCATGTTTACAGGAAAACCGGAAAGCCAGATTCGTGTACATGAAAACGGTAAAGGGACTGAATGGGCGTCCTATACGGCTACCCTGCTTAACAAGCAGAAGCCTGTGGCCACCATGGATTTTACGAAAAAGGGCGGTAAGCTCATTTCCTATCACGATATGAGAGAAGTAGGTCCCAAAAAAGTCACCCGCAATGAGGCGATTCGGCATGCGAGTGAATTTCTCGAACAAAAGGGCTACAAGGGGATGAAGCCGGTTGCTTATGATGAAAGGACAAATTTAGCCGCCATCACATATGCAAGCGTGCAAGGGGACGTGATTATCTATCCGGAAAAAATCACAGTCAGATCGGGCCTGGATAACGGAAAAGTGACTGGGCTTCAAGCGAGCGACTATGTGCACGAGCACAATCCTCTCCGTCATATCCCGAAGGCTAAACTGGATTTGAAGGCTGCACGAGCAAAGCTGAATCCTGAGTTTCGTGAAACTTACCATCGTAAAGCATTAATTGAAAATGAACTGTCGAAAGAAGTTCTGTGTTATGAATTTGGCGGTAAAATCAATGGCTCCGTTTATCGGATTTACATTAATGCCGATACGGGGATGGAAGAAACGATTGAGCAAGTGAAAGACTCGGATGAGCCTCAAGCCAAAGCAAAAAATGCATAACGCTGAAGGTACAAGGGATATAATTCCTTAGCCACTCGAAACCTCCTTAATTTAAGGGGGTTTTTGCGCTTTAATCATAGTTCCAACAAATAAAATGCTTAAAATAGGCATAAAGTCGTGGTATTATAGACCTTGGTTAAAGCTTTTAATGGACAAGGACGGTGAATGGTTTGTTTCCTAAAATTAATGATGTGCTATACATACAACTCGCTGGTAGCGATCACAAGGACGAACTTTTTGAATTCAAGTCGCGTATTGCGGAAGAGGAGTCACAGAACTTTCTGATTGAAATTCCCATGTCACAAATAAGCGGGCATTTGAAAAAGCTGTTTTTGGGGGAAGAGCTATCGATATTTTTTATGAGCGAGGGTGGAATTAAAAACTATTTTAATACTCATGTTACGGGCTTTAAAGAAGATGTGCTGCGGATGGTCCGCATTCAAAAGCCGGATCCGGACAGCATCAGCAAAATTCAGCGTCGAAACTACCTCCGTGTTAAGGCCAATCTGGAAATTGCGGTGAAACATGGTGTAAACGAGTCAAGATTTGTAGCAGAGACACATGATGTGGGAGGCGGGGGCGTTTCTTTTCATACTCAGGGACCGCACCTTCTAGAAGAAGGAGAATCGTTGTCCTGCTGGATTTTGGTTCCTTATAAAAACGGCACGATGGAGCATGTGTGGTTCCAGTCTGAAGTTGTACGCATTCATGAGATGGAAAATGGCCGTAGGC
This sequence comes from Paenibacillus kribbensis, assembly GCF_001705305.1. Classification (GTDB taxonomy): domain Bacteria; phylum Bacillota; class Bacilli; order Paenibacillales; family Paenibacillaceae; genus Paenibacillus; species Paenibacillus kribbensis_B. Next base: position 263,007 of record NZ_MCBP01000004.1, read on the forward strand.
TCATCATGCTGAAATATGAGAAAATTGCTGATCAGGAGCGCCAAAAGCTGATTAAATATTGCTTTGAAAGACAGCTGGAATTTCGGGAAAAATCGTAATCATCCGGGGGGATTCTTTTTCAGTAAACCTGCCGTTCATTTTGCATCGTCTATAAATGTGTGGTATAATTTTCACGTCGCAGGCAATGCCTGCTTTTTTCTTGAGGTTAGGTTAGGAGGAATTCCCCGTTGGCAAGGCAGCAAGTATCTTCAAATAAAAAAATAAATGTAGCCATTGACGGACCTGCTGGTGCAGGGAAAAGTACAGTGGCCCGCTTGGTGGCGAAAGCACTTTCTTATGTGTATGTGGACACTGGAGCCATGTACCGGGCAGCAGCGTGGTACATGATATGTAAGGAAATTCCGGCGGAAAATGTAGAAAAAGTGCTTCAACATGTACCTGAGCTGGTGATTGAATTAGTACCGGACCCCACAGGTCAAAAGGTTTATTGTAACGGGGAAGACGTAACTACAGTAATTCGTTCGATGGAAGTGACCAGCAAGGTATCACAGTATTCGAGTATTGCGGGTTTACGCACACGTTTGACTGAAAACCAGCGTGAAATGGCTGCGCGTAAGGGCGTCGTTATGGACGGGCGGGACATTGGAACAACTGTACTTCCCGATGCGGAAGTTAAGGTGTTCATGACTGCAAGTGTTCAGGAACGTGCCTCTCGCCGTTTTAAAGAATTGAACGGAGCTGATGATATCACTCTGGAGCAGCTTGAACGTGACATTGCGGCACGTGACAAGCTTGACGAGGAGAGGGAAGTATCCCCGCTTCGTTGCAGTGAGGACGCCATCGTACTGGATACGACCCATATGGGCATTCAGGATGTCGTGGAGACGATCGTATCTTATTGCGTGGCGAAGAAGGATGGGGAGATCAGCCAATGATATATACGGTATGCGTCAGTATTTTGCGTCTCATTTACCGCATTCTGTTTAGACTTGAAGCGGTAGGCAGGGAAAATGTACCTGCTGAGGGCGGAGTATTGTTGTGCTCTAATCATATTAGTAATCTTGACCCTCCTACAGTTGGTATTTTGCTGAAGCGAAAGGTTCACTTTATGGCAAAAGCCGAGCTGTTTAATATTCCTGTACTGGGGCCATTGATCGACAAGCTGGGAGCTTTTCCAGTCAAACGCGGTGGTGTGAGTAAGGAATCCATTAAACTGGCATTGAACATTTTGCGTGATGGAAAAGTAATGGGGATCTTCCCAGAAGGCTCTAGAGGAGCTGGAGGAATTGGTAAAAAGGGTGCTGCCAGCTTTGCGCTGCGTAGTGGAGCGGCTGCCGTTCCGGTCGCCATTGTAGGTGATTACAAGCTTTTCCGTAAAACGAAAGTGATATACGGCAAGCCTGTCAATTTGGATGCCTTCCAAAAAGGGGCCGATATCGAGGGAGACCCGCTTGAACTGGCGACAGAAGCAATTATGTCCCGTATCCGTACAATGAAGGAAACTGGCAAGCCTACGAATAACTGAAAGGCTTGCATGAATTATGTCTAAGCTCGGAAAACTAGAACAAAAGTTTAATTGATGTTTTGAACTCTGCCATGCGCAGGTTTAAATAAATGGTTTTTTTGAATTGAGGAGGGTATTGACATGTCGGAAGAAATTAAAAATCAAGAAGCTGCTGAAGCGGCTAATCAAGACGAGCTCGATCAAATCGTCTCCCTGAAAAAAGGTGACACCGTTAAAGGTACAATCGTGAAATTGGAAGATAACCAAGCGGTAGTAAGCATTGGATATAAATACGATGGAGTTATTCCAATTCGCGAGTTGTCTTCTGGTTTGGATAACGCAGAAGAAGCAGTACAAGTAGGCCAAGAAGTCGAAGCCAGAATCATTAGCATCGATGATGCCAAAGAAAAGCTTGTTCTGTCCAAACGCGCAATCGACAGCGAAAATGCTTGGGAAAAGCTGGAGCAACTGTTCGAAAGCAAAGAAGTGTTTGAAGTCGTAGTAAACGACGTCGTTAAAGGCGGCATCGTAGTAGACGTGGGTGTGCGTGGATTCATTCCTGCATCCATGGTAGAACGTCATTTCGTTGAAGATTTCAGCGATTACAAAGGCCGCACATTGCGTGTTGTTGTAAAAGAGCTGGATCGCGAAAACAACAAAGTGATCCTTTCTCAAAAAGACGTTCTGGAAGCAGAATTTGAAGCCAACAAGCAGAAAGTAATGGCTGAGCTGAAAGAAGGACAAGAAATCGTAGGTACGGTTCAACGTCTCACTCAGTTTGGTGCTTTTGTAGACGTAGGTGGCGTGGACGGCTTGGTTCATGTATCTGAAATCGCTTGGACTCATGTTGATAAGCCTTCTGATGCTGTTTCTGAAGGGGATCAAGTAAAAGTAAAAGTCTTGAAAGTAGATCCTGAAAAAGGAAAAATCAGCCTGAGCATGAAAGCTGCACAGCCTGGTCCTTGGGAATCGGCTGCTGGACAATTTAATAACAGTGACATCGTAACCGGTGTTGTAAAACGTCTGGTTAACTTCGGTGCATTCGTTGAAATCGCTCCTGGCGTGGAAGGTTTGGTTCACATTTCCCAAATTTCCCACAAACACATTGGTACTCCACAAGAGGTTCTGGAAGAAGGACAAGAAGTGAAAGTTAAAATTCTTGAAATGAATCCTTCCGAAAAACGTGTTAGCCTGAGCATTAAAGAAACGGAAGAAGCTCCTGAAGCTGCTCCAAAAGCAGAAAGAGCACCACGTGCAGCTCGCGCGCCTCGTGAGGAACTGAACAATCCGAACGTCTCGCTCAACAATTCCGGTCTGAGCATTACGCTTGGCGAACGTTTTGGCGATAAGCTGAACAAATTTAAATGAGTTTGAATCAATACACTTTATAATAAGCATAACGTACACCATCGGCGGACCCAGAGGGTTCGCCGATTGTTGTTACGTGACCATATCGCCAACAGGTATGTTTTTTGCTATGATGAGAGCTGAGAATGACAGGAGGAGTGAATTTATGGCAAGACCCGTTGTGGCTATCGTTGGTCGCCCGAATGTGGGAAAGTCCACTATTTTTAATCGGATTATCGGGGATCGTTTGTCCATCGTGGAAGATAAACCCGGAATCACCCGTGACCGTATATACGGTATATCGGAGTGGAATGGTAAATCCTTCAGTATTATTGATACCGGTGGTATTGAGATTGATGGAGAAGATATCATTTTGAAATCCATCCGAATGCAAGCGGAATTGGCAATAGAAGAAGCAGATGTTATCGTATTCATGAGTGATGCGAAAGCAGGAATTACGCAATCGGATGAAGAGGTAGCTCAAATGCTGTATCGTTCGGGTAAACCGATCATTGTAGCGGTAAACAAAGTGGACAACCTCAATCGTGCCGATCTGATTTACGAGTTTTATTCTTATGGATTTGGAGATCCTATCCCCGTTTCCGGTAGTCACGGTACAGGTATAGGTGACCTGTTGGATGCAATTACGTCCAATTTGCCTGAGCTTGAAGAAGAGCACTACGATGATGATGTTATTCGTGTCGCTTTGATCGGTCGCCCGAACGTAGGCAAATCTTCACTCGTTAACGCCATTCTAGGAGAAGAACGGGTTATTGTTAGTGATATTGCAGGCACGACACGTGATGCGATTGATACGCCTTTTGAAAAAGACGGTCAGAAATATGTACTGATTGATACGGCTGGGATGCGCAAACGCGGTAAAGTATATGAAACGACAGAAAAATATAGTGTCATGCGTGCGATGCGTGCTATCGAGCGTGCAGATGTTGTCCTGGTTGTTATTAACGGTGAGGAAGGTATTATTGAGCAGGATAAGCACATTGCCGGCTATGCTTATGAGGCGGGTAAAGCGTCGCTGTTTGTTGTTAACAAATGGGATGTCGTGGATAAAGATGATAAAACGATGCATCAGTTTGAAACTAAAATCCGCGATCATTTCCTGTTCATGACATATGCTCCGATTGTGTTTTTGTCTGCCAAAACGAAGCAACGCTTGCAAAAGCTGCTTCCTGTTGTACAGCATGTGGCGCAGCAGCATGTCATGCGTATTCAGACGCATTTGCTGAATGATGTCATTTCCGATGCAGTGGCGATCAATCCTCCACCAACAGACAAAGGACGTCGTCTGCGCATTAACTATGTGACCCAGGTTGCTGTCAAGCCGCCTACGATGGTTGTATTCGTTAATGATCCGGAGATCATGCACTTCTCTTACGAGCGTTATCTGGAGAACAAAATTCGCGCCGCCTTCAATTTCGAGGGGACTCCAATTCGTATCTTTACACGGCGCAAGTCTGACGAAAGTTAGGAGCGAATAGGTTGATTTTACAGATCGTTGCCATCGTACTCAGTTACTTGCTTGGCTCTGTCAGCTTTAGTTTGCTGTATGGAAAATTAAAAGGAATCGACATTCGCCAGCATGGAAGCGGCAATGCCGGTGCGACGAATACGCTGCGCGTGCTTGGAAAAGGCCCAGCTATTCTGGTATTGCTGCTGGATGTACTTAAAGGGGTTATTGCGGTGCTGATTGGGCACTGGCTGGGTGGAGAATCTACTTGGCTACCGGGTTTGTGCGGAATCGCGGCGATCGCGGGCCATAACTGGCCGGTATATTTTCACTTTCGCGGAGGAAAAGGGATTGCTACCGCTATTGGTGTATTAGCATCGCTGGCCCTTCTTCCCGCTTTATATGCCGGGATCATTGCGATTCTCGCCATCGTGATAACCCGCTATGTGTCCCTTGGATCACTGATTTTTGTCATTCTGACCCCCTGGATTTTGCTCGTGCTTGGATATGAATGGCCGTTTTTCTGGACAGCTCTAGTCATTTGCTTGTTTGCTGTGTGGAGACACCGTACCAACATTGTCAAGCTGGTACGGGGAAATGAAAATAAGCTTGGCTCCAAAGGAGGAGATCGTCTTGTCTGAGAAAATAGCTGTGCTGGTCGCGGGTAGCTGGGGGACAGCCCTGGCTTCCGTTCTTGCGACCAATAACAACGATGTCTCTGTCTGGACGAGAAATGAGCAGCAAGCAGCTGAAATCAATGAAAAGCATACGAATGAGCATTATTTACCCGGCTCCATTTTGTCTGATCGTATTTCTGCTACAACCGACATGGAGACTGCCGTATCTGGTGCTAAGGCTGTTATTATCGTATCTCCTTCGTCTGCCGCTCGTCAGGTAGCACGTAGTCTAAAAGATCACTTTACCAAGGATATGCTGGTGGTGCATGCCATTAAAGGCTTTGAAACCGAAACGCTCAAGCGTATGTCCACGGTGATCTCGGAAGAACTGGAAATCGCAGAGGGTGATATTGCCGTGCTGTCTGGTCCGAGTCATGCGGAGGAAGTGGTGCGAAAATGCCCAACAACGGTCGTTGTGGCTTCCTCCAATGAGAAAGCTGCACAGGCTGCGCAGGAGCTGTTTATGAACTCCTATTTTCGGGTATATACCAACCGTGATTTGCTGGGCGTAGAGCTGTCCGGGGCGTTAAAAAACATTATCGCTCTAGGCGCGGGAATGTCGGACGGACTTGGCTTCGGCGATAATGCCAAAGCGGCTTTATTGACGCGTGGATTAGCTGAGATTACTCGTGCCGGGGTTGAGATGGGCGCTAATCCATTGACCTTTGCCGGTCTGGCTGGTATTGGCGACCTTGTTGTCACCGCAACGAGCCGTCACAGCCGCAATTGGCGCGCAGGCTCATTATTGGGACAGGGTCAACAGCTTGATGCTGTGCTGGAATCCATGGGCATGGTGGTAGAGGGTATTCGGACGACAAAGGCGGCCTACGCGATCTCGCAAAAGCTGGGCGTTCAGATGCCTATTACAGAAGTGCTGTATGGAGTACTGTTCGAAGGACGTGACGTCCGCAAAGCGGTCGAGGCACTGATGGGTCGCGACCCTAAGACCGAGATGGAAGTCATGCCGCTGCAAACTTGGGAGCAATGGCATTCATAATGGCTGAATGATCCCAAAAGTATAGTAAAGGCTGTCTCGTAAGTAGATTTTTTCTACGAATGAGATAGCCTTTTTAGTTAGGCATTAGGCATGTCTTTTGTAAGCTTAATCACCTTTTATCTCCACCATTCATAGACTGAGTTGAGCAATGGCGGAGGAGGGGAGATTGTGAATAAAAACTTTCCGAAAGAAGCGTTGAAGGCCATTAACAAAAAAGGCGGCAAAAACATATCCGAAAATGCAGTTAAAAAGCTGGCAGGCACGGTAAAGGCGGACACGCTTCAAAGTGAAGCGCAGCTGCGTCAGCTTATAAAGCAGGTATCTGCGATGGCCAACATTCCGGTGTCGGAAGATACAGTAAGGGATATTGTCAGTGCCGTCAAAAAGAGCGGAATGAGTTCTTCCAACATGGAAGCGTTGATGAAAATGATGATGAAAAAATAAAAAGTTGGCCGCAAATGGTCAGGTTTCACCGTGAACCGGGTGGGTTCGCGGTTTTTTTTTATATATTGAAGCTTGCTTTCGCTTGCTTTTCACTGCACAAAATATCGAACTACCATGCCGAACATGATATAATGATGCCCAATAGGAAACGGGTTGAAAGACAGTAAGGAGGAAACAATGTTGAAGGAGGCCATATCATCGACGCTATTAAACGGGCTGCCTCGCGATTTGACAGCTGCGCTGAGTAGCTTGGCTGATCGTTGGTCAACAGTGTCGGTTCCGTGGATGCTTGGAGGAAGCTGTTCACTACTGGTGCAGGGAGTTGAGCTGGATCGCCTGCCGCGGGACATTGATATTTATGCGGATATTCACGCAGCAAAACAGCTTCATGCACACCCTCCGGGTGTAAATATAGATCAACAGCAGGTTGACCGCAGCGGCTCGTACGTTTCATTGTTAAGCCATTATGAGCTGGAGGGATTTCCAGTTGAGTTGGTGGGTGGGTTCGAGGTGCTCTGTGACGGAGCGTTATACCGTTTGGAGGTCGAAAGACTCCTCTGGACAGCGGGAATCCAGCTTGATTTGGGGCGTGTTTCGCTACATCTGATGCCGCTCAGTCACGAGTTGCTATTTAATTTGTTGCGAAATCGCCCTGACCGATATAGGGCGATTGCAGAGGTTATGAAGCGTGATCCACAGCGTCATCTGGTGGTACTCAAGCAGTTGCTGATCAGTAACATTTGGGCAGAGGAGCAGTTGGACAGGCTGGTAGAGCTTTTGCCTTGGCCAGAGCTGCATTCCATAATCCGGATGGGACATGATGTATAAGCTTCGTGTGTGTTAAGCGGTAAGACGAATGGAGGACCGTTCATGAATGTGAGGATTACGTTCATGCCGTCAGGCAGGCACGTACAGGTTGGTCAGGGTACGACATTGCTCCAGGCTGCCCGTAAAGCAGGTGTATATATTCCCACTCGCTGTGACGGGAAAGCGGCCTGCCTCATGTGTAAGGTACATGTATCACCGGAATGGGCTGCATTCACAGGCCGTCCCAATGATGCAGAGCAGCGTAAGCTGGGACCTTTATTGGAGGAAGGTATACGATTGTCCTGTCAGGCTCGTGCTCAAGGTGATGTAGAGGCTACGATACCGGAGGATAGGCTTAAGGCTGCTATCAGGCGGCAACTGGAGCGCCAAGCGATGGATGACGAGCTGTGGTAATAATACATTTATTTGGAAATCAAAATATATAAACAACAAAGGATGTTATCCGACGCCTACAAAGCGGTCAGGAGAACATCCTTTTTTATATAGTGCGTGGCACCGAAGTCATGGGGAACCCCCTCTCCGCATATATTAGGTGAGTGGACCCAAACGTAAAATATTGTTTTTGCAATGATGGCTGTGGCCTACTCTATTTTTTCAAAAAACTGAACATATTTTACGGAGGGGATACATATGATGGTATCAGTCCAAATGCATGTACGAGTTTACGCCGTTTCGCCGATTCCATCAGTCTCCTGAATCTCGGCGGCGGACGACTTCCGGGCATTTTAAAGGCTGTTCTGCCGCATCTGGGATCAAGCAGTTGGTTGAACACGAAGCGGATGCTCTTTAAGCATTTTTCCTTCGGAGACTTTTGAGGAGGGGATTTCATTGGAGAAAGTGGACATTTTTAAAGACATTGCCGAACGCACCGGAGGAGACATTTATCTTGGGGTCGTTGGCGCAGTCCGAACAGGAAAATCAACGTTTATCAAGCGGTTTATGGAGACGATTGTTCTGCCCAATATTACAAGTGAGGCGGATCGTGCCCGCGCCGTAGATGAGCTGCCGCAAAGCGCGGCAGGGAAGACGATCATGACGACGGAGCCTAAATTCGTACCGAATAATGCCGTCCAGATCAAAGTAACGGAAGGACTGGACGTGAATGTACGTCTGGTTGACTGTGTAGGATATGCAGTAGAAGGAGCAAAAGGTTACGAGGATGAAAATGGCCCAAGGATGATCTCCACGCCATGGTTCGAAGAGCCGATTCCATTTCAGGAAGCGGCGGAAATTGGTACACGCAAGGTTATTCAGGAGCATTCGACGCTCGGTGTTGTGGTCACGACAGACGGCACGATTGCTGAAATTCCGCGCAGCTCTTACGTGGAATCAGAGGAGCGTGTCATTGAGGAGTTGAAGGAAGTTGGCAAGCCATTTGTGCTGGTCATCAACTCTACGCATCCGCGCAGTGATGAAACACTCCAGCTTCGCAGTGAGCTGGCTGCCAAGTACGATATTCCGGTCATGACACTCAGCGCAGCGACGATGACGGAAGATGATGTTACAGGCGTGCTTCGTGAAGTATTGTATGAATTTCCGGTGCATGAGGTGAATGTGAACCTGCCGAGTTGGGTCATGGTGCTGAATGAAGAGCACTGGCTGCGTAGCAATTATGAAAATTCCGTTCGCGATACGGTTAAAGATATTCGACGCCTGCGTGATGTAGATCGAGTAGTTGGTCAGTTTATGGAATATGAATTCATCGACAGGGCCGGATTGAGCGGGATGAATATGGGGCAGGGCGTAGCTGAAATTGATCTGTATGCTCCCGATGAGCTGTATGACCAGATTTTGGTTGAAGTCGTCGGGGTAGAGATTCGCGGCAAGGATCATTTGCTGCAAATGATGCAGGATTTTGCCCATGCCAAACGGGAGTACGACCGCTTCGCCGAGGCGCTGGAAATGGTCAAGACAACGGGATATGGCATTGCAGCACCATCGTTGTCCGAGATGGCACTAGACGATCCGCAGTTGATTCGTCAGGGTACAAGGTTTGGTGTGCGGCTCAAGGCAACAGCACCTTCCATACACATGATCCGTGTCGATGTGGAGTCGGAATTTGCTCCGATTATCGGTACAGAGAAGCAAAGTGAGGAGCTTATGCGCTATCTGATGCAGGATTTTGAAAATGATCCGATCAAAATTTGGGAGTCAGATATTTTCGGACGTTCGCTACATTCTATTGTACGTGAAGGCATTCAGGGCAAGATCGCCATGATGCCGGACAATGCACGCTACAAGCTGCAGGAAACGCTGGGTCGCATTATCAATGAAGGCTCCGGCGGTCTCATTGCTATTATTCTTTAAGTGTAATCAAATGAAAAAACACGTTTTACAGCAACCGTTTTCCGATCTTCAATCGGGGAACGGTTGTTTATCATTCCGCACCAATCTTTACATTATTTTTTTATAAAATTGTTGTATTTTGTCATATAAACTCGGAAAATAATTTTATATTCATAAAACCTATTTACATACTTGGTTTAACGCGCTATATTAAATATCAAATTTGAATCATTTTGTGGATGGAACGAGGGGGAAATGAGATCATGAGTAGCCAAAAAGAGATCCGAAAGAGCAAGAGAGTAGGACTGGGGGCCATGATGCTGCTGGTGCTGGTTTTGCTGGTCACTGCATGCGGCGTGCCGAAAACAGAGAGTGGCGCTCAGGGGACAAGCACTGCGGGATCGAGTGCAACAGACGGAAAAACGGGCAGTTCAAATCTAAAAGGTAAACGTGTTGCGCTGATTATGGAGTTTAACACGGGTACATTTTCGCAGCAGTATGTTCAAGGTGTGGAAGAGGAAGTTAAGAAATTTGGCGGAACACTGACTAAGTTTGTGGCAGATAACGATAAGGCTAAAATGGCCTCCTTGCTGGATAGCGCGATTAATCAGCAGTTTGATGTGATTTTAACCGATCATGGTGATGCCCTGCTGGAGCCAGGACTGAAAAAAGCAATCTCTCGCAATATTCCGGTGATCGTATTCGATGCTGCCGTCAACGTTCCGGGCGCGGTTGTGCTCTCGCAGGATGATCAAAGCATGGCTGAGCTGACGCTGGAGCAAATGAAAAAGGATATTGGCGGCAAAGGCAACATCGTCAAAGTATGGGTGGCCGGATTTGCACCGATGGAACGCCGTCAGATTGCTTACGATGCATTTTTGAAAGCTAATCCGGATATAAAAGAAATTGCGACTTTTGGTTCGGCGCAGAATCCTGCTTTGGACACACAAGCGAAGATGGAGGCCATATTGAAGCAATATCCTAAGGGCCAAATTACAGCAGTATGGGCTGCATGGGATGAATTCGCCAAAGGTGCAGCCCGTGCCATCCAACAAGCGGGACGTACGGAAATTAAAGTCTATGGTATTGATATGAGCGACGAGGATCTGCAAATGATTCAGGACCCGAAAAACCCTTGGGTGGCTTCGGCAGCCGTAGATCCAACAGATATCGGGCGCGTACAAGTACGCTATGCCTATCAGAAGCTGCATGGGGATAATCCGGAGGAGAAAGTGGTACTGAAGGCTGTATATGTGCAGCGCGAAGCACTGCCAGACAAGCAAATTTCCACATCCGAGCTGTCTCAATATGTGAAGGGATGGGGCCAAAGCGAGCAAGGCTATAAAGACTGGATGAAGGAATATGAAACGTCCAAATAAATTGTAAGCATCATGCACAGGCGCGCTTCGGCGCGCTTTTATCATAAGCAGGCGTAAGGGGGTTACTATGAGTCATGAGTTCACAAGTATATACGCTGGAGATGAAGAAAATCAGCAAGCAGTTTGCTGGTGTGGATGCGCTGCGAGCCGTGGATTTTACAGTGCATGGCGGCGAGATTCACGCTCTGTTAGGTGCTAACGGGGCAGGCAAAAGCACATTGATGAAAATATTGTCCGGCGCATATCGTTCCGATCAGGGAGCCATCGTAGCTGGTGGCAAGGAACTGAGCATTAACTCACCGTGGGAGGCCAAAAGAGCCGGGATTCACTGTGTGTATCAGGAGGTCGATTCAGCGCTTGTGCCACAGTTAAGCGTCGCTGAGAACATTATTTTAGACGATTTGTCAGCACCTGAAGGGCGATGGTGGGCCGCGCCAGGCTCTATGCGCAGACGAGCGCGTGAGGCGCTGGCACGGCTGGGAGCTGATATTGATGTCCGGCAATACGTGTCTGAATTAACGTTGGCAGAAAAGCAGCTTGTACTCATCGCACGTATTTTGACACAGCAGGCGAAGACGATCATTTTTGATGAGCCCACGGCGCCGCTCAGCGAGGAAGAAACGCGCCGCTTGTTTCGCACGATCCATACCCTCAAGGATGAGGGGGTTGCATGCATTCTGATCACGCATCGGTTGCCGGAGGTCATCGAGCACAGTGACCATGTGACGGTGATGCGTGACGGTGAGCGTGTGTTCACGGGCTCTGCCTCTGATTTAAGTGTAGGAGACATCGTTACGCATATGCTGGGGAAAACATTTGAAGAGGAGTTTCCGAAAACGGAGACTTCTATTGGAGAAACGATATTGGAAGCGAAAGGGCTTCGCAAGGGTTTACGAGTTCACGGCGTTGATTTACGGGTCAGACGTGGAGAAATTTTGTCTATTGTGGGTTTGGTCGGTGCAGGCAAGACGGAGCTGTCACGGCTTCTTACAGGGGCAGACAGACCTGATAGGGGGGAGCTGGTCTTTAAAGGTCGATCCATTCGTTTGAGAGAGCCTGCGGATGCGGTAGTACAAGGGATTGTGTCGATACCCGAGGAACGGCGGAAGCAGGGTGTACTGATCGAGGAGAATGTCGAACGAAACCTTAGTCTCCCGCTCTTGGGCAAGTTGAGTGTTCTTGGTTTCATCTCTCGAGCAAAAGAACGTGCTAACGGCAATAAGGTCATCGCATCTCTTGGCATTAAGACACCCTCTCTGCGTCAAAATGTTAAATATTTGAGCGGCGGGAATCAGCAAAAGGTAGCGATTGGAAAATGGCTGCATTCCGGAGCGGATGTGTTTGTTTTTGACGAGCCGACCAAGGGTGTGGATATTGGGGCAAAAAGCGATATTTTCCGTATCATCGGTGAATTGGCGGCACAGGGGAAAGCGATCATTTATCTCACCTGTGAATTTGCTGAGGGGATCGGCATTGGGGATCGGATTGCAGTGATGTATGATGGCAAAATAATTAAGGAATTTGCGCGGGGCGAAGTGGAACAGGAACAACTCCTGTTGTATGCTAGCGGCGGTGAAGAGGTGCATTCATGAAGGAAAAATGGTTAAACGTCTCATTTCGTTATGGTGCTGTAGTAGTCATAATTGGTGTGTTGGCGTTCTTTTCAGCCACATTGCCTTATTTCTGGACTTATGACAATTTGATGGACATTCTTGGCTCTATTGCGATTGTGACTTTCGTCGCTATTGGTGTGACGTTGTCACTTATCGTGGACGGTTTTGATCTGTCGGTTGGAGCCACGGTATCTTTGACGACGGTAGTTTCAGCTTCTTTGATGGTTTGGTATGAACAGCCTGTGGCGGTGGTCATCGTTGTGTCCTTGGTTGTCGGGGCTTTGGTTGGACTACTGAATTCATTGCTGATCATTAAGCTACGCATTCCCGATTTGCTGGCAACCCTCGCAATCATGTATATTGTAAGTGGGATTCATAAAACGTACGCACAAGGTTACACCATTTACAACCATATGCAGTTTCCTGACGGCAGCAAGGCGCCGGGAGAGATATCTCCTGCATTTCTTTTATTGGGGCAAGGAAAATGGCTTGGCATTCCGATTTCAGTTATTTTGCTGCTGTTGGCCGTGGTGGCGGTGCATATTTTCTTAACTTACACGAAGCATGGGCGTCAAATGTATGTGACTGGAGGCAATGAAGAAGCCGCTCGTTTGTCAGGCATACGGGTAAAAAAAGTCCGTACACTAGCCTACGTGGCTTCGGGCGTTTTTGCGGCGATTGCCGGTATTTTATATGCTTCCCGTGTAGGCTCGGGTCAAATTGACGCAGGCTCTCCATTGCTTATGGAAGCAGTCGCTGCAGTTTTCGTTGGTTTTTCGGTCTTTGGAGCCGGTAAACCCAATGTCATCGGTACTTTTATTGGTGCGGTGCTGATCGGGGTATTGGTCAATGGACTGACGATGATGAATGTGCAATATTTTGCTCATGATATCGTCAAGGGCGTAGTGCTGGTGCTCGCGTTGGCCGTTACTTTTTACGTGTTAAACCGTCGCCGTACTTGAAATTGTCTGTGGACTGTATTACTATAAACCTTGTTCCACGCAAGAAGGGTGCCATTAAACGCCAGTTTCGGCCTATATTGCGGAGGTTAGGTATATTCTATGTATATTTAACGACGAAACGGAAACAGATGATAACATTATGGAAGGCAGTATGCCGCCCGCGTTATTTTATACAGGCGTTCGTATCGGTCTATAGCACCGATAACCTTAATGCTGGACTACACTTGAATTAGGAGGTGAAAATTATGAATAAAACGGATTTGATCAATCAGGTTTCTGAAAGCACTGAATTGTCCAAAAAGGACGTAACCAAAGCCATTGACGCTGTATTTGAAGCGATCTCCGGAGCGCTGCAAAACGGGGACAAGGTACAACTGGTAGGTTTCGGAAACTTTGAGGTTCGTGAACGTTCCGCACGTAAAGGACGTAACCCGCAAACAGGAGAAGAAATCGAAATCCCTGCGAGCAAAATTCCGGCATTTAAACCGGGTAAAGCGCTCAAGGACGGAATTAAATAAGATTTCTTACATATTCCCATTGCGCTGGAAAGACCGTGAATTTGATTCACGGCCTTTTCTTTTTGTTCTGTTTACTTCAGGATAAATTTACTTCAGAATAGATTTATTTCAGGATAGAGGTACTTTGGACAGAAGAAGAGGAAGCTGTCTTGTCGTTCCGCGAGGCATATGCGATCAGGACCAGTGGTTCACCTGTCAGCTCGGCGAATTCTTGCTCCAGCTGTTGGAGTCGCTCGATTTGGGCAGGACTGAGATTGGCCGGAAGATAGTTTTTCATCAGATTTGCTCCTTTCGTTAACATATGAGGCTGCACGGATAGTATGGCTCGTGATACGCTAATTGTTGCAAGTAACGCCAGAGGCATACAGTTGACAAAACGAGCTCAAATCTCCATCATAAAAAGTATAGCTTCGGCTCTCAGGGGGGAAAAGAAATGGAAGATCATGTGACAGGCAATAGTGAGTACGTCGTAATTAAAGCAAAAAGCAGCGGATGTCAGGTTTTTGGTCTGACCAGAGGCCAAGATACACGCTTGCATCATTCAGAAAAATTGGACAAGGGCGAGGTGCTGATCGTCCAGTTTACGGATCACACCTCTGCTATTAAAGTTCGCGGTAAAGCCGTAGTGATGACCAAACACGGAGTTGTGGATACAGAGGATTAAAATGCAGGCATAGCCTGCTTTTTTTTGTTGTACAATGAGAGTGAGGACCTTTACCGTATCAAGTCCATATTATGGGGTAGGGGTCAGGGGAGGTTCAGATGAAACCTTGGATTGTACTCGGCAGCTCGATTCTCATAACCGCCGCGGCAGCAATGTTGCTGCCCTCTTTACATACGCTGGATTCGGGGACCGCGGCTGTCCGTGAGACCCAGGCGGCGATAGCGCCTCAGCAGCGAGTGCGGCTGACCGATGACAATCTGGTGGATACGCTCAAGGAGCTTCCTCTGACAACACCGATCGCCAGCGTAAGCTGGGAACATTCAGTCCTGATCCTGGATGTAAAGCTGTCAAAAGAAGAAACTGCACCGCTGGAGATTTATCAAAATATGGCGGAGCTTGTTGCCTTTAGCTTTTACGGAACGACGAATGTACAGCAATTGCTGCTCCGTGTGGTGACGCAGGACAAATGGTCGGGTGAACGCCATTTGCTGCTGGCATCCGATATACGCCGAAATGAGTGGACGAATGAAGCACTGGAACAGCTGAGAAGCCGCGAAGGCGCAGAATTACCGGAGCAACTGAAATCCCGTTTCCGCATTACAGTTACACCTATGTGGCAAAAGAGGTTTGACGGTGTATATATAGATTAGATATTTCTGCCGTTGGACCTACGGTACTTTAGTCGCGAATCATTTTAAATTGTGATATAATATAAGGCATTGCAATTATTTGATACACCAGAAAGTCATGGCTCGGAGGCTTAGGATGAAACCGTATCGCGTACCCCAATTAGCAAGGAAATATGTGGAATACGACATGATTCAACAACATACGGAAATGCCGGCTTTTCCTGACAGCCGTACCCGCTTGCTATTTGTGTTTTTGAACCGGAATATGCAGGAGCTGCATGCCAGCGAGGATGAGCTGTACGCATTGGTCACCTCGCTTTTGCAGATGGGGCTGGATACGCATGACATGATCGATACTTTATCCGGTATTCGAAGTCCGGAGGAAATGCGTTCCAGACAGCTGAAAGTGTTGGCCGGGGATTATTTTAGCAGCCGCTTTTATCAGCTGCTTGCATTGGCGGGCCGCATTGCGACCATTTCAAAGCTGAGTGATGCCGTATGTGAGGTCAATGCCGGTAAGATGAGCCTGTATTGGGAGATGAAGTATTTCCGCCTGGATGCGGCTCAGTATTTATCCCAAGTGGTTCGCTTTAAAAAGGAGCTTTTTTTATCTTTAACTTCACTTGTAGCAGAACAGGATCGGGATATTTGGGAGCAGCTTCTCCACGAATTTGCCCTCTGTGATATGCTGGTGGAGGAATGGGACAAGCGAGCAGAACCGGACAAATCCCGTTTCGGATATATGTTCTGGCATGTTTACAGTAACGGGGACCAGAACGAGCAGGCGCTGCTTTCAGAGAGTGGTACTGATACTGAAGCATGGCGTAATCTTGTTCTGAAATACAAGGCCGAGGATGCGATACTGGACAAGCTTCGCACGGCTGTTATGTACATCCGACATATCCTGTCTGATGATCAAAATACGGGGATCGAGGAGATTGAACGCATGCTGGAACCTTTCCTGAAGCTGCTGAATAGTCCGCACCCGGTTGTAAGGGAAGGTTAGGTGAACGTCATGGAAACAAGCGACACCAAGCCGAAAGAGCAATTCGTTCATGGCGTGTTTGAAAGTATAGCAGGTAAATACGACTTGATGAACGATATACTGAGCTTTCGCAGACACAAGGCTTGGCGGAAATTTACGATGAAAAAAATGAACATGCATCACGGGGACACGGCAATTGATCTTTGCTGTGGGACATGTGACTGGACGCTTGCGATGGCGCATGCAAGTGAAAGTGGTCACATCGTGGGACTGGATTTTAGTCAGAACATGCTTAATGTAGGCGAGCGCAAGATTAAATCAGAATCCCGTGAAAAGCAAATCAAGCTCGTTCAGGGCAACGCGATGGAACTGCCCTTTGCAGACAATTCATTTGATTATGCGACGATTGGTTTCGGTTTGCGCAACGTGCCTGATCTGCGCCGTGTACTACAGGAAATGCAACGAGTCGTCAAGCCTGGCGGGCAGGTCGTTTGTCTGGAACTGTCCAAGCCTACCTGGCAGCCGTTCAAGGGGATTTATTACACATATTTTCAACACATCTTGCCCATGCTCGGCAAATTGTTCGCCAAACGTTATGAGCAATACAAATGGCTCCCTGATTCGTTGGCGCTTTTTCCAGGAAGGGATGAGCTGGCTAACATCTTCCGTGAAATCGGATTAAAGGATGTACAGGCTCATTCTCTCACCGGAGGCATCGCGGCATTGCATATTGGAATCAAGGAGAGTCAGCATGTTTAAGAAAATTGCTATTTTTTTGGAAATGATTAAAATTGAACATACGTTATTTGCGCTCCCATTTGCATTTATGGGGGCTGTATTGGGGTCGGTTGTCGTGACTGGCAGCCTCCCCTCATGGCCGCAAATTGGTTGGATTTTGCTGGCTATGGTTGGCGCACGTAGTGCGGCCTTTGGCTTCAATCGCATGATTGACCGTGTGATTGACGGGAAAAATCCACGTACAGCAGGACGCGCTATCCCGGCAGGGCTGCTCAAATCGAGTGAAGTGGTTATTTTCATTATCATCAGTTTGCTGTTGTTATTCTGGGCATCGTTCAAGCTAAGTCCGCTGGCGTTCAAGCTGTTCCCGCTGGCCTTTTTTATGCTTGTTTTTTACTCTTATACCAAGCGTTTCACCTGGCTTTGTCATGTTGTACTGGGTCTGACGATTGGCTTGGCGCCGCTGGGCGCGTGGGTTGCGGTAACGGGACAGATCGATTGGATCTCGACCGTATTGTACCTCACCATTGCATTCTGGACGGCTGGATTTGATATTATTTATGCTTGTCAGGATATTGATTTTGACCAGAACGAGGGCGTTTATTCCATTCCTGCCCGCTTTGGTATAGCTGGTGCACTCAACATTGCCCGGGCATTCCATGTGATTACGGCAATCGGATTTATTGTACTTTTCTTTATTGCAGATTTAAGCTGGTGGTATCTTGCAGGGATGATTATTTCGTACATTATTTTATTTTATGAGCATTATATCGTATCTCCGAAAGATTTGAGCCGCTTGCAGACGGCGTTCTTTACAATGAACGGTGTTCTTAGTATGGTCGTATTTGCTTTTACACTGATTGATTTGGTGGTGCGTCAATTCTAATGAATTCTAACCAGGTGAGTAGCCATCAAGGCAAACGAATCGTTATCGGCATTACAGGCGCGAGCGGAAGCATTTATGGTGTACGGCTGGTAGAGACACTGCTGGACTTGCAATACACAGTTCACCTGATTGTTTCCAATGCCGGCTGGCGGGTACTGAGAGAGGAATTAGGCTGGAACGTGACTGACCGGGAGGGAGCTTTGAATGAACAATTCGGAGGCCGTCCCGGTTCTCTTGTATACCATCCATTCACAGATATCGGAGCTTCAATTGCGAGCGGCTCCTATCTTGTGGATGCGATGATCATTATGCCATGCTCCATGGGAACGCTGTCTGCGGTAGCACACGGTTCGTCCGACAATTTGATGGCACGTGCAGCAGACGTCATGATGAAGGAGGGGCGTCCGCTGATCCTTGTGCCTCGTGAAACACCGCTTCATGCCATTCATTTGGAAAATATGCTTAAGCTTGCGAGACTCGGCGTCAAAATGATTCCGGCCATGCCGGCCTTTTACTTTCATCCGAAGACGCTGGATGACATTGTATTGTTCCTCGTAGGCAAAGTATTAGACAGCTTGCGTATCGAACATCAATTGTTTACGAGATGGGGGGATTCCGATGCCAACACCGGACAACAAGACGATCACAATCGGAAAAATTAAATATACCAATGCTTGGCCCATTTTTCATTATTTTAATCCTTCAGAGCTTGTCCGCCCGGCAGAGATGATCTCTAAAGTTCCGGCTGTATTGAATCGCGGCATGCTAAACGGGAGCCTGGATATCAGCGCGATGTCGTCCTTTGCGTATGCATCAGGCTCTGAGGAGATGCTGTTGCTGCCGGACTTATCCGTCAGTGCGGACGGTCCTGTGCAATCCATTTTACTGTTTTCACGCAAGCCGCTGGACGAAATCAAGAACGGAACGATTGCATTGACGAATACGTCTGCTACATCCGTGAATTTGTTGAAAATTCTGATGCAAAAGGCGTGGGAAGGGCAGCCATCCTATTTTGACTGTGAACCGGATTTGGACTTGATGCTGGAACAGGCAGATGCAGGGCTGCTGATTGGAGATAACGCAATCAAGGCCTCTTGGCGGAATGAAGGTCTGTATGTAACCGATCTTGGCGAAGAGTGGAAACGCTGGACGGGGTATAGCATGACTTTTGCCGTATGGGCTGTCCGTCGCGCCGTTGCTGCTCAGAATCCGGATGCAGTGGCTGAAATTGCAGCTGCGTTCCGTGCAAGCAAGCAGCGCAGCTTGGCTGACCTGACGCCTGTTGTCTCTGAGGCTTGCAACGAAATTGGCGGCCTGCGAGATTATTGGGAGCGCTACTTTACTAATCTGTGTTATGATTTTGGAGAGAAGGAACAAAGAGGCTTAGAGCTTTATTTTCAGTATGCGCATGAATTGGGGCTGCTTGACCGGCAAGTGAAGCCGCTTCTCTGGAGTGACAATACGCTGACACGGGTGAAAGAATGAAACGATTGGATTTGTTCGGTTTATTAAAGAAGGATATGAACTTCATAGAAGAAGAGCTGTATCGCAGCATTGACAGCACGGAGCCGCTGATTAATGATACGTCGCTCCATCTGCTTAAAGCAGGAGGCAAGCGTTTACGTCCAGTGTTTGTATTGCTGGGTGGCAAGTTTGGAGAATACGATCTGGACAAGCTCAAACACATAGCGGTACCACTCGAATTGATTCATTCGGCCTCTCTCGTTCACGATGACGTAATTGACGATGCTGAAATGAGACGTGGTCAACCCACCGTAAAGTCCAAATGGGACAATCGGGTGGCGATGTACACAGGAGACTACATATATGCACGAGCGCTGTCTATGGTTGCCGAATTGCCGAGTCCGGATATTCACCGGGTACTGTCCAAGGCGCTGGTGCAGATGTCCATTGGTGAAATGGAACAAATCCGCGATTTTTTTAATGTGGATCAAAGTGTGCGTAATTATTTGCTGCGCATACGGCGTAAAACCGCATTGCTGATTGCGGTTAGCTGCCAATTGGGCGCTATGGCTGCGGGGGCACGGGAAAGAGTCAATTCCCTGCTGTACAGCTATGGCTATAACGTAGGGATGGCTTTTCAAATTCAGGATGACTTGCTTGATCTCTGCGGTACGGAAAAAAAGATCGGCAAGCCGCCGGGCAGCGATATGAGACAGGGGAATATTACGCTTCCGGTTATTTATGCGCTCAAGCAGCCCGAGCTGCGTGACGATCTGCTGGCTGAAATCGGTCGTATTCAGGACGGGGATGGGCAAGGAGATGCGCGTAAAGCGGTGGATATGATCAAAAAAAGTGAAGGAATCACTAAAGCGGAAATTCTCGCTGACCGATATATTAAGAAAGCGCTGAACGCGCTGGACTTACTGCCAGATGTCAAAACAAAAAAGACGCTTCGCGATATTGCTCATTTTGTGACACGTCGCTCCTACTAAAGTTGTGTTTTGGATTGGGTGTGACAAAATACTTTAATCGTATCCAAGCTTTCTGTTACAATACAGATTAGTATTGTATAAATACATTAAGATTGGATTGGGAGTGAGCCGATGGATCGCACGTTTTTGATGGTTAAACCGGATGGAGTACAACGCGGACTGATTGGACGTATTATCAGTCGTCTGGAAGACAAAGGCTTCAAAATGACGGGTGGCAAACTTGTGCAGGTATCTAGAGAACAGGCGGAACGGCATTATGCGGAGCATGTGGGCAAGCCCTTTTTTGAAGAGCTTGTAGATTTTATCACATCAGGCCCTGTATTTGCCATGATTTGGGAAGGGGATAACATCGTTACGCTTTCCCGCCTGTTGATTGGTAAAACACAAGTAACAGAGGCTCTACCGGGCACGATCCGGGGAGACTTTGCTGCACATACACCGTTTAACCTCATACACGGTTCGGATTCACCGGAGAGCGCGGAACGCGAGATTGCGAATTTTTTCATGCCGGAAGAGTCGGTTCGGTATGAGAAAAGTGTGGCGACCTGGACGTAAGTTTAATCTCGTATGAAAAAGGATGGTAGCATGACGGATTTGGAACTGGGTCAGACGGACCCCGATTACACGGCGTTTATCCGCAAAATTAAGGACAGCACAGGTATTGATCTTGCACAATACAAAGAAGCACAGATGAAAAGGCGGTTAACGACACTTCGCAACAAAAACGGGTTTCCCAGTTTTGTTTCTTTTTATGATGCCATGATGAAGGAAAAACCCCTGTTTTATGAATTTCTGGATCGTATGACGATCAATGTTTCGGAATTTTGGCGTAATCCCAATCGGTGGGAAGTGCTGCGGGATACGATTCTGCCACAGCTGCTTGCAGGCAAGCAGAAGCTCAAGCTGTGGAGCGCGGCCTGCTCGACTGGCGAGGAGCCTTACAGTTTGGCTATGGTTCTGGACGGCAAGGGGATCTTGGGGAATTGTTCCATTACGGCTTCCGATATTGATGATGGTGCATTGGCTAAAGCCAAGGAAGGCAGATATTTGGAGCGTTCGCTCAAGGATGTGCCTGAGCAGGTAGCCAGCAAATATTTCAAACCGGATGGTGCGATGTTTCGCGTGGATGACCGTTTGAAACAGGCTGTGAAATTTCAAAAGCAAAATTTGCTGCTGGATTCGTTTGAAGACAACTATGACCTCATTATCTGTCGCAATGTTATGATTTATTTTACTGAAGAGGCCAAGAATAAGCTGTACCAGAAGTTTGCAGCCAGTCTTCGTCCCGGCGGTGTACTGTTTGTGGGCAGTACAGAGCAAATTTTTTCTCCCAACCAATATGGTCTGGAATCAACGGAAACCTTTTTTTATCGTAAAAAAGCATAGCCTAGACATATATCGATCATTCGTAATTAGATGTTTTTGTTTTTTGAATCATGAGCACGTTGATGGCTTGCTTATCGGAAACGCACGTCCTTTAGCTTTGCCTAAGGGGCGTGTTTTTGTTTATCTGCATACCTGTGGCTTTTCTTGTCAAAGAAAGGTGCGTATACTATAATGAAGCACAGTTAAAGATTTTAGCGATGCACAGTTTAACAGTTTAAAGGGGGAACGCGTCATGAGTTTACGTTATTTAACCGCGGGGGAAACGCATGGTCCCCAGCTAACTGCAATTGTAGAGGGCATGCCTAGCAATTTAAAATTGGATTTTGAGGAACTTAATTTTCAGCTGCACCGTCGTCAGAAAGGGTATGGACGGGGTCGGCGTATGCAGATTGAAAAGGACACGGCGAGCATTGCCGGAGGCGTACGTCACGGTTATACCACAGGTGCACCGATTGCACTGATTGTGGAAAATAACGATTGGAAGCACTGGCAGAATATTATGAATATTGAGCCGATCGAAGGCAGTGATGAAGAAAAGCGCCGGGTTCACCGTCCGCGTCCGGGTCATGCCGATTTGAACGGCGGAATGAAATACAACCTGAAGGACCTGCGTAACGTGCTGGAGCGCTCCAGTGCGCGTGAAACTGCGATTCGTGTCGCGTGTGGTGGCTTGGCCCGTCAATTGCTGGCAGAGTTCGGAATCAAGGTGGCAGGTCAGGTCATCCGTATTGGCGAAATCGAGGCTCCTTACCGTGATTTGCCGATCGATGAGCTGATTGCTGTGACGGAAGCCTCTTCTGTGAGAGTAACCGATCCAGAAACTGAAAAGAAGATGGAAGCATACATTGACCTGATCAAGCAAGAAGGCGATTCGGTTGGTGGTGTAGTGGAATGTATCGTGGAAGGCGTCCCGATTGGACTGGGTAGTCATGTACAGTATGATCGGAAGCTGGATGCACGCATTGCGCAAGGAGTCATGTCCATTAATGCCTTTAAAGGCGTAGAAATCGGCATCGGCTTCGAAGCAGGAGAACTGCGCGGTTCACAGGTGCATGATGAGATTTTGTATGATGAGGAGCGTGGATATCACCGTCGTACCAATCGTTTGGGCGGCTTTGAGGGTGGCATGACCAATGGAATGCCCGTTGTGGTTCGTGGTGTCATGAAGCCAATCCCAACACTGTATAAGCCCTTGCAAAGCGTCGACATTGATACGAAGGAAGCGTTCACCGCACAGGTTGAGCGTTCAGATGCATGTGCGGTACCAGCGGCAAGCGTGGTTATGGAGCATGTCGTAGCCTGGGAGATTGCGAAGGCTTTGCTTGAAAAATTCGGCGGAGATTCCATTGAAGAAATCCGTGCGAACATTGCATCCTACGAAGAACAACTGGGACGGTACTAAGATGAGTACGCTGACGGTACAACTAGGAGAACGTTCCTATCCCATTCACATCGGGCGTGGGCTGCTGCATCGAGCCGGAGAGTTTCTGAAGGAACGAGGAATTGCGCAAAAAAGTCCATTGTTGATTGTTTCTGACGAGCATACAGCGAAACTCTACTTGGCGACATTGGAGAGCAATCTCCATGAGTCGGGATACAAGACGGTATCCTTTGTGGTCAAACCGGGTGAAACATCCAAATCGCTGGCTGTATTTGAGCAGGTTATAACAGCAGCCATTCAGGGTGGTTTGGATCGCCATTCAGCCGTTATCGCACTTGGCGGTGGTGTAGTGGGCGATCTGGCTGGATTTGTGGCGGCCTCGTATATGAGAGGTGTTAAGTTCGTACAGATTCCTACGACGATCCTGGCCCATGACAGCAGTGTGGGAGGCAAGGTCGGCATCAATCATCCTTTGGCAAAAAATATGATCGGAGCCTTCCATCAGCCGGAACTCGTTCTGTATGATGTAGATACGTTATCTACATTGCCTCCGCGTGAAGTATCCGCCGGGCTGGCTGAAATGATCAAGCATGGTTTGATCTGGGATGCTGATTTCGCCCATTGGTGCCGTGATCATGCGGCAGATTTGTTGGCTCTGAATGCGGCAGCTCTGGAGTACGGACTGGAGAAGGGCTGTTCTGTGAAAGCCGAAGTGGTCTCACGCGATGAACGGGAAAATGATTTGCGCGCTATTTTAAACCTCGGTCATACGATTGGTCATGCCATTGAAGCAATTGCGGGATATGGCGAGTTTTTACACGGAGAAGCGATTTCGATTGGGATGATCGGCTCCGCGCTTCTGGGTGTGAAGCTGGGTGCAGATCCCTCTTTGATCGAAGAAACAAGAGATATGCTGTCTTCGCTGCGGCTGCCAACCTCCCTTCCAGCACATCTTGTTACGGATCGGCTGCTGGAGGCGATGATGCATGACAAAAAGTTTAAAGAAGGCAGCATTACTTTTGTCGTCCCGCGCAGTATCGGGCGCGTGGAGGTTGTGAAGGATATTCCCGTCTCTGACATCAGACAAGTCATTGAACAGTTAAAAGAGGAGGCGTAAAGATGTACAATCGTGGAATTCGTGGCGCGACGACCGTAGCGAATAATGAAGAAAACGAAATTTTGGAAGCGACCAGCCAACTATTGGATGAGATCGTATCCTACAATGAAATTCAGCCTGAAGACATTAGCAATGTCTGGATTACGGTCACCCACGACCTGGACGCTGCATTTCCAGCTAAGGCTATCCGTCAGCTTGATGGATGGGATATGGTTCCACTTATGTGTGGATTGGAAATTCCTGTCGCGGGTAGTTTACCCAAATGTATCCGTTTGTTGGTACAGGTGAACACCCATAAATCCCAACGGGAAATCAAACATGTATATTTAAACGGAGCGCAGGCGCTAAGACCGGATCTGGCTTCCGAAGGGAAGTAACGCCCTTTTTTAAGTTAATGGTTGCCAAAGTAACATCCTATGATATATAGTGTGTGTAGCAGAGTTGAGTAGAGTTAGCCAGAGCCAGTTGAGATGAGAAGAGTGCAGTACGAGCCAATTCCATATGAGATTACAGAGACCGACGGTGACAGTAAGCTGATGCCTATGAAAAGATGCATCTTCGACATCGAGCTTATTTGAGTTAGCCTGAGGACTATGCAGAGGGATAAGTATATACTTTGCCTGTTTTTTGTAATATTTTTACATATGGTCGCATTCTTATAATTTCAATAACTGACAGCCTCTACCTTCCAGGTAGAGGCTTTTTCATATTCTCTCCTTTGGTTCTGCGCCAAATTGGAAAGGAAGTGATCTCATGTTAACGCCGCATGTAGAGCAAGTGATAACGATGGCGAATGAATTTAACCTGATTCCTGTGTACAAAAAAGTGCTGGCCGATATGGAGACGCCGATTCGGATTTTCCGTCGGTATGCGGAGCGGGACCGAGCCTTTCTGCTGGAGAGTGTAGAGGGAGGCGAGCAATGGGCGCGCCATTCATTCATCGGAACCGATCCGTTCCTGATGGTTTCGGGTAAAAAAGGCCGTTTGATTTTGGAACAACATGGTAAACGGCAAATTTTAAACGACAAGCCGCTTGAAGCGCTCAAGGCATTGCTTCGCAAATATCGCAGTCCCAAACTGAAAGAAATGCCTCCATTTACAGGCGGAGCGATCGGATTTTTTGGATATGATCTGCTTCAATACTATGAAAAGCTGCCGGAGCATTCGGTAGATGACTTGAATATGGATGATATTCGTTTTATGTTCTGCGATCAAGTGATTGTTTTTGATCATGTGAAGCAGCAAATTTTGCTGGTTGGCAATGTACATGTGGGCGAAGGGTTCCGTGATGAGGACATTCGTGCTGCTTATGCTGAGGTGGAGCGCCAGCTGGAGGAAACGGCGCAGTATCTGCGCAAGCAGACACCACCGGAGAGATTGGGATCAGCTTCCATTCCTGATGATGTGGAACTGGGTGAGATTCAATCGAATGTGACGAAGGAGCAGTTTATTGCAAACGTGGAGCAGGCAAAGGAATATATTCGCTCTGGTGATATTTTTCAGGTTGTACTATCCCAGCGTTTTCACATTGATACTGAGGCTTCTCCTTTGCAGGTATACCGCGTGCTGCGCACGATGAACCCGTCGCCATACATGTATTATTTGAAAATGGATGACGAGATCATCGTGGGCACTTCGCCGGAGGCGCTTGTCAAGGTAGAAAACGGTCGGGTAGAAACCCGCCCTATTGCAGGAACGAGGCCGCGTGGCGTCACGGAGACAGAGGATGCAGCGCTTGCTGAAGAACTGTTGAAGGATGAAAAGGAACGTGCCGAGCATCTGATGCTGGTCGATTTGGGCAGAAATGATCTGGGTCGTGTATCCCGGTTCGGTACAGTCAAATGCGATACGTTTATGGAGATTGAACGCTATTCCCACGTTATGCACATTGTGTCCAACGTGTCGGGTGAACTGCGTGAGGATAAAGATTTTTTTGATGCTTTCCTGTCCTGCCTGCCGGCAGGCACCGTATCGGGGGCTCCGAAGCTGCGTGCCATGGAGATTATTGCCGAGCTGGAGAGGGAAGCGCGCGGACCCTATGCAGGGGCTATTGGATATTTGGGATTTTCGGGCAATATGGATGCCTGTATTACCATTCGCACAATTGTGTTTAAAAAGAACCGGGCCTATGTCCAGGCAGGTGCAGGAATTGTGTGGGACTCGGTTCCGGAAAGCGAGTACCAGGAGACGGTGAACAAGGCCAAGGCAATGCTGAAAGCAATCCGCACGGCGGAGGCGATGTTCCCGGCAACGACACAGCCCTACAACAGCGTCATCAACCAGGATTATTTGTACACTCCCTGAGCAAATGTTGATCAAGTAACACTTCATTGCGGGAGACGGAACACACAAAAATCTGATTTAGAGGAGGAGACGACGATGGAAGGACATAACATGATGCAAGTGGGCTTAAGCCAGGTTATTGAGGGACAGCATCTTTCGCGTGCGGAGGCCCGCAGCGTAATGGAGCAGATTATGAGTGGGAGTGCTACACAGGCGCAAATTGGCGGGCTGCTGACGGCTCTTCGTATCAAGGGAGAGACGGTGGATGAAATCACCGGCTTTGCCGAGGCGATGCGGAGTTACGCTAGTCCAGTGCAGACTGGAGAAGGTGAGACTCGTCTGCTGGACACATGCGGAACCGGAGGTTCGGGTATTCACAAGTTTAATATTTCCACAGTATCTGCTATCATCGCCGCTTCGCTGTCTGTACGGGTGGCGAAGCATGGCAATCGTTCTGCAAGCGGCCGCGCCGGGAGTGCAGATGTGCTGGAGGCATTGGGAGTCAACATTCACCTGACGAGTGATCAGGCTCGGTCATGTCTGGATCGGATCGGCATCTGCTTTTTATTTGCGCAGCTATATCATCCGTCGATGAAGCATGCTGCTGCACCGCGCCGTGAGCTGGGAGTGCGGACGGTGTTCAATATGCTGGGTCCGTTGACGAATCCGGCTGGTGCAGATCGACAGCTGCTGGGCATTTATGATGCCGGAAAAACGGAAGTGATCGCCGAGGTGCTGAATCAGCTTGGCTCCAAACGGGCCATGGTTGTCAGCAGTCTGGACGGATTGGATGAAATTAGTATTTCGGCTCCAACGCGAGTATCTGAGCTGAAGGACGGGAAGGTTCACACGTTCGAGCTTCAGCCGTCGGACCTGGGGTTGCAGATGCATCATCTCGATCAGGTGCTGGGTGGAGATGCGCAGGTTAACGCCGACATTATACGGCGGATTTTGAACGGAGAGCGCGGAGCTTACCGGGACGTCGTGTTAGCGAATGCTGGCGCTTGTATTTATGTAGCAGGCGCAGCAGCTACCTTGGCGGACGGAGTAGCGCGGGCGGCGGAAGCGATTGACACCGGGCTGGCACTGTCCAAGCTGGATCAATTAATACAGGCAACGGGGGAATATCAATATGTATCTTGATAAAATTGTGGTGACAAAGCGACAGGAAGTAGAGCAGCTCAAGGAGCATTTTAATATCGCTGAAGCGGAACGGCTGGTTTCCAATTTGCCTGCAACAAGAGGATTTGAGGACGCGATAGCCGTGCGTCGCAACCGGCCGCTGGGGCTAATTGCTGAAGTGAAAAAGGCTTCTCCGTCCAAAGGGCTCATCCGACCGGATTTCCATCCGGTGTCCATTGCTCGTGCCTATGAGGGAGCTGGAGCCGATTGTATTTCTGTACTGACAGATGTGACGTATTTTCAGGGCAGCCCTGAATATTTGCACCAAATTCGTGAACAAGTAAACATTCCGCTGCTGCGAAAGGATTTTATCATTGATGAACGGCAAATTTATGAAGCTCGTCTACTGGGAGCCGATGCGGTGCTATTGATTGCAGCTATACTGGAGCCACGTGTTTTGGGGTCGTTTTTACAGATCGCCAAAGACCTGGGACTGGACGCATTGGTGGAGGTGCATGACAGCGAGGAGCTTAAAGGAGTGCTGGATTTGGGCACAGCAACTCTGATTGGAGTAAACAATCGCAATTTGCGGACGTTCGAGACCCGCCTCCAAACGACGGAAGAGCTGATTGCACTGATCCCTAAAGGAGTTACGTTTATTAGTGAGAGCGGCATAGCCGGGCCTGAGGATGTAAAGTATCTGCATTCGGTAGGGGCACACGGTGTTCTGGTAGGAGAACATCTGATGCGCAAGGATGATGTGGGTCAAGCGGTAGCGGATTTGATGGACGGGGTTACAGTATGAATAAAACGGGCGTAAAAATTTGTGGACTTCAAAGCGTTGAAGTGCTAAAATCTATGGTAAACTTACCGGTCGATTATATTGGTTTTGTGTTTGCCGACAGTAAGCGCCGGATTGACGGCGCACAGGCTGAAGAGCTGCTTCACGTATTGGATGAATGGACTCCGGACAGCAGACCGCGCAGCGTGGGTGTATTTGTAAATCCTGATGATACGTTGTTACATGATGTGATGAAGCAAGCTCCATTAGATGTCATTCAGCTGCACGGACAGGAGAGTCCGCAGCGCTGTAGCGAAATCAGGGAGCGTTTTGGCGTACAGGTATTCAAGGCTTGGTCTGTTGACAGTCATCAGCAGACGAGTAAGGACCAGACGGAACGCCTGGCAGACGAATTGGAAGCCTATGCAGGTACAATTGATGCTTTACTGCTGGATACATATGATCCCCTGTATGGTGGCGGTTCTGGCAGAACGTTTGCATGGGATCGAATTCCGGCCTATCACGCTTGGACTCATCAACATGGAATTCCTTTGTTTGTAGCCGGCGGACTGACTGCTGATAATGCGGAAAAGCTGGTTGCCGAGTATCATCCCGAAGGGCTGGATGTGTCCAGCGGCGTAGAGACAGACGGAGTCAAGGACATTTCAAAAATCACGGCATTCGTAGAAAGGGTGAAGCAGGCATGACACAATTACCTGATAGCAACGGACGTTTTGGGACATTTGGCGGACGCTTCGTACCGGAGACGTTAATGAACGCACTGATTGAATTGGAGGAATCCTACCGGAAGTATGCAGATGATCCGGAATTTAAAGCAGAGCTGAACGGACTTCTAAAGGACTATTCCGGCCGGGAAACACCGCTTTATCATGCAGAGCGTCTGAGCAAGCATTTGGGCGAGGCTAAAATTTACTTGAAACGCGAAGATTTGAATCATACCGGTGCCCACAAAATCAATAATGCATTGGCACAGGGATTGCTGGCGAAACGCATGGGCAAACAGAAGGTCATTGCCGAAACAGGCGCAGGACAGCATGGTGTCGCGACAGCAACCGTGGCTGCGTTGCTCGGACTGGAATGCAAGGTGTTTATGGGTGAAGAGGATACTGTGCGCCAGCAGTTAAACGTATTCCGGATGCAGCTTTTGGGTGCAGAGGTCATTCCGGTGACCTCGGGTACACGTACACTTAAGGATGCCGGGAATGAAGCTTTGCGTTACTGGGTGAGCCATGTCCATGATACATTTTATATCTTGGGCTCGGCTGTTGGTCCCCATCCTTATCCGATGATGGTGCGGGACTTCCAGCGTGTAATTGGGGATGAAACACGTCGTCAGATTTTGGAAAAGGAAGGCAGACTCCCGGATGTTGTCGTGGCAGCGATCGGTGGTGGAAGCAATGCCATCGGCATGTTTTATCCTTTTATCGAGGATGAGGGCGTTGCTTTAATCGGTGTGGAAGCTGCTGGAAAAGGCGTGGAAACAGAATTCCATGCGGCAACGATGAGCAAGGGAACACAAGGGGTCTTCCAGGGCTCGATGAGTTATCTGCTTCAGGATGAATACGGACAAGTGCAGCCTGCGCATTCCATCTCGGCCGGACTGGATTATCCAGGTGTTGGACCGGAGCATTCGTATCTGAAAGATATTGAACGGGCCAAATATGTTCCGATAACAGATCAGGAAGCGCTCGATGCACTTCAGCTCCTCTGCCGTACCGAAGGCATACTTCCTGCATTAGAGTCGGCACATGCAGTTGCGCAGGTCGTCAAACTGGCACCTACGTTGACGGCAAATGATATTATCATTATTTGCTTGTCCGGACGCGGGGATAAAGATGTGGACTCCATTATCAAGTATTTGGGAGGAAATCCGTCATGAATTTAATTGATCAGGCGTTTGAGCGCCTTAAAAATGAAGGCAAAACGGCATTAATTCCTTTTCTGACGGTGGGCGACCCGGATGTGGAGACTACGGTGGAGATTATTCGGCAGCTAGAGTCTGCCGGAGCCGATATATTGGAGCTGGGTGTTCCATATTCCGACCCGCTGGCTGACGGTCCTGTCATTCAGCGTGCGTCTGAGCGTGCGCTCAAACGACAAATCTCGATCCGCACCTGTATGGAGACGGCTTCTCTGGCTAGGGCGGCAGGTTCAAGCCTGCCTTTTATTTTGTTTACGTATTACAATCCTGTATTGCAGATGGGTATGGATGCTTTCTTTAGTGGCTTGCAGAAGCACGGTATCAGCGGTCTGATTATTCCCGACCTTCCACTTGAGGAAGCGGAAGAACTGGGAGCACGGGCAGCAGAGGTAGGAGTGCATCTAATCCCGCTGGTGGCTCCAACTTCTGAGCAGCGGATTGAGCGGATTGTCCGTAATGCCCGTGGATTTGTATACTGTGTATCCTCGCTTGGTGTAACCGGGGAGAGAGCTTCCTTTTTTGAAGGGATTGAGGGCTTTATTACGCAGGTCAAACGGCATACCGACATTCCGGTGGCGATAGGCTTTGGTATTTCAAATCGGGAACAGGTCGTCCGGTTTTCAGACATTTGCGATGGAGTTGTGGTCGGCAGTGCCATTGTACGTCAGGTAGAGGAAGCCATTCCCCTGCTGGAGGATTCTGCACGCAGAGAAGAAGGGCTTTTGCAAATTCGCGATTTTGTGGCACAATTAAAGCAGTAATTTGGCGTAAATATAGAGAGCAACAACATTCAGTTCTGATTGGATAGAGGAGGTAGGGGCATGCAACCTAAACCGCATATTGTACATTTGCCAGTATATCAGCCCGGTAAACCGATTGAAGACGTGAAACGCGAATTGGGACTTGATGAAGTGATCAAGCTTGCATCAAATGAAAATCCGTATGGCAGTTCTCCCAAAGTATTGCAGGCTATTCAGCAGGAATTTGCCAACATTAGTGTCTATCCTGATGGTAGCGCGGTAGCTTTGACACAGGCGCTGGCCAAACAGACGGGTCTGAAAGAGGAGCAGTTTATTTATGGCTGTGGCTCGGACGAAATTATTGCGTTGATTACGCGTGCATTTCTCCTTCCCGGTGAAGAAAGCATCATGGCCGATCAGACATTTTCCGTATACAAAAGTAACGTGGAAATTGAGGGAGCGGTTGCTGTTGAGGTGCCTTTGCGTGACGGTGTGCATGATTTGGATGCTATGCTGGCTCAAATCAATGACCGTACGAAAATTATTTGGATTTGTAATCCGAATAATCCGACAGGCACCATTGTACCTGAAGCAGAGCTGATTGCGTTTTTGAATCAGGTGCCAAAGCATGTGATGGTCGTGCTGGATGAGGCTTATGCCGAGTTTGTGACGGATCGCTCGTATCCAGACGGAATTCGTTTGTTGTCAGCGTATGAGAATTTGGTGGTACTTCGTACGTTCTCCAAAATCTATGGTCTGGCTTCGCTGCGTATCGGCTATGGTATGGGAGCCGTGTCCACCATCCGTTTAATCAATCAGGTTCGTGAGCCGTTCAATACTTCACGGGTAGCACAGGCTGCGGCGATTGCGGCTTTGGAGGACCAGGAATTTGTTCGGGAATGTCGGGATCGCAACGCAGAGGGCAGAGCTTATTTGCAAAATGAGCTGAAGCGTCTTGGGCTGGAGTCTTTTCCGGCACACGGTAACTTTATTATGCTGGATGTGCGTCGTCCATCCGGTGAGGTATTTCAGGAATTGCTTCGTAAAGGCGTGATTATTCGCGCTGGTCATCATAAATATCCGACATATATTAGGGTGTCGGTTGGATCGCAGCCGCAAAATGAATTGTTTATCCGTGCGCTGGAACAGGTCCTGGGGGCGGAAGCGGCGAAAGTACGCCTATAATTTCCGCAGATGGGATTTGATAATTGATGAAGATTGCCATTTTCGGCGTGGGACTGATCGGTGGGTCCCTCGCACTTTGTTTTAAAGGGAAGCCGGGCATCACCGTTGTGGGTCATGCCCATCTCCCTGAACTGGTGGAACCCATGTTAAGCCGTGGTGTCGTGGACACCACGACTCTTTCGGTTGAAGAGGCGGCAGAGGATGCCGATTTTATTTTTTTATGCGTACCGGTTGGTTTACTGGAGCATTATCTGGAACTGTTAAGCAGGCTGCCGCTTAAAGCAGGTTGTATTATTACCGATGTAGGCAGCACGAAATCGTCGATTTCCAAAAAAGCATCGGAAATTTCTTTGCATAACGCTTATTTTATCGGCGGGCATCCGATGGCCGGCTCGGAGCGTTCTGGTGTAAAGGCTGCCTCCGCCTTGCTGTTTGAGAACGCTTATTATGTACTCTCCCCGGCCGAGGGTGTGCCAGAGGAAGCATATAGCTCGCTGGAGCGGCTATTGAAATATACGGGTGCTCAGGTTGTCCGCGTCCAGCCTGACATGCACGATGACATTGTCGGAGCGATCAGCCATCTTCCGCACATTATTGCGGCGGCGCTGGTGAATCAGGTGCGAAAGCACAATGATGAAAATCCGTTGTATCGTACATTGGCTGCCGGTGGGTTCCGTGATATTACGCGGATAGCCTCTAGTGATCCGATTGTGTGGCGGGACATTTTGCTAAGTAATCGTGATGTTTTACTAGGTCTGCTGGAAGAATGGAACGGGCAGATTGAGCGTTTTACCCATTTACTGAGAACACAAGACGGAGAGGGAATCGCTGACGAGTTTTGGACGGCAGGTAATTTCCGTAGTGAACTGCCGGAACGCCGCAAAGGTGTCATCGTCTCAACGTTTGATCTGTATATTGATGTACCGGATACCCCTGGTATTATCGGCAGGATTGCAATGGAGCTGGGAAATCACAGCATTAACCTGAGCAATATGCAAATCATCGAAAGCAGGGAGGATGTTCCAGGTATTCTGCGGCTTTCCTTCCGCCAGGAGCGGGATTGGGAACGTGCCAAAACCCTGCTTGATTCAATGAGCTATAAAGTAGTGGTGTGAAGGTTGGGGAAAGCGGGTGTCTGTTAAGGAGGCCGCTTCGCGATCCATTTGATCTTACGATCGCTGTTGCCGCCGGATTTTTTCGATCAGATGCTTTAATGGGAAAATCCGCAGGCAAAGGCGAACGCTCCGCTTCTCCAGATTCAAATGAACCGCTGCGCTACTGACCGCCTTAAAAGCAACACACACTTTCCGGGAGTGAAGCAGTAGGGAAAGATAAAGCAGGCGAAGAAACCTTCGCCTGCTTTTTTTGTATTTAAAGGTTCTGTTTTTAAACAAAAAAAAAGACCACCCGGGTAAAGCCCCAGGTGGTAGCTACTTTTCAGAAGTAGCTGAGTAGGATAGGAGTGGAGAGAAACCATACTGTACTTTTATTATATGTATACGTTTTCATTTTGTCAATTGTTTTTTAAAGCGTTTTCTTTTTGCTAATTATTCAACCTACGTATCCAAAAAATGGATTTAATAGATAAGTCGCTTTATCCACTTTATCTTGAAAAAACATAAAATCAATTGAAAAGTCGTATATTTGAATCTGTTGCCAGCGTTAGGGAGACATTGATGGAAATTACGGGGATTTTGGACTTTTTTAATGGCGGGTATTTTGTGGTACAATAGGTAAGTCCATTGGGGATATTAAGTAATGTTGGGGATAGCACCGTTAATGTTGGCAGTACATAGGGTAAGAAAATAACAAATGTTCCATGATGCTGTTTCGTCATTTGCGCAGAGGGCGCAACTTTTTTTGACCTGTTCGGTATATATAGACAGAATCGGGTGGGGAAACAGCACATGTATGGGCGAGGAGGGTCTCACTCGAATGATGACAGATTCCCAGATGATTCAGGAAATCAAACAAGGTAATGTTGAGGTTTATTCGGAATTAATGAGGCGGCACCAACGTAAAATTTTAGCTTTTGTTTATCATATGCTGAAAAGTTCGAACCTGGAAATGATCGCTGAGGACTTATGTTCGGAGACGTTTTATAAAGCGTACCGGAGCCTGCATTCTTTTCGTGAGGTCGACGCATCGTTCTCCACTTGGTTATATACGATTGCACGCAATACAGTGCTAAGCGAGCTTCGCAAGCATCGTAGCGGTCAGGTTCCATTGGAGGAGAGCGGTTATGTGCCGGTAGCACCACCGGATGTGATTCCGGAGCAGGCCGTCCTGCGCGGCGAGAAGGTAGAGATGGTCCGTGAAGCGATCAACAGATTGCCTGAAAAGCAGAGATCAGCGCTGATTTTGCGTGAATATGAGCAATTGGACTATCAGGAGATTGCGACTATTTTAGGGCAAACGGTCAGTGCGGTAAAGTCGTTGCTTTTCCGGGCAAGAACCAGTGTGAAGACGCAGTTGGAGCCTTATTTTTTTGAGCCTCTCTATGAGGAAAACGAAGGGATGAGCAGCCAATGAAATCCAGGGACGCTGAGGATTTGTTCGCTACAGGCAAAAATGTATCGAAACAGGACTCGGAGCGCAGACGAGCCAAAGGCTCGTCTGACAAGTGGGAGCTTGGTTCGGGAGAAAAAGAATGGAATTTGCCAAAAGAAAGTCGATCCGCTATCCGTGATGTTTCCTTTGAAATAACAGATGAGCAGGTAGAGGCGATGAATCGCCGGGTCATGGATCGGATTTATGAAGAGTCACCGTGGCTTGTTCCTGGCGAGCATCGACGTGCGCGTGTGAACCCGGCAGCCCGTAAGTATATGTCTGTATGGATTGCCGGCTTTTTGGCCGTATTTTTGTGCAGCTTTTTGTTTTTGAATTGGAATGGAAGCTCCTCTCAGGAAAATCCCCCTCAAGCGGCACCTGTCATGGACACGGGCATTTTACCAACAGGCTTGCTGGAAACTACAAGTATATCTCCACAATATCAATATCACATTAAAGATATGAATAGGGGCATTATGGACCCGCTGGTTGCAAACATTGTTCCTACTTACCCGCAATATTGGATATTGTTGTCCATATTGGCGCTCGCGCTTGCCTTATTTTCTCTGGGCTGGATCCATCGGACGAGAAGGGTTAGAAATTAGCCTGAATAACAGAATAGCGGAGGAAATGACACGATGCTTATTGGTTTGATCAGACATGGATTGACAGATTGGAATGCGGTGGGGAAAATTCAGGGACACAGTGATATTCCGTTAAACGAGGAAGGACGTCGGCAGGCACGCTTGCTGGCAGAACGACTAAAGGAAGAACCTTATCAATGGGACGGGCTTATTACAAGCAGCCTCTCCAGAGCGAAAGAGACGGGAGAGATTATTGCTTCTGCTCTGCAGCTTCCGCTACTGGAGCCGGATGATCGATTAAGAGAACGTGCTTATGGTCAGGTCGAGGGAATGACACAGGCCGAACGTGAGAAAAAGTGGGGAATCGACTGGCATCTGCTTGATCTGGGGCAGGAGAGCGATGAGGCTCTTCAGCAGCGCGGGCTGGCTTTTATGGAAGCCATTTGGTCAGAAAATCGGGAGAAGAATCTGCTGGTCGTTTCCCACGGCGGTTTTTTGGCTAATTTGTACAAGGCCTTGTATCAGGAAAAGTACACAGAACGAATTGGAAATTTGTCATTGAGTATACTTCAACGTGAAGATGCCGATTGGACACCACTGTTGTATAATTGTACGAAGCATCTACAAGAAAAATGTGAATGTAATTCAAAAAGATAAGGAAAGGCCACGATATTCTACGCAACCTAGAATATCGTGGCCTTTTTGTTTTTTAAATTATACCTTTACAAAAAAAGAGGTTTAGAGTCTGAACATTCCGTCAAAGCTGTGGGTACAACAGGTAAGAATCATTTCCGGATGACAGTCCAGTGGCGAGGCGATGGAACGATGAATCTGGCGGATATGCTGACATTTGCGGATATTGTGCACTTGAACAGAATTGCGGTGTATTACGATTGTGACTGTAAGCCCAATTCCAAGCATGAGCTAATCCAGGGTATTTTGACAAAGCTCGGCAGTAGCAGTTTTTTTGAGGCGCAGGTTAGGGAGCTGAGATTGTCAGAGATAAGGTTTTTGAATGCACTGCTGTTCGATGATCGACCTTACTTAAGTATGGAGGAATTGATTGCGATTGCCAAGCAATCTGTCGAGGGGGACGTGGATTCTGGCGAGCGGCCGCGGGACATCGTGACCCGTTTGCGCTCTAGCGGCTGGCTGTTCAACGGTTCTACGCACAATACGAGATATTTATACCAAATTCCGTTGGATATGAAGGAGCGCTTTCGCCGTGTTATGGTGCGTGATCTCCAAAACGGAATGACCCGGGTAAGTGAACCGTCATCGTACCGGGAAGAGGGACATCTTTTGGCGGAGGATTTACGGCTTTTCCTTCAATACATGGAGCAGCATGAGATTCCGTTAAATCCTGAGGGGGCTTGGTACCGTCGCAATCAGCAGCAGCTGATGGAGCATTTGCATATTGCGGAGCCCCTACTGGGTAAGGGAGGCTGGCGCTTCGGATACGGTTCCTCTTTTAAGTTTTATCCAGACCGAATGGCACTACTGTATGATTATGCCCGTTACTCCAGGTACATTGAGGAGAAGGGAGATCGGGTTGTGCTGACGGCAAAGGGGGAGGCGCATAGGGAGCACGCAATTGAGGATGAAATGATACAGCTATTCAGGTTCTGGTTAAGATTGTATAAAGGAGCCGTTCCCAATCTGCTTTCTCTAGTCTATTGGATTGGAGAATGTGCCAGGCCCTGGACATCCTCAGAGTCGCTTTTTGTACATATCGGGCCGCTGATCCGACCGTTTTACTACGATACGCCCCGTTCGGTCTTTGATCAGAGGATCATCCGAATGATGCTGCATTTGGGTATGCTTCGTCAAGGTGAGCACCCGACGGAACCATCTGTACAGATGACAGCCTGGGGGCTGAAGCTGGCAGGGGAGTGCCGAATTGGGCGGAACGACCCGGGTATACGGCTCCATTGACAAGCAGCAAGCATGTTGATAGAATTTCACCCAAAATGAGAGGGTGAAGATGATGCTGATTCACTATAACGGAAATTTGCCGCAACTCCATTCATCTGTCTATGTGGCAGAAGGAGCAAAAATTGTCGGAAAGGTAACGATCGGCCAAGATTCCTCCGTATGGTTTAATGCCGTACTGCGCGGGGATATGGCACCTGTCATCATCGGTGAACGCTGCAATATTCAGGATGGGGTCGTGGGACATGTGAACACGGACCAGTCACTGGTGCTGGCGGATGATATTTCGGTGGGACATGCTGCCATTATCCATGGCTGTACGGTGGGCAAAGGCACTTTAATCGGTATGGGGGCTATTGTACTCAACGGAGCGGAGCTTGGTGAATATGCTTTAATAGGAGCAGGGTCGGTCGTTACGGAAAATGCTAAAATACCACCCTATACTCTTTCTCTCGGTACACCTGCCAAAGTGGTGCGCGAATTGACTGATGCGGATTTGCAGCGGATGTCACGAACGGCACTCAGCTATGTGGCGAAAGGAAAAGAATATAGGATCTCTTAAACTCATGTTGGAGGTGCATCCTATGGATAAAATGAAGGTTACTTATGAAGTCATGTTGGGCCTGTCTGCTGAAATGGTTTTGGACGAGGCACTACGTAAACACCGGAGCGAAAAGCTCTACAAGGATATTGATGAGGCGTTGGCCACCGGAGATGAAGTAGCTTTTCGTCATCTTACGGATGAGCTGAAAGCGATGAGTTGAAACGATTTCAGGAAGCTTCGGCTGGCCATTCCGGCCCCATCGTCAGTTCAAGATCATAATCACCAACCTGACCGTAGCAGCGGCCAGGTTTTTTTGAAGATTATAGAATTGTTCAGCGGAGCCGAACAATTCTATAATCGCAAGAAAAGCTTCCGCTAAGCGCAGTCTGACTTCCGTGAAAGTACGTCGATAGACGTTTTTCTTATACGCTTGGATATGATATAGTCTTGGTTGGAGCCTGCAAGGGCATCTGTCGTATGAACGGAGGATGAAGGACGTGTCATTGTCTTATTGGTGGAGCCGGTCGTTCCTGACGAGCCGGCCTTTTTTATGGCTGCTGTTCTGGTGTAATCTGGTTGGAACTGTATATGGGTACATATGGTATAAAGGACAGCTGGAATATACGCTAAACTATCATCCGCTGTGGCAAATTGTATTTGTGCCTGATAGTCCGACGGCCAGCCTGTTTTTTACGATCTCTATCGCATTTTTGCTTTATCCTCCACGCTTCAGGAGCTTGAAAGTGATTCGTCAGGTTATGGAGGCGTTGGCTATCATTACGAGTGTAAAGTATGGCATCTGGGCCTCGGCTATTATTTTTTGGGGTGTCGCCCAGGGCGGACATATGGTATGGCAGGATTGGATGCTGGTGGCTTCTCATACGGCCATGGCCGTCGAAGCACTGCTGTTCGTGCGCTTTTTTACCTGCAAATGGATTGCTTTAGGATTGGCCGCTTTGTGGACACTGTTAAACGATACGATGGATTATACATTTGGCATTTATCCGTACCTTCCGAAGGCGCTAACGGATGATGTACCGCAAGTGCGTGCGTTTACCTATATGCTGACGCTTTTCAGTATTGTAGCCGCATGGCTGGCCGTGCTGGCGCGCAATCGAAAGGAATCGTCTCATCGAGATACAGCTTGAGTCATAGCCTGACTTCATACGATTCACCTAATGCCAGTTCTAGTCCCGGTAACCTTGCCATACAGTAAGGTGAGGAGGGATGTCCCATGATTTGGGGTCAGGTGTTTCGTGTAACGTTCCGTGTTGCTTTGGGTGTTGTATTATCTATGGTCCTGCTGTCCGTCTGCGTCCCTCCAGGTATAGCAGAAGCACGTGATCAGCCAGAGCCTGTACAATCAAAATCCGTAGGTAATGCAAATGAAATTCAAAAACTGGATCAAGCTGCTGCGATACTGTATCGGGATGTAATGGATGGGAATATTGAAAAAGCGCGCGCAGATGTAGGCGAGGTGAGCCGATGGTTCAGCACCGGTCAGGTACAGGCAGCGCTATCTGTAGAGGCCATTCATGCTTTATCCGGCAGCATTCTTGAGGTGCAGCAGGCTACACAGTCCGTTCAAGCTTCGCCAGATGAGTGGGTGAAGGCAGCGGCCAATTTGCGGCTTGCGACAGATGCGCTTGCACATCCGCGTCAGCCTTTATGGCAGCAGTATTATAAAATTTTAAAAGAAGATGTCAGCGGCCTGAACACCCAATTTGCAAAAGGTAATATGAAGGGTTTCGCAGCAGGAGCCGCGGTGCTGGAGGATCACTATGAGACGATCCGCACAGCAGCACTGATCCACGGCAAGACAAGTGAGGTCGTGCGAACCGATTCATGGATTTCCTACGTCAAAGGATTGGGGGATCAGCAAAATGTAAATGCCTCAGCGATTAGGGGGGCATTGGAGCAGGGCAATCCTACGTTTAATGCTTTGTTTGGACGTGAAAAAGATGCCACAGCACTGGCGCCATTTATCCCGCGTGAAAGCGAGCGCCGAGCAGAATTGGCAATCGGGATGATGGTTCTGCTGGCGCTGACGTATGTAGGTTACCGCAAATATAGAACCGGGTTCTTCGGATAACGCTGAGCAGTTGAACAGTCCGAACTATTCGAACCGTCGCAGTTTTAGCCATTAATCCATTCTGTACGCGTTAGTTCTCGCCCGGTTTTCCGGGCTATTCCTCTTTGAACCCCTCTCCATGCACATCATGTACATCCTGGATGATGATAAACGCTCGTGGATCGACGGACTTCACAATCTGATGCAAACGCCGTATTTCCTGACGGGGTACGACACAGTAGGCAACATGCTTCGCCTGCTTGGAAAATGCACCTACAGCGGGAATAATCGTAACTCCCCGATCCATATCTTTTGTAATCATGTCGGCAATATCCATCGTATGGTCACTGATAATCATAAAAGCTCTGGCTGAATAAGCCCCTTCCTGTATAAAATCAATAATCTTGGACGCGATAAACACGGCGACTAGCGTATAGAGAATTTTTTCTTTGGGTATGTAAAGTAATGAAGCGCCGATAATGACAATATCAATCACCAGCAGAATTCGTCCCATACTCCAGCCAAATTTTCGATTTAAAATACGAGCGATAATATCCGAGCCGCCAGTGGTGCCGCCAAAGCGGAACACAATACCTAACCCCGCCCCGAGTGTAACCCCTGCATACAATGAAGAAAGTATAAAATCGTGTTCGG
Organism: Paenibacillus kribbensis; assembly: GCF_001705305.1. Lineage (GTDB taxonomy): Bacteria > Bacillota > Bacilli > Paenibacillales > Paenibacillaceae > Paenibacillus > Paenibacillus kribbensis_B. The sequence continues at coordinate 303,660 of NZ_MCBP01000004.1, forward strand.
TCTGAAATGTCCCCATCCATCCGAAATGAATCATTTTTTCAAACAGCCACAGAAAAAAAGTGAGCGACCCGATCCCTACGCCTGTATAAATAATCTGCTTGCCGCCAAGCATTTTCCATCCGATTAAAAATAAAGGAATGTTCAGGAGTAAGGTAGAGAGGGACGGTGGAATGGAAAAAGCATAATTCAGCAACAGGGTAATCCCTGTAATGCCGCCTTCCATCAGCTTGCTGGGTATAATGAAATACAGCAAACCGAATGCATAGATGGCAGTGCCGAGCAGAATGGGTAAAATCATTTTAAGCTGTGCCATGATTTTGGATATCTTCATGTAATCCCTCGCAATAGCAGTTTGGTGATGAACGATTTCATGTATTTAGGGTGAACCGTAGATCCTTATGTTTAGTATACCTTTTTATGGTAGCTTTAAAAGACTAATGATCACAGGTTGGAGGCACAAGTTAAATTAAAAAAAATTTGTTTTAAAATGTGCTTTACGATAACATATGAATAAACCTGCACATAGGGGGATTGTATGCTTCATGGAAAAATCGTTAGATGATATTCAACGTGAGGTAGATCAGTATATATCTCAATTTAAGGAAGGGTATTTTAGCCCCTTGGCGATGTTGGCCAGGATGTCTGAGGAAGTCGGGGAACTGGCGAGGGAAGTGAATCACTCCTTTGGCGAGAAGCCGAAAAAAACGGATGAGGCCGACAATTCCATTGAACTGGAGCTGGGAGACATTTTGTTTATCACGGTTTGCTTTGCGAATTCGCTGGGTATAAATTTGACCGAGGCTCATGACAAGGTCATGCATAAATTTAATACACGTGACGCGAATCGCTGGACCAAAAAGGACACCGATTAGGCGTTTTGTACATATGCTGTACCAAACCGGTTACCCGGAGGTGCAGTGTCATGAAGGCGGAGGAATACGTTCAGAAAGCTTATCAATGCATTTTGCAGAACGATTTTGAGCAGGCCGTGGAATGGTTTGAAAAAGCGATTTCAGCCCAGCCTGATCATGCGGAGCATTATTTCCGGTGTTCGGTTACCTATGCCCGCAGTGGACGTTTGGAGCAGGCGCTCACTTACGCAGAGCGCGCGGTTCGTCTGGCTCCACACCAGAATGAATATGTGCTTCATCTGCACGCGCAGCAAGCCAGGCAACTTACGGAGAAGGCCAGAAAGATGCTTGATGTCGACAAAACTACACCACAGTTGCATCGAGATGCAATCTTGCTGCTGGAACAGGCGATTGCCCTTGATCCGCTATGCGGTGATGCATTTATGCTACTCGCGTTGATTTATGACGAATTGAATGAATATAAGCTGGCTGTGCAGGCTGCTCTCGAAGCGGCTGCCTTGTTTCCTCACAATGTACAGCTTGTCAATCTCATGAAGAAGTTATGCCAACAGATGAATGAACAAATCTAGCACAAATTGATGCATAAGGAGTTGTAGGGATATGTCAGAGCCAATAAAAGTAGCTGTCGTAGGTGCAGCAGGGCGTATGGGCCGTGAGGTTGTCAAATTGGTTCTTCAGGATGAGGAACTACAGCTTGTGGCCGCAGTGAACAGAACGCACGCCGGCAGTGATGCCGGCCTTCTCGTCGGACTGCCGGAAGCGGGCATCGCTATTGTGGAAGATGTGGAGCAGGCTTTGCTGGATAGCAGACCCGATGTCATGGTCGATTTTACAGGGCCGCGTTTTGCGTACACACATACAGCGCTTGCGATCAAGCATGGAGTTCGTCCGGTAATGGGAACTACAGGGTTTACACCTGAGCAGATTGATGAACTGGACAAGCAGTGCCGGGAACAGCAGATTGGTGGTCTGATAGCGCCTAACTTTTCCATTGGAGTCATTTTGATGATGCGGTTTGCGGCTCAGGCGGCGAAATACTATCCTCATCTGGAAATTATCGAATATCACGGTGACCAAAAATTGGACGCGCCCTCGGGAACGGCCATTAAAACGGCAGAAATGATTGCGGAGCAGCGCCAGGAGCTGCGACAGGGCAACCCGGAGGAGGAGGAATTGCTGGAAGGATCACGTGGCGGCTACTATCAGGGCTTTCGTATTCACAGTGTCCGGCTTCCCGGCGTATTCGCGCAGCAGGAAGTGATATTCGGAGGATTTGGAGAATCCCTTAAAATCCGTCAGGATTCTTATGAGCGGGCAAGCTATATGCCTGGTGTCAAAATTGGTATTCAAAAGGTCATGGAGCAGCCTGGACTTGTATACGGGTTTGAGCATTACATTGATTAAGAAAAATGCGAATGAATTGATGAACGGAAATATAGAATGAGGCAGGAGGAATTTCGAATGTTAAAGATTGCATTTATAGCGCATGATCGTAAAAAGGATGAAATGGTTAACTTTGTAACGGCATATGAGCATGTGTTTACAGACCATCAATTGTATTCAACAGGCACGACAGGTCTGCGCATTATGGAGCAAACGAAGCTTCAAATTCACCGTTTCATGTCAGGGCCGCTTGGGGGAGACCAGCAAATAGGGGCTCTGGTTGCCCAAAACAAAATGGATTTGATTATATTTTTGCGTGACCCGTTAATGGCACAGCCGCATGAGCCGGATATTAGTGCCTTGCTGCGTCTGTGCGACGTGCAGGGGATTCCTCTGGCAACCAATGTTGCAACGGCTGAGATACTGGTTAAAGCGCTGGATCGCGGCGATTTTGCGTGGCGTGAGTTGGTACATAAATATAAACCGGGTATTGGCGAGTTGGGTGATGTCAAATGACGCTGGATATACTGATTTTTGGAGCCCATGCCGACGATGCAGAGATAGGTATGGGAGGCACGATTGCCAAACATACAGCCGCTGGTTTCAAGGTGGGTGTGTGCGATTTGACACGGGCTGAAATGTCCTCCAATGGGGATGTGGATACTCGTATGGCAGAAGCTGAACACGCTTCAAAAGTGCTGGGCCTTGCCGTGCGGACGAATCTGGGGCTGCCTGACCGTGGATTATATGTGACACCCGAGCATGTAGCTGCAGTTACAGCAGAGATCAGGCGTCATGCTCCGAAAGTCGTATTTGCTCCGTATTGGGAGGATCGGCACCCCGATCATGTGATGTGCAGCAAGCTGGTGGAGGAAGCGGTGTTTAACGCCAAGCTACGACGCTTTATGCCGGAAAAACCTGCGGTGCAGGTGGAGCAGTTATATTTTTATTTTATTAATGACATCGGCAGAACGGACCTGATCGTGGACATTACGGAGCACTATGAAGCCAAGGAGCAATCGCTGCTAAGCTATGTTTCGCAATTTCAGGCTGCACCGGGCAAGGACACGGTAGCTACGCCGTTAAATCAGGGCTATGTGGAGCGCGTGAAAGCCCGGGATTCTCTGCTCGGTCAGCGCAAACTGATTCCATATGCAGAGGGGTTTGCGTCCAAAACGCCTCATCTGGTTAAGCTATTCACATAAGGATTCATAAAATTCTTGACATATGAATGCACAGAATCCGACGTAAAACGGACAGAGATGTGCACTGTATTTGGTGTGTCACTATTATTAAAAGTCATTACTGATGAACGGAAGGGGGCAGCTTAACTTGAATGACAAATTGAAAATTGGAATTACCTGTTATCCATCGCTGGGTGGTTCCGGCGTAGTAGCGACAGAGCTGGGCAAGTTGCTGGCCGAGAAGGGGCATGAGGTCCATTTTATTGCCAATAGCATTCCGTTCAGATTAGGCGGGGCATTCCAAAAAAATATATTTTATCATGAGGTTGAGGTTAACGATTATTATGTGTTCAGATACCCGCCTTATGATTTGTCGTTGGCGACAAAAATGGCCCAGGTTGCACAAATGAAGAATTTGGATGTACTTCATGTTCATTATGCCGTACCACATGCGGTATGCGCTTATTTGGCCAAGGAAATGGTCGGCGATCACCTCAAGGTGGTAACCACGCTGCATGGTACGGACATTACGGTGCTGGCGCAGGATGAATCGTTGAAGGACCTGATTCGACTGGCTATTAACAAAAGCGACGCTGTGACCGCAGTGTCCAAGGATTTGATTCGTGTAACGATAGATGCGCTGGAGATTACACGGCCCATTGATTTGACCTATAACTTTGTAGACAAGCGCGTGTATTATCCAAGGGATGCAGCTGTGCTGCGGAGAGATTTTGCCCAGCCGGATGAGAAGATCATGATGCATATTTCCAATTTCCGTCCTGTCAAACGGGTGGGAGACGTATTGGATATATTTGCACGAGTGCAGGAAAAAGTACCTTCAAAGCTGCTGCTCGTCGGGGAAGGGCCAGACCTTCCAAAAATCCGCTGTAAAATCGAAGAATTAGGCTTACAGGATAAGGTATTCTTTTTGGGTAAGCAGGATGAGATTGCACAGGTTATTTCCATGGCGGATGTGCTGCTGCTTCCTTCGGAAAAAGAAAGCTTTGGGCTGGTTGCGCTGGAAGCCATGGCTTGCGGGGTGCCAACCGTTGGCTCTCAGGCAGGCGGCATACCTGAACTTGTTGTACATGGAAGTACGGGATATCTTGCTGAAATTGGCAACACCGAGGCGATGGCTAAATATGCAGTCGAGCTGTTATCCGATGAAGCGATGGCAGAGCGTTTCCGTGAAGCCTGTCTGACACGTGCTCGCACTGTTTTCTGTGATAAGCTGATTAGCCGTCAATATGAAGAAATATATTACCGTGTGTTGGGACGCGAGGTGCCGGAGCTTAAACCGATCTGCGTTTAAGGAGGCGGACTCGCGTCCGTTTTTTTATTGAATATTTGCAAAGGGGGAAACCCTATGAACACAAATACCTGGCAATATGCGGATCAAGAGATGGCTCTTCATGGCAAAGAGGTCATACATACACTTACGACAGCAGGTCACGAGGCCTACTGGGTTGGTGGTTGTGTACGGGATGAGCTATTAGGCCGTGCTATTCATGACATGGACCTGACCACTTCGGCTGAACCTGAACAGGTCATAGCCCTGTTCCCTCATGTCATTCCGACAGGAATTCAGCATGGGACGGTTACGGTCATGCAGGGCGGTCATGCATTCGAGGTAACCACATTTCGGACGGAAAGCGGCTATGCTGATCACCGCCGTCCAACGGAAGTTGCTTTTGTGAAGGAGATCCGGGAGGATCTGATGCGGCGTGATTTTACCATGAACGCGATAGCGATGAATGAATATGGAGAGCGAGTGGACCCGTTTGGAGGAGAAGCCGATTTGCGCGCTGCTCTTGTCCGTTGTGTGGGGCGAGCCGAGGAACGGTTTGAGGAGGACGGATTGCGGATGCTGCGTTGCATCCGTTTTGCCTCTGTTTTCCGTTTCCGCGTCGCTTTCAACACATGGAAAGGGATGATAGGGCGCAGAGAAGGACTTCGATATATAGCAATGGAACGCGTGCGAGTCGAACTGGAAAAGATGCTGTCCGGGCCGGACCCGCTACGCGGTCTGGACATGCTGAGCCGGAGTGGATTGCTGGCCTGTACCAAGGTGCCGGTTCCCTGGGAGCAATGTGAAGGGGACGCGCTTAGCGGGATCGTGCAGCTGCCGGATGAACTGCGTTGGGGCCTGCTTCTGTTGTCTTGCAGACTGACCTCAGAGGCAGCGGACGAGTTACTGAGAGCTTGGACCTTCTCCAATGCTGTACGTCTGCGTCTGGTTCATCTGCTGGAATGGGAGACCGAGCTAGTCAGCCGTGCTGTTGCAATAGCTGGTGATTCCGCTTCTGAAAAACATGACGACAGCCACGATGAGGCACTCCGCCGCAGCTGGATTCAACTATTAATTATGCTGGGACGGGATACCGCTTCAGATTGGCTTGAGGTTTATCAAACACTGCCTGCTTCGTTTCGTGGATTATCGCCGGAGGCAGACAATCATGTAGCGAGGTTGGCAGAAATGGCAGACATGTGGACGAAGCAAGCCACAGTGATTCGTATTAAGGATTTAAACATTACAGGAAATGTACTGGTTCAAGCGATGAATCGACCGGGTGGGCCTTGGCTGGGACAGATGATGGAACGGCTTTTGCTGGCTGCCGCCTGCGGAGATATCCCGAATGAAACAGAAGCATTGCTTGAGGAAGCGAAACGGGTGACGAAACAGGTGACGAAACAGGAGATAAGTAATGAATAATCATGAAAGATTGTTAGGCATACTGGAGGAAGGGGCATCCGATTATGTATCCGGGGAGGAGATCAGCCGCCGTCTCTCGGTCAGTCGCACGGCCATATGGAAGCAGATGAACAAGCTGCGTGAGCTGGGCTACACCATTGAAGCCTCCTCGCGTCGTGGCTACCGATTGGTGTCCCAACCAGACCGACTAGAGGTTTCCAAGCTGGCAAGTGCATTGAATACCGAATCGTTTGGTCAACGTATCGTTATTCTGGATTCGACGGTCTCCACTCAGCAGGATGCCATGCGTTTGGCAGAAGAGGGAGCGCCGGAGGGGACCGTAGTGCTGGCGGAAGAGCAGACGGCAGGACGGGGACGTTTGGGTCGGAAGTGGTTTTCACCTCGTGGTAAAGGTGTCTGGATGAGCATTGTGCTGCGACCCACCCAGCCCCTAGGCTTTACTCCCCAGCTGACACTGCTTACAGGTGTAGCGGTGTGCAGGGCTATTCGTCGGCTGACGGGTGTGGAGGCTGGCATCAAGTGGCCGAATGATCTGCTTATTCATGGCCGTAAAGTGTCCGGTATTCTGTTGGAATCTGCAACAGAGGATCAACGGGTCCGCTATTGTATTGCCGGCATCGGCATTGATGTGAATTTGAATACGGATGATTATCCCGAAGAATTAACTCAGTTGGGAACGTCTTTGAAAATAGAAGCAGGGCGTGAAATTGACCGTACTGAATTGATTGCTGCGGTGCTGGAAGAGATGGAGCAGCTATGCAGGTTGTATGCGGAGCAGGGCTTTCAGCCGATAGCCATGCTGTGGGAGGCTTTATCGGTAACGATAAACCGCAGCGTACGGGCACATACCGGACAAGGGATAGTGGTGGAAGGTACAGCCGTCGGTCTGGACCCATCAGGAGCATTAGTGGTAGAAACGGGTCAGGGAGAGCGAATTCAGGTCATTTCGGGCGATATACAATTGTAAGAGCGAGTATAGCTGTGAATAGCGCCCACAATCGCTATAATTCCTGTGCAAAACTTCACGTGAAATAGTGGATGTTTTTTGTTATACTGTGCAGGAGGCGGCATCGGACGGTCCGAGCTGCACTCCAAGGGCACATGCTCTATTTTAGCAAGTTTGTAAAACCATCATAACTTCATTTGAAGGTTACGTTGGATTCTGCTCTGAGCCGAACAGGACCGAGACAGAAGGGACGATCTCAAAATGAGTGTCTTTTTTGGCTGTTCGGACCTTTTAGTGACGCGCATATGCAGGCGTTCATAAAAGGTTATTTTTTGTGCCAAAAAAAGATGGAAGGGAGCCATGAGCAAATGGCGGGAAAACAAGCACTGAATATTGTGAAAATGAAAAAAATGAAGCAGGAGGGCATTCCGCTCAGTATGCTGACCGCGTATGATTATCCATCGGCTAAAATAGCCGAGGAGGCGGGAATTGACATGATTCTCGTGGGAGATTCACTGGGTAACGTGGTTCTTGGTTACGATTCGACCATTCCCGTAACTTTGGACGATATCGTGTACCATTCCCGGGCGGTAGCAAGAGGCGCGGAGCACACATTTATCGTAGCGGACATGCCTTTTATGACATACCACAGCAGTGTATCGGAAAGCTTGCAGGGCATCCGCCGTCTGATGCAGGAAGGACATGTGCATGCTGTCAAATTGGAAGGCGGAGCGGAAATTGCCGATGTCGTAAAAGCGACTGTTCGGGCAGGTGTACCTGTACTGGGACATATCGGTCTTACACCACAGGCAGTCAATCAGATTGGCGGCTATCGCATTCAAGGCAAGGACGAAGCAGACGCACGTCGGTTGATGGAGGATGCCAAGGCACTGGAGCAGGCGGGTGCCTTTGGCGTTTTAATGGAACTGGTGACCGAGGAAGTCGCAACTGCCATTTCCAAAGAACTATCCATTCCGACCATTGGAATTGGCGCTGGACGCGGATGCGACGGTCAGGTGCTGGTCTACCACGATCTGATTCAATATGCATCGCCTTATTACAGCAAGCGCTTTGTCAAAACCTATGCCGATGTAGGCGGCTTGATCCGCAGCAGCATTGAGCAATATGTGAGCGATGTGAAGGATCGGGCCTTTCCGGCTGAAGAGCATGTGTTCAGTGCGGATGACCGTGTCGTGGAAGCTCTGTACGGTAAGGCGAAAGGGCAGTCACAGGAACAAGCTAAGGAAAAGGTGGAATCCCGGTCATGATCATCGTAAGAGAAGTGGCCCAGCTGCGACAGGCTATCGCTGAACGTCGGCAGCTTGGCGCAAATGGAGCAAAGGCGGTAAATGATTCCGCCTCTGTGCAACAGCAACATAAAGTCGGCTTTGTGCCGACGATGGGATATTTGCATGAAGGCCATGCGAGCTTGATGCAAAAGGCGCGTGAAATGTCGGATACAGTGGTGCTCAGCATTTTCGTCAACCCGATTCAATTTGGACCTAATGAAGATCTGGACAGCTACCCTCGTGATGAAGCACGTGACCTGGAGGTAGCACGGCGTGAGGGCGTGGATATTGTGTTTTTGCCAACTGTAGCAGAAATGTACCCGCAGCCAACCCGAACCAAGATTCACGTATCCGCCTTGACCGAACGTTTATGCGGCGCTTCACGTCCAGGACATTTTGATGGTGTGACGACGGTGGTGGCCAAGCTGTTTAACATGGTCAATCCTGATCTGGCCTTCTTTGGGATGAAGGACGCGCAGCAGGTTGCTGTGCTACAGCAGATGGTGACCGATCTCAATATGAATGTGACCATTGTACCTTGCTCTATCGTTCGAGAGGCTGACGGTTTGGCGCTGAGCTCGCGCAATGTGTATTTGAGTACAGAGCAGCGGGAGCAGGCATTGGTGCTGTCCCGGGCACTGCGCAAGGTGCGTGAAGTGAGTGAGGATGTTGTACAGAACACGTTTACGATCCGTCAGGTATATCAAATGGTGGAGTCCACTATTACTTCGTCGCCCTTGGCTGACATTGACTATATTGAAATATTAACTTTTCCCGGCCTGGAGCCCCTTCTCCCCGAGCAGCGGCTAAGTGATGTTGAAGAGGACATCATTGTGGCGCTGGCAGTGAAATTTGGGAACACCCGACTGATTGACAATATAAGATTACAGAAAGCGGAGGTGCTTTCGCATGTTTAGAACGATGATGAAATCGAAAATTCACCGGGCGACGGTGACTGAAGCCAATCTTAACTATGTGGGGAGCATTACAATTGATGAGGATTTGATGGAGACATCTGATCTGCTGGAAAATGAAAAGGTTCAAATTGTGAACAACAACAACGGAGCCCGGCTGGAGACCTATGTTATCCCTGGACCGCGTGGCAGTGGCGTGATTTGCCTCAACGGTGCAGCGGCGCGTCTGGTGCAGCCAGGCGATACCGTCATTATTATTTCCTACGCTTCGATGTCAAATGAAGAGGCAAAAACATACAAACCGACTGTAGTATTCGTGGATGAGCATAATAAACCAGCTCAGACGGCGAATAAAGAAGTACACGCTACGATCATGTAATGAATGGGAGTGCGGATGAAACCCGCCCATTAGGCGAAAAATGTGAGTGTATTAATCCATCTTTCGTAAGGGCGGGATGCACATGTTCCAGCATGTATTCGCAGAAATGAACAGCATGTTAGATGATATCGTGAAGCATTACCCATCAGCCCAAGGCTCGCGCAAACAGGAGCTGCTGCAGCATTGGAGCTTGCTGCGGAAAATGAGTGACAGAATTATGGATGAATGGCTGGCTTTTGAGGAAAAAATGGTTTGCCTGCGAGCGGCCGGTTTTTCCACAGAGTCCGATATGTCTGACACGGAGCTAACTGGAAAGGAACAGCCTGAAAAAGAGCTGCCTGCCTATAATCGGGGACAAGGATATTATCAACTGCTTATGTACCCTGAGGCAATTCAACAGTTCGAGCAGGTATTACAGCATTTTCCGAACAGCTGGCAAAGTCGTATGTATTTAGGAATGGCGTATTTTCAACTGGAGGATACAGCGCAGGCTGTACGCCATTTTGAGCAGGTGCTTGACCTGACTGAGCAGCCGTCACTCAAGGCGGCCATCTATAACGCGCTTGGCTGTCTGATGGCCAAACAGGCTGACGTAGAGGCTGCGCAAAAATGTTTTGCTCTTGCGCACCAGCTCGATCCTGCAATGCCCGAGCCTTTGCACAATATGGAAGCCTGTTTGTCCGGTACCGAAATGCTTCGCTATGACAGCTCCATGATGAGCTGGATGTAGTTGTCAGACACCGGGTAAGACGATGCATGCCCACCTCCCCAGGCGGCGTGTGCATCGTCTTTTTTGGCTGTCTTAATTTCCAAAAAGGCGATCTTCTGATATGCTGTTATACAGAGTTCATATTTTTTGTATGTGTCAAAAGAAAGGATTAAGCTCGAATGAAATTTGCGGTATTGGATTTTGAAACGACAGGCACCCAGTCCGCGGATGACATCATTCAAGTCGGACTTGCAATTATAGATCATGATAACAGCATTTCCCGTGTTTACGGTTCTTATGTGAACCCTGGCAGATCCATTCCGCCTTTTATTACCGGGTTGACCGGAATTACAGACGATGACGTCAAGGATGCTCCTGCACTCGAAGAAATGATGATGGAGCTAGTCCCTATGCTGGATGATGTTGTCCTGGTCGGTCATAATGTAGCCTTTGATTTTAATTTTTTGCAAAACGCCTTAGATCGGTGCGGATACCTGCCGTTTAGCGGCAGAATTTTGGATACGATGGATTTTCTGAAAATCATGTTTCCATCGCTCTCCTCCTATCAACTCGGATTTGTTTCTTCTGAGTTCGGGCTGGCTCATGATCGCCCCCATCAAGCAGACAGCGACGCGCTGGCTACAGCTGAGGTGTTCTTAAAGTGTCTGGCTGAGCTTCAAGCGTTGCCTTTAATCACGATACAGCGGCTCAGCGATTTGTTTGCAGAGGAAGACAGTGATCTTGGCTGGTTTCTTGACGGGGTACGTGAAGAGAAAGAGCTTGATCCCATTCAGGATTTGGAGGGGCATCAGTTTTATCGTCAGCTTGCACTGAAGGTGGAGGATTGGACAGAGCTGGCAGCTCCGCGCAGAGAAGATGATCCGAATCCGCTGTCAGGTGTTTCCTTTGAGGAATACATGGATGATGTGCGAGATCAATTGCGTTCATCCTTGAGCCAATACGAGGAGCGCGAAGCGCAGGTACAAATGATAGAGGATGTAAATCAGGCGCTGAGTGAAGACAAGCATTTGTTGATCGAGGCAGGTACAGGGACAGGCAAGTCCCTCGGTTATTTGCTTCCATCACTGTATCACAGTGTAAAATATGGACAGCGAGTCACGGTAAGTACGCATACCATCAACCTGCAGGAACAATTACGCGAGCGTGATATTCCGATGCTGACAAAGGTGATTACGTTCCCGTTCCGGGCTGCCATTTTTAAGGGTCGAGGGCATTATTTGTGTCTGCGCAAGTTTGAACATAAAATAAACAGAAGAGACTTCGCAACACCAAAGGAAGATCTAATAACAGCGGCTCAAATGATCGTCTGGCTGACGCTGACAGAAACCGGTGATGATGAAGAATTGAATCTGAGCAACCGTGGCGGAGATTTTTGGGAAACGGTGGCAAGTGATTCCGAGTCCTGCCTCGGCCGCTCCTGCCCGTGGTTCCGTAAATGCTTTTATCATCGTGCACGTCATGAGGCGGGAATAGCCGATGTGGTTATTACAAATCATTCCAAGCTGTTTACGGATGTCAAGGCAAGTCATCAGCTATTGCCAAGCTATGAGCATCTGGTCATTGATGAAGCACACCATCTGGAGGAGGTCGCTGGCAAGCATCTGGGCATGCATATGAAATATTTCACACTCGTCCATACGCTGACCCGGCTGTTCAAAGACAGCAAGAATGGACAGCTGCCTTCACTGCGTCAACAGCTGGTAAAGTCTGGTCATGAGAAGTCGGCAGATTGGGCTTCGACCATCGATCAGCTATATCCACTTGTGCTTGAGGTCAAGGAGACATGGGATTTGCTGAGCGACAGGCTATTCGGTATGCTGCCGGAGCGAAGTGATGCGACACCGGGTGAAACAGGGCAGTTTTCTTCCCGGCTCAAGCCATCGGCCAAGCCTGCGAAGTGGGATCAAGCGGCTGCGCTGGAAAATCAGCTAAATGTCACACTAAGCGAAATTTTGCGCAAGGGTGACAAGCTCATGCTGGACGTAAAGGAAGAATATGATGATTATGCGGCTGACAGCCTTATTACGGATATTACGGGACTGCTCAAGGATTTGGCCGGGATCAAGGAGAATTTGCGCCTCTTTATGCGTCTTGATGATGAGACGACCGTCTACTGGCTTGAAGCGAGTGGGCAATTCCGCAGTAAATCATTGCAATTTTATGCAGTACCTGTAGATGTGAGCCGCCAACTGAAAGAAATGTTTTTTGACAAAAAAAGAAGCATTATTCTGACTTCAGCTACCTTATCGGTGGATAAATCGTTTCAGTACATGACCGATCAGCTCGGCTTGCAGGAAGCTGCAGACGAGGGACGGCTGATGACTTCGCAGCTCCCGTCGCCCTTTAACTACAGGGATCAGGTGCTGCTGGTCATTCCCCGCGATTTCCCGAGTGTAAAGGGCAGTGTAGGAGATGCACATTTTGTTAATATGCTTGTCAGCTCGCTAGGCGCGACTGCTCAGGCGACCCGGGGGAGAATGCTCGTTCTGTTTACCTCCTACCGGATGCTCCGGCAAGTGTATGAGCCGCTCAAAGAGGCATTGTCTTCGAGCGACATCACTGTGCTGGGACAGGGTGTAGACAGCGGGAGCCGCAGCAAGCTCACCCGGCGTTTTCAGGAGGCCAAGGCTTCTGTGTTGCTGGGAACCAGCAGCTTCTGGGAGGGTGTTGATATTCCAGGCGAGGCGCTGACGTGTTTGGCCATCGTCCGTCTACCGTTTCAACCGCCGAATCACCCGTTGCTGGAGGCGAAAAGCGAGCTGCTGCAGCAGCAGAAGAAAAATCCATTTATGAAGCTGTCTGTTCCACAGGCAGTCATTCGCTTTAAACAGGGATTCGGGCGTTTGGTACGTACAGCGAGCGACCATGGGGTCGTCATCGTTTACGATACACGTGTCATCGAATCCTATTACGGAAAGCACTTTTTGTACTCGTTACCGGGACCAAAAATGGAGCATATGCCGACGGAGCAAATGGTGCCCCGCATCTCTGAATGGCTCCAATCCACCCCGGAGACTGAGGCATAATGGACGGGCATCTAAAAATGTCCGTTACAATTAGGGGGAGCAAGTATGAAATCAGAAAAAATTTCTGAGGCAGTTGTACGGAGGTTGCCCGTATATTTACGCTATCTGAATGCACTGAACAAAAGGGAAGTGGCTACGGTCTCTTCCCAGGATCTGGGGCAAAGGCTGAATTTGAATCCGGCCCAAATCCGCAAGGATCTCGCATACTTTGGAGATTTTGGCCGAAAGGGTATCGGCTATGATGTGACTTATCTGATTGAAAAAATACGTCATATCCTGAAAATTGACCAGCAAATCAACGTTGCATTGGTCGGAGCAGGTAATCTGGGGCAAGCCCTCTCGAATTATAATGCTTACTTAAAAGACAATATGAAAATTGTAGCCGTATTTGATGCTGTTCCAGAGAAGACCGGAACGATGATCAATACGCTGGTCGTTCAGCCAATGGATCAATTGGAAGCGACTGTGAAAGAAAAAAATATTCGGATCGGGATTATTACGGTACCGGATTTCGAAGCGCAACACGTGGCCGACAAGCTGATTGAGTGTGGTATTGAAGCGATCCTGAACTTTGCACCGATCATTCTGAAAACCCCGGACAACATCCGGGTACATACCACAGATTTTACAACCGATTTGCTAAGCCTCGCTTATTATTTAGAGGATGGAAAGGAAGAATCGCAACATGACAGTGAATAAATGGATGATTAAAAACGGCTCCTTTGCCGTAAACGGACCTGAAGCCGGGGTAATCCATGGCTATATGATTGTGGAGGATAGCCGGATTACTTACATTGGCGAGACTTTGCCTGCGGGAGAGGAAGACACAGAAGCGTTTGACGGCAAAGGCTTGCTCTTTTTACCAGGTCTGATTAATACGCATGGTCATGCGGCGATGTCACTGCTGCGTGGGTATGGCGATGATCTGGCACTTCAAGTATGGCTTCAGGAGAAAATGTGGCCGATGGAAGCCAAATTTACAGCTTCAGATGTATACTGGGGCACTTCCTTGTCTGTGCTGGAAATGCTGAAAGGCGGTACGACGACCTTCCTGGACATGTACGATCATATGGATGAGGTGGCTCGTGTAACTGAAGAGTCAGGCATTCGTGCGAGTCTGATGCGTGGAGCGATTGGATTATGCTCAGAGGAGGAGCAGCGAATCAAGCTGGCTGAGGCCGTGACTTTTGCACGTAACTGGCATGGCAAGGCAGATGGTCGCATTACAACAATGATGTCTCCACATGCGCCATACACATGTCCGCCTGCATTTATCGAAAAATTTGTACAGGCTGCGCATGATTTGGATTTACCGCTGCACACCCACATGTCCGAGACCATTGCCGAAGTTGAGCAAAACGTGCGTGATTATGGCTTGCGTCCAGTTGCACATTTGGATAAGCTCGGCTTTTTCTCCCGTCCTTCGCTTGTAGCCCATGGCGTTCATTTGAACGACGAGGAAATCGCTTTGCTGGCAGAACGGGGTGTAGCGGTTTCGCATAATCCGGGTAGCAATCTGAAGCTGGCAAGTGGTGTGGCAAGAGTGCCTGAGCTGCTGCGTGCAGGGGTTACTGTTTCTCTCGGAACAGATGGTCCTGCCAGCAATAATAATCTGGATATGTTTGAGGAAATGCGTCTGGCTGCGCTTATCCACAAGGGAGTGTCCGGTGATCCTACAGCCGTTCCTGCGAATGAAGCGCTGCGTCTGGCAACAGAGTACGGTGCGAAGTCGATTGGTTTAAACGAGGTGGGAGTGCTGGCAGCAGGCAACAAGGCTGACTTTATCGCTCTGGATCTGAACCAGGCTCATTTCTTGCCGCGTACGGACCTCATTTCCCATGCTGTATACTCCGCAAGCGCCAAGGATGTGGCTCATGTGTGGGTAGACGGTCGTCAGGTTGTGAAAAACGGTGAGTGCCTGACGATGGATGAGGAACGCATCAAACATGAGGCACAAGCCGCCTTTGAAGGGCTGCTGTCGCGCTAATTCAGGTGTCACATCCCCTTAGAGAGGAAGCACAGGTTTGAAAAATAAGAAAAAATGGATAGCGGTCGCCATTTTGGCCGTGATACTGATCCTGGTCAGCTTGTTTTGGTATTATTCTTATGTTACACAAGACCAGGTGGCTGAGAGAAATGCCGCTATCATAAAGGCCAAGCAATCGGGTGGTCTGGTCAGCACGACTCGTACATGGAAGTCAGTATGGAGTCAGGTGTATTGGGTAGTTCAAGGGAAAAATGCGCAAAATGAAAATATAATGGTATGGGTTCCCTTTCAAAAAGTGGAGGGACAGCCTAATGTACCTGCCGCAGATAATAGTGGTGTTCATACCGAGCTATTGAAAAACGGAGTCGACGAGGAGAAAATGACGGCAATTATTCAGCAGCAGCTTCCAGATGCAGAGATCGTGAGCCTCCAGCCAAGTGTGTTCAATGGCGAATATGTGTGGCAGCTGTTTTACAATGATGGAAGCCATCATAACTATACCTTTTACCGTTTCTCAGATGGGGGATCGACGGGGGTAAAGTATACTTTGCCTAATTACTAGAGTGATGTGGGGAGTGGCTGATGGTGGTTTGGTGGGTTAGGAGTGTTAGGAACGTTAGGAGCGCTGCGTAGTCCATTTGATCTTACGATCGCTGTTGCCGCCGGATTTTTTTTCGATTAGATTCTTATGGGGAAAATCCGGCGGCTGTATATGCTTCCGAAGCGAGCTTTCTTACAGAAAGCTTTTAAGGCGAACGCTTCGCTTCTTCAGATTCAAATGGCCCACTCCGCTGGCTGACCGCCATGGAGTCACTCCAAACACCAGGGAATTGAGGTAGGAGGGAACGGACGCCGCGCTGCGCTTGTCTCCGTTTTGAGCTTTATACTAAACCAATTCTTTACGAATTGGAAAATTGTTTTTTTACTTAAAATGCTATTTGAATTTAGAAGACAATGTCTTATAAAAAATGAATAGCAAATGATTGAAAGCTAAGAAAAAGACGTAAATGCGATTTGAATCGTATTTACGTCTTTTTAGTTTTTTTGTTGATTAGTGTTTATCATGGAATGACAGCGATGGGAAGCACCATCTCGCTTGCGAGTGGCTCGACATGTATCTTTCAAACTTACTTGAATTTCCCTTAAACAGGTATTAAATGAAGTCTATTACATATATCATAATAATTTTTTCCTGAAAATGGTTCAATTATAGATGCAGACTAACGTAACCCATAATTTTGTGGCTATGTTATCATGACTACTGATACGCAAAAGGAGATTCATGAACATGGGAAAAATGGATGGGAAAGTTGCATTGGTAACAGGTGGAGGTCAAGGGATTGGACGTGCTATCGCTTTACGGCTCAGTCAGGATGGCTTCGCAGTGGCAGTTGTAGATTTGAATGAAGAAACGGCTAAAAGTGTGGCTGGTGAGATTACAAAGGCAGGAGGGCGCTCGATTGCGCTTAAAGTCGATGTTTCCAACCGGGATCAGGTTTTCGCCGCCGTCAAGGAGACAACTGACAAACTCGGCGGATTTGATCTTATCGTGAATAATGCGGGAATTGCTCCCGCCAAGCTGTTGGAAGATGTTACGCTGGCTGATTTTGATAAGTTGTTTCATATCAATGTGACCAGTGTATTATGGGGCATTCAGGCGGCGGCAGCCAAATTTAAAGAACTGGGCCATGGGGGTAAAATCATCAATGCCTCCTCGCAGGCAGGCCATGTTGGAAATGCCAATTTGGGCATTTACTCCGCTACCAAATTTGCAGTCCGTGCCCTAACACAAACCGCTGCTCAGGAATATGCGCAATATGGTATTACAGCAAACGCCTACTGCCCAGGCATTGTACAAACGCCAATGTGGAGCGGTATTGATAAAGAAATTACGGCCTCCAAAGGTGAAGCTACAGGCGATGCCACCAAGGAATTCGGCAGCAAAATTGCGCTTGGTCGTCTCTCTAAACCGGAAGATGTATCAGCCTTCGTCTCCTTCCTGGCAGGTCCGGATTCCGATTACATGACAGGACAATCCCCTCTGATCGACGGCGGCATGATGTTCCTTTAAAATAAATCTAGACACCAGAAGCAATAAGGAGAAGACGTAAATACGATTAAATTCGTATTTACGTCTTTTTGCACTGCCACTACGCGAAGCTTGGCTGAAAGCCAGCGAAGCATCTTTACTTACCCAACTTTCCTCCTAAGGCGAAATTCATCTTTATGGCGGGCAGTAGCGGAGTGGAGAATTTGAATCTGGAGAAGCGGAGCGTTCGCCTTTGCCATGGGATTCTAACCTTTAAATGTTTTATACAATCAAGAGAATCCCATGGCAACAGCGATCGTAAGATCAAATCCTACACGCAGCGTCTCCCCCGCCCACCCATAACCAATGATTTTGCCTTATCGCAACTCCTCCACACATTGCCTTCGATATTCGATATACGATATGATATACTATATTTCTGAGTGATAGACAAATATGATAGAAAAAGGCTTGCTGATTGCTGCAAGTTCAAGATCATAAGTCTGGTTGTTGTTGACATTCGTCCCGTTTCTTCTTTGTTTTACATTTTGAGAGGAGGATGTTATTTGAAATTGCGTGCAGTTCCTATCGTTGTTGCGGCAGTTTTGGCAGCATCGCTGCTGTTTGGAGGATGGTTCATTTACCGTCAGGTAACAATGCAATCTCCTCTGGAAACATTGGTTACTCAATATCCCGGCGTGACAAGCGCTCAAATAGATATTAAACCGGAAGAGATCGTATTGAAACTGGATCTCAAACCACAGGCAGATGTGGCCGGATTGGTCGATGTAGTTAAGCAAAAAGGGCAGTCTATCATTGGCAGCCGAACCATTAAGCTGGACATTGCAGATCATTCCAATTCAGCACTGAATCAATGGTGGTCTGAGGCTATGTTTCCCGTAGCAGAAGCGATGGAAAATAAAAAATATACTCAAATTTCATCTACCGTTGAGCAGATGAAAAAGAAAAAGACGGGTATTCAGGCTGATACCGATATGGATTCGAACAATGTCTATATCCGACTCAGCGAAGGTAAAGCGACCAAGTTTATCGTTTTGCCACGTCAATCTCAGCAAATGGGGGTATGGCCTAATGCCTAGATGGATCAAGGAAGCACTAATCGGCATTGTGCCGGTAACAATCATATTTCTCATCTTTATCGGGGTGAATATTATCCCTCTGCTGATCGCAGGCATCATGCTCAGCGGCTTGTTAATGCTCATGCATGCGCGTGGTGGCTTGGCTGTAGGTGCCGGGCAAGAGCGTAAACGTAAGAAAAATGGCCCGGACAAGCTGACCTTTGAGGAGATCGGCGGACAAGAAAGCGCCAAGCAGGAGCTGCGCGAGGCCATGGACTTTTTGAATCGGCATGATGAAATTTCAAAATTTGGCATTCGTCCGATAAAAGGCATTCTGCTTACAGGTCCTCCGGGAACCGGAAAAACGCTGATGGCGAAGGCAGCCGCACATTATACCAATTCTGTATTTGTTGCCGCCTCAGGCAGTGAATTTGTTGAAATGTACGTTGGTGTGGGCGCAGGTCGTATCCGTGAGCTGTTTCGCGAGGCCCGTACACGCGCCGCCAAGGAAAAGAAGGAAAATGCGATTATTTTTATTGATGAGATTGATGTGATTGGCGGTAAGCGTGAGGGTGGACAGCAACGTGAATATGATCAGACTTTGAATCAGCTGCTGACAGAAATGGATGGCATTTATTCAACTGATACGCCACGTATTTTGCTCATTGCGGCTACTAACCGTAAAGAAATGCTGGACAGTGCTTTAACCCGTCCAGGACGCTTTGACCGTCATATTCAAGTGGATTTGCCCGATAAAAAGGGTCGTCTTCATATCCTTGAAATCCATGCCAAAAATAAACCGATTCAGGAAGATGCGAATCTGGACAAAATTGCTGAAGAATCCTATGGCTTTTCCGGTGCACAGCTGGAAAGCGTCATGAATGAAGCGGCCATCTATGCGATGAGACAGGAAGAGAAGATGATTGCCCAGAAACATCTGTCGATGGCCATTGACAAGGTGATGATGGGCGAGAAAACGGACCGTGAATCGACGCTGGAGGAGAAAAAGCGTGTAGCCATTCATGAGCTGGGACATGCTATTATGGCCGAAATCGTTCGTCCCGGCAGCGTGAGCCAGGTTGCGCTCAGCCCACGCGGGAAAGCGCTCGGCTATGTGCGTCACAATCCACAGCAAGAGCATTATCTCTACACCAAGCAGTTCCTGGAGGAGCAGATTATGATCTCCCTCGCCGGGGCTGTAGCAGAAGAAATGTACTATGGCGGTCGCAGTACAGGCTCAAGTAATGATTTTGAGCAGGCGCTGAATATCGTTCATACAATGATGACCTCCGGATTGACTTCACTTGGCATTATTAATATAGATATGGTAACCAAAGAAGAGCTTATGCGGGAAAACAGCCAGATTATGGATGAGTTGCATACTCGAGCGCTAGACTTGCTTGAGAAGCATCGTCCTGTGTTCGACAACTCTCTTGACATCCTGATGAAGGAAGAAACACTGTCCGGAGACCAATTTAGATGTCAATTTAGTGAAAATGCTTTATTACCAGCATAATTTTTTATGCTGGTTATTTTTTTTTACTTTTAGTCCGTGCTAAGATATTATTATCTATTGGGACATAAACATGTATTTTTCGACAAAGAAGGATACAATATATGAGAGTGACCAGGAAAGGGTGGAGTTAAGAACTATGCAATTTAAAAAAATCGGCGTCATCGGCGGCGGTACTATGGGCCAAGGTATTTCTGAAATGCTCGCGTCCAAAGGAATCGATGTGCTGCTGGTAGAGCAGACACCAGAGAAACTAGACTACGCCTACAATATGATTGAAACGAGTCTGGACAAACAGCTGGAAAAGTGGGCAATCACACAAGCGGAGAAAAAATTGATTTTATCCCGCATTCAAAAAGTATCCCATTTGGCAGAGCTGGGCAGTTGTGATATGGTCATTGAGACCATTACAGAAAACCTGGACGAGAAGAAAGCTGTTTTCCAAGAGCTGGACCATGTGTGTCCAAGCAACATTATTCTTGCAAGTAATACATCCACGCTGAGCCTGACCGAGCTTGCCAGCTCGACCAAGTATCCAGAGCGTGTGATTGGCATGCACTTTATTTATCCGGTATCCCGCATTGATCTTGTAGAAATTATTCGTGGCTTGAAAACTTCAGACGATACGTTTGAGAACACTAAAATGTTTGTTGAAGAAGTAGTAGAGAAAAAAGGGGTTATGATCTATGAATCCCCAGGCTTCGTAACAAGCCGTATCATTTGCTTGCTGATCAATGAAGCAGCACATGTGCTTCAAGAGGGTGTAGCTTCCGCTGAAGATATCGATGATGCTATGCGAATCGGCTACAGCTTCCAAAACGGTCCTTTGGAAATGGCTGACCGCTTTGGTCTGGATTCCGTTTTGGCCGCTCTGGAGCGGATGTTCCGTGAATTCGGCGAATTGAAATATCGTCCGTCCATCGTCCTGAAGAAAATGGTTCGTGCAGGTAATCTGGGCGTGAAATCGGGCGAAGGCTTCTTTAAGTACGACAAGGATGGTGACCGGATATGAAAATTCTCGTAATCAATGCAGGGAGCTCTTCTCTGAAATACCAATTGTATGATATGACGGATGAGTCCGTTTTGGCGAAAGGTCTGGTAGAGCGTATCGGTATGGACTCCTCCATCCTGACGCATAAGCCAACAGGCAAAGAAGAATATACTGAGGTTAGCGAAATTCTGGAGCATACCACAGCGATCCGTAAAGTGCTAAATGCACTTACAGATGCAGAGCATGGTGTGATTTCCAGCATTAGCGAAATTGAGGCTGTGGGTCACCGCGTGGTTCATGGAGGCGAAATCTTCAAGCAGTCAGCGCTTATTACGCCTGAAGCAAAAAGTGAAATCCGTCGCCTGTTCGACCTTGCGCCACTGCATAACCCGGCTTCCATGATGGGGATTAAAGCCGCAGAAGCGAATATGCCGGATGTGCCGCAGGCTGTAATATTTGATAC
The DNA here is from genome assembly GCF_001705305.1 of Paenibacillus kribbensis. Lineage (GTDB taxonomy): Bacteria > Bacillota > Bacilli > Paenibacillales > Paenibacillaceae > Paenibacillus > Paenibacillus kribbensis_B. Next base: position 325,158 of record NZ_MCBP01000004.1, read on the forward strand.
CTCGTTCCACCAAACGATGCCTGAAAAAGCTTATATGTACGCCATTCCACGAGTGTTGTACAATAAGTACAAGGTACGTCGTTACGGTGCCCATGGTACTTCCCATGATTTTGTAAGTAAAGAAGCTGCCAAATTCCTGGGTCGTCCTCTGGAAGATTTGAAGATCATTACTTGTCATATCGGTAATGGCGGTAGTATAACAGCAGTTCAAGGCGGTCTGTCCGTAGATACTTCCATGGGTATGACTCCACTGGAAGGACTTATGATGGGTACACGTAGTGGTGATCTGGACCCTGCAATCGTGCCTTATGTTATGAACAAAGAAGAATTGACGGTCAATGAAGTTAACTCCATGCTGAACAAGCACAGTGGACTTTTAGCAATTTCCGGTATCAGCAGTGATATGCGTGAAGTCACAGAAGGTATGGAAAAAGGCGAAGCTAATTCTACATTGGCATTCGAAATGTATGAATACCGTCTGCGTAAATACATTGGTTCGTATGCTGCGGCAATGAACGGGGTAGACGTGATTGTATTTACAGCAGGTGTAGGCGAGAATTCCGCTGTTCTGCGTAAGAGAGTGTTGGAGCAACTGACATTCCTCGGTATTGAGTTGGATGAATCGCTGAACGCTATTCGCTCTGGCGAGCCTCGTCGGATTACAACGGCAAATTCCAAGGTAGAAGTATTGGTTATTCCAACGAACGAAGAACTGGTTATTGCCCGTGACACGTTCCGTTTGGTACAATAATTTAGCTGAAATAAAATGAATTTTATGCATACATACATATTTCAGCATGTATGTATTAACCAGTTGAGAACAAACAGCCTGACCCTAGGGAAGGGCTGTTTGATTTTCGGTTAAGAGGAGAGACGTTTATGACGAATAAAAGTACGATTGCCCAAGTGGGCCGCCATGTAGGGGAAACGGTTACAATCGGTGCTTGGGTAAACAATAAAAGATCTAGCGGTAAAATCCAGTTTCTGCAGCTGCGCGACGGTAGCGGATATATTCAAGGGGTTATCGTAAAAAGCGAAGTGTCCGAGGACATTTGGAATGATGCCAAATCGTTGACTCAAGAAAGCTCCCTGTATGTGACTGGAGTCGTGCGTGAGGAACCGCGTAGCCAATCAGGCTTTGAATTAACGGTTACAGGCATTGAAATTATTCATCTGACTGAAAACTACCCGATTACACCAAAAGAGCATGGGGTAGATTTCCTGATGGACCATCGTCATTTGTGGCTGCGTTCCGCCAAGCAGCGTGCTGTTCTGATCGTACGGGCGGAAATCATCCGTGCTGTACAGGAATTTTTTAATGGCAACGGCTTTACGAAGGTGGACCCGCCGATTTTGACGCCTTCTTCTGCCGAAGGCACAACAGAGTTGTTCCACATCAAATATTTTGATGAAGATGCGTATTTGACACAAAGTGGACAATTGTATATGGAAGCGGCAGCGATGGCTTTGGGTAAGGTATATTCCTTTGGCCCGACTTTCCGTGCGGAAAAGTCAAAAACACGTCGTCACCTGATTGAGTTTTGGATGATTGAGCCTGAGATGGCTTTTGTGGATCATGAGGAATCTTTGCGCATCCAGGAGCAGTTTGTAAGCCATATCGTACAGTCTGTTCTGAAAAATTGTGCGAAGGAGCTTGAAACGATTGGACGTGATGTTTCGAAGCTGGAGCAAATTCAAGGCGAGTTCCCACGCATAACGTACGATGAGGCGATTGCGTTCCTTCAAGGTGAAGGATTCGATATTCCTTGGGGTGAAGACTTTGGCGCACCTCATGAAACGGCTATTGCCGAAAGATATAATAAACCTGTATTCATTACACATTGGCCGACTCACATTAAGGCATTTTACATGAAACCTGACCCAACTCGCCCAGAGGTTGTTCTGTGCGCCGATATGATCGCTCCTGAAGGCTACGGCGAAATTATTGGGGGGTCCCAGCGGATCGATGATCCGGCCTTGATGGAAGAGCGCTTTAACGAGCATAACCTGGCACGTGAAGCTTACCAGTGGTATATGGATCTGCGTACCTATGGCAGCGTTCCGCATTCCGGCTTTGGACTGGGACTGGAGCGTACAGTAGCATGGATTTGTGGGCTCGATCATGTACGTGAAACGATTCCGTTCCCACGTATGCTGTATCGTTTGTATCCGTAACCGATGACCGGATCATTCGACAAGACATCTGCGGCAGAATGGGTGGAGGGAGTAGCTTTTGCAATGGAAGCCGGAATGGTCCAGATTCCCTACGCCCTGCTCAAGCATTATCGGACGCTTCGGCTGACGGATGGTGAAATGCTGCTGCTGATGCAGTTGCTTGCTTTTAAACAGGCGGAACGTAATGAATTTCCGACATGGGAGCAATTACAGGCTCGTCTTGGATGTACTGCGAACGAAATTGCGCTTTATTTCAGCAAGCTCACGAAAGAAGGCTTTCTGAGAATTGATTCTGTGGAGGACCGCAGCTCATCCGTACAATTTGAACGCTACAACTTGACGGGACTGTATCGTAAGCTGGCGGAATGTATGGTTGCCGAGCGTACGGAGCCAAATGATGAAGACGACTTTTTGTTTGCCGGGAAACCGGAAATTCAGAATGGAATAACGGAATCTTCGCCTACAGAAGAACGAAATTTGTTCACGATTTTCGAGAAAGAATTTGGGCGACCGCTGTCACCGATGGAATACGAGACGATCAACAGCTGGATGGATCAGGATCGTTATCCCGAAGAGCTGATTTTGCTGGCTTTGAAGGAAGCGGTGTTTGCAGGTAAGATACACTTCCGATATATTGACCGCATATTGCTGGAGTGGAGTCGAAACCGCGTACGCAATGCACAGGATGCCAAAGAATACGCCCAGCGATTCCGTGGTGGCGGACGCAGCTAAAGCAGTGGTCTGTATCTTACAGGAAGTAGACTAGTGTACTATGGCGCTCAGTCTGAAGTGGCCATGCCATGAACAACCCGGGGAATATCGACTGTTGCATATCATTGAAGCAGAAAATTAAAGCGAGCTACTAGGCTTTAACCATAGAGGACACACCACTCCTGTTGGAGGGTGTGTCCTTTTTAAATATTTTTTTAAAATATGCAGGGGGAGGAAATTCCCTGACGTCTATAGTATTGGGAAGGGGGAGAGCGTCATTGATATAGAGAGAATCATTGAGCGAATCCGGTCTGGTGACCGGCAGGCGTTCCGTGAGATCGTAGAACTGTACAGCAAGCATGTGTTTCATATCGCCTTTTCGGTATTGCATGACAGTAAGGAAGCGGAAGATGCGGCGCAGGAAGCGTTCGTTCAGGTGTATAAGTCTCTCCCCCAGTACCGGAACGAAGGTTTCAAAACGTGGTTGAGTCGAATTGCGCTCCACAAAGCGCTGGATATCAAGCGCAAGCAGGACAGGCGGCCGACGGAGCTCGTAGACGCCGCACAAACGCTCGTACAGTTCCCTTCCCGGGATGAGGATATGCTGTCACGCTTGATCCGCGAGGAACGCAATGTAGAACTATCGGAAAAAATCGCCCAGCTGCCCCAGCAGCATCGGGATATTATTCGAGCCTATTATATGCAGGGCAAAACTTATGACCAAATTGCGGATGAGATGCAGGTAGCTTTAAAAACGGTAGAGTCCAGACTTTACCGGGCACGGCAGTGGATTCGAAATCATTGGAAGGAGGAGGAATGGCAATGACTGAACAACAGGATAAACCGTGGATGGAAGGGCAATTAAAGGATTGGCATGCTTATATAACAGGAACTTGCACGGTGGAAGAGTCTGAGCGGCTGGAAAAGCTTTTGCTGGAAGACGAACAGGCACTGGATGTATATCTTGCTGCACTGGAGCAACTGGAACCGACCTTGGAAGACCATGTTGCCCAGATAAATACGGAGCGCTTCACAGATAGAGTCATGGCCGCTCTTCCCGATATAGATGCAGAAGCGAATCAAGCCATTTTCAAAAAGCGTCGCTGGTTTGAAAAGCCTGTGTTTCACTATGTTATAGCGGCAAGCCTGACCTTGATCTTGCTGTCCAGTGGAGCTTTTGACAAAATGATGCTGCAAAACAACGGAAAGCCGATTCCTTCAAAAGAACGTGTCTCTTATAGTGAAGAGGTCATGCGAGCTACGACAAGCTGGCTTGACAAATTAAAGCCCTAAAATTCAGATTTGGCAATCCCAAGATTAGAGAGGAAGTGTAGCTGTGCCTTATACAGAACGAAGCAAACTACTGGCATTTCTGCTGAACATCATCCCCGGTGTAGGACATTATTACTGGAAGCGCAAAGCCAATGCGTTTGTATATACCATTTTGTTTTTTGGATGTCTGGCGGGAGGTTTTTTTCTTGCGGTGGTAGCGAGGGACGAAGGGCCTTTTGTGGCTAGTATTTTTGTGGCCACTCTTTTATGGGGATTGAGTATGCTGCATATCATGATTAGCTTGATACGTAATGATGCTCGTGAAGTTGTTGCTCCATATCCTCCCCATCCTCCTCATGCAGGTCCGAACCCGTATGGCTTTTACGCTCAGAGTGTGCCTTATAGAGATGAAGGCTTGGCGGGAGAAGCATCGGAAGGTGCAACAGATACAAATACGGATATACCGGGAGCAGGATTAGGCTATGGTCCAGGCTATAATCCTTATGAGCAAGGACACTACGGGGCGCCAGGTTCGCCCGCTTACCCAAAAGGGTCGGATAATGAACGTTTTTTCACCATATTGCTATCGTTTATCCCGGGATTGGGGCACCTTCATCTGGGGCTAATGCAGCGTGGTTTATCTTTTCTGATGTCCTTCTTTGGCTTTGGAGTGATTCTCATCTTTATTACCAGCGTTACAAACGAATCTGGATTTATGGCGTTTGCAGGTGTGTTGCCGATTATTTGGTTGTATTGCATGTTTGATGCGGTGCAGCTTGTACATCGCAAGCAAGCAGGAGAAATTCTTCAGGACCGGACTTTGTTTGAGGAACTGGAGCATGGAAGAGTTGAGGGGCGGCGCAGTAAAATGCTGGCTTCCATTTTATCCGTATTTCCCGGTGCCGGTCATATGTATATCGGTCTGCAAAAACGGGGGCTTCAGCTCATGCTGCTGTTTTTAGGAGGAATCTATGTGCTGGATGTGCTGCATCTTTCCCTCTTTTTGTTCCTGATTCCGGTTATCTGGTTTTACAGCTTTTTTGATGCATTGCAGCAAGTAAGCCGTTATGGTCGGGAACCACTGATTGACCAGCCTGTCATCGGCATGTTTGCACAATATCATCGGTGGGTAGGCTTGGGATTACTGGCGCTGGGTGCTTATTACATCCTGATTAACATCCTGGTTCCTGTGCTGGATCGCCTGTTTCCAGAAGGGCAGATCTACAATATCGTTGACACATATTTACGAACAATTATTGTATCCTTCTTGTTGATCGGCGGTGGTATTTGGATGATAATCGGTAATTCTAAAACGAAACGGGCAAAGGAGAAGCGATAGAATGGATACTGAATTTTCAAAGAGTGAGGCTCCCGTCAAGGGAGTCCATCATTCTCCTAGTGACGGGACAAGCTCTAACAAGACATCAACCGCTTCAGCAGGAGTATGGAAGGTCGGAAGGCTTTCAATGGGACTTTTCCTTGTCCTGTTAGGTGGCGTAACGTGTGCCTCCAAGTTTTGGGGAGCGGGCACCCTGGAGCAGATATTGGCCTGGTGGCCAGTCGTATTTGTTTTGCTGGGATTGGAGATTTTAATGTATACAGCGTGGAAAGGGACACGTGAGCGCATTCGTTATGATTTGTTCAGTATGTTCATTACGGCCGTATTGGTTTTTTTCTGTATCGGATTTGCTTTGGTCAGCTCACTGGGACTGACTACGCAAGTCAGGGAAATGATGGGCTCCGTACAGGAAACAAGGCTTCTCCCCGATTGGCATGAGAAAATGCCCGCTGGAGTGACCAAGGTGATTGTGCAGGGAGAAAATCCGTATGCGGTCAAAATTGATACAACCACCTCACCAGAGGTGCATGTGTTCGGAAGTTATGTATACACTAACAACGAAAACGAATTCAAAGGGCAAGAGTTATATCAGACAAAGCAAATTGGAGATACGTTATATGTGCTGCTTGGCCAAATTCCGACACGTTTTATGCAAGATCGGCAGCAGCTTGACGTTACGATTGCAGTTCCCAAGGGAATTGTGGTTACTGTACGTGATAGCCATGGGAATATTATCGGGGATTAGGGAGAGCTTCCGGCTCCAGCTTTACATTCTGCATCATTCACGCGATACTTTAAAGGAGAAGCCCTTGTGATTCACTCAGTGTATGTGATCTTAGGGCAAACTTGAAGTAAGTGAATTGAATGCAACTAGGAATGTAACCTGGAAAGAGAGGAAAACTATGATACCATTAAATCCTGATACGCTTACAGCACGTGAAAATTATAAACTGTTAAGTGGAAGTATTATACCGAGACCGGTAGCCTTTGTAACGACGTTGAGCAGCGAAGGAGTGCTGAATGGAGCCCCGTTCAGTTATTTTTCCATCGTAGCCTCCGAGCCGCCGCTTCTGTCCGTATCCGTACAACGTGTGGACGGAGTGTCCAAAGATACAGCGCGCAATGCGATGGAACAAAAAGCTTTTGTCGTACATATCACAGATGAGGACAATGTAGGCGCAGTGAATGTGACGGCTTCTCGTCTGTCGCCGGATGAGAGTGAAATTACGTTAGCAGGACTAACGCCGATCCAAAGTACAAAAATTGCGGTTCCGGGTGTGAGCGAAGCGAAAATACGGATGGAATGTGTCCTGGAGCGGGCAATACCGCTGGGAGGTACGGAGAACGCACCGGCCTGTGATCTGCTGATCGGGCGTGTGGTACAGTATCATTTGTCCGAGGAAGCGTATCAAAACACCTACGTCATTGCCCAAAATTTGCGTCCGGTGAGCCGATTGGCTGGAAATGATTATGCGAAGCTGGGTGAGCAATTCAAGCTGGAGCGTCCCCAATAGGGGGCGTTTTTTTATAGCATAAAGTGCTAGTGAATACTCTGTCCATTGTTGCATATAAATATAGTCCGAATACTTTTCTTTTGAACAAGTATTATAGTTAATATGAGAAGTTCGTAATACAATTTTCTCATCAAAGGAGGAAAATGGTTATGAGCAAGGTTGCAATCGTTACGGGTTCTGCAGGCGGGTTAGGAAAAGGTATCGCAGAGAGGCTGTGCAAAGATGGTTTCAGTGTTGTACTTCATGACATAAATGAAGCGTTGCTGAACGAAACGGTTTCTGAACTCAAAGGAAAGAGCTTTAATGTTATCGGAGTTAAAGGAGATGTATCTAAACGTGAGGACCAATTCAATCTGGTCAAAGAAGCGGTCGATCAATTTGGGCGTTTAGATGTTTTTATTAACAATGCGGGTATCGACGCCGTTGCTCCGTTTTTGGAAATTACAGAAGAACAACTGAACAGACTATTCAAAATCAACGTAAATGGCGTCGTTTTTGGTACTCAAGCAGCTGCCAATCAATTTATTAAGCAAGAAGCCAAAGGAAAAATCATTAATGCATGCAGTATAGCAGGCCACGAATCCTTTGAAATGCTCGGCACATATTCTGCGACCAAGCATGCTGTGAAATCTTTTACCCACTCGGCCGCTAAGGAGCTGGCTAAATATAAAATTACAGTAAATGCATATTGTCCCGGTGTTGCAAAAACGAAGATGTGGGATCGGATTGACGAAGAAATGGTTAAGTATAGCGACGACCTAAAACCGGGGGAAGCATTTGAGAAGTTTTCTTCGGAAATTGCCCTCAAAAGATATCAAACGCCTGAAGATGTCGCCAATTTAGTATCTTTCTTGGCTTCGGATGATTCGGATTATATTACAGGTCAAGCCATACTCACGGATGGCGGTCTGGTTTATCGTTGATACATTAGATTTTAAAATATCGAATTTACTTTCACAAAGAGAAAGGCGTAGAGATCATCGAGGGCGCTTAATGCCAGATCATATTCATATGCTGGGAGCATTCCACCGAAGATGAGCGTATCGAGCTTCATGGGATACCTCAAGGGGAAGAGTGCCCTCATGATCTTCGACAAACATGTGAATTTGAAATATAAGTACGGAAATCATCACTTCTTGGCCGAAGGTTACGATGTGAGTACAGTAGGTCTTGAAAGAAGCAACGATCCGGAAATATATTCAGGAGCAGGAAAGTTACGATATTGCACCGGACAAGCTCAGTGTGAAGGAATATGAGAATCGCTTAGCGTTTCCCGTTACTCCAATGGATTAGTTATAGGTAATTAGTTGTCTATAAATATTCCCTGACATCCATAATCCTTTCTTATGTGTCATTCCCGGTGGTTCAATTGAAGATAAAAGGCTTCCTTTCGTTGCACCGCTTCTCTTAATCCCCTCCCAAAAAAATGTATAGAAAAAATGTATAGATAGTATTGTTCCAAATAGAACAATTATACCGTATTAACAGTGTATCGAACTTCCTCATTAATCTCTGCGGCTAGATACTGTAGATCACGAATGTCACTGCAGCTAATATTCCCCAGAACAATGATTCACATGAAAAGTTTATAAATAGATCAGTCCTTATCTTCTATTGAGTAGTGGCAAACTTACGAGAGATGGTCCTATACTTTGTAGGTGAGATCCCTTTTTTAGCTTTAAATTGCTTGATAAAGTAAGTGTCATACTCAAATCCAGTAGCGCGTGCAATTTCATTAAGCTTCATACCTGTATGTGTTAAAAGATCACACGCAACTTTCAAACGATATGAAAGTAAGTAACCTATTGCTGTATTTCCACATCTTTCCTGAAATAATTTATTAAGAGTTACACGGTTCAAATGAGCACAATTCGTCAAATCCTCCAAAGAAATCTTTCTCAGGTAATTAGTGTGTATATATTCTAACGCTAAATCAACGGACGACCGTTCACTATTCCGATTTAGATCCTCAAGCAACCCCAAAATTTGGATGAGGTACTTTTTTATTCTGCATACCCAGCGTGTATCGCTTTGCGCCTGTACTTCTGTACCAAGTACAAAAAACCATTCAAATAAATGTGGATATGCTTTTTCCGTTACACGAGGTACACCAAAATATAGATGATCACGTTGAAAAAGTGAAAGACCTGTTTGTATTCTCGGACCAGTTGGAAAGTAACCCTGCGTTTCGGAAAGAGTTATTGTGTTAAGAAATTCTAGATGAAAACTAAAGGATTGCGCAGCTACGTTATGCTTCTCAATGACTTGTATATCATCATCTTCAGCCAAGCAAAGGACACCCGGAGCGACAATAGATATTGGATGTTCGTTTAATATCCCACTCATTGTTCCAGACGTAACTAAAATTAGAGTAAAACGCCCCGGATAAGGAAGATTACTAAAGTCCTCCACTGCGACAAATTCAATGTTCACGGAACGGTTTTTATACCTGTCAATTTGTGGCATAGTAGTCACCTATCAAATAGTATAGTTAGATGCTTCATTTATAGCATTGTACCACAGAAGTTCAAGGGATATCATTATGATGCAACACAACAAAAAAGGAGGAGAAACGTTATGGCAGTTAAACGTTTTCATATTCACATCTCTGATGAAATCCTTGATGATCTAAAATACAGACTACATCACATCCGCTGGCCAGATCAATTAGAAGACTCGGATTGGGATCGAGGAACTGAATTAAATTATTTGAAATCTCTCGTTTCGTATTGGCGGGACCAGTATGATTGGCGCACACAAGAATCTCAGTTGAACCGCTTTTCCCAGTTTTGCTGCAATATCGATGGGATTGATGTGCACTTCGTTCATGAGCGTGGTAAAGGACCTAACCCTTTGCCCATCATTCTTACTCACGGATGGCCAGACAGTTACCTTCGTTACCAAAAAATCATCCCTCTTCTTACTGATCCAGTCAGCCACGGCGGTGACCCTGAGGACTCTTTTGATGTAATTGTCCCTTCATTGCCTGGATTTGGGTTCTCCAGTCGCCCTGACCGTTCTGGAGTCAACAATTTTCGTGTCTCCGAGATGTGGGCTAAATTAATGACAAAAGAATTAGGATACAAAAAATTTGCTGCTGCGGGTGGGGATATTGGTTCCGGTGTTACAAGATATCTAGCATCAAATCATCCTGAACTTTTATTTGGAATCCACCTAACTGATCTTGGTATTATAAGAAATCTCCTCACATCACATGAGCAGGTAACACTTTCAGAAGAAGAGCTGCAATACAAGAAAAATGTTTTAGAATGGATTTCTCTTGAGGGGGGGTACATGTCACTTCAATCGACACGCCCCCAGACTCTTGCTTATGGACTTTCTGACTCACCGGTAGGCTTAGCTGGCTGGATTATTGAAAAATTCCGTGCTTGGAGTGATTGTAATGGTAACCTTCGGCAAAGATTTAGCGAGGATGAACTGATTACGCATATAATGGTTTATTGGCTTACTAACACAATTGCATCATCAACACGTATGTATTATGAAAATTCACATTCTTTGCCGCCATTGGGCTACATAAAAGTACCGACCGGAATTGCATTATTCCCAGCAGATATATTGTTACCGCCTAAAGAATGGGCAGTGCGAAACCTAAATGTAACTCGCTGGACTTCAATGGCTCGTGGCGGACATTTTACCGCCATGGAAGAGCCAGAGCTTTTAGCCCAGGAGATTCGTGCCTTCTACAAGCCTTTTAGAGCGAAAAATAAAAATTAATATTTAATCAAGATCTAACCAGTGCATTAACTGGATTAATAATAGGAGCTATTATAAACGGCCAGAATCTGGATTGCACTTGCTCAACCGGATCCACATATAAAGTCAGGATTTTAATGTATAGAGGAAATTAACTTGATGCTGGATCAGCCTCATCTTCAGGATAAGGTGGCGGGCTACTTGACGCTTACCTGTATGTTGTACAATATAACAGTGTCTGATGCGGTTAGAAGGCTCACTCCACTTGTTGAAGATGGGATGAGCTTTTTTGCATGCAGAAAATCTAAGGAAATGGACAATTATTGGCAAAACGTGAACAGAACAGGGGCAAATGTTATTGATTCTCGTCGTTTGGACCGCATTGCACAGCTCTCGGGGTTTATAGAAGGGCTCGCTCTGGAAGAAAAACGGGCCATTGCATCTGTAATCCCTGCATTAAGGCGTCATTTTCTTGAGAGCGATCGCGCTCCCTGGTATAACCATGTGAACATCGCAGCCCATGAACATAGTGGACACTTCATACCCTGGGAAATTCCGGATAAGTGGGTCGACGATTTGCCTCGCACCTTCCGAGGTCGACGATAAGTGGTTACCCCCATCAGTTCAATACAATGAAGTGATACTTACCTTTATGATAGTACCTGTAGTAAAAGTGCGTACTTTTTTATTTATAGTGTGATCTCTATACTCAAGAAGAGAAATATATACAACTCAAGGAGGGCATCGCTTTGAAAACTCTTGTTATCGTAACACATCCAAGTATAGAGACATCTATCATTAATAAGCGATGGGTAGAAGAGCTCAAAAAATACCCGGAAAAGTATACAGTTCACGAATTGCATAAGGCTTACCCTGATGGAAACATAGAAGTGGAAAGAGAACAAAAATTGATTGAGAGTCATGATAAACTTGTTTTGCAGTTTCCTATTTTTTGGTTTAACTGCCCTCCACTCCTTAAAAAGTGGTTAGATGATGTATTTACTTACGGCTGGGCTTACGGATCGAAAGGAGATAAACTAAAAGATCGTAAGATTGCTTTGGCTGTATCAGCTGGTATAAAAAGTGAAGATTACAGCGAGAACGGTAGATACAAGCATACCCTGGAGGAAATTTTAGTACCTTTCAAAACAACCGCTATTTATTGTAAAGCAGACTACCGTTCGTTCTTTGCTTCATACGGTGCTGAATTTGAACCCACGGCTGAAACAATTGAAAAAAGTGCACAAGACTATTTAAACTTCATCGATCAAATGTAAATAACAAAAAAACAAGGAGGCATCCGTATAGGGTGCTTCCTTGTTTTAGTGAAATTATTATTCATTCTTCATGTCGTGCTTAAATCAAGGTCTGCGTTTTTTTCACCCCATTCACACATCATGTCTAGAATGGGAATTAGTGAACGCCCGCGATCTGATAATGAATATTCAACTTTAGGAGGTACCTGGGGAAATTCCGTGCGTATGATCAGGTCATCTGCCTCCAGTTCTTTTAGCATGATGCTTAGCGTTTTAAAGGAAATGGTACCGATACATCGCTTTAGCTCATTAAACCGCATAACCTTATTTTCGGAAAGCCAATACATAATGATCATTTTATATTTACCGCCTATTAAGGATAACGTGTATCCAAAGCCAGTATCTTTTAGTTTCACGCCAGTGGGAACACAGGTTTCAGGCACAAGCTACACTCTCCTTTCGATAAGGATAGGATATGAAGAGGAGAGGACATCATGTCGCAGGGGGTGCATTTTTCATTTTGAACTTTTTAGCAGCAGATAGCGGTACGTCGTTTCAAACAAAAATTCAAACGCCTCCAGGTGCTTTTTAGCTTCAAACACATCACGTCCCCACGCATAAATGCCGTGATTACGCAATAAAATGCCCGGAACCCGCTCATTCAGCACGCCCGGCACCAGCTTGGCAATCGAGGCGATATCGGCATAATTCGGCAGCACGGGAATGTGGATGGCAGCATTTTCTTCCCAAATGTTAAAAGCCTTAATCAGCTCGATTCCTTGCACAGGTACAGAGCCCTGCTCCCCGTAATACTCTGAAATCAGGTTGTTAAACACGGTATGCACATGGAAAACGGCTCCGCAGCCTGTCAGGCGGTAAATTTCACAATGAATCAGCGTTTCGGCACTCGGCTTGAGGTTTGTGCTTTCTGCGGCTTTCCCGTATTGGTCAACAAACAGAAAATCTTCCGGTGTCCGCTTTGTCTTATCCTTGCCGCTGGCGGTAACTGCAAAATAAAATTGTTCGGGCTGAAAATCACCGATGCGGATCGACAAATTGCCGCTCGTGCCGGGGAACCAGTTGCGAGATGCAAATAGCTCCTTGACATCGGCGAGCTTTTCCAATGCGCGGCGTTTTTCTTCCAATGTAATGTCTGTCCAGCTAAAGCTCATTTACAGCACCCCTTGCTTCTGTTTTTGCTTTAAATCCTCGATAATGTCATCAAATGTTTCAAAGGGTACATGCGGTACGCCAAGCTCTTGACACTTTAATGTCAGGTGCGAGCGGGAGTACACCAGGTCGGCAATTTTGGCTCCTTCAAAATCCGTCAGGCTGTCGCCGATCAAGATTCGTTCGTACTGTTCGGCAGGGTATTGACGAATGATGGTCGTTTTGCACATGCCGCAGTCATTTGTACACGGCTTCTCACATGGATGCGGCCACGTAATCCGGATGTTATCTCTGGAGAAATCTGCTCCATTACAGAAGATATGATCCTGTGGGACATCGAAAGGCTTAAGCAATGGGTCAATAAAAAAATCAATGCCGCCGCTGGTGACGAAAAATTCAATCTGCTGCTTCCGTACACAGCCCAAAAAGCGTGCAAAGCCCTCGCGTATACCCGCTTGTCCAAGTACATATGAGATGATTTCGTCCTTTTGCGCCGAAGGCATGAGGGCAAACATGGCACCTACGCCTTCACGAATGGAGGTATGTCCGTTTACGATATGATGCATGATGGGCTCATAGCCTTCAGGCTGAAAATGCTTCATGATAGCGACAATATTGTCGCTGTTCGTAATCGTCCCGTCAAAGTCGCAAAAAATGACGGGCTTCTTGGATGAACTCATTGTTCGCCTCCCCACGTATCAAGTGCGGATTGCAGCTCAGCATGAGAGCGGGCGTATTCTGCCAGCGGTACATTCTGCTGCACCGCCTCAATCGCCTGCACAAAAGCGCGTCCGCCAGCTTGAGTGCCCATCGGATGACCGTGAATGCCGCCTCCGGCGTTGACCACAACGTCCGTACCAAAGTCACGTACAATTAACGGCACCAGGCCGGGATGAATTCCTGCGGAGGGCACAGGCATGCTGGCCTTCAGCGGCAGCTCCGGGGTGATCAGCTCATCGCGGATCGCCATGTTTTCCTCTCGCGGCATCGTCACCGAGCCGTAAGGAGAAGGGAAGAGCACGAGGTCAGCGCCAGCCAGCCGCATCAACTGACCGAGCAGCACGGACGCCGAAATACCGTAATGCGGCGATGGATAGACAGCACCCGCCAATGAAGGGTGGGCGGCAATCGGTACGGAGACAGCAGGATCGCTGCTGAGCTCATGCAGCACATCGTAGCCGTAGGCCAGCACGTTGAACAGCAGCGCGTTCGCGCCTGCGTCGATGGCTTTGAGGGCCTGCGCCTTAAGCTGTGAGGTGGGGCCGGTCAAATTAGCTGCATACAACAGCTTTTTACCGGTTTCACGCTCAGCCGCCTCGGCGGCTTTGATGCAGGCTTCGACGCGTTTTTCAATCGGTGTCAGTGCATTTTCGAACCAAATTTCGTCGTCCTTGATCAGATCGACGCCAGCGAGAGCCTGTCGGGTAAATTGCTCGCTCAGCTCGTCCAGATTCAAACCGATCACCGATTTGAAAATGCTCATGAGCAACGGGCGATCATACACGCCGAGACGCTCACGCAAGCCCTCGATGCCAAATTTCGGTCCCGGAAAAGCGGAACGGAATGCTTCCGAGAAGCCCAGCTTCGTCAGCTTGATTCGACCGTCCATCGAAATTTTGCCGAAGACCGTCACCAGCAGCGCGGGAATGTCCCGGCTGAAATTGATGTCCGGGTAAGCGATGGTCAGATCGGCATAACGTTCACCGGGGCCTCCATCATGAACCTCCACGGATTGAACCGAGCCCAGATGCTTTTGCATCTCGTCCCGCTTGGCTTGCGGAAGCTCGGTCCAGCTGCCCACCGTCATGCCGATGGCAATGGATTGGGCCTTTTTATTAAAATCGGCTTTGTCATCGTATACCCGGTAGGTCGCCAAGCAATAGCTCATTCAATTCCCTCCTTTAGTACAGCTCCCATCTCACGGGATCGTTCAGCACAACGCTGCACCGCCGCAATCACGGTTTCATAGAAATCGCCTTTGTCCAGTGTCTCCAAAGCGGCTACCGTCGAGCCATTGGGTGACATGATTTTGTGACGCAGAGCAGAAGGCTCCTCTCCGGTTTGTTGTACCATACGTGCCGCCCCAAGCGCGGTTTGGACTGTCAGCTCGTGCGCTTGCTCAGGGGTCAAGCCACCACGAATTCCACCCGCAATCATGGCTTCCATCAAATAGTAGATATAGGCAGGACCGCTTCCAGAGATCCCGGTTAAAATATCCATTTTCTCTTCTTCTACCACAGTCACCGTACCTACAGACTCGAACATGGTGAGCACATTTTTACGCTGGTCTTCGCTGATCTCCTTGGAAAAGCTGATGCCTGTCGCTCCCAGCCCAATCGAGCTGGAGGTGTTTGGCATCGTCCGTGCGATGGGCTGTTTGCGGCCGAGCAGCGTTTGCATCGTACGAATGGACAGTCCGGCGATCAGCGAAATGATCAGTTGATCATCTGACAGGAGCGGGCCGAGCTGTCCCAGTGCCATAGCAGCATCCTTGGGCTTCATGGCAAGCACGATGACCGGAGAACGGCGCAGCAGTTCGGTTTTGGCGGCTTCCTCGGTTTGGAACAGCACCCCATATTGCTGCTGGAGTTCTTCAAGCCGCGCCTGATTACTGCGGTTGATAACGGTAATACCGCCACGTTTGACGACGGAACGAGCCGTCATTCCACGAATGATAGCCTCTGCCATTGAGCCTGCTCCGAAAAAAGTAATTTGCTCGTTAATTAAAAACTTCGTTTGTGATTCACACATTGATTTATAACCTCCAAGGATACGGATTGATTTATGATATTATTCCCTGATTTGCCCAGTACCGTACACACGGTATTTGGTTGAAGTCAGCGCAGGCAGACCCATAGGGCCGCGGGCATGTAATTTTTGGGTGCTGATCCCGATCTCAGCGCCAAACCCAAATTCAAAGCCATCGGTGAAGCGGGTAGAGGCATTGTGATAAACAGCCGCCGCATCCACTTCCTGAAGGAAACGTTCGGCATGGGCTGTATCCTCGGTGACAATACATTCCGAATGCATCGTACCGTAACGGGCGATATGCTCAAGTGCTTCGTCCAGTCTGTTTACCACCTTAACGTTCATAATGTAATCATTATATTCGGTGCCGTAATCTTCCTCCGTAGCTGGAACCGCCCAAGGAACCAGTGTGCGTGTCCGTGCGCAGCCGCGCAGTTCGACGCCAGCATCACGGAAGCGATCGGCCAAGCTTGTTAAGTGTACCTGTGCAAAATCGGCGTGAACGAGCAGCGTTTCCATAGAGTTGCACACTGACGGTCTTTGCACCTTGGCGTTCAGCGTAATGGCTTCAGCCATCTGTGTATCCGCCGTAGCGTCCAAATACGTATGGCATACGCCTGCGCCGGTTTCGATGACAGGCACGGTAGCGTTCTGAACAACGTTTTGAATGAGCGAACGTCCCCCACGTGGGATGATCACATCCAGCAGACCGTTCAAAGTGAGCATTTCATTGACGGAGGCACGGTCTGAATCTTCAATCAGTTGAAGCGCCTCGCGGGGTACGGCTGTTGTGTCCAGCGTCTGCTGGAGCACTTCAATGATTTTGCGGTTGGAGGAAAGGGCCGCCGAACCACCGCGCAGCACAACCGGATTGCCTGTTTTCAAGCACAGACCCGCAGCATCTACTGTTACATTCGGACGGGCTTCATATATGATGCCGATGACACCCAGCGGCACACGTATTTTCTCAATCCGCAGACCGTTAGGACGTTCGATATGCTCCAGCGTGTCACCGACTGGATCAGGCAACTCGGCAATTTGGCGCAGTCCTTCGGCAATAGCTCCGATTCGCTCCTCGGTCAGCTTGAGACGGTCGAGCAGCGATTCCGACGTTCCCAATTCCCGTCCACGCTGCAAATCATCACGGTTCGCTGCAATCAGCTCTTCGGTATGGCTCACCAATGCCTCTGCCATAGCGAGCAAGGCTTCATTTTTTTGTGCTGTTGTCAGTCGGTTCATGGCTCCGGCACTTTTTTTGGCCAAAGTCGCTTTGGCCCGTACTTCACTGAACTGGTTTTCCTCTGTTGCAGCTGTGTTCGTCGTTAATTCACTCATGTTATGGCCTCCCTACATATATAGTGTAATCCATTCATCCCTGTGGATCACCTCAAGCCGGTGAATGGGACCGATTTTGCCCACAACCTCGCCGCTGGGTAATCCTTGTACGATTCGAAGCTGTTCATCGTCATAATTGACGATGCCGCGACCTAACACCTTATTTTCCGGCCCCAGCACCTCTACGACATCTCCGGCATGAAAGCTGCCCTCGACACGTCGTACGCCAACGGGAAGCAGACTGTGGCCCCCGTGTACCAACGCCTCCTCAGCCCCGTGGTCTACATGCACTGTACCCAGAGGGGTGGACATAAAACCAAGCCATTGCTTTTTCATCGGCAGTGAAGAGAGGTGAGTGTCAAAATAAGTTCCCGGCCCGTGTCCTTCAACGGCTGCATCCAGATCGCCGTTAGCACTGACACGTCCTACATACACAGGCACACCGCCGCGCGTAGCCACCTTGGCAGCTTCGATCTTGGATCGCATGCCGCCCGTGCCTACTGCTGAGCCGGAGCCTCCAGCGAGTGCATAAATCTCCTCCGTAATTTCGTCGATACGTTCAAAGCGTACGGCGTTCGGATGCTTGCGCGGGTCTGCCGTATATACGCCATCAGTATCTGTAATGATGATTAAATGCTGGGCTTTGACCAGATTGGCGACCAGGGCTGAGAGCATATCGTTATCACCGAATTTCAATTCGTCAATCGATACGGTATCATTTTCGTTAAAGATCGGGATGACCTGCTGGCGCAGCAATTCTTCCACGGTCATTCCAGCATTATTCATCCGCTTGCGGCTCAAAAAGTCACTGCGGGTCAGCAGGATCTGCGCGCTCACCAAGTCAAAATCTTTAAATGCCTGTTGATAGGCCTGCATGAGAAGAGCTTGACCTACGGCCGCTGCCGCCTGCTTTTCATGCAGCAGCTTAGGACGAAACGGGTACCCGATCTCCCGGAACCCGGCGGCTACTGCGCCCGATGTGACCAGCAGCACTTCATGACCTTTTGCACGAAGCAAGCTGATTTCCCTGGCGAAATAAGCGATGGCTTCCCGGTTCAGGCCGCCTTCCACTCCAGTCAGGGAGCTGCTTCCGATTTTAATGACGATTCGTGTTGACAAGACGTCCACTTCCTTAATGTGTACTCTTTTTTAATGCAAAAAAACTTCCATCCTTTGTATGCAAAGGACGAAAGTTTATACTTCCGCGGTACCACCTTCATTGATGATTCATGATCATCCCACTTGAAACCTGTTAACGGCAGGCACCGCCTGATTACGCAGGACGCTCGGGGGTAGGAGTTGGGAGAGAATCCAGGTAAATTCTTGCAGCCTATCGGAATTTACTCTCTGAACAGGACGAGTCTCTCTTAATAATCCCTTCAACGCGCTAAATGATATTGGATACAGAATACCACGAAAAGGTCGAGTTTGGCAAAGAAGTTGTCGCTGGAAAATAGGGCTTAACGAAATAAGTTCAGCTTGCCGATTCGTTCAGCAGCCTCAGATAGCCTGGCTTCCGAGCTAAGCAGCCCCGCCCTCACATATCCTTCACCGCCACTGCCGAAGCCGATCCCTGGAGCGACAGCTACCTTGGCCTCACGCAGCAGTAGATCGGCAAAGGTGGTCGAAGTGTAGCCCTGCGGTACAGGCAGCCAGCTAAAGAAGGAGCCCTTTGGGCGTGTGGCCTTCCAGCCGATTTGTCCAAGTGCATCATAAAAAGCATTACGACGTGATTCATAGCGGGCCACCAGCTCGCCTACACAATCCTGCGAGGACGTCAGAGCTGTCGCTGCTGCTGCCTGAATGCCTCCAAACAAGCTTACATAAATATGATCCTGCAGCAGGTTAATCATGGAGATGATTTCAGCATTACCGAGCGCAAAACCGACGCGCCAGCCCGCCATATTGTAGGTTTTGGATAGCGTATAAAACTCAATTCCTACGTCCTTGGCCCCCTCGGCCTGGAGGAAGCTGATCGGACGTTCGCCGTCAAAGCCGATCGCACCATAAGCAAAATCACTGGCAACCACAATCCCGTTGCGCTGCGCGAATTCGACCGTTTCTTCGTAGAAGGAAAGTGGGGCAGTTGCCGAGGTCGGATTATTCGGATAGTTGAGAAACATCAGCTTGGCACGGCGGCGCTCTTCTTCAGAAATAGCCCCGTAATCGGGCAGAAAACGGTTTTCTTCCTTCAATGGAAGAAAAGACATCTCTGCTCTAGCCAAGGCTACGCCTGACCAGTAATCCGGATAGCCGGGATCAGGGACAAGGCATACATCGCCGGGATTGAGCAAGATTTGCGGCAATTGCACCAAACCTGTTTTTCCGCCAAACAAGATGGCGACCTCGGTTTCCGGGTCTAGCATCACACCGTAATCCTCCTGATAGCGCTGTGCTATGGCTTCTTTGAGAAAGCCATAGCCGCGAAAAGGCGAATACTTATGATAAAGCGGGTTGTCCGCTGATTCCTGCAAGGCTTTTACAATATGAGGTGGGGTAGGTGTATCCGGGTTCCCTTGTCCGAGATTAATGACATCATGCCCCGCCGCAATTTCACGGTTTACATTTTGTACAAGTGTGGCAAAAAATTGAGTGGGTAGCTGTTTCATCACGTCAGCGGAGGGAATGGAAAAATGACTCATGCATTCACACGACCTTTTGGAATAGTTTGAGGATTAATTTATCATGATTTTACCGAGTTGTATAGGGAGATTTAGGCCTGGACGGTTGCGTGCCAGAGCTTGATCGGGCTATGATGGGAGAAAATACTGGATCAGCAGTCACCGTATGCTCCGGTTAACAGGGAGGATGAACGATTTTGACATATCCAGAAGCTCAGCCGTTCCGTGTTGCACTTATACAAGTTCATATTGAACTTGGAAATCCATCAGAAAACCGCAATCATATACGTACTTTAATGGAACAGGCGGTAACAGCCGCACACAAGCCGGATTTGATTGTCCTGCCGGAAATGTGGAACACGGGCTATGCCCTGGATCGCATTCATGAGCTGGCGGACAAGGAAGGGGCAGTGACCCGGGAATGGATAGCTGCATTTGCCGCCACGCATCAGGTGAACGTGGTAGCCGGGTCGATTGCAGAGAAAAAAAGCGATGGTCATGTGTACAATACAATGATTATTTTTGACCGGACAGGAGCCGAGGTGGCTTCGTATTCCAAAATCCATTTGTTCCGTCTTATGGAGGAAGAAAAATATTTGCAGCCTGGTGAGGAAAAGGTTTTGTTCACGCTGGATGGCGGGATTCAGGCGGGGGCGTCGATCTGCTACGATATCCGTTTTCCGGAACTGGCTCGCAGCCTGGCCTTGTCTGGCGCCAATCTGCTTATCGTACCCGCGGAATGGCCTCATCCCCGGCTCCATCACTGGCGTACCCTGCTGACCGCACGGGCCATTGAAAATCAAATGTATGTCATTGCCTGTAACCGGGTTGGTCGCAGCGGGAACACCGATTTCTTCGGGCATTCCCTCATCATTGATCCGTGGGGAGAGATTATTGCCGAGGGCGGAGAGCAGGAGGAGATTATTACAGGAACGATAGAGTCAGCCTTGGTGCAGGATGTGCGTGGGCGTATTCCGGTATTTGAGGATCGTCGTCCCTCTTTGTATGACCGATAAACGTCGTTCTGTTTAGTCGTCCTGCATAATAGAAAGGAACGAGTTTTTCACCGTCTGACTTGGGCTGTGTGTCGCCTATAACGGGTATTGTTTTGCCATGGGTTTCGTACAGGAGGCGTTGTTAACGCTGTCTATGGCGGAGGCCAATCTGGTCTATCTGGAAAATGCGGCGGATATGCTCACGACAATCCTGAACAACCAGATTATTATGCTGACGTCGATTGGCGAGCTGGATAAGGCTTTAAAGGAAGTGATCGGCGTATTACCGCAAATTGGTCTATCTTTTACGTGAAAAATAGTCTGCATTCCCTCGTTTTTCACAAAATCGGCCGATAATCTGGCAATTGAATACTCCAAAGTGTGCAAAATTTTGTGTAAACCAACTCTATGCTCAAAACAAAACCGGCAAAATACAGGTTAAAGCTCCTGATTTTCCGGTTTGTTTGTATGTGCCAAAACGTATTGTGGTGCCGGATACCGCCTTCCATACTGAATTTATAAGGAACGACAATTCAGAATACGAGGTGCAGGCAAATGATGACGGGCAGAGCCTCTGGATGTGATGGCGATCTGACACTTATCCTACGGGGACAGGCTCATCTCTTTGCAGCTCGACTTGAACAGTACTGTATTTGCATGCTCCCAGAGGATGCCCGTCTTGATCGATGCTACCTTGCAGCGGTTTCCCGTGATCGTCTGTGCACCATGACTGGCTTTGAAAGGCCAAGAAATAAGCAATCCATTTATTCTCCGTTGTGAAATGGACCAGAAAACAGCCGTCATGGAAAATGTCATTTTCCTCCGGTGAATATTTGCTGTTCCCTTGATTCATATGGATGTTGTGAACGCCAAGGCCGTTTCCCGTAAAATGCGTACCGTAAGCGTAAATGGTCGCATCCTCATTATTCAGCGCCTTGTGCATGTATTTATCAATAAAATCGTATAAGTCATTGTTTTCACCGGGAGCTGTAAAAGGCACAATCTCCATTTTATTGGGGTCAAATAACCCGCTGCGAATGAAATCGACGGCAATGTCTGCATTTACATTCTGATGATAATTGATGTCATGAAAACCGGAGTTCATCGTTGGCAAAATGGTAATGGCTTGTGCATTATAGTTTTCGTCGCTGTAATAAAGCGACCGGGGAAGGTCTGGATCAATGGACTGAACGTTGATGGGGAGCTTATATTTTTTCCCATGATCCGCCTCGACAACGATATTGTAGTGGGGAGACTGGTCATTTTCCGGATCTTTATGAATGTCAATGACGCGGCCGATTAATACACCATATCTTGAATTTGCGCCTGAGCCTGAACCTCTTCTCGAATTTCTTCTTGAATCAGACATGTTTACCTCCAAATATGTGATTTTTTGTACCTAAATATTTTTCTCTGTAGTGAGCAGGATTATTCAATAGAATTTAATTGACATTAATAGAAGAATATCTTATTTTCTCGAAAAAAGTGAACAGCAATGATATGGGTGAAGCGGATGATTTTGGTAAGCTCATGTTTGGCTGGGATGAAGTTACGATATAACGGGACGAACAACGATAAATTTAAATGTCCGCTAATATGAAATGGGAAATGAAATAATATTCTTGTCATTCATGAGATAATGTTCTCGCTTATCATCCGACAATTGCGCCACCTGATAATAGAATAGAAGATATCGTAGTCAAACAATCCTTTCTGATTCATTCAAAAGCTTCGGCAGATGTCAGGGATCTTTTGGCCAAGTATTAAAGCCCTACAGACATATAGTTGTCAGTAAGGTTTTAATATAATAATTTGAAAGTAGGATATCTATGCATCTCTCAAGCCTACTCGCAAGCTAGTAAAGGAAGGGATATTATTGAATAAAACTGAAAGACAGTTTGCTATTGTCTTAGAATTACAACGAAATAAGTTGCTAAAGGCCGAGGACTTAGCGCAAAGATTCGAGACCAGTGTACGAACTATTTATCGGGATGTCCAAGCTCTAAGTGAAGCTGGCGTTCCTGTTATAGGATCTCCTGGGTACGGCTACTCCTTAGTAGAAGGTTACTTTTTGCCACCAGTAAGCTTAACCGTCGAAGAAGCAGTGGCCCTTTTGATTGGAGCAGAGTTTGTAGAACAAAGCTTTGACAACCAATATAATGGAAATGCCCGTTCTTCACGAGGAAAAATAGAAGCTATTTTGCCTGAGCCGATAAAATATGAGGCTGCTCGTGTGCGCAACAATATCCGTCTTCGAATCGCAACAGAAAATAATGAGCTTCAGGTTGAAGAAAAAAGAAATATGGCTATTATCCGTCAAGCTATGCTGGATGGAAAAAAAATTCGGTTCAAATATTCAAAGCGAGTACCTGAAGAGGATGGTAGCCGTGAGACTACACGAACTGTTGCCTCTTACGGATTGGTTTTTGTACAAGGGGGGTGGTTGATAGTATCCCAATGTGATTTACGCAACGATATTCGTCATTTCAAAGTCTCCAGGATGAGCAATGTGACCATAACAGACGAAAAATACGAAATTCCTGCTGACTTTGACCTCCACACTTATCAACCACTCGATGATCGAAATGTCCAAGTTCGGGTATGGTTTAATCTCAACATTGCAGACAAAGTGAAAGAGGCAAACAATTATTATATGGAGGACGCAGAATTGCTTTCCGAGGGTTTGTACGTTAAGTTTAGGGTCCGTCAGCCAGAAGAGTTGTTACAATGGTTACTTGGCTGGGGAGCAGATGCAGTGGTCATCGAACCTCTTTCTTTCAAGCAGAGAGTTAAAAAAGAAATTGAAAAAATGCAAAAACGCTACTGACACACTGATGTCAGTAGCGTTTTTGTAATATTACATCATAGAGGAACTGATAGAGCTACTTCTCATAATAAAATAATTCGAAAATCAGGAGGAAATCATCTTGAAGAAAACTGTACTTTATATTACTGCTCATCCACTTGATCCACAATCTTCCTACAGCTTGGCTGTAGGTAAGGAATTCATTGATACGTATCGCGAAGCAAATCCGGAAGATGAAATTGTTCATTTGGATTTGTTTAACATGGATGTACCGGTAGTAGACGCTGATGTCCTGAGAGGACGGCATAAACTTTTTGAATGGAGACAATCCGGTTCGACTACTCCATTCCATGAAATGCTGTCCGAAGGCGAGCGAGTTAAGATGGAACAAATCGATAAGCTTTGTGATCAATTCATAGCAGCAGATAAATATGTCATCGCTTCTCCGATGTGGAATCTTACAATTCCTCACGTATTGTTAAATTATACGAATTGTCTCGTTGTACCTGGAAAAACTTATCGTTATACAAATATGGGTCCTGTTGGACTTCTGAATGGTAAGAAGTCTCTTCACATCCAAGCTTGCGGTGGTGTCTACACTGAAGGACCTACTGCTTCAATAGAGTCCGGTCACGCTTATATTCGCACAATTATGCAGTTCATGGGCGTAACTGATAATGAGAAATTGTTCGTCGAGGGAATGGCGCAAACTCCTGAAAAAGCCAACATTATCAAAGAAGAAGCTATTGTAAAAGCAAAAGCATTAGCAAAACAATTTTAATTGATTATTATAATACTTCCAGAGAAAAAATTGAAGAAATTGTTATTTAAAGGTGGATTGCTTGGTGAGTGATACAGACATTATTTTTTCTTCTCCGCTTATAGAGGGAATTATCTTGAAGAGAAATAGTCAGTTTACAATGGATGTAATGGTTGAAGATGAAGTGGTTAAATGCCATTGCCCAACCACAGGAAGAATCGGTGAATTGGATTTACCTGGAATCCCATGCCTTCTGTCCAATAGTGACAGTGCAAATAGGAAAACACGATTTACAGTGGAGGCAGTATCCCTGGACCTTCCACAACAAGAACAAAAAACATGGATTGGTATCAATCAAAATGCTGCGAATCGATATGTCGAGCATTTTTTAATGAAACGTCAATTTCCGGAAATGGTTTCCGATTATGATGATATACAGCGAGAACGATGGTTAGGACAATCCAAATTAGATTTCTTGGCAGGAGATACTTATTTAGAAGTCAAGACACCTTTGCAAAATTTAATCTTAGATTACCCGCCGCATATCAAAAGGAAAAAGATAACTCCCTTTAACTCGACAGATCGCTTTATTAAACATATAAATGAGCTTGCCAACAGCTTAGAAAACCATCAACGAGCTATCTTACTGTCATGCTTCATTTATTCCTGTTCTAGTTACAAGGTACCTTTAAATGCCCCTAACTCGGACTATATTCATGAACAGGTGAAACGATGCATAAAGAAAGGGGTTGAGATTTGGCAGGTGAATTTTACGATTACTAAATTCGGAGTATCTCTTGAGCGATACTACAACACTACGAATAACTTTTTGGATGGAGGATCGGCTTTACAGGGATTATAGTTTTTTATGTTAAAGTCCGCCAGACTCAGGACGACCCTGATCACGACCAAGCGAGGACAGGCACTCTGGGATCACACAGGACCGTCTTCTTCTCTGGCTTTAGCCGGGAAGGAAGACGGCCCTTTTCGTATTCGCAGCTACTTTTGAGAAAGCTGCTTGACCGTTTCCCGGAAAGTATCAATAAAGGCTTCGGCAGCTTTGGACAGGTAACGTCCGTTGCGGTAAGCGATGGCTAAGGTACGGCTTGGCGTCGGTTCGGCCAGAGGCAATAAGGCCGGAACGAACTCGCTGCTGGCGGCCCGGGCGATAAAACGGGGGACGAGCGTCACCCCCATACCTGTCGCTACGAGCGATTGGAGGGTCTCCATGTTGGTGCTTTCAAACACCACATGAGGTTCAAAGCCCGCCTGATGGCACAAATCCATCGTCAGCTTGCGAAAGCCCTGCCCTTTTTTCAGGACGACAAAAGGTTCGTCTTTTAGCTCCTCCATATGCACAGGCTGCGGCTGATCACCGTTTTTACGCAGGGCTAGGGGGTGACCTGGGGGAACGGCGAGATCAATCCATTCTTCACCGATAGGCACATAAGAGAGTGTAGGTTCTACCAAAGGGAGAGACAATAGGCTGAGGTCGGTATCTCCACTGGCGGTTTTTTTCTCCAGATTCATGGATGAATCCTCGACCAGCACGATTTCAATGTCGGGATGAGCCTTTTTGAATATAGGCAACACATGCGGCAGCAAATGAGAGCCCGTAATCGGCATGCTGCCAACGACGACCTTCCCTTTGCGGAGCTGGGAAATATCGTCCATTTCCTGCCGGAGCTGCTCGACCGCATCGACGATTTTTTTGGCTTTTTCTACAAAGCTTGCGCCTGCATGTGTTAATTCCACCGTGCTTGTATTGCGTTGAAATAACAGCACCCCGAGTTCCTTTTCCAATTTGGACAATTGCTGGCTCAGCGAAGGCTGAGCAATATGCAGCTTTTCTGCTGCGCGCGAGAAGTTCTTTTCCGCCGCAATTTGCAGGGTGTATTGAAGCTGTCTGAATTCCATCGAATTTTGGGCTCCTTTTCTTATAAGATTCACCTATTACATCATAGATTGATTATACAATATTAAAATTAAATTCCCACTCCCAATCCTTTTCATGTGTCACAACTGTTATATAGATGAAGCGTTTTTTTTCACAAACAAGACTTTTAATATAGATAGACAGCTCTCTTGACATTCTCCTTACAAAATACAATTAATCTTAGTTCTGGTTAGACAATAAAGTGTCTGGGAGGAAAATGAATGCTAAAATGTTGGGGAATACATACAAAAAAATCGGTAGCTGCACTGGTAGCAACGATGATGTTAGCGGTTAGCGGTGGTACGGTGATGGCGGCCGAGAAAGACACGTCGATTAAAAATGTAATTATTCTCATTCCCGATGGAATGGCTAATGACGCCACTGCACTGGCCAGATGGTATAAAGGCTCTTCCTTAACGCTCGATAGCATGGCCAGCGGGATGGTTCGTACACATTCTGCAGATGCGCCGATTGCAGATTCCGCTCCGGCGGGGACTGCTTTTGCCACAGGACATAAATCTCATACCGGCTATGTAGGCGTCCTGCCTGATGAAGCGACCATGCCCGGAGAGCAGGCCATTGCAGCAGGTGATGCCAAAAAGCCTGTAGCCTCCATCCTTGAGGCTTCCAAGCTGGCAGGCAAATCGACCGGGATCATTGCGACTTCGGAGATTATGCACGCCACTCCGGCAGATTTTACCGCACATTACCCTGACCGTAAAAACTATGATGCACTCAGTATGCAGCAAGTCTATAACGGTGTTGATGTTGTGCTAGGTGGCGGGGGCAAGTTCCTGGAAGCATCCGAACGTAAGGATGGGCAGGATTTGGTTGCTCAAATTAAAGACCAGGGCTATGACTTTGCCACAACACCTGAAGGCTTAAAGAAATCAACCTCTAGCAAGCTCTGGGGCAGCTTCGCTCCAGAAGCCCTTGCATACGATCTGGATCGGGATGCTTCGAAGGAACCTAGTCTGGCAGAAATGACAACGAAAGCGATTGATGTGCTGTCCAAAAACGATAAAGGCTTCTTTTTGATGGTCGAAGGCAGTAAAGTGGACTGGGCAGCACATGCAAACGACCCAACGGGTATTATCAGTGATGTGCTTTCGTTTGACGATGCGGTGAAGGTCGCTTTGGACTACGCCAAACAGAACCAAAATACGGTTGTTGTAGCCGTAACAGACCACGGAAACGGCGGATTGACGATCGGCAGCAGCAATACGACTAGCAATTACGACAAAACGCCTTTAGCTTCCTTTATTGATCCGCTGAAAAAAGCGAAGCTGACGGGTGAAGGATTGGAAGCCAAGCTGAATGCAGACCGCAGTAACATTAAAGAAGTGCTGTCGACGTATTTCGGCATTACGGATTTGACGGACGAAGAAGTAAAAACCATTAAGGATGCCAAAGAAGGCAGCATGAACTATGCTGTCGGGCCGATGATCAGTAAGCGTGCGAATATTGGCTGGACGACAGGGGGGCATACAGGTGGTGATGTCGTGTTGTACACGTATGCGCCAAACGGAGACCGTCCATCTGGTGTCATCGACAACACGGATGTCAATAAATACATGACACGTGTCCTCGGACTGGATTTGGATACGGTCAGCAAGCAGTTGTTTGTACCTGCGAAAGCCGCTTTTGAAGCTAAAGGAGCCAAGTTCACTGCGGATACGAAAGTCATTACCGTGACCAAGGGCAGCAACAAGCTGGAGCTTCCTGTATACAAAAACATCGCTACGCTTAATGGTAAAGATTCCACGCTCAACGGTGTGGTTGTGTTTAACGGTGTTGATTATTTTGTACCACAGCAGGCGATTGATTTGATTCAATAAAATAAACATAACGTTCGACAAGAGCTGTTTCTTCCCTAAAAGGAGGAGACAGCTCTTTTGTGTCTCTTTTTGTGCTGCTGCTTTTTGTGCTTAGGCAATTATGTATTTTTTGAGGCAAAGAGCGGAGCTGGAACTTAGAAAATGGGATATTTTGTGAAACTAGTCACGTTATATCTCCACTAATGTTGCTAGAATTATACATGTACGATACAAGCTGCTGACGAAGTGAAGTCCGGATGGACGAGGGAAGAAGGGATGAGCCACGGACGAATTATTACTGCGTCTGGCTGACGGCAAGAAATGGACGCATACGGAAATGACAGGGCTGCTGACACGTCTGGATGAAGATCCGATTGTGCGGGCTCAATTACAAGAGCTGGCAGCTCGCACCAAAATGGAGCGTTATGGCAAGGGTGTTTTTTTACGGGGATTAATTGAATTCTCCAGTATATGTCGCCAGGATTGCATGTACTGTGGGCTGCGCGCTTCCAACAAACAGGCAGACCGCTACCGATTGAGGCCGGAAGAAATTCTGGCTTGCTGTGCAGAGGGATATGAATTGGGCTATCGGACGTTTGTACTGCAAAGCGGTGAAGACAGCTGGTTTACGACAGCCCGATTGACGAAACTGATTCGGGACATTAAAAGCCGTTTTGCGGATGTGGCGGTTACACTGTCTATTGGTGAACGGGATGATGAAACGTATGAGCTATTATACGAGGCGGGAGCAGACCGTTTTTTGCTGCGTCATGAAACAGCCTCGCCTCAATTGTACGCCAAGCTGCATCCAACCATGACAATGGAAAGCAGGCGCAGCCGTCTACTGGCACTGCAGCGAATTGGCTATCAGATTGGGGCCGGATGTATGGTGGGGCTGCCGGGACAAACCAACAGTGAGCTGGCAGACGATCTGGTCTATCTGCATAGCCTGAACCCGGATATGATCGGAATTGGCCCTTTTTTACCGCATAGCAACACGCCGCTCCGGGATGCCAGCCAGGGGAGTATGGAAAAGGCACTGGATATGATTTCGTTGTCCCGATTGGTTGTTCCGGATGCGCTCATTCCGGCGTCTACGGCGATGGGGACCATTCATCCCCAAGGCAGGGAAAAGGCCCTTCAGGCAGGGGCGAATGTGGTTATGCCCAATCTGTCCCCGCTGGCGGTGAGACCCAAGTATGCGATTTATGAAAATAAAATATGCTTGGGCGATGAGTCTGCTCAATGCCGACATTGCCTGGAGCTGCGAATCCGTGGAGCCGGGTTTGAGGTGGATATGGGACGAGGGGACAGCTTAAAGGCCCAGCGACAGTTCGAGAGTCAGGAAATCTAGAGAGACTATGACGGAAACATTGCAGTAACCATAAATAAGGAGATGGGTATACGTGAGTGGAGTACGGGAGAAAGTGTCGGCGGATTTTATTAATGAAGCAGAGATTATGGCGGCCGTGGAACAGGGGAAGCAAGAGGCGACAGATCGAAATCGGATTTTAGAAATTTTAGAAAAAGGGAGAGCCTGCCGGGGACTGAATGCGAGTGAAGCGGCGGCTCTTTTGCATGTAGAAGATCCTGAATTATTGGAAGAGATGTTCAGATCATCGCGTGCGGTTAAAGAGCAGATTTATGGCAACCGGATTGTGCTGTTCGCTCCACTATATGTTAGCAACCACTGCGTTAATAACTGCGAATACTGTGGCTATAAGCATACCAATGACAGCTTTACCCGCAGCCGCCTGACACCGGAGGAACTGGCCGAGGAGGTTAGGGTGCTACAGGAAATGGGGCACAAACGGCTTGCACTGGAAGCGGGAGAGGACCCGGTCCATTGTTCTATTGATTATATCGTCGATTGTTTGCGTCAGATCTACGATATAAAGGTGGACAACGGGAGCATCCGGCGGGTTAATGTTAATATTGCCGCAACGACGGAGGAGGATTACCGGAAGCTTGTGGAGGTCGGGATCGGTACGTATATTTTGTTCCAGGAAACGTATCATCGCGAAAGCTATCGCAAATATCATCTGCAAGGACCAAAACGGGACTATGATTGGCATACGACCGCCATGGACCGAGCTATGCGTGCAGGCATAGATGATGTGGGGATCGGTGTGTTGTACGGTTTGTACGATTTCCGCTATGAAACGGTAGCGATGCTTAAGCATGCTGAGCATCTGGAAGAAGTGTTTGGCTGCGGCCCTCACACGGTGTCTGTTCCCCGACTTCGTCCGGCTGAAAATGTGGACCCGGAACGCTATCCGTATCTGGTGAGTGACGAGGATTTTATGAAAATTGTAGCGGTTCTACGGCTGGCTGTACCTTATGCGGGAATGATCCTGTCTACGCGTGAGGAGTCTGAATTCAGGGACCGTGTTATTGGTTTGGGTGTATCGCAAATCAGTGCTGGTTCTGCTACCGGTGTTGGAGCATATGCAAGACAAGAGGCAGATGACAAGCCTCAGTTCGAGGTCGGGGATCATCGTTCACCGGTCGAAATTATCAAAAGTCTGTGCCGTGGCGGATATATGCCGAGCTACTGTACAGCTTGCTACCGTGAGGGACGGACCGGAGATCGCTTCATGGAGCTTGCCAAATCCGGACAAATTCACAATGTGTGCCAGCCGAATTCGCTGCTGACCTTTCAGGAATATCTGCTGGATTATGGGGATGAAGAGGCACGTGAGCTGGGAGCCGCCGCCCTGCGAGAGAATCTGGAGCGTATTCCACGTCAATCGACGCGTCGTTTGACGCTTGACCGGCTGGAACGGCTGGAAGCAGGCGAGCGCGATTTGTATTTTTAGCTAATAGAACGGAAAGTAAAAAGCAGTTGCGTTGGGGATCAGCGCGACTGCTTTTGTGTGTAGAAAGAAAAAACATTAATGATGGGATCTTTCAGCAATAGCTGTTGGCTCCAAGGCGTGCTCCCAAGCCAGCAATGCAGATGGAAAGCATTCAATAGCACGGGGAAAGACTCCCTGTACATAAGCGATAAAAACACCATAGTTCACAATCGGCACCCCTGCGGCTTTTGTTTCCGACATTCGATGAAGCATCGTACGCCGATTGAGCATGCAGGCACCGCAATGAATAACCAGTGCATACTCGCTTAGATCGTCAGGAAAGCTGGGGCCAGATGCATGCTCGATAATGAGGCGCTTGCCTAACGTTTGACGGAGCCAGCGGGGGATTTTCACCCGGCCGATATCGTCAGATTGGCACTGGTGCGTACAGGCCTCGGCAATGAGTACACGGTCCCCATCCTTGAGACGGTCAATAGCTCTTGCACCTCGTACCAGTTCGTCAAGATCGCCTTTATGACGGGCGAACAGGATGGAAAAGGAGGTAAGGGGCACATCCTTGGGCGTGTCTGCCGCTACCTTCATAAAAACCTGTGAATCGGTAATGACCAAGCGAGGCTTGCTTCCCAGTCGTTCCAACGTCAACCGTAATTCATGCTCTTTGGTCACGACTGCGATGGCATCGCTTTCCAGCGTATCGCGGATCGTCTGCTGCTGCGGCAGAATCAATCGTCCCTTTGGTGCAGCTTTGTCGATGGGAACGACCAGCACGACAACATCGCCGGGTGACAGCAGGTCACCGACAATGCGAAAACGATCGTCGTTGTGGGGAAGCGTACTGGTGATAGCCTTTTTCAGTTCCGTATCTCCCCAGAGCATAGAGGCACTGAAAGGAATCAGGGTGAGATCCAGCTTAGCTTCCAGCGCTGAGGTCATTTGTTCGGATTCACTTAGGGTATCTACTTTGTTTAATACCCCGATGACGGGAATCTTTTTGGTGCGGAGCTTGTCGAGCAGTTCAAGCTCGAAGGAACTGACTCCGACCGTAGCGTCGACAACCAACAGCGCCAAATCTGTACTGTTTAGTATTTGTAGCGTTTTGTCACGACGCAGCGCCCCGATCTCACCCTCATCGTCCAGTCCGGCGGTATCCACCAGAACAATAGGTCCCGCAGGGAGTAGCTCCATCGGCTTAAAAACCGGGTCCGTGGTTGTTCCCCCTATAGGAGATACCACAGCCAAGGACTGACCCGTCAGGGCATTCAGAATACTGGATTTGCCTGCGTTGCGGCGACCGAGCAGGACGATATGTGGTCGGTTGCTACGAGGGGTATCATTCATTCCCATGGTGAGTTCCTTCTTCCTGCCCGGGAATTCCGGGCTTGGTTACGGTATAGGGATGGCACAATTGCTCAATCCGTGAGCGTGTCAGTAGACCGCGCTCCTCTGCAATATCCTCTGGTGTGCGACCCTGTGCAATAGCTGCTGATGCAATAGAGGCAGCTTCATCGTAGCCAAGCTCCGCGACCAGCGCGGAAGCCATCACAGCTGAGTTGCGCAGATTTGCAGCGCAGCGTTCCTCATGTACGACCAGACCGCGCACACACCGTTCCTCGAACAGACGAACGGCATTGCTGAGAATATGCAGCGATTCCAGCAACGATTCGCAAATCAGCGGCAGGAACGCATTCAGCTCCAGCTGTCCGGAGGCAGCCGCCATCGTAATAGCCGCATCCTCCGCCATCACGCGCATCGCGGTCACTCCGGCCATTTCAGCCATTACCGGGTTGACCTTCCCCGGCATGATAGACGAGCCGGCCTGAACCGGAGGCAGCGTGTATTCCCCGATACCACCAAAAGGACCAGAGGCCAGCAGACGAAAATCGCCAGATATTTTGAGCAGGTTTACAGCGGCGGATTTGAGCAGACCCGATACCTCTACGAAGACATCCATATTCTGAATCGGGTCCATAGGATGATCGCTGCGACAGAGCCCCAGGCCAGTCTCGTCCGCCAGCTTTTCCACCATTCGATAGCTGTAAGCGCGAGGCGCATTCATACCTGTGCCAATGGCCGTGCCGCCAATAGGGATTTCCCGCAGCCGTTCTTCGGCTTTGTAGAGCCGCCAGCGGTCACGTGCGATGGCCTTGGCGTAGGCGCCGAAGCCTTGCCCGGCCATCATGGGCAGGGCATCCATCAGCTGTGTACGGCCCAGCTTGAGCAGGTCGGCATATTCCGTTTCTTTATGCTGCAAAGCCTCCTGTAACGAAGACATGGTGTCACATAAAGGCCGAAGCAACCGTATCGCTGCAATTCGCAGCGCTGTCGGATAGACATCATTCGTAGACTGGCAGCAGTTGACATCATCTAGCGGATGTACAAACTCGTATTGTCCGGGCTGGCCTCCGAGCTGTACGATGGCCAGATTAGCAATGACTTCATTCACATTCATATGGGTACTGGTGCCTGCGCCGCCTTGCAGGGCGTCGACGGTGAACATATTTTGATACCGTCCGGCGAGTAATTCGTCGCAGGCATTTATAATGGCAGCAGCACGGTGAGCAGGAAGTCGTTTCTGTTCACCGTTCACTTGAGCGGCTGCTTTTTTGACCAGCACAATCGCTTGAATCAGTTTTTGGTTCACAGGCCTGCCACTGACAGCAAAATTGTTCATCGCGCGTGCGGTGTGAATACCGTACAAGGCATCCGCAGGAATTTCCATGTCTCCTAGTGCATCCCGCTCGGTTCGCGTATCTTTGACCAGAGGAGAAGATGAGGTCATAGACCTGTCGCCGGAATGCGTGTCATATGCAGCAGCTGACGCGCACTTGCAGCCCGTTTTTCCTCAACCCGGGCATGAACCAGATCTGGCTCCACCAGCTTGAGGGCTTGTGTTGGACATTTCCCAATGCAGGCCGGACCGCCGTCTACACCTTCGCACAGATCACATTTGCTGGCAATCATGCGTTCTTTGGGCTGCAAACGTCCTGACATATTGGTATACAGTCCGTCTTGCACGACAGGCTGCCCATCTCTATATTGAGGGACCATAGTAATTGCGCCGTAAGGGCAGGCGATCATACAGGTTTTACAGCCAATACAGCTTTCGCTGTTAATAAGAATACAGCCGTCTGCATTCGTAATAGAGCCGTTCGGACAAGCGTTGGCGCATGGGGCATCCTCACAGTGACGGCACTGAACGGGTGCGGTGACTCCATATGATTTGATAACCTTCAGACGAGGGTGAAAATGAAACTCGTCATCCGGCGAGATAAAAGGATTATCCGCTGAATGTGCGATGACACATGCGATTTCACAGGTGCGACAGCCGATACACTGATCGGGATCAGCTAAAACAAAGCGATTCATACAAATTCGACTCCTCTCTAACTAACGACAAAATATAATCTCTACTGCACCATTCCGGCTACTCCGTTTTAATGTGTTTCTTTCGAGTTCAACTTATATATTCTTATGTGTATACCGAACTTAATGAAGGGAGTAATCGTTATTCCCATTGGTGGAAACATCACTGCTGCGGCTCTGTCTGCCGGGTCCGCGTTTGTGGAAGGTTGTGTGCAGCAGATGGTGCGATACATGACCAAGCGGCTCACCCAAAAATTCATCATAAAGCTTGATGATAAAAGGGTTCTCATGCGATTTGCGCACCTGAGATGCAGCATCATGCCCATAGATGGATGATTTACGCGCACGATAAGCCTCAATTTTTTGTTTTTCCAACATGAGCTTGGGTTGCCCTCCTCCGCTGATACATCCAGCAGGACAGCCCATGACCTCGATAAAATGATAGTCACATTCGCCCGCCTGCACACGATCCAGCAGCTGATAGGCATGTTGCAGCCCAGCGACGACCGCCACCTTGAGCTGCAGCTCGCCCACCTGAACTTCGGCTACTCGAATACCTTCTTCGCCACGTACAAAATCCAGCTGGAGCTTCGGCAGCTTCTCATTCGTCAGCAGCTCGTAACCTGTACGGATAGCAGCCTCCATTACCCCTCCAGTCACACCAAAAATAGTGCCGGCACCTGAATATTTTCCTAACGGTGAATCGAATTCTTCATCAGGCAGGTTCATAAAATCAATTCCGTGCTGCTTGATCCAGTATGCAAGCTCACGCGTTGTCAGCACCTCATCCACATCACGGTAACCGTCGGATTCCATTTCGGGACGATCGCATTCAAATTGTTTACAGGTACATGGCATGATCGCGACGCTGTAAATATTCGCTGGCTCTACCTCGTCCAGCTGTGCACCATAAGTCTTGACCAGCGCTCCCACCATTTGCATTGGCGATTTGCAACTGGATAGATGGTCCAGCAGATCGGGATATTCAATCTCGGCAAAACGAACCCATGCCGGACAGCAGGATGTGAACATCGGTAACGGTCCACCCTCGGTCACGCGGCGAATCAGCTCGGTGCCTTCCTCCATGATAGTTACGTCAGCTCCGAAATTCGTATCATATACCCGATCGAAGCCGAGGCGGCGAAGGGCAGCGGCCATTTTGCCAGGCGTCAAGGTACCGAACGGCATACCAAATTCCTCTGCGAGTGACACGCGAATGGCTGGAGCGCATTGAACGATCCGAAGCTGTCCTGGTTTCTTCATCATGTCAGTTACCTTATTCAGGCTGTAGCTATAATAGGCAGCAAATAGCGGTTCGCCGATGTCGGCAGGCATATCGCGTTCACACATACGTGCTTGCCGTCTGATGGCGGCTTCCTGTGGAGATGCATCCGCCCAATCTGATGCGTATACACTGCATATTTGTACACATTGACCGCAAAAAACGCAGCGGTCAGCATTCACGGTTTGCGGTTCTCCCGGCAGCCCCTCAATGGCACCTACCGGGCAAACTCCCGCACAGCGTCTGCAGCCAGTGCATAACGTAGGGTCGATATGAATGACAGGGACTGTACAATCAGAATCAGTCGCCTCCATACAAGGAGGGGACGAGCTCTTGTCTGTTGTCGTTGACATGGTATTCTACCTTTCTGCGGCTGATTTTGGCCTTACAAGCGTGGAAAAAAGACTTCCCGCCGACGCTCTGGAGGCGAGTCGACTGCGCCCTTGGCCAGTCGTAGCACCTGATTTGGGCAGGCCTCTACACAGGCGGGCTGTCCGTCTGCTGTTTCTGCGCACAAATCACATTTGCTTGCAGCGGTGCGGGGGAGGGCGGTCCGATTTGCATGGCGAGTCAAGCCGGATTGCGTTACAACGCGTCCTGCCCGATAGACCGGAGTTACCTCAATGGCCCCGAAGGGGCAGGCCAAAACACAGGAGGTACAGCCGATGCATCGCTCCTCATCAATCATGACCACACCGTCCTCCTGACGAATGGCCTGCACCGGACAGGCATGCGCACAAGGGGCATTTTCACAATGCCGGCATTGCACAGGCACATACGCATCTCCGGTGCGTACCACATATACTTTGGGTACGACAGGCACGCTGACGGTTCCGACCGATGCGCCTACGCCGCCCGCCTGACTGTGAACGGCGAAGCACGCCAGTTCACAGGCTTTGCAGCCAATACATTGCCCACCGTCTGCGACTACGAAGGAGGAGGCGACAGCGTTTGTTCTATCGGCTGCGCCCATTCTGCTCTTAGGACGGTGCAGTGTGTTTCGTGCGCCGCTCATCTTGTCACCTTATCAGCCAAAACGGCTTCATGGACGTTCATCTGTCTGCGAATCCGCTGATACGATTCATGTACATCGCGTTCGGCCTGCGCTTGGTCGGCAATCCGTTCCAGCCGAATGGCGCAATATTTTAATTCCGGGGTCTTGGATACCGGATCGAGAAAATCGGCGGTCAGCTCGTTACAGGCTCCAACCCACCAGTGATAGGTCATGTAGGTCGCACCTTGCTGCACGCGGTCACTGACTTGTGCCCGTGCCATAATGCGCCCCCGGCGGGAGGATATGGCGACAATTTCGCCATCGAGAATGTTCAGACCCGCTGCGTCTTGCGGGCTAATCTGAATAAAGCCCGGCTCATCAGCCAGCTGGCGCAGCGCACGGCAATTCCCGGTCATGGTACGTACGGAATAATGTCCTACCTCGCGAACGGTAGACAAGACAAGCGGATACTTGGCATCCGGCTGTTCTTGAGGTGGACGCCATTCGCAGGCGAATAGACGGCCTTTGCCACTAGGCGTGGAAAATTGATTGCCTTTGTACAAATACGGAGTACCAGGATGATCCTCTGTAGGGCAGGGCCATTGCACGCCGCCTTGCTCCTCCATTTTCTGGTAGCTGGCACCGGCGAATAATGGGCAGAGGCTGCGCATTTCATCCCAAATTTCCTCTGTATTTGCATAGGACATAGGGTAGCCCATGGCAGTAGCCACTTCGCTAATAATAGCCCAGTCCGGCTTGACATCGCCCTGTGGCTCGACGGCCTTACGGATGCGCTGAAAGCCACGGTCTGCCGAGGAATATACACCGTCATGCTCGCCCCAGGCAGTAGAAGGGAGGATGACATCGGCGTGCAGCGCCGTTTTATTCATGAAGATATCCTGTACCACGACAAATTCCAGTTGCTCCAACGCTTCACGCAGCTCGGCGGCGTTTGGATCACTTTGTACAGGGTCCTCGCCGAAAATATAGTAAGCTTTCAGCTTGTTCTCCTTCAGGATGAGGTGCGGTACCTCTGTAAGGGAATATCCTTTTTTACGCGGCAGCTGCTCGACACCCCATGCTTTTTCAAACTTTTTGCGAACCGCATTATCCGTTACATCCTGATAGCCAGGATACACATTCGGCAATGCGCCCATGTCACAGGAGCCCTGTACATTGTTTTGTCCACGTACTGGTCCGATGCCCACATTCGGCTTGCCCAGATTCCCGGTCAACAGGGCAAGGGAAGCGAGTCCCTTCACCACGTCAACAGCCTGTGAAAATTGACATACGCCCATTCCGTACAGAATGGTAGCGGTAGGGGCCTTGGCATATTCCCTCATAGCCGCCCGGATGTCAGCCGCCTTGACTCCCGTAATGCCTTCCGCATATTCGGGAGTATATTTTTGAATACTGTCCACATACTCGGCAAAGCCCTCAGTATTTGCTTCCACATACCGTTTGTCGTACAGTTCTTCATGCACAAGCACATGACCAAAAGCGTTGACCAAAGCCATGTTCGAGCCGCCTTTTAGAGGCAGCCACATATCTGAAATGCGTCCAGTTTCAGTCATGCGCGGATCGCATACAATAATTTTGGCACCTCTTTGCTTGGCAGCTACAATGCGTCTGGCGACGATCGGATGCGTTTCGGGTGCATTATATCCAAACACGAAAAGAAGATCAGAGTGTTCAATTTCAGGAATCGAGTTGGACATGGCCCCATCCCCGAGGGAGTAAGTCAAGCCTGCCACAGAAGGGCCGTGGCACACACGAGCGCAATGGTCAATATTGTTTGTGCCAATGACCGCCCGCATGAACTTTTGCATGACATAATTGGCTTCGTTTCCCGGACCGCGTGCAGAGCCCGTCCCCATAATGGAGTCGGGTCCGTATTTTTCCTTAATTGCTGACAGCCGTTCGGCAGTATATTGAATGGCTTCTTCCCACTCCACTTCCTCCATGACCCCATTTTTGCGAATCATGGGCTTGCGCAAGCGCGCAGTCAGAATCTGTGGGTCATTCAGAAAATCCCAGCCATAGTGTCCTTTCAGACACAGTGTTCCTTCATTTGTACGGCCACCAGCTGGCTCTGCGCCAATTACCTGCCCCTTGTCCACCAGCAAATGAAGCTGACAACCGCTTCCGCAGTAGGGACATACCGTTAATACCTTGTCTGCCATGTGTGCAGCACCTCTTTTTATATGAAATAGATGAAACTCGTAATACGAAAAAAGCCAATACAAAAATGCCGCTTTACGCTGCATCCTGTACTGGCTTATCCGCGAGCGAGGAGACAAGCTCCTTCCCGCTAATCCAACCGGTGTATATGTTGTAGTTCAAGAGTAATGATAATGTGTCCTTCTCCATGGACGGAGGGGCAGATCTCCCAGGTGTAAGTGAAGGGACTGCCGAGTGTTTTTTCCGCTTCGCTCATAAACTCCTTTTCCAGATAAGGACGAAGAACGCTCCAATACTCCCTGACCTTGTCCTCGGCCCCTTCATGAACGAGAATTTCAGACAGGTTGGATAAGGTGCCTAAAATTTCTACCGTAATTCGGAGCGGCGAATCCAGTGAAACCTTGACGTTATCCGGACCTTTTCCCCGGTAATGCTTAACAATGCATACGGCTAGCTTCCTTATGCGCTCACGGTACTCCCATTCGGTATTCACATCTGGACACTCCGCTTCGAATCAAAATAAAAGCGTACTTGCCGCGCGTGCCGGACAGCCTGTGTAGCTGGTTTTGGACAGAACCAGCGTCCTGTCCAAAGTGGTCTGCCCAGCACGGCGTATCACCCTTCTATGGTAGAACAGGTTGACCCGGAAAGATGTGAAATTCATTACACCAAACCAAAATTTTACATGGGTT
Organism: Paenibacillus kribbensis; assembly: GCF_001705305.1. Lineage (GTDB taxonomy): Bacteria > Bacillota > Bacilli > Paenibacillales > Paenibacillaceae > Paenibacillus > Paenibacillus kribbensis_B. The sequence goes on from NZ_MCBP01000004.1 coordinate 364,661, forward strand.
AGATTGGAGACAGGCGTGCTGGGGATTTAGTGGAAGCTTTTTGCTATAGGTGGTCATTCTCAGTCCTTATAGTTTATAAAGTATTCAACTCTAATAAGCTTGCTCACTTAAAAATTCAGGTATTATGCCAAGATATATTCCATATCCTTAATTAAATGTTTTGCTGCAGAGGAGGGATATGATTGGATGCCTTTGTTGCCCGCTCGTTAGATGAGATACGATTCTGGTCGAGGATTATGAAGGAGCATTCATTTTTCTTGGGATTAGGCTTTAGAGCTGAAGATACCCGACTTATTCAAGAAGCCAATCAGTTTCACGCTATTTTTGAGGGGATTGAGAGGAGATCACACGAGTTTAATAACGATACAGACCCGCACACAATAAAAGAATTTAATACAGAGGTCAGGAATGCTGCGACTAATATTTGGGCGTTTAAGAGAATGGTTTTGGGGCTTATATTGCAATGTAAACTTCCTGGACAAACAAATTTCCCCTTATTGGTAGATCATGTAAGCCGGGAAGCGAATTATTTCAGAAACCGTTTGGAGGAGCTCAATTCGGGAAGGCTTGAACCACTGCCCGATGCTATTATTGATGAGAATGTCTTTTTCTTGAAGATTATGGCCGATCACTCGAAATTTATAGGTCATTTGCTTGATCCTTCTGAGCGCAAACTGGTCGAACAAGCAAGGGAATTCAGTAATGATTTCGATATGTTGATGTTTCAAGCGATTGATTTAAGTAATATGCGACCACAGTCGCAAACCGTTCCGCTCCTGAGTCAATTTGTTGATGAAAACCGTGTCTCTGTTAAATCCTTGCGTGATTTTAAGAAAACGGCGCGTGATTTAATTGATGAATGCCGAATAAAAAGCATTATTCATCCTTTATTGGCCGATCATGTATTTCGCGAGGCTGAGCGGTTCCTTTTTATTCTTGATATGTTTGATCAATCTTTATCAGGTATTAAGGTAAATAAGAAAGAAATCATGCACTGATATGCAGGAACATCATTTAACGATCAACATACGAACATCATTATAGGAACAACAGGACCAGCAATTCAATTGGCAGGTGGTGGGCATTACCACCATTTTGAAGGGTACGCAACGGTAAATGGTAGAATCCCTCATGCCATAGGTATGATGGAAATACTGGAGATGGGGAAGGATACCGACCTCATCCCCCTCCTCATAACATTCCAAGCATGCTTATAGGTTAAAGCTATCACTTTTATAGATATCATATCTTAGACCAATCAAACATGTCGTGGTATATTGTTGACATTCAAAAGAGAGCCGTATAGCTTCTCTCCACTAGTTCGAAAAACACAGGGGTGAATGTTGATGAGTAAAAAGACCATGTTCGAGAAAATTTGGGATAACCATGTCATCTATCAGGAAGCGGGAAAGCCGAGTATTTTGTACATTGATCTTCACTTGGTACATGAGGTAACCTCGCCGCAGGCGTTTGAGGGACTTCGCCTCAGCGGACGCAAGGTGCGTCGTCCAGAGCTTACGTTTGCGACAATGGATCATAACGTACCGACGTTTGATCGCTACAATATTACGGACCCGATTTCCAAACAGCAGATTGATACGTTAACTCAAAATTGCCGCGATTTCGGTGTTACACTGTATGATCTGGATACCATTGATCAAGGTGTCGTTCACGTTATGGGGCCTGAACTTGGTCTGACTCATCCGGGGAAAACGATTGTTTGTGGTGACAGCCATACCTCCACACACGGTGCGTTTGGGGCACTTGCTTTTGGTATCGGAACAAGCGAGGTAGAGCACGTACTGGCAACGCAATGTCTCCAGCAGGCGAAGGCAAAAACGATGGAAGTTCGTTTTGTAGGCCGCCGCAAACCGGGTGTAACAGCAAAAGATATGATTTTGGGTGTCATCGCCAAATACGGCACAGATTTCGCTACAGGCTATGTTATTGAATACACAGGTGAATCCATCCGTGAATTGAGCATGGAAGAGCGTATGACGGTGTGTAACATGTCCATTGAGGGCGGAGCTAGAGCAGGAATGATTGCACCAGATGAAACGACCTTCAATTACTTGCGTGCACGTGAGCATGTACCGCAAGGAGCTGCTTTCGAGCAGGCAGTTGCTGAGTGGAAAGAGCTTGTTACAGATGAAGGCGCCGAGTTTGATGTTGTGCTGGAGTTTGACGTGGATTCTTTAATTCCACAAGTGACTTGGGGCACCAGCCCAGGTATGGGTACAGATATTTCTTCGAATGTACCCATTCCGGCAGAATTGCCGACAGAAAACGAACGTAAAGCGGCTGAAAAAGCGCTTGAATATATGGATTTGAAGCCAGGTACACCGATCACGGATATTGCGATTGATTATGTGTTTATCGGTTCCTGCACCAACGGACGGATTGAAGATTTACGAGCTGCGGCCGAGGTTGCCAAAGGCTACCAGGTATCTGACAGAGTAACGGCAATCGTCGTACCAGGCTCAGGTCGTGTGAAAATTCAGGCAGAAGAAGAAGGACTGGACGTTATTTTCAAGGAAGCAGGATTCGAGTGGCGTGAAGCGGGATGCAGCATGTGTCTTGCGATGAATCCGGACGTGCTCCAACCGGGACAGCGTTGTGCATCCACCTCTAACCGTAACTTTGAAGGTCGTCAGGGACGTGGAGGACGGACTCACCTCGTATCTCCGGCAATGGCAGCCGCTGCGGCGATTCATGGACGTTTTGTCGATGTACGGGATTGGAAATTCAAGCAGGAAGCAGTAGTCCGCTAGGATACAGAGGAGGAATTTACGATGGAAGCATTCACAACATTAAAAGGAATCGTAGCGCCTGTGGATCGGGTGAACGTGGATACAGATGCTATTATTCCTAAGCAGTTCTTGAAACGAATCGAGCGCACAGGCTTTGGACAGTTTCTGTTTTATGAGTGGCGTTTTGATGAGGCGGGCAATATCAATCCTGAATTTGAACCGAACAAGCCTCGCTATGCAGGGGCATCTGTGCTGATTTCTCGCGCCAACTTTGGCTGCGGCTCCTCCCGTGAGCATGCGCCGTGGGCGATTATGGACTATGGGTTTCGTAGCGTAATCGCACCATCTTTTGCGGATATCTTCTACAATAACTGTTTTAAAAACGGTATTCTGCCGATCAAGCTGTCTGAAGAGCAAGTAGAGGATTTATTTCAGCGCACGGCGAAGCATGATAACTACCAATTGAACGTTGATTTGAACGAAAAAACAATTACTGATGATTATGGCCTGCATATTGATTTCGATCTGGATGAGCACCGTCGTCAATTCCTGCTGCAAGGTCTGGATGACATTGGCTTGACGCTTCAGCATGAGGCTGAAATTCTGGCTTATGAACAAAAACGTGCTGCCAAGCAAGGCGCATAATCATAATGTGAACAGAAAGCCCGTATTGGCAATTCTTTTGCCTGCGGGCTTTTGTTATTTTTAAAATTAAATTGGTAAATAAGGGGTTGACGGCTCGACTGGGCATGGTATTGTAAATGTAAAATGGTTGAGGACTATACCTATGCAGGATACCTATGCAGGAGCACAAAAAATATTACATATATAAGTTAGGGGAATGAGGATGAAGAAATACGGTTGGGTGATATTGGCGGCGATCTTGATCTGGTTGTGGCCGTCCTTCCCTCATGCGAATGCGGCAGGAGCAGATTTGTTTCTGGATGGTAAAAGAGTGGAAGCACCGGCGGATGCCAGGCCTGAAATGGTCAATGGCAAAGTCATGGTACCACTTCGAGTGGTTGGGGAGCAGCTTGGATATCAGTTCAAGTGGGAGCCACAAGCCTATAAAATTTCAATTCAAAAAAACAGCACGGATATGGCTATGTATGTAGGCCGCACATCGGCTGATGTGAATGGTAAAACAGTTAGTCTGGATGCGCCTCCTGTGCTGCGTGGCAACTCGACGATGGTTCCGTTGCGTTTTGTCGGGGAGCAAATGGGACTAAAAGTAGATTGGAATAATAAAAGTAAATCCGTAAATCTCAGTCAAAAGACGACAACTCCGCAGACAGATCAACAGGCTGAATCTCAGAAAACGTCGACACAGAATACGTCGAGCAAACAGAAAACGTCTGCGACGACAACAACGACAAATGCCGCTGAAGCAGACAAGCGTACGGAGACTGTACTTTCACCGTCCAAACAGCAGAATACAGAGCAGTCAAAAGCAAATACGCTGCTTGTGCAAGATCTCACTTTTGAACATGATGCATTAAAGATTTCTCTGAATAAAACAGCAACCCCCAAAGTGTTCAAAATGACGGAGCCTGACCGCATTGTGGTGGATTTACCGGGAGCGGCGCTGTCATCCGGGTTTTCCCAACCGTTTCCGGTTCGTGGCGATGGCTCACGGTTACTGACGAATAGTGACGGTACCGACGGCATACAGGAAATCAGATTTGCTCCCGCTGACGGACAAAATGGGGGCGTTCGTGTCGTCATTGCTTTGAATCAAGCACGTGATTACGAGCTTTCAACAAATAGCACGGGTGAAATCACCCTCCAATTGCGTGAGCGTAGTGAGAATCCGGTGGTCACACCGACTCATGTCGAAGGACGGCAAATTGTTGTAATTGATCCTGGACATGGTGGCAAGGACCCTGGAGCAGCCAGTGTGACTGGACGACGCGAGAAGGAGTTTACATTGGCTGTAGCCTTAAAGGTTCAGCAGCTTTTGCAAAATGACCCTTCATTTCAGGTCGTAATGACCCGAGATGAAGATACGTATCCGACGCTCGATGAACGTGCCCAACTGGCGAATGATCAACAGGCGAGCGTGTTTGTTTCCATCCATGGCAACAGTATGCCAGCCTCCAATAACGGAAAAGCGAATGGCTCTGAAACCTATTATGCACGTCAGGAAAGCTTGAATCTGGCAACGACGATGCACAAGCATCTTGTAGCGGCTACCGGTTTTAAAGATAACAATATTAAGATGGCAAACCATTTGGTAACAAGAAAATCGCAAATGCCGGCCGTGCTGCTGGAATGCGGCTATCTGAGCAATCCGTCTGATGAAGCAGCCATGTTTACAGAAGAAACACAGGAGAGGATTGCACAAGGTATTGTCGATGGATTAAAAGAGTATTTAGGAACGGAAACGGTGACAACAGAATCGCTTAACTAAGTGATTAATTAAGAGGGTTAAAAAAAGAGCTGTTTTCCACTTTTATGGAAATTCATGGAGGTGAAAAGCAGCTTTTTCTATTTTTTCGACGATGACTTTTGACGGAAAGCGAAAGGACTATTTTTTTAGTCATAATTCGACAAAAATAGTTCTTAGGCACGTATATTTCTGATATGATGGAATATATTCGCAACTTTTGGTGTGGGATAACGTCTAAAAGGTTGTCTGATATTACATAAGCGCGTATATCAGGTCGCCGCACCGGAGCATGTGGCAAAAAAAATATGAATGGAAGGGTGACGAATGAAGAAATTTGGTTTTTTGTTGTTATTATTTGTCTTCATGTGGGCGGTTCCGGGTTATGGACATGCGGCTTCGAGTGGAACGCAAATCTATCTCGACGATCAACAGTTAAGTGTCCCTAGTGGTGCTAAGGCACAAGTGATAGGCGGAAGCACAATGGTTCCGCTACGCGTAATTTCTGAAAATTTAGGATATGACGTGACATGGAAGCAGCAGGCGCGAACCATAACGATTGAGAAGGACAGTACCTCGATCCGAATGAACATCGGAAGCAAGACGGCGACTGTCAATGGAAGCGACATTAGTCTGGATGCTTCGCCTCTGCTGCGTTCCAATTATGCCCTTGTACCGCTTCGTTTTATCGGGGAGCAAATGGGACTGGACGTAAAATGGGACAGCAGCTCCAAGTCCGTAAAATTATATACCCGCAGCAGCGGGTCTGGGAACGGGGAGTTTACACCTCCGAAATCCGGGAATAACAGTTCTAGTACAGGAAGTGTAACTACACCAGCTAATAATGCCAGTACAGGTGTTACGCCAGTGCAGGAAATCAGTTTCAGCCAAAATCGTTTAACCATCACAACTGCGAGTACAGTCAAGCCAAAAGCGTTTACGATGACAGCTCCTGACCGGGTTGTTGTGGATTTGCCAGCAACTGCGTTTGCTGACAATTTTGGAGATCAGCAGAAGCTGGATAACACCTTGAATGGTTCACTGGACATTCAGAATGAAGCGGATGTGTCCGGTATCCGTTATGCCTTGTTCCAAAAGGAGCCTTCAACGGTCCGTGTTGTTATTGATTTGAAACATGCCATGAACTACACTGCATACAATGATGGATCCAATCATGTCATCGTCGATTTGGCATCCAAGGATTCAATTAATACAACGCCTGACTCTACGCTGCCAGATGGTTCATTACCAGATGATACACAGACATCACCAGTGAACAGTAATGGCAAAAAGGTCGTTGTTATTGATGCGGGTCATGGAGCAAAAGATTCTGGAGCAGTTGGGGTTTCAAGAAAAAATTATGAGAAGACCTTTAACCTGGCTATGGCGTTGAAAGTGGAAAGCATTTTAAAGCAGAATCCCAAGCTTGAGGTCGTATTGACGCGCAGCGACGACACATTCCTGGAGCTTAAACAGCGGGTAAAAGTGGCTGAAAATCTCAACGCTAACGTATTTGTGTCCATTCATGCTAACAGCAGCGGCAGTTCAGCTTCCAACGGTACAGAGACGTATTACCAGCGGAGTGCCAGCAAAGCGTTCGCGGACGTTATGCATAAGTACTTTGCTCCTGCAACGGGTCTGACAGACCGGGGCATTCGTTATGGCAATTTCCATGTGATTCGGGAAACGACTATGCCAGCCGTTTTGCTTGAGGTAGGATATTTGAGTAATGCAAAAGAGGAAGCCACACTGTTTGATGAAGATTTTCAAAACCGGGTAGCTCAGGGGATTGCAGATGGCATCACAGAGTATCTTGGTGTAAAATAAATCTTCAACAAATCGCTTGCTAACGTCAAGCAAGGAGGGGGACATATGAACAAGAAAATCGTAATCGCAGGTCTGCTGGCACTGTTTGCTATAGCAGGCGCAGGCTGTGCCTCCAAGCAGACAGCTGCTCCGGCAGCTCCGACTCAAGAAACACAAACACCTGCTGCGCCAAATAGTACGCCTGGGCAAACGACTCCTGATTCATCGGCTCAGTCTGCTGACAATAACGGGGCGTCTCAGACCCCTGCATCCCCGTCAACGGAACCTACAAAAACCAAGACGGAAACAGGAAAATCAGGAGATCACCAAACGCAGCAGATCACAGTGTACTACACCGATACTCAAGAGACTGGCTTAAAAGAAGAGAAAAAGGAAATTACCTACCCGAGCGAGCTGGAAAAATACCAAAAGGCGTTTGAAGCTCTGCAAAAAAGTGGGAATTCCGCTCTAGTACCGCTGTGGTCGGATAAAATTTCCGTGCATAAGATCAAATTGGATAACGGAGCATTAACCTTTGACATTTCTTTGCCGGACGAAGCACGTTTGGGTGCAGGTGGCGAGGAATTGGCGATTGATGCCTTGAAGAAAACGATGTTCCAGTTCAAGGAAATCAAAACACTGGATTTGCTCGTTGATGGGCAAGCTCTGGAGTCCTTAATGGGACATGTAGATTTGGAACATCCAATGAGCCGTTAACAGATCAGATTGTATGAAAATTTCTCGGAAATTTGCACACTTTTCACGTGCAATTTGTGACAAATAATGATAATATAGGAGTGTGTTTCTCGCCTATGCAGGCAGTCATGCACAAATAGTATTCGTTTCTTTCCGGATGATTATTTAGAGTGACCGTCTTGATGCGGGCTATCCCGTATCAAGACGTTTTTTTTGGTAGGAGGTAGGATTCCGTGAATGCAGCAACCGCACGTCATATATTGGACACCATCGGTACGATGTTTCCAGATGCCCATTGTGAGTTGAACCATGACAATGCCTTTGAATTAACGATTGCCGTGTTATTGTCGGCTCAGTGCTCCGATCAGATGGTCAATAAAGTAACGGCAGACCTGTTTCAAAAATACAAGTCACCCGAGGACTATTTGGCTGTTCCTATTGAGGAGCTGGAGCAGGATATTCGCAGAATCGGCTTGTACCGAAACAAGGCCAAGCATATTCATAACCTGTGCCGTTTATTGATAGACCAGTACGGGGGAGAAATACCATCTGAGCATGATCAACTGGTCAAGCTTCCCGGTGTTGGACGCAAGACGGCTAATGTCGTCGTATCTACCGCATTTAATGTACCGGCTATTGCGGTGGACACGCATGTAGAGCGCGTTTCCAAACGGCTTGGCTTTGCAGGATGGGATGATTCAGTGCTTGAGGTGGAAAAAAAGCTGATGAAAAGAGTACCTAGGGATGAATGGTCATTGACCCACCACAGGCTTATTTTCTTCGGTCGCTACCATTGCAAGGCTCAAAACCCTCAATGTCAGGTATGTCCGTTGCTCGATGTATGCAGGGAAGGCAAGAAACGTATGAAAACGTCTCTTATCAGAAAAGATAAGGAACGTAGAGCTTAAAGACCCGTAGAGATTGCAAAGGGTTTAACCATTTATGTGTAGAAAAGGATGAAGAGTAATGAAGTGCATTTCGGTATATACAGACAATTTTGAGGCGTTTTCTGATATTTTTGAGCAGATTGTAACAACAGAGTTTGCTGAAAATGAAGAGCGCGATCTTGAAGGGATTACGGTCAGCCATTCCGGGGATGTACCTGAGCACTATCTGGAACGTATGTCACAAAAGCCAGAAGTGGTCGTAATGAAGGACAAATCCCGCGGAATTACGATTTTGCAGCATGGTCAAGTATTTGAAATTTTGCTGCCAGTGCTTGAGACAGCAGCAAATTAAGTGCAATTAACGGATGACATGCGCTGCATGTTCCGGTGTAGGCGGCTCGGCTGGTCTGACCAGCCCGAAGGCGCACGATCTACGCGAATCTTGAAGACCATCCGTTATTTACATATCTTGCTTCGTCGTTGCCCTTTGTGGCTTTGATGAAACGTATGAATACTTACGAGGAGATTCGATCAAAAGGAATTTTACAGAACAAAATGAACTTATTGTTATCATTTGCGAAAACAGCGTTCCCCAAAGTCAGCTACTTACGGGGAACGCTGTTTAGTTTTTTTAATTGTGATGATTCTCACAGTGGCACAGGAGTGCTACAATATAGCTATTTGATGCTGTCAAGAGACAAGGAGTGGAACCGTAGCTTATGATGCAAACGATTACAGGGAATGCCGGAAAGTGGTCAGATACAATTGAACAGATACGGAATACTTTGCATAAAGCAGGGGACAGGGCTGGAGCCAAAGCATTAGCTGATCTACTTGAGAAGGCGGATGCGGACGAGCTGACCATTGCCTTTTGTGGACATTTCTCGGCGGGAAAATCAAGCTTGATTAACAGCCTGAGCGGTAAAACGGTGCTGCCCTCCGGACCCGTGCCTACGAGCGCTAATGTGGTGTCCATCCGGCATGGACATTCAAGAGCACTCATTCATCCAGTCCGAACATTGGAAAACCCCGAGCCAGAAGTGATGGAAACCTCCATAGCCGAGCTGGCTGAATATTGTAAAAATGGCGGTGCCTATGAATCCATTCAGGTATGGGAGGATATCCCGATGCTATCCGGCGGAGGGGTGCTGCTGGATACACCAGGCGTAGATTCCACAGACCAAGGGCATGCGCTGGCGACACATTCTGCTTTACATTGGGCAGATATCGTTTTTTATGTAATGGATTATAACCATGTCCAATCTGAAAATAACTTGTCCTTTGCCAAAAGCTTATCGGATTGGGGCAAGCCGTTATACTTGATCATTAATCAAATCGATAAACACCGGGAGCGGGAGCTTTCATTTACACGTTATCGCAATGAGGTGGAGACCAGCTTTCATGCGTGGCAGGTCCATTATACAGATATATTGTTTACTTCCTTAAAAGAGCCAAATCACCCTTGGAACCAGTGGCAACAGCTCCCGTCGTTGATCCAGCAATTATTGAAGCGCAAAACGGAGCTTTTCGCATACAGCCTGGTATCCTCCATGCACCATTTGGTAGAGCAACATGTGAAGGATGTGGAGGCAGCTGAAGAAGAGGAACTGAGCATGCTGCTGCAAGAGGCGGGCGGAGAAGAGGCGATTTCCCGCCTGGAAATGGAGCAGAAAGCCCTGCAGCAAGAGGATGAGCAGTGGCGGATGCTTCCGGAACAAGAGCACACACGGCTGCGGCAAGAGCTGGATCGTCTACTGGAGCATGTGCATTTGACACCAGCGGAGCTACGTGAAGCAGCGGGTGAATATTTGGAGAGCCGCAAGCCCGGCTTTAAAATCGGGCTGTGGTTTGCCGGCGGGAAGACGGAGCGAGAAAAGGAGCATCGCTTGGAACGGCTGACACGGATGCTGACCGATCAGGTGGAGGGGCAACTGCTCCCCCATATACGTGAGCTGCTGAGAGCTTGGGGAGAAGGCCATGGGTTGTGGTCTGCTGCGATGGAGCAAGAACTGGATGGCATTCGTCCGGTGACGGATCGGCAGCTGATTGAGCAGACGGTCAAGGAAACGGCGCTGTCGCCGGAGTATACGCTGAACTATTGTAAGGACCTTCGCGCCGCAGTCACGGCAGATTGCCGCCGCAAGGCGCTGGAGCTGGCAGACCGCCTGCTGGCCCAGCTTGCGGTGCAGGCCGAAGGCCGTCGCGCGGCTCTTGCGTCCGCTCGCCATGCGCTGCTGGCGCAGGCTGACGCGGCGAGCCGCTACAGCGCACGGGTGCGCGCTGCGGCTGCACACGCCACCGCGCTGCGCAGCCTGCTGCCGCAGGCCTCCGCGCCTGCCGCGTTGCCCCGCTCGGCTGCGCTTGCTGCTGGAGCCGACGCCGCATCCCCGATGGCTCCAGCCGCACTAACAGATCCGGCGCGGCCCGCCATCGCTGGCACACGCGCCGCATCGGCGTTGCCGCAAGCGGGCACAGCGGCGGCACAGTCTGCCGCCGGAGGGCGCCGCACGCGGCTGGAGGCAGCAGCGGCTCGGCTGAAAACCGCCGCTGCCTTGGTAAGTCCGTACCCTGCCATGCAGGCGGCGGTACGGGATTTATATGCCCGCGCAGCTGCGCTGGAGGGCGGGCGGTTTACGTTGGCGCTGTTTGGAGCGTTCAGCGCCGGGAAGTCCAGCTTCGCCAATGCTTTGCTGGGCGAAGCGGTGTTGCCCGTATCGCCGCATCCAACGACAGCGGCGATTAACCGTATTATGGCGCCAGCCAGCCCTGAGCGCCATGCCACGGCTGACGTCCACATGAAATCAGTGGACGCATTGCGGGACGATCTTAAATATTCGTTCCGATTATTGGGCTTGGGAGAACCGGAGGCAGTAGGCTGGCAGGAAGTTGTACGTGAGTTGTCCCCGGAAGGGATTCACCCTGCCGGAAGACCGCATTACAGTTTTTTGAAGGCTGCCGCAGCCGGATGGGAAGAAGCTCAAAGCTTGCTGGGTCAGCAGCTTCAGGTCAATCTGGAACAGTACCGGGATTTTGTCGCGTCCGAGCACAAGTCATGCTTCGTGGAGCATATCGACCTTTATTATGATTGCGCTCTGACCCGTCAGGGAATTGTGTTAGTGGATACACCTGGAGCGGATTCTGTGAACGCGCGGCACACTGGCGTGACCTTCAGTTATATGAAGCATGCAGACGCGCTTGTATTTATCACATACTACAATCATGCGTTTACCCAAGGAGACCGGCAATTTTTGAACCAATTGGGCCGAGTTAAAGAGACGCTGGCAATGGATCAGACCTTTTTTATCGTCAATGCCTCAGATTTGGCTTCATCCGAAGAAGAATTGCAATCCGTGACCCGACATGTACAGGAACAACTACAGGCGAATGGAATCCGTAAGCCGCGTATTTATCCGTTGTCCAGCATGCTCGCACTGGAAGCAGCCGAACAGGGAGAGCCCTTGCTGCGTACAGCTTCACGTTTTGAAGGGTTTGAAAAAGACTTTTCGGCATTTGCAGCTGATGAGCTGGCGGGCTTATCTATTGCTTCTGCCATGCAGGAACTGGGGCGGCTGCGAAACCGGATAGAGCAACATGCCGCTGATGCCCGGTATGGCGTAGAAGAACGCGCGATTCGATTAGAGCGATTACAACGCACTCGCAGCGAGCTGGAGCAGCTACTCCAAAACCTGTCTGATCGCAGCGGTGCAGCTGTTTTATCAGGTGAAACCGATGAACTACTGTATCATGTGCGTCAACGGCTTGCTTACCGGATTGGAGAGTTTATGGCCGAGGCGTTTCATCCGTCTGTTTTACGCGAAGGAGCAGGGGATCTTCGTTCAGCCTTTGCCTCTTGTGGTCGTGAACTGATGCGATTATTTGAGCTGGAGCTATCCCAGGAATTATTGGCAACCACACTCCGACTGGAAAAAACGGGAAAATCCTTGGTAGGCAAGGCTATACAAGGGTGTGCGGAAGAGATGAACCAGCGGCTGACAGGTTTGGATTGCACAGCACCTGAAGCCAGAGAATGGTCTGTTCCTGAACTGATTGAAATTTCGCTGCAGGATTCAGTCCTTTGGAAGGAGTACTGGAATAGCTTTAAAAATCCGAAGCTCTTTTTTGAAGGGGCTGGTCGGGTGAATCTGCAATCCAAATTGGAGCCGATACTACGCGAGAAAGTTGGCGAAGCTGTAGAGCTTCAGCGGGAACAAATGTCTTCTTTTTACGTTACAATGATGCAGGAGGAGCAAACGTGGCAGACGGCACAGCTTCGTGAGCAGATGCTGGAAACGCTTGACGGTATGGAGCATGCACTCGCAGGTGACGAGCAGCCGCAGGTCTGGGAAGAGCTGGCAGCCCTTATTGCGAGCCTGGAGCAGGAAGAAACACTGACGTAACGCCATCAACATGATTATGTATGTAACTCTATACACGATTGCTTAAGACTTCAAAACACCGGGTTGTGGGACAATCCGGTGTTTTGCGCATGCTTCAAAAAGAAAGGAAAACTGAGGAAATAGCCATATTCAATGATAAGAAAGCGATTTAATTTGCCTAATCACCCGCCAATTGCGAACCTGCCTGAAAACGGTCTGTTATCCTCTTTGCCGCCTTGGAATGCGAATGGTAAACTTCACTAAGCCATATAACAACGTCGTGCAACTAATGGAGGGACAATGACATGGAAGTGCTCAGGCAACTGCAAGTCTTTTTTCGCGAGAGGAGACATTATCTGTTTCTTTCCATTCTATGCCTTGCGATAGCGACGGCCCTGGGACTGGTGTATCCGAACCTGCTCCAAAGGCTCATTGATAACGCTATCATTCCTGGTGACTTCGAGAAAGTCCCGGTGCTGGCTCTGACTGTACTGGGAGTCGTGATCATCAAAGGGTTTATGCAATTTTTACATGGTTTTTTTGGTGGACGGCTAGGAAACTTTCTGGCGTATCGACTCCGCAATGCCTGTTACGAAAAGCTGCAATTTCTGTCCTTCAGATACTATGACACTGCCAAAACAGGGGATCTCATGTCCCGTCTGACCGGTGATCTGGAGGCGATTCGCAACTTTATCGGGTTTGGTTTTGCCCAACTCCTCAATGTGGTACTGATGGTCGTATTCGGCTCTATGATGATGCTGTATATCAACTGGCAGCTCACCCTCTTTACGATGATCAGCATGCCTTTGCTGCTCTTCGTCACATTTAAGTTTGAATCCCGAATTCATCCCACCTTTCAGGAAATGCGGATTGCGCTCAGCGCCTTGACGACAGCGGTACAGGAAAATATAACAGGGGTGCGCACCGTCAAATCCTTTGCCCGTGAATCCTATGAAGTTGAAAAATTTTCAATACGAAATGAACAGTACAAAAGGAATCAAATTCAGGCTGCTTCCTTGTGGAGTCGCTTCTTTCCCGCCATGGAGCTGATCGCTTCTGTTAGTGTAGTCCTTCTATTGGGTATGGGGGGATATCTGGTCATTGTAAAGTCGATGACTCTGGGACAGCTTGTCGCTTTCTTTAGCTTAATTTGGTATATTATCGGTCCGATCTGGAGCGTTGGCTTTCATATTAATAACTATACGCAGTCTAAGGCTTCCGGTGAACGGGTCTTGGAGCTATTGAATCAGCATGTAGATGTAACCGATGAACCTGACGCTCTTGCGCTCCATACTGAGCAGGTGAGGGGACATATTACGTTTGAACATGTCACGTTTGCTTACGGGAATAAGCTGCCCGCTGTTGTTGACATCAATCTGGACGCTCCGCCAGGGTCTGTCATCGGGATTTTGGGCGGAACCGGTTCAGGGAAATCGACCATTATTCAGCTTCTGATGCGGGCTTACAACGTGAATGCAGGGAGCATCAAGCTGGACGGGACGGATATACGCCATTTGAAAATTCGTGATTTACGTGCTCAGATTTCTTCTGTGTTTCAGGAAACGTTTTTATTCTCATCGTCTATCCGCAACAACATTGCTTATGGTTTAAGCCATGTCAGTATGGATGACATCATACGCGTTTCCAAGCTGGCTCAGGCACATGAATTCATCAGCGAGCTACCGCTGGGTTACGATACCGTCGTCGGTGAACGTGGACTGGGGCTGTCTGGGGGACAAAAGCAACGGATTGCCATCGCGCGTGCCCTGCTCAAAAATCCGAAAATTCTCGTACTCGATGATGCTACCAGTGCGGTCGATATGGAGACGGAGCATGAAATTCAGACCGGTTTTCAAGAGGTTATGCGTGGACGCACGACATTTATTATAGCTCATCGAATCTCGTCGCTTCGTCATGCCAATGAAATTGTGGTGCTTGAGGAAGGGAAAATTGTCCAGCGAGGAACACATGAACAGCTTATTGCCACTCCAGGCCCGTACCAGGATGTATACCATATTCAATACGCCGACTACATAGACCAGGCTTCAGACGGTGTATCCGAAAGGCAGGTGAGACCATGAATATACCCGCAGAAAAAGCTAATCCGTTAAAAAAGCCCAAAAATGAACGTTTTGTGTATCAGGATGATGATGTCATTGACAAACCGTTTAACTGGTCAGAATTTAAACGTTTGCTTGCCTACATGAAGCCTTATGCCCGTCAAATCCTGCCGATTCTTCTGGTCATGATGATTCTCGGTACCGTTACCAAGCTGACGGTTCCTTATTTGATCAGTCTGGCGATTGATAAGGCCATTGCTCCCGCATGGCCGGCGATGCCCAGCGTGAAGTTGCTATTGTTTATTACGGGTGCGGTGCTATTGCTATATTTGATTCAATGGGCAGCCAATACGTACCGCATTAAATTCACCAATATTATCGGTCAACGCGTTATTTACGATCTGCGTGAGGACCTGTTTAAGCATATTCAAAAGCTTTCCTTCCATTTTTTTGATAAAAGACCAGCCGGGTCTGTATTAGTACGTGTGACGAATGACATTAACTCGCTACAGGATCTATTTACGAATGGGGCTGTGAATGTCCTGATCGACTGCGTACAGCTCATGGGAATCATTGTTATTTTACTGCTGATTAACTGGAAGCTTGGCTTGGCGGTCATTGTGACCGTCCCCATCATGTTTTTGATCTCAACCAAGCTGCGCGTTCGTATCCGTCGTGCCTGGCAGGAAGTGCGCATGAAGAACTCACGCATCAACTCTCATCTGAATGAGTCCATTCAGGGGATTCGCGTGACACAGGCCTACACGCAGGAGCAGGAAAACATGGCTTTTTTCGATGACATGAACAGCTCCAGCAAAAGGTCGTGGGATAAAGCCTCCGCCATGAATCAGGTTTTTGGTCCGCTGATTGATATTACAGGAGGGCTGGGTACGCTGGTGCTATTCTGGTTTGGGGCGCATCTGATTCAGACGGATCAGCTTACGGTGGGTCTGCTGGTTGCGTTTGCCAACTATGTAGGGAACTTTTGGGAGCCGATTAATCGCCTGGGTCAAATGTACAATCAGCTGCTGGTTGCGATGGCTTCATCGGAAAGAATATTTGAGTTTATGGATGAACAGCCGAATATTGCGAACAAGCCGGGAGCCAAGGATTTGCCGCTTATTCGGGGCGATATTCAATTTGAAAATGTTGTGTTTGAATATGAAAAGGGACGCCAGGCGCTTAAAGGCATCACTCTTTCTGTCGAGGCGGGCCAGTCCATTGCCCTTGTGGGTCATACCGGATCAGGTAAAAGTACAATCATTAACCTGCTCAGCCGGTTCTATGACATTACGTCAGGGAGGCTTACCATTGATAGTCATGATGTGCGTGACGTGACGGTGGAGAGCTTGCGTAGCCAGATTAGCATCGTGCTTCAGGATACGTTTATATTTTCAGGCACGATTCGCGATAATATTCGTTTTGGCCGTCTGGATGCAACGGATGAGGAAATTGAAATGGCTGCGAAGGCAGTCAATGCTCATGAATTCATCGTTCAATTACCGGGCGGCTATGAAACAGAGGTGGAGGAGCGTGGCGGTATGCTGTCCATGGGTCAGCGGCAGCTGTTATCCTTTGCCCGGGCATTGCTTGCTAATCCGCGAATTCTTATTTTGGATGAGGCGACAGCCAGCATAGATACGGAAACAGAGCTGAAAATTCAGGACGCCCTTCAGGTCCTGCTGAAAGGAAGAACGTCTTTTATGGTCGCCCACCGTTTGTCTACCATTCGGAATGCTGATCATATTGTTGTACTGGACCATGGAGAGATTCAGGAGAGTGGTAATCATGAGCAATTGATGAAAAAACATGGAATATATCGGGGGCTGGTGGAAGCACAGTTCAGATTTTTGTAAAAAAAAGATCAAAAAATCGCGCTTTTTGTAAATTTTAATGCCGAGCACTATTGCATTCTTGAAGCTAAACCCTGAAAATAAAGATGAAAAGAGATCAGAGCAATATCGTCAGAGGGGGAAGAGTTCAAGATGTGGGGTGCTCCTTTTTCTGCCAACGCTAAGAAGATGCTGCTGCTGGGCAGTGGAGAATTGGGAAAAGAAGTCGTTATTGAAGCTCAGCGGCTTGGCGTGGAGTGTATTGCTGTAGATCGGTATGAACTGGCTCCAGCAATGCAGGTAGCCCATCGTTCTCACTGTCTGGATATGCAGGATGCTGAGGCGTTGAAGGCACTAATTCGCAAGGAAAAGCCCGACATAATTGTACCTGAAATCGAAGCTATTGCTACGGGTGCTTTGGAAGAATTGGAGCAAGAGGGATTTCACGTAGTACCAACAGCCCGGGCCGCCCGTCTTACGATGGACCGGGAGGGCATTCGCAGGCTTGCCGCCGAGAAGTTGCAACTTCCGACCGCCGCCTACCGCTTTGCAGATGATTTTGAGCAGTTGCGGTCAGCGGTTCATGAGCTTGGCACGCCCTGCGTGGTTAAGCCCTTGATGAGCTCGTCAGGTAAAGGGCAGTCTGTATGCCGGACACCTGAAGATGCAGAAGTCTGCTGGAATACGGCGCTGGAAGGCGCACGTGCCAAAACAACACGTGTCATTGTTGAAGCTTTTGTCCCATTTGAGAGCGAAATTACGTTATTGACCGTCAGATCGGTTTCAGGTACGACTTTTTGCCCACCGATTGGCCATATTCAGAAAGACGGGGATTATGTCGAATCCTGGCAACCTCATGGCATGACGGACAAGCAGCTTTCAGAGGCAGAGGACATTGCCCGTACGATTACGGATGAACTGGGTGGTTACGGATTGTTTGGCGTTGAGCTGTTTTTAACGGCTGATGGCGTCATATTCAGTGAGGTATCCCCTCGTCCGCATGATACTGGAATGGTAACAATGATTACGCAGGATTTGTCGGAATTTGCGCTTCATGTGCGGGCAATTCTCGGTTTCCCGGTGCCGTCAGTCACGCTGCTTACACCAGGGGCCTCGGCTACCTTGAAGGCAGAATTGGCTACGCGGGATTTTGCAATAAGTGGTATGGATGATGCTTTGTTGTTACCCCGGACACAGGTGCGAGTGTTCGGGAAGCCTGAAACCAAGCCGGGACGCCGGATGGCTGTAGCGCTTAGCGCTGCAGGAGATGTGGAGACAGCACGGAAGACGGCCAAAGAGGCTGCTAATATGCTGAAAGTGGAGGTAAATCATGTCTAACAATGTGATGATTCCAGTACTGACAATTCGTTCCGTAGAGCTTGGCGATTGCGAAGCCGTAACTGGATTGCTAAGAGAAGTCGGATATCCGATGACTTGTGGCGTAATGAAAGAAGTTATGGGAACAACGCAGGAGGACAGTCAAGCGAATATGATGGTTGCAGAAATGGATGGTCGTGTTGTCGGAGTAATCGGCATGCATACGGCTCAAAGCTTGGCTTATCCTGATCCTGCTGTACAAATCACCATGCTGGTCGTGAATGGGGAGTGTCGCGGCGAGGGCATTGGCAGACGTTTGGTGGCTTGTGGTGAAGATTGGGGACGTGCGCAAGGATGCTATCATTTATTCATTACTGGAGCGAATAACCGCATCAAACAGGTGGAGGCCAGAGCCTTCTACAATCGAATTGGCTTTGAGAAGCAAGGCTATCGTTTCAGCAAAAAGCTCAAGTAGCTGCCTGGTTAACGCGAAAATTATATATAAAGTCTTATTATTTATATCAGTCCCGTGCTGGCTATTGCCGACCGGGGCTATTTTTTTACCAACTTTTACACCATTGATCCTGCTAGGAAACATGATATACTGCTAGAGTAAAGATTACAAAGTTGTAACCGGGCACGTTCAGAGCGAACATGTACACACCAAGAAATTAATACAACAAGGAGATGACGAAATGAAGAATATGTTGAAAAAAACACTGGTGATGGGAAGTTTAAGCGCCGTTTTATCCGCAGGATTCATCGTTCCGGCATCAGCAGCACCGGCTGACGATTTGTCAGCGCAGCTACAACAGTGGCTACAAAATAACGGATACTCTGTTCAATTGTCCAATGGGACGACAACAGTAACGAAGAACGTAATTACGGATTGTTTCGGACAGGACAAGGCTAAAACTCAAACAGGGAATCCTTCTTCGGGCAAGCAAGTAACCAAACAAGGTAACCAAGGTAACCAAAACGCTTCACAGTCTGCTAACAAGCAGCAGAATCAAGCTCAAAACACCAATGCAGGTGCAGGTCAGTCCGCAGGATCGAATGCACAGCTCAGCAAGTCTCAATTTGCAGCAGAGGTTGTAAAGCTGGTAAACAACGAGCGTAGCAAAAATGGTCTGAAGCCCTTGACTTCCGACGCGAAGCTTACAGAAGTAGCTTTGGCTAAAGCGAAGGATATGAGTAACAACAATTATTTTTCCCATACATCTCCGACTTACGGCTCACCATTTGATATGATGAAGAAATTCGGCGTAAGTTATACGTATGCGGGTGAAAATATTGCAATGGGACAACAAACACCACAAGAAGTGATGAAGGCCTGGATGAACAGTCAGGGACACCGTGAAAATATTCTGAAGGCAGAATATACGCAAATCGGTGTGGCTTACTACAATGGATATTGGGTACAGGAGTTCACACGTAACTAAAAACGATAACTAAAGCGATAGCAAGACGCTTTTGTAGCACTCATATAAAGCGACATCGCGTTAATCTAAAGGCCTGCTGACACGTTCAGCAGGCCTTTGATATCATTATTTATCGAATAGTATTTAAACCATTGCTTTTATGCAAAAACAGGCATACAGGACGTAAGTATAGTATGATAGCAGCAAGCAGCATAGATAGCATACTACTTATAGAAAGCCAGGTGAACAATTGAGCTACGAAATCGTGCATGAAGGCGCCTTTGCCATGCTCAAGGTGCAATTGAGCCCCGGAGAAACCATTAAAGCGGAAATGGGAGCGATGGTTTCCATGTCTTCCAGTGTAGACATCAAAGGAACAGTGGATGGTGGACTGCTGCGTGGTTTGGGTCGGATGCTGAGCGGGGAAAAATTCTTTTTTCAAGAGTTGAGAGCAGCTCGGGGGCCGGCAGAAGTACTGCTAGCCCCAGCCAGTATAGGAGATGTACAAGCCGTGGAGCTGGACGGCTCATACAGGCTGTTGGTTCAAAAGGACGGTTTTCTGGCATGTACAGAAGGTATCGAGGTTAGTACCAAAATGCAAAACCTGATGAAAGGACTATTTTCTGGCGAAGGCTTTTTTATCGTTGAAATCAGTGGTCGGGGTACGGTGTTTTTATCCTCTTATGGAGCCATTTATCCTCTGTATGTTGCGCCCGGAGAGGAGCGCATTATTGATAATGCTCATCTGGTGGCATGGCCAGACTATATGGAATATAAAATTGAGAAAGCATCGAAAGGCTGGTTGTCCAGCGTAACGAGTGGAGAAGCGCTTGTATGCCGGTTTCGTGGTGAAGGAACGGTGTTGATACAGAGCCGAAATCCAGGCAGTTTTGGACAATGGATCAAGAGTTTTATACCTGATGGCAAATAGTTTTTCGTCTTTACGGTACAAACAAGTAGACATCGTATAAGGATGGCAATTTGCCATTCTTTTTTTACATACTTGGGAAAAATAATATAATGATATTCACAAAAGTTTCACACAATCAAACCTCAAATGATGTTATTTTCTTTTTTTCACAGGTGTGCATAATGAATCTGAGAACGGTTTATTTGCAAAATGGTATGAGAAGCTTTATGTTTATTTCACTAAGCTATCAGGAGGGAACACGAGTGAATTCATCAAAATGGATATGGCGGTCTGTCGGTTCCATTTCCATCGCCGCTACACTGCTATTATTATACGGATTTTTTGCCGCAGTGCGAAGTATCACGGCTCCAGAGCCGATGGTTAGCACTCAACCTGTAAATACCGGTTCATCGCAGACACCAGCTGCGCCATCTGTTGCTATTCAGACGGGAGAGTTTCGGGTAGCCGCCATTGGCGATTCGCTGGCCAAAGGAACGGGTGATGATTCCGGCAGTGGATTTGTGCGTCGAGCGGTGACCTTGTTAAATGGTCAGGAAGGTCATAAGGCGCAGCTTATCAACAATTTGGGCATTAATGGATTGACGACTCAAGGACTATTAACCAAGCTGGATGAGCCTGGTGTATCTTATGTGCTAAAGAAGGCTAACGTTATTATTGTCTCGATTGGTGGCAATGATTTATTTCAGGGTGCACAGGCTGCTCAAACGGGTAAAGAGCCACCTACACTTGATGGTTTGCGCAAAGCCTTGCCTGATGCCTCCAAACGACTGCAAAAAGCACTGACCAAAGTGGGGAAAATCAATCCGCAAGCTAAAATTATCTATGTCGGGCTGTATAATCCATTTAGTGACTTGCCTGAAATGAAGGTGCCCGGCAACCTTGTTGTAACAGAATGGAATTTGGCAGCCATGGCGATTACCAACCAAAACAGTAATATGACGCTGATTCCAACTTTCGATTTATTTCAGCAAAATCTTCCAGTCTATTTGTCATCAGATCATTTTCATCCCAACGGACAGGGCTATCAGGCGATCGCTGAACGGATAGCGCAGGGATTTGCAGTTGCAGTGACGAAGGATACCGATCATGCAGATCGTGAACAACAATCTACCAGTAGCAGCCGGCTGAAGTGAAGAAGGGAGGGAACAAGTAATGAGCATCCAACCTATTGACAAGACCAGAGCTGAAGCAGCACAGGATTCGACATCTGCAGATGCAGCGTCCAGCTTCCATTCCGCTAGTCAGCTTGGCAGCGTAGACCGAGACAGAAGCGACAACGAAACGGTTCTATCTGTTCAGCACGTCAAGAAACGTATCAAACGTAAAATGATTATTCATGATGTGACATTTGACGTTCGTGCGGGCGAGATTTTTGGTTTTCTCGGCCCGAATGGCGCCGGAAAAACGACGACGATTCGTATGCTGGTCGATTTAATTAAGCCTACGGAAGGGAAGATTACGATATGCGGCCACGATGTGAACCGTGATCCGGAGCAGGCTTTACGGCATATCGGCTCGATCGTGGAAAATCCAGAGGTGTACAGCTATTTGACAGGTTGGGAGAACCTGGAGCATTTTGCCCGGATGCAGCCTGGTGTAGATGAACAGCGCATCCGCGAGGTGGTTGAGCTGGTTCGGCTTGATCGACGTATCCATGATAAGGTAAGTACATATTCACTGGGGATGCGCCAGCGTCTTGGCATAGCTCAAGCCTTGCTTGGCAGACCGAAGTTACTTATTCTGGATGAACCGACGAACGGCTTGGACCCCAAGGGAATTAAGGAAATGAGAGCTTTTATCCGTCTGCTGGCTTCCGAGGGTATGGCCGTGTTTGTTTCCAGTCATTTGCTCAGCGAGATTCAGTTATTATGTGATCGTGTAGCTATTATAAGTCGGGGAAAGGTGCTGGCTGTCGGTGGTGTGCGGGAATTAGTCGAAACGCATTCGCGCATGGCCGTGTGGCAATTGGAACCTTATGAACAGGGACTTGCCCTATTGCAAAAATCGCCGTATGTGCAAATCATTACAAACGCCGATGAATTAATTGATGACAGCATTGTTGCAGCCAGCGGAGACAAGGCCATTTTTACAGAAATGGATGAAGAGCATATTGCGGAGCTAGTTGCACAAATGACAGCTTCCGGTATTTCCGTTAAAGGTGTAACCAAAATCAACCCTACACTGGAGCAGCTATTCCTGAAAATGACGGAAGGTGAGATACTTGAATAACATTTTACCGCTCATACAAAATGAAACACTGAAAATTATCAAGAAGAAACGATTTTATGTCATTTTACTTGTTTTGCTTGTGTTAGTGCCGATTTTTACGTACGCTCAATTGAAAGTAGCAGAAAATAATCGTGAAAAATTCGGCAGTGATTGGCGGCTGGAGCTGCGTCAGGCGATTACGGATAACCAAAACTCGCTTGGCAGCGACCGGGTTCCCGAGGAATGGAAGACCTACCGGCGGGTTTTTGTCCAACAGATGCAATATTATCTAGAAAACGACGTGAATCCGAATGAGCCAAGTGGCGTAACCTTTACGAGAGAGTTTATGGATAATTCCATTAATCTGTTTGTCCCATTGCTGATTATGGCGATTGCCTCGGATCTGGTTTCAGGAGAACGGACGACAGGCACGATAAAAATGCTGCTGACCCGTCCTGTCAGGCGGTGGAAAATACTGCTGAGCAAGCTGCTGACACTGTACATGTTCGTTTCGCTCATCATTTTGAGTGTATTCGTGATTAGTTATCTCATTTCAGGCTTGTTTTTTGGCTATCGCGGTTTTAACGTGCCTGTATTTACCGGCTTCCAAATTGTTGGCCAGGCGGTGGATGTGTCTGCGGTTCATGCGATTCCACAATGGCATTATTTAATGCTTCAAGCCGGCTTGATCTGGTTTGTCAGTCTTGTGGTGGCATCGCTGGCCTTTATGGTGTCTGTTCTGGTACGCAGTACGGCGGCAAGCATCGTGGTCATGATGGCTGCACTTATTTCAGGCACTATTTTAACTAATATGGCGTCATCTTGGCAGAGCGCAAAATATTTATTTATGGTTAACCTCGAATTAACCGATTATTTATCTGGAAGCCCTGCTCCGATTGAGGGAATGACCTTGCCCTTTTCTTTAACTGTACTGGGCATTTGGGGGGGAGCGGCGTTGATTGTTTCATTCGCCGTCTTTACGAAACGGGATATATTGAATTAAAATGGACAAGGTAAAAGAAAACATCTGTTTGCATTTCTGGTGAAAATCATCAGAAATAAGGCAAAACACGGTTATGATTAGACAAAGGGGGAGCATGAATGGTCGACAAAATCGACTTGTCTGCGGAAGCGTCCGACACTCAGAACGGAGCTTTAGAATATGGCGCGGACGACATTCAAGTGCTCGAAGGGCTTGTGGCAGTTCGCAAACGGCCGGGCATGTATATAGGGAGCACCAGCTCTTCGGGGCTGCATCATTTGGTATGGGAAATTGTAGACAACGCGGTGGATGAACATCTCGCCAAGTTTTGCTCTCGCATTGATATCACAATGCATAAGGACGGTTCCGTTACGGTAACAGACAACGGGCGCGGTATTCCGACCGGAATGCACAAAACGGGAATCCCGACGCCTCAGGTTGTATTCACCATTTTGCACGCCGGAGGTAAGTTTGGCGGTTCGGGATACAAAAAGTCCGGAGGTCTGCACGGTGTGGGTGCGTCTGTAACGAACGCTCTTTCGGAATGGCTTGAAGTGGAAATTTACCGGGACGGCAAGATTCACCGTCAGCGGTTTGAATATTGGCAGGACAAGAAGGGCGTGGAGCATGTCGGGGAACCGACCACAGGCCTTGAAGTGCTGGGCAATACCAACAAGACAGGCACGAAAATTACATTTAAACCAGATATTCGCGTTTTCCAGGCAGGCATTCACTTTAACTACGATACGCTGGCTGAGCGTCTTCAGGAAATTGCTTTTCTGAATTCGGGGCTTCGTATTCAGCTTAAAGATGAACGCAGCGGGAAGTCAGATGAATATTATTATGAGGGTGGAGCAAGCCAGTTTGTTGCTTTTCTGAATGAGGGCAAGGATGTACTGCATGATGTTATTCACTTTAATGCTGAAAAAGAAGACATTGAAGTGGAAATTGCCATTCAGTATAATGCGGGTTATACAGAGACAATTGCTTCGTTTGTTAACTCTATTCCGACACGTGGCGGAGGCACGCATGAGACAGGATTCAAAACCGCTTACACTCGGGTTATGAATGACTATGCGCGCCGAACCGTGATGCTGAAGGAAAAGGATAAAAATCTGGAGGGTAATGATCTGCGTGAGGGCATGATGGCTGTAATCAGTGTCAAGATGGCTGAGGTTGAATTTGTCGGTCAGACGAAGGATCAACTGGGCAGCGCCTCGGCACGGAGTACAGTGGATGCCATCGTATCTGAGCAGATGCAGCGTTTTCTGGAAGAGAATCCTCAGATCGCGCAAACCTTGATCAAGAAGGCCATTCAGGCATCCAGAGCGCGTGAGGCTGCACGTAAGGCGCGGGACGAAATGCGTTCAGGCAAGAAGCGCAGTGAAAGCTCGAATTTGAATGGTAAATTGTCACCTGCGCAGTCCAAGGATTTTACACGCAATGAATTGTTTATCGTGGAAGGCGACTCAGCCGGGGGCTCGGCCAAGCAGGGAAGGGATTCCAAAATTCAGGCTATTTTGCCGTTAAAGGGCAAGCCGATGAATCCGGAAAAATCCAGGCTGGCGGATATTATGAAAAATGATGAGTACCGTGCTATTACAGCAGCGATTGGTGCGGGGGTAGGAACCGAGTTTTCGCTCGAAGATAGCAATTATTCCAAAATCATTATTATGACCGATGCTGATACAGATGGCGCGCATATTCAGGTGCTGCTGTTGACGTTCTTTTATCGATACATGAAAGAGCTGATTGACGCAGGACGCATATTTATTGCTCAGCCGCCGTTATATAAAATAACACGCAAGTCGGGCAAACTCGAAACAGTACGTTATGCCTGGACTGATGAGCAGCTTGAAAATTACTTGAAAGAATTTGGACGGAATTTTGAGCTTCAACGCTATAAAGGACTTGGGGAGATGAACCCTGATCAGTTATGGGAAACAACGATGAATCCCGATTCACGTACCTTGCTGCGCGTTCAGATAGAGGATGCAGCCAAGGCTGAACGTCGTGTGTCTACCTTGATGGGTGATAAGGTGGATCCGCGTAAGCGCTGGATCGTGGAAAACGTAGATTTCACGGAATACGTAGAGTAGTGCTATTAAATGGGGTGTAGACATGAGCTTATCGGAGCAATTTTTGCCAGCTTTTCTGGAGGAAGTGGTCGGTGACCGCTTTGGCCGATATTCCAAATATATTATTCAGGACCGGGCGATACCCGATGTAAGGGACGGATTAAAACCTGTGCAGCGCCGTATACTTTACGCGATGTACGATTCGGGCAATACACCGGATAAAGCATATCGTAAATCTGCGAAAACGGTCGGGGACGTTATGGGTAATTACCACCCCCACGGTGACGCTTCGATTTACGATGGTATGGTGCGGATGGCACAGCCTTGGAAAATGAGTCACGTGCTGGTGGATGGTCACGGCAACTGGGGCTCACAGGATGATGATCCGGCAGCAGCTATGCGGTATACGGAGGCACGTCTGTCTCCGATCGCGATGGAATTGCTGCGTGATATCGAAAAACGTACGGTTTTGTTCAAGGATAACTTTGATAACTCGGCAAAGGAACCGGTTGTACTTCCGTCCCGCTATCCCAATCTGTTGGTGAACGGCTCCAGTGGCATCTCGGCGGGATTTGCGACTGAGATACCAACGCATAGTTTGCGTGAGGTTATTGACGCTACCATCGCAGTGATGGAAAAGCCGGAGATTGAGCTGGAAGAGATTATGACCTTTATTAAGGGCCCGGATTTCCCGACTGGCGGACTTATTATGGGTGGCGAAGGCATCAAGGAGGCTTACAGAACAGGCAAAGGACGTATTTATATCCGTTCCAAAACGGAAATTCAATCCTTGCGTGGAGGTAAGCAGCAACTGGTCATTACAGAGATTCCTTACCAGATTGTCAAATCCAGACTCGTAACCGCAATGGAAAATATCCGTCTGGAGAAAAAGGTAGAAGGAATTGCTGAGGTTCGTGACGAGAGTGGACGAAATGGCCTGCGTATTGTTGTGGAACTGAAGAAGGAAGCTGATGCGGAAGGAATTTTGGCGTATCTGCTGAAAAAAACCGATCTCCAGGTTGCATATAATTTCAATATGGTTGCTATTGTGAACAAAGCACCGCACCAGCTTGGATTAAAGCCCATTTTGGAAGCGTATATTGCACACCAGCGCGAAGTTGTCACAAACCGTATCAAGTTTGAGCTGGAAAAGGCGGAGGACCGCGCACATGTACTGGAAGGTTTAGTCAAGGCGCTGAACATTCTGGATGAGGTCATTGCGGCTATTAAAGCTTCCAAAAATCGTCAGGATGCGCAAAATAATTTGCAATGGATGTTTGGCTTTAGCGAACGTCAAGCGGATTCGATCTTGACCTTGCAATTGTACCGTCTTACGAATCTCGAAATTACCACCCTCGAAAAAGAGCTGGGCGACATTCAGAAAAAAATCGCTCAATATCGCTCTATTCTGGAAAGTGACCGCAAGCTGATCAGTCTGATCCGCAAGGAACTTCTCGAAATTCGTGAAAAGTACGGCGTGGATCGCCGCTCCGAGATACAGGGTGAGGTAGAAGAGATTAAGGTAAATCTGGAGGTCATGGTTGCGGCAGAGGATGTGCTGTTGACCCTCTCGAAAGATGGCTATGTGAAACGTACAAGTATGCTGTCGTTCACTCGTTCCGGTGGGGAGCGATCCAATTCCGGTGTTAAAGAAGGGGACTATATTACCCAATTCCTTGACGTGAATACACTGGATGTGCTGCTCGTCTTCACCCAGCGTGGACAATACTTTTTGCTGCCTGTGCATCAGGTGCCGGAGTATAAGTGGAAAGATCCGGGCACTCCGATTGTCAATGTTATTTCGCTATCGAAGGAAGATCGCATCGTAAGCGTTATTCCGATCAAAAACATGGAGGAAATCGGCCAAAGTCTGGTGTTTGTAACTAAAAAAGGGCAAGTCAAGCGAACAGAACTGACAGAATATGCTACAAAGCGCTCCAGTGCCGTAGCCGCCTGCAAGGTGGTAGGGGACGATGAGATATTATCAGTAACGTTGAGCGACAATACCAAGGATATTATGCTGATTACCCGTGCGGGGATGAGCATACGCTTCAAGGAGCAAGAGGTTAATGCCATGGGCCGCGTCTCGGCTGGTGTCAAAGGGATACAACTGGCGGAAGGCGATGAAATTGTGGCAGCGCTGTGGGTGGATGAGGATGAAGGAGAGGTGCTGGTGCTGACCGAATCCGGTTACGGCAAGCGTACGCTTCTGCTCGATTATCCTTCTCAGGGAAGAGGCGGTAAAGGAATCGCCACCTTCGAATTCAAGGAAGGCAAACGGGTGCGTTCGAACGGAACTCGAATCGTGGCTGCCTTCTATTGCCGTGAAGCTATTCAGCTGCAGGTCATCACTACAGAAGGACAAATGCTGTCGTTCCTCTCAGAAAAAGCTCCGCTGGCTGACCGCAAGGATACGGGTAAGCTGTTGGCTCCTGTGGAAAAGAAAGACGAAATTGTGAACGTGCTGCAGCATAGTGAGCCGCAGACTTCACAGTCCGTAGAATAATTGTGAAGTCAAGCGCTGTTTAGCTCGAAAAAGAGAGGTCCTCACGTGCCAATCCGGCACGAATGAGGACCTTTTTGCCGTCATGCTGTCGAACCTTGAAAAGCCTCCAAAACCGGAGTGAGACTTCCTTCCCGTTTTCAATGAATGCCCCAAAAACAGCAGGAAACCAGGGGGAAATGGCGAAAATTTAATGTGATGAAATACAATCCGGACGGTGGCCGACGCGGTAACTTTGTTTTTTTACCGATCCTGTTATTCAAAGGAGTGAGGCAAAATGCAAACGACCGAATTTGCGAAAATCTGGTTCAGAATGGCTAAGGATTACAAGGTTCATATGGAGCAGCAGTTGGCTCCATCACTAACTGAGGCTCAGCTCACGGTGCTGGAGGTTCTGAACGAATACGGCCGCATGAAGCCGTCTCAATTGATCCCGTATCTGGCGACCACCCCTGCGGCGATTACGATGCTACTGGATCGAATGGAGCGGAATCGACTGGTCACCCGTTTCAGAGACGTAAAGGACCGCAGAATTGTATGGATTGTCATATCAGATCAAGGCAGAGAAGAGGCGGAACGCGGTTTGCAGATCCGTGATGATTTTTTGGGCTCCGCACTAAACCGGATTTCTCAGCATAATCAAAATTTGTTGGTCTATTTGTTGGGTAAAATCACAACAAAGACGAAAACTTCAGTATCGACAAGTGAAGCAGCGGGAGAAAAGGAACAAATCGAGCAAGCAGAGTAACACACATCCCTAATAGCAATTACGACCGTGCGGATAGATATGTCCATCAGGGCATTCCTATCCGCATTTTTTGTACTATAAACAAGGGGTCATTGGGTTAAAGTTGACATATACATAGAAAGTGATAAAATTAGTTATAACTTCATAACATTTTGTATGCGAATAGTTGCTTGATTATGTATATGGAATGTGACTGGGAAATGGGAAGAAGGATGGTTCCGATGGAGGACAGAGAGAAGGAAAGACTTGAGGTGTACCGGATTATTCAATCGATAAGGGAGGTTAACAAAACGATATTTCACGCCTTCTGGAATGAAGAACGGCATTTGGATCTGACTGCCATTCAGCATTTGGTGCTGTCGGTTTTGAATGAACGCCCCAGCATTGGGCTATCCGAGCTGGCGGACATCGCTCGTATGGGATGCAGCTCCATGAGCGGCGTGATTGATCGTCTGGCGAAGGCAGGATATGTCACTCGTGAACGAGATGAGCATGATCGCAGATCATTGGTGCTGTCCCTGACGCCCGAAGGAAAAGATACTATGCAAAAAGTGGATGCCATGTGGATGGAACGCATCCTGCCTATTTTGGACATTCCAAAGGAGCAGCTGGACATGGTCCTGGATATCCACAAGCAAATGATTATGAAACTGACATCGAAGGGAATGAATCAACTTGAGCAGTCCTCAAATGACACTAGCAGGTAACGTGCGCAGGGCACCGATTGTGGCCGCTCTGTTGATTGGCGCGTTTGTTGCCATTTTAAACCAGACATTAATTAGTGTGGCTTTACCCAAAATGATGGACGATCTGAATGTAGATGCGAATGTGGCCCAGTGGCTTAGCACGGGTTTTATGCTCGTGAACGGAGTGTTGATCCCGGTGACCGCATTTTTGATTGCCCGTTTCTCCACTCGCAAATTGTTTATTAGCGCGATGATTATTTTTTCAATAGGTACGCTGTTGTGTGCTATAGCACCAAGCTTTAGCATTCTGCTGATCGGACGGCTTATTCAGGCCGCGGGTGCAGGCATTATGATGCCTTTAATGATGGTCGTTATCCTGAACATCTTTCCGATAGAGCGTCGTGGACGGGCGATGGGCACACTCGGGATTGCGATGGGCTTTGCCCCAGCCATTGGACCAACCCTATCAGGTTATATTGTTCAAAATTATGATTGGCGGGTTTTGTTCTGGATCATTTTGCCGATTTCAATCATTTCAGTGATCATTGGGGCTATTTTTCTGAAAAATGTAACGGAGCAGTCTAAGCCAAAGCTGGATATTCCGAGCATCATTTTATCCACACTCGGGTTCGGCGGCTTGTTATATGGCTTTAGTGATGCGGGAACATCAGGCTGGGGAAGTGTCCCGGTTTTGTCTACGCTTATCGTTGGGACGATTGCGCTTGTCCTGTTTATTGCCCGCCAACTGAAGGTCGATGAACCGATGCTGGAGTTCCGTATTTTTAAATACGATGTGTACAGCTTGACGACGATTATTAATGTCATTGTGACGATGGCTTTGTACGCCGGTATGATATTGCTGCCGATTTATTTGCAAAATATTCGCGGTTTCTCGCCGCTCCAGTCCGGTATGCTCATGTTGCCGGGAGCGATTCTGATGGGGATCATGTCTCCGGTGACGGGAGTGATCTTTGATCGAATCGGAGCGCGCTGGTTGTCTGTCATCGGCTTGTTGATTATGGTTGTGACAACTTGGGAGTTTACACGGTTGACCGAATCAACCACCTATTTGACACTGTTAATTAATTACACGGTACGGATGTTTGGGATGTCATTGCTGATGATGCCGATCCAAACAGCCGGATTGAATCAGCTTCCACAACGATTAAATGCGCATGGTACGGCGATGAGTAACACGCTGCGTATGATTTCCGGCTCCATAGGGACGGCAATTCTGGTGACGGTGATGTCGACCCAAACCAGCAACCGTCTGACAACGATTGTTGCATCCGAGGGACTCAACGTTACAAACAAAGCGGAGATGCTGGTTGCAGGCAATCAGGCTACGATTTATGGTATTAACTCGGCCTTTATTATTGCAACTCTGCTGAGTGTGACAGCTCTGATTTTAGCGTTTTTCATCAAAAACACGAATGTTCAAAACGCTCAACCACGCCAGCAACTGGTGAACAGCAAGCAAGGGCAAACCGTGGCTTCCTCGTCATAAGGATGAGAGTTACTGAAAATTTTTCGCACAAAATAACCCGCAATGCATGTTTGTTTGATACATGCACTGCGGGTTATTTTTGCGTATGGATTGACGATGTCGAAAACGAAATGGGACAGGGCTTGTCCACTCAATTTCCAGGCATAATCATGCTCTCATAAAGCGACACAGGCCACTCGCTCCACGGAAATTGGGCGGGAGGCAGCGAGTGAAAACTCATATCCTCCTTGCTGACTGGATGCGGTGCGCCAGCAAGCAAGGACCAGAGTGCGAGCTGTTGACCGGGGCGGCTCAGGCTGCCACCATATTTTTGATCCCCGTAGAGAGGACAGCCGATCGCCTGCATTTGCACACGAATTTGGTGCGAGCGTCCGGTATGCAGTTTAATCTGCACCAGACTGAGCCCATCTACTTGCCCAAGCACGCGATACTCCAAAATAGCTTCCTTGGCGCCAGCCGTGCCGTGCCGAACAGCTTGAACGGTGTTCGTGCGGCTATCCTTTAGCAGGTAATGGGTCAGACGACCTTGCGGAGCCGCGGGAACACCATTCAGGACCGCTGTATACATTTTGCGGAAATGGCGGCCTCGAACCGATTCTGACAGGCGCGAAGCAGCCTTGGACGTCTTGGCAAAGATCATGGCTCCGCCTACAGGGCGATCCAGTCTGTGAACCAGGCCCAAAAAGACGTTGCCAGGCTTATTGTGTCTGATTTTAAGGTCTTCCTTGAGTAACGACAGCAGATCAGGATCTCCGCTGGAGTCCTCTTGTGTCGGAACGTTGACGGGCTTTACAACCGCCAAAACATGATTGTCCTCATATAAAACAGGAATATTCGGTTCTGCATGCCCGTGTCGGGTAAGTTCATCTTGAGTCATAAAGGGAATTAAGCCTCCCAGCGTCCGAGAATACCGCAAGGTAAATTCAATCCCGAGCGCGTGATTGGTAATCCGATTTCACCAGCGCTAATTTGTCCGCCGTACTTTTGTTGCATAGTCATGCTCAGCATATTATGCAGTACAGTAGGTGAAATACCAGTGGTATAGGAGTTGATCAGCACAAACAACGGTTGATCCGAGATGATGCTCATGCAGGATTCCAGAAACGGATACAGGCTTTCTTCAAGCTTCCAAGTTTCTCCGTTTGGTCCGCGTCCGTAAGAAGGAGGGTCCATAATAATCGCATCATAACGGTTGCCTCTGCGCTGTTCACGTTGCACGAACTTAAACACGTCGTCTGTAATAAAGCGTACCGGTCGGTCGGCCAGTCCGGACAAATGCACATTCTCCTTCGCCCACTGTACCATGCCTTTGGCGGCATCCACGTGAACTACGCTGGCCCCGGCATACGCTGCGGCCGTAGTGGCTCCTCCTGTGTAGGCAAACAAGTTCAGTACGGAGATCGGTCTGCCTGCTCCTTTGATTTTATCCATCATCCAGCTCCAGTTTGCTGCCTGTTCCGGAAAAAGACCGGTATGCTTGAAGCTGGTCGGTTTAATGTGGAATTTAAGCGGTCCGTAGCCGATCGTCCAGCGCTCAGGGATAGGCTTTTTCATATCCCATTGGCCGCCCCCGGAAGAGCTGCGGTGGTAATGCCCATGAACATTACGCCATTCGGCTGTTTCCTGGGTCAAAGGCCATATAATTTGCGGATCGGGACGACGCAGGACAATATCGCCCCAGCGCTCCAGTTTTTCGCCACCGCCTGTATCCATAACTTCATAGTCTTTCCATCCTTGTGCTACATACATGTACAATCCATCCTTCAGCAGTCAATTCAGGATTCCGGCAGCACGCTGCACAAAATCCCCATATGGAATCTATTGTACAACAAACCTTAGCAACAATCGAATGATTCCATCAAAGTAACAGGCAGGAGGACAGAGACAAAATATTTTTTTCAGATGTACTTGTAATTAGAGCGCTTCCATATTAAAATGAAGTCAATCCCACTTGTACGTACAACTATCCATTTTTCAGTATAATAATGAAAAACGGATTAGATTGTACGTACATAATATTTCTATTTATGACACAGCTGCAATTATACTTATTTCCTGACAGGAGGAATTTTGAATTATGAAACCGTTTAAATTTTGGTTTGCTACAGGAAGTCAGCATTTGTATGGACCCGAAACGCTTGATCAGGTACAAGAGCATTCCCGCAAAATTGTAGAAGGATTGAACCGCAGCGGTCATTTGCCGTTTGAAGTTGTATTGAAACCTGTACTGACGAATTCCGACGCAATCCGTCGTTTGATTATTGATGCGAATGGGGATGACCTGTGTGCAGGGATTATTACGTGGATGCATACGTTTTCTCCAGCGAAGATGTGGATTGCCGGCTTGACTCGTTTGGCGAAGCCTTTGCTGCATCTGCACACTCAATTTAACCGTGATATCCCTTGGGATAGCATCGATATGGACTTTATGAACCTGAATCAATCCGCACATGGTGACCGTGAATTTGGCTTTATCGGTGCACGCCTGGATGTAACACGCAAAGTCGTTGTTGGCTATTGGGAGGAAGAAGGGGTTCAAAAACGCATTGGCAGCTGGATGTCTACTGCGGCTGCTTATAGCGAAAGCCAAAACCTCAAAGTAGCACGTTTTGGTGATAATATGCGTGAAGTTGCGGTTACCGATGGTAACAAAGTAACTGCTCAAGCCCAATTAGGCTGGTCGATCAACGGCTATGGTGTGGGTGATCTGGTTGAAATTGTGAATAACGTGACGGAAGGCGAAATCAGTGCATTGTTCGAAGAATACAATGAACTGTATGAATTGTCCGCAGCAGCGAAGCAGCCGGGAGCGGTTCGTGATTCCATTCTGGAACAGGCTCGTATCGAATTAGGCATGAAGAAGTTTTTGGAAGCGGGGGACTTCGGAGCCTTTACCACAACGTTCGAGGATCTGCATGGACTGAAGCAGCTGCCTGGTTTGGCTGCTCAACGCTTGATGGCTCAAGGCTACGGCTTTGGCGGTGAAGGTGACTGGAAAACAGCAGCATTGACGCGCCTGATGAAGCTGATGGCTAACAATGTGGATACTTCCTTTATGGAAGACTACACCTACCATCTGGCGTCAGGTAATGAATTAATTATGGGATCACATATGCTGGAGGTGTGCCCTACCATTGCTGTAAACAAACCGCGTATTGATGTCCAACCGTTGGGTATTGGCGGTAAAGCCGACCCGGCTCGTCTTATTTTTGAAGGTAAACCAGGTAACGCACTTGTAGCGTCCATCATTGAATTGAAAGGCCGTTTCCGTCTGATCATTAACCAAATTCAGGCTGTGGAAAATAAACACAACATGCCTAAGCTGCCTGTAGCCAGTGTTTTGTGGAAACCTGAGCCTTCGCTTGAAGTATCCGCCGAAGCATGGATTCATGCGGGGGGAGCACATCATACGGTATTGTCCTATGCTGTAACCACTGAGCAATTGCTTGATTACGCTGAGCTGACAGGCATAGAAGCTGTTGTTATTGATAACAACACGAATATTCGCCAGTTCCGTCAAGAACTGCAATGGAATGAGTTGTACTGGCGCAATAAATAAGTAAAAACAATAAATAAGCAGGCTCATTATAAAAGGTGCTTATTCATAGGCTTTATTAGCGAACAGCCGCATGTGATGCGGCTGTTTTGTGTGTGTTTTTACCATGGATAAAAGCCTTGTTCAAAATTTATATTTGACAATGAGAATCATTATCAAATATTATTTGAGTAATAGGGAATGAAAGCATCCCATATTTCAAGTAAAGGTGAGGGATGAACTTGGGTAAAATCTTGATTGCTTATGCCAGTTTGACCGGTAACACTGAGGAAATTGCGGAATTGATTGCCGAGGGCGTTCGCCAAGCAGGGCATGAGGCAGAATTAAAGGCTTCATATGATTGCAACGCGCAAGAGCTGCTCGAATATGATGGGTTCCTGCTGGGGGTATATACTTGGGGAGATGGTGAGCTTCCTGATGAATTTTTAGATTTTTATGAGGAAATGGATGAACTTGATCTGTCGGGCAAAAAGACGGCTGTATTTGGCAGTGGAGATACTTCTTATGAGCAATTCTGTGGTGCGGTTGATTTGGTGGAGGAAAAAGTTAAAGAACGCGGCGCCTCAGTGATTCAGGAGAGCCTGAAGATTGAATTCAACCCATTGGATGATGACAAGGAAAATTGCCGGGCCTATGGAAGACAATTTGCACAGGCGGGTATTGGAGTGTCCTGAGATGAGAGTGAGGGATAGGTATGCGCAGTAGCGATAGCTTAAGCGGTTTTCCTCTTCTGCACGACTATCAGCTTGAGGAGATGTGGAGAACGCCGCAGCCAACCCATCCGTCACAGGCAAAACGCGGACGCGAGGGCTGGAATTGGCGGCAACGGGTTCAATATGCGGTAGGCCATGCACTGAACGAATACTTTGGAATGGAAGTAGAGGTGCGACGGGAAGTCCCCGTCCAGTATGTACTTGAGAAATGGTGGCCCAAGCAGCCCAACGGCTTTGAATCGTTGTTCCACTATTGGGACATCAAAAATAAAGTGTCAGGTGAACTGTCTAAAATATGTGCCTTAAACAAGGACCTGCTCACGCCGGTAATGCTGTATGAACAATTTTCTACGCCAGTGCCTGAACTCAAGGTCGATATTTCACTGATTGTTCAGGCTGCCTGGCAGCTATCAGCTGGAGCCGATTCTTTACTGATTCAAAAGTATATCGTGGACTATAATCCTAATGTCATTCATACATTTCAACATTTGACGAATGTATTCTGTCATTATGCATTTGGGGCTCTGCCACAGCTTATTGAGGTATATTGTCTGCTGGAAGGCAAGAAGATTCGCTTTATCCCAGGGCCCGCTTCTTTGCAACAATCTTTGGATTACGTACAGCTTTTGCGGGATTCCAGAGACGATGTGCATAGGAGCACAGCACGCTGCCGTTGCGGAAATTGCATGGGACAGCAACGATCCCAGGATAATGGAACCGCTAACCAACAAAAAAGAGGAGCAGGAGGCGAAAAATCGTAAATCAAACTATTCCATTTCATGAAGGGCCTTGGAGACAAGGTTCTTTTTTGTGAAAAAAATTATGAAAAAAATGAAAATTTGTATTGCCTGAATAGATAAATATATCTATAATATTTCAATGTACGATAGTTATATGAAAATATTTAAATATAGAGGGCAGTTTGTGAGCATGGGTTAGCTTGTTTTATGTACATAAAATAAGTCCTGTTTGCATGGTATGTAGCCATGCGTTATTTTACGTTCTAATTTTGGTTTAATGGCCTAATATTTCAATTTTAAAATATTAGCGTTGAATAATAAAAATTTTTTGGACAACAGAGGTGGAACAAGTGAGTAAGAAAACTGTATTGCCGATTCTCATCGTACTGCTCATTCTGAGCGGGGGAGCTATTGGCTACTATTATTGGTATCAGGCAACACACTTTGTTAAAAGTGACGATGCGCGTATTCAAGCCGATCAGTATAAGGTGATGCCGCAAATCTCTGGAGAGATTAGCCACATTGATGTGGAAGAGGGCGATGTACTGCAGCGCGATGAACCGATTGCCGAGCAGGATGTATCGGGACTGGATGCAAGTATGATTAGCAAGTCTGTACTGCGTGCGCCGATTAACGGAACTGTGATTAAGATTTATTCGAAGGAGCATGAAATCGGAACACCGGGTAGTGCTGTAGCGACTATGGTTGATATGAACAGCCTGTATGTGTCCACGAATATTGAAGAAACCGATATTAACCGCATTAAACCAGGGCAGCTTGTTGACATTACGCTTGATGCAGCAGGTGACCAGGTCATTCAAGGTAAGGTTCGCAAAGTGGGCGAGGCTTCAAATGCAGTGTTTTCGCTCGTTCCTGCTGTGAACACAAGTGGTAACTTTAATAAGGTGACTCAACGTGTACCTGTAGAAATTGCCGTGAACAAGCCGAAGGATTTGAAGCTCATTCCTGGAACGAACGTGGAAGTAAAAATTCATACATCTTAAAAAGGAGGGGTCCATGTGGCTGCCAATGAAACTGCTGCTGCTCCTTCGACAGATTCTTCCAAAGAACGCTGGCTTGCCTTTTTTGCTATCGTTTTAGGCGCCTTTGTCGCCATTCTGAACAACAGTCTGATCAATGTCGCCATTCCACGATTGACGACGGACTTAGGATCAACGACGACACGTATTCAGTGGGTTATTACAGGTTACACGCTTGCATCCGGCGTAATCGTCCCGATTACCGGATATATGGAGCAGCGTATCGGATACAAAAAGTTTTTGATTCTTGCCCTCAGCGTGTTCTCGCTGGGAACAGGAGTATGTATTTTTGCATGGAGTGATTCTTCCCTGATCGCGGCGCGTGTGCTGGCTGGTCTGGGCGGCGGTGTTATTATGCCGCTGAGTATGACGATTATTTACAAAATCATGCCGCGTGAACAAATTGGGATGTCCCTTGGTATATGGGGGATTGCCGCAATGGCTGCGCCAGCTGTAGGACCTACGCTGAGCGGCTACTTAATTGAATGGTTTAACTGGCGTTTCTTGTTTATTGTCAGTCTGCCTGTTGCTTTATTTGCCATTTTAATGGTCATTCTCCTCATCAAAGAGCCGCCTAAAGTAAAGCCGAAGCCGTTTGATCTACCGGGCTTTTTGCTGGCCGCAACTTGCGCTGGAACACTTTTGTACGCACTGACAAATGGTCAGCGTGATGGCTGGACTTCTTTTGGAATTGTATCCTTGCTGTTTATTGCTTTCTGGGCACTTGTCTTTCTCATCTATGTAGAAAGCGGCAAGGATAATGCTGTAATTGAAATTTCATTATTCAAGAATTCAAAATATACGATTAGTGTTATTGCCTCCAGTCTGGTCATGATGGGGATGTACGGAGGAACGTTCTTAACACCGCTATTTTTGCAAAATATTCAGCGTGTATCGCCGATTGATACCGGTATTATCCTCATTCCACAGGCCATTGCGATGGCGGCTATGATGCCTATTGCCGGGCGGCTGTTTGATAAGTTTGGTATTGTGCCTCTGGGTCTTGTAGGTCTGACGCTAACCAGCTTTATGACGTATCACCTTCATCAGCTTACGCCAGATACTTCGCATGCCTGGCTGGAAACGGTAATGGCGTTACGGGGGCTGGGAATTGGTATCTGTATGATGCCATTATCCACGGTCGGCATGAACGCTGTTCATCCGAGCAAGGTAGCCAATGCATCTACAGCATCCAATCTGGTACGCACCGTGGCTGCATCTATGGCGATTGCGGTGCTGACCGCGATTATGCAAAGCCGTTCGGCAGCTCATGCCCAACAAATTTCCGAGTCCATTACACAAGACTCGGCTCATACGCTACAAGCGACACTGGGCAGCTCATGGATGTCATCCATAAGTAGTTTAATCACACTGGATGCTACATCGAGAGGAATTGGGGATACGTTCCTTATTTCATCTATACCGCTGTTTTGCACGATTCCACTCATCTTTTTGTTTATTCAGAGGAAGAAAGCAAAGACACAGCCGGAAGCTTAATCAAAGAAGTACAAAAATATCGACTGAATGGCTTACATTATTTCCACGGACAGAAAGAAAGGGAATTATCATGAAAATATTGAGAGTAGAAAGTACATTAGCGGCTTTGGTCCTCGGCGGCGCAGTGTTGGCAGGCTGCTCCAGTAATAGCGGAGCAGCGCAGGACATGGTTGTTCCGGTTAAGATCAGCCAAGCACAGCAGGGTATCATCGGACAGGGAAACATCTATACAGGTACTGTCACACCTTCGGAGACGGTGAATATCGTGCCTAAAGTAGGCGGTAAAGTGGTTGAACTGCCTGTAGATATCGGCTCGGAGGTCAAACAAGGTCAAGTGTTGTTCAAACTTGATGATAAGGATATGCGGAACAATGTTGCGAAAGCCCGTGCAGCAGCAGCAGCAGCGGCAGCCGGGGTAAGCAGTGCTCAAGCATCCCACGAATCATCCTTGGTTCAAGCCAACTCTGGCGTGGTACAGTCCAAGAGCGGTGTGATTCAATCCCAAAGTGCAATCAATCAGGCGCAGGGCGCTATTAATCAGGCCACTACAGCAGTAGAACAGGCGACACATGGTGTCTCCTCGGCAGCCAATACGGTGAAACAAACACAGCAAGCTTTGGCAGATGCTCAGAAAAATGTGACACGTACACAAAGCCTGTTTGATGCAGGTGCAAGCACCCAAGCTCAATTAGAACAAGCAAAAACAGCTGTCGTGAACGCGCAAACGGCTTACGAAAATGCACAAAATGCACAAGCTAATGCTCAAGATCAGCTGGTAGCTGCTCAAAAGGCACTCACTACAGCTCGTAACAGCTATGATACGGCAAAAAATAGCTACAGTAATGCCAACAGCGGCTATAGCAATGCGCAAAATCAGCTTAAGGTATCTCAAAATACTGCGGTCATTGAGTCCAGTCAGCAATCTTTCAAACAGGCCCAACTGAATGTTAGTATTGCGCAAGATGCACTGGACGACACCGTAATTACATCACCGATTAACGGTATTGTAGGTACAAAGAATGCAGAAGTTGGCGAAATGGTATCCGCTCAGGCTCCTGCGCTGGTCATTGCCAATCTGAGTACAGTCAATACACTGATCTATGTTCCAGCTGAACAGATCAACAATGTTAAAGTGGGTGACAAGGTACAGGTTCGTGTAGCAGCATCCAATATTGTAACAACAGGTACAGTTAAAAGTGTAAGCCCGTTAGATGCCAGCGGCAAAGGCTACCCTGTGAAAATCTCGGTAGCGAACCCGGATATGAAATTGAAATCCGGTATGTTGGCTGATATCAGCTTCGTCGCTGCCAATGCGCAAGAAGGCATTGTTGTTCCTACCGCAGCAGTTCAAAAGGATCAAGGTAAAGAATATGTATATGTTGTAAACGGAGACCATGCAAAACGCAAGGAAGTGAAATCCGTTCAAACATCAGGCTCGCAAACACTGGTTACCAGCGGCTTGAGCAATGATGAGAATGTAATTGTGAATAACCTGGCGCTGCTATCCGACAATTCACCAATTACAATCAGCCAGTAACTTGGTTCTGAAATCTAAGTTTTGTTTTTCGTACTATATATTCTTACTATATAAATAGTAGTAGAGATTTATGATGAAGTACATGAGCAGGCCAGATCGATACAACTTATCGGTCGGCCTGTTTTTATTTTATGACGCATATTTTACATAGGATTAATGTCGGAAAGAGGCTATTTTTGACGAACATTGGTATGATAGGATAGACTAAATTGGAAATAGATAGTCTACTAGACAGGGATTTATTACATTCTCAGATGAACGATCGGAGGAATTGTAACAATGGAAGTAAAATTGGTAGTGGATTTTGATGCTTATGAGAGTGGACAAACGATGGCTAAATTGATTGAAGAGCTGGCAACCAAGCCGGAGAGCGCGGAAATTACAGATCTGATTATTGGGGATTGGGGCGGAGCCTATGAAAATTCACCTGAGGATTTTATCCCGGTGCTGGTGAAGCATAAAGATCAATTTCCGAAGCTACGCAAGCTGTTTATCGGTGATATGGAATATGATGAGTGTGAGGTTTCGTGGATTAATCAAACGAATCTGTCCCCGCTGCTAGAAGCGTTTCCAGCATTGAAGTCTTTTTATGTCAAAGGAAGCCAGGATCTGAGCTTGGAGCCGCTTCATCATAGCCACCTTCAGGAATTGGTTATTATTTGCGGTGGTCTGCCTGCCAGCGTCCTCCAGCAAATATATCATGCCGAACTGCCTGAGCTGTGTAAGCTGGAGCTGTATTTGGGTGTGGATGAATACGGTTTTGACGGCGGTCTGAAGGATGTTTTACCGTTTTTGGACAACAATCCTTTTCCCAAGCTTACATATTTGGGGCTAAAGGATAGCGAATTACAGGATGAAATTGCGATTGCAGCAGCGAATGCCCCAGTGATCGGACAACTGGAAGTGCTGGATCTGTCCCAGGGTACGTTGTCAGATCAAGGAGCAGAGGCTCTATTGGCTAGTGAGAGTATCAAAGGATTGAAGCATCTGGATTTGAGCTATCATTATATGTCCAGTGAAATGATGCAGCGCTGGAAAAGCTCTGGATTATCTGTGAACGTGGATGATCAGCAGGA
Source organism: Paenibacillus kribbensis (assembly GCF_001705305.1). Taxonomy (GTDB): domain Bacteria; phylum Bacillota; class Bacilli; order Paenibacillales; family Paenibacillaceae; genus Paenibacillus; species Paenibacillus kribbensis_B. The sequence continues at coordinate 405,994 of NZ_MCBP01000004.1, forward strand.
AGCAGACGAGGAAGATGATTGGCGTTATCCATCATTGACGGAGTAATTCTATTGAGGTGGCTTTATGGTTGAGATATCAAACAGTAGTGCCAGCGAGCCGTTTATTTTGTTCGGAAATCCGGGTAATCGTCGGACCACGGGACTACAAGCGGCGCGTAGCAAATTGAAGCTTTCCCCCGCGGTGGAGGTTTCCTATAGAGATGTGCTGCGAGCCATTCGGGAGAAACGCAGTCTGGGTGAGCTGATGGTTCAAATAGCAGCACAAGCTACATCAGATCACGTGCATGGCAGTGTGCATGTGCAACAAAGCATCGTTCGAGTACTGGCGGGGCAGGCGGGCAGTAGTCCGCTGCTCCGACTGGATGCACCAGGGGAAAGCTTTGAGGTAGAGCGTGAGCTGATCGCTCTTGGCGCCCCGGATGCTGAAGGGGATGATTCACTGTTGCCATGCTCGGAATGGACACAAGGTACAGGTATTTCGACGGCAGAAGCGCGGCGTCTGCAGGAGCAGCACGGCCGTATTTGGCACCCGGCGCAATGGTTCCGGGGCTATTGTCGTCTGCTGGCCTGGCTGCGGCATGAAGCGGCGCTGCTATGGCCCTTGTCACGCTGGATGAATGATCCGGCGGAAGTGGCAGTGATGTTCGATAAGCGACGTTGCAGCGTCATATTAGGCAAGGCGGGCATAAGGGTTCCGCCAGTGCTTTTACCCTCAGATGGAGTATTTCGTGATACTTCCGATCTGCATACGGCAATGAAGGTGAGCGGATTTCACCGTGTATTTGTGAAAATATTTTGTGGCTCCGGAGCATCTGGAGTGATGGCTTATCAGGTACATCCCCAGACTCAGGCAGAGCTGGCGGTGACCACGATTGGAACGGAAATCGTACAAGGCCAACGAGTGTATTACAATGTGGGACGCCTGCGCCGTTATACAGACAAGCAGGATATTCATGCCATCCTGACCTGGCTATGCATGGAAGGGGTACATGTGGAGCGCTGGATTCCCAAAGCAACCCTGAATGGGCGCGTGTATGATGTGCGCCAGCTCGTATGCGGAGCAGAGGCTTGCCATGCGGTTTTACGTTTGAGCCGCAGCCCCATCACGAATCTGCATTTACGTAATGAGCGGCTTTTGCTGGAGGAGGCTGGCTTGTCACCAGGCACGGTGGAATCGATCCGGCTTACTGCGGAAGCCGCCATGAGTGTTTTTCCGGCTTCCAGCGTCGCTGGGCTAGACGTGCTGGTTCCAGCTCATGGCGGTCGTCCCTATGTGCTGGATGTTAATCCGTTCGGGGATTTACTGTACCGGGTACAACATCAGGGCTGGAATCCGTATGAATGGGAAATGCTGCAGCTGACCAATGGAAGTGCGGCTTTGAAAGGAAAGACTGATGATGACTAATATGAACCAAATTGTCGGCTCTCATGATATTGTCATGATTACGCTTGATACGCTGCGATATGATGTAGCGAAGCTGGAGGAAGAGAACTGCCCGAATTTATGCGGCTCTGGACCGTGGGAAAAACGCCATACACCCGGAAGCTTTACCTATGCCGCACATCATGCTTTTTTTGGCGGATTTTTGCCGACGCCTGCGAATACGGATAAGGGTTCGCATATCCGGTTGTTTCACACCAAGGATACAGGACTGCGCACGCATCCAAACACCTGGCTGTTTGATGCTCCGGATATCGTGTCCGGGCTGGAAAACGAGGGCTATCGGACCATCTGTATCGGTGGTGTTATTTTTTTCACTAAGAAAAATAAGCTGGCCAAGGTGCTGCCGGGGTATTTTCAAGAAAGCTACTGGCGTATGACCTTTGGCGTGACGAATCCCCGCTCGACGGAGCATCAGGTGAGTCATGCCTTGAAGCTGCTGGAGAAGGCGGACCCGGCACAACGGCTGTTTTTGTTTCTGAATGTATCAGCGATCCATGGGCCTAATCATTATTTTGTGGAGGGTGCCGTTAAGGATTCAGTGGAGTCCCAGCGAGCCGCCTTGCGGTATGTGGATGGACAGCTTGGACGCTTGTTTGATGCTTTACGGAAGCGGGGCAAGACGTTTTGTATGGCTTTTTCCGATCATGGTACGGCTTATGGGGAGGATGGCTACGAAGGGCATCGTCTGGCACATGAGGTCGTATGGAATGTGCCTTATCGCGAATTTATTTTGTAAGACTAAAGAAATATAGAAATCAATCCAGCGCGAGGAGGGAGCAGAAAATGAAAGCCATGAATCCGAACCATCCATATCCAACAGGAGCAATTGTCGATACCCCTTCGGGGAAGGACGAAAGCTCGACAGCGTCTAAGTTTTCGTGGTCTGAGAACCCTGCGCAATGGGCACGAGCGATCCGTGAAGCTCCTTACCGTTCCTATTTGTATTCTTATCCGCACAAAACGGCTTATCGGGCGTTTGATACTCCGCTTTCATTACGAGAATTGTGGGAGCAGGAGGAGCTGGAGAGCTACTTTTTGTATATGCATATTCCGTTTTGCGCAGCTCGCTGTGGCTTTTGCAACCTGTTCACCTTGCCGGACAAGCGGCTGGATGTACATAAGGAGTATGTGGATGCGCTTGAAAGACAAGCCCGGCAATGGGCACCTATTATGAACGGGCGGCCTTTTTCGCGTTTTGCCATCGGCGGCGGTACACCGACATTGCTGGAAGCTCCTTTGGTGGAGCGCCTGTTTGACATTGCAGAGAATATAATGGGACTGAACCCTAAGCGTGCTTCCATTTCGGTGGAAACCTCTCCCGATACGGTGACCGAGGATCGGCTGGAGGTGCTCAAACGCCGCGGGACAGACCGTGTCAGCATGGGAATCCAAAGCTTTGTGGAATCAGAAAGTGCGGCCATTTACCGACCGCAGAAGCCCAAGCTTGTGCGTGAAGCGCTCGCACGGCTGGTGGAGTATAATTTTCCTTTGCTGAACGTGGATCTGATCTATGGTCTGCCTGGTCAAACGGTGGACACCTGGCTGTATTCATTGGAAGAAGCCCTGTCTTACTCTCCGGGAGAGATTTTCCTTTACCCGCTATATATACGAGAAAATACGATTTTAAAGCCGGGTTATACCGGACTGGAGCATGATATTCGTCTAAGCTTGTACGAAGCAGCACGCGAAAGACTTAAGCAGGCAGGATATATACAATATTCCATGCGCCGTTTTGCTAAAACTGAGGGTGCGTCCGGCAAGGAGCTTTTGCCATATAGCTGTCAGGAGGAAGGCATGGCGGGTCTGGGCTGTGGCGCACGCTCTTATACACGCAATGTGCACTATGCCAGCCGGTACGGTGTTAGCGCCGCAGCTACTCGCAGTATTATCGCAGATTTTGTTGCAGCGGAGCGTCATGATCTGGCGGACTACGGTTTTATTTTAAATGAGGAAGAGAGCAAACGGCGTTTTATTTTAAAAGCGCTGCTTCATCGGGAAGGTTTGAAGCTGTCTGCCTACGCAGAGCGTTTCGGTGTATCTTTGCCGGAAGATTTTACTGGCATGTCGTTGCTGCTGGAATCGGGTATGGCGGTCGTTGAGGAGGGGACACTGCGACTCACGGAGGAAGGAATGGCCTATTCTGATGCGATTGGTGACTGGATGATCTCCACGGCTGTACGGGAACGTATGGAAGGGTACGCAGGAGCATGAGAGCAACCCTATATTATCGTGGTTCGTTGACCTCCTGCAACTATGCTTGTCCTTACTGTCCGTTTAGTAAAAACGTGGATAGTCGGGAGACGTTGGACAAGGATCGGGCACAGTTGGAGCGTTTTGCCGATTGGGTACGAGAACAGGGAGCTTTGGGACATCGACTCTCCATTTTTTTTAATCCGTATGGAGAAGCCTTGATTCATTCTTGGTATCGCAGGACTATGATTGAATTTTCCCATATGGCGCATGTGGAAAAAGTGGCAGTACAGACGAATCTATCGGCCAAGCTGGATTGGACGAAGGAATTGAATCCGGAGACTGCTGCATTGTGGGCTACATATCACCCTGGAGAGACGAAAGAGCAGGCCTTTATATCACACGCTATGAAGCTATATGAGCTTGGTATTTCCTATAGTGTCGGTACAGTCGGATTAAGACAGGCATTCCCGGCTATTCACTCCTTGCGATCGAAACTTCCAAAGGATGTTTATTTGTGGATCAACGCCTATAAGGATCGACCCCATTATTATACCGATGCCGAGATTGAGGAATTGGCCGCAATCGACCCCTATTTTCAATGGAATTTGCAGGATTACAGCAGTCAGGGACGAGCATGTCGTGCCGGAGAGGATGTATTTTATGTCCAAGGCGACGGACGAGTAAAGCATTGCTATCAGGATCGACGTGTGATTGGACATCTTTACAGAGATGGTCTGGAAGGTCTGAGCGCCAAGCGCCCGTGCCAGATGAAAGAATGCGGCTGCTATATCGGCTATATCCATATGGAGGAGCAGCCGTTTCGGCAAATGTACGGTAGCGGCTTGCTCGAAAGGGTGCCCGCTATTGATTAGCAAGATGATATTCCATCGGCTTTGTGAAAAGATAGGATGCCAACCATCAGAGCTTAAATTTCTAGGTGGCTACAATCCAAAAAAGAACCGACCTTGCATCAAGCAAAGGTCGGTTCTGCTGTTTTGTAACATGCTCAGTAAGACTATTCTGTGCAGTATATGTTTAGGTTTGGACAATAGCCGTAATTTCTTCATCCAAATCCAATTGGACCTGCTCGCGATAGGCACGAATATTGTATTCGGAATGCAGATAACGCAGGATAGCCTCAATCATGTTCGCCTCTACCAAATACTGACTGCGGCCCTGTACATGAACTTCGGCTGTATAACCGGTGTCCTCTTCCCAGCTTAGTTCCACAACCACATCGGTGGGCTGAACGCCCTTGCGTTCAGCCATATGCAAACAAATGGCGTTAATAATCTCATCCATACTCAAAATCATGGCTTAGTAACGTCCTCCACGGGAGTCATCAGGTCTGCGGCGATTTTTGATGGCACGGTAGATACCTACACCAACCATGATCAGGACGTATATGGCAAGAACGTTGACGGCAAGGCCGAGCAAGCTGCCCAGTGCACCCATGTTGCCAAACAGTCCGCCAAAGAGCATACCTGCCAAGCCACCCAGCATCATCCCTTTGAGGAACCCGCCGCCACCGCCGAGGAATCCACCGGTTCTGCTTGTGTTGCCCGTAGCTGCACTGGATTTAGTTCCGCTATCAGACTTATTGATGCCGCTGCTGTCATTCGCCTTGCTTGGTGTAGATTGATATGATTTTGGACCGGATTTAAATCCGCCACTTCGCCTCGCATCAGCTGTAGACGGTGCAATCATAGCAATCAACAATGTAAAAGCCATCATTAGCATCATCATATTTTTTAAAGTAAATGTTTTCTTCATGTAAATATAATCCCCCTTAGTGGTAAATTGCTTTGATATTGGTCAAACAACCGCTTACCCGTAATACGATATGAATGGAAAAGGGTTTCAAAGAATTTAAATTTTTAAAATTTAATGATAACGATACCTGAATCCCATGCTTGAATGGACTAATCCATTCAGCCTTGCGATTTAAGCGCAAACGGATTTGTGTCCGGTCTGACGTCCCCGGCAAGCAGCATGCGCAAAACTAACTGACACCATTCTAAACCTGCTTTGGCGTTCATAAGTCCTTTTTGCACTAAAATGTAGTCACCAAAGTTCTTACTGCCAAAATGTAAATCTTCTGCAGGAATGCGCTCCAGTATATCCTCCAAATGCTGGATTTTCTGAATGAAATGGCGTTTGCGTTCCTCCAGCATGCGGTTGGCACTGCTTTTGTCTGTCAACCAAAGGCAGAACAGTCGAAGACTTAATTCATCCCGTGTGATTGGAGCAGCCACCGATTCCTGAGACCATTGCTGAAGCATATGGATTCCCTTGTCGGTAATGGTGTATATTTTTTTATCAGGCTTGTCGGACTGTTGAATCCAGCGGGAGGCTAGTAGTTCCTTGCTCTCCATACGGGACAGCAGCGGATAAATCTGGCTGTGCTTGGCCTGCCAAAAAGGCTGGATACGCAACATCAGATCATAACCGGAGGATTCTTCTCTGGCGAGAAGCCCCAACAGACCATACGATAGTAAATTCATCGATCTTATCTCCTTCATCCATTATAGTAACGGTTGTAGCAGCTCTGTAACAGATATTCTGCAGCTTCATAAAAAGTGTACACTGAAACTGTATGGTTTGACAACTTTCACACAGAGCGTTCATCGATTTGTCTCCAATTGCTCTGATCATTTGGCCTGCACATATGATTTTTTTTTCATAAAAAAGGGGTGCCCCAAAAGCCATAGAAATGGCTATGGGGCGCCCCTTTGCTTAGAGAAGGATATTTGTCGGCACTTCAGATGAACGCTCCGCGAACAGACCGTTGTTCCAAGGACCAACGACAAGAGAATCGTTTTTATGGCTTTTGAAAAGCTTACTGCTGGTTTCCGTCAACGACAAGCGTTAACTCTCCGGTGTCCGGATGAATGACCATCCCGTGAACAGGTGTATTGGGCGGGAGAAGAGGGTGATTTTTGATAAGTTTCACAGTACTTCCGACCCCTTCCTCAATATTGTCAAAACCTTTCAGCCATTTGTTCAGCTTGATTCCCGAGTTTTCCAGCGTATTCAGCACTTCTTGCGAAATGCCGCGATCCAGCATTTCATTGACCATATGGTCGGCGTTCAGCGCAGCCATACCGCATTCATAGTGGCCTATAACGAGTACCTCGTCCGCTTCCAGCTCATACAGGGCGACCAGTACGCTACGCATTACACTTCCGAAAGGCTGGGAGATGATTGCACCGGCATTTTTAATAATTTTGACATCCCCGTTGCGCAGATTCATGGCTTTAGGCAGCAGCTCGGTTAGCCGTGTATCCATACACGTAATGATGACCATTCTTTTATTAGGGAACTTGCCTGTACGATAGGCCTCGTATTCCTTGTTTTCAACGAAAACACGATTGTATTCCAAAATCTCTTTGATGTGATCCACGATAGTTCCCTCCGTAACCTATTTATTTTTTAATTATGATTAGCGACAGACCAGCATGGAAGAAGCCTAATTCCGGTCAGCACAGGCCGTAAATCAGGCTTAATTCCTTTATCGATATGTAGTTCTGATGTCTTTTAAATGTGTATCAGAAGCTGGCTGTGCATGGTGTGTGTTGATTATACTTTTTAATATCATTATCATCAAGTATAAGCATTGTAAAGTTTTATCCATTTTTAGTTAAAGAGGTGACTTCAATAATGGAGCAACAGACGTTGGAGCAATTAACGGCATTAAAGGAGCTTTCTCACAAAATCAGCAGTTATGGCGAAGCAGTGGGGCTGCTGCACTGGGATTTACGTACAGGTGCTCCGCGTAAAGGTGTTGACATTCGTTCGGAAACGTTGGGGATATTGTCCACTGAAATGTTCAAGCTGATGATCTCGGATGAAATGGGACAATTGTTGCAATTTTTTGCCGCAGAGGACAAGCTGGAGCAATTGGAAGACAATGATCGCAGATTAGTGAACGAATGCCGTAAAGATTATGATCTGAATCGCTCGGTTCCGGCAGATCGTTACCGGGAATACAGCACTCTTGCTGCGCAGGCCGAGAGCAAATGGGAGGAAGCGAAGGGACACAGTGATTTTGCCGGATTCGAACCGTATCTGTCAAAAATCGTGGATATGAAGCGTGAATTCATCGGTTACTGGGGAATCAAGGACACGGAATATGACACGCTTTTGGATCAATATGAGCCGGGTATGACCGTTGAGAAGCTGGATGTCGTGTTTGATCGGCTTAAAAAGCGTCTTGTACCGTTATTGTCCAAAATCCAGGCTTCACCAAACCAGCCGGATAAGAGCTTTCTGGACGGTGTGTTTGATGTGAAGCAGCAGGAGAAGTTCAGCCTGTTTATTTTGGGACAAATGGGTTATGACTTTGACGCAGGTCGTTTGGATGAAAGTGTACATCCTTTTGCAACAGGATTAAATCCGGGTGATGTGCGCATAACAACACATTATTTGCAAGATGATGTGATCAGTGCTATTTTCAGTTCACTGCATGAAGGTGGTCATGCGTTGTATGAGCAAAATATTGCCCCTGAACTGGCAGGATCGCTCCTGTCAGGAGGAACCTCCATGGGGATTCATGAATCCCAGTCCCGCTTGTGGGAAAATAAAATCGGACGCAGTCGTGCTTTCTGGGATCGATATTACCAAGACTTGCAAATGCATTTTCCTGATCGTTTGGCGAAGGTTACGGCAGAGCAATTCTACCGGGCTGTTAACCGCGTGGAAAATTCATTAATTCGGATTGAAGCGGATGAGCTCACATATAACTTACATATCATTATCCGCTATGAAATTGAAAAAATGTTGTTTAATGATAAGCTGGATGTGAAGCGCCTTCCAGAGGTGTGGAATGCGAAATATAAGGAGTATCTGGGGCTTCTCCCGCCAAATGACGGGCTGGGCGTACTTCAGGACGTTCACTGGTCCGGTGGTGATTTTGGCTATTTTGCCTCTTACTCGCTTGGCAATATGTATGCGGCGCAAATTTTGGCGACGCTGCGCAAGGAGTTGCCGAACCTGGATGAGCTGATTGCTGCTGGAGAGCTTGAGCCGATCGGGCAATGGCTGACCGAACGGATTTATCGTTATGGCAAGAGCCGGACGCCGTCCGAGCTGATTGTAGCCATTACGGGTGAGGATCTGAACCCGGATTATCTTGCCGACTATCTGGAAGAAAAATATACATCCATATACGAGCTGTAATGTGATCCTATGTGCACCTACCCCGCGTTCCTGGGCGAACGCGGGGTTTTTAGATTATAGAATGGTTCAGCAGAGCTGAACGATTTTATAATCGCAAGAAAAACTTCCGCTAAACGCGGTCTGGCTTCCCTGAAAGTACGTCGCTGGACGTTTTTCTTATGTGCGATTAACCATTATATAGACAGATGCATAACAATATATGAAATCAACGATGAAAAAGGTGGGGAGGGAACAAGGATGAAAACCGGCGCTCGTTGCAAAGCTGTGGTGGCTGCGGCACTGCTCGGATTGTTGCTGCTCAGCGGGTGCGCACCCAAAGGGGAGCAGATGATTGAGATCAGACTGGGTGAGGTAGCCCGCACGGTCTTTTATGCGCCGCAGTATGTGGCCTTGAGCCAGGGGATGTTTGCTCAAGAGGGACTGGATGTCCAATTGGCGACCATTCCCGGTGGTGATAAGGCAATGACGGCGTTGCTGTCCAATCAGGCGGATATCGCACTGATTGGCGCAGAAACATCCATTTATGTGTATCAGCAAGGGGCAGAGGACCCTGTTATTAATTTTGCCCAACTGACACAGAAGGACGGAACGTTTCTGTTTGCTCGTCAAACGCAGGGGAGCTTTGACTGGGAAAAGCTGAAAAAACAAAATTTTCTGGGGCAACGCAAGGGTGGAATGCCACAAATGTCGCTGGAATTTACGCTGCGCAAGCACGGCATCGATCCTCGTCAGGATTTGAAGCTGATTCAAAATATTGATTTTGCCAACGTGGCCTCTGCTTTCGGCTCCGGGACAGGGAATTATGTGCAGTTGTTTGAGCCACAGGCATCTATTTTTGAAAAGGAAGGCCGTGGACGGGTAGTTGCCTCTATCGGTGTGGAGAGTGGCGAGCTGCCATACACGGTATATATGGCTAAACAAAGCTATCTGAACACGAATGCCGCGACTGCGCAAAAATTTACAAACGCTGTATACCGGGCCCAGCAGTGGATTGCTACACATTCACCTGAACAGATTGCCGAGGCGATTACGCCCTTTTTCAAGGATACAGATTTGGCGATTCTGACGAGCAGTATCAAGCGTTATAAGGAACAAGATACCTATGCTTTGAACCCGATTATTGAAGAAAAGGAATGGAAGAATTTACAGGATGTCATGAGCTCGGCGGGAGAGCTGAAAAGCCCTGTTGCACTGGATAAGCTGGTGAATACGAGCTTTGCACAGCAGGCCATTTCGGCAGATTCTGCCGAAAACACCGACTCGTCTGCAAAAGCGAGCAAGACCGAAGCTGCGGATGCAGGTGCCGACACCGGAGGTTCGCCATGATCGAGGATCGAGGCGATCACCCTTCGGATGTATCGGTCCCGATGGTGAGACTGGAGCAAGTGACGCATGTGTATGTAACGGATCGGGAAGCTTCGCTGGCGGTTGAGCATATTGATTTTTCCGTGGCGGCAGGAGAATTCGTCAGCTTGGTCGGCCCGAGCGGTTGTGGCAAAACGACGATTCTGTCCATGATCGCCGGGCTGCTACGTCCAGCAGCGGGCCAGGTGCTGCTGCAAGGACGGCCAGTAAACGGCCCGAGCCCGGAGGTTGGCTATATGCTACAGCAGGACTATCTGTTCCCTTGGCGGACGATTATGGATAACGCTTTGCTGGGTCTGGAGCTGGGCAAAAGGGTAGATGAGGCTTCGCGCGAGCAGACACGGCTGCTGCTGGAGAGCATGGGCCTGGGAGGGAAGGAGCATCTGCATCCGTCCCAGCTGTCTGGAGGAATGCGCCAGCGTGTGGCGCTGGTGAGAACGCTGGCGACCAATCCGGGACTGCTGCTGCTGGATGAGCCGTTCTCTGCGCTGGATTATCAGACCAAGCTGCAACTGGAAGACCTGATTGCCGAAACCTTGCGTAAGCGGGGAAAGACAGCTATTTTGGTTACACACGATTTGGCCGAGGCGATTGCGGTCAGCGACCGAATTATTGTGCTGGGCCGTAATCCGGGCCATATCCGGCGTACCTTCGACATTCCAGAATCCATTCGAGAAGCTCAACCTTTTTATGCACGTGAGCAGCCGGGCTTTAATGAGCTTTTTCATGAAATATGGGGCGAACTGGAGGTTTCGGGAGCAAAGGAGTGAGTTGAACCATGAGGGATGAAGAGGATCGGCTTGAGCAACGCTGGATTCAAGAATTGCACCAGAAGTATCGGCTTGACAGGCGTTCGCAGCGGCGATTGGTGACAGGCGTACAGACAGCTATTTTATTGCTTTTATTTGTACTATGGGAAATTGCAGGCCGGATGAAGTGGATTGATGTACTATTGTTCAGCTTCCCGAGCAAAATATTCACTCAGATTGGCAAGGATGCGGTCAGCGGTGAGCTATGGGGGCATGTCGGCGTTACGGTGGGAGAGACTATGGCAGGTTTTTTACTCGGGACGCTGTTAGGCACACTGTTAGCTGTACTTATCTGGTGGTCTCCGTTTTTGTCGAAGGTGCTGGACCCCTATATGGTCGTGTTCAACAGCATGCCCAAGGTGGCACTAGGGCCGATTTTTATCGTCATGTTTGGGGCGGGGTTTACGGCTATCCTCATGACGACCCTCTCCATTACAGTTATTATTACGACGTTGGTCGTGTATAACAGCTTTCAGGAGGTCGATTCGAATCTGATCAAGGTGGTGCGCACGTTTGGGGGATCGCGGCGCGATGCGTTCCAAAAAGTGATTTTGCCTGCATCCTTCCCCGCTATCGTCTCTACGCTGAAAGTGAATGTGGGTATGGCATGGGTTGGCGTGATTGTCGGTGAATTTCTGGTGGCCAAAAACGGGCTGGGCTATTTGATTATTTATGGTTTTCAGGTATTCAATTTTACGCTGGTGATGTCCAGTCTGCTGATCATTGCCATCGTAGCCACGCTGATGTATCAGGCGGTCGTGTATGTGGAGCAACGCCTGTTGTCCGGTCGTCCTCATCGGTAAAAATAAAATTTCTGAACATTTGTGTAAAACATGAAAATAAAGTACCATGAAAATGAAATTACTTAAAATTTATGAATACGAGCATTTTGCATAAATGCTGACACAGATTTCATCTAGAGAGGACAGAGTTTTTTCATGGGCTTTCGTACAATTAAAACGGCTATTGCCGCATTAATGGCCGTACTCATTGCGGATGGTTTTGGCATTCATGGAGCTACCTCGGCAGGGCTTTTGGCTATTTTGGGGGTGGATGTCACACGCAAGAGAAGCCTCCGTACCATTTCAGCGAGATTTTTTGCATCCGTTGTGGGGCTTCTTTTTGCTTGTGTTTTATTTGTTGTTTTCGGATTCCATGATTGGGTTCTGGCATTATATATCTTGACAGCGTTCCCGGTCATTGTACGCGTAGGCTTCAAGGAAGGGATCGTCACGGGATCGGTTGTCGTTTTTCGTGTATTCAGCGGCGGTGTGATTGATATGGAGGTGCTTCTGACCCAACTGGCTCTGCTCGTTATTGGACTGGGCTCTGCCATGGTGGTCAATTTGGCCTATATGCCGCGTTCCGATAACACGATGCAGCAAATTCGGCAGGAGGTTGATCGGACATTTTCCGTGATATTCAGAAATATGGCCAATACGCTGCGCAGTCCGGCATACATATGGGATGGCAAGGAAATTATTGAAGCGAACAGCGTCATCGCCAAAGGGGTAACCGAGGCGAGCCGTTCATTGGAAAATCAGATGCTTCGTCCCCAAGAGGGCTGGAATGTGTACTTTTATATGCGCAGGGAGCAGCTGGATTCGATTCAAAATATGATGCAGCTGATCGCGCAAATGTACCAGCACATGCCACAGGCCAAGCTTCTGGCCGAGCTGTTCGACCAGCTTAGCAATGATGTTTTGGCCGGACATTATACAGGTCAGACCGAGAAGCTGCTGGAACAGGTTCGTGAGGAATTTAAAGAAATGGAGCTCCCCGCGACACGGGAGGAGTTCGAGATTCGTTCGGCACTCTTGCAGCTTACGCATGAGCTGTATCAGTATTTGAAAATCGCCAAAAAGGACAAGGCCCCTACTCCGGTGAAAAATTAGAGTAAAGGCCTTTAGCGGCTGCTGTCTAATGATGGACAGTGGCTTTTTCTTGTTCAATAATGGCAGAGGCCGTAGTAGGCAGGGAACGTTTGCGCCGAATACGTCCTGTGATCCATAGGGCAATGCTGATCAGGCCAGGATAGAGCATTGCCCAGCCGACAAAGGGAAAAACGACCGCTGTTGAGATGAACGACACGGAGCAGATCGCGACACCCCAGCGACTGCCCCGTAGAAGCTTAATTCCCGCCGCACAGCCGCCGAGATAGGTCAGAATGAAGGTGGCGTTCGGGAACTGGATGAGGTTGGTAAGTGAAACGGCGCCACTACTGTACAGAGACATAATGATCACGAAGCAAACGGTAAGAAAAGCGATGCCCCCGATCGGTGTATGGAAACGTCGGGATAATATGCCCATCCAGCCAAAGGCGTGTCCTTGTCGGGATAAAGCATACGCGACCCGAGAAGCGGCACCAACATAAGCAATAATCGTTGCAGTACAAATAAAGATACCCGTCAAGCCCGCGATGACTGCGCCCCATGGACCGATAGCTCGGCTGATCACCCACACAAGGGAAGCATCCGAACCTCCCGCAAGGTAGCTTTGTGTCCCGATCGTAGCCAATGCAGTCAGGAAATAAAGCAGCCCAACGATGATAGCAGCAATGGTTACACCTTTAACAGCCGCTCGCTGGGGATTGGTAAATTCCTCTGACATATGGGATACGGCCTCCCAGCCGATGAAGCACCAGAACAGAATCGCGGCTGCTTGACCGACAGGGAGCCAGCCATGAGGAACGAAGGGGATGAAATGTACGCTTTTCATCTGGGGAAGTGCTGCGGCAATGGCGAATATTAGGACAGCGACAATTGCAATGACGACAGCAATCTGAATGCGTCCAGCCACCTTCATGCCGATCCAGTTGATCACCAGCCCCACAGCCAGCATGGCAGCGGCTAGTATAATTCGGCTTTCCTCTCCCCAGCCCATGGCAGCGGTCATATAGCCAGCTCCGGTGAGTGCGGCAACAGGTGCCCCAATCGGAACGGACATGAGAAAAAACCATCCGATATAAGCACCGGCACGTGGTGAAAAGGCCAGCGTGACAAAATGCGATACCCCTCCTGCATTCGGAAATTTGGCGGATAAGAGGCCCATCGACAGTGCCATTGGCAAGATGAGCAGGGTCATAAAGCCCCATGCCAGCAGTGATGCCGGTCCTGCCATTTGGGCGGCAAGACCGGGTACAATCAATATACCCGAACCCAGCACAGCTCCGATATAGAGCGCAATGGCCTGTGGAAGACCAATGGTGGATTGTAGCTTGTGTTGATTTGTCATGCAGAAAATCCTTCTTTCTCTTGTCATTTCCTTCAGCTTATCAGATAATCAATCTATCGGAAAAACGGAATATAATGATAGATTGCATCGAAAAAAACGATGGAAGGAGTAGATTATGGAATCACGCCATTTATTTACGTTTTTAAATGTGGTTGAAGCTGGCAGTTTTACACGAGCGGCGCGTATATTGGATTATGCACAGTCGAGTATCACGGCTCAAATCCAAACGCTGGAAACCGAGCTGGGTACGCCGTTGTTTGACCGCATTGGCAAGAAAATTATGCTGACGGATGCCGGACGGCGTCTGCTGCCCTATGCGCAGGAAATTTCCAAGATGCATGCGATGGCCAAGGATGCGCTTTGTTCAGAAACGGAGCTGACGGGCACGCTGAAAATTGGAGCGCCAGAGTCGCTGGCTGCTTTTCGGTTGCCGGGCTTGATTCGTGAGTACAGGGAGAGGTATTCGAAGGTTAAAATCGTTCTTAAGCCCGGCGAATGCTGGGAATTACGCGATATGGTCCGCTCCGGCGAGCTGGATTTGGCTTTTTTGCTTCAGCCTGAGACGGAGGACAGGGAGCTGCATGTGACCACGCTCATCCACGAGCCAATGGCACTGGTCGCGCCACTTAAGCATTCACTGACTACTTATACAAGGGTAGAGCCTTGCGATTTAAAGGATGAAACCATTTTGCATACGGAATCCGGCTGTACGTACCGTATTTTGTTTGAGCAGTATTTGAACAGACACGGTATTTTTGCGGACCCGAGTCTGGAGTTTTGGAGCATTGAAGCCATCAAGCAATGTGTCATGGCTGGCTTGGGGATTGCGCTGCTTCCGCTGGTCACGGTACAAAATGAGCTGCGTGAAGGGAAAATGACACGCTTGGCGTGGGACGACAGTGAGCAACAGGTGGCTACTCAGGTCACTTATCATACGAAAAAATGGAGATCCCCGGCACTCAGTGAATTTTTACAGATATTAGAGCAGCATGTGGCACATTGGCGTGCATGAGTTCAAGCCATTGCGGCATATGCTTATACAAATAATATTTTTTCCTTTTCGCCTATTCACTCAACATTCGCCCACAACCTGCATACATATGTATGGAATGATTGATTGTATGGAGGAGGTTCAAGAATGGCATTAAGTCATAAAAATCGTAGAGAGATTATTACTAAAGCGATCTGTGGAAAAGGTCGCAGATTCTCTACCGTAACCCATACCGTAACTCCGCCCAATAGTCCAACCAGCATTTTGGGGGCATGGATTATTAACCACCAGTATGAAGCTGTGGCGGCCGGGGACGGCATTGAGGTCGTCGGGACGTATGACATCAATATTTGGTACTCATACGATAAAAACTCGCAGACCGATGTGGCTAAGGAAACGGTGTCGTACGTGGAACATGTGCCGCTTTCGTATCTTGATCCGAAGCATCGGGCATCTACAGTGGAAGTATCCGCCGAAGCTACACAGGAGCCGAGCTGCGTTGAGGCCAGTGTATCTTCCGGGGGCGGCAGCGTAATGATCCGGGTCGAGCGGGAATTTGCGGTGGAGCTGGTGGCGGAAACGAAAATTGTTGTGGAAGTATTCCCGAATGGCAGCAGTGATGATTTTGACAAGGATTATGATTTTGGAGCGGAAGAAGGGGACTATGAGGAGCTCGACCCCGACCTCATTGACGACGAGCTCTGACGGAGGTAAACAAAAAGAGGGCCGCTTTACTCTTTGCGCCGGCTGATTCTGCGCAGGGGGCAAAGGCCCTCCTTTTTGTTGTTATGCAGATAATCCATACGTAATCCGTAGGGAGGGAAGCATGA
The DNA here is from genome assembly GCF_001705305.1 of Paenibacillus kribbensis. Lineage (GTDB taxonomy): Bacteria > Bacillota > Bacilli > Paenibacillales > Paenibacillaceae > Paenibacillus > Paenibacillus kribbensis_B. The sequence continues at coordinate 422,038 of NZ_MCBP01000004.1, forward strand.
TGCAGCAGCCGGGACAGGCGCTCAGACGCTTTAGACAGATGCCGAATGATGAAAAAAAGCGCAGGCTGGAGCGTTCGGGTATACGAGTTTGTTGGATGGATGACAACACAGCGGATTTTGCGATAGGCTATGCAGCGCAAATCCATCAATTGCAGGTGCTGGAAATTCGAAGACGTACCATTCCAGGGCGTTTCCATAAAGACCTTTTCCATGAAGGCCGTCCCGAAGTTCACGCATATGATCCGTCTGCGCTGGATCGTAATTCACAGCTATACATCCGGATGGAGCGGCTGGCAGTGCGTGCGCTGTACACACTTGGTTTGGATAGCGGTGAGGTAGTGCTGACGCTGCTGGGGGAGCGCAGCTGTCAGGTGCGTGATGTTGAGGCACAGCCATGGCTGAATGACAGACGCTTGGATGCGCTTTATGAAGCTGCAGCGCGTGAAGAAGAGGCTCAGGAAGAGGGATTTCTAGCGGAACACGGGAGAAATCGGCTGCTGATCGGCATGGACCCCGAATTTTTGCTGGTTCGGATGCCCGAGGGACGGATAGTTCCGGCCTCAAGGTATTTGAGCCGCATTGGCGTGGCAGGCTGCGATGCCGTATCGCGCCGAGGACGGACGCTATATCCAGTGGCTGAACTTCGTCCTGCACCGAGTGGCGATCCAGCCCTACTGCTGAAGCACCTGCGTCAAGCTTTTGCAACAGCAGCCCGGCGTATTGCCGACCGAACGCTCATCTGGCAGGCAGGAGGGATGCCACAACCGGGCTTTCCTCTGGGCGGACATCTGCATTTCAGCGGGGTTCCGCTAAACGGGGCGCTGCTGCGGACGCTGGACAATTATTTGGCGCTGCCTTTGGCGCTGCTGGAAGACAAGCGCGCGGCTCGGCGCAGACCACATTATGGAAATTTGGGAGACTTTCGCCGTCAGTCGTACGGAGGCTTCGAATATCGAACTCTGCCCAGCTTTCTGGTATCGCCTCAGCTGGCAAAAGGCGTAATTGGAATGGCTTTTCTTATCGCGTCTCAATACTCTCGTTTGCAGCGAAGCCCGCTGGATGAGGAGGAGGCTCACCGGGCCTTTTATGAAGGAAACCAGATTTTACTTAAGGAGTATATGGAGCCTCTTATTCCCGATATCGTTTCACTAGAGGTATATCCGCAATATGAAGCTTATATCGGTCCTTTGCTGGATAGCCTCCACAAGGGAAAGCAGTGGGATGAGTCGCGGGATCTGCGTCCATTTTGGAAACTTTCGTAAAATCAGCCGGCGACGGCCGGGATGCTTTCATGTTATCGACTGTCATTTTTGTTATAATGATAGGTAATGCAAGTTTTAACGGAAAAGTGTGGGGGTTAGCAAACAATGTCCAATTATACACCGATGATTCAGCAATATTTATCTATAAAAGAGCAGGCCAAAGACGCATTTTTGTTTTTCCGCCTGGGAGATTTTTACGAGATGTTTTTTGACGATGCCATTCTTGCATCCAAAGAGCTGGAAATTACACTTACAGGCCGTGAGGGTGGCGCCACGGAAAAAATTCCGATGTGCGGCGTGCCTTACCATTCGGCGGAAAATTACATACAGCGCCTTATTGAGAAGGGCTATAAGGTAGCCATCTGTGAACAAATGGAGGAAGCCTCAGCTACGAAGGGGATGGTGCGGCGGGATATCGTCCGCGTTGTGACTCCGGGTACGGTCATGGAAGGCAAGGCGCTGGGCGACAAGTCCAACAACTACATGGTCTGTGTTACGGAGACGGCCGGGATGCTGGCATTGGCGGCGTGCGACTTGTCGACAGGTGAGCTGTATGTGACCTCAGTGCCAGATTCGAAAGAATGGCTGCTGGATGAAATCAACATTTATGAGCCGTCCGAGATGTTAGGGGATGGTCATCTGCTCGATTTTGTGACATCCCGTCTGTCACCTGTTGGGCGGCGTGTTGTCTATACAGCCTGGGACAAGTCCAAGGATGATCTTGTGCGAGATCAATTTGGCGAAGCTGCGTGGGCAAGGCTTACGGAGGAACGCAGACAGTGTGTATCGCGTCTGATTGCTTATTTGAATGAAACGCAAAAAAGATCGCTCGGCCAGTTAACCCAAATCTCGGTGTATGAGCCGAACCATTTTATGATTCTGGACCCGTTTACCCGTCGGAACCTGGAGCTGGTAGAGACGGTCCGTGAACGCTCGAAGAAAGGCTCGCTGCTGTGGCTGCTGGATCGGACGGAGACATCGATGGGAGCGCGTCTGCTCCGCCGCTGGATCGACAAGCCGCTGCTGAACAGCCATATGATTGAGGAACGGCTGGAGGCGGTAGACAAGCTATACCACCAGTTCATTTTCCGTGAAGATGTGCGTGCCCAGCTCAAAGAGATTTACGATCTGGAGCGTCTGGTTGGGCGTATTGCCTTTGGCAGCGCTAATGCACGCGATCTGATCGCTCTTAAGCTGTCGCTGGCCCGGATTCCGGGTTTGCGCGAGCTGTGCGCCGAATCGCCTTCACAGACGCTGAGACGAATTGCCCAAACGCTGGACAGCTGTACAGACCTGTGCGCGTTGATTGAGGAGGCGGTAGCGGATGAGCCGCCAATCTCCGTAAGGGACGGGGGGATCATTAAGGAAGGCTATCATCAGCGCCTGGATGAGCTGCGGGAGGCGAGTGTGAATGGCAAGCGCTGGATCGCCGAGCTGGAGGCCAAGGAACGTGCAGCAACGGGCATTCGGTCGCTCAAAATTGGATACAACAAAGTGTTTGGCTATTATATCGAGGTGACCAAATCCAATTTGGCCTCATTACCGGAAGGGCGGTATGAACGCAAACAGACGCTGGCGAACGCAGAACGGTATATTACCCCAGAGCTGAAGGAAAAGGAATCCTTGATTTTGGAAGCGGAAGATAAAATGGTCGATCTGGAGTACACGCTTTTCTCCGAGCTTCGCAGTAAGCTGAACGCTGAAATTCCCCGTCTGCAAAAGCTGGCGGAGCAGGTGGCTGAAATTGACGTATATCAGTCCATGGCATCCGTGAGTGCAGAGCGCGGCTTTGTGAAGCCTGAACTGACAACGGGGTACGATTTTGTGGTCGAGCAGGGGCGGCATCCCGTTGTGGAAGCTGTAATGAAGGATGGCAGTTTTATCGCCAACGGCACTGCGCTGGAGGAAGCGGATGCGCATATTTTACTGATCACGGGTCCAAACATGGCTGGTAAAAGTACGTATATGCGTCAGGTCGCACTCATTGCAATTATGGCTCAAATTGGTTGCTTCGTCCCGGCTGCACGTGCTAAAGTACCGATGCTGGATCGCATTTTCACGCGTATCGGCGCGGCGGATGATCTCATCGGCGGGCAGAGTACGTTTATGGTGGAAATGGCTGATATCCAAGTGATGACGGACAAGGCGACTCCACGAAGCTTGATCATTATCGATGAACTGGGACGCGGTACGTCCACAAGTGAGGGGATGGCGATTGCACAGGCGGTTATCGAATTTGTCCATGACATAATCGGCTGTAAAGCGCTGGTGTCTACGCATTTCCATGAGCTGGCTCATTTGGAGCAAAGTCTGTCTTCGCTGCGGAATTACTCCATGGCAGTACAGGAAAGCGGAGACAAGGTAAACTTCCTGCGTAAGCTAATACAGGGAGCAGCCAGCAGCAGTTATGGTATTTATTGTGCCCGGCTGGCAGGTTTGCCAACTGATATTATTGAGCGTGCAAATGGGCTATTGCATGGCTTTGAACAAGCGGCAGCCCAAGTAACGGCAGGCACTGAGACCGTAGCGGGAGCAAAGGAAGCAACAGCTCATCGTGCACTCTCGGGGACAGGGGCGGTTTCTTCTTTGAATGGGAACAATTCAGCCCAGACGTTGCGAGAACAGGGAGCAACCGCATCACAAGCCCAGTCTTTATCGCAGCAAGCCACTCTTGTAAAAGAGGATACTGTACAGGCTACGGAAGATTCCAGCGCGTTAGTGCAGGAAGCAACCGGAGTGATCCAGCTGTCTATTTTTGGAGAGCAGGAGCTTGCCCCGGTCAAGTCGCAGTCCGAGTCAGAGACGGCTGAGGCTAATCCGGTTGTACGCCAAATTTTGCGCAAGGTGAAAAATGCTGATGTTATGAACATGACTCCCTTGCAGGCGATGCAGCTGTTAAACGAATTAAAAAACAAGGCCAACGGCCTGTAGTGAAAATAAATGACGTGATTAATTTCTTGTTTTTCATCACACTTTGAGTCAGGAGGAGGTTCAAAGGATGTCTAAAATTCGGGTACTGGATGAGCATATTGCGAACCAGATTGCTGCTGGCGAGGTCGTGGAACGTCCGTCCTCCGTCGTGAAGGAACTGGTGGAAAATGCGATTGATGCAGGCGGTACGCGTGTGGACGTATCTGTGGAAGAAGGCGGGCTGCAAAGTATCCGGGTTACGGATAACGGCAGCGGCATTGAGCCTGAAGACGTGGAAACGGCGTTCTATCGCCATGCGACCAGCAAAATCGGACATGGCCGCGACCTGTTCCAGATTACGAGTCTGGGCTTTCGGGGTGAGGCGCTGCCAAGTATCGCCGCTGTATCGAAAGTGGAGCTGCTTACGGCAGCCGGTGACGATGGGCGTGCGCGTAAATTGGTGATTGAGGGCGGCAAGCTGATGCTTCACGAGGATGCCGCCGCCCGGCAAGGCACGGATTTTACCGTTCGGGAGCTGTTTTATAATACGCCAGCACGGCTGAAATATATGAAAACGATCCAGACGGAGCTGGGGCACATTTCGGATGTGCTGTACCGAATGGCGCTCTCGCACCCGGAAGTTGCCTTTACCTTGCGACATAACGGAAATACATTGCTGCAAACGCTGGGCAATGGTGATCTATTGCAGGTGATTGCCGCGATTTACGGAACTTCTGCGGCGAAGTCCATGCTGCCCCTGGAAGGAGAGAGCCTCGATTACCGTATAAGCGGCTTTGTCAGTCGACCGGAGTGGACCAGATCGAATCGGAAAGCGATTTCAACCGTAGTGAATGGTCGCTTTGTGCGCAGCTACGGGCTCAATCAGGCGCTGCTTAAGGCGTATCATACGCTGCTGCCGATTAATCGTTTTCCGCTGGCAGTGATCCAGCTGGAGATGCATCCTTCATTGGTAGATGTTAACGTTCATCCCGCCAAGCTGGAGGTGAGGTTTAGCAAGGAAACCGAACTGTTTCAGCTGGTTGAGGATTCGGTAAAAGCTGTTTTAGGGCAGCAGGTGCTGATTCCGAAGGCAGTCAAGCGCGAAATCGGCGGCAAGGATAGTGGCTCGTTTGTACAGGAGCAGTTCCATTTCTCGAAGGGACATAGTACTGGATATGACACAGAAAATGATACGGGAAATAACCCGGAAGATGCTGCTTCTTCCGGCAAAGACCGGGGACTGGCACAGCCGCTTTCTGTGGCCTCGCTAAAGGGGCAGGAACCGCGGCAATCCAATCGCTTGAACGGGAATGAGGAGAAAAGCAGGGTTAGCCCGGAGCGTGAGCAGCGACCGTATAGAGAGGGCGTTCCTGCCATTGACCGGGCAAGAGCTCTTCCAGGGACAAGTGTCAGCGATGAGGAGCTGAATGCAGATTTTGTGGATGAAAACAATGGAAGCGTAGGCGGATCACTCCCTGATTCTGCTATGCAGTTGCCCGGTACTGAGGGGATGCAAGGTGATAAGGCTGTAATGGGTACATCTTCCGTATATAGCGGAGCTGTTCAGGAAACGGCCGTCTCTGCCGCCTATCACACTTCTGTGGCTCCGAGTGCAGGAAATGCTGCGGACTCGCGCTATTTCGCCGATGAGAAGCCACGTCAGCCACGGCTGAATGCCGAGCAGCTGGCAGCGATGTCTGGTGAAGCTCCCGAGCTGCCCACTTTCCCTGAGCTGAATTTAATTGGTCAGCATCATGGAACTTATCTGATTGCGCAGAACGATCAGGGTTTGTATTTAATTGATCAGCATGCTGCGCATGAACGGGTTAATTACGAGTTTTATTATGAAAAGTTTGGAAAACCCGAGTCCGTATCGCAGGAGCTCCTCCTGCCGATTACACTGGATTTTACGCCTTCTGAGACGGAAAAGTTGAAAACGAGGCTACACTGGTTTGAACAGGCGGGAGTGTATTTGGAGCATTTTGGCGGTCAAACCTTCCGTGTCAGCTCTTATCCATATTGGCTTCCCAAGGGGGAAGAAGCGGATGTCATTGAGGAAATGGCCGGATGGGTACTGGAGGAAAAAGCCATTGATCTTGCCAAGCTGCGTGAGGCAGCCTCGATTATGTGCTCCTGCCGAGCTTCGATCAAAGCCAATCAGAAGCTGACCGATCGACAGGCTGTCGTCCTGCTGGAGCGTTTGGCAGCGTGCAAACAACCGTACACTTGCCCCCATGGGCGTCCTATCGTCGTTTCCTTTTCCACTTATGATTTGGAGAAGTTGTTTAAAAGAGTAATGTAAGGGAGTATAAATATGTTGCAGGATTGGGAAAACCGTGAAGAAGAAAAGCAGACAAGGCTTCGTGAGAAGCAAGCTGAATTACTGGTGACGACGGGGGATGCTCCCTCGGCTGAGGTTGTGCAGCGAGCAGAGCTGCTTGCAGCCGAGCTGGGGGTGCTGTATGCCCCCCGTCGTGGCATATCGGTAGCTAAGCTAATCGCTGCTCATAGAGTTCGTCAGGCTCTGGTACTGGTGCAGAGCGGAGTGAGGCTGATTGGCCCGGAACAGCCACCGATGGCTTTTCACCCGAGTATGGGCTTCATTCGTGCCAAGCGGGTATTAAAAGGTGAGCCTGACCCGATGTTGACTGCCGCCAGGCTCGTTCCGGGCGATACCGTGCTGGATTGCACCGCAGGACTCGGAACGGATTCCCTCCTGTTTTCCATTGGAACGGGAAGTTCTGGACAAGTAACGGCTGTGGAAAGTTCTTTTCCCGTCTATGCTTTAATCAAGGATGGAATGAAGCATTACCGTTCCGGTAACTCCGCGGTGGATGAGGCATTTTCCAGCATTGATGTTCGTTTTGGTCACCATCTGGACTTTTTGTGCAGCTTGCCGGATCGCAGTATAGATATTGTTTATTTTGACCCGATGTTCCGTGATCCGTTGCTCGATTCCAGCGCAATCAGTCCATTGAGAGGGTTGGCTAACCCGGACGCATTAGATGAGGAAAGTATTGTTCAGGCCAAGCGAATTGCACGGAAAACAATTGTATTGAAGGAAAAACGGGGCAGCCGGGAATTTGCCCGCCTCGGCTTCCGTGTGGAGCAACGGGGCACAACGAAAACAGTGTACGGAGTGATTGATATTGACAGCGGCATCTAAGCCTAAACTACTTGTTCTTGTTGGCCCGACTGCAGTCGGCAAGACGAAGCTAAGCATTGAGATGGCACGACAATGTGACGCGGAAATTATTTCCGGTGATTCCATGCAGGTGTACCGTCATATGGACATTGGAACAGCCAAAATTTCCACACAGGAAATGGAAGGAATCAAGCACCATTTAATTGATATTCATGAGCCTGAATACCCATATTCCGTAGCTGCATTTCAGGAGGATTGCCGTCGCCTCATACCGGATATTCAGTCCAGAGGAAAATTGCCGTTTATCGTAGGCGGAACAGGCTTATATGTGGAATCGGTCTGCTATGAATACCAGTTTTCCGAGGTGGGAGCTGATGAAGCATTTCGTCAGGAACAGCTTGATTTTGCCGAACAGTTTGGGGCCGAAGCGCTTCATGCGCGGCTGCAGGCGGTTGATCCCGAAAGTGCGCTTCGTTTGCACCCCAATGATCGTCGTCGTGTCGTTCGGGCATTGGAAATTTACCATGTTAGCGGAACGACACTTAGCTCGCAACTAGCCACTCAAAAAAAGGAGTCTCCCTACCAATTGTGCATCGTAGGTTTGACAATGGATAGGCAAATGCTTTATAAACGTATTGAAGACCGAATCGACGGGATGCTCGATCAAGGGCTTGTTGCTGAGGTAGCCTCCTTAATGGAACGGGGAGTGCGAAGCGATGCCATCTCCATGCAAGGTCTAGGCTATAAAGAGATATCCTCCTACCTGCGGGGAGAGGTGTCTTTGGAAGAAGCGGTGACTTGGCTAAAACGGGATACGCGTCATTTTGCGAAGCGACAGCTCTCGTGGTTTCGCCATATGAAGGATATCCAGTGGGTAGATGTCACTGATTTCGGAAATTTTTCTGCTCATGCAGCCCAAATACACGAAATTATAGCAGGAAAGTTCCGGACAGACCTTGAATATACTTCAAAACAATCCAAATGATTATTGGGGGTACGGCTAAAATGAACAAGTCTATTAATATCCAAGATACGTTTCTGAATCAATTGCGCAAGGATTCTATACCCGTTACGGTATACCTGATCAATGGATTTCAGGTGCGGGGAACGATCAAGGCCTTTGACAATTTCACAATTGTTATCGATTCCGATGGGAAGCAGCAGTTGATTTACAAGCATGCTATATCCACCTTTACACCGCAACGCAATGTATCGCTTGTACAGCAACAGGATAATATCGGCGATAACTGATTAGGGCTTGACGGTCGCCAGGTTGATGAAACTTTTCGAGCGTCCGTCTCGTCTAACTGTATAGGAATGTGACCGGGAGCAACCTGAACAGGGTTGTTCTTTTCATTCCGTTTTGATTTCATGCTACCAAAAGCAAGGTACATGTTCGGCAACATATGATTATTCGCGAAAGGGAGTCAGGGGAATGCCAAACGATTCATTGTCCAGATCCGGCAATCGCAATAGAAACACACCTAAAGAGAAGCCGAAGGGCAAGAAAAAGAAAATTACAGGTAAGCGAATTGGATGGACGCTGTTTATTACGGCAGCGTTAGCCATATTTTGCGCACTTGCCGGATACTTGTTCGTCATGGTCAATGGCGAGCAGATTTACAAAGCCAACAAGGATAAAATTAACGTGAATGGGACATCGAAGGTTTATGACCGCAACGGTGTGCTTATGGGTGAGCTGTCTGTGCAAAAAAGCGATCCTGTCACAAGTGAAGAAATTCCACCATTGCTCAAAAAAGCTTTTGTAGCAACGGAGGATAAACGATTTTACGAGCATCAGGGTGTCGATATTTGGTCCATTGGCCGGGCGGCTGTTAAGGATATCGTAGCCCGTTCAGCAGTGGAGGGCGGCAGTACGCTGACCCAGCAGTTGGCCAAAAACCTGTTTTTGTCGCGTGACAAAACCTTTTTCCGTAAAGCGACTGAGGTATCCATTGCCATGGCTTTGGAACGGAATTTGACAAAAGATGAGATTATCACACTTTATCTAAACCGGATTTGGTTTGGACGTTCGTATTCCGGTATTAAAGCAGCATCGGAAGGTTATTTTGGAGAGACAGATTTAAAAAAATTAAAATTGTGGCAGATTGCTACACTGGCAGCCATTCCAAAAGGGCCTTCCAAATACAATCCGATCAGTAACCCGGAAGACTCGAAAGCCCGGCGTGCGGTGGTTCTTCAGCTGATGTTCGAGCAGGGGATGATTGGCAAGCAGGAGATGGAAGAGGCCAAAGCTGTAAATTACGATTACAAGCAGCCGGAAAAAGTGCAAAAGTATCAGAATTTTATGGAGTATGTGATGAATGAGGCAGAGGATGCCTTGCCAGGAGTCAGCGGGAATGATCTGATCATTGGCGGTTATCAAATTCATACGACCATGGATGCTCAGGCTCAAAATGCGCTGGATCAGGCGATGGCAGATGATGATATGTTCGAAAAAAGCCCGGACGATCAGCCTGTTCAAGCCTCTATGGTTATTATTAACAACCAAACGGGCGGAATAGCCGCAATGGCACCCGGACGGGATTACAAGAGGGGAACCTTTAACCGTGCAACACAAAGCCGCAGACAGCCAGGCTCGGCCTTTAAACCTATTGCAGCGTATGCGCCGGCTCTCGAATCCGGCAAATTTACGATGGACACCCCTTTAAGTAACGAACGGCAGAGCTTTAACGGGTACAGCCCGAAAAACTTGCATGGTTACTCTTCAACCATCAGTATGACCGATGCGATTACAAAGTCTGAAAATATCCCGCCTGTATGGTTGCTGAACCAAATAGGCGTGGAAAAAGGGGTTCAATTCGCGGAAAGCCTAGGCATTCCGATGGATAAGAATGACCACTCGCTTGCTATCGCATTGGGTGGATTAAGCAAAGGGACAAATACCCTTGAAATGGCACAGGCGTACAGCGCTTTTGCCAATAAGGGACAATTCCAAAAGGCTTATTCCATTAAGCAAATTAATAATAGTGATGATCAAGTGATTTATACTCATGAAGAGGAATCCAAGCCTGTAATGAGTGAGAAAACAGCTTACGAAATGACACAGATGATGCAAAATGTAGTCAATAGCGGCACAGGCCGCAAAGCACGTATTGACTGGCCTGTAGCAGGTAAGACGGGCACGACGCAAAGTGGAATCAGTGGCAACAGTGGCAACCGGGACATCTGGTTTGTCGGTTATACGCCAGAGTATACCGGAGCCGTATGGATGGGATATGACAAGCCTGACAGCAAGCATATGCTGAGAAACTACAGCGGACAGTCCGCAGCCTTTTTCGGCAGAGTCATGGGCGATGCGCTCAAGGGACATCCGGTTACACAATTCTCCCAGCCGAAGGGATATGAGCCGCCGGTTGAAGAGAAACCGGTTGAGACTGTTCAGGCTACTGCTCCAAGCGGTTTGAACGGATCTTATAGTCAGGATACGCAAATTGTATCCCTATCCTGGACTGCAGCTGTGGGAGATAATGTGCAATATCGTGTGTATCGCAAAGGGTCTTCCGATGCAGGCTTTACGCCGATTATGGAGGCAATGCAGGGCACAAGCGGTGAAGATACGTCTCCCGTGCCAGGAAATACGTATGAATATTATGTAGTCGCTTATGGACCGGATGGTAAGGAATCTGATCGTTCCAATACGATTAGTGTGGAAGTTCCGGCAGACACCACTCCGGTGGACCCACAACCGGGAACTGATCCGAATCAGGATGGAACCTTACCGGACAATGGTGGAGTTACAGATGGGCAAAATGGTACGGATCAAGGAAATACAGCTCCTGGTGGCGCCGATAACGGCACTGGCACGGATCAAGTTCCGATGACTCCTGGGGACACCAGTGGAAATGGCACTGGGGGTACAGGCAATGACAATGGAAGCTCTGGTAACGGAATTGATCCAAACCAAGGGAACGGTCAGACAACTATACCGGATACAGGGACTGTCAATGGTGAGACAACGGTGAATGCGAATGATATCGGTACGTCTACTACAGGAACCCCGGCGGATGGAGGTCAGGAGAACAATTCCAACGGCCATTCGAACTCCAATCGTGGACACCGCAATCGGAATTAGTAAGCTTCGCTTTATATAAATTGGCTCGTTTTTAAGCTTAAGGTATTTTTAGACCGTTTTACGGTCTGAGAATACCTTTTTTGTTGTAGATTGAGGTATCTTTTTTGAGTGTACAGTTTAAATATGGTAAGCTGGTTTTACCAATGTTGGAGAGGAACATCATTATGAAGCGCAAATTCGGAGACCGGGCCAACTGGCGCAGAATAACGAATCGCAAGTTTGCTTGCCGGTATGTAGAAAGTGACGCGTTTACAGGATATGTGACCCTGTATACCATTTTGAGTCTCAAGGAGCCGTTATGGAAAAGCTACGGTGGTCATACATTTTGCATAGCCGATAAAGGTTATTCCTGGCTGCAGTATTATCCAAAAGGTGAGCATTATGTGGTGACGGCTATGTTTGACAATCGGGAGCAGATCGTGGAATGGTACATTGATACCTGCCGAAATCAGGGTGTAACCGATCAGGGTGTCCCTTGGTTTGACGATTTGTATCTGGATGTCGTGGTTCTCAAGAATGGTGAAATCTTCCTAGTGGATGAGGATGAGCTGGAAGAGGCGCTACAACGCGGGCATATCTCAACGCAAGAGGCAGAATTGGCTAGCCGTACAGCAGCTGATGTGCTGCATCGGATAGATGCCCACATGTTCCCCTATTTTAAAATGTCGCTGAAACACCGGGCGGAATGGTTTCATAACGGTGATTTCAAAAGGGATCGGTGAATGTTTTGCAGTGGATGGGTAACATCGGGCCAAAACGCCCTGAGCCTCAGAATAGGCTAAGTCGCCCAGGGAAAAGAGGTATCTTACTCAAGCGTCTCGTACTTTGCTTGCTGATGGTTATATTGATCGGATTGGTATGGGCAGGCTTCCGAGTTTGGAACATGAATACAGCCGCCTCTACCTCTCCGCTCCAGCAAGCACAAATCGGAATCGTGCTGGGGGCTTCCATGTGGGGAGCAGAGCCAAGCCCTGGATTAAAGGAGAGGCTGGAAGAAGCCTTGCGGCTATACCGCAATGGGACCGTCAAGCGTCTGATTGTAAGTGGAGGGCTGGATAAGCCTGATTTTCCGTATACAGAGGCCGAAGGAATGCAACGCTATTTGGTAGATAGGGGTATCCCTGTCCAGCATATTGTACTGGAGAACCATGCTACCAGTACCTACGAAAATCTGCTGTATAGCCAGCGAATCATGAAAGAGTATGGCTGGACCTCGACTGTGATCATTACACATAGCTATCATGGCCCTCGTGCGCTGGAGATCGCTCAATTTTTGAATTTCGATCATCCCCAGATGGCTCTGACAGAATCCAGAGTATTGAATATGCCGCTTCATCAATCGAGAGAAGTATTGGCTTACGCTAAATGGACGCTGCAACGGTGGTGGATCAGCGCTCAAACCTGGTTGGCCTGAACGGGAAGAAATGCCTTGTGTGCATTCCCGTTGCTTTTGTGCTAATAAGGACATGCCGGACCGAATACATTAATAGGGTAAGCTGTGCCTGAAGAAATGTTGAGGTGATGGATGCATGAACGGACGGGGAATTGCCGCGGGCAAGCGGTCGGAGGAGAGACCTTCCAGACAAATCAATGTCGTGCTGCGTAGCCCGGAGCCGACAGCTTCGGTAACTGTGGACGAAAAGGAAGCAGCAGCTTCAACCAAGTCGCAGGCGCTACCGCAGTATCTCAGTCTTTATCAGGAAATTCAGAAAGAACTCGATCATCTCGTTGGCTTGGATAACATCAAAGACCTGGTATTTGAAGTATATGCTTTTTTGCAAATCACCCATATGCGCACGGATGCGGGGTTGCTGAGTAATGCCCATGTATATCACATGATTTTCAAAGGGAATCCAGGTACGGGGAAAACGACGGTAGCCCGCATTATCGCTAAAATGCTGCAAAAAATGGGAGTACTAAGCAAAGGTCATCTGATTGAGGTGGAAAGAGCTGACCTGGTAGGGGAGTATATTGGGCACACCGCGCAAAAAACGCGGGATCTGGTCAAGAAATCCCTGGGCGGTGTGCTGTTCATTGATGAGGCCTACAGTTTGGCACGCGGAGGGGAAAAGGATTTCGGCAAAGAAGCGATTGATACCTTGGTAAAGGCTATGGAAGACCAAAAAAATCAATTTATTTTGATTCTCGCTGGGTACTCGGGGGAAATGGACTTTTTTTTGCGAACAAATCCAGGGCTGCCTTCTCGTTTTCCGATCCAGCTGGATTTTCCTGACTATACCGTCGATCAGCTTATCCAAATTTCCGAGATGATGGCTAAGGAACGGGATTATATTCTTATGCCCCAATCCATACTCAAAATGAAGGAGCATTTGCTGAACGAGCGCAATGACAGTCTTCATGCATTCAGTAATGCGCGTTATGTCCGTAACGTGATTGAAAAAGCGATTCGACATCAGGCCGTCAGACTGCTCAATCAGTACAGAAGCGGGCAGCCCGGAAAGCAAGAATTGATGACGCTGCGGCCAGAGGATTTGAAATTGGACAAAAGATAGGCGATAATAGGAATCTGAATCTATGAATCACATCGAATTACACGACATTGAATGGGGCCGGCCTGAATATCAGGTCGGTCTCTGTTCGAGGGTTGATATGAAAATAAAGGAGCTAACAATATGGCGAACTCCACTCATGATACACAAACCGAAATGCAGGACAAGGCGGTACTGGTCAGTCTGATTACGGATGAAGTCAAACGTTCTGGCATCAATACGGAATATTCGCTGGATGAGCTGGTGAAGCTGGCTGAGACAGCGGGAGTTGAAGTGCTGAGCGTCCTGACCCAGAATAGGGAGACCAAAGACTCCAAATGGTTTATTGGTAAAGGTAAAGTAGAGGAATTACGTGCGGTTGCCGAGGAATTGGGAGCGAATACAGCTATTTTTGACCAGGAGCTATCGGGAGCTCAGGTACGAAATCTGGAAGAAAGTCTGGATCTCAAGATTATTGACCGGACACAGCTTATTTTGGATATTTTTGCCCAGCGTGCGAAAACGCGTGAAGGTATTATTCAGGTTGAGCTGGCACAGCTGTCATATTTGCTGCCGCGTCTGTCCGGACACGGTAAAAACTTGTCACGGCTCGGGGGCGGAATCGGAACGCGTGGTCCTGGTGAAAGCAAGCTGGAAACAGACCGTCGTCATATCCGTGACCGTATCAGTGATCTGAAACGTCAGCTGGAAGAGGTGACCCGTCATCGGTATTTGCACAGGGAGCGAAGACAAAAAAGCGGTATTGTACAGGTAGCGTTGGTCGGCTATACCAATGCAGGTAAATCAACGCTGTTAAAACAACTGACGGCTGCTGACGTATATATTGAGAACCAGCTGTTTGCAACACTGGACCCTACCTCCAGAACGATGGAGCTGCCGAGTGGCAAGGAAGTTATACTTACAGATACGGTTGGATTTATTCAAAATCTGCCTCATGATTTGGTTGCTTCCTTCCGGGCTACTCTGGAGGAAGCTAATGAAGCTCATCTTATTTTACATGTCGTGGATGCCTCCTCCGATATGCGCGACGAACAGATGAAAGTTGTAGAGACGATCTTGCAACAGTTGGGTGCTGCGGACAAGCCTCAGATTGTATTATTTAACAAAAAAGACGCTTGTACCCCTGAGCAATTGGAAATGCTTCCTTCCGGGGAGGGGTATTTAAAAATCAGTTCATTCGATGAAGGAGATTTGCTGCGCATCCGTGAGCTGGTCCAAGAGCATTTGAGCGGTGATACACTGAGATTCCGTATTCCTGCGGGACGTGGCGACCTGACATCGGTGCTTTATCGTATCGGGGATGTGCTGCTGACGGAGTATGATGGCAATGATGTCATATACGAGGTGGAAATTCAAAGAGGCGAGTATGAAAAATATGGTCATGCACTTAGTGAGTTCACAGAAGCTTAACATCTGATGACGTTTTTGGGTCAATAAAATGATAAGGATCATCGTTCAAAGCGAACAATAATATAACATCAATAGCCTAAGGCTGCGTAAGAGAGAGGGTCAAGAGGGGAAAATGGTAGTTTTCAGTCCGGAAATTCAACAAATGCAGGAAATGGTAGAACAAAAAATACAGGAACGTATACGGCATATAGATCAGATTGTTGATGCAAATCAGTGGAAGGTTATTCAGTCTTTCCAGCGGAAGCAAGTAAGCGATTTTCATTTTGCAGGTTCTACGGGATATGCTTACAATGACCGGGGACGTGAGGTGCTGGAAGAGGTCTATGCCGATGTATTCGGTGCGGAGGCAGCGTTGGTGCGTCCGCATTTTGCTTCGGGCACCCATACAATCGCCACTGCTTTGTTTGGTGTGTTGCGTCCGGGAGATGAACTGTTGTATATCACCGGGCGGCCTTATGATACACTGCATAAGGTGATTGGCAAGCCCGGCGACGGAACAGGGTCATTACAGGATTTTGGTGTTACTTATGGAGAAACAGCATTAACAGCAGAAGGCAAAGTGGACTGGGAAGCGGTAGAGGCCGCAATCCATGCCAATACCAAGGTGGTCGGTATCCAGCGCTCTCGCGGCTACGATTGGAGAGCTTCCTTTAGTGTAGCTGACATTGAGGAAATGACAGCGCGTGTTAAGGCGATAAAACCTGACGTTATTGTCTTTGTGGACAATTGCTATGGCGAATTTACTGAAAAGCTGGAGCCTACTCAGGTCGGTGTCGATTTGATGGCAGGTTCGCTGATTAAAAATCCCGGTGGCGGCATTGCCGAAACGGGTGGATATATTTGTGGTAAACAAAAGTATGTAGAGCTGGCAGCCTATCGACTAACAGCACCTGGAATTGGCGGAGAAGTAGGAGCCATGTTGGGGACCACAAGAGGCATCTTTCAGGGCTTATTCCTCGCCCCAACACTGGTTGGGCAGGCGGTTAAAGGCAGTATATTTGCAGCTGCGGTTTTTGAAGAAATGGGTTTTGAGACTAAGCCGGCTTGGCATGAGGAGCGCACGGATTTGATTCAGGCCATCTCTTTTAGCGGACCAGAACATCTCATTGCTTTTGTGCAGGGAATTCAGCGTGCCGCCGCCGTGGATAGTCACGTGGTACCTGAGCCGTGGGATATGCCAGGCTACGAGCATCCGGTTATCATGGCGGCGGGTACATTTATACAAGGGGGAAGTTTGGAGTTATCCGCAGATGCACCGATTCGTGAACCCTATATTGGTTACATGCAAGGGGGCTTAACCTACTCTCATGTGAAATATGGAGTGCTTATGGCCCTGCAAACGATGAAAGAACGTAAATTATTGTGAGTTTTTCTAACATGTCATTGACACTTTGCATCAGCTAAATGTACAATAAGGTGAATAATAGATCACTGGAAGGTTGATGACAAATGGGCGACGAAATTCGCAGAAATATGGCCTTATTTCCAATAGGTATTGTCATGAAGCTAACGGACTTGTCAGCACGTCAGATTCGTTATTATGAGCAGCATAACCTGATAGTTCCTGCCCGTACATCGGGGAACCAACGCCTTTTTTCTTTTAATGACGTAGAGCGATTGCTTGAAATCAAGGCGTTGATTGAAAAGGGTGTTAACATTGCGGGAATTAAACAAGTCATGAATCCGGTCACCAAAGAATCGGAGGAGGCTACGGTTATTACTGCAGACACGGAAGTCAAACGCCGTGAAATGTCCGATACTCAGCTTCACCGCTTGCTGAAGCAACAGCTTGTGGCAGGCAAAAGACCGGGACAGGTATCCCTGATCCAAGGGGAATTATCACGTTTTTTCAATAAAAGATAATGCTATATTCTACATCTTGGACTCATCATTTAAGAAATTTATGAAACAGCTGATTACTGTTGCTACAGAAAGGGAGAGGTTCGTGTGAGTTATACCAGAGAAGATATACTTCGGATTGCGAAAGAAGAAAATGTTCGCTTTATTCGTTTGCAGTTCACAGATTTGCTTGGTACCATTAAAAACGTTGAAATTCCAGTTAGCCAACTGGAAAAAGCATTGGACAACAAAATGATGTTTGACGGTTCTTCCATTGAAGGTTATGTGCGTATCGAAGAATCTGACATGTACTTATACCCAGATTTGGACACATGGGTTGTATTCCCTTGGGTAACCTCAGATCGTGTAGCTCGTTTGATCTGTGATATCTACAAGCCGGACGGAGTTCCGTTTGCAGGTGACCCACGCGGTATTTTGAAACGTGTACTTAAGGAAGCGGAAGAGCTGGGATACACTTCGATGAATGTTGGACCTGAACCGGAATTCTTCCTGTTCAAAACAGATGAAAAGGGCGAGCCGACCACAGAACTGAATGACCAAGGCGGATATTTTGACTTGGCACCGATGGATCTGGGAGAAAACTGCCGTCGTGAAATTGTTCTTAAACTTGAAGAAATGGGCTTCGAAATTGAAGCATCCCATCATGAGGTTGCACCTGGTCAGCATGAGATTGACTTTAAATATGCGGATGCGATCAAAGCTGCCGATCAGATTCAAACATTCAAGCTCGTCGTTAAGACGATTGCACGTCAGCATGGCCTGCATGCTACCTTTATGCCAAAACCTTTGTTTGGTGTGAATGGCTCCGGTATGCACTGCAACCAGTCGTTGTTCAAGGGAAATGAGAACGTATTTTATGATGAAACGGACGAACTCGGATTGAGTCAAACAGCCCGCCACTATATGGCTGGTATTCTCAAGCATGCACGTGCAATGGCCGCAATCACGAATCCGACGGTGAATTCATATAAGCGTCTCGTACCAGGTTATGAAGCGCCTTGTTATGTTGCCTGGTCCGCAAGTAACCGCAGCCCGATGATTCGGATTCCTGCATCTCGTGGACTGAGTACTCGTGTCGAAGTTCGTAACCCTGACCCGGCTGCGAATCCATATTTGGCCTTGGCTGTGATGCTGAGAGCTGGCTTGGATGGCATCAAACGCCAGTTGCCTTTGCCAGCTCCGATTGATCGTAACATCTACGTTATGTCCGAGGAAGAGCGCATCGAAGAAGGCATTCCAAGCCTGCCAGCAGACTTGAAGGAAGCCTTGTCTGAGCTCATTCGGAGCGAAGTTATTTCCGACGCATTGGGCGACCATGCTCTGGCTTACTTCTACGAGCTTAAAGAAATTGAATGGGACATGTACAGAACCCAAGTACATCAGTGGGAACGCGATCAGTATCTGACGCTGTATTAAAATACTCGAAGCCTTGGTATCGCTGCTTTTTGAGCATGCCAGGGCTTTTCCTTTTTAGTTCGGGGAAAGGTGGATTTTTACTTTGACCGCGATTTTGACCGCGAATAATTAACTTGGGGATAGCTCTTATAAGCGGCATAATTATCTATGCTACGTACTTCAATAAATTCAGTGCTCCAGACTCTAGCACTATCGCTTTAATCACAACAGCTTGCTCCTCATCCGTGACTAAGGAAGGAGAGAGCGAGAAACTAGATATCCTCTGACGGATTTATAATCGCCAGAACCTGATGATCCTCCCACTCTCCGTTGATCTTTACGTTGCTTCGAGAGATGCCTTCTTTGTGAAAGCCAGCCTTCTCAAGCACACGGATTGATCCTGGATTCCGAGGAGAGGCTTCCCCGACGATCCGGTGAAACTTTAGCTCATCGAAAGCGTAGCGAACCACTTGCTTCACCGCCTCCGTCATATAGCCATTGCCGTTATAAGCCTGATCTAAACTGTATCCGATCATACAGCTCTGAAGAGGCCCTCTCTCGACAAAGAACAGATTAACATCACCAATAATTTGGTCGTTCTCTTTGTTGCACACCACAAAGGAATATTTCCTATCCGCTTTCCTGTCAGTCTTACTATTTATTATTGCTTGGAGTTGGTGCTCCTCCGTGTAATGCTCCTCTAGATTGCTTGGCGAAAACTTCTCAAACAACTCCTGATTACGCTTGTACATCGCTGTTAATTCTGCGGCATCCGCCTCCTCAGAGAACCGGACGTATACTCGCTGCTCCAACATCTGCACCATCCTTCATTACTATGATATTAAGAGAATTATATCACAGGATGAAGATACGGTAATTGATTTGATGAGTGGTGTATATCAGGATCATTTTTTATCAAGTTACAAAAACAGTCTCAGATATTCGCCCGCCCCCCAGTCTACAACTTTATTTTTAGTCTATTATTGCCTTTCTCTTTGCCATACCTCGTTCAACTAATCTCTTATAATAAACACGAAAACTATTTTCACTTATCTTCGGAGATATTAACAAAAGGGTCATTAGAAATAGAACCCTGTGAGTATCCCGAACGCCTTCATATGCCTGCCTGCTCTTAAATACTGATGTGCCCGAGATTTTATTTTCAGCCGCAATACCAAGATACTTTTTGAATTCTAAATATGTTGAGAAACGTTCTATGTCACCAATCGCACCGATAAAGGTACACGCGATAGATTCGCTCATGATGGGGAAAGACATAAGTAAGCTTCTTCAATAAGCCACGTTTGCCGTTCAGCTAGGTGTGGAATGTTAAAGCCATAAACCAACTTGAAATTAAAAACCTCCAATAGAAGATTCAGGCAAGCTCTGTCCTCCGTCGATAATAATCGTTTGTCCCGTGATGAAGCCAGCCTCCTTGGAAGCAAGAAATGCAGCTGCATATCCCATTTCTTCAACAGTTCCAAACCGTTTCAATGGGATTGCTGGAAGCATGGTTTCAATGTACTCTGGGGTTGTTTGAATCAGTTCAGTCATTGTATTACCGGGCATGATTGCATTGATTGTAATACCAAATGGAGCTAACTCAAGCGCTGCACTGCGAATAAAACCGAGTTGGGCAGCCTTACTAGCACCGTAATGCGACCATCCTACAAATCCTGTCACCGGCCCCGTAATCGAAGATGTTAGCACCACCCTCCCATATTCAGCATCTTTTAAGAATGGCAGACAAGCCTGTATAGAGAATAATGCTCCACGCACATTAGTATTCATCATACTATCCCAATCTTCAGCAGTCATTTCTTCAATTGTAGTCATAGGGCCAATACCTGCATTAGCACATAACACATCAATGCCGCCAAAGGCCTTCGATACTGAATGAGCCATCATTTCCATAGAGGATCGATCCGTGACGTCACCTCTAAAGCCTTGTGCGTATCCGCCGGATACTCTGATTTCGGCAGCGCATATCTTGGCCTCATCTAGATTACGAGAAATAATGGCTACTTTAGCCCCCTTTTTGGCAAAGACTTTGGCGATCCCTTTACCGATTCCCTTACTGGAACCAGTTACAATAACCGACTTGTTTTCAAATGAATTTTCCATTAACTCTTTTCCTCCTTTAATTAATTCGGCTCATTTTACTGTAGCTAATTGCGCTAAATTGATAAAAAAAATTTATCTTATAATAATATTGATGGATTGCATTACTAGATCGATCTTTTCCTCATTATATTACCAATTCCAATTATTTATTAAAGCACTTACGTAGGTAGCATGTAGTGCTTTAAAAAGAGCCTTAACTCAATCTAAGCACTAAGAAAATACTTTATTTTTTCTCGACAAATTCATCCTCTTATTGTTAAGCCAATTCTCAGGTTCAATTAATTCATATGGATTTAAGGATTCTACCTGTATAAAAGCCTCTGATAACTCAGGAAAAGCTTTCTGAACGGAGAGACAGGGGAAAGAAGGTTGGATAAGTGGGAGATTTTTAATTGTGGAGAAAATAGAAAGATTCTGAGCGTGCTCATCTGATGCGCTATTTTTATGGCTTTTCGCCTTATATTGAGTAAAAAGAAAGGGGGAAGCAAGTGGACAAGTCGGAGATTTATAAATTTAGCGCTGCCTTTGGTGGAAGCGCGATAACGTATCTTTTTGGAGGATGGTCATTTGCTCTGGCTGCACTTCTTACATTTACAATAATTGATTATGTGACAGGGCTCTTTGCGGCAGCAGCAGAAGGTAAAAGGGGGACTGGCCTCGGTTTAAAAAGCAAGACTGGCCTGCTTGGTATTTCCCGCAAGGTTTTTATTTTTGCGATGGTAGCCGTTGGTCATATTGTGGACGGTATTTTGGGAGATAGCCATTTGTTTCGAGACACGGTGGCCTATTTCTACCTTGCTAACGAGTTACTGTCCATTTTGGAGAATGGTGGTAGGCTGGGCGTACCCATCCCATCAGCGCTCCGGCAGGCTATAGAGGTTCTAAAAAGTAAAAGCGGGGAAAAGGAAGGGGACGGAGAAAATGCAGGCAAGAAAGAAAAGTAACGCACAGGGCATTGACGTAAGTAGGTATCAAGGGAAAATTGATTGGAAGGCGGTCAAGGCGGACGGTATTTCATTTGCCTTCATCAAAGCAAGTCAGGGGCAACGTTATGTTGATCCAACATTTATTTCTAATGCAAAAGGGGCCAGAGCAGCCGGGGTACTGTTAGGGGCTTACCATTTTGTAGACGCAACCAGCGTTGAGGCAGCCAAAGCGGAAGCAAGGCATTTCGCCGAGGTGTTGAATCAGGTTGGCGGCGCAAAAACGCTGGACCTTACGCCAGTGATGGATTATGAAAATAATCCGGGGAACCTGTCCAAAAAGCTTATCAGTGCGGTGGCGTTAGCCTTTCTGCTTGAGTTGGAACGCCTTATGGGACGCAAGCCTATCATTTATACGGGTAATGCCTTCGCAGCCAATTTTAACGCTTCATTGGGCGGTTACCCGCTATGGATAGCCCGGTACAGTGAAACACGCGTGCCGACTGATACAGCGGCGTGGAAACAATGGGATATTTGGCAATACAGCGACAGCGGCAAGGTGGCCGGGATAAAAGGTAACGTGGATCTGAACGAATTTGACGGAACGGTGGACGAACTGCGTACGCGATTCAGTGTTGCTGCGCCTGCACAGGACACAGAATCTGTTACATCCGGCATATTCCGCGTCAATGGCAAGGAAGCAGGCAAGTCGCTGCTATACGGCTCCAGAACCTATGTCCCACTGCGGTCTTTGGCAAACGCCTTAGGCCTGTCTTATCACTGGGACAACATCCGCAAGGAAGCCTATCTGAACGGAGCAAAACTGCAATCTGTCCAACTGGTCGAAGGTGAGGTATATGTACAACTCAAACCAATTGCAGAGGCTTACGGGGCTGTAGTGTCTTGGGATTCTAAAAATAAAAATGCTGGTCTGAGAACGAAAGGGGACAAATAATCATGCAAACATTAATCGAAGGTGTACAGCCATATGTGACCACTATTGTTACAGGCGTTGTAGGTGTACTCACGACATTCGTTTTGGCTGGATTGAGCACAGTTAAGGTAAAAGTAAATTCATGGTTGGAGGCCCGTACAACGGCTACACAGAGGGAAGTAATCCATAAGATAGCAGGGGAGGGCTTTGCTTTTGCTCAAACGGCGTTCAAACAAGCTGGAGGTGAGCGAAAGCTTCAGGAGGCTTTGCAGTACGCTACACTACGGCTTGCCGAACAAGGTATTACGGTATCAGCGGTTGAGCTTCAGGCCGCAATTGAGAAGGCATATCTGGAGTATAAAGCCAAGACAAAGACAGTGTTGACTACCGAAGCACAGCCGAGTGAAGAGGCAACACAGGCGGCAGCTAAGGAGACCGTATCTGGCTTGGCTGCAAAGCTTAATGATTTCTTGGCCCAAGCAACAGCGGATGTGGCGCCCGTCGTTCAAGGGCAGGTGCAATCTGAACCTGAGTCGATTTCAGCATCGGCAGAAGCTGTTCAAGCACCTGTATCTACTGAATAGAGGAATTGCACTTATAACAACACATACGGAAGCACCGTTGTGCAATCCGAAAGCATCGGTTACACCCTTCTGGCTCAAGCCGGTGGGGTGTTTTTTTTGTTTTCCTGGAAGTCCATTCCCTAAGCAATGCCTCGCATAGCCTGTGGAGTAAACAAAGGAGGCGTTACGTGTGAGGGAAATAGAAAGTGGTTGCGGAGAAACTGCCGGAAAAGTTTGGACATCGATAGCTGCTGTCTTGGCATTGTTTATTTTATTGGTAATCACCTTGAGATTAATTCTATTATAAAGATTTTTAGGCCCCACGGGTTTATCCGGTGTGAGCTTTTGTTTTGTTTGCCTGCTTGCCCTGTCACAGAATGTATTTATTCATATATTAAGGTATCAACGAATAAAGGAGGTTAAAGCATGGGTGCATATGAAGGTGCAGGTGGCGGCGGTGTATGGACTTCTACAGCGGCAATTTTGGTGCTCTTTATCCTGTTGGTTATAATCACTAAAGCATTTTGGGTTTAATTTCGTTGGGTGCTATACCCTATCTTTTGGTTCAAAGACGGCTCTACTGGCGTAATGCTGGCAGAGCCTTTTTTTGTTGGAGGGATTTCCGCGTTATCCACCGAATAGCTGTTTGGGGTAATCAGCTTGAGCCATACATATAAAGTGTTAGAGTCGGATATCGAATTGTTTGCAGCAGCATTAAGCCAGGTAAGAGTATATGTAGTAAATCCGTTGAGTGATGATATGGTGGAAGTTGTAGATTATGGTGAAGCGGTAGAGAAGATAACGCCAGATTCCATTAAGATTAACGGATGCTATTTTATGAGAGAGCAGTTTAAATTTAGAGTAGATGTAAAAAAGGACTCCACTGGAAAACATGAACTGTGTGGAGTTCTTTTTTTTGGCGATAGATGTAACAAAAAAAGCGGGAAGGGAATCCTCCCCGCTGAAAACATTATTAATGTTTTTTCTTTTTGACATTTACGTTGAACAGATTGGCAGCCAGCGCATTGCCTTGTGCACGCGCAAACGCTTTTTGTTTTGACCAGATAGATAAGCTTTTTCTTTTCACATGGTGTTTGGAATGTCTTCTACTCATGGATGTCACCTCCCTTCACAGAAAATGGAGGTACAGATGGGATGGTCTTAGTGGTGCTTTTTGCGTTTGGAAATTTTGATGTTCAGTGCATTGGTTGCCAGCGCATTACCACTTCTTGTTCTGGCATCTGCGGATTGAAAAATTTTCACGACCAGGAATTTGTTTTTACCGACACGGTGTTTGAACGTTTTTACTCTTGTTCTGATCATCTGCATGTCCCCTTTCCTTAGGTCTGCTTTATTTATATGTAAGTGGCGATAGCGAAGTATCAGCATGAATCTATTAATAGCAAAAAGAAACTATTACCTAATAGATAGATTTCCTCGGTCAAAATGCAGTCGTCAATGCGTGTTGCTGTTCCTAAAAGGAATTTTATTCAGCTATGAAGGAACTGGAGATAAAGACAGGGAGACGTGTAGAGGACATACGGGCCGGGCTGCTTGAACTGGAGAGGGACAACTATATTGTATGGGAAGATAAATTAGACACAAGTCATATCGTCATCTTAGAGGGATGGGATCGTGATCAAAAGATCATCATGCCTACCGGGAACCGAGAAAGGTACTTCACGCAATATTAAAACCCCAGATTGCTCCAGGGTTTCTGGTTACCTAGGGAATTGTCTGGCTTGCCTTACTGCTCTAATAAGTTCCTCATTTCGCGTATCAGCTTTATAGTTATTCACTACCACTACCGCATGAATTACTGCTGGAACCCAACCAATACAGCACAAAATGACATTTAAAAATGCCTGCCAAGGCTTTCCACATAGAATGATAGCTAATGGGGGAAGAAAAATAGAAAAGAAGTACTTCATAATAACACTCCTAATTTTTTATTTAAGATAACAATTAATAATTTATAAAAGTAGTATATATTACCTGGCAATATTTTTCTATTAATATTTACAAAATAGTCCAATCGGATTATATTTTTAATCCAACGCATTCGGAAGCACTGTTGTGTAATTTCAAAGCATCGGTGACACCCTACTGGCTACGCTGGTAGGGTGTTTTGGTATTCACTTTCATTGAATATCAAAATAAACAGTTAAAAAGCCGATATCATAGTTACTAACAAATGAATAATTAGGAGGATTATTGATGAATTGGGGTTTTTGGATTCCTTTACTTTTAATCGTGGGACTTATTCTTTCAGCGATTATAAGCGCTGATCGTACAGCCCGAAAAAATCGTAAACAACCTAAAATAGAACGAATAGGTGAGGTGGTTGATAAAAGGATAGACTGGACTGAAGGATCATCTTCTAAAACATTCTATATAACATGCGAGTTCGAAAACAAAGAGCGCCAAGAAATTTCAGTTAGTGACGATAAATACGGCCTTTTTGTCGTTGGGGATAGGATCAAAGTAACAAGCCAAGGTACTTGGAACTGGACAGAACGCATCATTACGTGAGGCGATTAGTATGAATCATTCCTATAAGTAACTTAAACGAACATCGAGTTTTATGCAGCTGCGTTAAGGCGCTAAGCCAGGTAAGGGTATATATGGTCCGGCCGTTGAGTGAGGATATGATGGAGATTGTAAACTATGGTGGAGTAGTAGAAAAGTTTTCTTCTGAGTCGAACTAGAAAAGGCTTGGGTGCGAGGTGTAGAACAGGTAAAAGATTCGACAGACACTGTAATACATTATCCTGATCGTAAAGCATTTACATTAGTAGCTGTTCCTATAGCTCGAAAGAAGTACGGGGACATCACAGCCAACTTACTTCAACATTCACTCAAGTGATGGGTCTATTGCAATTGAAACTGATAGAGATTTATATAATGCTTTTCACAAAATGAAGTACATAATAGAAGGAACATATGTAAACGGGAAATGGAAAATTACTACAATATATGATGATATATATAATTTCGAGTATAATTTTAAACAAATGTTTACTGGAGACAACAAACTCGGTTGGGCTGCGGCCAATCTAACAAATCAACACCACTAGATGCGAAGTAAAGCTGTCACGTGGGGAAGAGTATTTTAGTTGGATTAAGCTGGAGGATATTATATCTGCATCTATAGAAAATATTTACCTTACATATATCATAAATATTTCCAATTGTACGGTTAATTGCATTGCCACACACCGAAAATTAAATATACAATAGTAGAAGCTTAATTCAAGGACGGTGTTTCATTTGTTATCTGCTTTATTGTATATCCTACTCGGTGTGTTTGATGCCATAGCATCTGTTACTTTGGTTCTGAAGCTTTATATGCTACCTCTGTGGGAATATCGGAAAAGAATACTTATTTATGCAATAGTTATAGCTTTATTCTCCTATTTGATGCGGGTAGTTGTTGGGATGCCAAAGTTAGATTTGCCACTACAATATATTTTTATGATTATATTCTTTAGGTTTGGGTTGGGAATAAAAACACATTTGGCAGCCTTCTCAGCTGGAGCTGGGTTGACGGCATATATAAACTTGCAACTCATAGTATTTTTATTTGCAAATTTCTTTGGAATAGCCCAGCCTGAGGTAATACATGATACTGATGGACTCTCCATTTACTTTATACAATTGATTTCCATCGTTGTTGTTTTTCTAATTTCATTTCTAATGAGCAAATATAATTTTGGATTTTCGTTTATCGTACAACCTCCGCATGATTTTCTGAGAGGAAAAAATTACTCTTCCTCCTTAAATAAAATGTTGATTTTTGGTGCGATAATATCTGCTATAACTATATCTTTAACTTTATACATGCTCTACAATTCTATTGCAATAGGTCTTCTTTCCATTTCTTTATTAACATTTGGTATATCTTATTTCTTTTCAGAGAAAGGGGATTATGAGGATGCTAGAAGCGCTATCCAGGTGCATCGCGGCAGAAATAAAGAGAGCTGATCCTGATGGGCCAACTAGTTTAGAGGTGATGGAATATGCGCTTGCAATAAAACTTACTGAAATCTCAACGATACTTTTTGTTTCTATTACAGGATGGTTTACAGGACACTTTTTCGGAGCATTATTGGCTCTTGGAAGCCTGATGCTAATTAGAAGATTCTCGGGAGGAATTCATTTTTCCAACCTTAATTTCTGTGTTTTTTTTACAACGTTAGTATGTACCATCATTCCTTTTATTCCCCTGAGTTTGTCGGTAATTTTAATTACTAATGTTTGCTCATTGCTGATATTTATTGCTTATGCACCGAATCATTTTATTTATATTAATAAGACTGAAAATCACAAATATTATAAACTAATATGTATTTTTATTTGCATGTTGAATTTTTTCGTACAATCACCCATAATATCCCTATCTTGTGTTGTACAATCTTTCAGCATTCTGCCTTTATGGAGAGGAGGTGAACGTAAATGGATATGAAATTGGCAAGATTATTGAATGTAAAATTGGGTAAATACGCTGATGAATCAACCAAAAAAGAAAAAACAATTTTCGGAGCTAAGCCAGTACCAGCAGTGTTGAAGAAAAAAGAAAAGAACTAATTATTTGGATTGTCTTGATCTCCTTTTTAGAAGGAAGTGAAAAGGGTACTCGATCAATATGATACCATACTAAAATGTGAAATCTCTTAGCGCTCTGAGCGTTGAGGGATTTTTTTAGAGGAGGGACGATGCATTTGAACAGTAGTATGAGGAGCCTCTGGCAAGGAGGACGGTGTGACACAAAAAAAGCAGGAAGAATCCTTCCCGCTTTTTGTTGACAACGGCTATTAGCGTCTGCGTTGTTTATCATT
The DNA here is from genome assembly GCF_001705305.1 of Paenibacillus kribbensis. Taxonomy (GTDB): domain Bacteria; phylum Bacillota; class Bacilli; order Paenibacillales; family Paenibacillaceae; genus Paenibacillus; species Paenibacillus kribbensis_B. Next base: position 450,008 of record NZ_MCBP01000004.1, read on the forward strand.
TACGCTAAACAGATTAACAGCCAATGCATTACCTCTTGCACGTGCAGTGGCACTTTGGTTGGAACGGATGTTTAATCTTTTTCTTCTCAAGTCGCGTTTAGAATCTTTTCTGCTCATCATAACACCTCCCTTCAATTACAATGAAGGTACGGTTGAATCTTAGCCATCTTAATGCTTACGCTTGCGCTTGGAAATTTTGATATTCAGTGCATTGGTTGCCAAGGCGTTCCCGCTTCCTGTTTTAGCGGCTGCGGCCTGAAAGACTTTAACGATCAGATATCTGTTTTTTCCGATGCGCTGCTTATATGTTTTGACTTTACTTCTGATCATCTGGCATATCTCCTTTGCTTAGGTCTGCTTTATACATATGTCAATAGTGCTAGTAATGTATAAGCATAAATCTATTAAAAGCAAAAAGAAGCGAATACCTATGATTCTAAGATTTTATGAAAAAACGTATAGGTATAAAATGAGTGAAGAATCCTTTGAAAGTGGGAGGATTTTTATAGCTGATAAAATAGTTTAAGCCATAGCTTGCTGAAAAGGAAAGAATAGTTATTAGTTACATAGATGAACATAAAATCAATACAAAACCGGCTTGCCCTAGGCAGCCGGTTTTTGAGGTAGTGGATAAAATAACGGGGAAAAATGATAAATCAGTGGAAGTCCCGGAAGAGTCCTACAACCTTGCCCAAAATGCTGACGTGCTTCAGGCGAAGCGGTTCAAAGGCTGGGTTCTCCGGTTGAAGCCGGATATGATCTTTTTCTTTGTAGAAGGTTTTAACCGTTGCTTCATCTTCATCTGTCATGGCTACAACAATGTCACCGTTATCGGCAGTCTGTTGCTGACGTACAATTACATAGTCACCGTTAGCAATACCAGCTTCAATCATGCTTTCGCCTACAACAGACAACATGAATATTTTATCCTCACCAACGAAATGTTGGGGAAGAGGAAAGTAATCTTCGATATTTTCTGTCGCCGTAATAGGAAGACCGGCAGTTACTTTACCGACAACGGGAACACGACTGATGGAGTAATTAATCAAGTTGCTATTATCCGCCTCGTCTTGGCCAAGTAACTCAATGGCCCGTGGTTTCGTTGGATCGCGACGGATGAGTCCTTTTTTCTCTAAACGATCCAAATGACCGTGGACCGTAGAGCTGGAGGCTAATCCGACAGCCTCGCCTATTTCGCGTACAGAAGGGGGATAGCCCTTTAGACGCACTTCATTGCGGATAAATTCAAGAATGGCCTGCTGGCGGCTCGAAATCTTAGACATACCGTATCAACCCCATTTAGTAACGTTTGGGAAAATTATAGCATAGAACCTCCGTTCGCACAAACATAAGTTCTAAATAATCCCTAAAAATATTTACGAACTTTTGTTCTGTTGTCTATTGAACAAAACAAACGTTCGTGTTATATTGTGAAAAACATAAGAACAAACGTTTGGAGGACTCAGCCAATGATGAGATATAGCACATATCAGAGTATTTTTCCGATGAATTTAGAAAAGATGGAGGAGAATCAAAAGAAAGGGAGCAAAGGATTTTCACAATTGGTTGCACAGATGATTACCAATACTCTTTTACTTAAGCTTCTCATTCTAGTGATTGTTGTCTGGATTGCAGGTGCAGGCGTTTTGACAATTTTCGCAGCACCTTCAGTTCCGAAGGTAGAGGTAACCAAGCTGACGGTACAGCCTGGGGACACATTGTGGCAGATTGCAATCAAACATAAACCGGAACGAATGGATACACGGGTATATATAGAAGGAATTGTACGGATTAACGGACTGGAAGATCGGGGAGTGCAGGCAGGTCAGGTGCTCAAGCTTCCGTACTTCTGATCTATACACCATTAGAGCTTGTCAGGGGCGTGATGTGGGAACCTTGACAAGCTCTTTTCTACATGTCAAAGTGTATTATATCTTTGCTTTTATGGAGGGGACACAATTTGGATATAGACAGCTTGGTACAGCGCATCAATGAATTAGCGCGCAAAGCAAAATCCGAGGGTTTGACGGAAGAAGAAACTACAGAGCGCGCCAATCTTCGGGAAATTTATTTAGGTAACATTCGCCGTAATTTTCGGCAACAGCTTGAGACGATTGAATTTGTGGACGATGATACGCCAAAGGGTAATGGCGGGCTTAAGCATTAATATCGCTAAAGTGGCTTGACCTGCATAATTTGACTTTTGTTTTTAGGTATCTTTCGCGGTATCTATATAGATTAGCTTTCAGGCAAACGTTTTGATGCAATATATATGGGAAGGGAATTGACAGATGGCCCGATCATTTGAAAGAAAAGTACGCAAAAACACAGCGCATTTAAACAAAACGCGCAAAAAACAAGGCATGCAAACCATTAGCGGTACGGGTTCTGCAATGGATATTTTCCGTGGCCGTAATATTACTGTGCCTATCATGCTGGCTGGCCTTGCCGTATTATACATGCTCATGAGTTACTTTTTGACCAAGACCGGTATGAGAGGAATGGATTGGCTTGTATTCGGCTTGTACTTGATGCTGGCTGTTATCTTTTTCATCCGTCGTCCTTATTTGAAGGTCGGGAAGAATACGCTGTATATGCTTAAAGGCGGCAGAGAACGTCCGATGACGGCAGAGGATATGAAAACCATTAAGATTGAAAAGGGTTACGTAACGATTGAAAGAAAAGGTAAGGGCGGCAACTTTATTTTAACAAAAACATTGGGCCGCTATGACACGGATGCCATTGCAGAGCGACTTGAGAAGTTTGCGCTATCCAATCAGGTGCAGGTTGAGAAGAAATAACAGATATCACCTGTAGCTCTGTATGCAAGGCCGCATGATGTTATTTCATATAACACGTTGCGGCCACTTGCTTAATGTGGGCATACCATATCGGAATGCTTGTGAGACGCAACTATGCACAACAGGTGTACATATAACGTGGAAAGAGAGTGGATAATTCAGATGGCGATTCAGGCGGTAATGTTTGATCTTGATGATACGCTTTTGTGGGATGAACGTAGTGTGGAAGAGGCGTTTGACGCAGCATGCCAAACAGGCTCCCGGGAAGCAGGCGTTGATCCGAAGGCTCTGGAGGAAGCAGTTCGCAAGGAAGCACGCGCTTTGTACGAGTCTTATGAGACCTTTAGTTTTACTCAGATGATCGGCATTAATCCGTTTGAAGGGTTATGGGCGAATTTTACGGCAGGTGAGCAGCCTGAGTTCCGTCAGTTGGAACAACTGGCTCCTGTTTATCGCAAGGAGTCATGGCGAAGAGGTCTTCAGCAGCTAGGGATAGATAATGAGGAGCTGGCACAAAAGCTGGCCACCCAATTTGCTGCCGAAAGACGCGCACGTCCCCATGTATATGAAGAAACATTTGAAATTCTGGAGCAATTGAAAGGACATTACAAGCTGTTATTGTTGACAAACGGCTCCCCTGACCTGCAACAGGAAAAACTGGATGGGGTACCTCAATTAGCTCCTTTTTTTGATCATGTTGTCATTTCAGGTTCGTTTGGTAAAGGAAAGCCTGATCCGTCGATATTCCAGCATGCTTTAGGGCTTCTTGGTATCAAGCCTGAACATGCTTTAATGGTAGGGGATAAGCTGACAACTGATATTCAAGGGGCTTTGGCAGCGGGTGTGCACTCCGTATGGTTGAACCGAAACGCCAAAACCAATACGACAGAGATCAAGCCAAAGTTCGAAATCAAGCATTTGTCTGAATTGGATGGAATTATTCAATCGTTGAAGTAATAAATGAAGAGCTTTTTCCATAGAAACGATATTAAAAAAACTCCCTCCGCTCAGTGTGCTCTGAGTAGAGGGAGTTGCTTTATCTATAATTAGGATATGCTCGCATTAAGCTTTAATAAATGACGGATCTTCAAAAGGTTCGGCAATCCAGCCATTCTCTTCAATGAACAAGCGGACTGCGACGATCTTCTGATTTTCCATTAAGGTGAAGAAATGAGGGGTATTTTCAGGCACAGAAATAACGTCACCTGGTGAAAGCTCTACATTGAAATAGCCAATCTCTTCAGGACCTTTAATGATAAAAATGCCTTTGCCGGCAACAATGGCACGGATTTCATCCTCGGTATGGGTGTGGATTTGCTCAAATTTGGCCAGCAGCTCGTCCAGATTCGGTGTTGTTTCGGATAAAGTGATAACATCCCATATTTTATATCCGCGACGTGCGGCCAAATCCTTGATTTCAGGTGCAAAGGTTTGGAGAACAGCGGCTTTTTGTTCATCTGTCAGTATAAAATTTTCTTGTAGTTCCCTGGATAATTTGGAAACGTCCCAATGTTCATATAAGACTTCGTGACTTTCCAAAAATTCACGGACTTGTTCCTCACCGCTAATTCGTTCATTGGTAGTGCGAATTAAAATTTCAGCCATGGGTTTATCCCTCTTTTCCACTTGGTTTAATGTTGTATACAGGATATCATGTCTTGAATCGTTGCACAATATAGGATTACAACATTTTATGCTGGACATGACTCTAGCTAAAAAATACGGATTGAAGCCTGTCTTTCTAACACAGCAAATTATAAAATGGATTACAAGAATGGTTATTACGAAAGAGTAAGCTGTATAAAACGTATGTTTTTACTTCAATCTATCTAAATGATACGGTTTCTGCTAAACTAGGATTTAACGTTTTGCGGGGGTGAAGAGATTTTGGACAAAATTAGCTTGCAGGAAGCGTTACAACGAAGAATACTACTTCTTGACGGAGCCATGGGGACCATGATTCAGCAGGAGGACCTTTCCCCCGACGATTTTGGTGGGGAAGAGCTGGAGGGCTGCAATGAGATGCTGGTCTTAACGAGACCGGACGTCATTCAAGGCATCCATGAAGCATATTTGGAGGCTGGGGCAGACCTGATTGAAACGAACACATTTGGAGCTACATCTGTCGTTTTGGCGGATTATGATATACCAGAACGTGCACGTGAGATTAATTTGGCTGCGGCCAAGCTGGCGCGTAACGCGGTGGATAAATTCAACACTGCGGACAAGCCCCGTTTTGTTGTAGGAGCGATGGGACCGACGACGAAAACCTTGTCTGTAACAGGCGGAGTTACGTTTGCGGAACTGATTGAGAGCTATCAGGAGCAGGCCTTGGCGCTGATTGAAGGCGGCGTGGATGCACTGCTGCTGGAGACGTCACAGGATACACTTAACGTCAAAGCGGGAAGCATCGGAATTCGCCAGGCTTTTGAGCAGACGGGGATTGAACTTCCGCTGATGATTTCGGGTACCATTGAACCTATGGGTACGACGTTGGCCGGACAAAATATCGAATCCTTTTGCATTTCACTGGAACACTTGCATCCGGTATCGATTGGTCTGAATTGTGCAACAGGTCCAGAGTTTATGCGGGATCATATTCGCTCTCTTTCCGAAATGTCCTCTGCAGCGATTAGCTGTTATCCAAATGCGGGCTTGCCTGATGAAAATGGTCAATACCATGAATCACCTGAATCATTGGCTCGTAAAATGGCCGCATTCGCTGAAAAAGGTTGGCTCAACATTGCAGGGGGGTGCTGTGGTACCACGCCTGAACATATTCGGGTTATGAGTGAACAAATGGCACAATTTGAGCCGCGTCCGCTGGCAGGTCATCATCCTCCTGCAGTATCCGGCATTGAGCCTGTATATATTGAACAGGACAATCGTCCATATATGGTTGGGGAGCGAACGAATGTTCTGGGCTCCCGCAAATTCAAGCGTTTGATCGTGGAAGGCAAATATGAAGAGGCATCTGAAATTGCCCGTGCCCAAGTAAAGAGCGGGGCGCATGTCATTGATATTTGTGTACAGGACCCGGATCGCGATGAAATGACGGACATGGAAGCTTTTTTAAAGCTGGTTGTGAACAAGGTAAAAGTGCCGCTGGTGATTGACACCACGGATATCAAAGTCATAGATAAAGCGCTGCAATATTCGCAAGGCAAGGCGATTATTAACTCCATTAATTTGGAGGATGGTGAAGAGAAATTTGAGAAAATGGCTCCGCTTATTCATAAGTACGGCGCGGCTGTTGTAGTCGGCACGATTGATGAACGCGGTCAGGCTATTTCGCGTGAGGACAAGCTGGAGGTAGCCAAGCGTTCTTATGATCTGCTGGTGAACCGTTACGGTCTGGCAGCGGAGGATCTCATTTTTGATACGCTCGTATTTCCAGTAGGTACAGGTGATGAGCAATACATTGGTTCAGCGAAGGAGACGATTGAGGGCATTCGCATCATTAAAGAAGCGCTTCCCGGGGTTCATACCATCCTGGGCATCAGTAACGTATCCTTCGGTTTGCCGGAAGCGGGCCGTGAAGTGCTCAATTCTGTCTATTTGTATGAATGCACCAAGGCAGGTCTGGACTATGCGATTGTAAACACGGAAAAGCTTGAACGTTATGCATCGATTCCTGAGCATGAGCGGAAGCTTGCCGAAGACCTGATTTATAAAACGAATGACGATACTTTATCTGCTTTTGTGGCAGCTTTCCGTAACAAGAAAGTAGAGAAAAAAGAAAAGGTATCCAATCTTTCGCTCGAAGAACGCTTGGCTTCTTATGTCGTGGAGGGAAGCAAGGAGGGACTGATTCCCGATCTGGAGCAGGCACTCGCCAAATATTCCTCGCTGGAGATTATTAACGGCCCGCTCATGAAAGGGATGGAAGAGGTAGGGCGCCTGTTCAACAACAACGAGTTAATCGTCGCGGAGGTGCTGCAAAGCGCTGAAGTAATGAAGGCGTCGGTTGCCTATTTGGAACCGTTCATGGAGAAAAATGAATCCTCGGTAAAAGGTAAGATTTTGTTGGCTACGGTTAAAGGTGATGTGCATGACATTGGTAAAAATTTGGTGGAGATTATTCTATCCAACAATGGTTACCAAATCGTCAATCTGGGTATAAAAGTACCACCAGAACGCATTATTGAAGCTTACCGTGAAGAAAAGGCCGATTTGATTGGCTTATCCGGCTTGCTTGTTAAATCGGCTCAACAAATGGTACTAACCGCCCAGGATTTGAAAAATGCGAATATTGATATTCCGATCATGGTTGGCGGAGCTGCTTTAACACGCAAGTTTACTAAAAACCGTATCCGTCCTGAGTATGATGGTCTGGTAGCTTATGCAAAGGATGCTATGGATGGTTTGGACATTGCCAATAAGCTGATGAACCCTGAGTCCCGCAAAAAAATGGCGGAGGATATGGAGGCTGAACGAGAGGCAGAAGCGGCAGCAGTCGTGGAAACCAAGCAGCTTCCTAAGCTTACTCGGGCTGTGCGTTCTAACATTGCTCAGGATTTGCCGGTCTATATTCCACCGGATACGGATCGCCATGTACTGCGCAACTATCCGTTAAACTATATTTTGCCTTATGTAAATATGCAGATGCTGATGGGGCATCATCTTGGCTTGAGAGGAAACGTTGAGAAGCTGCTGGCGGAGGGTGATCCCAAAGCGACTCAGCTCAAGGATACGGTGGACAGCATCATGTTTGAAGCTGTTACAGACGGGATTATTCAGGCGCATGCCGTGTATCGCTTCTTCCCGGCGCAATCGCAAGGAGATCAAATCCTGATCTACGATCCGTCGGATATGAGTAAGGTATTGCACACATTTACGTTTCCACGTCAGCAGGTGGAGCCATACCTGTGCTTGGCTGACTTCCTAAAATCTGTAGAGTCTGGGGTCATGGATTATGTAGGTTTTATGGTTGTAACTGCCGGTCATGGAATACAGCAGCTCTCTACCCAGTGGAAGGAACAAGGGGATTACTTGCGCTCTCATGCGCTTCAAGCGGTAGCGCTCGAAGTGGCAGAAGGTTTGGCGGAGCGGCTTCATCATATTATCAGAGACAGCTGGGGCTTCCCGGATTCTGCCGATATGACGATGAAGCAGCGGCATGGGGCCAGATATCAGGGCATACGAGTATCCTTTGGTTATCCGGCATGTCCGGATCTGGAGGATCAGGGACCGTTGTTCCAGCTGCTAAAACCTGAGGACATTGGCGTTGAACTGACGGAAGGGTTTATGATGGAACCGGAGGCTTCTGTATCAGCCATGGTGTTCAGCCACCCTCAGGCGCAGTATTTTAACGTCGAAAAGGTCTAACACCTCTATCAGATAGGATAGCAAAGACCCTCCGAGCTTCGGAGGTTTTTTGCTGGTCAGTAGGAAGAAGGTTAACTTATGGAATTTTATTTTCTCGGTACAAATGCTGGGGTGCCGACGATTCAGCGGAATGTAACGTCCATCGCTCTTCGTTTGCTGGAAGAACGAAGAAGCATGTGGTTATTCGATTGTGGTGAAGGCACTCAGCAGGAGGTGCTGCGTTCGCCGCTCAAATTAAGCAGGCTTGAAAAGATATTTATCACTCATTTGCATGGAGACCATCTTTTTGGTCTACCGGGCCTGCTGTCGAGCAGGGCGTACCAGGGAGGTACGGCTCCACTGACAGTATACGGGCCACCAGGGCTTAAGCAGTACATTGAACTATCTTTGGGGATCAGCCAATCCCGGATCAATTACCAGCTGCATATTGTGGAGCATACGGGCGGGGTGTTGTTTGAGGATGGGCAGTTCAGGGTGGAATCAGCTCTGCTGGATCATCGGATCGATAGCTTTGGCTACCGAGTTGTAGAGATGGATAAGCCCGGCAAGCTCAACCAGGAGCTGCTGGAGCGGTACGGAATCAAGCCCGGTCCGATTTACGGTAAATTAAAGCGTGGAGAAAGCGTGGAGGTGGAGGGTGGAGTCATTCTTCATCCTCAGGATGTTTTGGGCTCACCGAAAAAAGGGCGCATCATCACCATTCTTGGTGATACACGACCTTGTCCCAATACAGTAGAACTGGCTCAAGATGCAACAGTTGTCGTCCATGAAGCGACTTTTCTGCATGAGCTGGCGGATACAGCGTACGAATATCATCACAGTACAGCGCTTCAGGCAGCGGAAGCTGCAAAAGCCGCAAATGCGGGGCAGTTAATACTGACGCATTTTAGTTCCCGATATAAAGATCAGGAACAGCTTGAGCCGTTGCTGGAAGAAGCAAAAAGCATATTTCCCAATTCATTGCTTGCAGAGCAGCATGTGCTGTTACCAGTACCCGATATCGGCTAATTAACGCTTGGAGTGTAGATATGCATGTGGGGGTGCCGGAGCTTGCTCCGGTGCTTTTGTTTTTCACCCGTAATTATTTTCCGGGAAAGCGCAGGATGCGACAAGAGACGAGAGCAGCCACTTGTTGGGGTGGAGTGATTTTGTGCTACCACATATGGGGACGTGTTATATTTGATTTTCTATATATCGAATTTGAAGGACTTTATTTCTTTGAGCGAGTGAGGAAATACAGGGAAATTCCTTTGAAGACATGGTCTCTTCGATGGATTTCGACGCTGATGTAAGCTTATTTCATGTGAAAGCGACGGCTTTTAGCGAGGAATAGTACTATTTTGGACGGTTTACCGGCAATTCATAGACTTCATTAGCATGTTTGACTTAAGATAGATAAGATGAAATAGAGATCCCAACTTATTTTATGACCTAAATGATTAAGGTGGTTAAATAAGTGGTGGGAACATCCTTCATAGGATGAATTATCATTTTGCGATGTTATGACGTTATAATGAATTGATTTGAAGTGGGGGAGGGGATTACGATAAAATCGTTACTGATTGATCTGGATGGTACCCTTTATCATGGAAACCGGATGATCAAGGGTGCGGACCTGTTCATATCCCAATTACGTACAGATCAGATACCTTATGCGTATGTCACAAACAATGCTTCACGCACACCCGAATTGGTGGCAGAGCATTTGGTTGGTATGGGAATTGAAGCAGTCAGCCATGAAGTATATACTTCGGCGTTGGCAGCTGCACAATATGTTGCACAGCAGAGTCCAGGAGCACGTGTATATTGTATTGGCGAAACCGGATTACGCCAGGCGCTCACAGAGGCCGGGCTGCAGCTTGTTCAGGAGCAGCCCGATTATGTGGTGCAGGGGATAGATCGTCAATTTACATATGAAACACTGGCCGCTGCCATGCGCTGGATTCGGGAGGGAGCCACGTTTATTTTGACAAACCCGGATCTGCAATTACCCTCTCATGACGGGCTAACGCCAGGAGCAGGAACGATTGGCGCTGCGATTGAAGCGGCTTCACAGGTAAAGCCAGTGGTTATCGGCAAGCCTTCGAGCGTGTTGATGAACTATGCGCTGGATCGCTTGAATATTAGAGCGGATGAAGCTCTGGTTGTGGGCGATAATATGCTTACTGATATTGCAGCAGGCGCAGCGGCAGGTTGTAAAACAGCTCTGATTCTGTCGGGTGTGACGACACACGCGAATATGGAAGAACATATGCGCGCCGTTGGCGTAAAGCCTGACCTGATATTTGAAAATCTGGATGAACTGCAGTACTGGATCAAGGAAGAGTTGAAATGATAACCAACATATATTTAATAAATGGTGAGAATTAAAAGCTATGTAGCTACGAAAGGAAAGATGTTGATATGCCGGAACTTCCTGAAATGGAAAATTACAGAACGCTATTATCAAAACAAATTTTGGACATTCCGATTACTGGAGTGACGGTTAACCGTGAAAAATCCATTAACACTGACGTGAACACGTTTGAAAAGCATTTGCTGGGAGCGACCGTTGTATATTTAGAGCGTCGAGGCAAGCATTTGATCTTTCATTTAAACACGGGCGGGCGGCTTGTGCTGCACTTGATGCTGGGAGGACTGCTCTATCTGGGAACAGAGGAGCAGCGCCCGAACCGTACGGTTCAGATCGAATTGGATTTTAGCGGTGTGAAGCTTTATTTTATTGGGCTGCGCTTAGGCTACCTGCACTTGCTGACAGCTAAAGAAACAGAGGAGGCATTGTCAGACCTCGGACCCGATCCGTTGGACCATCGCATGACGTTGGAAAAGTTCACAGCGCGTCTCAAGGGACGGCGGGGGATTTTGAAAACAACGCTGGTGAATCAGCAGATTTTTTCGGGTATTGGCAACTGTTATTCGGATGAAATTGCTTATATCGCCGGGTTTACACCGGGTTCCAAAGTACAAAACATCGTACAGTCACCGGAAAAAGTGGAAAAGCTGTATCATGCTACTCAATCCGTGCTGCGAGAAGCTACTGTGGAAGGCGGTTATATGGAAATGCCGCTGATGGAGGGAGATACGTTAACGGGTGGCTTCGATCATCAGTGCCGAGTATATGACCGTGAAGGTGAGGAATCCCCAAGTGGCGGGAAAATTGTAAGGGTTGAGCTGGCGGGGAAAAAAGCATTTTATTGCCCGGTACAGCAGCATGATGCCTAAATTGCTCATCGGAGCCCACGTGAGTACGCGTGGTGGCTTTTCCAAAGCCGCTATGCGTACACAAGAGCAGGGGGGACGTTCTTTTCAATATTTCCCGAAGAATCCTCGTAGTCTTAGATTGAAGGAATGGAGTACTACGGATGCTGCTGCTTGTAAAGCTTATTGTTCAAAGCATCAGCTTCAATCCATTGCGCATTCGCCGTATCCTGTGAATCCGGCTCTTGGGCGCGAGCGCGGTCAGGAGCTGTATGAGCTGACGGTTGTCTCTTTGCGGAACGATCTGGATATTGCAGAAGCTTGCGGCTCGAAAGGGATTGTCGTCCACTTCGGGCATATGCATTCGGCTGATCCACTGAAAGGCTACCGAAATATCATTGGCTGTCTGGACGATGTGCTGGAAGGCTGGCAGGGAAATGCCAAAATACTGATTGAAAATCAGGCAGGGGATCATGGACCGATGGGAACCACGCTGGAGGAAATGGTGCAAATCCGCCAGTTGTGCCAAAATTCCAACAGTATTGGCTTTTGCCTGGACACCTGTCATGCCTATGCAGCAGGTTTGTGGAATGGTGAAAAGGACGAGGCTTTGATTGAAAAAGGGGAGCGTCTCGGTTATTGGTCAGCCCTGTGCGGAGTTCATTTGAACGATTCCAAATATCCGTATGGATCTAAAAAAGACAGACATGCGCGTGTCGGGCAAGGCTATATCGGTTTGGAGGGCATACGGTGGATGACAGAACAGGAGCTTGTAAGAGGTATTCCTGTCGTCCTGGAAAGTGAAACGGGAGCTGATGGGACACATCGGGAAGATATTCAATTGATTCAAAGTTGGCAGTAAATCAGTCTAACGGATATTGTTTATCTTAGAGGCTTATGAGCTTACTTTAAGGGAAAAGGAGGAGAGTTGATGTATTTGTTTATGGACGATTATCGGCCTTGTCCTCCGGGCTTTAAGCTGGCAAGGGACGCGGAAGAGTGTCTGTTGCTGCTTCAAGAGTATCCGATTTCAGTGCTATCGCTGGATTATGATTTGGGTCCGGGTCAGCTCACGGGAAAAGATGTGGCTGCTTACATTGCAGGCAAACAGTTATATCCGCCCGAAATTTACCTGCATTCCTCCAGTCCGGAGGGTCGGCGTGCCATGTATGAGCTGCTCTATGCCAACAAGCCAGAAGGAGTCATCGTGCATAATGGTCCGATACCCGAGGAACGTATGCGTGAGATCAGAAAAGAGTCGGAACGATGAGGGAAATAGGACAAAAAGAGGCACGTCGTGCCATATGGGAGGGATGCAAGCTGGCTTTGTTTGTGTACACTCCCATGTGCGGAACCTGCGCGGCTGCCCGCCGAATGCTGGAGGTGGCGGAGCATTTGCTTCCCGGAGGAGCAGTGTTGCAAAGCAACATAAACTATATTCCTGAACTGGTGCAGGAGAATCGAATTTCCAGTGTACCCGCGCTTCTTATATACAACGGCGAAAATGAAATTCCTGAAATCATCTACAAAATGGGATCTGTGGAACACTTGCTGAACAGGATAAGGAGTGTGATGGAATGATATCCATAAAGAATATCACATTGCAGCGGGAAGAAAATAAGATTTTGGACGATGTAAGTCTTGATATACGGGAAGGCGAGCATTGGGCGATTCTGGGGCGCAACGGTTCTGGTAAAACAACATTGCTGGAAATGATGACAGGATATATGTTTCCCAGTCGTGGCACGGTCGAGGTGCTTGGACAAACCTATGGTCAATGTGACGTGCGGGAAGTTCGCAAGCAGATCGGCTATATTAGCCAGACATTGCTGGAAAAGCTAGCGTTAAAAGATCCGGTATGGGAAGTAGTCGCTACTGGTGCATATGCTTTTTTGCGTTTTTATCAAGAGATTCCGACAGAGGCAAAGGAAAAAGCCGTATCTTTGTTGGAGGGGATGAATTTAGGCGGTCTGATGCATCATCCGCTGGGGACATTATCTCAAGGAGAGCGCAAAAAGGTCATGCTGGCACGCTCACTGATGGCGGAGCCTCGTTTGTTGATTATGGACGAGCCTTGTGCCGGGCTGGATTTATTTGAACGGGAAAAAATGCTGGTTGAGATTGATCGGCTCCGTCAACGGGATTTGTCAGTGGTCTACGTAACGCATCACATTGAGGAGATTGTTCCTCTCTTTACGCATGTGGCGTTGATCCGTGATGGCAAGGTTGCAGCAGCGGGACCCAAAAAAGAAGTTTTAACGAAAGAATTGATTATGCACACGTATGAAGTTCCAGTTGAGCTGGATTGGGATGGAGAACGTCCCTGGATTCGGGTGTGCACTGGAGGGTAATGTTACTTTGGAGGAACAATACATGCGTACAGATGAACAGGGTGGGGCCGCTTTGTCATCGTCAAGATTTGTGTGCACAGCCAATCATGGCTTTGCACCCTACGCTCAAGAGGAGCTTAGAAGATTATTTGGCTCAGTGAAAAGCACAGTACTTGTACCCGGTGAAATTTTTCTGGCTACATTACCTGCGGGAGCCAGTGAGGCTGTAGGGACGATTACAGGTCAGCCGCCAATGTTTTTGCGTCACTTGTTTCCTGTGCATTTTCAGGAGGAAGGAACGAACTTGGACCAGGTGCTGGAGCATCTGGTTGCATTTATCCGTAACCGCCGGGAGCTGTTGGATCAACGTGTTTCTTTGCAAGTGCGCAAAGGAGCTAACAGCAGCTGGACCGAAAGCGCAGGGGCGCTCAAGCAGGCTTTAAGTGAACAATTAAGTGATCTACCTATGGAGCAAACGGTACAAGGGGCCGACGTTATTGTATCCGTTTTTGCGGATACGGATACGTGGTATGCAGGCGTATCGCACCCTCAGGACAATCTTTCAGATTGGAGCGGAGGGGCGGTTCGTTTTCAGAAGGAGGAGGGACAAATCTCTCGTGCCAAATTCAAGCTTTTAGAAGCAGAGGCGACATTTGGCATTGATTTTGGTGCATTCCATCAAGGACTGGATATCGGGGCAGCACCGGGTGGGTGGACTTCCTTCTTACTGGAGCGAGGGCTTAAGGTAACAGCGGTTGATCCGGCTAAGATGGAGCCGTCGCTGATGAAGTATGCCAATCTGACTTTTTTGCGCAAAAATGCGAGTGAAGTCAAATTTAAAGAGAATACATTCGATCTGCTGGTTTGTGATATGAGTTGGAGTCCGAAGCAGATGGCAAGGCTCGTTACTGATTTGCTGTATAGTTTGCGGAGTGGGGGTACTGCTATCGTAACGGTCAAGCTAATGCATAAAAAGCCTTTGGCGCTCATTCATGATGTGATGGCTTCATTCGAGCAGTCTGGCATGCAGATTCAGCGGGCTAAGCAGCTATTCCATAACCGAGATGAGATTACCCTGTACATGATCAAGTATGGAAAATAATACTTTACAATGAGTACAGGTCTGCTATATAATAAACCCAAATTGTTCCTTAAAAAATAATAATCACGTTTTAATAAAGGGAAAGCATCCCGCAGATCATTTTCATGGTGACATGGAGATTTTGTTTTGCGGCGGCTTTCCCTTTTTTGCGTTGTTTGCTTATAGAAGGGAGGTGGAAGGATGATGCAGAAGCCATCACGATTGGAATACGGGTCTATTGTCGGTGAACGTTACCGAATTGTTCGCACGTTGGGTACAGGAGGAATGAGCCATGTGTTCATGGCAGAAGATTTGAAGCTCCCAGGCAAGCAATGGGCGGTGAAGGAGTCGGTTGCCGAGCCGCAAATGATGAAGCTTATACGGACGGAAGCGGAAATGCTGATTTCATTAAGCCATCCACGCTTGCCGAGAATTGTTGATTTCTTCGAGCATCCGCCATCCGGCGCGGTATATCTGGTTATGGATTACATTGAAGGTATGACGCTGGAAGCCTATATGAAGGGCTACCAAGGTCATATTCCACAGGAGCAAATCGTTCCATTCGCTTTGCAGGTGCTGGATGTGCTGGATTATTTGCATACCCGTCAGACACCAGTCATTTACCGTGATCTGAAACCGACGAATATTATGCTGACTCCGGAAATGGAATTTAAGCTGATTGATTTTGGGATTGCACGGAGCTATAAGGCAGAACTGAATCAGGATACGGTAAAGCTGGGAACCGTGGGTTTTGCAGCCCCGGAGCAATATGGAGCAGGCCAGACGGATGCTCGCTCAGACTTATACAGTTTGGGAGCGTTGCTGTTGTATCTCTGTACGGGTGGCAAATATAGCGAGTGGACTGCGGGAGTAGAAAGGTATATTCGCGGGGAATTACCCCGCCATTTGATTCCAGTGATTCGAAAGCTGCTGCGGCAGCACCCTGAGGAACGATTTCAATCTGCCGGAGAGGTCGTTGAAGAACTGCGACGAAGTGCAGAGTTTCAGCCTGCTCAACATGGAGTATCTGTTGGTGAACCTTCAAATACTTCATTGGAATACGCAGGTACAAGGGTAGTAGCTGTGCTCGGTGTGTCTTCCGGTTCCGGTGCTACACACACGGCAATTGCGGTGAGCCATTACCTGGCCCGAAGATGTCGCTCCGTAGCTTTGGTTGAACTGCATAGCACAGCCAAAGCGTTTGCCCGGCTTCAAGCAGTGCTGGAGGGCGCACCTGCTGGACGAACGAGTTCGAGTCGGCGTTTTGAGGTGGACGGAGTACATTATTGGCGGCAGACATCTCGTGCGGACGTCATTTCTTTGCTGGGCGGTTCCTATAGATTTATCGTTCTGGATTTGGGGAGTGGGCAGGATAATGAGCGGCTGGAGGAATTTCTGAGAGCCGATTACCCGCTTGTCGTTGGTTCAGGAGCGGAATGGAGAGCTCAAGAGATCGTCGGGCTGGCCCGATCGCTTCAGCGTTATCCGCAGCATAAATGGAATTACTGCTTGCCGTTGGCACCCTCGGAGGTGGTTCGCAGGCTGCGTAAGGAACTGGATCATGATAAAGTATTTGCGCTACCGCTCCATTCTGATCCATTCGAGATAGATGGTGAGATGGATCAGGTGCTGGACGAGCTGTTTCGCGGAGCTATTCCGGATACCCGGAAAAAACGCTTCGGATTTCTTAAACGCCAGCGCTAAATCAAAGATATATATCCAAAAAGGCAGGGGAGAAGCTGTGTGTCCAAGCTAAGAAAGAGCAGTAAGCAAAAACTATACGCCGGTTGTATTGGCGCGGGTATAGTTAGCATTATTTTTGTGGGTTACTTTATCGTTAACACCCATCAAATGAATGAGGTCAGGAAACAGGCCGAAGTAGACGCAGAACTAAAATGGAAAGTGTACGAACAAGAGCAACGTACCGCGAAAAAAGGCTGGGCTGTTATTCGTGACATATCTCCGGGTGAACAGATTACATCTAATGATTTGAAGGGAGTTGCGGTCCCTGGATCTCAGGCTCCGGCAAATTTGGTGGTAGATAAAAATGAAGCTTCCGGCACTATATCCAAGATTGAATTGAAAAAAGGGTCTGTGCTTACGTCTGCAATGGTAACTGTTGATGAGCCCGCACCTAAAGATTTACGCAACCGTGAGCTAAAGGTGGTAGTACTGCCCAGCAGCCTGAAGCAGGGGGACGAAGTGGATATCCGCATTCAATTTCCAACGGGCCAGGATTATATTCTATTGTCCAAAAAGAAAATTTCCAGGTTGGAAGGCCCCGTCGTCTGGGTCACCATGAATGAGCAGGAAATATTATCGTTTTCAAGCGCAATGGTTGATGCCTATCTGCATAAAGCATCCATCTATGCGCTGACATATGTCGATCCCCAATTTCAGTCGAAAGCGATCCCAACTTATCCGCCTAATGCCCAGGTGTTAGCACTCATGAATAGTGATCCGAATTTGATACGCGTGGCTGAACAAAAGCTGTCCAAGCAGCTGCGGGATTCTCTTGAAAATGCAATTAATTCATCAAACAATGACATTTCAACACCAATAGAAAGAAGCCTGAGTGAGGAAATTACAGCTCAGCATACGGATACGACTGTAGGAGATGCATCTGCCGGGAGTAAGGGTATGGGGAATGAATATGGAATCGGTCAGGATCACAAAGAACAGACGGAAATTTTGACGCAGGGTGGAAGCTCTGATCCGTATGCCAAATAAATAAAAGAAAAGGAACGGAAGTATGAAAATTTGGATATTTGCCGGACTTTGCGACAAAAGTGATACCTTGCTATACATCAGCAACATATTAGCTGCTTCCGGCCAACAGGTGCTGCTTGTGGATGCTACGCTGCGGAAACAGTATCGATATAGCATTGGGATGCTCGATAAACCACTTCCCATTACACAGTTTAATGGTTTTGATGTGGCGACTGGTTTTACAGAATGGGAAGATCTTAACATCGGTATGATGGACGATCTAGAGGCAGAGCAGGCTTATGACATTGTAATTTTGGACGTGGAGTCAGCGGATTTTTGCCCAATATCGGTTTGGAAAAGGGCGGAACAGCGAATTTGGGTCAGTGATTATAGCCGAATGCAGATGGACAACGGACGGATGTGGCTAGAGCGTCTGTTCGGTCAACCTGGATTTCCCAAAGATCTTGCATTTGACAAATTATTTTTACAAGCCGTGGATTGTGGTGTAGAGGAGCCCTACTTGTGGGAATACATGAACGGTTTTCCTGCCTTCTGGCAGCAAGAGCCGTATGTACTGCCATGGGATGAGGGGCATCTTGCCCTGAAGCTGGAAAATGAGCATAAACAGCAGCTTCAACTAAAACCGCTATCCAGAATGTATAAGAAAGAATTGTGCCGTTGCATTGGAGAATGGATGGGCTGGGAATTTAAAGAGAGCCGACGTGCGCTAAAGCGTGCGGAAAGGAGGAGAGCATGAGCACTGTTTTATTTTGGAGTCCCATTAAGGGAGCGAGTGGAAGTAGCTCATTGGCGGCAGCAATAGCAGTTACCATAGGCAATCTATATAGAGGAAGATTACTATTGACCCATCTGGGACGTAGGCATACGGGAATTGAATCAGGGTTCCCTATACAGGAGCATCGTATGGATGATCCAAGTTTGCGGCTTCAGGAAGGTGGTTGGGATGCTGTCGCACGGTTAGTACTGCGCGGAACATTGTCTAGAGAAAATATTTGCAATTATACGGCACCTGTACTGGAACAGACTCTGGATGTGCTTGAGGGAACCTCCAGCTTTGGAGCTGTTCCACCACTGTTATCCCCTGGACTTGTACGGGCAGTCATGGACACGGCGGATCAATATTATGATTTGACGCTGGTTGATGCAGGAAGTGGAGCAGGGTGGGGATCTGTACAACATGAAGCATGTGCGGGAGCCAAGCTGGCTGTTCTGTCGCTGACTCAGAATATGCGAGAGCTGGATGCTTTTTTTGAATCTGTATCTCCGCTATCCACTTACTCGGCATTGCCGTTATTAATGGTGCTCGGGAAATATGATGTGCATTCTCAAGCAAATGTAGCGAATATCCGCAGGAGATATGACTACAAGGGAGCTTTACATACGGTTCCTTACAGTACTGAATTTATGGACGCGTGGAACCGCAGGGATGTGGTAGGCCATGTACAGCGTGGTGTACGCAGTGGGAAAGAGCCGCATCGCCGGCTTTTTACACCTATCGGATGGGGGCAGAGCATACGGCAGATCAGTAAAGCTATTCTGGAGGCGGTAGAATCCGATCTTCGGCTCAAGGCTTTGGAAAGGGGCGCTTGATGCTGTCCGCTCAATTGATCAATGGATTGATACTTGCTTGCATTGTTCTGCTGGGCATCGTATTGATTATTGTTAAATATCGAGGAAATATTCACTCGCGTCATTCAACCTCACGGGTCGGCAAAGAGAATGAAGAGGCTACATTGGAGACTCTGATGGAGTATATCAAAAATGCGCTTCATGAACTAAGTCATAGCCAAATGGCGGATGTCGGGTTGCATGAAGAGGAATATAGAAGGCGTATCCATCAAAGAGCGGAGCTGCGCAGAGCACTAAAGGACTGTGCCAATGGCAGTAGTGGTGATAAACGTTTTGTTAAAAATCTGATGGTTGAGCTGCTGATTAACGGCTATGGCTTGAACGAGAAGATCGTAGATTCCGTTTTGCCATTTTCCAGACCTGAGTCATTAAGCATACAGGATCAATTCGAAATTGTATTTTACCAATACCAGCAAAAGTATGGCGCTGATGCCCTGTCACGTTTACTGGATACTTATGACTTGGCCGAAATGAGATATTCACAGCCACATGAAGAGGATGGAAGCTATCTCGTCACGGGAGAGGATATCCGTTATATCTATGACTGTGAGCACCGCCCCCTTTCCTTTTTGGAGAAGGTGGACATTATTGTGCAGCGGATTTACCAGCATTATAAAGGCTTTTCCGTCATTGATGATATACGTGATCAGCGGATTGACGGTGTAAGTGGGGGCGTTAGTGGCATGCCGAAATGTGGGGCTCCTCCATCGGCGGACTGGCCTTCGGATCGGTATACATTAGAACAAGCATCTGAACCAGCTGCAAATGGTCATGAGAGCGTGTGGATTTTTTATAAAGGAAAAACGATTCATCTTTCGTTTCTTTCCTTTGGTTCAGAGCGTGAGCTTAAACGGGTGTGCCAAAATATTTATAAATATAATTATCCGGGACAGCTTTCCGAAGCCAATGGTTATAAGGTAAACGAAATGAAGGATGGGTCACGGGTTGTGGTAGTCAGACCTCCGTTCTCCGAATCGTGGGCTTTCTTTGTCCGTAAATTTGATATTCAAAGCGCATCGCTGGAGCAGTTAATTAAGGGTGAAAATGCTGATTTTCCGATCCAGCTTCTTTCTTACTTAATGAAAGGCAGCCGGATTACTGCTATTACAGGCGCACAGGGTTCAGGTAAGACGACGCTATTGATGGCGATGGTTAAGCATATCTATGCTTCGTATACGCTTCGTGTACAGGAAATGGCCTTTGAGTTGCATTTGCGTAGCATCTACAGTCGCCGTAACATTCTTACCTTTCGGGAAACGGACCATATTTCAGGGCAACAAGGGCTTGATTTACAGAAAAAGACGGATGGAACCGTCAATATCCTTGGCGAAGTAGCGAGTGATGAAGTGGCCGCTTGGATGATCCAGATGTCTCAGGTTGCAAGTCTGTTCACCATTTTTACTCATCATGCCAAAACATTTCGTGATCTTGTATTCTCGCTTCGTAATTCATTGCTCAAAACTGGAGTATTTCAACATGAAGGCATCGCTGAGGAGCAGGTAGTTCATGTCATTAACTTTGATGTGCATCTCAAGCGTGATGCGGAAGGGCGCCGTTATATTGAACGAATTACAGAATGTGTACCGCATGACCCGGATCATATAGATACCGGCTCCAATGCTTCGGCGAATTATAGCTACCGGCATGTTATGGAATACCGGAATGGCCGCTATATACCGATGGAACCGCTAACCGCCAAAAGCGCAAAGGAAATGTGTGAGCAGATGAATGCTAGGGATGCCAGTGGTTTCCGCCGTTTTTTGACCCGTTATTGGGAGGAAGAATATGAGTCTTAAAGAGATGTTATTGTGGATTTTACTCATTTCAGGTGGGGGCTTTGTGCTTCTATATACAGCTTTGTGGTGGCTGCACAAACGTAATAATCATGCAGTCCGTATTGGAAGAATTCATTCTGTGCGGGAAGGGCGTAAGGGAAAAGCGGTACTGCAACGGGAGATACAAGCCTTATTGCACAAGCTATACACGCTGGGCATGGGAGTGCCTATCCTATCCGAGTACATCAAGAGCGTACGCAAGCGGCTTTCCGGTTTGCATGCCTACGATGAGTACAAGCTACGCCTACAGACTATGAAGATGACACTGTTCATCTGGGGAGCATTTATTTGCAGCGGCATCGTGCTGTTAATGATGAAACCCGGATTAGAGTTTGCTGTATTGGCCCTTTTATGCGGCGTGGTAATCAACAGCCTCATTTTGGATGTGGCCATTAGCCGGATGGAAAAAAGACTGCTTGCACAGATGATCGAACTGTTTGCCAATGTGCGCCATCATTATCACCAGCATGGCATGGTAGAGGAAGCCATTTCAGAAGCGGCCGATTTGGCCGGGGCCGAGGCTGGAAGACACGCACGACTCATTCATGAAGCGCTGACAGATGTTGATCCGCATGAAGCATTGGAAAGATACTACGAATCTGCTCCAAACCGATTTTTAAAAGCCTTTGCTGGTATCTCATATATGGTGATGGAGTTTGGTGACCGGAATGAGGAGGGCGGCTCTATCTATTTGAAGGGACTTGGCAGTCTTGCGCGCGAAATCCAGCTGGAGATGCTGCGGAGAAATAAACTCGACTATCTGCTCAAAAGTTTGAACGTGATTGCACTGGCCCCCGTTTTTTTTACGATACCGATTGAAAAATGGGCGAGATCCAGTTTTCCGTCCATGGATGATTTTTATCAGGGGAAATTAGGATATATTACAAAATTGACCGTCTATATTGTAATTATCTTATCTTACTTTCTGTTACAAAAGCTGCAACAGACCAACGAAACAGGTTATCGTGCGGGTCGGGGCCGTTATGTCTGGGAGCAAAGGCTATACCGTTTTCCCATCATTCATAATGTAGTAGATGCTTTAATTCCGCGGCAGCAGGCATCCTCTTATTTCCAGATAACCCGCCTGCTAAAGGAGAGCGGCGCGGAGATTAAACTGGAATGGCTGTACATACGGAGGATTACTCTTTTCATTACAGGATTGGTGCTGAGCATCAGTGCGGTATTTGTTTTACATGAAGCTGAGAAAACACATATTCTTTACGCTCCTGTCCAATCAGGTCAAATGTTTGGACGTTTAAATCCAACAGAGGAAAAAGAAGCTTTGAAGCAGAGTGAGGTTGACCGCAAAATCATGTACCTGCTTAACATGAGAGCGGAAAGCACATATGAGCAGACGTATGCAGCTCTGGAGCGTAATGCAGGTGGCACAGCAAATACGGATCAGCTATCTAAAAATACACGCCGCATCCTCCAAAAGCTGGCAGCGTGGAACGAGGAATACATCAAGTGGTGGGAAGTGCTGATCGGTTTGGTTGTTGGATATGCAGCCTACCAAATGCCTATGCTTCTGTTATATTTGCAGCGAAAAATGCGACGGTTGGATATGAGGCATGAGGTATACCAGTTTCAAACGGTCATTTCTATTTTGCGGGCCATGGAACGAATGTCTGTCGAGGAAATATTGGAGTGGTTGAATCGTTTTTCGGTTATTTTCAAGAGACCATTGCAAAAATGCTTGCTTCATTATGAACACGGACCCGAGGCAGCTCTCGATTTGTTAAAAGAAGAAGCGCCTTTGCCGGAATTTCAACGTCTGGTGGACAAGCTCCATTTGTCTTTGGGTAAAATTACCATTCGTGAGGCCTTTGATGATTTGGATTCTCATATGTCCTACTATTTTGAACAAAGAAAACAGGAGTATGAAAAAATGATAGACAGCAAGGCCATCTGGGGTAGGATGATTGGTTTTGCTCCAATGTACGGTCTTATCTTTTTATATTTGGTGATTCCATTGATCGGCATGAGCTTTGTTCAAATGGATAGCTATTATGAGCAGATACAAAAAATTCAGTGAGTAAGCTCTATGATGACTAATACGATATAACAGACTAAGGAGAGAAAAATAATGAATAACGCATCAACTGCCTTAAAGGTAGCCGCCGGTATATTTTTGACCATCGCCCTCATTACAATTGTAGTCATTCTGTTTATTTCAGCTCAGGAGGCGACCAAAACGGCACAAAATAATTTTGCTGATATTCAGACCGAATTGTCTCAAGCCTCTTTTACAGTATATGACGGTACAACTATTAGCGGATCTCAGGTAACCAATGCGCTACGCAAGTTTCAGGGCAAGGACCAATTCGGTATTCAGATTAAAACCGGCAAAAATATGGCAGGGCAGTGGTACGGTAATGCTTTGAACATTAGCACGGACAGTGAACAGTATGGTGCAGTGAACGGTGGAAGTGATAAGACGGGAAAAATAGCGAATACGCTGAATGAGAAAGAAAACGAATACGTCAATCCAAGTGGTAAATTCAAGGCTGAAATCGTCAAAGATAAATCGAATGTTGTACGCGGCTTGCTATTTACCCAATCCTAAACACTACAGTGGAGATCATAATGAATAGGGAGATGGCGCATGTCTGATCACGCTTCGAGCATGCTGCGGCTTGGATTGTCACTTATTTTGTTCATAACCGCATGTACGGCAGCAGCAGACTTGTCCAGTCAGATGAGTATGGCACTGGAATTAAGATCGCAGCAGGAGGAGCACTCCGAGGGGCGGATGTCCCGTATTGCAGAGGTAGGAATACCGGAACGGATTAAAGGGACTCAGGTTATTCAGGCAATCCGCATGAATCTACAGGATGGAATTCCGGTTCAAGTTGACGGAACGGAGTACAATGAGTATTCCGTTCCGTTTGAGCCTGATGTATCGGCCTTGAGTGCTTCCTCTTTGTATTCCATGTATCCACAACGTAATCAGCATGGAGAGATCATATCTGTACGCTTTGAGAAATTGGAGGAGGACTGAAGTGGTTCAATCAATATCCAAGCTGTTGGGGGCCCTGCTCGCTGTATTGCTTTTGTATATCGTACCCGCAGCTCAAGCTGCTGAACGGCAGGATGATATATCGGGGTTGCATGTGTATCATTCAACGGTACGTTTTGTAGATATGGTGAGAACCAAGGGCTACATTACACCGACGATGTATAACGATTTTATGCGTGAACTGGAGCTTACAGGCAATACGTATGAAGTTGATCTAAAGCATATGCACAAAAAATATGTACCGGAATATGCAGATGCCTCGAAGCCGGACAGTTTTCTGGGCAATTATGAAACGGTATATGATGGGTACTACAGCGCACAAATCTTGCCTGTCCTTTTTCCTGACAATCAGCAGCCAAACTCAGACCAGACACGTCGATATACCTTGATGGCAGGGGATTATTTTACAGTGCGGTTACGTAACACAAATCGGACTCCTGCGGATTTATACGAATCATGGCTTCTCGGCGGGACCAATAGTGGTAGGTCTGCAGTTACAGCTTCATACGGAGGCATGGTTCTGAATGAAGATTACTGATTTTGCAGTTATATTTATCCTGCTGTTTTTGCCCTTTGGTGTAATTAATGATTTGCGGGTACAAAATCAGCGTGAAGTGCAGCAGTTGGAAATGAAATATACCTCGGCTCTCCATACCGCAGTTCAGGATGCAGGTTTCGTACTCTCCCAGAATGAGCGTCAGGAACGGGAGGCCGGATACGGATCGGACAAGTTTTTTCGTGTTGATAAAGAAGAAGCGCTAAAGACGTTCCTGCATACCCTTTTTCTTAATGTAGGTATTGATGGGGATACAGTAGCACAACGCGCATTATTGGATTACATACCTGCCATTGTGATTCTGGATTATGATGGTTATTATACGTTTGCCTCGGAAACCTATACAGGTGAGGATGGACAAGCTGCGATAGGTCCCAAATGGAGTGAAAAAAAGCCTTTTGCCTATGCTGATTCAGCGGGGAATAGTGTGGGATTCACTTTGGATAATTATGTACACGCGTATGATGCGCAGAATCACAGGTGGGTGGAGGGCTTTCAAAAGGAACTTCATGGTCAAACCAGCATTTCATTGCTAAATAATCCCGAAACGTTTGAGCAAGTACGACGTTCCACCATCGTTCATAGTGTTCAGGAAGACCTGGCCCGCCTGATTAATCTCCATAATCAAAAGGCAACACGCAACGGCGTAGCCTATACGTTTACACTGCCGACTATTCCGCAAGAAGAGTGGTATAACACGGTAGATGATGTAGGGTTGATGGCGTTTATTCAAGGCATTCCGGTCGGTGACAGGTTTTATAATAACTATGGATTTGGTGGTGGAAGAGTCGTTAGAAAGCAAGCTATTATCGGTGGCTTAGAGCCAGATACCGGAATGAAATATTTCTATAGAGACTCCTGTCCAGCACCCTTTCAGGCTAGAGAACGTTTTTCAGATGAAAAATCTGCGGCTGCTGCGGGGTACTTCGAGTTTAAATGTAATAACGGCTTACAATAATCACTCTGACGAGTGGTTTTTCTTTTTTTATAGGCAAGTCCGTATTAAAAACCTTAAAATTCGTTGTTTTCAATATTCCGATAAGGCTGCTGAATGTGCTACAATAAGGCTTTGAAAGAAAACAAATGATATATGAAATAATGACAGTCGGCATCGCCGATGACAATAAGGAGCCAAAAACAGCGTATGAGTTTATTGACTGTAGAAAATGTATCCCACAACTTTGGGGACCGCACATTATTTAAAAATGTTTCCTTTCGGTTGCTTGCGGGGGAACGTGTAGGTTTGGTAGGAGCTAACGGTGTCGGTAAATCGACACTCATGAACATTTTGACCGGGAAATTGCTTAAGGACGAGGGTAAAGTGGAATGGACTCCACGTGTACGTTACGGTTATCTGGATCAGCACACCAAGCTGACACCGGGTAAAACAGTACGTGATGTATTGAAGGATGCATTTCTTCCTTTGTTGGAATTGGAAAAGGAATTGATGCAGATTACGGATAAAATGGGGGATGCTTCTCCCGAAGAGCTGGAAGTGTTGCTGGAACAGATGGGTGAAATTCAGGAGCAGCTGGATATGGGGGATTTTTACCTCATTGATGTGAAGGTTGAAGAAATGGCGAATGGGCTGGGTCTCTCGGCTATCGGACTGGATCGGGATGTATCCGCGCTTAGCGGCGGACAACGGACTAAGGTGCTTCTGGCCAAGCTGCTGTTGGAAAAGCCAAACGTCCTCCTGCTGGATGAGCCTACCAACTATTTGGACGTAGAGCATATTGAATGGCTTACACGTTATTTGAAGGATTATCCATATGCATTTATTCTTATTTCCCATGATACCGAGTTCATGAACCAGGTCGTTAATGTTATTTATCACCTTGAATTTGCCAAGATGACCCGCTATTCAGCTAATTATGAAAAGTTCCTTGAGATGGCGGATCTGAACAAAGCGCAACATATTGATGCTTATGAGAAGCAACAGGAATATATTAAGAAACAGGAAGACTTTATTCAGCGCAACAAGGCGCGTGCATCCACATCAGGCCGGGCGAAGAGCCGTGAAAAGCAGCTTGATCGGATCGAACGTATTGATAAGCCCGAAGAAGCTGCCAAGCCAACCTTTCAATTTAAAGAAGCACGTGCGAGCGGGAAAACAGTATTTGAGGGAATTGATTTTGAAATTGGCTATACTCATGCCCTTTTACCTAAAATGTCCATGACGATTGAACGTGGCGAAAAAATTGCAATTGTAGGCTGCAACGGTGTCGGTAAATCAACATTGCTCAAAACCATTCTGGGGAAAATACCGCCAATCAGCGGAAAAACCTATCAAGGCGATTTCTTGCAGCCGGCTTATTTTGAGCAGGAAGTAAAGGCGGGCAAAATCACACCGATTGACGATGTGTGGAATGAGTTTCCGCATTTGAACCAGCATGAAGTAAGAGCGCATTTGGCACGTTGCGGTTTGAAAAATGAGCATATCACACGTCCTCTGTCTGCGCTTAGTGGTGGTGAGCAGGCTAAAGTACGTCTGTGCAAATTGTTAATGCGGGAAAGCAATTGGGTTCTGTTTGACGAGCCTACCAATCACTTGGATGTTAAAGCAAAGGACGAGCTCAAACGTGCCTTGAAGGAATATAAAGGGACTGTATTGCTTGTATCTCACGAACCGGATTTTTACGAGGATTGGGTAACCAAAACGTGGAATGTGGAAGAGTGGTCAAGCAAAGTCAACTAAAATCAAAAAATTCAGTTCTGTTATGCTTCACAAAAAGTGGGGGTTGCAGAATTAGAAAAATATGCTAAGCTATCTGTAGCTGATACAATATAATAGTCACACTAGGGGAGCCGCCCATGCGGCTGAGACGGAATAAATGGATTTCGGACCCTTTGCACCTGATCTGGGTTATGCCAGCGTAGGGAAGTGAGCGCCGTACAAGCAAGGTAACCGCATTATTACTTTTGTTTGTGCGTGGGACGATATACGAATACGGATATGATTGTCCGTTCGATTATTGGACGTTCGTGAAACCACTTCCTCTGGGAAGTGGTTTTTTTGCGTTTCGTTCGGCTTTATCTGTCGAACTTCCGTATACGGATTCACATATGATCTCCTTTCATTATTGCTGGTACATGTGGCTGGCTCCGTATGTTATTTCGCGATATGGAGCTGCAACGATATGGGTTCAGCTTATACGATTATTTTATAACATTAGTTCATATTCTTAGTTCAATGTGAGGTGAAAATGAGATCGAACTACACGTAATTACGATGGAAGGTGGCTCTCATGCAGATGTACCCCAAGTGGCTGCTGCTATTTATCCGTATGTTCATTATGTGCACGTACGCCTGAAGCAGAAGGGTGCCTCAGAATTGCTTGCCTTGATCCGCAGCATGGTGGAACAGGGAGTTCCTTTGCAGCAAATTGCAGTCAATGACCGTGTGGATGTAGCTTTGCTTACCTTGGCTGGAGCTGTCCAGCTACCGGCTAGTGGTTTACCTGTCAGGGATGTGAAAAGCCTGCTTCCAAAGGGAACACGCTGTGGAGTGTCTGTTCATTCCTTGGAAGAGGCGCAAATGGCCGAACGGGCTGGAGCTGACTATGTACTCTATGGGCATGTATATGAGACCCACTGCAAGCCCGGTGTTGTGCCGCGGGGGATAGCTCAGCTTGAGCGTATATGCAGGTTATCTAACATTCCAGTGATTGCACTTGGCGGCATACAACCGCATCATATTCCGGAGCTTTATCATGCTGGAGCAAGCGGAATTGCAGTGATGTCCGGCATATGGGAAGCTGAGTCGCCAATCGCGGCTGCGATGGAATATAGACAAATGGTAGATCAGGTAGTCCACAATCTGTAGCAGGGAACGAGAGTAGAAGAAATTCGAAAGCAGTATGGTCAGTGGAGAGGAGATATAACACATGTTAAAGATACACACAGAGGCTACAGTTATAGGACATGCTGAATGCTTGGTCATAGGTGGAGGTGTGATCGGCAGTTCCATTGCTTATCATGTGGCCAGGGAAGGGTGCAGTACAATTATGCTGGAGCGAATGATGCCGGGTGAGGGAGCCTCGGGAGCAGCGGCCGGAATGATTGCAGCGGAGAGTGAAGAGTTTGCCGACCCTGAACTTGAACAATTTGCCTACACAAGTCGGGATGCATTCCCTGAGCTTGTTCGTGTGCTGGAGCGGTTGTCCGGTGTTTCAGTAGAATTTCGTACAGAAGGTTTTGTAACTCCTTTCCGTTCGCAAGCTGAGGGTGAAAGACGCTGGAAAGCTGCTAATACGCGCGAGGACACTCAGTCTGAGTGGTGGGATGCGGAGGAATTGGCCAGGCGGATTCCGGGTATAGATCGTCAAGCGATTGGAGCTATATATCGACCCAAGGAGACACAGCTCATTCCAGTACAGCTTTGTCGTGCTTATACGGGAGCAGCTACAGTGTTGGGTGCAACAATATGGTCCGGTACTCATGCAGAGCAGTTGGTCGTAAAGGATGGCCGGGTTTGCGGTGTAGTGACAGATAGGGGCTTTGTTTCCTGCAATCAGGTCATTATTGCCGGAGGCTTGGAGAGCATGAATTTGCTAGAGCAAGTAGGCTTTCATTACCCGCTCTATCCAGTCAAGGGTGAAGTAGTTGCCGTTTCTTTGAAGGATCACCCTTTGGAATATACCATTTATGCCGATGATGTTTATCTTGTGCCTAAGCAGAAGAACGAGCTTTGGATAGGCGCGACGAATCTTCCGCATCACGATGACACAGAAGTGACTGTTGCAGGTTTGGAGGGGCTGCTGGCACGTGCTTCTGCATGGCTGCCGCGTGTACGTGAAGCTTCTTTTGTTCGCACTTGGGCAGGCTTGCGTCCGCAGGCGGCAGCGGGGCGTCCTTTCATAGGGGCTGTTCCCGGTGTGGAAGGGGTATATGCTGCGGTCGGGCATTATCGCAACGGTGTCCTGTTGAGTGATGCTACGGGACGTGCGATGGCTGCTTTGCTTAAAGGGGCTAATGCGGCTGAGCTTGGAATAAGCAAATTTTCTTCTGCATGTATCAAGGAGGAAAGCTTATGAAGCTGACGGTTAACGGCCAGAGCATGCACTTTTCTAACCGGATCACCCATGTGGAACAATTGCTGCATGAGCTTGATTTAAAGGTGAAAACCGTTGTGGTGGAGCTGAATCGTCACATATTGACCCGTGAGGAACATGAGGAAGCGGTACTGAAGGACGGAGACAACCTGGAAATTGTACATTTTGTGGGAGGTGGTTGATTATGTTAACTATTGGAAAAGCATCTTTTACATCAAGGCTGTTGCTGGGAACAGGAAAATTCTCCGATCTGGAAATCCAGTCCCAAGCTGTAGAGGCTGCTGAAAGCGAAATATTGACCTTTGCCGTGCGAAGATTAAATTTGGAGGAACGGGATAAGCAACATTTTCTGGATACGCTTGATTTGAGCAAGTATACACTTCTTCCCAATACGGCAGGGGCGACGACAGCGGAGGAGGCTGTTCGTATTGCAAAATTGGCAAGAGCCTCAGGTCTGTGCGATATGATTAAGGTTGAGGTCATTGGCGATGGCAAGACATTGTTGCCTGATCCCTTTGAAACGCTGAAAGCAAGCGAAAAGCTGCTGGACGAAGGCTTTATCGTGCTGCCCTACATATCGGATGATGTCATTCTGGCCAAGAGGCTGCAAGAGCTTGGAGTGCATGCCATTATGCCTGGAGCTTCACCGATTGGTACAGGACGCGGTCTGCTCAATCCGTTTGCATTGGAGTTAATTATTGAACAAGCAGAGATCCCGGTCATTGTCGATGCAGGTATTCGCTCACCCGGTGACGCGGCAATGGCAATGCAGTTGGGAGCAGATGCTGTTCTGTTAAACACAGCCGTTTCGGGAGCGAAGGACCCTGTGAAAATGGCAGAGGCCATGAAGCTGGCTGTTCGCGCGGGCAGATATGGTTTTGAGGCGGGGCTGATTCCCGTACAACGTTATGCTTCAGCTAGTAGTCCAACAGAAGGTATGGTTCAGGCATGATGGAAACTGAAAAATCCGGTTCAGGAGTACTGCGAAGTGACCGCTATTCCAGACAGGAAAGATTTGCTCCTTTTGGACCAGAAGGGCAACGTCGGCTCGCTTCCTCACATGTACTCATCATAGGCGTTGGAGCGCTCGGTACAGGTATTGCGGAAACGCTAGTCCGTGCAGGGGTAGGTAAAGTAAGCATCGTGGACCGGGATTATGTGGAATGGAGCAACTTGCAGCGCCAGCAGCTTTTTCAGGAAAGCGACGCCGCGGAGAGATGCCCCAAAGCAGTGGCTGCCCAGCGACGATTAAAAGCCATTAACTCGGAAACGGTCATCCACGCACATGTACTGGACGTCGGGGTAGAGGAGCTGGAAGAGCTGATCCAGGAAGTTGACCTGATGATGGATGCAACCGATAATTTTGACACCCGTCTGCTCATGAACGACATGGCACTTAAGCATCGCATACCGTGGATTTACGGGGGATGTGTAGGCAGCTACGGTGTGACATATACCATTTTACCTGGACAAACGCCTTGTCTTCACTGTCTGCTGGGGACTGTTCCGTTTGGAGGCGAGACCTGTGATACCGCCGGGATTATACCACAGGCAGTACAAATGGTGACGGCCAACCAGACTGCAGAAGCCTTTAAGCTTCTTGGCGGATATCCGAAAGAACTGCGAGGGAAGCTGCTTTCGTTTGATCTATGGCGAAACGAGTATACAGCGATAGTCGTAGACAGTTTGAAAAAAGCGGATTGTCCTTCCTGCGGCAATCAACCTACGTACCCCTATTTGTCAGCCTCACATCGGCAGAAAACAGATGTGTTGTGTGGTCGGGATACCGTTCAGATTAGACCTGCCAAACCGGTACAGCTGAATCTTAAGGAAACAGCAGATAGACTTGCTTCTGTGGGAGGGGGGAAAGTAGAGCGGAATCCATTTCTGGTTTCCTTTAGCACCGGCGTGTATCGCTTGGTCGTTTTTGCAGATGGACGAGCGTTGATTCACGGGACAAAGGACGTGGCAAAAGCCAAAAGTCTATATCACCGTTATTTGGGTTAGCTATAAAAAGCAGAAAACCATTCTTTTAGGAATGATTTTCTGCTTTTTTGTTACAATAAATATAAATATGTTTTAATGACTTACAAATAAATTGTTTATTTCCATATTGTAATGCGATATCCAAACCAGGTGGGTGAAAAGATGAGCCCGTTCATTTTACTTGTGGATGGAAATGAAGCGTTCCCTGTATATGTACATCTGTTGGAGCAGGCAGGCTATCAGGTGGTTCATGTCCAAAATATGTCGGAGGGAAGCTCCTATGCAGCCGATCATCCTGTGAATATGCTGCTTCTGAACATCGATGACAAGCAAGCGGATGCACAAGGCATGATTCGTATTGCGAAACAAAACCATCCTTATGTACCATTATTCGTATTGACCTCATCAGACGATGAGAACCATATTGTTTCCTGTTTTGAGCAGGGAGCACACGATGTGACGGTACACCCCTTTTCTCATAGAGTGTTTCTTGCAAGAGTGGCTAATCTATTGCGAATTTTTGATGCCGCACAGGATGTAGCAAGGGCAATCGAGGCAGGTGATTTACATATAGACCATGCAAGCAGGATGGTGAGTAGAGGGGGACAGAAGCTGGAATTGACTCCGAAGGAATTCGATCTTTTGCTTCATCTGGCTATACATCTCAATCAGGTTTGCAGCAGGCAGCAAATTCTGAAGGACGTTTGGAAACATGATTATATCGTAGATACGAACGTAGTAGACGTGTATATCAGACATTTGAGAGTGAAGGTAGATAAGGGGCAAAAATTCAAAATGATTCGCACGGTTCGGGGCATTGGCTATTCTCTCAGAACACCCGCTGAAGCAGAATAGCATTGCGGCATATAAAAAAGCCGGGAACTTTTCGTCCCGGCTTACATATTTTAAACGAGTTTCATACTACAGCACGCGACGTGCTTTGATGTATGTTCTTTTCCAGTTGCCAGAGTTCAGATCGGAGATGGTAACACCAGGTCCGCCGTAAGTGTGCAGAATCTTACCGCCGCCCATATAGACTGCTACGTGGGTAATGTTGCTACCTGTAGCACGACTTCCGCTTGAGAAGAAGACCAAGTCCCCTTTTTTCAAATTGGATTTGGATACAGCACGTCCGACTTTAGATTGCTGCACAGAAGTGCGCGGCAAATCCACTCCGTACTTTTTGAAAATATGTTTCATAAAAGATGAACAGTCAAAATAGTTAGTGGTGCTTGTAGAAGCTCCAAACTTATAAGGAGTTCCCATATATTTTTCGCCATAGCTAATTATTTTTTGGCCTGTCGAAGTTGTAGTAGTGGCAGCTCGTGCCGTATTTGTTCCCTCAATTGCAAAAGTTCCAAAACCAATAGTTGCTGCGACTCCCGCGATAATTACCTTTTTTATGATTTTATGCATGTTCATGATGTAAGTACCTCCAAAAAATGATTTCTGCAATATTTTGCTGAGTTGCTAACTTACTGACAGCGTTGAGTATAACAGCTTTGAAGCCGCCTAATAGTTGGAAAATCACGCCCGAATGCTTGAGGGACAAGGCTTACATGGCAATTATTAAAAAACGATTAAAAATTACAATTTGTAAAAAATAATAGCGTTTTACGAATCTTAAAAAGCGAAAAAATGCTTGTGAATCAAGGGTTTTGAGCATTAAAACAACTTTTATAAAAGTTACAATAATGTCACAACTAATCTTTGCTTTGAATAACAAGCAGCAGCCCGCTTTCGATGGAAATCGTACCTTTTGAAGCGGTTAGCTTATTGCTGACAGCACGTGATTGTCCCATCTTGAGCGTGGCATTATGCAATGGGTACATAAATCCTTCCAGATTTATCCCTGTTACTTCAGCAGTCATAGGAAGCAACGATGTATATGTATAGCCCATAGGCTTGATTTCCAGCGTAGACCCAGTGAGCTCGATATAATTATGTGCGTCCATAATTGCGCAGCTGATATGATGCTGCATCGCACGTACCAATATTTGAACATTAGCCAGTGTGTGGTCCATTCTGGTGCCGGTCACGCCGAGCATTAGTACATGATCTGCCTGTTCGTCTATAGCGATCTCCAAGGCAAGCTCCGTATCTGTCAGGTCCTTTAGCACTGGATCACACGCAAGCATGCGTTTGCTTGCTGATTCAACCCGTTCTTTTTCCTGCGGTGTTATCGAATCAAAATCACCTACGGAGATATGTGGTGTAATGCCATGCTCAATCAGAAAAAGAGCACCCTTATCCGCACCTATAATAAAATCTTCAGGTTGTATTTGTTGTAAACTTTCTTCGCTTAGACGACCGCCGGAAAATACAATGGCGCGCTTCTTCGTCATATCCAACATCCTTTCTTTCTGTCATACGGGCTATATGTACCATCAGCTTTTAAGTATAACGCGTTAAATATGGCTTGCACAATTTTGGAGGGCACAGCTACAATGAAACAGAAAAAAGTAGTGTAGCGTGCATAGGAAGGAGAACAACATGATTAACGTATTATTTGTGTGTCTGGGCAATATCTGCCGTTCCCCTATGGGAGAAGCGGTACTAAGACATAAGGTGCAGGAACGGGGACTAGGCGCGCAAATTCAGGTAGATTCGGCTGGAACAGGCGACTGGCATATCGGGAATCCCCCGCATAAGGGAACGCTTAAGCAGCTTAAGCTGCACGGAATTAGCGAGCAGGGCTTAAAGGCGCGGCAAATAGAGGACCGTGATTTTGACGCGTTTGATTATATTGTGTGCATGGATGATTCCAATGAACGAAACATGCGTAAGCTGGCAGGTGGGGCGGACGCTGACATTCTAAAATTCATGGATCTGCTCCCCCAAGAACAGCTAAGAGAAGTGCCTGACCCGTATTTCACCGGAAATTTCGAAGAAACCTATCGATTAATGGATGCGGGATGCGATGCCTTGCTGGACAAAATCATAGAAGAAAAGCTATAATGTGAACGACAGAAGACGGCAATGTTTGCCGTTTTTCATTATATAATTTTGAAAGCGTAATCATTTTATAAAAAAAGAGGAAAGAGCATGACGATCTGATCTGGTCGATCAATGCCCAATCCCCGACAGTTGTTCAGTTTGGAAAAATGATGCTCAGGCGCGATCCAAAAAATACATGAGCGCGTCAGGCAGCTCGTTTTGCCAAAAGCCCCACAAATGCTTACCATCCTTTTCACGGTAGGAAACCTCGGCGTTCCGTTCACGCAGCAAATCTGCGCATTGACGGTTAAGCTCTACAAAGTTATAAATGCCGGTATCGCTCTCAAATGCATCCTCCTGTAGGCCGACCGTCATCCACACCCGCAGACGAGACAGATCTTTCTCACGGGCGATGATCTCCTGCGAAGCCTCATAGTAAGCACCGGACAGGCTGATAATACGGTTGAACAGCTGCGGATATAACAAGGCCAAATGCAGAGACACACTGCCTCCCAGCGAATCACCAGCTAAAATGCGGGACGATGCATCACTTCTTATAGGATACTTTTGTTCTACATAGGGAATAATCTCTTCTGCAAAACAGGTGGTATACGCCTTAAAACGATCGCCAAAGGGAGCATATTCCTGGGTTCTGATTTTGGTGTTCACTTCGACGCCGACAATAATGAAGGGCTCGACGCCTTCATCCAGGATGAGGCGGTTGGCATGAGTTGCAATGCGGCCAAAGTTGAAAAATTCCTCTCCATCCTGACAGTATACGACCGGGTAGCTCAATATTTCATTATAGCCGGGCGGCAAGTAAATACGGAGTGTTCTGGTTTCGCCAAGAAAGCGGCTTTCTACTTCGTCTTTAAGGATGGTTCGTTTTAAATACCGGGAATCCGTCATTTTTCGTCACCTTTCTCGGTGTATTATTTTGCATTCGGGATCACAATAAGTTAAGATTACCCTGATTGCAATAGATGCTTAAAAAATGCTTTAAAGATGCTTAAAATTTCAAACATGTACTATGCTGTTATATTAATTTTGGATACCTGTTACATACACAAAAATGTGGTGAACTCAAAAAAAATAACTAAATCTTTGACGCCAGCAATATAACAGGTGTATAATAATCCTATAACAGCGGAACTTGATATTCAAATTTTTTTGTTGAGGTGAAGAAAATGAGCAAGGTTCCTTATGAAGTGTACACA
Organism: Paenibacillus kribbensis; assembly: GCF_001705305.1. GTDB lineage: Bacteria > Bacillota > Bacilli > Paenibacillales > Paenibacillaceae > Paenibacillus > Paenibacillus kribbensis_B. The sequence continues at coordinate 485,709 of NZ_MCBP01000004.1, forward strand.
GAGGAAGTTGAGGCTCTGTCCGTGCTTTCTCCGGATGGTGAAATTATCAATAAAGATAAATTGCCTAAACTTACAGATGATCAATTGAAAGAAATTATGTATCGTATGGTATTTACACGTACTTGGGATGACCGTGCTGTTAACTTGGGCCGTCAAGGACGTCTCGGCTTCTACGCTCCGGTATCCGGACAAGAAGCAACCATGGTTGGTAGTGAATTTGCACTCCAAAAAGAAGATTTTATTGCACCAGGCTACCGCGATATTCCGCAACTCGTTTGGCATGGCCTGCCTTTATACCAAGCTTTCTTGTATTCCCGTGGTCATCAACACGGCGGTCAAGTACCGGACGGCGTTAACGTATTGATGCCGCAAATCATCATTGGCGCGCAAATTCTGCATGCTATGGGTATTGCAATGGGCTACAAACTGAAAAAACAAAAACAAGTCGTCATTACATATACAGGTGACGGCGGTTCTTCCGAAGGAGACTTCTACGAAGGTCTGAACTATGCTGGTGTTTACAAGCTGCCAGTTATTTTCTTTGTGCAAAATAATGGCTACGCTATTACGACTCCATTTGCGAAGCAAACCGCTGCACTTTCGATCGCTCACAAAGCGGTTGCTGCTGGTATTAAAGGCGTGAAAATTGACGGTATGGACGTGCTTGCAGTTATCCAGGCTGTTCAGGAAGCCGCAGAGCGTGGACGCAATGGCGAAGGTGCTACACTGATTGAAGCGGTAACATACCGTTTCCGTCCGCATTCTCTTTCTGACGATGCGACGAAATATCGTAGCAAAGAAGAAGAAGGCGAATGGAATGCGAAAGATCCAATTGCCCGCTTTGCGAAATATCTTGAGAAAAAAGGTCTGTGGACTGAAGAAGATACAGCTCGCGTAAAAGAAGAAGCTAAAGCGAAAGTGAACGAAGAGATCAAAAAAGCCGAGAAGACAGAAAAAATGACCATTCCTGGCCTGATCGACAGCATGTTCGAAAAAACGCCTAAGCATCTGGAAGAACAAAAAGCTGATTTTAAATAATTGAGCTAAAAAGAGACCGGGCGGTATCCCGATCCGGTCTGCTTTTGAATTGGACCTGAACTGAAACTGATCTGTCAATGTTTAAGGAGGAAATGAAGCAAATGGCACAAATGAACATGAAAGAAGCTATTCGTGACGCACTGCGCGTAGAGTTGAAACGCGACCCTAACGTCTTGCTTTTCGGTGAAGACGTTGGTCATGTAGGTGGCGTATTCCGTGCAACAGAAGGTTTGCAAAAAGAGTTTGGCGAAGAGCGTGTATTCGATACTCCGCTGGCGGAATCCGCAATCGGGGGTCTTGCTGTCGGTCTGGGTATCCAAGGTTTCCGCCCTGTAGCTGAAATCCAGTTCGTAGGCTTTATCTTTGAAGCACTCGACCAAATGGCAATCCAAGCATCCCGTATGCGTTACCGTTCCGGTGGACGTTACAATTCTCCAATCGTATTCCGTACACCATTTGGTGGCGGTGTTAAGGCAGCCGAGCTGCATACTGATTCCCTGGAAGGTCTTTTAGCTCAAACACCTGGTATCAAGGTTGTTGTTCCTTCCAACCCTTATGATGCAAAAGGTCTTATGATCGCGTCTATCCGCGATAACGATCCAGTATTTTTCATGGAGCATTTGAACTTGTACCATGCGTTCCGCGCTGAAGTTCCTGAGAATGATTACGTTGTTGAGCTGGGCAAAGCCAACGTGGTTCGTGAAGGCTCCGATGTGACGATCATTACTTACGGTATGATGGTACACACTTCGGTTAAGGCTGCTGATGAACTGGAAAAAACAAAAGGCATTAAAGTGGAAATCATTGACTTGCGTACGATTAGTCCGATTGACATTGATACCATCGTTGCTTCCATCCAAAAAACCAATCGTGCTATCGTTGTTCAGGAAGCACAAAAGAGCTCCGGCGTAGCTGCTGAAGTGATTGCACAAATTAACGAAAAAGCAATTCTGCATCTGGAAGCACCAGTTCTGCGTGTAGCTGGTCCAGATACCGTTTATCCTTTTGCTCAAATTGAAGATACTTGGTTGCCAACGCCAACACGTATCATTGATGCGGTTAATAAAGTATTGGAATTTTAATTAAAGCACACCGTAAATTTGGGAGGTTTTAAACGTGGCAAAATTTGAATATAAATTCCCGGAGCTGGGTGAAGGTCTTCATGAAGGCGAAATCATCAAGATGCACATCAAGCCCGGCGACAAAGTAACAGATGAAGATATCATCATGGAAGTACAAAACGACAAGGCAGTTGTTGAAGTTCCATGTCCGGTCAACGGTACGGTTCAAGAAGTATTTGCCAAAGACGGTGACATCTTCAACGTAGGTCAAGTCGTAGCTGTCATTGATGCAGAAGGTGAACTTCCTGAACAAGAAGATGCACCGGAAGCACCAGCTGCTGCTAGCCCTGAGCCAAGTGCTGCTGCACAAGGCGGAGCTGCAGGTGCAGCTAGATTTGAATATAAATTTCCAGAGCTGGGCGAAGGTCTTCACGAAGGCGAAATCATCAAGATGCACATCAAGCCCGGCGACAAAGTAACGGATGAAGATATTATCATGGAAGTACAAAATGACAAGGCTGTAGTTGAAGTTCCTTGCCCAGTCAATGGTACAGTACAAGAAGTATTTGCTAAAGACGGTGACATCTTCAACGTAGGTCAAGTCGTAGCAGTCATTGCTGCAGTGGGTGAGCTTCCTGAACAAGAAGATGCACCAGCTGCCACTAAGCAAGAACAGGATGCTGCGCAAGGTGGAGCTAACACAAAATCGGCTGCAACTCCTGCTGCATCGAACAAAGACGTGCTGGCTACTCCTAGCGTTCGCAAATTTGCACGTGAGCAAGGTGTAAACATCGCTCAAGTGAGTGGTTCCGGCAAAAATGGTAAAATCACTAAAGAAGATGTAGAAGCCTTCAAAAATGGTGGAGGCCAAGCGGCTGCACCAGCAGCAAAAGAAGCTGCAAAAGCACAAGAGCCAGCTAAAAAAGAAGCGAAAGCTGCAGCACCATCCGCACCTGCAGCAGATCCGCGTGCTGAGGAAGAGCGCGTACCATTTAAAGGTATCCGCAAAGCTATTTCCAATGCCATGGTTAAATCGGCTTACACGGCTCCACACGTTACGATTATGGACGAAGTGGATGTAACCGAGCTGGTTGCTTTCCGTACTCGTATGAAACCAATTGCTGAGAAGAAAGGCACAAAAGTAACATACCTGCCATTCATCGTCAAAGCTCTGGTTGCTGCTTCCCGTCAATTCCCGGCTCTGAATGCCTCGATCGACGAAGAAGCGAACGAAATCGTCTACAAAAAATACTACAACATCGGTATCGCTACAGATACAGACAACGGCTTGATCGTTCCTGTCATCAAAGATGCTGATCGTAAGAGTATCTGGATGATTGCTGATTCCATTCGTGATCTGGCTGTACGCGGTCGTGATGGAAAATTGGCTGCCAACGAAATGAGAGGAAGCACGATTTCCATCACTAACATCGGTTCCGCAGGCGGTATGTTCTTTACGCCAATCATCAACTTCCCTGAAGTTGCGATTTTGGGAACTGGTCGTATCAGTGAAAAAGCAGTTGTGAAAAACGGTGAAATTGTTGCTGCTCCAGTAATGGCTCTTTCTCTCAGCTTTGACCACCGTATTATTGACGGTGCAACTGCTCAAAACTTCATGAACTATATCAAACAGCTGCTCGCTAACCCTGAGTTGCTTGTTATGGAGGTGTAATCAATGGTAGTAGGAGACGCTTCTCTGGATATTGACACATTGGTTATCGGTGCGGGTCCTGGCGGCTATGTAGCTGCCATCCGTGCCGCACAATTGGGACAAAGCGTATTGATCGTTGACAAATCCGAGCTGGGCGGTGTCTGTCTGAACCGTGGATGTATTCCATCCAAAGCTTTGATTTCTGCAGCTCACCAATATGAAGCAGCTAAACATGGCGAGTCTTTCGGTATTACGGCTGAGAATGTAAAAGTAGACTTCGCTAAAACACAAGAATTCAAAAACGGTGTTGTTAAAAAAATGACAGGCGGCGTAAGCGGCTTGCTCAAAGGCAACAAAGTTGAAGTTTTCAATGGTGAGTGCATGTTTATCAACGAAAACGAAGCACGTGTATTCAATGAACATGAATCACCACGCTACCGTTTTAAAAATGCTATTATCGCGACAGGTTCCCGTCCGATCGAACTGAAGCCATTCCCATTTGGCGGACGCATTCTGTCTTCTACTGAAGCATTGAACCTGCCTGAAATTCCGAAAAGCCTGATCGTTATCGGCGGTGGATACATTGGTGCAGAGCTTGGACAAATGTATTCCAAATTCGGTTCCAAAGTTACCATCATTGAAGGTATGGATACTGTTCTTCCTGGCTTTGACAAAGATATGACTTCCATCGTTGCGAAAAGCATGAAGAAAACAGGCATTGAAATCTTCACTGGTGCTAAAGCAGAAAGTGCAGAACAAACAGATAAAGACGTAACCGTGAAGTTCTCCGTTAACGGCGAAAGCAAAGAAGTAACTGCTGATTACCTGCTTGTAACCGTTGGACGTCGTCCAAACACAGACGGCGAACTGGGTCTGGATCTGATCGGTGTAGAACTGGATGAGCGCGGAATGGTGAAAGTTGACCATCAAGGACGCACTAGCATTCCTCATATCTTTGCCATCGGCGATATCGTTGCTGGTCTTGCTCTGGCTCACAAAGCTTCTTATGAAGGTAAAGTGGCTGCTGAAGCAATCGCAGGCGAGCCGTCCGTAGTAGACTACAAATGTATGCCGGCTGTCGTTTTCACAGATCCAGAATGCTCCAGCGTAGGCTACACAGAGGCACAAGCCAAAGAAAAAGGCCACAATGTCAAAGTTGGCAAGTTCTCTTATGGAGCAAACGGTCGTGCTGTTTCCCTGAACGCTGCTGAAGGCTTTGTGAAAATCGTAGCTGACGCAGATACCGGTCTGGTACTGGGTACGCAAATCGTAGGTCTGGAAGCTTCCAACCTGATTGCTGAGCTGGGTCTGGCGATTGAAATGGGTGCTACACTCGAAGACATCTCCCTGACTATTCATGCTCACCCTACATTGGGCGAAATCGTTATGGAAGCAGCGGAAGTCGTGCTGGGTCATCCGATCCACGCATTGGCACCACGTCGCTAATTCCATTTCATCATCTCGTTTTTGGTTTTCATACATCTTCAAGAGAGGCAAGGAGCGCAATATCTGCGCTTTTTGTCTCTTTTTTTCATGTTTTAGGATTTTCAGGACTACCATGAAAATTCAAACAGTACATGGTCATCGAAGTGCCGTACATGATAAACTAAATATAGCTGTGGTGTAGAGCGAATTTTTTCAAGATTAGATTCTAGCGCTGCTAGATCTTTAAATCATGCTTAAAGGAGAGAAAAGAAGTGCGCAACTATTTGGAATTGCTGGAGGATATATTAGAGAATGGCGTAAAAAAAGAGGACCGCACAGGGACAGGAACGCTTTCTGTCTTCGGAAAACAGCTCCGCTTTGACCTGGCCAAGGGCTTTCCCTTGGTAACCACCAAAAGGGTACATTTAAAATCGGTCATCCACGAGCTGCTATGGTTTTTACGGGGAGATACCAATATTTCTTACCTCAAGGAGAACGGAGTTACCATTTGGGATGAATGGGCGGACGAGCAGGGGAATCTGGGTCCCGTATACGGATCACAATGGCGCTCGTGGGAGACGACGGACGGGCAGCATATTGACCAGATTGCCAACGTCATTGAAGCGATTAAAAATAATCCGGATTCACGCCGACACATCGTCAGTGCCTGGAATGTGGCTCAAATCGAATCGATGAAGCTTCCGCCTTGTCATTTTGTATTTCAGTTCTATGTAGCTGGAGGAAAGCTTTCCTGCATGCTAACTATGCGGTCGGTAGATACCTTTCTTGGGCTGCCATTCAACATCGCAAGTTATGCATTGTTAACGCATATGGTTGCACAGCAATGCAACTTGGAGCCGGGGGAATTTATTTGGTCAGGCGGTGATGTGCATATTTATTCAAATCATATGCAACAAGTGCACACGCAGCTGGAGCGCGAGCCTTATCCACTGCCTCAGCTGAAAATTCTGCGTAAGCCGGATTCCATTTTTGATTACACTTACGAGGATTTTGTTTTTGAGAATTACGAGTATCACCCGGGGATCAAGGCGCCTGTCGCCATCTGATTAGAGGGGGTGAAAAGCAAAGGAGGTGGACAGCATAAGTATTTCGATGATATGGGCTATGGCACAAAATGGTGTGATCGGCCGTGATAATCAGCTCCCTTGGCGTCTCCCAAGAGACATGGCCTTTTTCAAAGAGCAAACGATGGGCAAGACTGTACTCATGGGGCGCAAGACGTGGGAGTCCTTTGGAGGAAGAAGCCTGCCTAACCGACGTAACGTGGTTTTGACCCGAGATCAGAGCTATCAGGCAGAAGGGGCGGAAGTGGTTCATTCACTCGAAGAGGGACTCCAATTGGCTACAGAAAAGGAACTGATGGTCATCGGGGGAGCGGAGATTTATTCACTGTTTTGGCCAAATGCCGATCGGCTGATCGTGACCCGAATTGAGGAGATTTTTGAAGGGGATACCACTTTCCCTGAGCTGGATTGGAATGGCTGGCATGTAGTTAGTGAGATTCCAGGTATTAAGGATGAAAGAAACCCGTACAACTACCGTTTTGTCGTTTATGAGAGAACAAAATAAGAATGGGAACCATTTGACCTCACCGATTTGAAAAATTAATGAACCATATAAAAAATCCTTTTGGCTGTTGATGCAGAAAGTTGCATAAGTTTTCATTACTTTTACGCTGTATTGTGATACAATAAATCAAATTCAACGAGAACAGACCCTTTCATGATACAAACAGACAAATTCGAATTTGACTCAAATTCTGAATGGATGGACGGGGTTCATAAGCGAAGAGATGGGGGAACGTAACATGTCTACACCAACTGGATTTATGGAATACACACGACAGCTTCCTACAGACCGGGACCCGGCAGAGCGTATTAAGGATTGGGAAGAATTCCATAAGCATATGTCTGAAGAAGAGCTGCGTACCCAAGGGGCACGTTGTATGGACTGCGGAACTCCTTATTGTCATACAGGGATGGATATGATGGGAGCAACTTTAGGCTGCCCGGTTCATAATCTTATTCCGGAATGGAACAATCTCGTATATCGTGGTTTATGGAAGGAAGCGCTAGATCGGCTGCACAAAACGAATAACTTCCCGGAATTTACAGGCCGTGTCTGTCCTGCGCCATGCGAAGGTTCCTGTACAGTCGGCCTGATCGGACAGTCTGTTACCATTAAGACGATTGAGGAAGCTATAATCGAAAAAGGTTTTGAGGAAGGCTGGGTTGTCCCTAATCCGCCAGAAAAGCGTACAGGCAAACGAGTGGCTATTGTCGGCTCGGGTCCAGCAGGATTAGCTGCTGCTGCTCAGCTTAATAAAGCAGGGCACAGCGTGACTGTGTATGAGCGTGCGGATCGTGTGGGTGGATTGCTGATGTACGGAATCCCTTCCATGAAGCTGGATAAGAAGGTTGTACAGCGTCGTGTGGATTTGCTGGAGGCTGAAGGTATCCGATTCATCACTAATACGGAAATCGGCAAAGATATCTCTACTGAGCAGCTAATAGCTGAGTATGATGCAGTTGTACTATGCGGTGGATCTACGAAGCCGAGAGAATTCAATATTGAAGGCAGCGATTTGAATGGTGTTCATTATGCGATGGATTATTTGAATGGCACCATCAAGAGCTATTTGGATTCCAACCTTGAAGATGGAAACTATTTGTCCTCCAAAGATAAGGATGTTATTGTAATCGGCGGCGGTGATACGGGTTCGGACTGTGTAGCTACTTCTCTGCGCCATGGATGTCGGAGCGTCACTCAATTTGGTACACATGCTAAAGCTCCTTTGGAACGTGACCCGATTGCCAACCCTTGGCCACAATTTCCAAATGTGTACTCTCTTGATTATGCACAGGAGGAGGCAAAGGCGTTGTTCGGGGAAGATCCGCGTGAGTTCTCCATCATGACGACTAAATTTGTAGGTGACGAGAACGGGAATTTGAAAGAGCTGCATACCATCCAAATTCAACGTATTGTCGATGAAACAGGACGTAAAATCTATCAACCAATTCCGGGTACAGAGCGCGTATTCCCGGCACAGATTGCGCTTATTGCGATTGGATTTGATGGACCTGAGCAAACGATCGTGGAGGAAATCGGTTTGGAAACGGACCGTCGCTCCAACGTTAAAGCACGCTATGGCAAATATGTTACGAATGTCGAAAAGGTTTTTGCAGCGGGTGATATGCGCCGTGGACAAAGTCTTGTCGTGTGGGCTATCAATGAAGGTCGGGAAGCCGCGCGTGAGGTTGATAAATACCTCATGGGTGCTACCGTTTTGGTGTAAATCCAAGCTTTATCATTACGGATCATGTCAAAGCTCCATCTTCGGATGGGGCTTTGTTGTGTTTACAAGTTAGTGGATAGCAGGACACAAAAGAGAACGATATATGATTTAAGTTTACGAAATATTTCTGAATCGAATGTGATTTTATGGTATGTAAGGAGTTGTTACTATACTGTTACTATGCTGTTATTATAATGTGATTAAAGTTCACAAATAAATTAAAAGATCTGAATGTTTATTTATTATCTACAGTGATCATAACATAAAATCCGAAGAGAAGTGTAGCCTTTTTTATTGAATTATGAAATTTTTTTGCGATAAAAAGAAAACATTCAATTTATATGTAAGATAAATTGACTTAAATATGACTCAAGGTGTTTTGTTGTAGGTGTTTTGTTGTGCAACTATTAGGAGATTTTATACATATCCTTTCCAGTCTTCGCAAAATCATAGCCTGAGAGAACAATGATATCTATGGTATAATACACGTATATTGTTGAAGCGTTAGACTAAATGAATTTACAAAGGAGCTTTCGCCCGGGAGAAAGCTCCTTTTGCATGAGGCCATGCTACCTGTGTTTCCTGTACATTTCATGTATATGTATGATTCGTAGAAGGAAAACAGAAGGCCGTCAGGAAGGAATGGAATATGAATGAAGACGTTGATTATTGCTGAAAAACCGGATATGGGGCGGACGATTGCTGCTGTTATGGAGCCGCGTGCTAAAAATAACCGCACTTATTTGGAAGGTGAAAAATACATTGTAACCTGGGCAATCGGTCATTTGCTGGGTCTGGCTGAGCCGGATGCATACGATGCCAAGTACAAACGATGGAATATTCAGGATCTGCCCATTATCCCTGAGCAGTTCAAAATTGTACCGAATCCCAAAACAAAGGATCAACTGAAAATGATTGGTGAGCTGGCCAAACGCTGCAATGCCATCGTCAATGCTTGTGATGCCGGGCGGGAAGGGCAGTATATTTTTGCGTTGATTCAACAGCAGCTGAAGTTGCGCCAGCCAGTCAAGCGGCTATGGATCTCAGATTTGACAGCAGAAAGTATTGCGACAGGTTTTGAACGGTTGCGAGATGCTTCAGAGTTTGAATTTTTGACTCAGGCAGCGCGGGCGCGAAGTGAAGCGGACTGGCTGATCGGAATGAACGCCTCCAGAGCCTTCACAACACGGCATAACACGCTGCTGTCGGTAGGGCGGGTGCAAACTCCTGTGCTGGCATTAATCCATGATCGGGAGAAGGAAATTGAAGCATTTCAGTCTCAAACCTTTTATGATGTATGGGCCGAGTTTAAGCAAGATCAAATCAAGTACAAAGGTACATGGCAGGGGGACCGACTGACTAAACCCGAAGAAGCTGAGGAGATCGCTGCAGCGGTTCGCGGCAAAACAGGCCATATTACCAAATATGATACAAAGCAGACGAAGGAGTATCCTTTTAAACTGTATGATTTGACGCTGCTTCAACGCGAGGCGAATGCCAAGTACGGTTATTCGGCCAAAAAAACATTGGATGTGGCACAGGCTCTTTATGAGCGGCATAAGGTCATTTCTTATCCACGTACCAACTCCAATTATGTGACAGAACAAAATATAGACGGGATGCACAAGGCGCTGCGTATGTTGGGCACAGGGCCTTATGCTGAGCTGGCACAACAAGCAAACCCTAATTTGGTCCATAAACAGAATAAATCGGTCTGCAATCCGTCTCGTGTTGAGGATCACCATGCTATTTTGCCAACGTTAAAAAGACCGGGAACGCTTAGCAAGGAGGAGCAAAATATATATGACCTGATTATTCGCAGGTTTTTATCCCATTTTTTTCCTCCTGCTGAATATAAAATGCATACAGTGATGACACAGGTGGACAAGCATCTGTTTAAAACAAGTATCAAGGAGCTTCTTTCCTTGGGATGGAAAGTGGTTTTGAGCAAGGCTGACCAGGATAAAGGTAAAAAGAGCAAAGCAGCCAAGAAAGAGGAAGAAGAGGAGACGGACGAGTGGACGGACAAGAAGTTTGAAATCGACGCAGGTCGTCAGGTGGACTGTATTCGCGCCGAAATGAAAGAAAAGGCGACTCAGCCGCCTAAAAGCTACACAGAGGGTACGCTGCTCAAAGCGATGGAAAGCGCGGGCAAGCAGATGGAGAATGAGGAATTACGCGAGGTCATGAAGGATGCCGGATTAGGTACGCCTGCGACACGTGCCGCCACCATTGAACGATTGAAGAAGGTCGGCTACATTGAAATGAAGGGTAAAAAGATTCTCATTACGGATAAGGGGAAAATGGCCATTGAGCTGATCCGTCATGCGGGGGTTGATCTGTTAGCCTCACCAGAGATGACGGGTCAATGGGAACGCCGTCTGCATCAAATTTCCAAGGGGGAGGCAGCTCAGGAGAAGTTTATGGACAATGTTAAAAGATTTACGTTGTCCATCATTGACAAGGTGAAGCAGCAGCCACCGGCTCCGGCCAATGCTTTTGGCGAGGAAACGAGGGGCAAGCGTGCGGGCGGCAAGGGAAGCACCCGCAGTGCAGATGCGAGTGGACAGACTGCCGCCAAAGGGACGCGCGTTCCAGCAGGACGCGGTAGCAGCGCTGGAAGCGCAACGCTGGAGCGTGCCTCGGATGCGGCAGCTTCAGCCGCAGGAGCAGCACGTGGCTCCTCCAGCGGGTCGTCAGGCGCTTCACCGAGCCGACGGGAAGCTCTGGGCAGCTGCCCACGCTCCAGTTGCGGCGGAAGCATTATTGAAGGCCGCAAGGGGTACGGGTGCAGCCACTACAAGCAGGGCTGCGGCTTTGTTGTCTGGAAGGAATATGCGGGCAAGCAGATTACGGAAACCATGCTCAAGTCTCTGTTGACGAAGGGACAGACGCAGTTGTTGTCTTTTAAGCGTAAAGATGGATCGACTGTCAAAGCGCGAATTGTGCTGAATGAACCAGGTACAGGCCAACTTAGTGTTCGTGAGGAAATTTGATACATTCATAGCTATAATTTATATAAAATTATAATAATAACTTTTTTTAGTCGTCGTCAGATGACTTCTGAATTTCATCAGGAGTCGTCTTTTTTTATGCCCACTGATGCCCAATTAAGTTCTAGAAAGATTACACATCCTAAAAATCCCCACTAAAATCGAATAATTAACATTAGATTAAACATTTGTAAGCTTCCGACCGATAAAATAAATAGAAGTTTATGCAAAACAAATTTTTCCAGTTAGTTTATAAACACTCTATGCGTTGCGTTCAGGAGAGCTTCCCTTAACAAATTGTACAACTCAGGAAGTAAAAAAGTTGTGTAATGTGTTTTAAAACGAGAACGCGATCCTTTGACATGAAAATTTTTTTACAGGAGATGGTGGAAGAATCGTGGAAACGAAAATGGTAAATGTGACAGACTCAACGCAATTACGCAAACTGGGCAACTCGGATTTAAAGCTGTCACCTCTTGGGCTTGGCTGCTGGCAGTTCAGCAACGGAAAAGGGATGGTCGGGAAATTCTGGCCGGCGCTGCGTCGGGAGGATATACGGCAAATTGTTCAGACTAGTTTAGAAGGTGGAATTAATTGGTTCGATACGGCTGAAGCATACGGTGGCGGACAGTCTGAACAGCTACTGGCTGGCACGCTGAATGAGATCGGAGGACCGCTCGCAGAACAGGCGAGTATCGCTACAAAATGGTGGCCGGCCTTTCGTACCGCAGGTAGCATCACAGCAACGATTGATGAACGTATTCGCCATTTGGATCAACGGACGATTCACCTTTATCAGGTGCATTCGCCTTACTCCTTTTCTTCGGTCGGCGCGACGATGAATGCGATGGCTAAACTGGTCGAGCAAGGTAAGATTAAATATGTGGGTGTAAGCAACTTTTCCGCGCAACAAATACGCGAAGCCGATCGTGTGCTGCGAGAGCACGGCCTTCGCCTGGTTTCGAATCAAGTGAAATACAGCCTTCTTGACCGGAGAATCGAACAGAACGGAATTCTGGACACGGCCAAAGAACTCGGTGTGGCGATCATCGCATATTCCCCGTTAATGCAGGGGATCTTAAGTGGAAAATTCCATAAAAATCCTAATTTGGTCAAGTCAATCAAGGGTCCGCGCAAGTGGACGGCGGCATTCCGGGATTCGGGGCTGCAGAGATCGAAGCCGCTGATTGAAACGCTGGAACAGTTGGCCCAACAATATAATGTGACGCCAACGCAGATTGCCTTGAATTGGCTGATTAACGCCCATGGAGAGAACGTATTTGCGATACCTGGGGCTTCGAAAATACATCATGCCCAGGAAAATGTGAGGGCGATGCAGTTTACCTTGACAGCAGGAGAGATTGAGATGATCAGCCACGTTTCCAACCAAGTGCTGAGATCGAAGTAATCGTGGTTAAAACATTGCTCTTCCGAAGATACCTACCCATTGCTCCACTCCCTATACACCTCACGTCGCCAATTTTGACAAAACATCGAATGCGAGAGAAGCTTTGGAACGTCATTTTTGTCATAACCTGATAAAAGATTAAAGGATATCACATCAATGATAATGTGTAAAAGAAAATATATAATCTTTTAAAATAAAGTAATTATTATGAGTGAATATACAATTTATTAGTCATTGTGAAATGACACCATAGATTGTTGTTTGTCAAAGATTTTGACTATATCTTGTGGTTATCTAATCGATATTGCTCCTTTACACACATTTTAAAAACTTAGAACTAATTGACAAAATGAGATATTTTCATTATTGTACAATTAATTAAATTTATTTCATATATATTCCATTTTTAAATAACATACTAAATGGTTCACAATTCATCATTCAAAAGCTAACCGCTAAAGTTGTCCAGGTTGGCATCTTGGAATGTTGGGGGTGGGGATGAGAGATTGAGTAAAATGAACCGGGGTTGCCGGACGACAGGAAATTAGTGGCTCACTGACGTATTTCGCGCAGCGACTAACAACGTATTGTAAATATAATTCCAGGTAAAAGGTTTCGAAAAAAAACGAACTGGTAACAAAGCTTACCGCATTGTGGCGCCGGAGGGGGACCTGAAGGCGTGGATACAGTGGTAGATTATACTTGCTGTTTTCGGTACAACCTGATGTTCAAAAGATGTAAAAAATATACTTACTTATTTCCCGTTAATCGTAAACACCTCGAAAGTGGTGGACACAAAGCCATGGGTCTAAAGCTGGATTAAACAGCCATGATTGCCAGGTTGCCGAAGGAAACCGGGCGAAGTCTGCTGCCTGTTCCTGTACTTTTATAGGGGAACAGGCTTTTTTTATTTGTAGTGGGAAATCGTTTGGTCATATGGGCTAGAACACATGAAATGCTTAACAACAGGAGGGAATTTTATGGAAACGAGCATGATAACTATTAAGGAGTATCCGTTAAGCTCCTATCAGAAAGACATATGGTTCGAACAGTGCATGTACCCTGAAAAACCTATTTATAATATTGGTGGGTATGTTGAGGTCAAAGGGAACCTGGATACGGCTATCATGAAGGAGTGCTTGCAGTTACTAATCAGCCAGAATGATTCTCTTAGTGCCCGTTTTATCGATAAAAAGGGAGAACCTTATTTAACATTCCTGCCGGAAGTTGAATATGAAGTTCCGTTTCATAATTTTTCAATGAAGGAAGATCCAAATTCTTTTTGCATCAACTGGATGAAAAAGGAATTTTTAAAGCCTTTTCAATCTGATAACTATTATTTTCAATTTGATTTATTGCAAGGCACCCTGAATACCTATTTTATTTTACTTAAAGTTCATCATTTGGTGATCGATGGATGGGGATTTGCTCTCTTAATCAATCAACTCTTTGACAATTACAATAAACTCACGCAAGGAATTGGCGAAATGAATAGAACTGTCTATTCCTATGCTGATTTTATCTCTGATAATCAGGATTATCTGAATTCTCCGGCCTTTTTAAAAGACAGGGAGTTCTGGAAGAACAAATACCAAACTATTCCCGAGCCTCTATTAAGCAGAGGAGTGAACTTCGATGATGGTGATTCCGCTTGGAGTGATCGGCAAACCTTAACGATAAACAAGACCTTATACAATCAAATGATTGAATTTTGCAAAGAGGAAGGGTGTTCGTCGTTCCATTACTTTTTAGGCATACTGTTCCTTTATTTCAGCAGGGTTTGTAATCGGAACGAGATGGTGATCGGCGTCCCGGTTTTCAACCGGGGCAAAGCGAGATATAAGCAGACGATGGGACATTTCGCCAACGTGCTGCCGCTGCGGATCAGCCCTGAAGAAGATATAAGCTTTAAAGAGCTGATAAAGCGCATCAAACGTGAGCTTATGCAATGCTATCGGCATCAGAAAATGTCCTTTGGCGAAATTTACCGGGCAGTTTACGAGAATAGCAATGAGAAAGGAAAACTGTTTGATATATCGCTTTCTTTCGAAGAACAGGAAAACAGAGAATCATTGATCGGCGCAGCAACCCGGATTGAGAGCATGCCGCATCATCATGAAAGGAATGCACTTAATCTCTTTATATGGGGGCAAGAAGGTAAAACGGATGTAGCCGTTAATTTTGACTATCAGATACAGGCTTTTGAAAGATTCATCCCCATTGAGAATGTCGTTTCCCACTTTGAATATTTGTTTGCTCAAGTCATGGAGCACAGTGAAACTCCTATTTCACAAATCGAAATCGTACCTGAGGAAGAAAAGGATGTGCTGCTTCGCGATTTCAATCGCACGGAGGCGGAGTATCCGAAGGATCAAACGATCCATGGGCTGTTTGAGGAACGAGCAGGGCAAAGAGCAGATCATCCGGCTTTAGTCTGGGGAGAGCAAACACTGACCTACCGGGAACTGAACGAGCAGGCGAATCGGGTGGCGATGGTCTTGAGAGCGCGCGGAGTGAAGGCGAACGATATCGTCGCCATCATGATGGAGCGTTCCATGGAAATGGTCATAGGCATCCTGGGAACGCTCAAAGCGGGTGGAGCCTACCTGCCGATAGATCCGAACTATCCGGAGGAACGGATTCACTACATGCTGGAGGACAGCGGCGCGTCCATGCTGCTGACGCAAAAGCATCTCCGGGACAAGCTCACTTATCACGGCCCGATCATGGATGTGGATGGCGAAGACTTGAAGCATGTAGAACTGGATGGCAATGCCAATCTGCAACCTGTTAACAAGCCGGAGGATTTGGCCTATATCATCTATACCTCAGGTTCCACCGGGAAGCCCAAAGGGGTCATGGTAGAACATCGGGGAATCCTCAACCTCTGGCATTTCTTCCAGGAACAATGGGGCGTGAACGGATCGGATCGGATGCTGCAGTTTGCCAGCAGCTCGTTTGACGCTTCGGTGTGGGAAATGTTCACGATTTTGCTGGGAGGCGGAACGCTTTATCTGGTTTCGCGAGATATTATTAATAACCTGAATGAGTTTGCGAGCTTCGTAAACGAAAACCAAATTACGATCGCGCTGCTACCACCTACCTATCTGGCGGGGATGGAACCGGAC
>NZ_MCBP01000050.1:0-674 GCF_001705305.1 Paenibacillus kribbensis
ATTCAACTATCTTTGAAGGAAAGGCTACAATCAACCGAAAAGCGGAAACTTCATCGGCTCATGACGTAGCTAAAAGGATATTCTCTAAGGTTCAATTTCAACCGACAACAACTATTCAACACGCTTCGTCTGAAATAGACCCTAGAAACTTATTATTCATTAACTTCGCTTCTAGGAACTGGAATAGAAATAGAATCACGACAAGGGTAGATATTAAGCAAAGCGTGACAATGGACACGGAAACAATAACAGAACGTTCGGCTTATAATTTTGCTGTTGTGTTTGTTAAAAATAAGGCAACAGACGACTATACAGACCCTCCTAAAATGTACACAGCAAAAAATAATGGAGATGTCATTGACTATAGCACTTATGGCGGAGACGGAACAGACTTGCCAGATGTAAGAACAGCTAAAACATTGTTTTATGATAGAGATGAACACGGAAACCCGCCAGATATATCTACTATTAAAGCTGAAATTTCACCCTCCACGATCGTCACAAGGTTATTCTTTAACCAAAACGAACTCTTACCTTTGTATGTTAATGACTTGGTAGATATATGGTATGACGGTAAACTGTATTCAGGATATATAGCAGATAGAGTTAAAACAGAGTTCAATGATAGACTTATTTTTGTAGAAAGTGGAGACAAGCCAAATGTTATATGAGTA
>NZ_MCBP01000051.1:0-627 GCF_001705305.1 Paenibacillus kribbensis
CCTTGGGATACCACCCTGATCGTATCTAGGTTCTAACTTGGTACCGTAAGCCGGTACGAGGACAGTGTCAGGTGGGCAGTTTGACTGGGGCGGTCGCCTCCTAAAGAGTAACGGAGGCGCCCCAAGGTTCCCTCAGAATGGTTGGAAATCATTCGAAGAGTGCAAAGGCAGAAGGGAGCTTGACTGCGAGACCTACAAGTCGAGCAGGGACGAAAGTCGGGCTTAGTGATCCGGTGGTACCGCATGGAAGGGCCATCGCTCAACGGATAAAAGCTACCCTGGGGATAACAGGCTTATCTCCCCCAAGAGTCCACATCGACGGGGAGGTTTGGCACCTCGATGTCGGCTCATCGCATCCTGGGGCTGAAGTAGGTCCCAAGGGTTGGGCTGTTCGCCCATTAAAGCGGTACGCGAGCTGGGTTCAGAACGTCGTGAGACAGTTCGGTCCCTATCTGTCGTGGGCGTAGGAAATTTGAGAGGAGCTGTCCTTAGTACGAGAGGACCGGGATGGACGTACCGCTGGTGTACCAGTTGTTTCGCCAGAAGCACAGCTGGGTAGCTATGTACGGAAGGGATAAGCGCTGAAAGCATCTAAGCGTGAAGCCCCCCTCAAGATGAGATTTCCCA
>NZ_MCBP01000052.1:0-586 GCF_001705305.1 Paenibacillus kribbensis
ATGGGGGGGGATATATAAAAAAATATTTTTATTTTCTTTCTGACAACATCATCTTTATCTCTTTATTTATTTTATTTTTAATTCTTTTCCTGATTACTTTATTGCTTGGCTCATAGTCGTCACAGTACACACCTTTATACTGTAGCTTGTGCCATTCATTGTGCTTACCTTTACCCATAATCATTCCATTCTATCCAGCATAACCAACCACGAACCAAACCATGCGATACCTATCATAGTTTAATAGCAAGCCGCACTAATAGCCATAGCAATGCGAACACTGGATTAATAACTAACAGCAACAATAACAATGCTATGCTCGGACTAATGAACAATGCAATAATAAATAATAATAATATAATCATTTGTTCCTCTCAATCAAAGCAACAATGCCTAAGCCAATCAACGTACCTATTAGCCAACCAATACACCATTCTATAAATATCATTTGCTTCTCCTTTATATATAGCAGTATTGGGAATCGAACCCACGTATCACACTTATCATGCTGTCTTACCATTAGACTATACTGCTAACTATGACTACCTCATCTTGTTATTCCTAACTATTAGTAGCTGGTATCTCA
>NZ_MCBP01000053.1:0-572 GCF_001705305.1 Paenibacillus kribbensis
ACGAACTTGATATCATTTTCTTTGATGTACTCATACAATAAATTCATGTGGTGCGAATCATCAAGCATAAACTCGCCACCTGTTAAGAAATGCAAGTCTTCTGGTGCATTATCTTTATTTCTAAGCCTTTTGTTTAACTCTCTGTCCGTGTCCTCATTGTCGATGTATAGTGTCTTACTACGCTTTGTGTCATAACCAAAAAAAGGTAGTCCTTGCGATACCATTAAAGCCATGTGCATTGCTAGAGAGCTTTTAAACGACTTAAACGGTGCTACTAATATTCCAGCTTGCGAACTTGGCATTAAAGTATCAATAAGCCAGTCATCTTTTAAATTTATTAAGTCTTCTCGCTCTTTTAAATGCTTGGCTGTCTGTACTTTATCAAATATGTTAGTCATTTTTTAATCCTCCCCTTTTGGTTTATGGTTTTCAATACATATATTCCGTGCAATGTATTTTCTTGGCTAGTACACCATTCTAGGTTATTTAAATCGTTATTTTGCTTGTTTCCGTCAATATGGTTTACTATTTTTTTATTTTCTGGGTTAGGAATAAAAGCGAATGCTAATAAT
>NZ_MCBP01000054.1:0-568 GCF_001705305.1 Paenibacillus kribbensis
TTAGAGGCGTTAATACCGCAATGTCAGGGCTTAGAGGAGAAGCTAAAAACTTACGTGAAGCTCTAAAACTTGACCCAACAAATACCAGCAAAATGGCACAATTGCAGAAGAATTTACAAACGCAGTTGGGCTTATCACGTGACAAAGCAACAAAATTAAAAGAAGAACTTTCTACGGTTGACAAAGGGACGTCAGCAGGTCAAAAGAAATGGCTACAACTTACTCGAGATTTAGGTACAGCAGAAACACAAGCTAACAGGCTAGAGGGCGAAATTAAGCAAGTCGAGAGCGCTATTAGTTCAGGCTCTTGGAACATTGAAGCTAAAATGGATACCAAGGGCGTTAATAGCGGAATTAATGGCATGAAGTCACGCTTTAGCGGTCTTAGAGAGATTGCTGTAGGTGTATTTAGGCAAATCGGTTCAAGTGCTGTTAGTGCTGTTGGTAATGGCTTAAAAGGTTGGATATCCGACGCAATGGATACTCAAACAGCTATGATTGCCTTGAAGAACACGATGAAGTTCAAAGGTAATGGAAAAGATTTTGACTATGTAAGCCAATCTATGCA
>NZ_MCBP01000055.1:0-532 GCF_001705305.1 Paenibacillus kribbensis
ACGCATGGGCGATTGGTTTGAAGCAGAGTTTAAGGCTAAGGCAAATGCTGCAAGCCGAAGAACTAGATTAATCAGAAGCCACGGTCATACCTATACTTATGCCAGATATCAAAATACTGGGCAATTGTCAAGTAACTTAAAGCAAGTTAAAAAAGGCGATAAAATAGTAGTTAATGCAGGGACTAGAGCTAATTATACTAGTGGCTATCATGGCATGTACTTCTTAGTTGAAAAAAAGGGTATGCAAGACGTTAAAACAACATTGAAAAAAGGTGCTAATTATGCTAATTCAATGAAATTATAGAAAAGAGAAAAAATGAAATTAGATTATAATTCACGTGAGATTTTCTTTGGTAATGAAGCTCTAATCGTAGCTGATATGGCCAAGGGAAGTAACGGAAAACCAGAGTTCACTAACCATAAAATTGTAACTGGTTTAGTATCAGTTGGCGAAATGGAAGACCAAGCGGAAACTAATAGCTATCCAGCTGATGACGTACCAGACCATGGAGTTAAAAAAGGCGCTACCTTA
>NZ_MCBP01000056.1:0-523 GCF_001705305.1 Paenibacillus kribbensis
AATCATCAAGGTTTTCCCACGTTAGCTCAATAATATGGTCGACTTCGTATTTTTTAGCACCGAATGCACCACATCTTACGCAAGTCATTTTATCACGTTGTCTGACATAATCACGAACAGCTAACCATTCTTTTTTATTGTACCAGCCACTTTCTCGGACGGTATCAACGTTATATTTCATCACTTACCAACATTTCTAAAGCCATTGTCAAGGCAACAGTAGGGTCAATTTTATCTTTTTCAAGTTTTTTTGTATACATATAGTCCCCACTTTGTCCGATTTTGACAGCCGTATTATTTAAAGCCCATTGCATAACTTTTTGATTATGGATAAGCTTATTTTCGACTAATTTAGATTTTAATAGCCTGATATAATCATTCATTGAGAAACCTTGTCGAATTGCTCTTTGGTTATCTCCGTCTTTATCAAAGAAGTAACGTTCAATCAACCCTTTTAAGATTTCATATCGTGCTGGGTCATAACCGATTTTTCTAAGTCTGCACCCTGTCTTACTTCTAAAGT
>NZ_MCBP01000057.1:0-521 GCF_001705305.1 Paenibacillus kribbensis
AGTCTAAAGGAAATATCTCATTGATTAGGGCTAACGGTTCTTTCTTAGGAGTAATGCGTAATCGCCATAATATTGGATATGTTGATGTAAGTAATTCAATGTGGTGTGGTTATCACTTAATCAAAGGTAAAAGCAAAGCAAGAAAAGAACAAAGCATTGATATTTTAGAAAGTTATAATATAGTCCCTAAAGACAAAATCAATGACGACATGGCAGACGCGTTCTGTATCTTGCTCTATGTAGAAAGTCAGGAGAATATATAATGATTGTAATTAATATTGCCTTGATTATTCTTGGCATTTTATATGGTGTAGGTTCAGTTACCAACTTTAAGGAGTGGTACTATCGCCATGACTATCTAGCTATTGCATTGAGTGTATTTACATCTATCTTATTGTTAGTGGCTGGAGTATTAAACGTTTTGAATTAAAAGAATAGGTGTACTGATTGACGGTACTTAAATGTCATAGAGTTGACAGCCAAGCATAGGGTGCAAACTGTAAAGCATACTGTTTGATTAA
>NZ_MCBP01000058.1:0-510 GCF_001705305.1 Paenibacillus kribbensis
AAAACGTAGACATGGTTGAGTGGTCAGATGCTGAACGAAGTGCCATCATTGGCTTGTGGGGAAAGCTCAATCCAGATGAACTCGGACCTCAAGCCCTGGCCAGGTGTCTGATCGTGTATCCCTGGACTCAGAGATATTTCTCCACCTTTGGAAACCTGTCAAGCCCCGCTGCGATCATGGGTAACCCCAAGGTTGCAGGTCACGGGAGGACTGTGATGGGAGGTCTGGAGAGAGCCATCAAGAACATGGATAACATCAAGGCCACCTATGCGGCACTCAGTGTGATGCACTCTGAGAAATTGCACGTGGATCCCGACAACTTCAAGCTTCTGGCTGATTGCATCACCGTGTGCGCTGCCATGAAGTTTGGCCCCTCTGGTTTCAGTGCTGACACCCAGGAGGCCTGGCAGAAGTTTCTGTCTGTCGCCGTTTCCGCTCTGGGCAGACAGTACCACTAGAGTCTCATCACAAAACACCAGCTGTAATGCAGAAGATTGCGGGAGCTGTTCA
>NZ_MCBP01000005.1:0-396208 GCF_001705305.1 Paenibacillus kribbensis
ATTAGGCACGCCGCCAGCGTTCGTCCTGAGCCAGGATCAAACTCTCCATTAAAGACCAACCGAGGTTGGTTATAGAAAGAGCGATTAGCTCATGTTGAATCTGACGAGATAAAATATCTCATTATTGATTTTGCGAACAAAATCATTACTCACTCGTTGTTCAGTTTTCAAAGATCAAACCTGCATCATAACTTGCCTTCGTCCTTACTTCGTTTCACCACCGCGTCTCAGCGGCGACTTAAATAATATATCATGTTTTTTAAATCTTTGCAACACTTTTTTTCAAGAAGTTTTTTAAGCATTCTTCTTGGATTGTGTTGCTTACCATCTCGTAAAAGAAAGCTATAAGAATATACCACATAAACATCCTAATTAGCAATACCTTTTTTTCATATCAACAACTAACTGGATTTAAATAAAGAGACCATCATTCCCTATAAGCAGAATAATAGTCTCCAATATCACCCTTTTAGGTTTTGCTATTGATAAACTGTACCTCTACTAAGCAGTTTCCCATCTCTTTTATTTAGGTTTTTATCAGTCCCTAATCCATGGGTTTTTACGCGAGCTGGTGTTATAGGATGAAGAACGAGATGCTGCTGTTGTCAGCTTACGTTTTTTTCGCTTCGTTGTAGTACTATTATTTCCCGAAATCTTAGCTTGGGATTTTTCTTCTTTGGCTGTACTGCTAGATTCGACTTTCGTTTTACCTTTACGCGCGTTACCGTCTTTTGGTCTAGTGGAAGAATCAGCTTCATTCGGAGAGGAAACAGTCAGATTGTTAGCACTGTCCTGCACTCCCTGTAATGTTACAGACTCCGTATTCCCTTCCCTGCGACCACAGTCCGGCATAAACATGTAGGGTGTCGTATATCCCTCTAGTGGGTACACAGGTGCATTCCCATGTGCGAATGGATGATAGGGAGAATTCGCTGACTGTTGTCCTTGTAACTGGCTATAGTCGGACACGTATCCACCTGCGGGCAAACCATATTGAGGGCCTCCCCATTCATGGCCCCACTGACTGCCCTGAACTGCACCCTCAGGATGCTGTGAGTAACCTTGATGGATAAATGGCGGATAGACAGGATAGGATGTATTTTCAGACGCTTCATGACTCGGATAATATCCGGGGATGCAGCAATCTGAATAGGCAGGATAAGGTGTTGGATGGGCATTTATAGGCGCTGTTTGCATAGCTCCCCAACTCCATGGATGCTCGCAGTCATGATGATAGCCCTGAATTGGAGCTACAGAAGGAGAGGCATTTTCTGCAAAAGAGGTATTTACAGAAGCATTCCCCCAAGGTAGAGGAGACCCAATACCCGGATACCACGAGTTCGGCATGGTATTTATTTGTGGGCTGTAATCAAATGTCGACTGCTGTACTGTCCATGGAGAATTTATCATCGACTTCGAGCTTGTGCAACCACAAAACTTTTCAGCTACGGGTTGCTTCTTCTCCACATTTACTGGAAGCTGTGGTTTGGGTGCAATCGGTTGAGTAACTATAGGTTGCAGTTGAGGCGGAGCCGGTTGGTTAACTATGGGCTGTATTTGAGGCGGAGCAGGATTCACCGGTACCATGGGAACTTCCGGTAGTTTTAATTCGGGAAGCTTAGGAGGATTCTCTGTTTCTTTCGGCTGCGTCATCTGTTCTTTAGGACTAGGGATGTTCTCTGGTTTAGGCTGATTCGACTCCTCCTTAGGTTGGGTAAGTTCTTGCTTGGTTGGTGACTCGGACGGAGACTCAGGTTTAGGCTGCGTCGTCTCTGGTTTAACTGCGGTATTTTTTTTATTTTCCACAGGGTCAGAGGCTTCTTCTTTGTAGTGTGGGATGTTAACTGTTTCTCCAACCAAAAGAGCGTTGGGGTTCTTAAGCTGGGAATTGGCGTCAATAATTAGCTTAAGCGGTACATTCCAGGCTTTGGACAACTTCCACAAGGTGTCTCCTTGCTTAACCTTGTGCTGATACACCGTTGACGGTTGTGTTTCCATCGTAACAGGATCTGTCGGGATTTTGATTTTCTCGCCAATGCTCAGCTGATTAGGGTCAGCCAATTGGGGATTGGCAGCAATAACTTTCTCCAGTGCCACATTATACTTCTGTGCCAGCAAGTACAGGGTGTCACCTTTTTTGACGATGTGTATTTTCACAGGTCACAAACCTCCTAGCTTTCGTTTGGGCGGGATAAACGCCCGGCTTCTGTTATTACATCCTATGCACCTCC
Source organism: Paenibacillus kribbensis (assembly GCF_001705305.1). Classification (GTDB taxonomy): domain Bacteria; phylum Bacillota; class Bacilli; order Paenibacillales; family Paenibacillaceae; genus Paenibacillus; species Paenibacillus kribbensis_B. The sequence goes on from NZ_MCBP01000005.1 coordinate 2,232, forward strand.
CGGGCGAATGACCCCATACAAACAAAAAAATCCTTTCAACCGAATACTCTCGCGAGCATCCTGTCAAAAGGATTCACTGTTTATTTTAGTCCTGCCACACTTTATAGCCGTCCTGATCCACGATTTTCCGGAACTCGGCCAGCAGCTCTAAAGTCACTGGACCAGCAACACCGGAACCAATCGTACGACCATCCACTTCATAAGCTGCAATCACTTCCGCTGCAGTTCCTGTAAAAAAGACCTCATCCGCCACATATACATCATGCAATGTAAAAGGTTGCTCTTTGAGCGTATATCCAAGCTCGGCGCACAAATCAATGATAGCATTACGGGTTATCCCCTCAAGTGCTCCCAAATAGCAAGGCGGTGTATAAAGCACTCCGTTTTTGACAATGAAAATGTTGTCCGCGGAGCCTTCTGTCACATAGCCTTGGGAATTGAGCATAATAGCCTCGCCCACACCAGCATAGTTAGATTGAATCTTCACCAGGATATTGTTGAGATAGTTCAACGATTTAATCTTCGGATTCAAAGCATCTGGGATATTACGACGCTGGGAGACAGAGATCGTTTTCAGGCCGGTCAAGTAAGCTTCCTCCGGATAAATGGCGAGCTGCTCCACGATTATAATGACACTTGCCTTCGCACAACGAAGAGGATCAAGTCCCAAATTCCCCGCACCACGAGATACAATCAGGCGAATATATCCGTTACGCATTTCGTTAAGGCGAATCGTTTCAGCCATCGCTTCCAGCATTTCATCCTGAGATAACGGAATGTTCAACTGAATGGATTTCGCAGAATCATACAGACGGTCCAAGTGCTCTTTGCACTTAAAAATATTGCCGTTATAGATACGGATTCCTTCAAATATACCGTCTCCGTACAAGAAACCATGATCATATACAGAAACCTTTGCGTTTTCCTTCGTCACATGCTGCCCATCCAGATAAATCCATTGTTCTGCCATTAAAACCACACCTCCGATTATTGTTCCTTTACATAAGTTCGATCGCTGCTTCAACATACTTGTAGCTTGGATAGGAGCCAAGAATACGTACCTGGCACCCCAAAGCCTCAATCTCTGCAAAGGCTGCCGGGAGCAGAACGGAATGCAGAGACTCCAAAATTTCAATGTAAAAATAATAGTTGCCCAATTGCTTTTTGGTTGGACGTGATTCGATACGGGACAGATTCAACCTGCGCCATGCAAACGCGGATAACACCTGATGCAGTGCTCCTGGAAAATCCTGCGGCGGTGTAACCAGAATACTGGTCCGCTGTCCATCAGGGGTACGCGGGAGACTCATAGGTTGATGGCCGATCAGGACAAAACGGGTAAAGTTGTTGTTGTGATCCGTCACCTTACTGGCCAAAATATCCAATCCGTGTTTGGCAGCCGCAAGCTTGGTTCCGAGAGCGGTCCAGCCTTTACCAGGGTTATGCTTAACAATTTCGACAGCTTCCGCCGTACTTCCTGCACTCTCCAAATCAGCTTGAGGAGCGGAAGCCTGTATGAACCCCTTACACTGGGGGAGCGCTACGGGATGAGACATAATTTTGACCACTTTGCTCAAATCCAGCTCGCCCCGGTCATTGGTAAATTCACTGCGATGTCCAATAAGGTTTTGAATGGAAGGATATATCCATTCCGCTTGCATCTGAATGTCTACTTCATGTACAAGCCAGTCCATATGCAAACTAACAGAACCATCAATCGTATTCTCAATGGGAATGACACTGTAGTCTGCTTCCCCCTTGTCTACTGCCTGAAACACGTCTGCTATGTGCTTATAAAATAGTAATTCACAGGGCGTATCTCCTAGCAAATACTTAATCGCCTCATGAGAAACAGTCCCCTCAGGAAGAAGTGCAATTCGTTTCATTTCATACGTTCCCCTTTTATCATATCCATAAAAGAAAGTGTATTCCCTTCCGTATATACTTTAACGCCTTCACTCTCCGGACGCAATTTTAACACGGAGGCATTGATCCCCTGTTTACTCATCGTATCCGTTAAATACTGTACCAGCTCCGCTTTCCGATTTTCCCGACGATCGGTCAACGCCAGGAGTGTCGGTCCAGCCCCGCTGAGAGCCACGCCCAAAGCACCATGATGATGCGCATCCTGCAGGATCTCTGTCATCCCCGGTACAAGCGCTGCGCGGTAAGGCTGATGAAGCCGATCACTCATCGCTTCAGCGATCAACTCGGTTCGGCCCGATGCCAATGCTGCTACAAGCATCGAAGCATGACTTACATTGTATACAGCATCCTTCAAGGATACATGCTCGGGCAGCACCTCTCTGGCCTTGGACGTAGACAATTGAAACTCTGGAATAACTACCATAACCTCCAGATTAGCATCCGGCTCAATCCGTAAGTGTTTGGCATGCTTACCATTCCACACGGCAGTAATAATGCCGCCAAATAGAGAGGCTCCGACATTGTCTGGATGCTTTTCAATAGCGCTCGCCATGTCAAACAGCTTGGAATCCGACAGAGGCGAGCCTATCAGCGTATTGGCGGCCACTAGGGCGCCTATAATGGCAGAAGCGCTGCTGCCCAAGCCACGGGTAAGCGGAATATCCGAGTACATCGAAATATCCAGCTCAGGAACAGCTACGCCAGCTTCTCGAAAAACCATTTGTGCTACCTTGTAAATCAGATTTGTTTTATCTTGTGGAACACCATTCATTTCATCTCCGTACAGATGGAAAGTCGTCTGTTCGGCCTCTTTCAGTTCAATCCATGCATATAAGGACAACGCCATGCCCAATGTATCAAAACCGGGGCCCAGGTTGGCGGTACTCGCAGGCACACGCACCCTTGCTGTTTTCAAAACGGTCATACAGACAATTCCTCCTGCTTTTATTGACTACCCTTCTACCCGATATACACTTTTGATGCGGCGAATTACGTCCAACGTTTCAAAATGCTCCAAAACCTTTTTCATACTCGCCTTGCTGGCCAAATGCGTTACAATAATAATTTCTGCATCGGGATTAGCCTCATTCGGTTGCTGTACAACAGATGCCAGACTGACGTTGAATTCAGCAAATACCTGCGTAATCCGTGCCAATACCCCAGCTTTATCATCCACATGCAGCAGCACGAAATTTTTGAAATATACATCTTCGTCATTGCTGATTTTTTTGGGGTTGTAAGGTACGATTGCTTTAAGACCATTCACGCCGAGTTTGAGGTTTTTCACAACAGCTACCAAATCAGCCACAACCGATGTAGCCGTCGGCATTTCGCCTGCACCCGCACCATAAAACATCGTTTCACCCACTGCTTCACCATGCACATATACTGCGTTGAATACTCCGTTCACCGAAGCCAATGGATGCTGCTTGCGTACCATCGTCGGCTGAACGTTGATCGTAAATTCATCGCCCTGACGCTCTGCAATGCCAAGCAATTTCATTTCATATCCTAGCTTTTTGGCAAAAGCGATATCCTCACTGGTCACCTTCGAAATACCGCTGACACTTACATCCTTGAGTTCTACATCAGAACGGAAACCAAGCGTGCCGAGAATAGCCATTTTACGAGCGGCATCCAGTCCCTCTACATCTGAGGTTGGATCGGCTTCAGCGTATCCAAGCTCCTGCGCTTCCTTGAGGACCTTCTCATATGAGGCCCCCTCCTGGCTCATTTTAGTTAAAATGAAGTTTGTCGTACCGTTCACAATTCCCATAATACGGGTGATACGATCGGAGGAAAAACCTTCAATTAACGTACGAATGATCGGAATCCCGCCTGCTACGCTGGCTTCATAAAAAACATCACATTGCTTTTCCTGCGCCTTAGCTAATACTTCGGAGCCATGTAAAGCCATTAAGTCCTTATTGGCTGTTACGATGTGCTTGCCTCGCTCCAGCGCTTCCAGAATGTACTCCTTGGTCTGATCAACGCCTCCCATGACTTCGATAATGATATCAATGTCAGGATCACGAATGACTTCCCATGGATCCTCCGTAAGCTTAGCACCATCCACTTCAATGGAGCGATATTTGTCTACATTTTTTACAGCTATTTTTTCAATAATGATAGGTGAACCAACTTGTCTGCTCAAATCTTCCTGATTTCCTTCTACGATTCGAACAACTCCCGTTCCTACCGTACCTAAACCCAACAATCCTACTTTGACCGGTTTCATCCATTCCCCTCCTGCTAACTTTTATCTAATGGGCGGTATGCCCTAACCTTGCCCGATCAGGCGGACACGTTTGACGCCAGAGATGGTCTCCAAGCCTTCCAGCAGAACACCCAGTTCCTCACTGAGTCTGGACATTTCCACCGAGATGACTACGTTGGCTCTACCTTGCAGCGGAATGCTCTGCTGGATGGTCAGCACATTGCCCCCGTAATCTGCCACCCTGCCAAGCACCCTGGACAGCATGCCGGATTGATGTTCCAAATCAATGGAAATATTGACAATTCGCTCACGCTCCAGTTGGTTAACCAAGTGAATGCCATCTTTATATTTATAAAAGGCGCTCCGGCTTAGCCCTACTTGTTCTACGGCCTCATGCACGGTTTTAACATCTCCTGAAGCTAGCAGCAGCTTAACCTGTATTGTCTTCACAATCGCTTCAGGCAAAATATCTTCCCGTACCAAGTAATAGCGCTCTTTCACGAACGTCCTCTCCTCAAAGACTTATGTTTTTGTATAGAGGACATTATATCGGAACTCCTGAAAATCGGCAAGCTATCCATACAAAAAACGGCTACTGCCATCTATAGAAATCCCTATAGTACAGTAACCGTCCATCTCAGACTATTATTTCATTTTTAGTAGTAGCTGCTGCCTTCCACGAATTCGAACTCGAAATCAGCGATCCGTACAGATGTACCATCTGTGGCACCGCGCTTACGCAATTCGGCATCCACACCCATGTGGCGCAGCGTTCTTGCCAATTTCAAAATGGCATCGTGCGAATTCAGCTGCATGCGTTTCATCATGCGCTCAATTTTAGGGCTATGCACGACAAATGTGTCGTTCTCACGTACAATCGTAAAGCCTTCGTCTTCTGCCGCATCCAGCTTAAATACCTTACGTTCATTCACTTCTGCTACTTCCTCAACGACCGGCTCGTCCGGTATTTGATCCAGCAAATCAGCAGCCCGATAAAGCAGTTCTTTGATGCCTTGGCGTGTCAGCGAGGAAATAGGCATAATTTCCAGGTCCGGACGCACAGCAGCGATCTGCTCTTTGAATTGTGCCAGGTTTTCTTCCGCTTCCGGCATATCCATTTTATTCGCCGCCACAATTTGTGGACGCTCCGCCAAGTTTGCATTGTATTGCTTTAATTCGTCGTTAATTTTAGTCCAATCTTCAAATGGATCGCGTCCCTCAGAGCCTGCCATATCCACGACATGAATAATAATGCGTGTCCGCTCAATGTGTCGCAGAAATTCATGCCCCAGCCCAATACCTTCATGGGCTCCTTCAATCAACCCGGGCAGATCAGCCATCACAAAGTTACGATGATCACCCACATCCACGACGCCCAAATTCGGGGTAATCGTTGTAAAGTGGTAAGCGCCAATCTTTGGTTTTGCAGAGGATACGACTGACAGCAATGTAGATTTCCCTACGCTAGGGAAGCCGACCAAACCTACGTCAGCCATCACCTTTAGTTCAAGGGTAATATAACGTTCTTGTCCCTCTCCACCGTTCTCAGCCAGCTCAGGCGCTGGATTACTAGGCGTAGCAAAACGAATATTTCCGCGTCCTCCGCGCCCTCCTTTTGCTACGACAACCTGTTGTCCATGGCGTGTCATATCTGCCAATACTTCACCCGTATCATCATCGGTGATGACTGTTCCCGGTGGTATGCGTACAATCATATGCTCCGCATTAGCTCCATGTTGAGATTTGTTGCGACCCTTTACGCCACGCTGGGCTTTAAAATGCCGTTGGTATCGAAAATCCATCAAGGTACGCAATCCTTCATCTACACGGAAAATCACGTCTCCCCCGTTCCCTCCGTCGCCACCACCCGGACCTCCTTCAGGAACATATTTTTCACGGCGAAACGCAATTAAGCCGTCTCCACCGTCTCCGCCTTTAACAAAAATCTTCGCTTTATCTACAAACATGGTTACACCTTCCTTATATCTGGCACTCCATCCGAATTTGAAGCATTTCGCCTGTAGGGAGCTTCTCTGTTCGAATGCGTTCACTTCCGCGTACGGATCTGACCTGCTTTAAAAAATTCGAATCGACAGGTATTTCACTTCCTTCAAAGCGGACAATAACATCATTCTGATCCATACCGAAAAATAGTGTCAATCTGCGCACTTCTCCCCAGGACGACCGGCCACCGCCGTATTGATATGCACGCACCGTTTCTATGACAGCCGAAGCAAGCGACTCGCCGTCTTCGGGAGACATGACAGCGTCCAACTTTAAATGCTCCTCAACCTGTACCGACAACTGTAAATTCCCGGCGTTCACACGAAAAGACTGCAAATAAAATACCAGTGAAGGAATACCCAGCTTGGATATTTTACTGTCTTCGGCCACGCGCTCTTTTATTGTTTCCACATAATCAGCTGATTTATCATGCTTATTCATACGAATATAGCCATAAAGCACCTGCAGGTCATTCATCCAGTCATGTCGATGATGGTTAAGCGTTGCGATAGCTGTACGCTCCAACGAACGCAAAGCAGCTTTACGTTCATTCTCAGCCTGTCTATGTGTATACCACATACCAAAACAAGCAGCAGCAACAGACCATACAGCTAATATGATAATCGTTAAACCTTCAGGATAGAGCAGTGAAAAAACCAAAGGAATCAGAATGGAACCCAACGCCAAATAAGGCGCTCTTATCCGCTGGAACATGGCTTCTCTCCGTTCTGCCATAATTAAATGGATTATTAAAGAACCTTAATCCAGTATAGCACAGACTGACTTTCCAGTTCATTACCATCATACAAAAAAGCCTCCGACAAAAGTGCCGGAGGCTTTTCAGCGTGTCTAAGCCGCTATTAAGCTTCTACAGTAGCTGCTACTGGAGCAGCGTCAATCGGGTAGATGCTCACCTTTTTACGATCACGGCCCCAACGTTCGAACTTCACAACGCCGTCCACTTTCGCGAACAGAGTGTCGTCCTTACCGATGCCCACATTCGTGCCCGGGTGAATTTTCGTTCCGCGTTGACGAACCAGGATGCTACCGCCGGTAACTGCTTGACCGTCAGCACGTTTCACGCCAAGACGTTTCGATCTGCTGTCACGTCCGTTTTTCGTGGAACCTACACCTTTTTTCGATGCGAACAATTGAAGATCCAATGTCAATTTCAACATGATGTCTACCTCCTTCTTTGTTTATTTTCTATTTGAATATACTTACCATATGATTCAGCAATGCTTGTCAGCATGATCACCATGGACTCCAGCAGCAGTTGAACCTGTGCGTTTGTAACATGATGACTTTCAGGGGGAAAATGCGCGCTCAAAAAGCCATTTTCCATTTCAGTTTCCATTTCAACGTCCGTAAGAGCTCCGATCGAATTGACAGTTCCTACAGTTACCGCTGAAACACCAGCACATACGATATCCTCGCCAGACTTGGCGTAATTCGCATGGCCTTTAATAGAAAACCCTTGTATGCTGCCATCCTCCAGTCGTGTAATGCGTACGATAATCACTTATCGCACCCTCTTACGCTTGGATTTTTTCAATCGTCACTTTCGTGTACGGTTGACGATGACCTTGCTTCACATGGTAGTTCTTTTTAGGTTTGTATTTGTATACAATGACCTTTTGACCTTTACCGTGCTTCTCAACTTTAGCTGTTACAGAAGCTCCGGAAAGAAGCGGTGTACCTGCTGCCAAGCCATTGTCGCCAGACACTGCCAGAACACGGTCGAACGTTACAGTTTCACCATCGTTCGCTTCCAACTTCTCGATGAACAATATGTCGCCCTCTTGAACTTTGTATTGCTTACCACCTGTTTCGATAATTGCGTACATTTGCTTGCACCTCCTTATTTCTCAGACTCGCCTAATAGCAGGTGACAGATTCCCGAAGGATACTGCACTTCAGTACCTGATTGGAGCGGTTACAGCATGTGCAGCCAAACTTACGCATCACACATACTAAGCGATTATAGCACAAGCTTCATTCACGTTCAACCTCTAGTTTTGAAATGATTTTGATTTACAGATTGCTCTATACAAGCGTCTTTTCCTCACGCACCTTTTTACGGGTCATTTCCAGAAGACCTAGCCGCGTCCAGCCCACAACATATGATTTGGTCCGATCCTTCTTTAGTCTGGCCTCCAGAACAGAGGATACTTCCCGACGGTTCTCCTCTTGCTCCATGTCAATAAAATCAATGATGATAATACCACCAATATCACGTACACGCACCAGCCGGGCAATCTCTTCGGCTGCTTCGATATTAGTACGGGTCACCGTCTCTTCCAGATTGCTGCCGCCCGTAAACTTTCCGGTATTCACATCGATAACGGTCAATGCCTCCGTATGATCAATGACAATGTATCCGCCGCCCTGAAGCCATACTTTTCGTGCAAAATCACGTTCCAGTTGCTCGTTGATACCATAGGCGTTAAAGATCGTTTCTTCTGCACTACGGAATATGCTCACATGAGCCTTCGCCGGACCAATCTGTTGCAGCATGATTTCCGCATCCTTCGCTTGTTCCTCGCTGTCAATGACCAGCTCATCCTGTTCCGGGGTAAACACATCCCGAATCAAGCGTTGAACGATGCTCAAATCCCTGTGTAGTTCACATGGAGCGGAGCATTCACCAGCTTTACGCTGAATGAGCGCCCACTGCTGACGTAGTTGGTCCAGATCATTTTCAATCGCCTCTATACTCATTTCCTCCGAAACGGTACGGATAATGATCCCTTCCTCACCCGTGCGCAGTTGCTCCCCCATTGCTTTCAAACGGGTACGCTCTCCCTCACGCTCGATTTTCTTGGATACAGCCACATAGTCGGCACGGGGCATGTATACGATCCAGCGGCCCGGAAGTGAAAAATGAGTCGTCACTCTGGCTCCCTTGCTACCAACAGCCTCTTTTAATACCTGTACTACAATTTCCTGACCCACCTTTAACAGTTCAGAGATGGATGGCTTTACCCGCGGCTGCTTGTCCAAATGGGCATGAAGTACGTCATCCACATATAAAAAAGCATTTTTTCGTTGTCCAATGTCAACAAAAGCGGCTTGCATACCCGGCAGCACATTGACTACCCTCGCTTTGAAGAAAGAACCTAAAATCCCCCGTTTTCGTGGCAGCTCTGCCGCATATTCAACCAATCGTCCATCTTCCAACAGCGCCATTTGGGTCATCTGCTGCTGGCACTGTACAATCATTTGCTTCATGGTTTTTCAACCTCTCTGGATACAGCCTCTTCCTTAGCTCCTAAAACATTTATTTAAGCTTTGGTTCCTCACCATCTGGTGGACGTGCCGCAAAATAAGAGCGAATAAGGCGCTGCTCCGGCAGTACGGCTAAAATCCGTCCCTGTTCATTCATAACGTAAACCATATGATACCGATCTCTTCTAAAAAGACGCAAAACAGGCTCCAAATGTTTCACTGGCAGGGATACAATGGGTAAGGCAATACTTCCCTTAGCTGCTTCGCGGTAAAAAAGCTCGTCCCTCCCCAGCAAAAAACGTATAAAACGGTAAGGAATATTACGATAATCCACAATATTAGAATAAAGCAAAAAAATCCCTACCGCCAGCAGATTTAAATGCACAGGTCCATTTTGTCTTAACAGTGGAGAAATTCCATACATGCAAAATAGCAAGCTCGTCACGATGCTGGCCCGAAAAGTCCACACTAATGTACGATGATATGAAAGAGACAAGCTGATCAACGCCTGCAGTATTTTCCCACCATCTAGCGGCAAAATCGGCAGCAAATTGAACAGTGCAATAACTGCATTCCCTTGAATAATATAATTTACATAATCATGCTCAGCCCCGCTCACATTTCTGAACCATAAAAGGATGATGATCATGATTCCATTTTGCAGGGGTCCAGCCAGCGCTATGACGATTTCCTTCCACGCATTAAGCTTCCCCTGATCCTCAATGACCGCCACTCCTCCAAAGGGTAGCATCTGTATGGAAAGTACTCGCGCCCCCAACAACGAAGCGGCTGTCGCATGACCCAGCTCATGGATAAATACGAGTGTAAACAAGGTCATAATCTCAATAAAATGTCCAGTCAACACAGAAGTCAGCATGACCAGTACAAACAGTGGATGCAGTGATAAGGTCACACCCCGGACATTAATCAAGAGCTACCACTTCCGTCGGATCAATATACTGATCCCCCTTCTGCAATGCAAAAAACAGAGTCACCGCCTCATTGGCGCTATGGCTTGCTGGAAGTACACCAACCTCATCCCCCTCCTGAACCCAGTCGTTCACCTTTAGGGTAGAGCGGGAAAGCCTTCCGTATGTTGCAGTAATACCACCAGTGTGACGAATTGTAATTGTAGTTCCACTTTTGGGATGATTCAAAATGTCCATTACACGTCCTGCATCTATACATTTAACAGCGACTACCCCGTTGCTGGTAACATTCGGCGTAATTTCCACCCCTTTAAGGCTTAGTGCAAACGGCTGTGTTATATTACCTTCAATCGGCGGAAAAGCCTTTCGGCCCGCATTCACCTTGTGCGTCGCAGTCTCCTCGCCAAAAATCGGCAAAAAGGAAGGGGCACCGTCAAAATAAGTTCCATACCATTGTCTGGCGGCTGCAAAATCCATATCCTTATTCAAGGAATCTGCGATAAACATTTTCAAATTCACCGCATAGGGAATATCCCAACGAAACAATCCCCACACCATTCCAAATAACACAGTTGCCATTATTGATCTGCGCCAAAAAGAAGTCCAAAAAGACGGACTGCGATTCTCTCCAAAAGATTGACGCCAGCGTTGCTGCTCATTTTTCCATTCGGTTTCCGGGTCTCTGGGCCGATTTGCACTGATTACGGGCATTGACTTCATTTCTCTATTCCCGTACCTGTCCTGATATACACCAGAGGAATATGGTTCAGATTGGCCTCCCGCGATTAGCTGCTGTATCCGTTCTTCTCTGCGCTGCTTGATTCCGGAATTTTTATGCATCCTGTTCAGCCCCCTCAGCGAGGTATGTTTGATACATCTTATGAGGACGGGCTTCAACTTATGTTGTCCGGTTCGAGATTGCGCTCCGAAAAGCCAAAAAAACCGGCGTAAATCCACCGGACGCATGGGGTACATGAAGATAGCAAGACAAAGCAAAAAACACTTAAATAAGGTCACTACTTATTTAAGTGTTCAGTTGTTTGCTTCATCCACCCATACCAAAAAATTTCTTAAAGCGTGTCATCACGCTTTTCTTCTGATCCATCTGCATAAGGGGCACCGTATCGCCCAAAATCCGTCTCGCAATGTTGCGGTAGGCAATCGCTGCTTGTGAATCTGGATTCATGACAGTAGGTTCTCCTGTGTTGGCGGATTTGATTACCATTTCATCGTCCGGCACAATCCCAATGAGATCAATGCTAAGCACTTGTAAAATCCCATCAATATCTAACATATCCCCGGATTTAACCATGCTGTTACGAATGCGGTTAACCACCAGCTTGGGTGAAAGTACATGTGAGCTTTCCAGCAAACCAATTACCCGATCAGCATCGCGTACGGCAGCATTTTCAGGAGTCGTTACAACAATGGCCTGATCCGCCCCGGCTATGGCATTTTTGAAGCCTTGCTCAATACCCGCAGGGCAGTCAATCAATATATATTCAAAATCCTTTTTAAGCTCCAATATAATATCCTTAACCTGCTCAGGCGTAACAGCACTCTTGTCTTTAGTTTGAGCGGCAGGCAGCATATAAAGCTCCTCAAAGCGCTTATCCTTGACCAAAGCCTGGTTTAAACGGCAACGACCTTCGGCTACATCAACCAGATCATAAATAATCCGATTTTCCAGACCCATTACCACGTCCAGATTACGCAAACCGATATCGGTATCCACCAGACACACCTTTTTACCGAGCAGTGCAAGCGCTGTCCCTATATTGGCTGACGTCGTCGTTTTACCGACGCCGCCTTTTCCTGAAGTGACGACGATAGCCTCTCCCATGTGCTACACCCCTTTGAACACGTTAAAATCGCGGCCCAGACGCACGATATTGCTCATTTTATCTATTTGCATAGCGCCATCCTTGAGATACGCAAACTCCATGCCGGATTCACGTGTCTCCCATTCGTCTGGTGGACGGCTGATCATTTCGGAAATTCGCAGTTGTGTCGGTGCAAAATAGGAGGCCGCGATAATCGCTTCGCTGTTACCCTCCATCCCTGCGTGCGCCATGCCTCGCAGAGCGCCGAGGACATAGATATCACCGGTACATGTTATAATTCCGCCCGGGTTAACATCTCCTAAAAAGAGTAAATTCCCGTTATGATGAAGCACTTGACCTGACCGGATAATCCCTGTCACCGTATGAATAGGAGGCTTCCCCTGCACTTCCACAGGCAGCCCGGGAGATTCTATTGACCGTATGAGCAGATTCCCCTTCTGCTTCAAAATCTCCAGAATACTTTCCTTTTGTTCCTCTGTCACTTCCCGGCTTCCCAGCTTAATATCCACATGAATGATCGGGCCTGTTAAAATATTTTGATGACTGTGCTCCAGCTTAAAACGCAGCTCACCTAGCAAATCCTCAAACTCGCATTGATCGTCCAGCAGGAATACCAGGCCGTCTTTGATGCCTTTAATCGTGACATGATTCGATTTCACTGCCATTAGCCTGTCCCTCCTATTTCAATCATTTCGTCCCCGGGACGTCAAATCCCTGCTAACCCGGACAAAATGTGTGTAAAAAGACCTAGACAGTCTCTTCTTTTTTCACACGGGTACCCAAACGCTGCAATTGCTTGCGAACGGGTACATAAATAATGAGGGCAAACAGAAAATGGATAAATAAATCAGGAATCATATACTGTGCTAGCGCCCAGTCGAAAGTCTGATGGTTCAGCTGGAATAGCTGATCAATGGCAAAAAGCATAGAGTCCAGCAAAAAGCTTCCAATCAACACAACTGCCATCATAATGGGCATCGGTGCACGCCTGGCTGTAAAAACAAGTCCCAATAAGTATGCAGACAATCCCATTGCAAAAGAGTAGGGCCCGATGATAAACCCGTAATAGACTACATCATGAATAAGTCCAAATACAATTCCCAGCACTAATGCGGTATGGCGGCTGTAATACACAGATACAAACAAGATTACGACATACACGAGATTAGGAACCATCCTTGAATGCCAGCTATCGGGAAGAAGCCACGGAAGAATCGTTCCTTCAGCTATAAACAGTACAAACAGCAGCAGTATTAAAACCTGACCGCGCATCTTCATTATTCCGGTACCTCAGGAGTGTACAGAACGAACAGTTCCTTCCAATCCACAAAGCTGGCTGCCGGTTTAATAATCGCTGTCCGTGTTTGGCCAAACTCCCCGATCTGAATTTTTTCGACCGTGCCGATCAGCAGGTTTTTGCGGAATTTCCCGCCTCCACCTGACGTAATAATCTGATCCCCCTTGGCAATGGAGTCATTTTCCGAAATTTTTGTCATTTGAAACGTATTGGTGACTGGATCATAGCTTTCCACCATGCCGAATGTTTGTTCTTTCCCTAGTGCGGTAGCCGCTATCGCATAAGAGTTTGGATTTTTAGGATCCAAAGTAGTCAGCAATGTTACTGTAGAGGTGAAATTTGCTGTTCTGCTAATAACTCCTACAAAGCCTTCCAGAGACCTTACCTCCTGGCCGACTCGCGCTCCATCCTTTGATCCGATATCAATCACGAGCGTTTTGGAATCATTACTCACGCTGTTAACCTGGGCGACACGCCAATCATAATTATTTTTCGCCTTTTGTTGCTGAGTAAACTGCAATTCGTTCTGCAATCTGACGTTAGTCTCTTTATAATTGCGGGTTTGAATTTGCTCGGTAGTAAGCTGTGCCACCGCAATTTTCAAACGTTCGTTTTCTTTATAGATGCTCCGCATATTTCCGATATCTTCAAAGAAGCCCGCTATTGCTGAAGCGGGCCTGTAAAAGATACCTTGCACAAAGCCAATTGAATCTCTGGCGAACTTCTCCGGCCAGGTTAAGGAACTTCTCTGTCCAAGTGTAATCCCCATAAGGGCAATAAACAGAACGATTCCGATCAATAGAATAAATAGTCTTTTATTGCCAAACAGCTTAAACAGTTCCTACACCCCCGATTCAACGTTTGGAACGGACGGCAGAACTGCTCCGCGATTTGAACAAATGGATATTTTCAAGTGCTCTGCCCGTACCAATCGCTACACAGTCCAGAGGATTTTCCGCTACGATCACTGGCATTCCGGTTTCACTCGCCAGCAGCTTGTCCAGGTTACGCAAAAGTGCCCCACCGCCAGTCAGTACAATTCCTCTGTCCATAATGTCTGCCGCTAACTCGGGAGGACATTTTTCCAGTGTTACTTTGACCGCATCCACAATCGCATTCACTGTATCCGACAACGCTTCGCTAATTTCATCGGATGTAATCGTAATGGTCTTCGGCAAACCTGTCACCAGGTCGCGTCCGCGGATTTCCGATGTCTCTACCTGCTCTAATGGCATAGCGGAACCAACTTCCATTTTCAACTGCTCTGAAGTCCGCTCACCAATCATCAGGTTATATTGACGTTTCACATACTGGATGATGGACTCATCCATTTCATCACCAGCCACACGCACAGAACGGCTTGTTACAATGCCGCCCAAGGAAATGACTGCAACCTCGGTTGTACCTCCACCAATATCGACAACCATACTGCCTGTAGGCTCCCACACAGGAAGATCAGCGCCAATGGCAGCTGCAAACGGCTCCTCAATCGTGTACGCTTCCCGCGCGCCTGCTTGCTTTGTCGCATCTTCAACCGCACGCTGCTCCACCGCAGTAATGCCTGAAGGCACACAAACCATCACGTTTGGATGACGTGGAAACAATGAACGTTGAGCTTGCGCCTGACGGATAAAATATTTGATCATCGTTGCTGTCGTATCAAAGTCAGCAATGACGCCATCCTTCATCGGACGAATCGCACGGATATTCCCCGGTGTGCGACCAATCATTTTTTTCGCGGATTCACCCACAGCTTCAATGGTTTTTGTATCTGTACGCAAAGCGACTACAGATGGTTCACGAACCACAATTCCTTTTCCTCTTACGTATACCAGCGTATTTGCCGTCCCCAAGTCAATTCCCAAATCTTTTGTAAAGCCACCCAGCATGATGTAATCTCCTTTTCTCTTCCCTGAAATCTGTTATCCATGTATAAACGGTTTATTCAGGCCGGCTTAGCCGGTCGTGTTTTAAATGTTTGATTTAAATATTATATTATATCAGACCTTGCTCCTTCAAACTTACAAAGGTCCCGTCCCCGATCACAATATGATCGAGCACGTCGATACCCACAATGCTGCCCGCATCCATCAAGCGGCGGGTCAACTGGACATCCTCCGGGCTTGGCTTCGGATCACCACTCGGATGGTTATGAGCGCAAATAATCGAAGCGCTACTGCATTTGATTGCCGCCCGAAACACTTCACGAGGATGCACGATGGCAGAATTCAGGCTGCCCATAGATAGTGTCTCCTGGGCAATGACATGATTTTTAGTATTTAGGAACAGGCATACAAAATGCTCTTTCTGCAAATAGCGAAGCTGTTCAAACAGCAGATCTGCCACATCCCGCGGGCAACTGATCACGGGGGTCTCCAAATGGCGGGACAATGCTAATCTGCGCCCCAGTTCGATACCCGCTTTTAGCTGTATCGCTTTAGCATTTCCAATGCCCTTAATCTGGGTCAGTTCACTCAGACTCATATCCACCAGCTGACGCAAGTTCCCCGCCTGCTGCAAAATACGCTGCGCTAAATGCACCGACGACTCATTTTGTGTTCCTGTACGCAGCAATATTGCCAGCAACTCCGCGTTGCTCAAGGCCTCAGCCCCATATGTCATCATGCGCTCTCTTGGTCGTTCTTCATGGGGGAGGTCGCGAAGCATCGGTATCGGCGACTCCAACATATGTTTATCCCCTTTAAGGACGCAACACATTCACTCCAAAATCGGACAGCATGTCCGACAACAGGGAAAGCGGCAATCCTACGACGTTAAAATAACAACCCTGAATTGACTCCACCAGCGTAGCACCCATACCCTGAATGCCGTACGCTCCTGCTTTGTCAGACGGTTCGCCTGTATTCACATATGCCACAATTTGCTCATGGCTCAAAGGTTTCATTGTAACCTTCGTTTGGCGATGTCTGACAAGCGTTTTGCCGGTTACGGTATGTAAACAGGCCACCCCGGTGTACACAAGGTGTGTTCTTCCCTGCAATGCAGTCAGCATACGAACAGCGTCCGCATGATCAGCAGGTTTGCCCAATACCAAACCATCCAGCACGACAATGGTATCACTCCCAATCACCAGTCCAGCTTCTTCGGACTGAGCGGCAACGTTCACGACCGCTTCGGCTTTACGTACCGCAAGGGTCTCCACAATTTGCTGAGGCGTCCAGCTCTCAGGCGTGCTCTCATCCGCATGACTTGGCATCACCTCAAAGGGGAGTCTCAAAAACGCGAGCAATTCCTTCCTTCTTGGTGAAGTCGATGCCAGAATAATGCGGGGCGTAATTTTCCCGTCCATAAGGGAAGCTCCTTTTCATCAGTTAGAGCCTGCGATACAGCCAGAACGCGGCGATGATGCCGATCAGACTAAGCAGGCTCAATTCAAAATTTATCGTTATGTTGTAACTGATAATATCCAGATCCGCTCTCGGCGACCAGGATATCGTAGTGGGGTGGGTCAGAAAGGAAAGGACTTTGAACGATTGAAGGGCCTTGGCAATCCATGCACCCAAAAGCCAACCGAGCAACAAAAACAGTATAAGCATTCCTACATTTTTTTTCATCCTGATCTTCCCTCGCCATTTTTTGACACCTTCATTATTATACGGTGATTTGTACTGCAATACAAACAGAAATCCGGCATGGGGAACTATTTCCAGTTCCGTGCCGGAAAATATGGTTAGTCTATTGTTTTATGAATTGGATAAATTCATTCTCACGCAAAACATATTCCATCATTGAGGACTGAATCTCCCAAATGTGCTCCTTTGCAGTATTCTTGTTATATTCACCAAGTGCAGAGACTGCACTGTTCATCGCCTTTTCCAGTGATGCCGCAGAGGCAGCAGCTTCCTTCGGAAGACCGGTGGGAAGTGCAGCGATATTTTGCGTCCACTCCTGATGCAGATCATTCAGCTCCTTCATTTCAGAGACGGGTACCGCAGTTGGACCGCCATCTCCGAGCAGAGATGAGCTAAGTCCGCTCAACTTGCTTACTAATGTGCTGCTTAACTGAAAAAAGGCAGTGAGCTTTTCGCCTTCGCCTCCATAAGCTGCTTTTTCCAATCCAGGCAATTGAAGCTCACGAACATACAGTTCGACGCCTTGCGTCTTCAATTGATTGCTGAGCAGCTTGGCCTGCTCCCTGTCTGGTGATATTCCTGCATAAACCCGATTTTGGTCCTCGGCATCCCCTCCGGCAGCAATGCCTGCCTTCAACAGTTCTTCTTTGGCTTGCAAGGCCCGTTCTGGAGTGCTGAAAACCCCGTACTGCAGCAAATAATAGGTTTGTGGAGGCACTTGAGTCGCTACGACATTGACGGGGTTAGAATTCTCTTTTGCGGACGGTGTACCTGTGTTAACAGATTCATTAAAGACTGGTACAGCCTGCTCTGCTGAGGACTCTGATCCCGGGACCACTCCGCCTCCGTTAAACAGCAGCAGCATGATATATCCAAACATCCCTCCAGTCACCAGTGCACTGGCTACTGAGCCGATCAGCTTCCATCTGGAGGGGTGAGGCGGACGCCTCCGGTATTCTTGACCATAACGATAAGTTTCCTCATCTTCACCCTCTTCCCGGCCATCTGGCAGAACGTCTGCATCTGACCAGGAAGCCGCTGAACGGCCAAAAGGGTCATCCCATCCATCCTGTACTCTCAACGACGAAGCAAAACGTCGGGTTGTAATACGTTTATACTCACTCTCAGGTTCACCAGGTTTTGGTTCTTGCGTATGAAGCTGTTTCTCATTTTGATGTAATCCCGTATCTCTAATCGCTTCAAGCCGTTCGCTTGCAACTGGCCCGTTTTTGTACGGAAGCACCTGCAGCTTTTCCTCCTGGCTTGTCTCTGGCAGCTGTTGATCGAATCGGAATGTCATCTTGGCCTTGTTCACGGATGCACTCCCTCCTTGTCCCATACTTCCTCATAGTTTGTTGTATGAGTCAAGCTGAGAAAATATGCCTCCAGCAATACAAAAAAAGGTATCCCGAAACATATTCAATGTTCGGAATACCTTTGTATATTGTAATTCATCGGTATAACTTAACATATTGCACTTATTACGCTTGCTGTCCGCGAAGATGGCGCGCTAACGCGTCGCCCGCTTTCCAGATGTCTCCTGCACCCATCGTCAGCACAAGATCACCAGGCTGTAACCGATCTTTCAACTCCTCGATCACAGCTTCTTTGGTCGGCAGGTAGATTGCATTGGCATTGCTGTTTTGGACGATCAAATCTACAAGCTTGGAAGAATGCACGCCTTCAATTTGTTTTTCTCCTGCTGGTGAGTAAATGTCGGTAATAATGACTTCATTGGCTTCACTAAACGCACGGCTGAACGCATCCAGCAGGAAAAAGGTACGGCTGTAGCGTTGCGGCTGGAACACAGCAATAATACGCTTGCCTGTCGCTCTCGCTGCACTAATCGTAGCCTCAATCTCTGTTGGATGATGCGCATAGTCATCAATAACCAGAATGTCATTGCTTTCACCCAGCACTTGAAAACGACGCTTGGCTCCGTGAAATTCCAGAATCGACGCTGCAATTTGATCGAATGGAATTCCTGCTTCCAGGCATGAAATCACAGTCGCCATTGCATTGTACATGTTATGTCTACCTGGCACAGACAATTCGATCGTTCCGAGCTCTGTCCCTTTCCGGCTCATGGTAAAGCTTAATCGACGGTCGCCTAATTGGATATCTGTCGCCATATAATCTGCTTCATGCTCCACTCCGTAGGTAATGACCCGAGTTTGAAGCTGCGGTATCATCTCGCGGATGTTCTGATCATCTGCACATACAATAGCAGCACCATCTGGCCGTATTTGACTCAAAAACTGTACGTAGGCACTTTTCAGACGATTAAAGTCGCCATCGTAATTTTCCAAATGATCTGCCTCGATGTTGGTTACGATACCTTGCCACGGATGATATTGAAGAAAAGAGCCATCGCTCTCATCTGCCTCGGCAACAACAAACTCGCTTTTACCCGCTTTGGCATTCGTACCCAAATTCGTGATTTCACCGCCAATGATATACGTTGGATCGACATTACATCTCTCCATAACCAAAGCAATCATCGAAGAGGTTGTGGTTTTACCGTGCGCTCCTGCAACAGCTACTCCCTTACGTTCGTTAAGCAAGCGAGCCAGCATCTGTGAACGGTGCAGCGTTGGAATATTCAATTCTTCTGCTGCCACCCGCTCCACATTGTCGCGAGACAATGCCGTTGAATAGACGACGATATCCGCACCTGCAATATGTTCAGGGGTGTGTCCGATATATATTTTTGCGCCTTTTGCCGCCAATTTTTCTGTCAGCTCTTGTGATGCCACATCTGAGCCAGTCACGGTATAACCCATCTCCAGCATGACCCGAGCAATCGCGCTCATCCCGTAGCCGCCGATACCGATAAAATGAACATGTTCTGAAGTAATCAACAAATTTCACCAACCTTTTTCCGAATCGGTTTGATACATAAGGGTAGCCCGTACATCCGCAATGAGATACAGCGTACCGGACACCACCCCCAGATCTTCCGCTTCCGTATGTGACTGAAGCAGGCCAAGAGCCTTTTTCCAGTCACCTTCTACAATAATTTTCAAATCCGTTTTGGCATAAGACGGCCGCAGCTTCTCCACGAGATGAGCCAATTCAGCGGCATCCATTTTGCGGCGAAAAACGGGCTCGGTCAGGATAAGCGTATCCACTAGTGGCAGTATATGCTGCAAGTATGCCTCATGATGCTTGTTTGACAGCATCCCCATCATTAAAACCAGTTTTCTGTACGAATACAGCTGGGGAAGACTCTTTGCAAGCGTCTGTGCCCCTTCCGGATTATGAGCCCCGTCAAGGACAATTCTCGGGGAGGTACTGACCTGTTCGAGACGTCCAGCCCAAGCCGCTTGTTTAAAGCCCTTCAGCAGTTCGTCATCCTCCAGCACAAAGGCCAAGTACTGACGAAGGACCTCCAGTGCCATCATAGCTCCTGCCGCATTAGCACATTGATGCTCGCCTAACAACGCAATGTCGATTTTCATGTGCCGAAAAGGACCAGCGAATGAAAACGTTTGGCCCGTTTCGTCCCCGTTCAGCCGTTCATACGTAAACTGTTCACCTGCCAGATACAGGGTAGCTCCCTGTCTTTGCGCCGTTTCCCGTATAACCTGAATAGCCTCCGGTTGGGTAACGCAGCTTACAACAGGTACACCTGGCTTGATGATACCCGCCTTTTCCCTTGCAATCTGCTCAAGCGTATCTCCCAGAATGTCTGTATGGTCATAACCTACATTCGTAATAATCGAGACGATAGGACTCACGATATTAGTTACATCCATCCTTCCCCCGAGACCTGTCTCCCATACCACAACATCTGGAAAAGACACCGTAGCATAGTATAGAATAGCCAGTGCTGTCGATACCTCAAACATCGTGGGTGATCCCAATTCATTGGCTGCTATTTCTTTTACCAGCGGGTATAGGCGATTGGCAAGCAAAACCAGCGTCTCATCAGGAATGTCGGTCCCGTTGAATTGAAAACGGTTCGTAAATCGTGTGATGTACGGAGACGTAAAAGTCCCGACATCGTAACCACACTTCATTAGGACGGAGGTTAGAAAAGCACAGGTTGAGCCCTTGCCGTTGGTCCCCGCAACATGCACAAATTTCAAATGTCGTTGCGGATCACCCAACAGGCTCATTAGCTGCTCGATTCGTTCAAGTCCGGGTCTGATTCCAAACGGAATTAAACCATTAATCCATTCCACTGCCTCATCATAGCTTTGTAAAGGAGCAGCCTCGCCGCCCCTGTTCGTATCTGACATCCTTTTCACCTTCAGGTCATTTTATAGTGAGTGAAATTATCCCTTGAGTTCTTCAATACGTGCGATAACTTTGGCGCGCTTATCTGAGTAATCAGCTTGTTTTGCCTTCTCTTCCTCGATGACTTTAGCTGGTGCCTTAGCCACGAAACCTTGGTTGGAAAGCTTTTTCTCCACGCGCTCCACTTCACTGTTCAAATGCTGAAGCTCTTTTTCCAGTCTGCTAATTTCCTGGGCAATGTCTAGCAGTCCGGCCAATGGCAGGTATAGCTCTGCGCCGCTGACTACAGATGTCATGGCTTTATCTGGAACGGAGAACTCCAATCCCGCGTCGAATTCGGACGTATTGCAGAATCGGCGTACATATTCCGCATTGCGGTTAATGATATCGAGAACGGCTTGATCGCCGGGTTTTACGAGCAATTCAACCTTCTTGCTCATCGGCACGTTGACTTCAGCGCGAATATTGCGCACAGTGCGAATCACGTCGATCAGCAAATTCATTTCAGCTACCGCATCCTTATCCTCAAAAGCCGGATCATACACAGGCCAAGCGGCCAGTGTAATCGTTTCGCCTTCATGCGGAAGATGCTGCCATATTTCCTCGGAGATAAACGGCATGAACGGATGAATCATGCGTAGTGTCCGATCCAGTACATATGCCAGTACAGACTGTGTTTTCTTTTTCGCCTCTGAGTTGTCACCATATAGGGAAAGCTTCGCAAACTCAATGTACCAGTCGCACAAATCATCCCAAATAAAGTTATACAGAAGGCGGCCTGTCTCGCCAAATTCATAAGCATCTATTAGACGCGTAATGTCACGTGAAGTTTCGTTTAGACGGTGGAGAATCCAACGATCAGCAGTGCCCAAATCACCGGTAATGTCGATATCCGCCGCAGTAACACCCTCCAAATTCATCAGTGCAAAGCGGGACGCATTCCAGATTTTATTGGCAAAGTTGCGGGCTTGCTCCACTCGTTCCCAGCGGAAACGAAGGTCTTGTCCTGGCGTGCTGCTGGTGGAAATCATATAACGCATAGCGTCCGTTCCATATTGGTCGATTACGTCGAGCGGATCAACACCATTACCGAGCGATTTGGACATTTTTCTACCGTCCGCATCACGAACCAGACCGTGCATAAGCACGTCCTTGAACGGAATTTCATCTGTAAACTCCAGTGCGGTAAAAATCATCCGCGACACCCAGAAATAAATAATGTCATAGCCTGTAACCAGGACATTAGTCGGGTAGTAGCGTTTGAGATCTTCGGTCTGCTCAGGCCAGCCCAATGTCGAAAACGGCCACAAACCAGAGCTGAACCATGTATCCAGTACATCCTCATCCTGTTTTAGCTTTCTGCCAGCATATTCCGGCAAAGTTGTAGGGTCCTCTGCCGATACAATAACTTCTCCGGTTTCCTCGTCGTACCAAGCCGGAATACGGTGTCCCCACCACAACTGACGGGAAATACACCAGTCACGCACATTTTCAATCCAATGCAGATAAGTACGTTCAAAGCGATCCGGTACAAAATTTACGCCGTTCCCAGCCTTCTGTACTTCAATCGCTTTGGCTGCCAGAGGCTTCATTTCTACAAACCATTGTGTAGACAGATAAGGTTCTACAACCACCCCTGTACGCTCGCTGTGGCCTACCTGGTGCACATGCTCTTCAATACGGATGAGTACGCCCTGCTCTTTCAGATCAGCAACGATTTGCTTACGGCAATCGCTGCGATCAAGGCCCTGATATTTGCCTGCTTCGGCATTCATCGTCCCTGTTTCGTCCATGACTGTAATTTGTGGCAGCTGGTGACGTTGTCCCATTTCAAAGTCGTTCGGATCATGAGCTGGTGTAATTTTAACCGCGCCGCTACCGAAATCTTTATCTACATAATCGTCCGCAATGATCGGAATTTCCCGCCCGATAATCGGAAGCACAAGTGTTTTGCCGATCATTTGCTTGTACCGCTCATCTTCCGGATGTACAGCAACAGCTGTATCGCCCAGCATCGTTTCAGGACGGGTAGTGGCAACCGTAATAAATCCGCTGCCGTCTTTCAGTGGATATTGAAGGTGATACAGATTTCCGTTCACCTCTTTGTATTCCACCTCAATGTCCGACAATGCCGTACGTGCAGCAGGGTCCCAGTTAATGATGCGTTTACCGCGATAGATGAGGCCTTTTTTGTACAGTTTTACGAATACTTCGCGCACTGCTTGGGACAGTCCCTCATCCAGCGTAAAGCGTTCACGAGAATAGTCGAGAGAAAAACCCATTTTCTCCCATTGATTATGGATGTTATCCAAATAAAGTTCCTTCCATTCCCATACCTTCTCCAAAAACTTCTCGCGGCCCAAGTCATAGCGTGTCAGACCTTCTTCGCGCAGCTTCTGCTCTACCTTTGTTTGCGTAGCAATACCCGCATGGTCTGCCCCTGGCAGCCACAAGGCATCATAGCCCTGCATCCGTTTGGTGCGGATAATAATATCCTGCAGGGTAAAATCAAGCGCATGTCCAATATGCAGCATACCCGTCACATTCGGTGGTGGAATAACGATTGTAAAAGGCTCTGCCTCTGGATGTTGTCCGGCGCGGAAATAACCCTTCTCCATCCACGTTTTGTACCATTTTTTCTCTGCTGATTTTGGATCGTACGTTGTTGGCATTTCCAAGGTTGTCTTGTTGTCTTGTTCTGACATATCAGGATACCCCCATGATTTTCAATTGGCAAATAAAAAAAGCCCTTCATCCTCAAAGGACGAAAGGCTGTTCTTTCGCGGTACCACCTTTGTTTCACCCCTCGTGTATGTATCCACTGATCCATTACACATGGTGTGACACTTTATGCAGATAACGGTTGCGGACCGGCCTTATTCTACCGTGAACCTCGTACCTTCCGTTGGAATGAAATGAGGGACCGTTCAAACAGGCGACTCCCGGGTGACTTCGGCCAGTAGCTTCCTGCGGAACCTCACAGCGCTGCAATTCCACTCTCTGAAGGGCTTGCTGCCTACTCTTCCCGATCTCAGTCTTTCAATAGCTATACCACATCATACATTTCCCATTGACTATAGTCAACACCCGCTGCGCATTTTTCGGCTGCTGGATCAAGGGATGTACAATACCTGACCTTCTTCTACATGATGCTCCGCCAATCTGTTATACAATTGAAGCTCCCGTGAACTGAGCTGATAGCGATCAGCTATCGTTTCCAGCGTATCCTCACGCTGCACGATGCATAAGCGGACCTTGCGGAAAGGCGTTTCATCCTGCGTATGGAAAAAAAGGTTTTTCCACTTGGCATTCTCCCGCTCTTCTTCGGCTTTCTGCTCCTGATCCTGCGGCTGCTGCTCCAGCTCCAGCTGATGCTGGTATTCCGCTTCTTTCACCGAACGGCTCGATTGGAGCAATGACGAGTAGACAACCGTGTCCGGTTCGTCTGCTCCTTCGTCCTTTTTGCTGTTAAGCGCGACGCGCATCTCCGGCTTCTCGTCGGCAAAGGTGTCATGGACCGTATGGTCCACTTGTTCTGACGCTTCAGGCCTAAAATCATCCACCTGGCTCGCTTCCAATTGCGGCTCCAGATAGCCCCCCGGCTCTGCTGAGAAATGTGCTTCAGACTGCAAAGGATCATGCACCACATCGGAAGATGCAGCAGATACCTTCGGCTCACTTCCCGTCCATGCTTCCTCCTGCTGAAACCCCCATACTTCCGGTGTAGCATGTTCGTGCTTTATCTCGGAAGGGCTATCTTCAACCGCTTTGCCCGTCCAAGGCTCATAGAATCGATTAGAGTCTACAGCTGGCTCATAAGCTTGCTGTTCCGGTGACAGTTTATACTCCCCATGCTCCAGTGACGGCTGTTCCCAGGAAGCAAACTCCTGTTGAGTAGAATAAATCCCTTCCTGCCGATGCTCACCATCGGTGGAAGGAGATTGAGCCGGATGATCAGGTGCATGCACTACGGTAAATTCCTCATCCAGCCAAACCGCCGTCTCCTCGGCATGCGAGCTTTCCACCCCGTGCAACGAAAGAACGCCAGTAATATTCAGACTACGTAAGGAGAGCAGATCCACATCAAAATTTTCAATCTCGACTGAAATATCTTCCAATCTTCCTACCCGATTCATCGGAATGGTAATTTCCACAGGTATCAAATGATGAAGCTCGTTCGTGGCCTGTTCAGGTGTGCGGTACACGCCCTCCAGCAGCAAATGCCCTCGCAAAGCGGCATGGTCGCCGTGGGTTACAACCTGAATGCGTGGCAGAAGCTCAATTTCCTCCAACTCAGCAATCCCGGCAGCTTCCTCCGTCAAATGAATGCGTTCATAAATATCAAAACGCAAGCCTTGCGGCTGATCATTCTGTTGTTTATTCAAGGATGGCATCCTCCTTTGGGCAGCCTCCGCACATCCTCTGACTCCTGTCAGGCGCACGGAAACTCCATATTGCAAACCGTTTCTAGGTTCAAGTATATGCGCCAAAATAGAAGGCATGCCATCTTTTATAGCTGTTTGAGCAGCTTTTGCAAATCATCCGGCCAAGCATCCTCCACGGTAATCGTTTCCCCGCTCAGCGGATGACGGAAGGTCAAACGCTCTCCGTGCAGCGCCTGCCTGCCAAAGTCAGTCGCCCGGCCACCGTATAATACATCCCCCAGCAACGGGAAGCCAGCATGACTAAGATGAACGCGAATTTGATGCGTTCGTCCGGTGTCCAATGTCAGATACACGAGACTAATCGCACTTGGGCCACTTCCCCATACGTCACCAAGTTCCACATGGGTAACTGCCTTTTGCCCAGTTGGAGATACACGGCGACGCTGCTTGTGATGCCTGTCCTTGCCAATAGGCCAATCCAATGTCCGCAGCGATGAAGGCACTTCCCCCCGTACCAAAGCTACATAGCGGCGGTCGATAGCCTTGGCTCGCATTTGCTCGTCCAGCTTGAGCAACGCGAATTCGTTTTTGGCATATAGCACCGGGCCTGTCGTATCCACATCGAGACGATGCACATGCCGTACTGCTGCATGAATGCCATTGATTTCATAATAGGATGCGACAGCATGATCCAACGTCAGCGGACCATCCTTTACACCGCCGTCTGGATGGACCGCCATCCCTGCTGGTTTGTGTACGACCAGGCAAAAATCATCCTCATACAGTATCTTCAAATCATACCAACGTGGGATGACGCCAAGGTCCATTACAGGAAAAAGGGCCAGCCGCAGCCGGTCCCCTGTATATTCAATCCCTTTTTCGTGCCGTAGTCTGCGCCACAGCTTGTCCGGCAATCCCAAACGGTTCAGCAACCAGTGGTCTACAGCCTCAGCGTGGTCTACATTCTCAATGCGATTTTCACCAGCTGAAATTTCCCGTCCCGGTGTGACTTCCAGCCAAGGTCCCCTTCTTCTCCAGCTACCTTGCCAGCTCATAGACGTTTGAGCGCGCGATAGTTCGCTTCAATGGTGGCGTCAATATCCTCAACCGTATGCACACCTGATACGAACATGCCCTCGAATTGAGATGGAGCCACACTGACTCCCTCATTCACCATTTCGGTAAAATAACGGCGGAAGTGATCTTGATTACTCGTTTTAGCCGTATCAAAATTGACAACCTTCTCGTCCGTGAAAAATGGACACACCATGGAACCCACACGGTTGATCGAGACAGGAATACCCAACTCACGCGCGTTACGTTCGAATCCGGCCTGTAGCCGTGCTGCCCGCTCTTCCAGGCGATCGTACACTTCTGTTGTCAGCAATTTAAGCGTCGAATAGCCTGCTGCCATAGCCAATGGATTTCCGCTCAGCGTACCCGCTTGATAGATTGGCCCGGATGGCGCGATTTGCTCCAAGATGTCGCGACGTCCGCCGTAAGCACCTACAGGCAGTCCGCCACCAATAACTTTGCCCAGACACGTAAGATCCGGCGTCACACCAAAGCGCCCTTGGGCAGAATGAAGTCCCACCCGGAATCCGGTCATCACTTCATCAAAAATCAGCAGACTTCCATATTGCCCGGTTACCTCACGCAAACCCTCCAAAAATCCAGGCTGTGGCGGTACAACACCCATATTGCCTGCTACCGGCTCGACAATAATTGCAGCAATTTCTTCGCCAAATTTCTCGAAAGCCAGCTTCACTGAAGCCAAATCATTATAAGGAACAGTGATCGTATGTGAGGCCACGACTTCAGGTACACCCGGACTATCGGGCAGACCTAATGTCGCAACACCAGAGCCCGCTTTAATCAGCAAGCTGTCCGCATGACCGTGATAAGAACCTCCAAACTTAAGGATTTTGCTGCGTTTCGTAAATCCGCGTGCGAGTCGGATCGCACTCATGGTCGCCTCGGTTCCCGAGTTGACCATACGAACAAGGTCCATAGAAGGAACACGCTCACATACAAGCTTGGCCATTTCAGTTTCCGCCAACGTTGGTGCGCCGAAGCTGGTTCCTTTTACAACTGCAGCCTGTAAAGCTTTAACCACTTCGGGATGTGCATGACCCATAATAAGCGGTCCCCATGAACATACATAGTCTATATAGGATTGACCGTCGATATCATATACACGTGATCCTTCTCCACGGTCGATATATACTGGCGTTATGCCTACGGATTTAAAAGCCCGAACCGGACTGTTTACGCCACCCGGAATATATTGTTTTGCCTCATCAAAGGCGACTTTGGAGCGCGTATCCTTGCGCACCGTTCGTTGTTCGTCGATCATTCTGATCACTCCTGTCTTCTGAAAAATACGCTTATTGCTTCAACCATCTTGCCGCATCCTTGGCAGAATAGGTAATAATCATATCCGCACCCGCACGCTTCATACTTGTCAGAATTTCCAGCACCATCGCTTTTTCATCAATCCAGCCTTGAAGGGCTGCCGCCTTGACCATCGCATATTCACCGCTGACGTTGTAAGCCACCATAGGCAGATCAAATTGATCCTTAATCGTGCGCATCACATCCAGATAAGAAAGAGAAGGCTTCACCATCAGCATATCTGCACCCTCAAGCACGTCAGATTCCGCTTCTCGCAACGCTTCACGTGCATTGGCAGGGTCCATCTGATACGATTTGCGGTCACCAAACTGCGGCGCAGAATTGGCGGCTTCACGGAAAGGACCGTAAAAGGCAGACGCATATTTGACGGAATACGACATAATCGGAATATGTGAAAAGCCTTCCTGATCCAGTCCTTGCCGAATGGCCTGCACAAAACCGTCCATCATATTGGATGGGGCAATAATATCCGCGCCAGCTCTGGCCTGGGAAACCGCTGTACGTACCAGCACCTCCAGGGATTCATCATTCAATACTTCGCCGCATACCTCGCCATCATGCTCATGCATGTGTACCATACCGCAGTGCCCATGATCGGTAAATTCGCACAAACAAGTGTCGGCTACAACCAGCAGTTCGGGATAGCGGGACTTGATCAGACGAGTAGCCTCCTGCACAATCCCATCGTCCACAAAAGCAGATGTTCCCAAGCTATCTTTGGTTTCCGGTATGCCAAACAAGAGCACAGCAGGAATGCCCAGCTCGCTAATTTCTTTCAGTTCTTCCTCCAGCTGATCCAGAGAAAAACGGTATACACCTGGCATGGAGCTAATTTCATGC
This sequence comes from Paenibacillus kribbensis, assembly GCF_001705305.1. GTDB lineage: Bacteria > Bacillota > Bacilli > Paenibacillales > Paenibacillaceae > Paenibacillus > Paenibacillus kribbensis_B. The sequence continues at coordinate 31,153 of NZ_MCBP01000005.1, forward strand.
TTCACCCCAGTGCCAAATGTTACGTAGATCGGTTGGATAAAATCAGCCGGATTCAATACGGTCTCTCGCACCATACTGCGGATCGCAGCCGACTGGCGCAAACGACGATGTCTCGTAAAAGGTACACTCATGATTGCAAACCTCCACATTCTATACATTCATTTGGTAAAAACACAAATTATAAAGTCACAGTAGTACTTGATTGTTTCCAGTCACACAGCGATTGGACCAAACTTTCAATGGTCGCCTTCTCCGACATCAAGCTGACGGTCAAACCGGCTTGGGTAGCTGTCTCACCGGTCAATGGACCAATTACAGCAATCGCAACCCCCTCCAGCAGCGACACCGGATCATCAATCCCCATTTGCCTGAGCGCTTCCATAAAAAAGGTAACGGTTGAGGAACTGGTAAACGTAATGGCGTGAATGGCGCGCTCCTCAAGCAGCTTGAGCAACTCATCATCCTGTGTATTAGCCGCCAGCACCGTTTGGTACAAATCAACCTCAGTCACCTCAAGCCCCATGTCCCTGAGCTTTTCTGGCAGCCAAGGCCGAGCGAGATCACCTCTGGGGAGGAATACGTTCTGCCCTGCCTGCAAATCCTGCTCAAACGCTTGGAGCAAGCCCTCTGCCTGAAACGGACCTTCGATCTGTTCTGCCACGATTCCATGTGTTCGAAGTGCGGCTGCTGTAGCTGGACCAACCGCGGCAATACGCGCTTTGAACAGCGCACGTACATCCTTGCCCTGCTCCTTCAGGTGGGTGAAAAAGTACTCCACTCCATTAACACTTGTAAAAAATACCCAATCGTATTCAGGCAGTCGTGCAAATGCCTCTTTAATTTGCTGTTTCGTCGGCTCGTCCGAAGGGACTACCGTCCGGATGACAGGGAACTCATAGGGCTCGCCGCCGAGCTCCTCAATCCGGCGAACCAGACTGCTGGCCTGTGCGCGTGCACGGGTGACCAAAATCCGCTTGCCGAACAAAGGCATATCCTCAGCCCATTTTAACTGTTCACGCTGCTTCACCACTTCTCCGACCACGATGACAGCCGGAGGCTGGAAATTAGCGGCCTTCACCTTGGCCTCGATATCCGCCAGCGTACCCACCAGTGTATCCTGCTCTGCACGAGTTCCCCAACGAATCAAAGCAACGGGTGTACTAGACGGCTTGCCGTGCTTCATCAGTTGCTCACTGATATAACCGATCTTCGCCACACCCATCATAAAGATCAGTGTGCCCGTTGCGTTCGTTACTTTATCCCAATGAATACTTTTATCGAGTTTATCCGGACTTTCATGCCCTGTAATGATTGACAGCGATGAGGCCATATCCCGGTGTGTAACCGGAATGCCCGCATAGGCGGGTACGCTGATGGCTGAAGTGATGCCGGGTATGATTTCATAGGAAATACCGTGTTTGCGCAGCAGCCCGGCTTCCTCTCCAACACGGCCAAATATGGTGGGGTCTCCCCCTTTGAGCCGAACAACCGTTTTCCCTTCCAAGGCCAAGTCCACCAGCAGCTGATTAATTTCCTCTTGCTTCATGGTGTGACGATCCGGCAGCTTGCCGACATATATTTTCTGGGCTCCCGGCTTCATCAGTCCCAAGAGGCGTGGGCTTGCCAGTCTGTCATACACAATGACATCCCCCAGTTGAATACATTCCCATCCCTTGACCGTAATTAATCTCGCGTCTCCGGGCCCTGCGCCAACTAAATATACCTTCCCTGCCATATCATCATCCCCTTACCTGTGCCAAAATCTGTTCTGCTCCCTTGGCAATCAAGCTGGAAGCCACTGCTTCTCCCAGCTTTTGCGGATCATCTCCCTGGAGCGTTTCCTTCAAAATAACCTCGCCATCCGGCGAGCCTACCATGCCCGTAAGGCGGATTTCTTGTCCAGCCCAGACCGCATGAGCCCCGATCGGCACTTGGCATCCCCCATTCAGTACGCCAAGAAAGGTTCGCTCTGCAGCAACCGTGGCCGAGGTATCCTGGTCATTGTAAAGACGCAACAATGACAACAGCTCTTCATCGTCGGCGCGGCATTCAATACCGAGCGCTCCCTGTCCAACGGCCGGTAAGCAAGCTTCCTCTGGTATATAGGACGTAATTCGCTCTTTCCAGCCCATCCGGTGCAAGCCCGCCGCTGCCAAAATAATGGCGTCAAATCCTTCCGTCTCCAGCTTTTTCAGACGGGAATCAATATTGCCACGTACAGGCTCTAATTGTAGATCAGGTCGCATGGCTTTGATCTGACTGGCACGGCGCAGACTGCTCGTGCCTACTTTCGCTCCTTGAGGCAAATCCTCCAAGCTCTTGGCCCCGAGTGTAATTAGGCAATCACGTGGGTCCTCCCGGCGCGGTACAGCGCCGTTGACAAGGCCTTCCGGCAATTCGGACGGCATATCCTTCATACTATGTACTGCCATATCAATCTCACCAGCCAGCATGGCCTGCTCAATTTCTTTGACAAAAAGTCCTTTGCCGCCTACTTTGGACAAGGTTACATCCAATATTCGATCGCCCTTGGTCAGTATTTTTTTCACGACAAACTGCAAAGCCAATCCATGCTCCGCGCACAGCGCATTCAAATCCTCAATGACATGTCCGGTCTGAGTTAACGCAAGCGCGCTCTGTCTGCTGCCTACCACAATTGTTCGCATGTTATTCCTCCTGATTTTGCGCAATCCATAGGTCTATCTCTTGTTCGGTCCAAGGGACAAATTCATGATTTCGTATTTGATCCAAAATACCGCTGCTCGCCAAGCGCCTCAAAAGCTTGACCCTTTGCTGCGGAGAACTTACAGTACGTTTGATAATCTGTCGCATTTCGTACATAAAATCCAGATATGGCTCATATTCGCTTCCGAATAATACTTCTAAAGCTGATGTAATATCGGCGGTCACAACCGGGCCTGCCCCTGCAGTGGAAACACTGATCGTCAGCCTCCCCCGCCGAAGGATGCCCGGCGTTATAAAGTCAGCCTCTTCCGATCGGTCTGTCACATTTACCAGTATACCTCTTTGTCTGGCCTCATGCGCAACTGCATTATTCACTTCTCTCTGATTCGTTGTCGCATATACAAGAAAGGCCCCCTGGAGATCGCCCTCGCAATATACGCGATTTACCCAGTGGAGCTGCTTGTGATCGGCCAGAAGCTGTAAATCCGGCGTTATATTCGGGCTGATGACGGTAATGCATGCTCCGCTTCCTATCAGCCCCTTTACCTTGCGTTCCGCTATCCTACCGCCGCCTACAACACAACAGATCTTATTCTTACAGTTCAACGAAATCGGGACAAAATGTTGCAAACGCTCATTCACTCTCCCGTCCACTGATGAAATACAGACCAGGAATTCAGCAAAAAGTTAAGAATTAATAGCGTGTAGCCCACTAATGCCCACTTGGCCATCACGAGTCCTGAACGCTGATTCAATCTTTTACTCACTAACAATATAATATACACGCATAAGGATATCGCTGTCATCAGCACTTTGCTATCCAGCAAAAGACGCCAGCGCTCCTCGGCAATAATAGAAATGACTGCAACGACAATGGAAACTCCGAGTAAAGGAGTGCCAATCAACAGGGCCTTATGCGTATACCGATCCATCATTTCGAGGCTTGGCAGACGCCTGATCGTGTCATTCCATTTCTTTACTTTCAATTTACGATGCAAAAACAGGTATAAGCCCGAAAATACAGCCGCCACCGTCATCGCTACAAAGCCGAGATTAGCCAACGCAATATGAATGAGCAGCAGCCCATGCACGGTATGCCAATTTGCAAGTGGGTTGTCGGTGGGCTCCATCCATATTTTATTGAGCACAAGCACCGCGAAGCTAATAATATTGAGCAGCAAAACCGCAAATTCAGAATGCTGATAACGTGACAAAATCAAAGAAATCAGCACTAAAATAAATGAGAACAGAAATAAAAAATCGTAGCTCACAAAAATAGGAAGGTGCCCCTCGTTCCAGGTTCTTATTCCCATATATACGAGCTGGAGCAAAAGAACGACAACAAGAAGCCCTGTACCTGTCCGTTTGGCATTCGCATTGCGACGAATTCCATCCGAGAATACAAACAGAAGGCTCAGGGCAAAAACATAAATCATTGAATCATATATAAGCATGCCTGAAGCCACGTCTGTACACCTACCTTTACAGGCCAGCCGGCGCTAACGACGCTGGCGAGGCTTGGACCTGATCGGATGTTTCATGAACACCGGCCTCCGGTTTCATTAACGCGGATGCATCGCTTTTATCTACTTTCTGAGCGGCGTCCTCCAAACGATCTTCCAGAGCAAAAATGTGGCTAAACAACTCTAATGCCTCATTCCCCTGCTTTTGGACTGCCAATTCCTTCACCCGATTGATAGGATCATGCATCATCTGGTTCAGCATGCTCTTCGTCAAGCGGCTAATCACTTTGCGTTGCCGTTCATCCAGCTCCGGAAGCTTGTTGAACAAGCTTTCCAATGTATCCTGGTGTACGGATTCCGCTTTTTCCTGTAAAGCACGAATCACCGGACGCACTCCCATCGTTTTCAACCATTGATAAAATTCGCTAAGCTCGCCTTCGATCATATGCTCGATTTTGGCGGCCTCGGTACGACGCATTTCCAGGTTGCTCTCCACGATACCTTCCAAATCATCAATATCGTATAGAAAAACGTTCGGCAATTCCCCAATAGCTGGGTCCAGATCACGCGGAACCGCGATATCGATCATAAACAAAGGACGGGACTGACGTCTTTTCATACTGGCTTCAACCCGATCCCGATCCAGTATATATCCTTGCGCACCTGTCGAGCTGATCACAATATCCACATCGACCAACCGTTGAATGCCTTCCTCCATCGTAACCGGCGTTCCGTGAAACTTGGAGGCCAGGTCTTCCGCACGGGACAAAGTCCGGTTCGCCACAATAACCTCGGCTGCTCCACCACTGTACAAATGCTTAACGGTAAGCTCGCTCATTTTACCTGCACCGAGAATCAGCACTTTCTTATCGGTAAACATGCCGAAAATTCGCTTGCCCAGCTCAACTGCTGCATAGCTGACAGATACGGCGCTTTCTCCAATGGACGTCTCCGAGTGGGCACGCTTGCCCAATGTGACGGCTTGTTTAAACAACATATTAAACCACGTGGCCGTAATTTTTTGGGATTGAGCCTGAAGAAAAGCATTCTTCACTTGTCCTAAAATTTGGGTTTCCCCAATGACCATCGAATCCAGACCACAAGTCACCCGAAACAAATGCCGGATCGCCTGCTCATCCTCATATATATATAAATGCTGTGTAAATTGATCACGCGGAATACCGAACCATTGCTCCATAAAACTGCGTATAAAATAACCGCACATGTGAAGGCGGTCCACCACGACATATATCTCAGTTCGATTGCAGGTTGCGACAACTACGCCCTCCAACACACTTTTAGTAAGTTTGAGTTGCTCCAGCGCTTTTGGCAAATCTTGTTCTGCAAATGTAAAACGCTCTCTGACTTCCACAGGCGCCGTACGATAATTCAACCCAACAACGACGATGTGCATTGCAAATTCACCTGCCTAAACTGTAATAAGAATAACCACTGTTATCATAAACTATGTTAATTATATCACAGAAGTCTGATTCTCCTCGGGCTGTTTTATGAATTGTTTATGAAAATTAGATAGGTTACCTGAACATCCGCCACGCTCTGTATCATTTGATTTAGTGTAGACTACTTTTAAAACAAATAACCATGGAAAATTCCATGGTTATGATATAGGACCACGCGAATGGCTCCATAAGAAACGAATTACACCAATTCAGCGCGCTTGCTCTCCGGTGATTCCACCTGAAGCTCTCCCAGGCCGCGAATCAGCTTCTTCGCATATGTTTTTTCCGGTTTTAGGACGGATACCAGGTAATCGATAGCCAGCTGCGGATCAACAGTCTCACCGCAGGTGTAACAATCAATAGCGGCAAATCCTCTCTCAGGATACGTATGAATAGAGAGATGACTCTCCGACAACAGTACAAGCACAGTAGCTCCCTGTGGTTCAAATTGCTTGGATTGAACGGACATCACCGTTGCTCCGCAAGCTTCAGCAGCCTCAACCAATTGAGTCTCCAGAAACTGCGCATTATTCAGCAATTCAAACTCAACACCCCAAGTATCTACGGCAACGTGTCTTCCGAAAGTTGAGTACTCCAATTCCATCTTTCGGTTCCCCCTTCCTAGGAATAAAATGTTTGAAAAAAATTTCATCCGCTAGGACCTACGTCATTCACTTCCCGAGGGATAACCTCTTGCAACATTCAATGTCCCTGAGTGAATCCTGGTTCCTATATTCATTTTCAACGAGATTAAAAATAACATCTATGTACAGCAAATGCAATCATTTTTTTGGAATAAAAAAGCCCCTTCCGGTAGCGAAGAGACTGCTCTGCATAACGATTCATTCCAGCCTGCCCAAGCCCAATTTAAGCTTCCAGCGCAAACAGCCTGGAGCAGCTCATCCGAAGCTTTTGATCAATCTGTTCTAGCTCCGAGAATGTACGAGCCAGATTCCGTTGATCCAGCAACGAATTAATGAGATTATACACGGCTGATATTTCATTTTCCACGTTTTGATGCTGAAAAAGCTGTTGTAGATCCTGTACTGTGTTTTTATATTCAAATACCAGCTTGGAGCCTTCGGCATTCTTCTCCATAATTTTGCGAACAGTGCCTTCGTTATAAAAATACACCATTGTGAATCCTTGATACATCCGGTAAACAATGCCCTCACCCTTAAAGCGAACAAAAAGTTTGCGTATAAACAAGGTTAGTTGCGGATGAATTAAGCGGCAAGTCAATTCACAGACATATTCTCCCTCTTTGGCTTCAAAAAACAAATGAACTTCCTCACCCGCAGTATGCTCCAGAACGATTTCCTGTCCCCCGTTATCCAGCACTTTAATTCGGTAATGCACTTGGGGATCATCCACTGCCTGCAAAAATTCATCCATTTGAGTTTTCGACAAGGTCAAAGTGGTTTTTACATACTCTGTGGCTAACCGCTGAGCCATACCAATCTCCTCAATTCTTTCCTGAACCTATAGTTCGAGCTTTACAATTTATTATACATCAGACCAACAGCGCTTTTCTTTCAAATCAGTTCACAAAAATCGGTCATTCATGAGAATTAAACGGAAAATATCTTCATTGAGATGGCATTATCCCCCATATGCTCACTTTTCTGCTGGAAATCCGCGTGATTGCTCAGCTATATATACGAAAAAGGACGCCACAAGGGCGCCCTGCATTTACAATTCCGTCTGTTCTTCGTCGTCATTCCCTATATAGCCGGAGATAACAGACCACAGTTCTTCCTTGCCCATGCCTTCTTCAGATGAAAAGGGGATAAACAATCCTCCGGGAAGTATTCCGAGTTCCTGCTTAATGACTTTATAATGCTTTTCCCGTCGTGTTTTGGGGATTTTATCTGCCTTTGTACCTACAACACATACGGGAAGCCCGTTATGACGCAGCCAATCATACATCATGATATCATCCTTGGACGGTGGATGGCGCAAATCAACCATTTGCAGCACCAGCTTGAGCTGCTCCCGCTCCAGCAAATAAGCTTCAATCATTTGCCCCCAGGCTTTGCGGGACGTCTTGGATACTTTAGCGTAGCCGTAGCCGGGAAAATCGACAAAATAGAGATCATCATTAATCCGGTAATAATTGAGCTGTTGGGTTTTCCCTGGCGTAGAACTGGTACGCGCCAAATTTTTGCGGCTAATCATGCGGTTAATCAATGAAGACTTCCCGACATTAGAGCGCCCTGCCAGAGCAATCTCTGGCAAAGCGTCTACAGGAAACTGATTGGGACCAACCGCACTAATAATAAATTCTGCTTTTGTTACTTTCATTGTGTCCTTAATTCCTCTCTAATGTACCGTTGCCTGCTCAACCAAAGCATGCTTCAGCACCTGATCCATATGGGCAACGGGAACGAATTCAACATCCTGCCGGATACTGTCGGGAATATCCTTCAAATCCCGTTCATTATCTTTCGGAAGCAGAATTTTTTTGTAGCCTGCCCGATGAGCTGCCAGCGACTTCTCTTTCAAACCACCAATCGGCAGCACACGACCGCGCAGGGTAATTTCGCCCGTCATAGCCACATCCTTCGATACATGACGGTTGGTCAATGCCGAAATCAATGCCGTAGCAATGGTGATTCCAGCAGAAGGTCCATCCTTTGGAATCGCTCCCTCAGGAATATGGATGTGAATATCATTTTTTTCATAAAAGTCCGGTTCAATGCCCAGCTCGATCGCTTTGGAACGAGTATAGCTGAATGCCGCCTGGGCGGATTCCTTCATCACGTCTCCAAGCTTACCCGTTAGAATCAGTTTACCGCTACCAGGCACAACTGTCACTTCAATCATCAGCGTTTCACCACCGACCTCTGTCCATGCCAGGCCTGTAACCGTACCGATCTGATCCTCCAGCTCCGCTACACCGTAACGGAATTTGGCGATGCCCAAATAATCTTTCAGATTATCCGGCGTGACTTGAATTGATCCTTCCCCACCGGATACAACTGACTTCGCAGCCTTACGGCATAGGGAGGCCAGTTGCTGTTCGAGATTCCGCACGCCGGATTCACGGGTATATTCGCGAATGACACGCAGCAGCGTATCCTCCCCGATGACCAGCTGCTCCTCTTCCAGACCATGCTCTCTCTTCTGCTTGGGCAATAGGTACCGATTGGCAATCTCCAGCTTCTCCAGTTCGGTATAGCCAGGAATATAAAGTGTCTCCATGCGATCCATGAGTGGGCGCGGGATATTGTGTGCAGCATTGGCTGTCGTCACAAACATCACATTGGATAGATCAAATGGCAGCTCGACAAAATGGTCGCTGAACGTATTGTTTTGTTCGGGATCAAGCACTTCCAGCAATGCTGCTGATGGATCTCCCCGAAAATCGGAAGCCATTTTATCAATCTCATCCAGCAAAAAGACCGGATTGGACGTGCCTGCCGTCTTCATTCCCTGAATGATACGCCCCGGCATCGCACCAACATAGGTCCGGCGATGACCACGGATTTCTGCTTCATCCCGCACACCACCGAGGGAGATGCGGACAAATTCCCGCCCCATGGATTTGGCAATCGAACGAGCCAGCGAGGTCTTGCCGACCCCTGGTGGACCTACGAGACACAGAATCGGTCCCTTAATAGTCTTCACCAGCTTGCGCACAGCCAAGTACTCCAGTACCCGCTCCTTCGGTTTATCCAGTCCATAGTGGTCATGATTCAGCACCTCTTCAGCCTTGGCAATATCCAGGTCATCATCGGTAAACGTATTCCATGGCAGGCTTAACAGCCAATCGACGTAATTGCGGATGACGCCACCCTCGGCGGAGCTTGCAGGCATTTTTTCCAGACGGTCGATTTCCTTTTCGATCTTCTCTTTTACCGGAACAGGCAGCTCCAGCTCACTCAACTGGTTGCGCAGCTCTTCAACTTCTCCTGCACGACCTTCCTTCTCGCCAAGCTCCTTCTGAATCGCCTTCATTTGTTCACGCAGATAATATTCCTTCTGCGTCTTTTCCATTTGTTTTTTCACTCGCTGGCTGATTTTACGTTCCAGCTCCAGAACCTCACGCTCGTTGTTCAAAATATCCAGAAGCTTCTCCAGACGCTGAGTTACGTCAATCGTCTCCAGGATATCCTGCTTTTCCTTAATCTTGAGCGTCAGATGGCTTGTGATGACGTCTGCCAGCCGTCCAGGCTCCTCAATATCGGATACCGCAGCAAGTGTCTCGGGCGTTACCTTTTTGGACAAGTTGATATAATGCTCGAACTGGGTCAATACAGTGCGCATCAGCGCATCTGTCTCGGGCTGCACGTTTTCTGCCTCATGCAGTTCCTTGGCCAGTACCTCGTAATATTCTTCATTGTCCGTATATTGGATAATCTCGGCACGTTCCAGCCCTTCCACCAGCACCCGAATCGTTCCGTTAGGAAGCTTGAGCATCTGGCGCACCTTGGCTACCGTGCCGACTCGAAAAATATCCTCTTGTGCGGGTTCTTCAATATTTACCTCTGATTGAGAACACAGGAGAATCAAATTGTCTTCAACCATCGCTTTTTCCAAAGCCTTGACCGATTTTTCCCGGCCCACATCGAGATGCAGAACCATGCTCGGGTAGACCAGAAGTCCTCTTAAAGGCAGCAAAGGAAAACGACGACCTTTTGTCTTGATGGGTCCCATCGCTTTCGCACCTCCAGTGATTCTCAGTTCCGGATTTTACAATCCTCACGTTGTTATCTTTCATATTTTATCAAATGTTAAATAAAAAAACCAATGAAAGGGTCGCTTATTAGCAAGATCCTGTATCGGATATCGTTCCATTGTGCGTTCCATCCGCCTGCAACAACGAAGATTGGGATGGAAGAAAAGTCTCAATTGGCGCATGCACAGGTGATTCCAACGTCATTTCTTCCCCAAACACATGACGGAATACTTCGGTAACCGACTGTACGGGGATGACCTGTAAGCCCTCAATACTATTAAAAAGTGCTTGCCAGTTTTCCTGCGGAATGATCACCTTTTTGGCTCCTGCCTGAAAAGCTGCCTCAACCTTGGCTAATACGCCGCCAATCGGTTTGACACGGCCGTGGATGCTAACCTCGCCAGTCATCGCAATTTCGTGATCCACCGGAATCCCCCGCATGGCGGATGCAATAGCTGTCGCCATTGCGATTCCTGCCGACGGACCGTCTACTGGCGTGCCCCCGGGGAAATTGATATGCAAATCGTAATTCGACGGAGACAATCCGAGTGTACGCAAAACGGTCAGTACATTTTCCACAGAACCTTTAGCCATGCTCTTGCGTCGCAGTGTACGAGAGCCACCCCCAATTTCCTCCTCATCGACTACTCCCGTAATATTGTAGCTCCCTTTTCCTTCAGGAACCGGAACCGCCGTAACTTCAATTTCCAGCAGCATCCCCATATTTGGACCGTATACAGCTAATCCGTTAACAAACCCGATTTGCGGCACACCCGGTACTTTTCGATCAGGACGCGGTTGAATTTGACTGCTTCCCGCAACCCATTCCACATCAGATGCATTGAGACGTTCCCTCTTCTCGGTAAGCGCCAAACCAGCAGCAAGCTGGATCATATTGACTGCCTCCCGACCGTTCGTAGCGTAACGCTGTACGACCTCTACCGCCTCGGGACAAGGCCCAAAGCCCAGCTTGTGGACAGCATCCTCAGCAATGCGAGCAATCTCCTGCGGCTGAAGGGCACGGAAATAAATTTCCATACACCGGGAACGGATGGCAGGTGGCAGCTCATGCGGAGAACGAGTGGTCGCACCCACCATACGAAAATCCGCCGGCAATCCATTTTGAAAAATATCGTGGATGTAGGCAGGAGTATGCGTGTCTTCCGAGTTGTAATATGCACTCTCCAAAAATACCTTGCGGTCCTCCAGCACTTTCAACAGCTTATTCATCTGCGTCGGGTGCAATTCACCGATTTCATCAATAAACAGCATGCCACCATGCGCCTTCGTTACAGCGCCAGGCTTAGGCTGCGGAATACCCGCTACCCCCATAGCTCCAGCCCCTTGATAAATGGGATCATGCACCGAGCCAATTAACGGGTCTGCGATGCCACGCTCATCAAAACGGGCCGTCGTGGCGTCAATCTCCGTGAATTTCGCATCCGCCTTGAATGGAGAGGACAGATTTTTCTTCGCCTCTTCCAGCACTACGCGCGCAGCAGCCGTCTTCCCTACTCCTGGCGGGCCATAAATAATGACATGCTGTGGATTCGCACTACATAAGGCCGCCTTGAGCGCACGCAGTCCGTCCTTCTGTCCGACGATATCCTGTAACGTTGCTGGCCGAGTGCGTTCCGCCAGCGGCTTGGTCAGTGAAATGGAGCGCAGTTTGCGCAGCTTATCCAACTCCTTCCGGGACTCCCGGTCCACCGCACTACGGTTCGTTTTCTGGCTCCGCAGGAGATTCCAGAAATACAGACCGATGACAATCCCGAAAAACATTTGTACCAACAACAAAATCATAGTCAAGTCCATTGTATTTCCTCCGTTTCTCATCTCAGCAATTTGAAAAATGCTGCTCTATGAAAGACAGTATTTCCTTTTCCACGATAGCTAAACGGCAGTCTTTCAAAAGATCAGAGGGAAAATACAAAAACACCGCGAAGAACAATTCTGTAGCAGAACTGTTCTTCACGGCGATGATATAATGACCATAAAGTATGATTATACTTCTGTATAAAACTGATTGGGTCTATACTTTCTCAGCTGTATGGCGTTCTTCGCGCCCAGGGATTTTACCTGTCTCTTCATACGCTTTGACGATGACATCAATTTCTTTTTTCAATTCATCAACCATGTCAGCCTCGGGTACTTTGCGGATCATTTTACCGTAACGGAACAAAAGCCCTTCCCCGCGTGCTCCAGCAATGCCGATATCAGCTTCCTTCGCTTCACCCGGACCATTTACTGCACAGCCCAGCACCGATACTTTAATCGGCACCTTGAGTTTGGCAATATAGTCCTCTACCTCGTTGGCAATAGAGAACAGATCGATATCCAGACGTCCGCATGTTGGACAGGAAATCAATGTCGCAGCGTTGGTAATCAGTCCAAACGTTTTGAGCAGTTCCCGTGCAACCTTCACTTCTTCCACCGGATCGGCACTGAGTGAAATACGCATCGTGGAGCCGATGCCTGATGCCAGCAAGGCCCCCATACCCGCCGCACTTTTAACCGTTCCGGTAAAGAGCGTACCTGCTTCGGTGATACCCAGATGAAGCGGATACTTGATAATTTCAGCGGCCTTCGTATAAGCGGCAATCGCCATGGGTACGTCAGACGCTTTCAGAGACACGATAATATCGTGAAAATCAAGCTCCTCCAGAATACCGATATGGTACAGCGCACTTTCTACCATTGCGTCTGGCGTCGGATATCCGTATTTATCCAGCAAATGCTGCTCCAATGATCCGGCATTGACACCGATCCGAATCGGAATCCCTTTTTCCTTACACGCTTTAACGACAGCCTCCACTTTTTCGCGTCGACCAATATTACCTGGATTAATGCGGACCTTGTCAATTCCATTTTCAATCGCCAGAAGAGCCAGCTTGTGATTAAAATGAATATCCGCGACGAGCGGAATATGAATCCGTTTTTTAATTTCCTTAATGGCAGCGGCTGCTTCCTCATTGTTGACCGTAACCCGCACCAGTTGGCATCCGGCTTCCTCCAAGCGAAGAATCTCGGCTACAGTAGCTTCCACATCTGCTGTTTTGGTTGTACACATACTTTGGATGATGACTTCATTGCTGCCGCCAATCGTCAGATTCCCGACTTTAACGGGACGTGTGTCTTGTCTTAAGAACATGTACTTTTCTCTCCCATTAACACCAAACCTCCACCCCTTAAAACCTCATACGGTTTAGTGAAGTGGAGATCCGGCTTCTCATGTTTTAGAGATCGCGAAGTATCAATCCTTAGGCGCTCTCTTCTTGTTTTTTATCCTTATCTGTACCACCGAGTTCCGGTGCGATTTTGTCTTTTACTACCTGCTCGTTGATGACGCAAGTCGTCACATCATCACGGGAAGGAACTTCATACATGACGTCGAGCATAATACCTTCAATGATCGCGCGAAGACCACGGGCACCCGTGTTACGCTTGATCGCCTCACGAGCTATGGCTTCCAGAGCATCTTGCTTAAACTCCAGCTGCACATTATCCAGTTCCAGCATCTTCTGGTATTGCTTGGTTAACGCATTTTTCGGCTCAGACAAAATACGAACCAATGTTTTCTCATCAAGCGGCTCCAGCGTAGAAATGACTGGCAAACGTCCTACGAATTCCGGAATCAGTCCGAATTTCAACAGATCCTCAGGCAATACCATGGAAGTATATTCGCCTGGCTTCAGATCTTTTTGTTCGCTAGTGGCATTAAAGCCAATGACCTTTTTACCGATACGGCGTTTGATCATTTGCTCCAGACCGTCAAAGGCACCACCGCAAATAAACAGGATATTTGTGGTGTCAATTTGAATGAATTCTTGGTGCGGATGCTTGCGGCCACCTTGTGGAGGTACAGAAGCAACCGTGCCTTCCAAAATTTTAAGCAGCGCCTGCTGTACACCTTCTCCCGATACATCACGCGTAATGGACGGGTTTTCGGATTTACGGGCTACTTTATCAATTTCGTCAATGTAAATGATGCCGCGCTCGGCTTTTTCCACATCATAATCGGCTGCTTGAATCAATTTCAGCAAAATGTTTTCAACGTCTTCACCTACATAACCGGCTTCCGTGAGGGAAGTGGCATCTGCAATAGCAAAAGGTACGTTCAAAATTTTAGCCATGGTTTGCGCAAGCAACGTTTTACCCGAACCTGTAGGTCCAAGCATCAGAATGTTACTTTTTTGCAACTCCACATCATCAATTTTGTTTTGTGTATTAATACGTTTGTAATGGTTATATACCGCTACAGACAACGATTTTTTCGCTTGATCCTGACCAATGACATATTGGTCCAAAATTTCACGGATTTGCATCGGTTTCGGGATGTCTTTCAGATCTACTTCTTCTTCATGACCCAATTCCTCTTCCACAATCTCCGTGCACAGCTCAATGCATTCGTCACATATATATACACCTGGTCCGGCAACAAGCTTGCGAACCTGATCTTGAGATTTGCCGCAGAAAGAACATTTCAATTGTCCTTTTTCATCATTAAATTTAAACATAGAGCCACCCCTTTACAGATTAATCGGTTTTGACAGCACCTGGTCAATGATACCATATGCTTTTGCCTCTTCTGCTTCCATGAAGAAATCCCGGTCAGTATCACGTTCGATTTTTTCGAGGGGCTGACCCGTACGCTCTACATAGATTTGATTCAGCTTGGCACGCGTTTTGATAATCCAGTCCGCATGGATCAGCATATCAGAGGCTTGCCCCTGAATGCCGCCGAGCGGCTGATGGATCATAACCTCACTGTTGGTAAGCGCATATCTTTTGCCTGGTGCACCCGCTGTGAGCAACAAAGAACCCATACTTGCAGCCATGCCTACACAGATCGTTGATACGTCCGGCTTAATAAATTGCATTGTATCATATATACCCATGCCCGCAGTTACAGAACCGCCTGGCGAGTTAATATACAAATTGATATCCTTCTCCGGATCTTCCGCAGCAAGGAACAATAACTGTGCAATGACGAGATTGGCGACATCGTCATCAATCGGGCCACTTAGGAAAATGATGCGATCCTTAAGCAACCGCGAGTAAATATCGTAAGATCGTTCTCCTCGATTCGTTTGTTCTACAACCATAGGGACGAGACTCATCACGACCAACCTCTTTTCATAATTAAAATGAACACCTGTATTCATCCGCTTCCTTAAGTCCCATTAAAACGAAAGCGGCGAGCATGAAACGTGAACACCTTACAAAATATTTTAACATGTTCAGAGTCTCGTGTCATATTTGCATCCGCTCATCCAGAATGGGCTATTTACAATACGCTCTGCCGAGACCTTCTCATATTTAACCATGTTTCGTATGTATGTGCAAATGTACGGTAGTGACTTATGTAAAACAAAAAACACCACTTACAGCGCTTTCCATAAACGACCAAAATTTAGGTTTCCTAAGGTAAAAATAAGGCACGTAACTTTCACTACGTGCCTTATCCCTATCTAATTACTACGTTGCATCCTGTTACAGCATACCCCGTATATTTTATCGTTTGAATTACTCAGCAGCTGCAGCTGGCGCTTCAACTTCTTTGCTGTTTTCCACCAGCAAAGCAATTGTTTTGCGCAGTGAGATCTCTTCTTTCAAGTTGGCGAACGAGCCATTACTTTCCAGAATGCTGCGGATTTCTTCAACAGAACGTTTGTAAGCATCAGCCATGTTTTTCAGCTCTTCATCAATTTCCGCTTCGGAAACTTCGATGTTTTCCGCCTTAGCCACTTGCTCCAGCACGAGGTTGTTACGTACGCGCTTCTCAGCATCAGCTTTCATTTGCCCTTCCAGATCTTCCTTGCTTTGACCGGAGAAGCCGAGGAACATTTCAAGGTTCATGCCTTGGCTGCGCAGACGGTTGTCGAAATCGCGAACCATGTTTTGCACTTCACTCTTGACCATTGCTTCAGGAATGTCGATTGTTGCGTTCTCAGCAACTTTCTCCACTACAGCACCCTCACGAGCTGCTTTAGCTTCATTTTCCTTACGCTCCAGCAATTGCTTTTTCAGGTCTTCCTTGAATTCAGCCAGTGTGTCAAATTCACTTACATCTTTAGCAAATTCATCGTCCAGTTCAGGAAGAACTTTGCGTTTCAGCTCATGAACTTTCACTTTGAATACAGCTTGTTTACCAGCCAGGTCAGCAGAATGGTAGTTCTCAGGGAACGTTACTTCAACGTCCTTGGAATCGCCAGTGTGTAAACCAATCACTTGATCTTCAAAGCCAGGGATGAAGGTGTTGGAGCCCAGCTCCAGAGAATACTTCTCAGCTTGTCCGCCTTCGAACTGCACGCCATCTACGGAACCGTCGAAGTCGATAATAGCTGTATCGCCGGATTGAGCAGCATCTTCATCAACGACAACCAATTCAGCATGACGTTGTTGCAGGCGCTCCAGCTCTTGAGTCAATTCTTCGTCGCTTACTTCAAGTTTACTTACAGGCACTTCTACGCCTTTGTACTCGCCCAAAGTAACTTCAGGTTTAACTGTAACCTTCGCTTTAAATTTGAAAGATTCGCCTTTAGCAAATTGATCAATTTCAACATCCGGGCTATCAACCGGGAAAATGTCCGTTTGCTCTACAGCTTGGCCGTAAGCTTCTGGCAGCAGGATGTCGATTGCATCCTGATACAAGCTTTCAATACCGTAGCGTTTTTCAAAAATAGGACGTGGTACCTTTCCTTTACGGAATCCTGGTACACTTACTTGCTTTACCACTTTATTAAAAGCTTTGTCGAGTGCAGCGGCTACACGATCCGCGTTAACCTCAACTTCAAGAACCCCAAGGTTCTTCTCTATTTTCTCCCAAGTTGCTTTCATTTTATGCTTTCCCCTCCAACAAAATCTTCACTTAGTTTTCATTTCAATCAACGCACACAAAATAACCATTATAGTATATCTAACATTACTGTCTTTTTCAAGAGCAGCCCTTTGAATGCTTTACAGGTAAACGTTTCCGGTCATTCAAGGAGTATTCATTCCCGTAGCTACAAAGAGCCTCATTGACCGATACGCCTGCTCAAAACGGAAGCGCAGCGCATCTGTAATGCCGTAAATAGCACGTGTTTCTTCCTCATTGTTGCTTCCACCCAAACTCTCCGAAACCGTCTGGTGGAGAGCTGCCGCCCAAATATCCGACATTCCGTCCTCTTCCACCAGCATCGATCTGTAATCTTTCGTACCATACACAGCCATTACAAACTGCGACCACAGCTCCTGCGCAAAATAGAACAGCGTAGGTTCATGCACCTCGGTCTGATCGGCTACCCGCTCCAAGATACGCGTAATCTGTTCAGGAAAATCACCCGGCTGAAGCGGAACAGTTTCAATATCAATCTCCGCTTTTTCATCTCCCCGTCTGATTTCTATTGTCCCTTCCATTCCGCGTCGTCGCATTGTCTGCAAAATTCGGAATTGGAGGAGAGGATGGATTTCCCGTTCTTTTATCCAGCGAAGCAAGGCATCGTCAATTTCCGGCAGCTCCAGATAGGACAACTGCTCAAGTGCTAAAATCGTCTGTTCGGATAATGGTCCATCCATAGCTATCTGCAGCAGCTTATTGCCATACCCTGCATCCTGCTCTTGCTTAAAGCGTGCATGGCGGCGAGCCAATTCTACTTCGCCCACCTCGTCTTCTTCCACAACGTCCGTTACTCCCCCATTGTCAACATACTGTGGAAAGGCAGCTTCCAGCCATTGTAATAGAGCATCCCATTCATCGTATTGTTTCTGCTCCTGTCCCTGACACTGCATTAAAAAACGCAGCATCGCCATCGCCTCTCCGTAACGTTCGTTTTCAAGCATCACAGTAAGTTGAATTTGATAATAGTCCAGTGTCTTTGGAAACAATACAATATTATTTTCTTTTGTCGTCACCTTGGAGTCCTTTATTAAAGGCACCCCCTCTCCCCCGTAAGCTAAAGTATTTGTAGATTATATGAGAAACAGCAGCTTAAGTCCAACCACTCGTCTTCTACATATTCACCTGTATTCTAACATACCCTTTTATAAGGCAAAAAAACCACGCCTACTTTGACTTTATGCTGCACAAAGTCAGAAAAATCAAATAATATAGGAAATAAGACTTGAATCTTGTGTATCCATGTGATATATTAATATTCGCCTGAATTTTATGTCCCAGTAGCTCAGCTGGATAGAGCAACGGCCTTCTAAGCCGTCGGTCGGGGGTTCGAATCCCTCCTGGGACGTATAGATAAAAAGCTTCTTTCTTAAGAAGCTTTTTTTCGTTCCAGTGGGATGAGAACCCCCTTAGGGGGACGTCGGAGCTTTGGCATCGTTAGTATTTTCTTCGCAGTCTCGACCGTAGGGAGAGTATCCCTCCTGGGACGTATAGACAAAAATTCCTAATTAGGAATTTTTTTCCGTTCCAGCGGGATGAGACCCCCCCTAGGGGGGCGTCGGAGCATAAGCTTCGTTAGCATTTACAAACTATTTTAATTTAGAAAAGCTGTTTCCACTATGCCGGCTTAGCGCTATTGGAGACAGCTATTTTTGTGTGCAGATTCATGGCTTGCTAGCAACTGCCCTTTTAAAAAACACAGAGATTGCTCTCATCTATCTTGTTCCTCATATAGTTATTTCATTATATGTGCTTATCCCAACCGAGGATATATTCAATTACACCGCTTGAGAGCCTGTGGACCAAAGGATTTTATACTTATCTTAAAGAAACAAATCCCGATATTTTTTGTGTACAGGAAACCAAGCTTCCATTCTGTCGATCTCCGAACAGGTCGGCTTTTAGTCCATTTCCAGCTTCGACCGATGCTTCTCCAAGTTTATGGGAGAGTAGCCCAAACAATGGCGGAAAGGGGCACAATCCGCCAAAGCATCTTTATTGGAGTTTACTGGATGGGTTTAAAAAAGACGCTCCGGGAGCGATTCCGGGGCGTCTGTTCGAATATCAAGCACCGCTTACTTTTGTGCGGAAATAATTTTGCAGGAATTCCTTTGCTCTTTGCGATTTAGGATGGTTAAACACCTCATCCGGAGTACCTTCCTCAATAATTTTCCCCTTATCCAAAAAGAGCACCTTGTTTGCCACTTCATACACAAAATTCATCTCGTGTGAAACAAGAATCATGGTTTGGCCGCTTGCCGCTGTTCTTTTAATGGTTTGCAGCACCTCTCCCACCAGTTCAGGATCAAGCGCGGAGGTCGGCTCATCCACAAGTAACAGCTTGGGTTTCATGGCAAGAGCGCGGGCAATCCCGACACGCTGCTGCTGCCCCCCGGACAAATGCTTTGGATAATAATGAGCGCGGTCGGAAAGCCCCACCTGCTCCAGTTGTTCTTCTGCAAGTTTGCTTGCTTCACTGTCTTTCATTTTTTTAACAATTTTTAAGCCTTCTTTTACATTTTCCAACGCTGTTCGATGCTGAAAAAGATTGAAATGCTGAAAAACCATCGCTGTTTGCTGTCGGAGCTCCAAGCGCTGTTTGTTCGTAATTGTGCTGAAATCGACCTTAAACCCGTTCAGGTCAAGCTCGCCTTGGTCTGCTTTTTCCAAGCAGTTCAATGAACGCAAAAAGGTAGATTTTCCGGCGCCCGACGAACCAATCAGCGCCACTACATCTCCCTTTTCAATCTCAACGGATATATCATCCAGAATTAAATTGTGATGGAAGGATTTTGACAAATGGCTTACCTTGATCATTTAAATCTCCCTCTTTCCCAAGGAAAACCACCGGCCCCGGATCGTGTTTGCTGGGCCCGGATCTGGAATCGAAAACCGTTTTTCCAGATATCGGAGTACCTGTTCGATGATAATCGTCAGCACCCAATAAATAAGCGCCAGGGCCAGATAGACCTCGAAGAACCGGAACGTGCTTCCAGAAATGATCTTTCCTTGTGCTGTCATTTCTATAACCCCTGCAACAAACGCCAAAGAAGTGCCTTTCAGCAAGCCGATTAACGCATTCCCCAGCGGTGGAATTGCAACAACCAGCGCTTCAGGAAGAATCACTCGTCTTAATACCTGTAAATAGGTCATGCCCAGCGATTCGGCCGCTTCAATTTGTCCCTTGTTTACGGATTGCAGAGCTGCACGGATCGTTTCAGAATTATAAGCCGATTCATTGATAGCAAAGGTCACTAAAACAAACAGCATCGCAGGAAGATGATTAATATTATAGTTTGTCCCATATTGCTCATTAATGAATCTTAAAAGAAGCGGAATTCCGTTATAAGTCAAATAAAGCTGTACAATCATGGGAGTACCCCGTATAAACGAGATAAACACAGTAACAATTTGGCTCAAAACGGGAATTTTTTTCATACGAATAATAGCGAGTATCAAGCCTAAAACAAGGCCCACAATCATTGAAATAAAAGTGATTTGCAGACTCACAGGAAGAACCTTTAACAGACTAGGAATCGATGTGAAAACCGCATTGATATCAAAAATTTTTCCCATGAAGCTTTGCATTCCTTCCACGTTCATTTTCTGCTCGCAGTAAATTTCCTTATCTCAATTCTTTCAGCGTTAAACGCTCACCCTCGTATACGATTTCTGTTCTGTATCGCTCTTGGCTAATTGCGTTTAGTCGTTCAACGAGTGACGCAGTCCCTTCTTCTGATGCCAATACGGGCAGACCGCGTTTGGTTACGGAAGGATGGGTGAGCTGGAGATCAATCGGAATCAACTCATAGCTGAACCGCTGCTCCTCCAGGCTGAGATCAAATAAAACCAAGAAATTTTCAGAAAATTTCCGATCACTATAAAACCCCTGCCAATTTCCTTCACTGTCTTTGGTTCTATTTTTATGGAGGGTAGACGGAACTTCGTTTTCGGCATAACCATAGGAAGCAAACATTTCCGGAGAGATGATCGATTCCCCTGCTTCAAATTCCATGAACAGACTGCCCAGGTTGTAGAAAATCGGTTGACCCCGATACAACTCCACCCCTCTGGTAAAGTGTGCCCCATGTCCAAAAACGCAATGCGCGCCTGCATCAATTGCATAATGCGCGAAAGTTTCAATAAACTCTGCGGGATAATCGGAATACCAGTTTTCATTTTCCCCTTCATGGGTGTGTAGATTTACAAAAACAAAATCACTGCGTTCCTTGGCATCTCGAATAGAGCGAAGGATTTCCTGTTGATCAGTTTCGTGTGCTGTGGTTTTGACCCGCGGATGATCTCCTTTTTCAAAGGTCAGATATCCTTCAAATAAAGAGCCAAATTCAAACTGGCTGTCCGAGTTGCTTTTCAGAGTTTCGATTCTTTTGCCTTCAGCCATGCTGGAAGCAATACCAATTCGCTCACTGATCTCTTTCAAGGTTTCAAAATCCTGCTCATTAACGACATACTTGCGCGACCATCGCAGCGGATTTACTCCCGGACGGCCCTGAACCCCGTTCCCAGGGTTGGATGCTGCAAAAACCTCACTTCTTGTTACGTCAATGGTAATCATGGCAATCCGGCCATCCGGAGTATCAATAAACACCGGTTTACGGGCATCATGCAAGCTCAAGCCTACTCCCAAGGGGATCAATCCGCGGCTTTCCATCTCTTCGATTGTGTCAACTATCCCCTCAACTCCATAATCGCCCGTATGATTATTCGCAAAGCTGACATAGCGGATATTGAGGTTTTTGAATTCGTCCAATGCCTTTGGACGCACACTTGTCTGGTAGCCTCTCCCGGAAGCTGGAACGGTGTTTTTCCGGGGGGTTACAAACTCCGCATTGGTAAATACCTCATCGGCATCTTTTAGTAGGACAAGAAGATTTGGATCAATAGTTTTATATAAGTTACTGCTGGAAAATAGCGCATCTCCTGAGACTAAAAATTTCATCGAATCATCCCTATCTTATTTTTCAATTAATTCTTTCTTTGGCAAGTAATCTCCACCCAGCTGCTCTTCACTAATTTTCTTCAAGGTTCCATCTTGATAGATTTCCTTGATTCGCTTATTGACAGCATCCAGCAAGCTGCTATCTGCTGATTTGGAAAATAAGATATAGGAGCCCGGATCGCTATTTTCAGTAGAAAACGGTACAATTTTCAGATTGGTAAAGCCATGTTCCCGGATTGCTTTTTCCGCCGAAACACGAGAAATAATACGGACATCATATCGTCCTTCTTCAATACCTTCAAACTGCTTCACAAAATTTTCATCTGTATAGATAATTTCGGCCTTCGCATTCGGATGTTCCTCATTATAGTTTTCAAGAAGGGTTGCGCCAGAGTTTCCTACTTCGGTTACTGCTTTATAACCACTCAGATCCTGAATCGATTTCAACTTCTCATCGTCCTTACGAACAACAAACACATTGGCGTTTTCGATAATAGGCAGAGAAAAATTATATTTCTCACGTCTTTTCGCGTTGGAGCTGAAATTGTTCGCTCCCAGTTGGTAGCGTCCATTATCCAGCCCATTTAAAATTCCTTCAAATTCAGTAAGCTCGATATCCAGTTTATATTGAGGAAGACCTTCAAAAATTGCCCGGAGGACTTCAACATCATATCCCGTCAGTTTGCCATCCTTATCATAGCTGAATGGATTGCTGACCCCACTGGTAGCGGCAACCACAGTTGTTTGTTTCGTCTCTTTGTCTGGTTGTGATGCAGTATCCTCCGCAGCTTTACTTCCACATCCTGCAACTACAACCGCCAAAAATAATGAAAATATTCCCAGCAAAAAGCGCTTTTTCATTTTAATTTTCTCCCCTCGTATATAACGGAAAATTCGTATAGCATATATAACACATTAGTTTAGTGTGAAATAATTATGGCATGGGTTATTTACAGTGTCAAGGTTAAACGACAGTTGGATTAGTACTTTGGAAACCGGTATATACTCGTTTGGCAAATGGTGGGTGCAACTCTATGCAAAGGCGATGCATATTATCAGAATAATAACTAGCAGCAGTCCACTGTTCAGGCCGAATTGCATCATATATATAATTTTATTGCTGTTCTTCAGGTATTGTTTCAATAATGTCTCTGCCTTTATTAGGAAGAGATTTTTCACCTTCATAGATGACGTTTTCGTTAACCGTAACCGTCTTGGTTTTATTGTCCCTCGCCGCCGGATTCACCGACACTTTCAGATACTTTTATCCTGACCGGAGGGATGTGTATTCCTGGTAGTCCTACATGCCGAAGGTGAGAGAACGGAACATCGGCTGGCGGATCGACTACTTCCTCGTCTCGGACAGACTTCGCCCGCTATTAATAGATGCAAGCATAGATTGCCATATTACGGGTAGCGACCACTACCCTATTATACTCGATATGGCGGATATTTCAGCATAACCCCCCCCCTGACACAAGGACTTATGAAGACTGAAAAAGCCGTCATGCCCGTTTGTTGCAGCATGACGGCTTAAATTATAACGATAAAATAGGCTTGCAATCGAGCTATTTCCCCAAATACACCTCGATACGGGAAACCAGCCGACTTCTCACATCCTGCGCCTCTTGCTGACCCAGTACCGCCCGATCTACTGTCTTCTTTTCGCCACTGGCGTAATGCAGCACATACCGGGTCACCGTGCTGTCCGGCGCATAGGTATCCTTGCGATCCGTATTAAAATAAGTCACCTGACAACTTCCGAGAAAACAGAAGGATAACTCTCCTGTATCTGTGAACAGCCAGCCAGGCAGCTTGGGCTCCAGCTTCAAGGACAGACCCGAATGATCATAACCAAAAGGCTTCCCGCCCGTCATCATCCAAAGCCACATATGAATAAATTCCGCCGTAGATCCACTCAGCCTCGCAATATATCCTGTGCCATGCAAACTTGCATCAGGATTAGCACTGCTAGCAATAAAAGAGCTGTTTTCCAGCGTGCTTCTCCCGTAAACCTTGGCATCCATAAAAGGCGGCAACGCTTTTTTGATATCAGAAAAAAATTCACTGTAAAGCCCCATCCTCAAGCACTCAAGCAAGTATTTATATTCCATATGCATAAATATAGATTCATTTTCCAGCCAACCCGGCGTAAAGGCTGTGGAACGACCGAGCTCAAACGGCTGCTCCGCCAGACTTTCATTCACTTTATACATCCCCAGCTTTCTGTCGTAAAGGGCGCTCTGCCTGATTTGCCTGTACAGCTTCCGCCCATTTACAATGTCTCCAGCCACCTTCATCGCCCGGGTCGGTCCCTCCAGAAAATACGGCATATCCTTACGTTCAAAGGAATGTATGCTTACAAGCTTGCCACCGTACTCATCCTCCCGTACCTCGAATTCTCTAGCTTCATAATAAAAGAAGGTGGGGTATATCCCTTCACCTATGAGCAAAGCCCTTCCCATCCCCTGTTGAAGCTTACGTTCGGCCTGGAGCAAAAACATCAGCACATCCTTTAAAGCAAGTAGTGCTTCTGTCCCTTCAAATCCAAAACGAACCGTTTCGCGGTACGCTTCTCTAGCATCCGAAATCCGTGACCAGAAGCCATAATCCTTACGTTCATTCCCGGCTTCAGACTCATCAGAATCGTGATAGTACTCCTCAACTGCGAGCTCCAGCTGTTGAATTAATCTGGCCACCTCTAACGGCAGCCGCAGCACAGAATCTCCCGAAAGCTTCTTCTGTGCATGTATTAAAAATTTCACGAGCCGCTGTAATTCGCACAGTTCACTAAAGCCGGAAGCAAACAGCCCCGGAAGACCGTTCATGGAATCATTCCATCCCGGCTTGCCCGCCTCCATCTCAATTCCCAAGCCCTCCGGGTCCAGCGTGGACAGCTTGACGGCTGCCAATGACAGCAGCTTTTCGTACAAATTGGACTTGTAAATCTCTCCGCTTCCATGCCCGGTTCGAACCCAATGAACATCGCGATCCCTTGCGCCCAGTTGAGCTTCTTTCTCCTTACTTTCTATGATCGCCCCATGCTGACGAATACGCCCGTCCATCATTTGCACATATTTGCTTCGACGCGGCTGAACCCATGCCGGACTGTCGTAATACATATACTCTCTGGTCGCGAGCAGGAGTTCCTCCATCTTGTCCGGATAGATGCTCAGGTAGCTTTCGATCAGATCCGTGTTATAGGTCCAATGGTCAATCCAGAAGCCCTCACCAAAATCAGCCTCGTAGCATTGCTCGGAATGCTTGAGTGCTTCGGTCACAAATGTCTCAACCGTTTGTTTTAGTGCGATGTTATGGCGAATCACATGCTGAATCAGCTCACCCGGTGTGAACGACGATTGGAAAAAAGCACGCATAGACAGATGATCCGCCGCCTCCACCTGTTCCAGCAACGGTTCCAGCTCCCGCACTTGAAAGCTGCATCCCTTTACCACGAGCGGATTATAGCCGTCCGGCTGAATTAGGCTCATAAACATACGGATATTGAAATCTCCTACACCGGGATTAAACCACACATCATTTCTCCGGTTCTGGTTCGCATCGCGGAAATTACCATTTCCTTGAGAATAATATCCCGCCTGGAGCTTAAAAAAATTATAGTCCCGTTCCAGATCCCCATGCTTGCGCGAAAATACATGATATACAAACGGGGACTCCGTGCCGTTGTCCAGCAACAATGGATAACCACCGCGTAACAGATTGTCCAGATAGCTCTGACGGCAGTATTCGTCAAACAACGGAATGGACGTCCGCGTTACCATATCCTCCGTCAACTCTTCGGTCACCGCTTTGGCTTCCTCCATCTTCCGCTCGATATAAGGGATGGTTGCAATTTCCGAAATCCGTTCATTTATAGATTGAATATCATCTACATGCCCGATGATCGTACAGTGATTGATGGCTGTACCTGCCTTCAATAGAGCCGTATAACCGCTAAACCCACATGGCACTTTATTCGTCGTCACAGGCTGCTGTGAAATCAGGGCTTCGACGTGTGTATGAATAAAACGGTCAGGGAAGGTCAGTGCCGTATTTTCACCAAATATAACGGACGGATCGACAATTGGACTCAATAGTCTGATGTCGCCCTCCTGCTGCACAAAGCTGTACATAAAATGTCCCGCTGCAATTTGATGAACCTCACTTGTATCCGCCGTACTGCCACGCACCTTGTAGTAAGGAATGCTATTTTTCAGATTATATACATCCATCCAGCTTTTTAGTGTATGTCCAAGCTCCTTGTAGGCCGCATTGTCAATGCCAAAGGGCAGCACGGCAGGCATGCCGTCCAGCGCCTCCACTTCAAGCTCCTGAGCGGAATGATTGACAATCTCAACCTTGCGCACCAAAGCAGCATAGCTTTCATTGGGGAGCGTGAAATATTGCACACGTATCTCCAGCCCGCTGTCCGGATTCGAGCTATGGATTTCCAGCATATGGCGGGATATCAGCATTTTTTGCTGTTCACGCTCCGAAGGACACACAGCCGAAAACGGCTCCGCATAAATCCACTTATTCTGCTTCT
Source organism: Paenibacillus kribbensis (assembly GCF_001705305.1). GTDB lineage: Bacteria > Bacillota > Bacilli > Paenibacillales > Paenibacillaceae > Paenibacillus > Paenibacillus kribbensis_B. Next base: position 57,831 of record NZ_MCBP01000005.1, read on the forward strand.
TCACCTTTAAAAACGTGCGGAAGCTGTGTAGCGGCACGAGACTATAGCTTCGGTTGGCCGGGAAAAACTCCATGATCGCTCCATTTTTATCCTCCACACCAAAGCTTGCGATTCCTTGTCCACGGTTAACATAATACGCCCACAGTGGAATCCCCTGAACACCGGCAATACCAGGCAGAAAACTGGAAAAGGGCTTGGCCTGCGCATAATTTTCAATCACAAAACGCCCTTGATCGTCAAAATAATACCGCTGCATCGTACACCCCTTTTTCTGTCTACAACCCGTTATTCGCCATCACTTGCTTGAACCACAGCGCACTTTGTTTGGGTGTTCGTTCCTGCGTTTCGTAATTGACATGTATAATACCAAAACGTTTGCTGTAGCCCCAGGCCCATTCAAAGTTATCAAGGAATGACCAGACAAAATAACCCTTGAGCTGGCCTCCCTCTTCGATAAAGCGATGGCATGCCTTTAAATGCTCTTCAATATAGTGCTGACGCCCGGTGTCCTCAATTCTCCCGTTCATCAGCTCATCCTTCATTGCTGCTCCATTTTCCGTAATTAAAATGGGTATGCCCTTGGTAAAATCCTTCTCAATCCGCGTCAGCAGCTTATAAAAGGATTCGGGATGAATCTCCCATCCCATATCCGTTACCGGCTCCTCGATGCGAACCTGCTCCACCTGCAGCAACGATGCGTCTGTAGTCGCTCGAATGACGCTGCGAGCATAATAGTTGATGCCCACAAAATCCCCTGGCTGCTGAATCAGCTCCATATCACCGGGCTGTACAAAATCCAGTTCATTCAGATCCGCCCAGTACCATTCCACCATATCCTCAGGATATTTCCCGTTAAACAACGGATCGGCAAACCAACGATTAATATAGCCATCCCGCCGGACGGCAGCGGCTACATCCTCGGGGTGTTCGGAAGCTGCATCCACATGTTCCATGTTCAGCGTAATACCGATGCTGCCCGTCAGTCCCTTTTCCTTGTGTAAATTCATGGCTATCCCGTGACACATCAGAATATGATGGGCGGCAGTAAAGGCTTCCCTCCAGTTCTGATGGCCGGGGGCATGCTCTCCTGTGCCATAGCCCAATATGGAAGCGCAATAGGGCTCATTTATCGTATTCCACCAGCTTATACGTTGTCCAAATCGATCCATTAATATAGAGGCATAGGTTTTAAAATGCCGAACAATATCACGATGCGTCCAACCGCCCTCATCCTCGATCCACTGCGGAAGATCCCAATGATACAGCGTCAGCATCGGAATGAGCCCGGCCGACTCAATCTCATCCAGCAGGCGCTCATAGAAGAGCAACCCCTGTTCGTTAACCACCCCGGGTGCGGGAATAATGCGCGGCCAGGCCACGGAAAAACGGTAATGTAAAAAGCCAAGCTGCTTCATTAATTGCACGTCTTCTTTAAAGCGGTGAACATGGTCACAAGCCATATCTCCGCTGTCACCGTCTATCACCTTCCCTGGCACTTGACAGAACGTATCCCAAATGGAAGGCGTTCTTCCGCCCTCAGCGACACCACCTTCAATTTGATAAGAAGAGGTTGAGGTTCCCCACATAAACGTGGCTGGAAATAAAAAGGTATTCTCACTCATACTCGGTATCATCCTTCCTGAAATCAAGACTTCACAGCTCCAGCCATTGCACCGCCGACAATAAAGCGCTGGAGGAAAATATACAGAATAACCAGCGGTAGTGTAACAATCAGAATACCGCAAGCCAGTAGCGGCCAGTTGTTCATATATTGTCCGTAGAAGGAGAACAATCCCTTGGTCACTGGCTGATACGCGGGATCAGACAAATAAATGGTAGGACCTATAATGTCGTTCCACGCTCCGATTGCTGTCAAAATAATGCCCGTTGCCAGCACCGGCTTCATCAGCGGTACAAGAATCGTAAACAAATAGCGGGAATACCCGCACCCGTCCATTGCAGCCGCTTCATCGAGCTCTCGGGAGACAGACTTGATATATCCCACAAACATCAGGAAGGCAATGCCGGTACCCGTGGTTTTCAGCAAAATAAAACCAAGCTGCGTATTGTACAGTCCCAGACTATTAATGAGAGCAAATTGCGGAATCAGCGGGTTCGGGAGATACATGGATATCAGGAAAAACACATAAAAGAAGGTGCTGAACTTGACGTATCCCCGCGCCAGTGGAAAAGCTGCAAACACGGATATTACCAACGTTAAGAGCGTAGATACTCCCGTATACAAAATACTGTTCCACATGTACTGGTAGAAATTCCCTTTTTTCCAGGCATCCATGAAATTCTCCAAGCGCAGACTCTTGGCTATAGCCACAGGATCAATCAGATACTCACTCTGAGTCTTCATCGATACATTAAAGAGGTAGAAAAGCGGGAATAAATATAACGAAAGCATGAGCAGTACGATGATGTAGCTCAGTAGTTTGGTTCCTTTGGAGCTGCTCATTACATTTCTACCTCCCTTCTGCGCAAGTAATACAGGGCAATCATCGACACCGTAAATACGAACAGGAACTGGATCATAGCTACTGCAGAAGCAAGGCCGTAATCCGCCGTACCGGAGCCGAAGGCTGTTGCATACACATCAAACGCAAGCGTCGTCGTGTTGAATTTACCACCTGTCAGCACATAAATAATGTCAAAGGTTTGCAAGGCTCCGATAATGGACAGCAGCATGTTGACTGTAAAGGACGGCGCAATCATCGGAAAGGTAATATTTTTGAACGCTTTCCACCCGGAAGCGCCGTCCATATATCCTGCTTCATATAAATCATTGGGAATGGATTGCAGTCCGGCTAAGAAAATAGTCATCGAGTAACCCATGTACATCCAAATTTGTACGAAAATAATCAGTTCAAAGGCAATATCATAATCTCCGAAAAAGTTGGAGCTGGTTCCAAAAAAGTTCATCATGGCTTGCGCAGGACCGCCAAGCGGATTGGCAATCAACTGCCAGATCAGGCCGGATACCGTTACCCCAAGCACAACAGGCAGGAAAAATACAGCGCGGTAAAATACATCCCCTTTGAGCTTTTTATTAATAAGGATGGCCATGAACAGCCCTACGGCATTTTGAATCACAACCACTGCTACGGCAAAATATAAGGAACGACCAATAGAAGCGATACGATCCCCTGAATCAGAGGAGGTAAAGAAGGTCGTATAATTCTCGAATCCGACAAAATTCCATGATTGTCCCGGAACACCTGATGCATCTGTAAAGGAAAACAGTACGGTTACCATGGAGGGACCAAAGCCAAGAAGCAAATAGAGCAGCACCGGAATACTCAGCAAGAGATACGGCATTAACCGGGCCGCACCCTTTCCGAAGGGATACATGGGCCTCACACCTTTTTACATTATTATGGGAGCTTTACCGTTGCCAATCTGCGCTCATGCAAAGCCTGTTGATTTATTTAGGGGCTGCCGCATCCCAGTCTGCCTGAGATTTTTGGGCAAGCTCCAATGGTGTCTTGAGCGGACCCGCAGGTGCCAGAAATTCCGCATGTACGCTGGCATCCTTAATGTACTGTCCAACATTTTTACGATTAATAAACAGCTGATCCCAAGAGAGCTTGAAGTTTTCCAGTGAAGGCTGAATTTCATTAACAAATTCACTGCTTATCTTCACGTCAGGCTGTGTGGGCAAAAATCCGGCGGCGTTCACAAAATCCGTGTAGTTCTGCTTCTCGGAGAGCATTTCAAGCCATTTGATCGCATAATCCTTGTTGGGTGATTTTTCCAATACCATCCATGTCATATCGTACTTGCCTGCAAGGTTTTTATTTTTGGCAGGATCATTGCTGCCCGGAATTGGGAAATAACCAAATTTCATCTCTGGATTGGCTGTCTGGATCGTAGTAGCATCCCACGTGCCATCCGCAATCATAGCTACACGCCCTGTAGCAAACAAACTTGGCAAGGTCCCGTAGTCAATCCCCATAAATCCACCAATGGCATTGTTCATCAATATTTGTGTTTTTTCCAGCACCTCAAGCTGGACGGGGTCTGTCAGTTTCGTCTTCCCTGTCCACAGCCCTTTGATATATTCCAGCTGATCATCATGAATAGAGGCCTGAAGCCCTTGGACAGCAAGATTAATAGGCCATACATCCTTACCGCCAAAACCAATCGGTTCTACGCCGTTATCCTTGAGCACCTTCATCACATGTACCAACTCATCCCAAGTCGTGGGTACAGCAAGATTATATTTTTCAAAAATCTCTTTGTTGTAGAACAAACCTGTCAGTGCCACCTTACCCATATTCACACCATATACCTTGTCCTTATAGGTCATGGCATTTTTGACATCTGTAGGATTATAGTTTTTTATAAAAGCCTGATCCGACAGATCGGCTATAAGTCCTCCGTCAATCCACTGCTTCCACATTGGATCAGCTGCTCCCTTGGACCATTCCTGCGGAGCGCCTACGAAGCTGAATTTCAGAGGAATAATGTCTGCATCACCGGATGAACCAGCATTCATACGTGTTTGCATCAGTTGATCATACGTTGAGTCAGCAGGTACCGTCGTATACTCCACCTGAACATCCGGGTACTTCTCTTCAAACTTTTTATTAAATTCCTTTATATAGTTATTAATATTCTCCTGCTGCCAATGAATAATCTTTAATGTGACCTTTTTATTCCCGTCCTGTGCAGCTCCGCTACCTTTACCACAAGCGGCCAACACAACAATTAAAGCGGTTACAAGAAGTAATGAAAAACTCTTTTTTAACATTGCAGAATCCCCCCATATAATCTTAAAATAAATGCATTTATACATTACGAAAGCAGTTTCGTTACTTACATTTACCATTATGTAACGAATGATCTGTATTTGTAAATAGAGATTTGCGAAATAACAAAAAAAACATAAACCATCTCCAAAATAAACTTTCATTCCCATGATGTGCTAAACTATTCTCCTAAGAGTACAGTTGACTCTCCTCTATGAGGTAGCATAGAATACGAGTAACCATTAAATTTAGATTGCAAAGTTAATTCAACTAAACCAGTTTAGTTTCGGAGGATTTCATGAATATAAAAACAATAGCTAGTATGGCAGGCGTTTCGGTGGCAACGGTTTCGAAAATCATCAACAATTACACGGATATCAGTGAGGAAACCCGGCAGCGGGTTCTTAAAATAATGGAGGAAACAGGCTATAGACCCTCCTCCTCGGCCAAAACGCTTGCTACTAAAAAATCCAATCTGGTAGGCGTTATATTCGCTGGCAAGCTGAATGTCGATTTTAGCCATCCTTTTTTTGTAGATATCATTAATGTCTTCAAAAAACAGATTGGCTTGCTCGGTTACGATCTGTTGTTTTTTTCAAATGAAAAATTTCTGGATAGTGGAGAGGACTATTTGGCTCGTTCGAAATATTTTTCAGTGGACGGGTGCATTATTATTGCTGGAGATGAAGTGGAAAAGAGCGTTTTTGATCTCGACGCCAGTCCCATTCCCTGCATCGGTGTCGATATTGAACTAACCGGAGCCAATTCCTGCTACATTATGTCCGACAATCAGAAGATTTCCATGAAGGTTGTTGAGCATTTTTACATGAATGGCTATCGTGATCTAGGTTTTATAGGCATTGAACGCCCGTCCCTGGTTATTAAAGAAAGAGAAGAAGCCTTTATCACGTCACTAAAACGGTTTAGCCTTGAGGTCAGACCTGAATGGTTTGTGTATGGCAAGGACTACGCGGCAGAAGATGGATACCAGATCGCGAAGGCGTGGGTACAGCAAGGAGAATTGCCAAAGGCTATTTTTGCGGCTACCGACCTGCTTGCCTTTGGTGCCATCCGTGCTTTCAAGGAAAGCGGCTTGAGAGTACCCGAGGATATAGCTGTGGTGGGATGTGACGATATAGAAGCCTGTCGTTATACCGACCCTCCACTAACCACAGTAAAGCAAGACACACAAAAAATAGGCCGTCTAGCCGCAATGGTACTGTTCGACCTGATGAAGAAACAGATGGAGACAAAATGTATTAAGATAGAACCGGAGCTGGTCATCCGCAGTTCCTGCGGAGCTCGGCAAAATTGGAACCCTGCGCTGGTCAAGGGTTAACATTAATGAAAATAGGGAGTTACCTCAGACTTACATGACTGTGCCCCGCAGGATGGACACTTTTTACTCAAAGTAGCCATCTTGTGGGGCATCTGTATTTTAATCTGAGTAACTAAAAGCTATTTGTAGGCCATCGCCGCGTTTACGGCCTTTTTCCAGCCTTCATACAAGCTGGCTCGCGTTGTCTCATCCATCGTAGGGACAAAAGTACGTTCCGCCCTCACACGCTTGCGAAGCTCATCCATACTCTTCCAGTATCCAATCGCCAAACCTGCCAGACATGCGGCACCCAGTGCCGTCGTCTCATGAATAACAGGCCGCTCCACCGTAGCATCCAAAATATCGCTCTGGAATTGCATCAGGAAATTGTTCAGTACAGCGCCTCCATCCACCCGCAGCATTTTCACAGCAATGCCGGAATCGATCTCCATCGCCGTAAGCACATCCTTCGTCTGATATGCAAGTGACTCCAATGTGGCACGGATAAAATGCTCCTTTGTAGTTCCCCGTGTCAGTCCGAACATCGCTCCACGCACCTCACTATCCCAGTAGGGACTGCCCAGTCCGACAAAAGCAGGCACAAGATACACCCCTTCTGTAGAGGATACACGGGCCGCATAGGGCTCACTATCCTTCGCTTCCCGGAACATGCGCAGACCGTCGCGCAGCCACTGAATCGCAGAGCCTGCTACAAACACGCTCCCCTCCAGCGCATATTGCACTTTGCCTTCCTCCAGCCCCCATGCGATGGTTGTAATGAGACCATGCTTGGATTCCACTGGTTCATCCCCCGTATTCATCAGCATAAAGCAGCCTGTGCCGTAAGTATTTTTGATCATCCCTTTTTCGTAACAAGCCTGACCGAACAAAGCTGCCTGCTGGTCACCCGCTGCACCGGCAATCGGTATATTCTGACCAAAGAAATGATAATCCACCGTGTGCGCATAGACCTCAGAGGAAGGTCTCACCTCAGGCAGCATGATTTTGGGCACACCTAGAATGTCGAGCAGTTCTTCATCCCACTTGAGCTCATAAATGTTATACATCAGCGTCCGGGCTGCATTGGAGTAGTCCGTCACATGCGCGGTTCCACCAGAAAGCTTCCAGATCAGCCACGAATCAATCGTGCCGAATAACAAGTCGCCCCGCTCTGCCTTTTCCCTCGCACCCTCCACATGGTCCAGTATCCACTTCACTTTGGTACCGGAAAAATACGGATCGATCAGCAGCCCTGTTTTACTGTGAAACAGCTCCTCATGCCCTTGCCGCTTCAATTCCTCGCAGATGTCCGAGGTTTGGCGCGACTGCCATACGAGCACATTGTACACAGGCAATCCCGTATTTTTGTCCCATACGACTACCGATTCCCGCTGGTTAGTGATACCGATGGCGGCAACCTGGTTTGCCTTTACACCGGATTCGGAAAGACAGGATGCGATGACTCCCAAAATGGAACTCCAGATTTCATTTGCATTCTGCTCCACCCAGCCGGGGTGGGGAAAATATTGCGGAAATTCCCGTTGAGCGGAATACACCACATCTCCTTCTTTATTGAACAAAATCGCTCTTGAGCTTGTCGTTCCTTGATCCAGTGACAAAATATATTTTTCCATCGTTCATCTCTCCCCTGTAAATCAATCCATTTTATACGGTTAGTTTGTTGGTGATAGAGCTTTTATAAGTACGACTGAAACGGAAGGTAACCAGTAATACAATCACAATGATGCCTAGCATAATCCAAAAAGCCGGACTTGCATATCCTTTAAACACAGCCTGGTAGAACAGCCCTCCGAAAGAGCCACCCAGCAGTGGTCCTACAATGGGCACCCACGCATATTTCCAGCCGGATGCTCCCTTGCCGGGAATCGGTAGTAAATAATGTACAAGACGCGGGCCAAAATCCCTCGCCGGATTAATGGCATAGCCCGTCGTCCCGCCAAGGGATAAACCGATACTCACTACCAGAAAGCCCACAATCAACGGATGCAGGCCCTCTGTAAATGAATTTGCGCCAAGCGACTGTAAAGCAAGAACAAAGATGAAAGTACCTATCATTTCACTAAGCACGTTGGCGAATGGATGATCCATAGCTGGTCCTGTGGCAAATACACCAAGTTTGGTGGCTGCGTCCTCCGTCTCTTTCCAATGGGGCCAATAATGCAAAACCACAATCACAGCACCCGCCATGGCACCAAGAACCTGAGCCACAATATAGCCGGGAACGTCTTGCCATGGAAAGACACCCTGAAATGCCAACGCCAGCGTCACCGCCGGATTCAAATGCGCTCCGCTGATTTGACCTACGGCATACACTGCAATAGCAACCGCGAGTCCCCATCCCATTCCGATGACAATCCAGCCGGAAGCGTGGGCAAATGATTTTTTCAGGGATACCCCTGCGCACACTCCGCTACCCAGAACAATCAAAATCATCGTCCCTATAAACTCGGCTGCGTATGGCGACATACAACCTACCTCCTCAATAGACCACCCGATTTTTAATCGCTTTCATCGCGCGTCAAAAAAAGAAAAGCCATCACAAACCGCTCCCGTGTTTAGCATGGGATGTCTGCGTGGCTCTCCTGTCTCCATCACGATTATTAACTTAAATTTGATATTATATAAGCATGTAAGCGATGTCAACTACAAATTTACATTGTTCTATGTATCCAAATAATCGTTGACCATGTCAGATTCTTCGCTTTATGATGTAAAAAAATGGGTAGCTTGGCGGCTCTTTTTGGTTGTCGGCACATATTTCAGAGAGAACATATTGCTCCCAAATCGATGATGAAGGGAAGAAGGTTATGCTGAAATTACTGCAAAAAATCGGAAAGTCTTTAATGCTTCCAGTAGCCACACTACCCGCGGCTGGAATTTTGCAAGGGCTGGCTCTGATCAACTATGAGACGGATATTCCGCTTGGCTCTGCGGTAGGCGGCTTTTTGAATCATTATGTCACTCCTTTTTTGAACGAAGGCGCGGGCGCCATCTTCGGCAACCTGGCATTAATCTTTGCCATCGGTGTTGCGATCGGCCTGGCAGGGGATGCGGTAGCCGCACTATCCGCAGTCATCGCCTATATGGTGCTGACCCGTATTTTGGCGGCAGTACCAGGCATTTTCGCATATATCCCCGATGACGTTAAGCTGGATATGGGGGTGCTGGGTGGCATTTTTATCGGTGGATGGTCCGCTTATCTGTTCAAAAAATATCATAACATCCAGCTTCCGGATTGGCTCGGCTTCTTCTCCGGCAAACGTTTCGTTCCCATGATTACCGCCTTCACCACCATGATCTTGGGCGTTTTATTCGGCATGATCTGGAGCCCGGTACAAGATGCGATTGCGACCTTCGGCAACTGGATCGTCGGCTTCGGCGGAATAGGATCGATGGTGTTCATGATTGCCAATCGGCTGCTGATCCCGCTCGGTCTGCACCATGTACTAAACTCGATCGCGTGGTTTCAGATTGGTGACTATACGAATGCAGCTGGCGAGGTTGTCCATGGTGACCTGACCCGTTTCTTTGCAGGCGATAAATCGGCGGGTCTATTCATGTCCGGCTTCTTCCCCATTATGATGTTCGCTCTCCCGGCAGCCGCCCTCGCATTCATCCACACAGCCAAACCTGAAAAACGCAAAGCGGTCGCTTCTATTTTCATCGGATCTGCGCTTGCATCGTTTTTGACCGGAATTACCGAGCCCCTCGAATTTTCTTTTATGTTCATTGCACCGTTGCTTTATGGCATCCATGCGCTGCTTACAGGTCTGAGTGGCCTGATCATGTACCTGCTGGATGTCAAACTCGGCTTTTCTTTTTCAGCAGGCCTCATCGACTATTTGGTCAACATGAAGCTGTCCACCCACCCGCTGCGAATGATTGCAGTCGGTCTGGCTTTTGCCATCGTATATTATTTCCTGTTCCGGTTTATCATTGTCAAATTCAATCTCAAAACCCCCGGGCGTGAAGACGATGTAGAAGACAGCCTCCTTTCGGATACGAGCCAAGCCATATCCATTGAAAAGCCAGAAGCCCCATTGGACAGCCAAACGAGCTATGCAGAAAAAATACTGGCCCAGCTTGGCGGTTCGGACAACATCCAAAGCATTGATGCATGTATTACACGGCTGCGGCTGGTTGTCAAAGACGAAAAAGCGGTTAACGACCAAGCTCTCAAGCAGCTCGGAGCTTCGGGAATTATCAGGCTTGGCAGCGGTGCAATACAGGTGATTTTCGGTACTCGGTCCGAAATTCTGAAGGATGAAATACAGCGGTTGATGTAAGCAAGTTCAGGTTCACAAAAAGGGTATCTCTTCAATCATCGAGATACCCTTATGGGTTGCCGTTAATCTGCTAATAACTTAAATACAATAAATTATAGTGTCATATACACGATGTTACATGTATTGTTTATTTTTAAGCACTTATCTTAGTGATTGGTGCTGTGTGCTCCTTTTTGTCTCAGAAATACCCCCTCAGCCCACACCTTTATCTGCGCAAAGGCATAAACGATGCCGAAGGAGCAGGCCACAGTCGATAGATAAACCAAGAGTAGCCCCACGAAGAAAGGAAGCTGGCTTATCAAGTCACCAAACAAGCGCAGCACGATGACCAGAATGAATACATTCGCTGTAAAGGCTCGGTACGCGTAAGTAGATAACCATTTGTAATAGGGAAGTGAACGGGAATTCACGCTGATCAGATGCCTTGCCAGCATGTAAATCAGGAATATCACTACCAGACTGTACAAGGTCATGGACGGCTTCAGATAAATCAGATTTCCGAAGGACATATCCTCAAATCCAAAACCGAAAAATTCATGATTTGTCCAAATGAGAATAAGAAGCATTACTGGAATGAGTATGAACTGAATCCGGCGAAGCACTCCGTCGAACTGTTTCTTATATACCCAAGCGATTCCACCTAGTAAAGCATAAATAAAATAGCTAACGAAAAAGCGGTCAAGGTAACGCAGACTAATCGCATATGCTCCTCGGAATACGAAGGTATCGTACATCCATAGCCACGCTCCGAAGATCACGAAGCTCACAATAAGCAGCGGAATGACCCGCTTAGGCTTAGCCAGGTATTTGTAGCAGATGAAAATAAGGACTGGCATCAGCACTTGAAATTGCAACATCATCACCGTGTACCAAAACTGTGATGATGCATTACCGAGCACAAATGACTCGATGAGCGTCCAGAATGATGTAACGTGCTGATTAACCTGAATTTCCGGGAAGAAAATTAAGCCAGCCGCTGCCCACAGTAAATAAGGAATCACGAGCTCACCGAATTTTTCCTTGTAAAAATGGGATACCTTCGTATGCTGATTATTTTTCACCATCCCATATACAATGGCAAAAATAAAGACTGGCGCAGTATACTTTACTATATTGAAAATGACGCCTAATAAGGCTAGGTCATCATTAGTGTGTGCATACTTCAGAAACATTCCCAGAACGCTTTGCAGGATCGCTCCGCTGACGGCAAACACCTTCAAGATGTCGCTTTCATTAATATTAACTTTTTGGGCTGTAGTGTTTTCCATAATACGCACTTCCCCTTTGAGAGCTTATGTTTGCATACATCAAATGGTCGTGCATTCCTCCCTTTTGCCGTTGGTATAGTACATCCATCATTGCCAAGGATTGCGGACGAGCTTCGGACCTGAAGAAGTTCGCAGCACCACGGTGCTGGCCCGTCTCTCAAGAATTTCGCGCAGGACGTAGGCACCGTCTCTTGTCTCCAATTGAATGTCAATTCGAACACCCAGATGCTCCAACTTGTGCACAAGTCTTTCAGCTGCTGCATAATCAATAACCTCTGAACCATCTATAACAAGGTCAAGATCACTCGTTTCCTTCACAGTTGGGTATTGCGTTACTATTTCGAATCCCGCACTTCCCACTGGTCCCCAGCGCCAATCCAGCATGATTTCTGCTAACAAATCCATCACCTGCAGGACAGGCTGTTGCCGTCTTGTTGCAGATAAAGAGTTCCACATCTGGCGCTCTGCTATCGCATAAGGAGACACGAGCTGGCACACGCCCTCCGGGCCAAGCAAGGCAGATTCCCGTTGATTTCGCTCTGTTCCACGTATTCCGACAGGAATACAACCATCCACCGACGGTTCAGCCCTGCGAACGACTACAAAGGGGGCCCGCCTCAGCGAGGCGGTTACCCACTCCTTGTCTTCGTAGAAGGAGAGATATTTCAAATTGGACACTTCAATCAGATCATGTGGCCGAATTACCATTGCTCCAAAAGCGCTTGTCGCACGTTATTAGTTGCTGTACGCCCACCTGCCAGAGCTTCCTTGGTCTGCAAGCGGAAGCTAAGGTCACGAGGCGCACCTTTCGTACTCTCAATAGCCTCGGAAATGGTCCGTTCCACAATGGCTACATCACTGTTCTGTGGATCGTCCGCTTGGATTCCGCTCAGCAGCGAATATAGTGCTCCCAGAGTACTGTAGCTGCGCACATCGTAGGCCATGGCTGGAACTTTCTTGGTAGCTTCATCAAGCTCGGCAATCGTCCGCTTGGTGATTCGGGCAGCAGAAGCCTTGGACATGGCCTGAATATTGACCTTGCTGTCATCCAGTGCTATCAAACGATTCGATTGCAGCCCATGCGCGAGGAAGCCTCCGGAAATCGCGTTACCGACGATCACACCGATGACCGGATGACCCTCTAATCTAGCGGTAGCATAAGCATCTGCACTTGCAGCGAGGGCAAGGCTGATGCCGACCATTTCTTCCTTATAGCCGTAGGCTTGACTCGGTACATCAATGATGGCAATGATCGGACGTTTGGCTTCTTTTTTCTCATCCTGACGGATTGCGTCCTTGATGACTTGAGCCACCGTCCAGCCTTCAAGCATACCGACCTCACCGTTTCTGACACGCGGGAATCGGTTGGAGGTATCCGGAACAATGGCGATATATCTGCACAATTGCCCGTTCTTTTCCACGTCGGCCGCAAGTACGGAAGGAACATCGCTGACTGGGTGAGTAATGCCCGTCAAGCGGGAGAACCAGCGATAACCTCTACTGTCCGAAATGTCGGCCGCGCCCTCTTTTGCCAGCGGGACAGGCTGTTGCACAGGCTGTATCTGCTTGTAAAATTCGCGATAGCGCTCAGGTGTCCAAGGTTCTGTAGGTTCAAGATTGCTTAACAGGGTCAGATAGAAATCGATTTGCTCTGTTTTAGCAGGCTTTGCCGGTGCCTTGAGCGCAGTATCAATCGCTTCGATAACTGCATCCGTCGTATCTTCCACCACTTCGTCAATCAATCCGGTATGGAAGCGCTGGTTGACTCCGATTGTGTTCCAAATCAAGGCTTTGTCGCTTGAATCGAACTCCATCACCCCTGCTTCCTGCTCAATGACCTCCGGACCGTTCAGACCGAGGCGCGCTTTCTTCGTAGCAATCAGAGTGGTAAACAATTCTGCAGTAATGGACATTCCCCCAAATGCCCCTACGCGGCCCGGGATCAGTCCGATAACAGGAACGTATTTACGCAGAGCAACGACCTGGGTGGCAATCTCCGAAATCGACAACAACCCATAGTTCGCTTCCTGTAGCCGAACGCCCCCTGTATCGAAGATCATGATGGGATATAGTTTGTTCCCTCTCTCATTCTCTTTCAGTGCCAGTTCAAGCGCTCCGGAAATTTTGGCCCCGCTGACTTCTCCAATCCCGCCTCCTTGAAAAGCGCCTTCCATCGAAATGATCAAGACCTTCTGTCTGTGTATTTCACCAAGACCCAGAATGATTCCATCATCACTCTGAGGAACAATGCCTTGCGGCTCCAGGTGGGGGGATTGGATTTGGTCCAACGGCCCAAGCAACTCCCGGAAAGTCCCCTCGTCCAGTAACGCTCTGGCTCTCTCGCGTCCATTCAGCTCCACAAAACTATTCTGCATAGTCAAGCACCTCCAGCACTTGCGTAAATCTAAGCATTACTACACCCGGAGTAGCTCCGAAGTCATGAACTGTAATATTGGCAGTAATCGGATAACGGTTAAAAAAACGGGTCAGCACATTCTCCCATACTTGTCCAAATCCTTCACTGCCTGTTAAAATGCTGACGTTGGTGGTCTGGCCTTCCACAGGCTCTACAATAATCTCCAAATCCCCCGAACCGACAACACCGATATGTGCCGGCTTACGGATAGTCTTCGTAGTCTGGTATTGAAACTGTAATTTTTCCATCCTTCAGAAACACCTCCAATTAAAAGTATCAATCGATAAGAAATAATGTGGCAGCTAGCAGGTCGGCACTTCCTCCGGGTGAGAGTTGTCTAACATTGCAATACTCGGACAAGCGGTAGAGCAGCTTTCTGCCCGTCTGGGTTCTGAATCCGTCTGCTGCAAGGAACGCTGCGGACATTCTCTGAATCGCCGTCAGATCCGACAACTGACCGCGGTGCAGGATACAGGTATCATCCACACTTGCCATCAAGGCCACTAAAGCTTCTATGCGTGCTTCCACCTCTGTCTTCCCACAAGCCCTGGCGCGCAGCAAAGCAGGCAAAGCTTCGTCCCGGATGTGCGGAAAGCCTAGCTTCGCTTCTTCCTCTGCCCCCACTACCGCGTATTTCTTCTTAACCGATTGTCCATTCGTCTGCTGCACCGGGCGATACCGATCATGGAACGATGCGATTCTTCCTGCAATGCTCATAATCTGATGCGGGTCCCGTTCCCTTGGAAAGGCTGCCCGTGCACTGGTTAAAAGGCCAAGGGCCCAAATGGCACCCTTATGTGTATTGACACCGTTCGTTGCACGGAGCATCACCTTCTCGCCTTCCCGCCCGATTAGAGCTATCTGCTCGCGCAAAGTCTGGTCCACCGGGTGAAGGTATGACACAATGGCTATTTCCCGAAACGTATCCTCCAATACTCTTGCGGATGCAAGCATCAGATCGATGGACATATCTGTATGAGAGCCATTGTCTCTGGCATCGACAAGTCCAGGCTTGGGCGTAAGAAGAGCCTCTTCCGTCAATGCCTTTACAGCTTTGGCAGCCAGAGAAGCCGCGAAAGCTGAATGCTTCATCGTGAGCATGGCTTTAAGACCAGCTCCGGAATTTAGCCGGTGGATCATATAATCCGTCGGACCAATCTACGAGATCGTTGACCGTTTGTGCTGCCAGCAGCGAGCGCTTGGCTTGTCTGCGCATGATTCCAAGATCCTCCGGATAGGCCACAATCCCTCTGTCACGCAGCAGGCTTACATCGCTCTCATTACTTTCCATCCCTAAAGGCGTTACGCCCGCAATTGCCGCGAGTGCCTTCTTTCTCTCCTCTATGCTGTCCGTCTTGTAGAGGTATGCGATACCTTCCTCGGTGAGGACGTGGGTGACATCATCCCCGTAAATCATAACCGGCGTAATGGCGAGGCCAGATTCATCCTTCACCTTGATGGCATCCAGCGAGTCCACAAATACCGGCTTTTTGTTGGCACCGTATGTTTCAACCATCTGCACGACCAATTTCCGGCCTTTCGAGAGCTCCGTCGGACGCTCGATCATGTCAAGCCAGGCAGGAGTCGCATGTCGCCGTCCCCGAGGATCATGCCCCATATTCGGTGCTCCTCCAAAACCGGACAATCTGCCGGAAGTAACGGTAGACGAATTGCCCGCGCAGTCCATTTGCAACGTTGATCCGATAAACATATCTACAGCGAATTGGCCTGCAACCTGACACATCGCACGGTTGGAGCGCATAGACCCGTCCTTGCCGACGAAGAACACATCTGAACGAGCCGCAATGTATTTCTCCATACCGACCTCGCCTCCAAAGCTGTGAATGCTTTCGACCCAGCCGGATTCAATCGCTGGAATCAAAGTCGGATGCGGATTCAGGGCCCAGTGCTTGGCAATCTTCCCTTTCAGGCCGAGCTGCTCACCATAGGTCGGCAGCAGAAGCTCAATCGCCGCAGTATTAAAGCCGATGCCGTGATTAAGCGACTGCACCTGATGTTTTCCATAAATGCCCTTGATCGCCATCATGCCCATCAGGATTTGCAGTTCAGTAATATTCTGCGGATCACGGGTAAACAGTGCTTCCAGTGCGTACGGTTTGTTGGCTTGTACAATGACGTCGACCCAGGAGGCTGGAATATCGACTCTCGGCAGCTCGTCCACGATTTCGTTGACCTGCACGATCACGATCCCATCCTTGAAAGCGGCCGCTTCTACGATCGTCGGAGTTTCTTCCGTATTGTTTCCGGTATACAGATTGCCCTCACGATCTGATTTGTCTGCCGCTACCAGCACCACATCTGGAATAAGGTCAATGAAGAGGCGTCCGAACAATTCCAAATACGTATGGATGTCACCGAGCTTAAGCGTCCCGTCATCAATCATTTGCGCAACACGCAGGCTTTGGGAACCACTGTAGGAGAAGTCCAGCTTCCCGGCGATGCCTTTCTCGAAAATATCCAAATGTTCGGGTCTTGAAATGCTGGACATAATCATATGCAGATCATGCACCTTGCCAGGATCGACTTCCAGCAGCTTCTGGGAAAGGAAGGACGCTTGCTTCTGGTTATCTCCTTCCAGGACGACCTTCGCACCTGGCTCGATTAGCGCCTCCATCAGGTCGACGATTCGGGAGGAGTCGATGTATTTTCCGTCCAGCCACTTTTCCACCTTTCCTAACTTTTCCTGCTTTTTATCACGTTTTTGTGACCAGGATCGCAGTACTTTATTCATTCTTCTTGCTCCTTCCATTTTCTAATCAGATACTGAGTCGCTTCCAAACCGATCTCGTCCACAGCTATTTGCCGGGTATCCTTATGGGCTTGCTTGACAAGTGTGGAAAGAGTATGACCCGGCGGCATCTCGATGAAACAGTCAGCTCCCGATTCGACGCAGACAGCCGCCATATCCATCCACCGGACGGGATATGCTACGTTTAGGGCAAGGTCCTCCGCGATTTTTTCCTTGGCTGTCGTCTTTCTCCCCGTATGATTCATCAAATATGGTATTTGAGCGTCCCGCATGGAAAAAGTGTGCATTTTCAGCAATAGCTTATTGGCTACCTCTGACATCAGCGGGGAGTGTGAAGGAATCGGAACCTTCAGAAGCACTGTCTTAGCGGCCCCAAACTCCTTCGCATGCATAAAAGCTTTATTTATCCCTTCCAATGAACCGGATATGACGATTTGCTGCTCTGCATTCATATTCGAGAGGTAGACAGGCATCGCCTCGCTATGAGAAAGATCCACAGCTTGTTGAACCTCTGCCTTCGTAAGCCCAATAATCACACCCATTCCATAGCCTTCGGGGAAACCCTCTTCCATCAACCGGGCACGGAGCCATACGATCCGAAGCGCATCCTCGAACGAGAGAACCCCCGCGATGACCGCCGCAGGAAATGCACCAATGGAATGCCCTGCCACGAATTGGGGCCGGATACCCTGCTCGATCAGCTGGCAGGCTATTGCCGTCTCCTTAACGAAGAGTGCCGCCTGAATCCAGACGGTTGAGCCCATAGCCACCTCATCGTCGCGTAGTTCAGTTCCGATAACACTTGTTGCCTTTTTCACATACTCAGGTACATCCTGGAGCATTCCAGGAATCTGTGCCCCCTGACCGGGAAATGTAAAAACGATGTTCAGAATCTCACCACCTTTAGCGGATTCATCTTCTCTACATTGTCAATTGTAAGAAGTGAGCAAATACCTGTAAAATATATATATTCACATATGATCAATAACCTAATGGTTATAAAGGGGATTACTTCACTATGGATTATTTGCAGCTTAAGTATTTTCAAGTGACCTCGAAGCATGAGCATGTCACACGTGCCGCAAACGAGCTGTATATCTCACAGCCTGCCCTAAGTAAAATGATTAGAAACCTGGAGACGGAATTGGGTGTGCAGCTATTTGACCGCGAAGGAAAACATATCGTACTAAATGAATATGGAAAGAAGTTCCTGAAAAGAGTGAACC
Organism: Paenibacillus kribbensis; assembly: GCF_001705305.1. GTDB lineage: Bacteria > Bacillota > Bacilli > Paenibacillales > Paenibacillaceae > Paenibacillus > Paenibacillus kribbensis_B. Next base: position 75,893 of record NZ_MCBP01000005.1, read on the forward strand.
AGTCGCTATCAGCGCTAGAGCAAGGCATATCCGAAGTCAAAGAAATGAAGAACGAAAAGGTAGAGATCATCACGTTATACGTCGCCGTCGGCTCTATGCTATTGCCCAGCCTTGTCGGCAAGTTTCGCGACCTCTACCCGCAAATTAGATTCAACCTGACCCAGCACCCTGCGATGGTGAAGAAAGGACTGGCGTACGATTTTGCGATTACATCCGAAGAGTTGGCGGACAACGAGCATGCGATCCTGCTGGAGGAGGAAATTTTGCTTGGCGTACCAAAATCTCACCCTCTGAGCGCTCAGGACACCGTACTCCTGAAAGATCTAGAGCATGAGAAGTTTATCAGCCTTACACCTGGTCATTCGCTTAGGAAAACAACGGACCGCTTTTTTACTCACATCCCTTTTGAACCGAACATCGTCTTTGAAAGTGATGATCCGGCTACGGTAAGAGGGCTGATTCAAACAGGGCTTGGCATCTCCTTTATTCCTTCTATCCTGTGGAAGAACGTCGTAACCGAAGACATCAAGCTGCTTCAAATCAGGGAGCCTCGATGTATGCGAACCATCTATCTGTCCTATCCTGCCGGGGAACTGCACACCGATATAGAGAAATCGTTTTTCGAATTCATCATTAGATTTTTCCAGAATATTGCTCAGCGTTGACGATTTAGATACCACTGGCTGACTACGGCATTAATGATGAGCAATTGGAAAAAATCTCACTGTAACATTCAAAAAAAGAGTGTCCTCAAGCCTGTGATGGCTGAAGACACTCCCTTTTGAATGTTATGACTTTCCATTTTTATGAATTGACTGTCTGTCCTTTTTCTTCTACCTGGATAGCTGCGCCTACACTGGCACCTGCAAGAATCCCCTTTTGCTTATTAGAATACAAGGAATCCATATAGGTTCGGGTTTCTGCAACTACGATGCCTGACAAGCCAAGCAGTGCAATCAGGTTGGGAAAGGCCATCATTGCGTTAAAGATATCTGCCAGCAGCCAGATGGCATCCAGCTTGATGAACGCACCTCCGGCAACCAGGGCAATAAACAGATAACGGTATGGTTTGATCCACTTGACGCCAAGCAAATATTCAACACAGCGTTCCCCGTAGTAGTTCCAGCCGAGCATGGTCGTGAACGCGAACATAATCAGAATGATCGTGAGCAGCTCTGCGCCAAGCGGGAACGCGCTGGAGAAGGCTTGCTGAGTCATCAGGCCCGCATCAGTAGGCCCGCTCCACACACCGCTTACCAGCAGCGTCAGCCCGGTCATTAGACAAATAACCATGGTATCAATAAACACACCTGTCATGGAGATCAGCCCTTGCTCCGCAGGCCATTTCGTTTTGGCGGCTGCGGCTGCAATAGGTGCGCTTCCCAGCCCGGCCTCATTGGCAAAAATACCTCTGGCTACCCCGCTGCGCATCGCCAGCATAATCGTAGCTCCGGCAAAGCCGCCCGTCGCAGACGTGGTCGAAAATGCGGAATGCAGCACAAGTGCGATTGCGGCGGGAAGCTGGTCCGCAAACCGAATCAGTACGATGATACAAATCAGCACATATAAGCCTGTTTTAAAAGGAACGACCTTGGTCGATACCTTGGCAATACTTTTGAGTCCTCCAATGGTAACCAGTGCTGTAAGGGTAGCAATAATCAACGCCGTTACAATCGGCGGAACGCCAAAGCTGTTTTCGGTCGAAGACACAATAGCTTTGACCTGCGGAAACGTTCCAATGCCGAATAACGCCACCAGCATGCCCGAAAAGGCAAACAGCATGGCCAGCGGTTTAAAGCGGCGTCCCAGACCATTTTCAATATAATACATCGGGCCACCGGAAAATTGTCCATTCCGATCCTTCACCCGGTATTTTACCGCAAGCACACCTTCCGCATATTTCGTCGCCATCCCGAAAAAGGCTGCAACGACCATCCAGAACAAGGCACCTGGCCCGCCCAGCTTAATCGCCGTCGCTACGCCGACAATACTTCCTGTGCCGACTGTAGCCGCCAACGCCGTACTCAGGGCCGCAAAGCTGCTTACATCCCCGCTGCCTTCATTTGGGGCCTTGCCGATCAGCTTGATTGCCAAAGGCAGGCGAAATACCTGCAGCAATTTTAAACGTATGGTCAGCCACAATCCCGTTCCCATAACGAGAATGATAAGCGGCGCCCCCCATATCCAACTGCTAATCATTTCTAACACATGTACCAAATTCATTTCAACCCGCTCCTCCAGCATATTAAAAAACAAAAAAGAGTCAAATCCGCTGATTCGACTCCTGGAGAGGTTAAAGGCACGAAAAAATACAACCCTTTTGTGCAGGTTGCTGCCTCTACATAGCTTATAGAAAAATAGGGCATCCCCTGTCACAGGTTATTCGCGTCTCTGTCCTTTTGCCTGAGAGTTTAAGCAGATGTTCTCTGCGGTGCACCTTCGGCGCCCAATTAAGGGTCTCTCCAGAGTTCTGTCCGTTTACGGTCCCGCTTGCTGTAATCAGCCAAGCACCTGAGAGTTTTGCCCCTTCGGTCGAAACCTTCGTTTCATCTCCCGCAAACATCAACCAGACATATGAAATTGTTTTTTATTATACAGAAAACTTTCAGATTATTACAAGTGAAAAATTTGTGAAGCCCTCTGAGATGTAGTCATCTGTCTGCGCAAAAAAACGGACACAGCAGAGTGCATCCTTACGATGTTCTCTGCCGTGCCCGTCGAAGACGATATGAAGTTAAACAAAATTACAGCTCTTCACCATTCGTTGCAATTACATTTTTGTACCAGTTAAAGGAGTCTTTTTTGGAGCGTTTGAGCGTTCCGTTACCGTCATCATCCAGATCGACATAAATAAATCCGTAGCGCTTGGACATTTCAGAAGTAGACATACTTACAAGGTCGATAGGCCCCCAGCTCGTGTAACCGATCAGATCCACACCGTCGGCAATCGCTTCCTTCATTTGGGCAATATGCTGACGCAAGTAATCAATGCGATAGGTGTCATGCACAGAACCGTCTTCTTCCACCTTATCATACGCACCCAAGCCATTTTCCACGATGATCAGCGGCTTTTGATAGCGGTCATAAAACGTATTCAGCGTAACACGCAGGCCGATCGGATCGATTTGCCATCCCCAGTCGGAAGACTGCAGATACGGATTTTTCACGCCGCCAATCAGGTTTCCTGCTGCTTTCTCGCCTTCTGGACCTGCAGATACGGTCAAGGTCATGTAGTAGCTGAATGAGATAAAATCGACCGTGTTATTTTTCAAAATTTCCGCATCGCCGGGTTCTGTTTGCAGAACAATATTATTTTCTTCAAAATAACGGTTCATGTAGTTGGAATATTCTCCACGGGCATGCACATCCGTAAAGAACAGGTTCATCTGATTTTCATGCTGGGCTTTCAGTATATCCTCCGGGTTACACGTATGTGGATAGCTTTCTAAACGAGCCAGCATACAGCCGATTTGAGCGCCCGGGATGATCTCATGTCCCCGTTTGGTCGCCAGTGCGCTTGCTACAAATTGATGATGCAATGCTTGATATATCGCTTGCTGTTTGTTTTCTACACGGTCAATCACCACACCGCCGCCTGTGAACGGACTCATCGTCATTACATTGATTTCATTAAAGGTCAGCCAGTATTTTACTTTATCCTTATAGCGTGTAAATACCGTTTCGGCATAATTTACGTAATGCTGTATGACTTCGCGTCCCAGCCAGCCATTATACTTTTGCGTCAGACCTAGCGGTGTTTCATAATGTGACAATGTCACCAAGGGCTCAATACCATACTTGCGCAGCTCATCAAATACATTGTCGTAGAATTGCAATCCTGCTTCATTCGGCTCGGCATCATAGCCATTCGGGAAAATCCGCGACCAGTGGATGGACATACGAAATACCTTAAAGCCCATTTCTGCAAACAAGGCGATATCTTCTTTGTAGTGGTGGTAGAAGTCCACACCTTCACGCTTTGGAAAACGGGCGTTTACTTTGCCTGCCAGGATGTCTTCCAGACGTTCGGACGAAATCTCCATAGCATGATCGTTCTTTCGTTCTGCTTTGGGGACATAGGCAATCACATCTGCACTGGACATTCCCTTTCCATCTACGTCAAAAGCTCCTTCCAATTGGTTGGCCGCAGTTGCCCCGCCCCACAGGAAGTTTTTCGGGAATCCTTTTAGTGTCTTCGTCATCGTAAACAAGCCTCTTTCCATTTTATATTTTGTTTTCTTTTACGCTATTTCTGCTCATCCTCGAAGTAGATACCATTCTGATGGCGCAGTTCATTGCTGATTTTCTGAACCTCGATGCTCAATGACTTTAACTCGTCATAACGAGCCTGATCCTTCTCGGTAATGATCCGGTACAATTCCCGAGCCTCGTGAAACATGAAATGATGTGTTTCTGGAATACTTACTGTATCCGTTGCCTTGGTACGAACGTCCAGTACAGACACCTCCGTAATACCGGAGACACCGCTGGAGATGAGAGTCGCCTGATCGCCGTAGATTTCCACACGGTTGGTGGTCACCGCATTTTTAGCCAATTGAATGACCAGTGTAAAATCGGGATACGACAACAGGATCGGACCGCCTAAATCCACGCCATTCTCATGCTTTTTGGCACGGTACACACCTGATGTCGGTGCTCCGAGCAAATCAATGGCAAAATAGAGGGAATAAACCCCCAAATCCATCAATGCTCCCCCGGCGTAAGACAGGGAAAAGATATTGGGAACATCTCCTGACAGCAATTGATCATATCGAGAAGAAAACTGCATGGAATACAAGGAGCCTCCCTGGATGCTGCCCACACGCTTCACGTTGTCCTTCAGCCGCAAAAAGTTCGGCTCATGAATATGACGGACTGCTTCCAGCAAGTAGCAGCCATTCCGGTCAGCCAGTTCGTACGCATCCCGCAATTCTTGCTCCGTCAGGCTGATTGGTTTTTCAACAATAGCATGCTTGCCATGCTCCAGAAACAGACGGGCCTGCGATATATGCAAGGAATTAGGTGTGGCGATATAAATGGCATCAATATCGGATTCAGCCATCTCTTCCAGACTGTCATACAACGTAATATTGTCGAGCTGGCATGCTGCTGCAAACGCTTCACCCTTGTCCCGATTACGGACAAACAGGGCTGTAATCTCCCATTCTCCAGCTTCTTTTACGGCTTTAACCCACTCCTGGCTGATCCAGCCAGTTCCAATCATTCCAAGCTTCATAGGTTGTAACTTCCTTTCCTGATGGTAGGTCTATCGCCGGAAATCAACGATTGACGGGGAAGGCTGCTTAAAGCCGCTTTCCAAAATCTCTATCGTAAGCAAAATATCCTCGTCCGGAACCAGCTTAGGTGTACCGTGCACGATAGACTCATACAGCGAGTCGTACAGTCGTCCATAATCTCCTGTCGGCGTAGGGAGTAATTCTTCGACAGCTTCACTGCTGCCAGGCGGTACGTATTTAAGCTTGCCATAAGAGGCAGGATCGTCCAGACCAAAACCCTCGGCATCCGGAGTTTTACCGGCTTTCAGCCAGGCTTCCTGCTGGTCGTCTCCCCATTTGACAAAGCTGCCTTTCGTACCATGTATGGTGAACTGCGGATATGGCAGACACACAACAAGAGAGGTTTTAACAATGACTTTTTTATCTGGATAATACAAAACAGTTTCACTATAATCGTCGGCACCTTGAGCGGCACGAACAGACTTGATGTCATATCCGATCTGCTCCGGTCTGCCAAATAAGGCAATGAGTCTGTCCAGCGTATGTACGCCGAGTCCGTAGAACATTCCATTGACTGGATTGCCGCCAGGCACACTGGCATCAGGACGGAAATAATCGTAATGGGATTCAATCTCCACAATATCTCCCAATTTGTCGGAATAGAGCGCTTCCTTGAAAGCCAGATAATCGCTGTCGAATCTGCGATTTTGATAAGGCATGACAATCAGGTTCTTTTCCTTGGCCAGCTCAATCAGTTCTCGCGCTTGTTCAAAATTTTCGCAAAAAGGCTTTTCCACCAGCACATGCTTGCCGTGGGATAATGCCAATTTGGCGTATTCATAATGTGTGGCAGACGGTGTACATACGACAACAAGTGATATTTCCGGGTCATTGAGAACATCCGTGATTTGATCCGAAAACTGTATATCCGGGTAGGCTGTCTTCATCTCCTCCCGCACCTGGCGTGTATACACTCTCGATACTAGAAAGGTATCCCTGATCTGGACATAGGGCAGATGATATCGGGTTGTACTTTTGCCAAATCCCAAATAAGCAACTTGAATCGTCATTTTGCAAATCCCCCGTTTCCTAAAGGCTCCGCTTTCGATTTCGCAAGAACAACCGTATACTTTAGATGAGGACCATTCTCTTTGAAATACACTTAAAGATGCTTTAAAATAGACGTAATGCCCTCAAAGGTATACTAATCTTTGTAACGCGTTTCATGTCAAGTATTTTTTCTTATGTGAGGAGAAGCATTATGTCGAATCTTGATCAAATTGCCAAACTGGCGGGCTTTTCCAAAGCTACAGTATCCAGAGTGTTAAATCAGTCACCCCATGTCAGTCACGAAACAAGAACAAAGATCTTGAAAATCATGCAGGAATTGGATTATGTCCCCAATCGGAATGCGATTTCCCTATCCAAGGGTCAGACGCTGCAGATTGGCATTATCACTTCAACCATTAATGAAATTGTTCTCGCATTTCTGGACAGCTTTGTAGAAATTGCGGGCCAATACAGCTTTCAGACCATCATTTATACTTCCGGAGAAGATAAAAAGAAAGAGCTTCAGGCCTTTGAGGATTTGAAAAGAAAAAGAGTCGATGCGCTGGTCATCATTTCCTGTGTGAATGATACCGATTTGTTAAGCACCTACTGCAAGTACGGCCCGATCGTGTCATGGCAACGAATGGAGCATACGGCTATTCGCTCTGTCGCTATGGATCAGTATGAGGGATACATGCTGGCGCTAAAGCATCTGATCCAAAAAGGCTATACTCGTATTGCCAATGCCTTTGGCCGTCCGAGCAGCATCAATACCCAGAGCAGACAACGAGCCTATGAGCATATTATGAGTGAGCATAACCTCCCTGTATTGCAACACTGGAATCATTCCTCCATCTATAATATCCGTGACGGCGAACAGGTCGTGCGTGATTTGCTGCAGCGTCGGGATGAATTTCCAGAGGCTATTTTGTGCGCTAACGATTATGTGGCAGTTGGCATTCTCTGCGAAGCACGCAGACATTCGCTGAACGTCCCTGAGGATTTGGCAATTGTTGGGTTTGATAACACCGAGCTGGCGCATACGATGGGAATTACAACCGTTCAGAATCCCATTATGGGTCAAGCGCAAAATGCCTTTTTTATGCTATCTCCTCAATTAATCGGCCGCCAAATGGAGCTTCATTCGCTGGAATACAGCCTGATTGAACGTACAACTACATAGGTAACGTTACTTGCAAATTAGGTAAAGCGACCTTGATGTGAAATATTTTTTGTCGAAAGAGAATAAAATATGTTGAAATCGCTTTTTATTGTGCTACAATAGCACTATATCAAAGGATTGTGACCGGTGATGCGGGCAATGCCTGAGTTCAATTGAGTGCTATTGCTAACAATAGTGTTGAATTGTACTTGGGCATTTTTTATTGGTAAAGGATGGAAGGGGGAACTTCAATGATTATTGAGAAGGTGCTCAATAACAACGTCCTGTTGACTAAAAATGATAAAGGCAAAGAGGTCATCGTGATGGGAAGAGGCATTTCCTTTAAAAAGGTGGCTGGCGACCACGTCGATGATGATAAAATAGATAAGATTTTCATGTTAAATGAAAACGAGTTCACGGCCAAACTTACCGAGCTCCTGAACGATATTCCCGTATCCCATCTGGAGGTCGTGAATGAAATCGTAAAGCATGCAACGGAAGTGCTGGATACGGAATTAAGCGACAATATTTATTTGACGTTGACAGATCATATTCATTTTGCCGTACAACGGCAGGAAAAAGGACTGGCGCTCCAAAACGCGATGCTGTATGAAATTAAACGCTTCTACAAAAAAGAATTTGCAGTTGGACTGGACGCGCTGCAAAAAATCGAAAATACGCTTGGAGTCAAGCTGGGCGAAGATGAAGCGGGATTTATCGCACTGCATATGGTGAACGCACGGATCGACGGTAACGAAATGAAGTCCACACTGAAAATGACCGAGATCGTTCAGCATATATTGAACATTATCACGTATCATTATGGCATTGTGCTGGATGAGTCTTCTTTTAGCTACTCCAGATTTTTGACACACCTGCAATATTTTGCGATGCGGGTCATCCGCAAGGAGGTCATTCACAGTGGCGAGGAATTTTTGTACAACCAGGTGAAGCAGACATATACCGAGGCCTTTGCCTGTGCGCAAAAGATCAATGAGTACCTGGAAAAAACATATGATCAATATTTAAGCAAGGATGAATATGTATATTTAACCATTCATATTCATCGCGTGACGGAACGGAATAATATAACAGACTAAAAACTTCATACCTTCATCGTTCATGGATTGTGACTGGTAAGGCAGGCAAAACCTAAACTGATGGTGAAATCAACGTTCCTCTATGAGAGAGGGTGCGTTTGTTTTCACCACGAGTTTAGGTTTTTCTTGTTTACAAGGTTAAAAAGATGCACGCCGGCGCATCTTAGCAACATGAGGTAAACAGAAAGTCCTATCCATAGCAAAGAATAACCCATAAGGAGTTCTGAACATGAGTGATAAAGAGCTATCTAAAAAAATAGTGACCCTCGTTGGTGGCGAAGAGAATGTCAATTCGGTATTCCATTGCGCTACACGTTTGAGATTTAAATTAAATGACCGTACCAAAGCGGATAAAGCCGCACTGGAAGCAACGCCAGGTATCATTACTGTAGTGGAAAGCAGCGGTCAATTCCAGGTTGTTATCGGCAACAATGTAGGTCAAGTATTTGAGCATATGATGGCAGAAACAAATCTGCAGGATGCGGAAAATCCAAATGCGAAAAAGGAAGCGTCTTCCGAAAATACGAATTTTCTCGGTAAAGCGGTTGACATCATTTCCAGCATATTTTCTCCTCTCTTGGGAGCTCTTGCCGGAGCAGGTTTGCTCAAAGGGATTCTGGCATTAATTCTGTCACTCCATTGGATTAATGATAAAAGCGGTACGTATCTGATCCTAAACGCAGCTTCGGATAGCGTATTTTATTTCTTGCCCGTATTTCTAGCTATTACATCGTCCCGTAAATTTAAAACAAATGCCTTTGTATCGGTCGCAGTTGCCGGAGCACTCGTCTACCCGGCTGTTATTGCAGCGGTGGACAATCCTGCCAAACTGGCTTTTCTCGGTATTCCAATCATTCTGATTAAATACAGCTCCAGCGTCATTCCAATTATTCTGGCGGTGTGGGTACAATCTTATGTAGAACGCTGGTTTAATTCCTTTGTTCATCAATCGGTTAAAAACATCATCGTACCGATGCTTTCACTGCTGGTCGTTGTTCCATTGACGTTTTTGGCCTTTGGTCCCGTAGGTAACCTGATCAGCCAAGGCTTGGCAAGCGGTTTTACATGGATATACAATTTAAGCCCGCTAATCGCCGGTGCTGTTGCCGGGGCGTTCTGGCAAGTATTTGTTATTTTCGGTGTGCATTGGGGCTTCGTTCCTATTATGCTGTCGAATATCACAACATTGGGTCATGATACGATGCTTCCGATGCTTACAGCAGCCGTACTTTCTCAAGCTGGTGCAACATTGGGGGTATTCCTGAAATCCCGAAACACTCAAATGAAGGCTTTGGCAGGTTCCTCTACGCTGGCGGCTGTTTTTGGGATTACAGAACCAACAATTTATGGCGTAACTTTGAAATTGAAAAAGCCATTTATCTATGCTTGTATTTCCGGTGGTATTGGCGGGGCTATTATCGCTTCCGGCGGAGCGACTGCAAAGTCCTTCTCCCTGCCTAGTTTGCTGGCGTTGCCTACTTATTTTGGAACAGGTTTCTTGTGGCTTGTTATCGGCTTGCTGGTTGCCTTTGGGCTTGCAGCCTTGCTGGTTATGATCTTGGGCTTTGATGATCCAAAAGAAGAAACAGCCAAGACAGAAACTGCACCCGCGAAAAAAGAAGCTGCAATCGAGAAGGAAATTCTCGTAAGTCCTTTGCAAGGTAAAGTATTACCTTTGGATCAATCCTCTGATGTTGCTTTTGCCTCAGGGGCAATGGGGAAAGGAATTCTGATTGACCCGACAGAAGGTGTGCTGACATCTCCTGTAAACGGAACGATTACGACGGTATTCCCAACCGGACATGCCATCGGTATTACTTCCAATGACGGAGCAGAAATTCTGATCCATGTGGGTGTCAATACAGTGAAGCTGAAAGGACAATTTTTTGACAAGCGCGTAAAAGAAGGCGATGTGGTTAAGCAAGGGCAGCTGCTGCTGGAATTTGATATCGAACAAATTAAAGCTGCAGGCTATCCAACAGCTACACCAGTTATTGTAACCAATTCTGCACAATATCTGGATGTACTAACCACGATGGAATCTGAAGTAAAACGTGAAGATTACCTGTTGACTGTAGTAGTCTAACAAAAGGGGTTGTACCCTAAGTGGAATTTTCTACGAAAGAGACACTCCTTGTTATTTTAAAAACCGTAACAAGACTGAAAAACAGCGATTCTCCGGTTGGAGAATCGCTGTTTTTCGTTTTTGATTCAATGCCGCTTGCTTCGACAGATTATGGGCAAGCAAGAGCCATCCGTACTGGGCAACACCTCTATTTTACCATAGGACGTTTTTTTGATTTTAGAAGGAATGTACAAAACTTTTTCCGCTTAAAGCAGCGGAGAGGACGGAACGATTGTGGAAAAGCGGAAGCGGTCGCCTTTGTACCCGGATTTTCACCGCTAAAGGGAATAGAAAAATCCGGGTACAACAGCGATTGGAACAACGGTCCGTTCGCGGAGCGTCCACACCCAGTTCCCGAGTCGATCCTACTCAAAAAACAAGAGCTATCCCAAACAGCCATTTTTTTCGCTTTTACGACATGATCCCTTTTTTTCTTACATAGTGAGACAAGTGTTACAGTCAAAAATGGAAATATCATTTATACTAAACATTAGATTGTAAAAAAAGGAGGATTTCTGTGAAAAAAGCATATATCGCCGGATTCAGTGTCATTGTATTGCTTGTCATTGCTATTGCGATTTCTGCCGTATTCAAATTTCAGGGCCTGGAGCAAGTGATTCAACAGAAAGACAAAGAGATTCAAGCGAGCAAGAGCAATTATCCCGAAATATATGACCATTTGAATGCGGTTACTATGGATGGTTTTAAGAAACTGATCCAGCAGGACCAAAGTGTGTTCATCTATGTCGGCAGACCCAGCTGCGGTGACTGCAACCGCTTTGAGCCGAAATTTAACAAAATGATCGAGGAATACAATCTGGGCTCGAAAATTACATTTTTGAACGTTCATAAAATTCATCAGGACAAACCCCAATGGAATAAATTCAAAGCGGATTACAACGTTAAATACACCCCTACGATTGCAGAATTCAGACAAGGCAAGCTGGTTGATAAAGTAGAATGGACGCCTGAAAAAGACCTCAGTACGGATGCCGTAAAAGAGTGGCTGATTTCTAAAAAGCTTATTCAGTAAGCCTCGTGCTTCGCTACGCATTACGATATACGAACAAGCTGGTCATGCGAAAAAAAGGTATTCACGCGCCTAGCGCATGGATACCTTTTTCCGGGGAAAACATACAAATCATCCACTCATAAAAAATAGGTCCTGACCCCTCCTGTACTACCCTCTCATACCTCGTTCATCTACATCCAAGTCTTATATTGTAAGCACTTTATAGGGAATGAGTGTCCAGCGGGTCGGGAAATTCATATCGGCTAATATCCGTTTCTGATACGATATGCCCAATTTGTGACTCGATGAATTCCAGATCTCCCTCTACTGCCCCTATAAAATGCTTTGCACCGGGCTCTACGACGATAACCTCACCAGGACTGACTGTCTGTGTCACGCCATTGATACACACGCTTCCGATGCCTGACACGATGGTCCAAACTTCTTTACGGAACTGATGCTCATGATAGCTGATAAATCTTCCAGCCGAAATGACAACACGTTTGGTCACTGTCTGCAAACCACTTGCCGCCTGTTGATGGGATAATACGGTTTGCTTTCCCCAGAAGCGCTCTTCAAAGCGCGGACCGATTTCAATTTCGGCCACCATATCCTTAATGCCTGTAGAAGATTGTCGATCCGTAACCAGCACGCCATCCGGCCCGGCAACGACGATAATGCCCGGAACATTCCAGATGCTGACCGGAATCTCCAGTTCATTGATAATATGCGAGTCATGTGAAGCTTCTGAAATATAGCCAGGACCGCTCAGCTCTGAGCTCATTTCCCGCACCAACGAGTCCCAGGTTCCCAAATCCCTCCACTCTCCATGGTACGGAAGCACGGAGAGCTTGCGTGTATGTTCTACTACCGCAATATCAAAGCTGGTTTTGGGCAAGTCTGCATAATTTGTCGAAAGAGATTTATAGTCTGCTGGTAAACCCTTTTGCTCCAGTATATCCAACAAAAAACCAAGCCTGAAAGCAAACACCCCGCAATTCCATAAGGCTCCTTCACGGATCAACGCTTCCGAACGGATGAGATCCGGCTTTTCTACAAATGAGCTAACTCTATAAAATGGCTGGTCAAGCGAAGGAGATGACGAAGGCACTATATACCCGTATTTATCTGAGGGCTCGGTCGGAGCCGCTCCCATCAGTGCGATATCACTCCCCGATTGCTCTAAAATAGAAGGAAGCCTGCGCAGATGCTCAAAAAATTCGTCTCCCGCATATCCATCCACCGGCATGACCCCTACGATCTCATCGCGTGAGGCACCTGCAACGTCATGCAAGTAGGCCGTAGCCAGTGAAATGGCCGGGAAGGTATCCCGCTGAGTCGGTTCCTCTATGACCACTGCATCTTCGCCAATTTGCCCCCGAATCAGCTCGGCCTGAGTCCCACTTGTTGAAAAATAGGCCTCACCAGCCAAATTCGCTTCATCTAACTGCCGCCATATTCGTTGCAGCATGCTTTCGGGACGTTCATCATGGCGCAGAATGGAAAGAAACTGCTTGGGACGGTTCACATTGGATAAGGGCCAAAGACGCTTACCCGAACCCCCGGATAATAAGATCATTCGCAAAGACGCAACCTTCTTTCTCTAAATTAAATTTTTTTCTTCTAATTAAGGCTATTTGTTTTTCGCATTTCTGCCGAATACATAAGTATGTATTATTGTGAAAAATACATACTTATGCAACGCTATTGTCTATACAGGAGATGTGAGTTATGCCCATAAAAATATTTATCATTGAAGATCAAAAAAGTTTGGCAGATATGATTGCTCTACATCTTCAGGAGGAAGGTTATCTCACCGAGATTATCTATGATTGTAAACTTGCCATTCCTACACTTATGCGTTTTAAGCCGGATATCATTGTGACCGATCTGATGTTTTCCGGTAAGGTCGAATGTGCACTGATCGGCCAAATCCGTCAATTTACAACGGTTCCTATGCTAGTCATCTCTAATAACACCTTGCTGAATATTAGGATAAAGGCTCTGGAGGACGGAGCGGATGACTTTTTATGCCAGCCCTTCAGTCTGAGAGAGTTGAATGCCCGCATCAAAGCCCTGCTGCGCCGCAGTGGCAGCAATATGCCCACTGAATCGCAAACGATAACCCAAAAGATTAAAAAGGTAAGAGTTTGGGTGAATGATTACCGTCATAGCCTGTTAGTCGATGACCAGGAAATTGAAGTCACTCAAATCGAATTTTCCATTATTAAAGAAATGTCCTCCAACCCTGGGAAAGTCTTTACCCGCAGCGAGCTGATGGATCGGATCAAAGGCGGAGATGGCGCTTATCTGGATCGTACCATCGACGTACATATTTCCAGCCTTCGCAAAAAAATAGAACGTGACCCTAAAAATCCTCAGCATATCCGTACTGTCTGGGGCAGAGGCTACAAATACGAGATGTAGCCGTATCATGCTACCAGTTCCCCCTGAGCAGCTTGCTTCTTATGGAATCTTTCGCTTTTTCCATCGCCGATAAGGAAGAAAACAAGCTGCTCCACCGAGTATCCCGATGGAGAACAGTACCCAGCCGAAACGATAGGCGGAAGCCAGAATAACGACAACTTGCCCCTTTCCGTTGCCACTCGTAATGAATCCGGTAGTCACGCCATTCACAGATAGACGAGCACGCTGTTTTTCGCTTCCCAGCCTAAACTCCCATAGCGGGTTGGGTGACTCGGTCTCCCGGATCAGCACCTGCTGATGCGATGGGTTATATAGCGTAAAGCTGCGTTCCATGGAATTTTCACGAGTAGCCTGAATGCTTTCCGAAGCATATGGAGCTATAAAAAAGGTATCCATATCTGTTCCCTCAAACAACGTAAACTGATCCACTGTAATCATCGCTCGATAAGGGATGATGGAGTAGTTCTTCATTTGAAACAAGCCTGACTGCTTCTTGTGCGCATGTGCCAAAATCTGAAACTGCATAAAGGCGGTTCCTGCCGGAGCCTTCACAATCTGATCATAATGATTCCATTGCTCCTTATCTCTCTCCTCGACCTCGTCAATATATGAGGTTTGGAGAATTTGGGAGGCTTTATTCAAAAAAATGACCTTCATATGCCGGCTTCCAATTTGTTCTGACCGCGCATCCAACTGCACGTCATACTCTTGTAGTGGCTCTGCCTTCATTTTACGGGAAGCATAAATGTTCCAGTCACAGGAATAGCTTGGGGCATAACGGATGGATAACCCTTCGCCTGACAAAGACAGATTCGTCTGGCCGGGCCTAATATCCGCCACACAGCCTACATCGCTGCTACTTAGGGATTCCCTCGTGTCCTCCTCAGGCATCGCCGCCACTTCCTGTCCAGCCATCCGATGAATATCTTCAAAGCTGCTCAATGACGGCACCTGACTGTCCAGTATAAGTGTTAAGCGGTACTTCCCCTTGGGCAAGAACAGATTTTTAAATTCTACTCGTCCATAATCACTCAGCAGACCAGGGACTTGAATGATTTGTTTGGAAAAACCATCCTGATTGGGCAGCGTTTCAATAACCTGATGCTCGGCTGAAGAGGTAGTGGGCAAGCGCTTATACTCTTCATCTGTACGAATCGTTCTTGTCAGCACCTCTCCGGTCTCTTGATTTGTCCATTTCATCGTCAGTGCCCCATGATACCCGGAGGGTAAATCAGCCAGGATAGCTGTGGAGTAAGTGCCTGTTTTGGCGACCTCCACATCCCTGCTCAATGAACCTTTCTGAAAGCTGATTCCCCGGCCCATACTGAGTCGTGGAAGAGCACGTTCCGTCTGCACATTCCCTTCGACGTTAAAATCGTTCTCTGCCTCCAAGGTGAAGAAGAGCTTGCCTCGCTTCAACGCCTGCTCAACCGGGAAAGCCAGCTTATCCATCTGATCTATAGGTACAATGGCAAATTGATTGACCGCATTAAAGCCCTGCAGATTAGTAACCGTGATCGGAGTATCCCCTTTGGGAAAGGTATACTCTCCCAGATCGACCCATTGGAATTGATTCAAACCCTCATCCCGGGTCTTGATGTTAACCACTCCGTCCGGCAGTGCGACCTGCAATTTTCCGCCTGCCTTATTCATAAACACTCTGGCATACACGTGCGAGTCTTGCGGTTGATCCAGCTTTTTATGCATTGTAAATGAGTTGGGCTTGCTGTATTGCCCCAAATCACGTAGCTGGATATCATGAATCCACCAATAGTTTTTTTGCTGTGGACGTTGCAGGGTTAACAAATCCATTCGCATCCAATAGCTGCCGGGCGGCGACACATATTCCCCGTAAAATTTTACACCGTCAAAATTATATCCCTCTGAAGGCGCCACGACATAGCTAACCCCCAGCTCACGCATTTGCTTATCGTAAAACCTCATTTTTACATGCATTTTGTTCGTCCCGCGCCCGGAAACGGTAATTTGGAACTGATACGGATTATTTTCCTTGGCTTCCAGCAGCCCGGATCTGGCTACTTGCCATATATTACTCGGGTCCCCCTTCATAATCTCACCATGCAGAGTAGGTACATCATTCAGTTCCTCACGGGGATTAGCCTGTACACTGAACAGCTGTGGATTATCCGGCTTGAAAAAGGTTTCCGTCTTCAGCATAGAGTCAAAATCCACGACTGTTTTCCCTTCGATGCTGCTCATCTGATAAGGGGCCACATCCAGCTTCTTACTGGCAAAGGTGACTGCAATCCCTGCATCCATTTCCATATCAAACGGAAAGTTCCGTATATTTTGGGAGGATAAATACCACAGCCATTCGTTGGTCGAGGCAAAGGTTTTGGACCATTTCAAAAAGGCATTGCCGTCCTCAATCGCATCAAAAGGCTTCAAGTAATCCGCTGCCGGAAGCTGAGACAACAGCAAATCATTAAAGGAGGCCGCCTCCACATAATCCCCCTTGTTGACCGTCTGGATCGTGTTCAGCTCAGGCTTTAACGTACTGAACAGCACCCCGAAGCGACTAAAATCAAAGCCAGGCAGATGACTGTAGCTCTCCAATCGGCTAAACCCGTAAGGTGTCACAATTTTACTCGCCAGAATGTTCATATAAGGCGGTGCCTGATCCAGATTAAATATGGAAAACAGCCCGTTTTTGTAGGTACGCTTCAATCCAGTCTGACCTTCCAACTGGGAAAGGTGAAAATCCTGACGCTTCTCCTGTCCCACATATTCATCATGGTAGACCAACTGGTTAGCGCCGAAGGTAGAGAACAGAGAGCCTAACCGGGAGCTCAGCCCATTGTCCATAACATATTGCAGAAAATTCAAATAGTACGTAATCCCGGGGTCATTCCCCTCATGATGGAAGATGGTATTTTTGGGAGAAGAATATACCTGGAAATCTCCAGTCGCCTTCTCGGTTGCAGTCTTCCCTTTATTCCATTTGGGCGTTGCCACTCCGTTATAGCTTTGAATCATATTGTCGGCAATCGGAAAGTACAAGGCCTTGCTGTCAAAACGATTCGGATCTGTCAGCTTTTCAGCCATTTGGGCATAATCCGATGGCACTTGAACCGGCTTGTAATACCCCTCAATGAACTGGGTACGCAGGGGAGCAAAATATACCCCCAGACACAAAACGACGATAACCAGCGCCAGCCTTTTATACGCACGCTGCAACGGCGATGATCCAAACCATTCCATAATCTGAATCACGCCAAAGGTCAGCAACACCCCAAAATTAAGAGAGAGCAGACCAATAAATTTGTTGGGATCACGGAAAACCGAGCCAATCACAGGAGTCTTCGTAACCAAAATGACAAACCACTTGGCAATGGATGGGAACGTCGTCCCGGTAGCTGCAACCAGAAACATCACCGTAAGCAATGAAAAAATCAGAATGATCGGATTTTTATGTGAACGGGTTACCATCGCATAACCGATCAATAGCAGTAAAAATCCTCCTCCGACATAAAACAGGACAGGTAGTGAGGAAAAGGAAAACATAGGCCACCAATAGCTCAATAAATAACCGACATTAGATAAAGTGCTATTACGACTGAACAGAGATAACGTATCCACGACGTTGATATTGTGCTGAGACGCTTGAGCGTCCATCAGCATGCTGCCGACATACAGGGACAACCAATAAAAGCTGAGTAGTCCAAAAAATACGCCAAAAATAATCCCTTTACGCAAAAAATTGCCGTATAACGGCTGTAGATAGGTGCGACCAGCCTTACGGTGGGTCCAGGTCAGCTTGATCAATAGCAGCATGGTGAATAAGCCCAAATAAATCATACCGAAGAAAAAATAATGAATTGCCGCAGCGCTAACGGTGAATACCGCAGCCAACAGGAACAGGTCGATCCAGTTCCGCTGATACAGCTTATGCGGATGATAGTTCTTAATTTGTTGAATTTGAAATTTGGGATCAATCGCACTGAAAAAGAATCTCAGCATTAACGGAAACAAACTATATCCACAGAGCAAATAAATATGCTGGATGCGGAAAATAACCCACGGATTCAGCGCATAAAACAGCGAGCCTGCCGTAATAGCGAAAATACGGGTTTTCGTAAAGCTCGGTGAATAATACACACTGACCAGCCGTTTGGCAAAGGCATACATCGAGAACGCCGAAATAAATAACAGACCTGTGATAAAAGATTTCAGCAAGACCGGCCCGCTCTCGTCAAATAACAGTGAAAGTACATAGAAAGGCAAAATATACAGGATACGTGGAGCATTGAACAAAGTCGAGGTAGACCATCGTTCGTTCCATACCCCTGTTATTTCTTCCAGATACCGATGAGAGGTGGCTCCAAAGGCAATGTCGCTAAACACAATTTGCCCTGGTCCATAAATGGGAGCAAGATATGTAACAATGGCCATCAGCATCAGCATCATTGCCGCCATATCATAGCGATAGCGAAATACCCATTTTTTCATGCTCAGCCCCCTCTCTTGAATTTCTCGTTGATCTGTCGTTTATTTTTGGGCTATCTTCTCAATTGAACAATGGCCTGCAAGCCTTGATCCGTATTACGCAGCTTTAAGCGACCGCCTATCGTCTTTAGGTATGCATCCATATGATACAGGCTGAACGTATGCTCCTGCGAGCTTTGGGAATAATCCGGCTGGAAATAGCTCCAGCGCATTTTATCATCAATCCCGCCGCCCGTGTCTTCAATAAGAATAATAATTTCTCCTTCTTCAAGCCGTGAACTCACCTTGAGTATGTGAGACTTGCGCTTGGAGCGAAACCCTGTTCGGTTTCGCTCCTGATTCTCTACCGGCTCTCCACCTTGACCCATGGCCTGTACTGCATTTTCCAGCAGCCCCTGAATCGTTTTGTACAGCATCGGCGCTTGTGCTGCAATCGATGGAACAGGCTCTTGCCGCAAGATGACTTGAATGTTCTTCATGTTCAATGAACGGTTCGCCCATTTCAACGACTCGGACAATACCTCATTCATATCGGTGAAGCTAATTCCACTATTGTCATGCATCTTTTCTTCCAGCTCATCGCGCAGGGTGCGCACTCCGGTCAGCAGCTCTCCCAGTGAGGACTCCTGTCTGAGACGGCCCTGGATGAAGTTTTCATTCAACTCCCGGAAGTACTCCAGTTCCTCATGAGATGCTCCTTTTCCCTGGCTGGAAGCCGCTTCAAAGCGGTTGGCCAGATCATGATAGAAGCCCAGCAGCTTCAAATCATCACCGCCTGTCAGACGGCCAGTCTGCTCTTGCAGCTCCTGGAGCCGTTGCTCAATCGTCTGCATTAACGGTAAATAATAGGTGTCCTGCTGCTGTCGCATATCCTCATCCCGCCGCTGGTCACGCACCTGACTATTGACGATGGCATCCTTCACAATCCGTTTGCGGAACTGTATGAGCATAGCCCACAGCATAAGCAATATCAGAGCCATGACCATCAATAACTTTTTGCGAAAAGAGCTGATGCGCTCTGCAATGTCCTGACCGGCATCTTCAACCGATATGTAAAGCGCCTCTTCCCCAATGCGGCTGAACCCTATTCCATGTTTCTCTCCGCCATCTTCAACGACACCCGTATTGCCCTCCAGTAGCCTGCGGGTTGCGTTCGTAATATCCGTTCGGTTGATATCGGGTGTATTGCGGGAGGCTACAACCTTAAATTGATTATTATAAAACAAAACCTCGTGCTGATTGACCGGTTTACTTTTAATAATTCCGCTAAGCATATCAGCATCAACCGTACGCACCATGAAGCCGCCCATCTGCGCCCCTTGAATCCTGCATACCATATACTGGGCAGGCTGATGATCCTCTGTCACAAAGGGGCTTATGGCACAGCCGTTTTGCAGCCATTTAACCTGCTGCACCGCGCTTTTCATCTCACGATTGTCTCGCCCGGCAATTACATTATACTGTTCATCCAGCACATAAAAGGACCCGGTTTCCCGCTTAAACCCCTCGGGGTATTGGCGTTTTCCCTGATTCAGCATATCTCTACCCAGACCGGAAGACAGCTCCTTCAGTTCAGCCTGCCATGCAGTATAACGCTCGGTTATACTAGCGGACAGTTCCTGCACCTCATGCTGGAGCTGCTCATTTTGAATTTCTGCCAAGTGACTGCTGAATTGCCGTATGACAAACCATTGAAGCACGGCAGCCAAGAACACAGTCACGCACAGAACGATCAGGTACAGGATCAGCTTTTGCCAACCCGGTTTCAACAAAGCCCATTGCTTCATGCTCCCCTGTCCCCTCCATTTTGTTCAAGACGGCCCAAAATAGCCTGCATCAGGCATTCCAGCTCGTAGCTGACCAGCGGTAGCCGTGCACACAGCAGCCGGGGAGTCCGGCGCTGGAGTGCGGCAAACCTCGCAGCGGTTTCCGGTGCCCCGTCCGTCAGCAAAATCAACTCGCATGTTTTTGCGATATATAAGCCATCCAGCTCTTCTTCGCCATACTCCCGAAGATCAACCACATAAATATCATGGCGATTATCCATGTGCTGAAGTGCGCTGGAGACGGTCAGGGTTACAGCCGTATGTCGCACAGCATGATACTCATGAAGCAGACGCATGCCTTTTTCCCAGAGCGCATGTTCAGCCGAATCGAACCGTTCACAAAAAATACGCAACGCCCGTTCTGCATTGACATCTTTCAAAAATGCCAAAACGCTGATATTATACATGTAGTTCCTCATTTCTTACTTCATGATTGGAGTTGCGCAGTTGCTATGACACCCCAAAACATTCTATTTGTTGACGACAGCCCTATGGTTCTGTCCCTGCTAGAACGGTCATTAATGCAAGAAACATTCACCTTACATACCGCTCACACACCCAAAGAAGCATTACAGGTGCTGAAACAGCACCCCATTGATGTAGTGGTATCCGATCTGCTCATGCCTGGTCTGGACGGGATTACGTTCCTTCGTATGATTAAGAAGGACTATCCGCATATCGTACGGATCATTTTGTCAGGTCACCTGCATACGCAGTCCATTTTATCGGCAATTAATCAAGTCGGCGTGTTCCGCTTTTTGACAAAACCACTGGAACTGGATGACGATACGCTGAAAAAGATACTGTATGAGGCACTGGATCAGGCCCAGCTCAATCGAAGCAGTGTGTATGCAGATCAAAATGTGGCTCATGGCTTGTCGGTATTTATAGACAGCATTCTGAATGCCCCTTATCGGCCTTATGTGCTGCTCAATGATCAGCATATCGTAACTGCTGTACACGCTGCGCTCGCTGAGCTGTATCCTGTCGGCAGCTCACTTCGTCATCCTGACCGTGAAGGTATTCAGTTAACGGCGCATTCATTGTATATACCGTATGGGGAGTCGGAATCTTCCGATCCCGACCTGTATACGCTGGATACGCTGACTGTGGGCCATTCATCCTTACGCCTTATCCGCCTTAGCGAGATCGCCTGAGTGACGGTTGCCGCCCTTTAACACGGCGGCAACCCCAATCACCGTCAGACATGTATACATCCACAACATGCCCACCGTCAACAGCGGGTGACGAATATAGCTTTTCAAATTCCCCCATGTATACAGCACCGGACGGAAGAAGTACCAGCGCTCCAGTGCCTTTCGCAAGCCCCCCTCTTCGGATGACATCGTACGATCCATCACCGAAAAATAGTAGGCTTTTTTACGCAATACATCTTGCAGATATACCTTTTTTTCATCATGATATACCCGTGTAAATACCGCCCGGCGAATGACTCCGCCAGACTCTATATAGCGTAAGGTCGGCTGTATTTCTTCGAAAGCAATCTGCTCCGCATTAAAGCCGCCTGTCGATTCGTAAGCGCTCATTCGCCAGAAGCGTGCCGCTTCAATGGAGCGTTTTCCCAAGGTTTCACCCGCGTTGTTAATCACATTGCGCTCGAAGACTTTCACTTTGGAAAAAAAATTGTCCGCTTCCGAATACGCCTCCTCAGGAACAACCAAGGCGCCAATGTCCTGATGATCGTCAAAAAACTCGATGCTCTGCTGGATCAAATGCTCGGCTAAAATCATATCGGAATCCAAGACAAGTATGTATTCGGCACCCAAACGATTTGCCTCCTCGACTGCCTTAACTCTCGCGACTCCACGCTCCCCGTGGGGAAGCTCCAATACCGTAACGGGTACTGAGCTTCCTGCCGACAGCGTACGAATCACCTCCACAGTCCGGTCATCCGAGCCATCATCGGCAATCACGATATGCAAGTCCTTGTAATTTTGCCCCATACAGCTTCGCAAACATGGCTCTATTGTCCGCTCATTGTTGTATGTGGAGAAGAGAATGACCACTTTGTCCACTCTGTTCCGCCTCCTTTGTCCAATCTCCCATCAGCTGCTCAAACGCAGCTGCGGTATGATCAAAATGAAATCTTAACGCATACTGATACGCCCGCTCGCGAATGGCCAGGTAATCTTCGCCGCCCTTTGCTGCTCTTTCCATCTGTTCAGATAAGCCCCGGATGTCACCGTGAAAGCACAGATATCCGCTTTTCCCAAAATCCGTCGCATCCACCAAGCCAGGTGAATTGCTGACAATGCTGGGGGTTCCAACGGCTGCTGCTTCAGTAATCGTCAAGCCCCAGCCTTCACGCAGGGATGGGAATACAAGCGCGTGGGCACGGCTCATCAGCTCCAGCTTATGCTCTGCTGAAACGAATCCGAAAAAGGTAATATCAGCTTGGGATTGTCCTTGCTCATCCGGTTCTCCGTAAGTCAATCCATACCGTTTCATAATCGGCAATAATTGTTCTGCCACATACGTTTTATCGGTTTTTCCGACAATCCACAATATAGCCTGCGGGAATTTTTTCTTGAGTCGTCCAAAGGCTTCAACAACCAGATCAATCCCTTTATATTTCACAAAGCGCCCGGCATACATAAAGGTCGGACTGGACTCCTTCGTTAAAAAATGTTCACGCGGCCAATGTTCAAACTCAATGCCTTCCGGCAAGAGATGAACACGATCCGGGTGAAAGCCCAGCTTAAGCAAATCATACCGGGTAGACGGGGAAACGGTGAGTGTACGATCCTTGCGGGCCAGCTTGAGCATCAACGGCTCCAGATGAAATCCGATAAAATTTAGTGGAAATCTAGCATTTTGATACCATATTTCCCTTGTTAGCTGATGTATAAAAAAGATTCGCTTGGATGTCTCGACCCAAAAACGGGTAAAGAACTGGTGCGTATTCGCCTGATTAATGACATAATCAATATGCTTGCGATGACGCCGGTAATAACGCATGGCAAAATAAATAACGCTGTATATATTTCCTTTTCGGATATACGTAATTCCGTCTATGATTTCATGCTCAGGCAATCCCTCAAATTGGGGCGAAAAATGAATGAAATGAAAGCGGCCTTGCTGTGAGCGTTTTAGCATCTCATGGGTGAAAACTTCTGCTCCTCCGCTTTTAGGTGAACGAATGTCACGCCAGGATAGCAATAGAACTACGGTTTTGCCGTCCTGTTCATGTATTGTATTCATGAGGTGAATCTCCCCTTATCTTTATTTTGAACAAATAGAAATAGGCATCTACCACAAAGTAAAGAGACATGGCGCCATACACCACCAGCTCGGACAGTAAAAAGTCGGAAGGCTTATTGTGGGCCATATGAAAGGCTGCCAGTAAAGCCGCCGCTCCTGCGATTAAGCTGAACATAGATTTGCGTCTGCCCACCAATACATGCACATGAACAAAGAACAGCACGATGGAAAACAGCCAGTACACCCATCCTCCCAATGGAATAAAAGCTTCTGCCGACTGATAGGAAGATCCGAACAATACAGGAATCGATGATGGGAACACAAAGGTCGTACCTACATACACACAGATGGCTGCCACAGCCATTAATCCACCATAAACTGCGATCAGCTTCCCCAAGGCTTGACGGTCATGACCATGCGCACCGAGCTTTGGAATAAATGCAGCGATCAGACTGTACGAAACGTAATAGACTAATTGGCTGTACTTCAGCGCAATGGCATAACTGCTGGCCTGTTCCGGGAAATAATGCTGCACATACAACATGTCAATGGAAATGCAGAACAAAATAAACAAGTTCGTTATGAGACTATCCGTAAAATCCTGACCTAGTGATTTCCATAGCCCGGAAGGCACACGTTCTCCACTATTACTAAATAAAGATAAGCCCCGAGCCGAAACGATCCAGCCGTGAAGCAGCGACATCAACATTCCCCCACAGCTCGCCAGCAGCAGGGCTTCCAGCTTTAACCCCAATGAGGCCAAAACAAAAAACAGGCCCAGCTTTCCTAAAACCTCAATATAGTAGTTCACATTGAGCGCCAGCATGCGTTCCCTGCCCTGCAAATCTCCGCGGCACGAGCTCACAAGAATATGCAGCCCTATCAAGCCATATAGCATGAACAACGGGCCGGATTCGACGCCTAATAGCGAGCGCAGCAACGGATGAAAGACGACCAGTATGACTATGGCAAGCACGGTGAGTAACAAAGGAGCTTTTAGCAAGAGAGAACCAAGCGGTAGACTGCGTAGCGGAAGCTTGTGGTCTCCCTTGGAGACCAGCTTGGCGGTTAATAGCTGAATCGATAAGCCCAAAACGGACAACAGTGCAAAGAGGGCCAGCAGCGCGTTCGCCTGACCATAAGCTTGTCCGGTAAGATACCAGCTCGCTGCAATGTGGAAGAAGAAATTAAATCCGTTCAGCAGCACATTAAATAAAGGAAACATCAACGGGCGCAATCGGTTGTTCACTTTGTTATCTCACCCGCCGATCCAGCCGCCAAATATCAATAATGGAACGTAGAAAACGAATGGAATCCTTGAAGACATCAATGTGCGACCCGTCCCGGTCAATACATTTGACGGGTAGTTGCAGCACACGAAGCTGGAGTCGCTTGGCGATAAACATCATTTCCAAATCCAGCGCCAGTCCGAGCTGCTCCTTCAAATGTGGAAACATCCGCTTCACTGCCATAGAGCTCATGACTTTAAGCCCTGTCTGGGAATCCACCACACCTGTTGGTAAAAACGGGCGGGAAACCATACGTTTGCCAAAGCTGACGATAGATCGTAATAAAGAGCGATTTTCGGCTGTCATATCCTTGGTTCCAATCACGACATCATAGTAGCCCTGTCGAACCACGTTAATCATTCTGGCAATATCCTCAATAAAAAAGGAATCGTCCGCGTCCACAAATACGTAGTAATCCGCACCGATGGTTCGCATCCCTTCCAGATACGTTCCTGCCTTACGGGTATTGCGCCCCAATTCTCTGGTTTGAAGCAATGGACTAAGATTCTGATTAATCCGGTTGACGGACAAATCCGTTGTTGCCTTCAGCGCTCTAATCAAGGTATTCGTGCTATCGTGGCTGCCATCATCAATGAGATAAATGGAGCCTTCTACAAGATGGCTGCGAATAAAAGTTTGCAGGCGTTTAGCAAATGCCTCGACGTGTACAAAACGTTGCTCCTCGTTATATACAGACAGAATGAAGGCAATATGTTGCCCTTTGGCCGAATACTCAGGGTAGAGCAAGCTTTGTATTTCTGACAGCACTTCCTCGTTGTCATTGGCTTGCCAAAATAGCAGGCGTAAACGGCCTATTCCGGTGATCTGCACCATATGCTGATCACTGAATGGAGCCGTTACATCCGTTACCACTAGCAGCGGCATTTGCGGAAATTGACTACGAATTTGATTGGCTATCCGCACAGCTTCCTCCGGTTCCCTGTAATCGATCAGGCAACAACATGCGTCCTCATAGACTGAAGCTGCCTCGGGGTCCCTGCATTGTATAGATTGGTAAAAATGAATCACATTGGGATAATCAATAGCCCTGTAATTATCGCTAAAAATGGCTATAGGTCCCTGCACACAAACCTCTCCTTTTCCTCCGAATAGTTCTATTTTGTTGAAAAAGAATTAAAAATGTTTGCTTAGAGGCGTTAAATCGATGTGCAAATCCTTCATAATTTCTTAATAAAATACCTGACATGCCGTGATATATAAGGATATAAAGGAAATAGAAATGATTTTTATATTTTGTAAAAATAGAGTATTTAGGCCTGATTCATAAGAACCAAGAACAATGAAATCA
Source organism: Paenibacillus kribbensis (assembly GCF_001705305.1). GTDB lineage: Bacteria > Bacillota > Bacilli > Paenibacillales > Paenibacillaceae > Paenibacillus > Paenibacillus kribbensis_B. The sequence continues at coordinate 102,119 of NZ_MCBP01000005.1, forward strand.
TCGTATTTTTTCAAGATTAATAATTAGTTCTTTGTAATCAATCACAGAAAAAATATGGTTATTTTGTCATATATCAATAGACGAATAAAACAGTTTGGCATGTCCATACTATGGGCAACATGTCATCTTTCGTCATGAATAAGCCTAATAAACAATCATCAATCGAAGAGAAAGAAGGATGTTTGTATGGAACCGTTTTATGTCAATCGGGATGGCTCATTATCCACCTCATTACGGGGCAAGGATGTGCTGGCGAACCCCCTTTTGAACAAAGGTGTCGCTTTTACAGAAGAAGAACGCAAAGAGCTGGGGCTGGAAGGAATCCTTCCTCCGACTGTCCTTTCACTGGAAAAACAGAGCGTACGGGCATATCAGCAGTTTTTGGCACAGCCCACCATGCTGCGTAAAAATGCTTCGCTCAACGACCTTCACAATCGAAATGTCGTACTCTACTATCGCTTGCTAACCGACCATTTGAGTGAAATGCTGCCTGTGGTCTACACACCTACGGTAGGAACTGCCATTCAAGAATATAGTCACGAGTACAACCGCCCCGGAGGCGTGTATTTGTCGATAGATGACCCGAACGGTATTGGACAAGCGTTTTATAATTCCGGTTTGAACGGTGAAGATGTAGATCTGATCGTCGTAACGGATTCCGAAAGTATTTTGGGCATCGGTGACTGGGGTGTCGGGGGGATTAACATCGCTATCGGCAAGCTTGCTGTGTACACAGCTGCGGCAGGCATTCATCCCGGGCGGGTACTGCCGATTGTACTGGATGTGGGCACGAATAATGAAAAGCTGCTGAATGATCCGCTGTACATCGGAAATCGCCATAAGCGGGTTCGCGGAGAAGCCTACAACCAGTTTATTGATACTTTTATCCACAAAACGCTAACGCAATTTCCGAAGGCGCTTTTGCATTGGGAAGATGTGGGCAGCGTGAACGCACGTCATATTATAGGCAAATACGGTCAAAGCATTCTCACCTTTAACGATGACATTCAAGGCACAGGAGCGGTAACCCTGGCTGCGATTCTTTCGGCGGTAGGCGTCACCAACATTCCGCTGCGTGAGCAAAAAGTACTTGTCTTCGGCCCAGGGGCAGCAGGAATCGGTAACGCTGACCAAATTCGGGGAGCCATGATCGCGGACGGCCTTTCGGAGGAGGATTCATTCAAGCCATTTTGGGCTTTTGATTACCGCGGGCTGTTAACGGACGATATGGAAGATGTCCTCGATTATCAGAAGCCGTATGTACGTAAAAAAGAAGAAGTCAGCTCATGGATGCGGTCTGATGACGGAAAAATACCACTGCTTGAGGTCATCCGTCAGGTGAAGCCTACTCTATTGATCGGAACTTCTGGTGTAGCGGGTGCCTTTTCAGAAGAGATTATTAAGGAAATGGCCAAGCATGTAGAACGCCCGATCATCATGCCCATGTCCAATCCTACAAACCTTGCCGAAGCGGTACCCGAGGATTTGATACGGTGGACCGATGGCCAAGCATTGATCGCTACCGGAAGTCCCTTTGAGCCCGTCACCTATAACGGTACGAAATTTGAGATTGGACAGGCGAACAATGCCTTTGTTTTCCCGGGACTTGGCCTGGGCGCGATTGTGGTCAAAGCCAAAAGGATCACCCCTGCCATGTTTTCAGCCGCAGCAGAAGCCGTTGCCAATGGCGTAGATTCGAATAAACCTGGCGGTGCGCTGCTGCCCCATATCCGAAAATTACGTGATGTCTCATTCGCGGTCGCTGTGGCGGTAGCGAAGGCCGCGATTCAGGATCAGGTAGCTCAGGCACGTATTTCAGATGTTGAGCAAGCCATTCGGGATGCGATGTGGAAACCGGAATATGTGAAGGTCAAAGCTGTGGAAAGTGCAATCCATCACCCTCACTAATGCTTCATTTAGGGACGGGGATGCCTATTCAGACAGGCAGGATACGTCAGTTCAGCAAGGAGAGTCGATCTATGAGTGTCGGACATATCCTTTATATTTTGGTGCCGATTTTTTTCGTTATTATTTTAGGATGGTTAGCGGGGCATTACAAAAGCTTCGATGCCTCTTCCTCCAAAGCCCTGAATGCGCTCGTTACCAGATTTGCGCTGCCTGCGCATTTATTCATCGGCATTACAACAACGAACAGGAGAGCGCTCATTGAGCAATGGCCATTCCTGCTAGCTCTGTTCATTGGCATTGTCGGCTTTTTTGTCGCTCTCCTTCTGCTGTCCCGCTTTGCGAGGAAGCAGCCTGTGAAGGATGCCGCCATGTTCGCTTTGAACTCGGCACAGCCGACCTTTGCTTTTATGGGTATTCCCGTGCTCGGAGCCATCTACGGCTCCTCAGCCGTGGCGATTCCGATTGCCCTTACCGGAATCGTAGTCAATGCCGTCCTTGACCCGGCGGCTACCATTATAGCTACCGTAGCCAGCCGGAATTCAGGCAAGGAACGAAATGGTCCCCTCGGAAGGCTGATCTGGGACTCCATTCTTCACGGCTTAAAGGAACCGCTGGCGCTGGTGCCGCTGGTTGGTGTGATTTTGACCTTGTTCGGCTTCCAATCACCGGATTTGTTAAGCAAATCGCTTAATCAAATTGGTGACATTACGTCCGGGGCCGCTTTATTCGCGGTCGGTGTGACCATTGGCGTACGCAACATTAGTTTTAGCGTAAGTGCCTTTGCCATCGCACTGTTAAAAACCATCGTGCAGCCTTTATTAATGCTGGTGATTGCCTACCTGTGCGGTCTGTCGTCTGCCGATACCGTTAAGGCGGTTCTGCTCGTTTCCTTCCCGGGTTCAGCAGTCGCTGCTATGATCGCTACCCGTTTTGAAAGTCTGGAATCAGAAACAGCCTCCTCCTTTGTCATCAGTGCTGTCATATCTCTCGTTACACTCCCTGTGCTGATTTCGCTATTGATGTAACCAGGTCAAGCACAAACAGCCGCAGAGCGAATGGATAACGGTTTGACATAATGTATGAACGAATGTACAGTAATAGTCAAAAGAATAGGAAGTCCACTAGGGGAGCCGCTTATGGCTGAGACAAGAACGTATCTTGGACCCTTTGAACCTGATCTAGTTCGTACTAGCGTAGGAAAGTGGAGCCTTCGTATATAAGGTCCCTCATGTTTTTTGCGCATGGACCTATGATGAAGCCGCTCCAGTTTTCGGGGCGGCTTTTTAGCGTTGTTCCGGAACTGTATTCTTACGGGACTTCCTGCTCTTCATTTTGTTGGAGGTGGGAAAATGAGCTTTACACAAGAGCTCCGTCAGCACGCGGATGGCGTCTTTCAAGCGATTTTTGAGCATCCCTTTGTGAGAGGTATTGCTGAAGGGAGTTTGACAAGGGAACAGCTGATTCACTATGTAAAACAGGACTTTGAATATTTGAGCGCCTACATACGGATATACGGCATCGCGATCTCCAAATGCACGAGCCGGGAGGACATGGCTGTATTTAATGAACAGATCTCTTTTATCCTCCGCAGCGAGGTTCATCCCCATCAAAATTTCTGTGCTGTCGCAGGTGTGACCTATGAAGAGATGCAGGGATATCCGCTCGCTCCGTCGGCTCACCATTATATTCGTCACATGCTGACGGCCGCGCATGAAGGCAGTCTGGGCGAGCTCATGGCCGTGCTGCTGCCGTGTCCATGGACGTATCTGGAGATTGGTCGCAGGCTGCTGGATGAGGTAAGGCCCAACGAGTCTCACCCTTTCTATGAATGGATTGGTTTCTATGGAAACCAGGTTGGAGATGTAACCGCCAAATATCAAGCCCGTGTGGATGCTTGGGCGGAAAGTGCAACGGCTGTCGAACGGGAACGGATGATTGAGCATTTTATGCTAAGCTGCCAGCTGGAATATATGTTCTGGGATATGGCTTATAAGCAGGAGGAATGGCCGATCCAGACCCCTTTTACATCGGACTACGAGCGTTGTCGCAAATTGAAAATCTAATATATGAGAGAGGATCATCGATATGCTGAAATGGGAAAAGGATTGTTCGGAGCTGCTGACAAAGGTACACAACAGCAACCCCCTCGTTCACAATATGACCAATGTGGTGGTCACCAACTTTACAGCCAACGGCCTATATGCGCTGGGCGCTTCGCCGGTGATGGCCTATGCACCCGAGGAAGTTGCGGATATGGCCAAAATAGCAGGTGCCGTCGTATTAAACATCGGTACGCTGAACCACGAACTGGTCGATGCTATGATCATTGCCGGACAATCGGCGAATGCACATGGCGTTCCGGTTCTGTTAGATCCGGTCGGTGCGGGAGCGACTCGCTTTAGAACCGAGTCGGCACTGCGAATCCTGAGTGAAGTCAACATCTCAATGGTGAGGGGCAATGCGGCCGAAGTCGCCCATCTTATTGGAGAAGCCCGAGAGATTAAAGGCGTCGATGCTGGTGACAGCCCGAGTAGCAGTCATGTCGATCTGGCAGTTCGGGCTGCGCGGGCGCTCAATACCATCGTTGTCATCACTGGAAAAGAGGACGTCATCACCGATGGGTCTAGTGCACGAATGATTTGTGGCGGAGACGCGCTGCTTACAAAGGTAACTGGAGCAGGCTGCCTGCTGACCTCTGTGTTGGGCGCTTTTGCGGCAGTTGAACCAGACCTGCTGCTCGCAGGTACAGCGGGCTTGGCATTTTACGGTGCAGCCGCTTCCCGAGCCGCCGCGCTTACAGCAGATCAGGGACCCGGCAGCTTCCAGATTGCCTTTCTCGATGAGCTTGCCAAGCTGCATACGGGCTCGCTGGAGGGGCATGTATCGATTCGTGAAGCTGGAACAACTACAGCAGGTGGTACGCGATGACAGACGTTCGTGTAGCCAGAGCACTGACGATTGCCGGTTCGGACAGCGGTGGCGGGGCCGGGATTCAGGCCGATCTCAAAACCTTCCAGGAGCTTGACGTATACGGCATGTCGGCGATTACGGCCGTTACCGTACAGAACACCTTGGGGGTTCACGGCGTATATCCGCTGCCACAGGAGGCGGCAGCCGAGCAGATTGAAGCGGTAGGATCAGACCTTGGCGTAGATGCTCTGAAGACTGGCATGCTGTTTGATGCAGGCATCATCCGTCTTGTGAGCGAGCAGATCCGAAGGTTCGGCTGGGAGAAGGTTGTCGTCGATCCCGTGATGATTGCCAAGGGAGGTGCAGCACTGCTGCAGCCAGAAGCGATGCAGGCTTTGCAGGACGACCTGCTCCCCTTGGCTTTGGTCGTTACACCGAATATCCCGGAAGCGGAAGCCCTGACAGGGATCAGCATCCGTACGATGGAGGATCGCCGGGAGGCTGCAAGACATATTAGCAATATGGGCCCAAAATTCGTCGTGATCAAGGGCGGCCATGCTGACGAGAGCAATAGCAGCGGACAGATTGTTGACCTGCTCTTCGACGGAACCGCCTTTACCGAGATAGGCGGCAAGCGGGTGCGGACTGTCCATACACACGGAACAGGGTGTACCTTCTCGGCAGCGATCACCGCCGAATTAGCAAAAGGGATGCCGGTATCGGAGGCTATCTTGAATGCTAAAGCTTTCATCCAGGCGGCGATTGAGGAACCTTTACATCTTGGACAGGGACATGGCCCCACCAATCATTGGGCCTTCCGCCGTCGTCAGGAGATGCTTCTATGAGTAGCAGAATATTGTCAGAGGTGGTGCGCCGCCATCTGCAGATGTACCTGGTGCTTGGAAGCGGGAATTGCCTCGCGGAACCAGGCTGGGTCGTGCAGGAGGCTCTAGCTGGCGGCGCAACCATGGTCCAGTTCCGAGAAAAGGGCCGTGGTGCGTTAACAGGCGCTCCCAGGATTGAGCTGGCACGTCGGCTACAAGACCAGTGTCACCGTGTGGGGGTTCCCTTCATCGTGAATGACGATGTCGAGCTGGCTCTTGAGCTCGACGCCGACGGCGTTCACATCGGTCAGGACGATGAATCGGCCGATTCCGTCCGCGAGCGGATCGGAAACCGGATTCTCGGCGTTTCCGCCCATACGATTGAGGAAGCCCGCCGCGCCATCCTGCAAGGTGCAGACTATCTCGGCGTAGGGCCGATCTATCCGACCATCTCCAAGGATGATGCCAACGCCGTGCAGGGTCCGGCCATATTGCACAAGCTGCGCAAAGCGGGAATGGATGTGCCGATCGTCGGGATTGGGGGCATTACGGTAGGTCGTGTAGAGGAAGTGGTACGTGCGGGTGCGGATGGTGTAGCGGTGATTTCAGCCGTGACGCAGGCAGAGCAGATTCGGACTGCGGTCGAGGAATTGAAGAAAAAGGTAGCGTTGAGCATCGAACATCCGGGGGTGTCCTAAAAACTATAAAATGGTTACTGGGAAAGCCTGCTGTCGAGACTGGCTGATCATTGTGATCAGCCTTTTTTTATTTTTCATTAGGTACAAATTAATTTGATCAGCAACAAACTCATTTTTTGCTTTATCGAATATATAAGTGATATGGAAATCACCTACGTACTGGGGAGATGCTTCAACACTTGTGCCTATTCTGGAGACTATTTTTTGATCCACCTTTTGATAGCAATAAACAAAAAAGTAAAAAGCGCGACGAAAAAAATGATACCCACTATTACTATAATCAGAGCATTAGTCATACTTAACAACTCCTTCCTTTTTCGCGCATATATTCGTGAAGGCTTCCGACGATCTGCACACTGATATTGTATAATAATTGTAAATGGAGTGAGGGGGGAAAACTATGCTGAAGAATCCAATTTTTCTTATTTTGATAATTTTCTTGGCTACCTTAACAGTGCGAATTGTATATAACAATCCACCCCATTATATTTATGATTGGTTGATGGGTACATACGCCATCCGTTTGATTGGTCGGACGATGTACGAAAAATACCAGAATAATCATAGAACCAGTATTATAACCGATATGATTGTAGAACTGATTATGCTTATGATCTCATTCGGAATTATCCTATTTTTATTTATCTCACAAGAAACATGGTGGCATAAGTCGCTTTTTCTAATCGGAGAATCCTATTTCCTCATTTACAGCGGCATAACTTTTAAAGAAATCCTAAAAAAAGAACGGAATTGATCTGTCATATTGCATATTATGTACATATGATTTTATAAGGAGGACTTTATGAAAATACAAAAAAAATACGTTCTAAGTTTCATAATACTTTTTGTAGTAATCGTTGTTGCAGGAGTCATTTTTGCATCTAAGACTACTATAACCTTTAAAGAAGCGGCTTTGGGGCAAGTGAATTTGGAAGAAATTGATACAATTGAAATCATTAAATCAGATGATAATTCTACAAACGAAAGAAAGATAACCGTGTCAGATCCTAAAGAAATTCATCAAATAATAAATGAATTTTCACAAATACAGCTAAAAAAATCCAATTCGAGTACCCCCTCGTCTGACTCGTACTGGATCACTATAAGATCAAAACAAGAAAGAAAACTTGGATTAACCATTCTAGGAGAGAAAAATATAGTAATTTATAAATACAAATCAGCCAATCCTAAAAATAGCATTGTTTCATACGAAATTATTAGCGGGTATAATGGAAAATTAATACAAAATTTATTCAAATAAATTTTTCTGATTCCCTGTGTTTGGTACTCAATAAATGAGAATTTAACTTCAATCATATCTCCCTTGATTATCCACCAAAAAGTCTTCAAGATATCCCATTTGCCAGTAACCTGTATAAACCAAATTTTTAAGAGAGAAAATTGGCTTGCTTCCGCGTGCGGAGCGAAAAGCCAATCAGCATCGCTTCTATCGTTCTTTGAGGGTGTAGTGTAAATACAATGAAGCTAATTATACGTCTGAAAAAAAACGGAGATTTCGCTAGAGGATATGAGACCCTTTTTGCAGCTCTCCTGTGGGGATAATCTTGCTGAATTTCCAGATCCATTAAAAAATTAGGCGGTAGGATGTCAGATGCCATTAAGATTCTTCAATTCCGAGTAATTCGGATACTTGTTTTCTGTATCTTTTGGCCTTGCGTGTCCCGTGAATGAGATTGGACAATCTGGAAGCCGGAATTTGATATGTAGTGCAAAACGTTTTCTGATCCATTCTTTTCTCGATCAGTTTTTGTTTGATCTCCCATCCAAAAGGGGTTACAGGATTTCGCTGATTCAACCTCATGACCTCCACGCCTGGTTTTTATAATCGTAGTATGTTGCAACATGTAATTCATTCATGAGCTTAAGAGTCTGATTTGCATGTTTGGTAATGATTTAACAGTTCATCTAACTTCTTGGATTGTTCAATCACTTTAGGATGTGTTAAAAATCCATACTTTTTCTGGACTTGGTACAGTTTCCTCCTGGCTCTCTCGACACGAAGTAAAGTCACACCTTGATTTATCAGCGTGATCCCCTCCTCTATGTCATAATTTAGAATAAAAGGACGTTTTTTTGGAATTGCCAATAATCTTCCTCACAAAAAAAGAGCATCCCTAAGAGTTTGCATAAAGTAGAGATCCCCATTAAATGCACGGAAAAAAACCTCCATTCCCACTCTCATAAAGTGGGGACAGAGGTTCCTTTTGTATACATGACTCAATCGCAGAGCATTAAAAACCATAATTGACTTAAAAGCTGCATAAGTTGAACTTCAAAGTTACTTATCGTGCCACTACGCAGTCGGATGGTGCTTCCCATCGTCACCGCCCCTGGATTTCTTGAATTAAGCCTATGATCAGGGGAAAAGTCGGGGAGGTGATGCTTTCGAAGCGAGCTTTCCGTAGGAAAGCTTTTAAAGCGATCACTTCGCTTGTACAGCACCATTAACGCATGGACTTAGAAACGAACAAACAACCCCATACAATTTAAGCCAAGCGTGCTAAGTACCTATATGACAGCCCTGAACTTGAAACTCACCATTTAAAGCAGCCATTGGTATAGTTGTAACTTGACCATTTGTTATTTGTACACTCATTACTAAAACTAATAAAAGCTATTGAGTTAACTGACTACGTAATACGCTCATACACTTAAAAATAATGCTCTTATCGATTAGTGTAGTTGATTTTCTCATGCTGTCTAACAGAGTCTGGAACCCTTCTTCGTACTTGCCCTTGGATAAATAATAGACAGCCACTTCACTCAAAAAACCAACAAGCTGATCGTCAATATTTTGCTGGTCATTGGTTTGTTTTCCACCTTGATCATGTATATTTGAAATTTCCCACTCAAATCGATTCAGAATATCATCTACGTCTATGTTATAACGGTTGGCTGCGATCATAATGTTCCATAGACCCGGAAGAATCTCATCTTTCGTCCTTGTGATGAGATCAGCATATACTGGAAGTACCTCTCTATCTCCAGCCATGAGCTTGGTCAGACACACATTAGCCTCGCCCCACTCCTGAAATAAGTTTTTCCAGCGCAGCGTCTCGCTATCAGTCTCTTTCACCCATTCCAAATCAACAGATTCATAGGCTGCTTGCAAGGCTAACGCATAGTTTCCTTGCTCATAATAAGCACCTCCAATAAGTGAATTACTGAAAGCCACATAAAAAAATAACGGTCGCAAAGGCTCCTTATGTTGTTTCCTTTTCAGAAAATGTGCCATGGAGTATTGAGCTTCGGCTAAAATCTTTAAATCCTTGGCAACTTCCATGACACGATCCCAACGACGCAATGATCGAAATGCATTAGCTAAATCCACCATTCCTTCCAGTTGGTCCACATCATCGAGCCGTTTGACAAATGATTGGAATTGAAGCGCTGCTTGTAAGTTCCGCTCCTGATCGTCCCCAACCTGAATCGTGAATATGCGATATTGACAAATGGCCAAACGTTCAGAGTGCTGGTACTTCTCTGCTTCTGCAACCCCCTCATAGAGCAACAACGCGGCAGCATGTCGACCTTGTGCGAATAATGTTTCTGCCATATCAAACAGCTTCGGGGAATAGAGAAGGTTTTCCATGATATTCCCAACTATACGCTGAATCGCTTCCAGCTTGTCCAGTTCCACACAGCGAAACAATACCGGTTCAATACGCCGCCAATCCGAGGAACGTTCGATGATGTAATGTTCTATGTATCGGTCGTAAAAATAGCCCTCTGGTAATCCCATTGCAAGTGTAATTCGATCCAACTGGTGTATAGCAACTGGACGATGCTTAAGAATCCAATTATTGAGCGTTCTTTCATGAACACCAGAATTCTCTGCAAATTGTGCCAGCGTTAAATCATTTTGCTGCAAATAATCCTCCAGCTCCGCTAAAATCGTAGATGTATGTTCCAAGGCATAACCACCCTTCACACAAAAAATCCAAATTTTATAATCTCACCTCAATTTTCCTCCAAATATTAACATGCGTCAATAGTCTTTTTTCAATATTTGCATGACATACCAGAGTGAAAGGGTATGCTGCTGCCGCTACTAATGCTGAAGGGGTAGAATGAATATTAATTATATCAATTTCCTTCCCCTTAAAACCGTTAATATTACTGAAGAAAGTGACATCAAAGTCAATTTTGATACTAGCATGATTATGGTTGAAGGATACGCAACGGTGTATTTGACAGGTGGTTGGTCAAATGCTGATGTATTCTTTGATTGGGAACACTATTTCTAATATATTCACTTGGTAAGTTTAATTTTCGGCGTGTGGCGGATAGCTGCACGCCATTGTTATAATTAGTTTTTTTCAAAGGAGCCTACTGTATGATTGAAAAACCTCTTTTTAAAGTGAATAGCAACTCACTCCATATTCCTCAAGTGAATCCGGATCAGGAAGAAGTATTGCAACAAGAAGTTTATTTCATCGAAAACAATAACGTATTGGTTAGAAGAATTTTGGAAAGCGGAGTGACTTTAAACGAATTTCCGTTTGAAAATCAGGATGTCGAAGAAGTTATTCTATCCAACGTGGAAGTACAATTTGCATTGTGTCAGTTTTATACAATGTATGATACAGATGCGAGTAACCAGCCAAAGTATATTGGAGAGCTACACTATTTCAATAATGAAGCAGTTCAACTAAGTGATAAGATCATATTTAGACTGCTTTCTATCTTCGATTCCTTGCGGGTCGCTTATAAAAAAGGAAAGGCCCATGTTCAAATTACTTTATCAAGTGCGAGTACAATGGGGAAAATCTATAATGTCTATCAAGAATTGCATAAGGAAGATCGTTTAAACCCGTTTATTAAATTCTTTTTGGGCAAAGGGCAAAAAAACTCTTTACAAAACACGCTCCATGATACATTTCAATATCGACCGGATATTTCAGAACTCCATGAGTTGGAAACCAATCAGGAGGAACGCATTTTTATTGAATTTATTCAAAATCAGCTCTTGCTGTCCCCTTATTTTGTATGTTATTGTGCGGGGTGGAGTGAAGAAGAAGTAATGGAAAGCAGAACAATGAAAAAACTAGCCAAGTATTTTCAAAATATTTTCTTTTTATCAGGGAAGAATGGCTTCCAAACCGAGATGCTTATTATATGCAATTGATGTGGGTACTCTGAATGGTTTTTTTAATTAAAAAGGGATTAAGCAAAGACGAAAGGTGTACCGCTTCTGAAACAGAAACGATGCACCTTTATTTAATTTAATATACAGTGAAGGTAACCTGGGACAAGTGCGGGCATACTTATGAAGTTTGTAAAGGTATACAAAAAAGGATCGTCAGCATTTCTGCAACGATCCCTATTGTCAGTCCGCTAGTTGAAAACATCAGCTGATCACGTTGACTTATCAACGATTCCTCTTTATAATTCTGACATCGAGAGCCAAGGCGATCCCCAAGAAAGCATTCGAAAAGCGGACGGTGTACTGATTGTCACCCTGAATACAACATGGGAATTCTAAGCGTTTTGAAAAATACCTTAGACCGGGCTTCGCGTCCGAGTAAAAGCTCAGTGCTGTTTCAAAAACCTTTTGCGATTGCAGATGCTACTCCGGGCAGTGGGGAGACAGCGCAGTCACAAGACCAGGTGAGACAGACACTGCTTGCCATGAATGCCTATACCGATGCCGGGTCCGAAGGTTCTCATCGGCAGCAATCACGAAAAACCGAATGAAACCACCGGAGAATTGGACGACGAATCAACGCTTCGCCATTTGGAAAGATTTCTGACAGCTTTCGAAGAATGAATCTTGGTCTTTAAACAAACTCATAAGTGAAAGATGTGAAGGAATTATGATTAATCAGAAAGTATACTACGGTAAAGATATCGAGGTAATGTTTAATTCGGAGGTATGCATTCATTCCGGTATTTGCGTAAAAGGCCTCCCTGGTGTTTTTGATTTAAGCAAGCGTCCTTGGGTTAATCCCGATGCTGACACTATGGAGGCAATTGCCCGACATATTGACACCTGTCCAAGCGGAGCACTGACGTATAGACGTCTGGACGGTGAATATTCAACAAAGAAAGAGGGATGAACATGCATATTGTAGATCATGATACCTCTAATAAAAGATTTCTTATTCGAGATAACGGCGATATTGCTGCGGTGATGACGTATGTAATCTCAAATCCGGAGCTTTACATTATTGATCACACTTTGGTCGAAAATGCTTACCGAGGACAAGGGCTTGGCGATAAGCTGGTCAAAGCTATGGTGGAATACGCGCGGGAAAACGGTATTAAGATTTTACCCTTATGCCCGTTTGCCAAGGGACGATTCGAACGTCTCTCCGAATACGCGGATGTTCTCCATAAATAATCACTAATAATATAATTATGACAATAATAAGAGAAGAGCCTGAGGGTACGAGATTTCTTCGTCCCTCTCAGGCTCTTCTCTTATCTGTCAATCGATCCCCGTACTGTCAGAAGAAAATAAATTCTTAGACTCTCGCTGTTTTCATTGAACTAATGTTTCTCGTTAGTTCAATATCATGGCATGTAAATATGGTCAGTATCCATATCAATCACGAAATCTGACCTTACTCCCTCCTCATACTGTGAGCACAGTCGCTCAAAGTGAAAAAGCCTACAAAAGACTTCTGTAAAATTCGCTATGTTAGTGCAATAAGTTTTGGTAACAGGATGCAGAGTATTCAACCGATTTGGATAATCGTTGAGATGTTCTCCATGACCGTGGTTTTTCAATATGTGCATAACATGCCAGAACACTTTCTGGTCACATTCAAAGAACGCCCCTTCCCACTCGGATTATTATCGTATGTTTCCAAGTTTTGAGGTGGGCGTACAGTAAAAAATAGCCTTGGCCGACTAACGGCCAAGGCTATTTGCATACGAGCGAATCGGAGCCGATTCGTGATTAGTGACCTATCATCATCGCGGGGTCCGGATTATCCTCGCCAGCGGTTCCGTCTTCTTCCTGCTGCTTCGGTTTACGCAGAAGGAGCGACAGTGCGACACCTGCGGTCACGATGCGTACGGACAGGAAGAACGTGTCGCCGTAACCCGCGCGACGGCGTTCAGCGGATTCGATGTCCGCTCCCGCGCTTGCGGCGTGGGAAGTGATTTGCGACGTCGCCACCGATCCGTCAATATGGCGCTTTCTCGTACAAATTCGCAGGCAATGCCTGCACGAACGGCGACCAATCGCCCGTCGTGTAAAGATGGAGCCGGTGCATAGCCCGCGTACACGCCGTATAAAGAAGCTTTCGTTCATTGCCCCGGCCGTAAGATTCAGGCGAAGCATTATAGACCAAGACTGCATCGAACTCGACACCTTTGGCGAGATACACGGGAACGACCATCACTCCTTTTTCAAAGCCTGACGTCTCTTTCGTAATGAGCTGCAGACCTTCGCCTCCATGAATCCGTAACGATTCATAGGCCTCACGGCTTTCGGCTGCGGTCTTCGTAATAACGGCGATGGAATCGAAGCCCTCGGCCCTGAGCGCTGCAATGTCTGCCAGAATTTGCGCATCACGCTTCTCCCCGCCGTCCAGTCTCGTGAGAAGCGGTTTTGGGCCTCCCCTTTCAAAGGGTACAATTTCTTCCCCGCCTGAAAGCATCGATTTCGTAAATTCAACAATCTCTCTGGTTGAACGATAACTGCGTACCAGGCGGACAAGGCTTGTTTCGTCTTCGCCGAAAAGGCGGACAAGCGGCGAATCGGATGCGTCCAGACTTGTGGCTTGCATGAAGATCGCTTGCCCGAAATCGCCGAGCACTGTCATCCGGGCACGGGGAAACAGTTTTTTTAGATATTTATATTGAAACGACGAATAATCCTGACCCTCATCAACGAAAACATACCGGATGTCCGTGTTCGTCCGGACGCCTTCGATCAGTTCTTTTACATACAAATATGGAGTCGCATCCTCGTAGAATAACTCGTTCCGGAGCAGCGCTTCCTTGGTTTGCCTGCATATTTCAGGCCACAGCAGGGGGATGACGGCCCCATTCGTTTTCTCCCGATAAGCAGCTTCGTCAACAAACAATTGGCCATATATGCCTTTGATATCTACAAACAAGAGTTTCTTCACGATTTTCCTTAGCGGTTTAAAGCTTTCTTTCACGATCCTGCGGCGGAGCAGATCTTCCTCCCTCCGGGCGAAGTCAAAATCGCCTTCATCTTCCCGGCGCTTATTGTTTATTTTCTCGCGAACTACGGCGTATTGTTCCGCAACGTCGAATACTTCCTTCTCTTTATGCAGCATTCCGAAGACTTCCGCGTACTGCTCGGTGTCGAGATAATTCAACTCTTCCTCTACCCAAAGCGTGTCCCGTTCCATGCGTTCCAGCGAGACCAGTTCATTCAGCAGCCATTCTTGCAAGAGAACGACACGATTGAACAACGGCAGTGAACGGTCATAACCGTAAAATTTCGCTCTCATTTGCTCCGCGGTAATCAAATCGCGGTCCCGAAACCGAATATCGTTGAATCGCATGCCTTCCCGTCCCAACCACATTCCATAGTTCTGCAGGGCTTGCAGGAAGGCCTCGGAAGCTTTATACTCGATCCCCTGAAGACGAGCCTCATATCCCGGTGCTCCTTGTGCGGTCAGTACGTATTCGATCTGATCAAAAGAATCCTCCGGCCGTAACGAGGAACCTGACCAATAGTCGAGATATTCTTGAAAAGTCGTCTGCTGCATATTCTCTTCACCGAGCTCCGGAAGAACGGTGGAGATATAACTGGCAAACATCGGATTCGGTGAGAAAAGAACGATCTGATCGGCTCTGATCGTCTGGCGGTGTTTGTAGAGCAAGTACGCCACCCGCTGCAATGCCGCGGAAGTCTTACCGCTGCCGGCCGCCCCCTGTACGATAAGCATCCGGCTTTTGTCATTGCGGATGATGGCGTTTTGTTCCTTCTGAATGGTTGCCACGATACTCTTCATTTGCGAGTCTGCACCTTTGCCGAGCACTTGCTGCAGCAATTCGTCTCCGATCGTTTCGCTCGCGTCAAACATGTTGCGGATTTGCCCGTTTTGAATCTGAAACTGCCGTTTGAGCTCCATCATCCCTTCGATTCGTCCGCCCGGCGTGACATAAGACGCTCGGCCGGGGGAGTAGTCGTAGTACAGGCTCGCGATTGGCGTACGCCAGTCATAGATCAGAAAGCTCAATCCGTCTTCGTCGACGAAGGAAGATACGCCGATATAGATCTGCTCGCTGGGGTCCAGGCCATCCTCCTGAAAGTCGATGCGTCCGAAATAAGGAGACGGGAGTAGACGGTTCATGCTTTTCCATTGCTGTGTCAACAGCTTGTGACCGCGCTCCCGTTCGGCCAAGACCGCCGACTGCTGGTTAATCGTGTAGAAGGTCTCTTCGAAATCTTCATGCGTGCTTGTGTTGATCGTAACATCTTCCCAAAACCGCTTGCGGATGTCCGCAGCCTGATCGCGCAGTCCGGCAACCTCCGGCTCCAGTTCGGCGATTCTCGCCTGCAGCTTGTTCCTGACCCGTTCCAGCCGCTCCTGTTCCTGCTGCCAATCCTTCGTTTCCTTCATCTCTCCTTGAACACACTCCTTTTTCCGTTTTCTGGGACAAAAAAGAGCATTGACAAATCAAAGTTCCAGATGTACTATTAAAATAGGAATAAAAATGAATATATTCTTTATTTTAATTTGTCAATAACGCTATCGATTATATCATAGCGTTAATTTGTGTTCAATTTATTTTTTGTTGTTACCCTCCGACAGCGCTGAACACTGGCCCGGATTGTGGACTGTTTAAACAAACCACCGCGAAGTAACTCTCGTTAGTTCAATAAAAAAGACGCCCTCGCGCCTTCGCTTGGGCTACGTCCTCCTCATTATATTCCATTTCCAATTATTAATTGAAGTACATACGCGAGTAGCATGTATTGCTTTAAAAATAGCCTTGTTCTAATCTAAGCACTACTGGATTTAATTATTTTGGTTTTTGGTCCCCCACTCACATAGCCCTTCCAAAACAGGTAATAGTGTTTCCGCTTTATCTGTGAGACTGTACTCGACTTTAGGGGGAATTTGAGGATACTCTTTCCGATTCACCAGACCATCCGCTTCCAATTCTTTTAGCTGTGAACTCAATGTTTTATAAGTAATAGCTCCTATCTGTCTTTTCAGATCATTAAAGCGAACCGTTTGGTTTTCTGCCAGAAGGTAAATAATAACCATTTTCCATTTACCACCAATAACTGACACGGTATAACCAAAAGGTGTATCTTGAATATTTTTAACTTTACCTTTAAATTCAGCCATACTCATATTTACACTATCCTTTCGGGTAGTACCTTTCAAAAAAGTGCGTACTACGTTTTTATTTGTGTTCAGTTTATACTAGCCTTACTTTTGAAGTAAAGGAGAGAATAACATGACTAAAAAAACAATACGCCTGTTAATGCCACAATGGCAAGGGGGTTATAACCCTAACTACTCTTTTGGAGCTGAACTGCTTGCTTGGCTAGCTCCGGACAATGATCAACCCCTTATTCATGTTCCAGTTCAAGCTTATGATGGAACTCCGCTTGAAAACGAGAACGGTATGAATGGGAGAAAACAGCTAATTGAACAATTAGAGGCTGCTCAGCATATCATTAATGCTCATAAGCCAGATCGCATTGTAATGTTTGGTGGTGACTGCTTGGTCGAGCAAGCCCCATTTGCCTATTTAAACGAACGGTACGGTGGGGAATTAGGTTTAATTTGGATCGATGCTCACAGTGATCTAGTTAGATATGTGGGCTATGATAACGGACATACATTACCGCTCGGAAATCTGTTGGGAGAAGGAGATGAGGAGTTCGCAAAACATGTGAAGATACCTCTAAAACCTGAAAATGTTTTTATCGCGGGATTAGCAGCTCCTACAGAGCAAGAAATAGAAGTGATTTCAGAAGCGTTTCAAAGTCTAGGTATTGCTCCTACAGAATCAGATACAGAAGTGATTCAAAGACTAGGGATTAGAACTGCAGGAACCCAAGAGTTAACGAACAGTACTGAATCTATAAAAGAGTGGATTAAAGAAAGCGGCATTAAGCACCTGGCGATTCACCTTGATTTAGATGTGCTTGACCCAAAAGCATTTCGTTCTTTATTATTCGCCAACCCTGAAGCACCTTATAATTATTCTCCTGCGGGAACCATGCAAATGCCTCAACTACTTAATCTGATTAAAGAACTATCTGAAGAAACAGATGTAGTTGGATTAGGTATAACGGAGCATATGCCATGGGATTCTATTAACTTGAAGAATCTGCTGGGAGAGATACCTATTTTAAACCAATAAATTGACTATAAAGTAAAATCCACACCCCGAATCTTGGATGAATATATCATGTGTCTAAAATTCGGGGTGCGGCTCATTTAAGTGGTCGCTCGCTCAACTAATGCGAACTCCAAAGGATGTAATCCTTCATGAAGCCCCTCAAGGGCATTTCGAATCATAATGAACGCATTTTCCGCTTGCTTGTCAATCGGGTAATGAATGGTGGTTAAATCAAGCAAATGCGAAATTTCGGTATTATCAAAGCCCACCACTGCAACATCACTCGGTACAGAAACACCAAGCCTATGTGCTTCGGTCAAAAGCCCTGCAGCCAAGTAATCGGTAGAGCAAGCGAAGGCATCTGGTTTGTTGGGCTGTTCTCCCCACCAGTGAGCAATTTGTTCACCTGCTTCTATAGAATTCAAGTCATAAAAATGCGGGAAGGCATCAGCATCCAGATCATATTTTTTGCAAAAATCATGATAGGCCCGGATGCGCTCCTTCGTATTCAGTCCCCTCATATTCCCATATACATTCACAATGCTACGATAGCCTCTGGCATACAGATGCTCTAGCGCAAGCATGTACCCCTGATACTGATCCATAAATACGGACGGAATTGTCTCGATGTTCACACGCTGCCATGTCACAATCGGGCCATATTTGGTGTAGTGCTCAATCACACTCCACTCATTGACACGAATCATGCAAACCAAAGCATCCAGTTGCTTTCTCCGCAACATTTCCAGTGCCTCCAGCTCCCGATCCTTTACTCCATTCGTAATAAACAGCGCTATATTAAAACCATGCTCCTGAGCATACGTTGTAAAGCCACGCACAAATAAACCCAATGAATCATTAAAAGAAATTGAAATAATTCCTATGAGCTTGGTCATGCCCTTTTTTAATGAAACCGCATTTAAATTAGGAACATAATCCAGTCGGTCGATGACCTCCTGCACACGCTGTCTTGTCGGTTCACTTACGTACGGATGGTTATTAATGACACGGGACACTGTAGCCGAGGATACACCCGCGAGCTTTGCAATTTCATGAATATTCGCCACATTTCTCACCTCGTTCTTTCTATTTTAGCATGTTCGTGTTGAGCATGTTCGTGGTCCCGCCCTATAATTATCACCTTCCCCAAATAAGTTTTTTAAAAACGCTTGACCTGTAATGCATTACAGGGATTACAGTGAAATTGAGCTTAAGAAAGCGGTTTAAAAAAACATACTCAGGAGGCACTAACCATGAAAAAAGGCATAAAGATTGCAACCATTGGCGGAGGCTCCAGCTATACACCAGAATTAGTAGAAGGCTTCATCAAACGCTATGCAGAGCTTCCCATTCGGGAATTGTGGCTGGTAGACATTGAAGCAGGACGCGAAAAGCTGGAAATCGTAGGGGCTATGGCCAAACGGATGGTGAAGGCCGCAGGCATTGATTGCGAAGTACATTTGACGCTGGATCGTCGGGAAGCCTTGAAGGATGCCGATTTTGTAACGACACAATTTCGGGTAGGCTTGCTCGAAGCCCGGATTAAAGATGAAAGTATTCCGTTAAAACACGGTATGATCGGTCAGGAAACCAATGGCGCCGGCGGGATGTTCAAAGCCTTTCGTACCATTCCCGTTATCCTTGGTATCGTCGAAGATATGAAGGAACTGTGTCCGAATGCATGGCTGATTAATTTCACCAATCCTGCTGGTATGGTCACCGAGGCGGTGCTTCGGTATGGTCAATGGGATAAAGTCATCGGATTATGTAATGTTCCGATTGGCGCAATCAAGAGTGCAGCAGCCGTGCTGGACAAACCGGAAGAAGAGCTGTTCTTCAAATTTGCAGGCATTAACCACCTTCACTGGCACAGAATTTTTGACAAAACAGGGGCCGAATTAACGGAGCAAGTCATAGAAGGACTGTACGCGCCCGGCGCAAAACCGGAGAAGGTCGTTGAAAATATTAGGAACATGCGCTTCCTGTATGATCAGGTTCGTCAATTGAAAATGCTGCCTTGTCCATATCATCGGTATTACTACATGACGGATAACATGCTGAAGGAAGAATTAGAGGAAGCCAAAAACGAAGGAACTCGGGGTCAGGTCGTCAAACGTCTCGAAGAAAGTCTGTTTGAACTGTATAAAGATCCGAATCTGGACCACAAACCTGAGGAATTATCCAAACGCGGCGGTGCGCATTACAGCGATGCAGCCTGTGAAATTATTAATTCGATCTATAATAACAAAGGCACGCTGATGGTGGTGAGCACACGGAATAACGGTGCGATTGATGATGTTCCTTATGACAGCGCTGTCGAAATTACCAGCGTGATTCGCGCGCATGGTGCGGAGCCTGTAAACTTTGGCAAATTCCCACCAGCACAGCGCGGCTTGCTGCAAGTCATGAAGGCGATGGAGGAGCTGACGATTGAAGCAGCAGTCACTGGCGACTACGCAACCGCACTGCAAGCCTTCACCCTGAATCCGCTCGTTCCAAGCGGCGACATTGCCCAAACGGTGCTGGATGAATTGCTGGAAGCACATAAAGAGCATTTGCCGCAATTCTTTGCCAATAAAGCAAAGGCGACAGTGTAAATCTATAAAAGAAGTTGTCTATGCTGGACGTACGGAAAAACGGTCGTCTCCCTCCGCTTCGGATGGGGTCACGGCCGTTTTTTTGTTATCCATGTCGGATTAAATAAATATAAATTAAAAAGGCTCAAAACCAAAATCAGTGCTTGACGAAATCATCAAGTGTTAAAAATGGAAAAGCATCTGCAAGCTGTAGATCATTTCGATTACATAGCTCCCATATTAGAGGCTTTTAATCCTAAGTCTTTGTGGCATAAAAAATCCCCTCCGGCCAACAGTGTTGAGTCCATCATAGACTCTTTTTTCACTGTCTACCGTAAGGGGAAAATACCAACTTCTTTAGATGATCATTTCTTCTTTGTCTTCGTGTTAATGGTTCCGCTGTTAGATACTACGCCTGCCTTGTTTCTAGCAGTAATAGAAATCTTATAGCGCTTGTTTGCAGATAGATTGGTTAACGTATTTTCCAAATCGGTTATCCATCCACTGTCATAACCATTGTTCGTCGTAACACGGTACTCGGTTTCATTTGAGTTCCCATTCGCTGTCCAAACTACCTTAATCTTTGAAGCAGTGATGTCTTTGGTTTTTATTTTATCCGGACTGTTCGGATTTGTTACGAGAATAACAGATGACTGACTGCTGTCATTTCGGCTCCAAGCTACCAATGTATACGTGTACGTCTTTGAAGGGGTTAATCGCTTATCTGTGAACCATGTAAGTTTCCCTTTATAAATGCTTTTTCCGTCTCGTAACAATTCATAGGTGTCAGCATTTACAACCTTTTTCCATGTGAGTGTAGTACTCGTTGATTTTACCAGTTTTCTCACGAATTTGGGTGATTCTAAATTGTGACTCTTCGTTGCTATCTGAATAACTTGTGGGACGCTTTCTCCCGCATTATTTTTAGCCACCAATGAGTAAACGTAGGTGGTTGACCGCTCCAATCCAATATCGTTAAAGCTGGTGTCCACACCGCTGTAGATGATTACGCCGTCACGCTTCAGTTCATAGCTCACCGCTTGCGCAACCGGAGCCCAAATGAGAAGAATACTTCTCTCATTCCTTGTGCCAACAAAGTTGATTGGGGCCGTTGGCGGCTGCGTTACTGGAATCGATGGTGGTGGCGTGGTCGGTGGTGTGGTTGGCGCCGGATCGGCTGTCTTTACTTGCACCGATGCCGGACTGCTTTCTCCTGTTCCATTCTTGGCTACCAATGTGTACGTATAGCTCGTGGACGCCGTCAAGCCTGTATCCGTATAGGTTAGTTCGTTTCCGCTGTAGACCAGTTGACCGTCTCGTTTCAACTCGTAGCTCTCGGCGTTGTCTGCTGCATTCCAGCTGAGCTTAATGCTCGTTGTAGTGGCTGTGCCTGTCAGATTCGTCGGAGTCGCTGGAGAGTGGTGTCGCCGGGACTGCGGCGTCGGATCGGCTGTCTTTACTTGCACCGATGCCGGACTGCTTTCCCCTGTTCCGTTCTTGGCTACCAATGTGTACGTGTAGCTCGTGGACGCCGTCAAGCCTGTATCCGTATAGGTCAGGTCGCTCCCCGTGTACACCTCTT
Organism: Paenibacillus kribbensis; assembly: GCF_001705305.1. GTDB lineage: Bacteria > Bacillota > Bacilli > Paenibacillales > Paenibacillaceae > Paenibacillus > Paenibacillus kribbensis_B. The sequence continues at coordinate 123,933 of NZ_MCBP01000005.1, forward strand.
GGCCATCGCGTTTCAACTCGTAGCTCTCGGCGTTGTCTGCTGCATTCCAGCTGAGCTTAATACTCGTTGTAGTGGCTGTGCCTGTCAGATTCGCTGGAGTTGCTGGAGTCGCCGGGGCTGGAGTGGTCGGCGTTGGATCAGTCGGCGTCGGATCGGCTGTCTTTACTTGCACCGATGCCGGACTGCTTTCCCCTGTTCCATTCTTGGCTACCAATGTGTACGTATAGCTCGTGGACGCCGTCAAGCCTGTATCCGTATAGGTCAGGTCGTTTCCGCTATAGACCACTTGGCCGTCTCGTTTCAACTCGTAGTTCTCGGCGCTGTCTGCTGCATTCCAGCTGAGCTTAATGCTCGTTGGAGTGGCTGTGCCTGTCAGATTCGTCGGAGTCGCTGGAGTCGCCGGGGCTGGAGTGGTCGGCGTTGGATCAGTCGGCGTTGGATCAGTCGGCGTCGGATCGGCTGTCTTTACTTGCACCGATGCCGGACTGCTTTCTCCTGTTCCGTTCTTGGCTACCAATGTGTACGTGTAGCTCGTGGACGCCGTCAAGTTTGCATCCGTATAGGTTAGTTCGTTTCCACTGTAGACTACTTGCTCGTCTCGTTTCAACTCGTAGCTCTCGGCGTTGTCCGCTGTATTCCAGCTGAGCTTAATACTCGTTGTAGTGGCTGCGCCTGTCAGATTCGTCGGAGTCGCTGGAGTCGCCGGGGCTGGAGTGGTCGGTGTCGGATCAGCTGTTTTTACCTGCACCGATGCTGGACTACTTTCTCCGACACTGCTCTTAGCTACCAATGTGTACGTGTAGGTTGTTGCTGCCGCCAAGCCTGTATTGTCGGTAAGTTTGGATTCGCTTCCGCTGTAGACGGTAATACCGTCACGCTGCAACTCATAAAATGTAGCCCCAGCAACATCATCCCAATCCAGCGTAATAGACGAGGTTGTAGCGGTGGTTACGATGATTGCCGGAGTTGGTAATACCAATGCATTCGTTTTCTCGATTTTTTCAACCGCACTGGTTTCCCCATTTTTATTCCGGGCAATAAGCGTGTACTTATAATCGGTCAATGGAGACAACCCTGTATCTGTAAAAGTAGAATCCGCTCCTTGGTAAATGATTGAATCATTTCGTTTGAGAACATTGGTTTCTGCATTTGCAATTTTATCCCAGGTTAGTACCATTTTCTGATCTGTTTTTTCTGTGATCTGCAAGTTAAAGAGCGGAGCAGCAAAACCTGTAGCAACTCCATTATTTCTCTTGGTAACATCATAAACAATTCCCGTTGTCAACGAATCTGGGTTCCATGCCCCAATTAAACCAGCTTCATCTCCACTGAGAGATCGGTTCATATCAGACTGAATATCTTCAGCAGTCCGGGCATAGTTCCAGATACGCACTTCCGCTAACTTACCCGCGAATTTATTGTTTGAGTTGACCCCCCATCCAGATATGACGGCCATTGGAGTAACAGATTTAGATTCAGTCTGTTGCGTGAGAAATAAACTAATGGATTGTTTCTCTCCGTTGATGTAAAGCTCATTTGTATCAGCCGTTGGAACACCATTCGTGAAGACTGCTGCTACATGAACCCATTTGTTCTTCAATTCAGCAGAAGGAATTCCTAAGATACTTCCATCAGCTTGATTAAATCCAAAGTATCCATTGGCAAAAAAAAGATTAGAGACATACCAACCAAACGGCTTGACAGAATTCGTCCCATTCCAATACATCCAGAACTCTACGGTAGTCTTGGCTCCCGGTGTCGTATTAACAGGAAGATTGGTTATTTTGATTGTGTCATCTGACCCATCAGTAGTAATGAAGTTTATAGGTTCCACAGGAGTAAACGTTTTAGTTGTTGCAGGGTCAAGCACTCCATTTGCAGCACGTACCAAACTTGTTGGAATAAAAATAGGCAGTATGATCCCCAAAAACATAATTAAGGCTAAAGAAGCGTTTGCTATTTTATTGCATTTCATATTTTCCTTCCCCTGTTCCGTCTAGCATTCTCTGCAAAAACAACTCGTCGTCTATCATAAAAGTTGATGGTCGCTTGCAGTCAAGCATGTTTCAATCCCCTGACGTTTCAGTCCCCCGATGAGAGGGGCTGAGAGGGGGAAACGGTCCCGCCGAAACCATAAGACCGTTTTTTATGTTGCATATTTTAAACAAATAAAAGAATTGTTTTGGCATCCAGCTCTTTCAAAAAGATAAAGCCCTCCATCACCCTTTCGTATCTCAACCTAGAGAAGCATTTTCGAACTGCCAAAAACCCTGATAGATTGAAACAATTTTACACAGAAATTCCCCTCTCTCTTCCCGTTTTGTAAATGTTAATTTCAGATATTCCTTCTGAACGGAAAATTCGACAAAATAATCTCTTTATCATTATCGGATAAGAAATCTTTTATTTTAGGCTCAAAACCAAAATCAGTGCTTGACGAAATCATCAAGGGTTAAAATGGAAAAACATCTGTGTGGGCATACGATTTTGTTGGTCCCAAACAGCGTTACAGCAAGCTCTTTCGCTCCCGTACTGTTGAACAAGCGCTCGGTTCTACAGCAGCGCATAGCGCCCGCATGCAGCAAGCGCCGTCCAGTTCCGTACAGCGTATGCATAACGAGGCGATTCCGGCCGAGTATGAACGGATCTACGAGCAAGTGTGGGAAGAAGCGAAACAAACGCAAGATCTGGTTTTAGGCGTCGATGACTTTGCGATCAAGAAAGGCCATACGTATAACACGGGCATTCATAACCTCAAAGGCGAGACCATGCTGGACCTGCTGCCGGGTCGAAAGTTAGAGGAACTGCGGGCGTATGCCGGGAACACCCTTCATTGGATAACATTGGCGTCCTGATAAGTTAAATTTCTTTTGTCAGAACAAGAAAAGCTGCTTTCTCCAGCGTCCCCCAAGGGGTTCTCTCCCACTGGAACACAAAAAAGCTTCCTAACATGTAGGAAACTTTTTGCAGTACGTCCCAGGAGGGATTCGAACCCCCGACCGACGGCTTAGAAGGCCGTTGCTCTATCCAGCTGAGCTACTGGGACAAAATGGTATTCAATTAAACCTTATGTATTCAGTGCATTAATTATTATATCACATTTCGGGTAACTGTCAAAAGCATTTTTTCATCCTGCATGGAAACCACCGAGAAAGGAATCATTTGGACGCTAACGGGGTATTATGTACAAAAGGGCATGCTATTACAAGGAGGGGTTGATCCGTGAAGGGTCTATTGTCGTCGCTTTGTTATTTCAGCATTTTCTTTGCACCTTTTCTGCTGCCTATCATCGTGTGGATTGCAGTACGAGACGAATATGTACGGGGACATGCCAAAAAAGCCATTTTATCGCACATTTTCCCCATTATTGCGGCGATTCCGCTGTTTTATTTTATTGTAACAGCCAATCATGCGGGTTCTGTGGTCGGGTTTGTACTGCTGTTCGTAGTGGTTTATCTCGGGGTGTTTGTATACAACATCTACAAAGGGATTATGACACTGCGTGAAGCTGCGTAGCTCCAAAAAAGCCTCCTGCATTCCGCTGGTTAAGCCGGAAGTGGAGGCTTTTTCGGATTACTGATCATCAAACCTTATTCTTCCCGTTTATTTATTGCCGAAGCGTCTAGGACTTCTACGTACTTCATGTCTTACGTTTTTCTCCAGCATTTCTTCCGCAAACTCATTGTTATGAATATAACTGCTGCTTTTATTCTTCTTGTATTTCGTTTTGCCGTCTATGATTTCCCCCTCCTTTCACGCTGATTCTGCGATGATGCCGGAGTCCAGATCAACAGAAGCCGAGGCATAGCACACCAAATTCTCATCCCCCGAACTCCTTGGCAAACTCCGTACTGAGCTGCCCGTAGGAGAGCAATTCCCGTTTAAACTTGTCCCGTTCCTCACCAGCGGTAATGTGTGTGGAATCGGTAAAAGCCTTGTCTGTCACTTCTTCAAATGCGGAGTGCAGATTATTGTCGTACCAATCCAGTTCCAAATCGGCGTCATTGCGAATGATCCGTACCATGTCATAGTCATTCTGACCGTCCTGCTGATTGTTCGCTGTGATATACACCAGCAATTCCGGATCATCTGCCGCGCCGGGCCGCACCTCTACCTCTGCGCAGCGCACACCGTCAATTTCAGTGAAGCGACGGATTTTGGCGTCCTTGATGTAGTACATTGGTCTCCCTCCTTTCTTGCGAGTAGACGGGTTGCCCCATCTGTAGTTTTCGGAACGGACAGACATTTTATGCTTCTTTTCGGCATATATACTGATGAACTGGGGATTTAGTTTTTAATTCATTCCAACACTGGATGAACACGACAAAGAGAGGATGAACAGACATGTGCGGAATTACAGGTTTCATACAGTGGAACGGAGACTTAATGCATCAGTCGGAGCTGCTGCTGAATATGACGCAGACACTCTCCAATCGCGGACCTGATGCTGCAGGCACCTGGATATCCAACCCGTGTGCCTTCGGACACCGAAGACTGAGCGTAATGGACCCGGAAAATGGCGCCCAGCCTATGATTCGGCAGCTTGAGGATATCACCTATACGATTGTATATAACGGAGAAATATATAACGCGCCTGAGCTGAAAAAAGAATTGCAGCAGCGCGGGCATTTTTTCCGTACACAATGCGACACGGAGGTGCTGCTCGAAGCCTATATCGAATGGGGCCCCGAATGCGTGGACCGATTAAACGGCATTTTTGCGTTTGCTGTCTGGGATAGCGGGCGGCAGCAGGTATTTCTGGCGCGGGATCGTCTGGGCGTAAAACCGCTATTTTATAGCCACAATGAGGATGTGTTCGTATTCGGCTCAGAGCCCAAAGCGCTGCTGCAGCACCCTGCTGTCGAAGCGACCGTTGACGCCGAAGGATTGGCAGAAATTTTTATCATCGGGCCTGCACGTACCCCCGGACACGGCGTCTATTCGTCCATGAAGGAGCTGCGCCCCGGGCATACGCTGACCTACGACCGCGACGGCATGCATATTCAGACCTACTGGAAGCTGGAAAGCATTGCGCATGAGGATGACACGGAACAAACAGCGCTTAAGGTACGTGAGCTGTTGCTGGATACGGTGGAGCGGCAGCTCATTTCGGACGTCCCGGTGTGCACCTTGCTGTCTGGCGGTCTGGATTCAAGCGCACTGTCCGCATTAGCTGTCGATTATTACAAGCGTACCGGGCAGGGACAAGTTGATACGTATTCGGTCGATTATGTGGATAACGACAAGCATTTTAAAGCCCATGCATTCCAGCCCGGAGCCGATGCCCCCTGGATTCAGCGCATGGTGGATGAACTGGGCACCAACCATCACTGGATCGAATTCGATACACCCGAGGTCGTAGAAGCTCTGAACAACTCCACGCTAACACGGGATTTACCGGGGATGGCGGATGTAGATTCGTCGCTGTATCTCTTCTGCCGGGAGATTAAAAAAGGAGCAACCGTTGCCATTTCCGGTGAGGCGGCGGATGAAGTGTTTGGCGGATATCCGTGGTTCCATCGTGAGGATATGCTGAACTCAGGCACGTTCCCGTGGGCGGTCGCTCCCGATATGAGAGCCAGCCTGCTGTCTCCCGAGGTGCGTGACTGGATCAAGCCGCTGGAGTATTTGAACGACCGCTACTCTGAGGCCATAGGAGAAGTGCCGAAGCTGTCGGGGGAAACAGGTAAAGCTGCGCAAATGCGTGTTATGTCCTATTTGAACATCACTCGCTTTATGCCTACGCTGCTGGATCGCAAGGATCGGATGAGTATGGGGGTCGGACTCGAAGTACGGGTGCCGTATTGCGATCATCGGCTGGTGCAATATGTATGGAACATCCCTTGGAGCATTAAGACGACAGGCGGACGTGAAAAAGGTATCTTGCGAAAGGCGCTGGAGGGTGTATTGCCGGATGATGTGCTGTACCGTAAAAAAAGCCCATACCCCAAAACACATAACCCTTCCTATCTTGCCGTTGTGAAAAAGCAGGCGCTGGAGCTGCTGGATGATTCCTCTTCCCCGCTGCTTAAGCTGATTGATGCGCAAAAGGTGCGTGATATCGCGGCCTCGCCAGAAGCATCCAGCAATCTGCCCTGGTTTGGTCAGCTGATGTCGGGACCTCAATTGTTTGCATACCTGACCCAGGTAGATAACTGGCTGCGCACCTACAAAGTAGCAATTCGATAGGTTTACAAAAAAATGCAAAAAGTCTACCCGCAATTGATGAGCTGCGGATAGACTTTTGTTGTTATAGGCCTAATCTGATAGTTGAACATGCTACTACGAATTTTAAGCCTGCGAATTCCCCAGCTTGGTCGCCAAATTACGCAGGGCTATCCCTCGATGGCTGATAGCCTGCTTTTGTTCCAACGTCAGCTCGGCCATCGTCTTCTCGAACTCAGGCAAATAAAACAACGGATCATAACCAAATCCGCCGCCGCCTGCGGTTTCCGTTGTAATCCAGCCATCCACCGAGCCGGTCGATTCCAGCGTCTCCCCGGTCTGAGGATTATACAGAATTAAGGTACAGACGAATTGAGCCGGACTTAGCAAAGGCTGTCCTGTATCATCACCAAGCTGCTTCGATTCCAAAACATCGAGCAGCTTAATATTGTTCTCGTGATCGCTGGCACCTTCTCCAGCATAACGGGCCGAGTATACGCCCGGTGCACCGTCCAGCAAGTCCACGCACAGACCCGAATCATCGGCCAGCACGGGCAGTCCCAGCGCATCTCCGACCGCTTTGGCCTTTTTCAGCGCATTCTCGGCAAAGGTTTTGCCATCCTCAACGACATCAGGAATGTCGGGGTAATCGTACATGCTTTTGACTTCCTTGCCCAGCGGAGCAAAGGCATGTGCAAATTCACGTATCTTCCCTTTATTCTTGGTAGCGACAATGACAATCGGGCCATCCAGTCGCATTAGACTCCAGCCCCCGTGCGTCCGGCTCCGATCTTATCAGCAATCGGTCCGAGTACTTCCTTTTGACGCTCGATCATTTGTAAGATTCCTTGTTCGCCCAAGCTAAGCAGCTGATCCAATTCGTTACGGTCAAATGGACTTTCTTCTCCAGTGCCTTGCAGCTCGACATATTTGCCGCCGCCAGTCATCACCAGGTTCATATCGACTTTGGCCTTGGAATCCTCTTCATAGTTCAGATCCAGTAATGCTTTCTCACCAACAACCCCTACGCTGACAGATGCCAGAAAATCCGTAATGGGGAAAACAGGCAGCTTGTGCTGGGTGGCAATTTTATTGACCGCAATCGCTAACGCCACGAATGAACCGGTAATGGAGGTTGTGCGTGTCCCGCCGTCCGCCTGAATAACGTCACAGTCCAGCGTAATGGTCCGTTCACCAAGCGCCTGCAAATTTACAACCGAACGCAACGCTCTTCCGATCAGACGCTGAATTTCCATCGTACGGCCCGTCAGCTTGCCACGCGCGGCTTCGCGCTGATTACGGCTATGAGTCGCCCGCGGAAGCATGGAGTACTCTGCGGTCACCCAGCCCTTTCCTTGTCCCTTCATGAAGGGTGGAACGCGTTCTTCCACAGTAGCCGTGCAAATGACTTTCGTCTCGCCAACCTCTATAAAAACAGAGCCCTCCGCGTATTTATTTACTCCTGCTGTCAATTTCATCGGGCGCAGCTCATCACCGTTTCGTCCGTTAGATCTACTCATGCTTTTTCCTCCTACGTCGTATGCAACCTGTTCTTATATTGTTTATTTTACCAAAGTGTGCAGGCAAAAGCACCCCAAGGACGATTCCCCGTCCTTAAAGAGGAATTTCGTTAATGTGCTGCGGCTTGGCTACAGGTTCTCCATAGTTCTGATTATTTTGTCCAATAACACTTTTCTCGCCATTCAGTTCAATCCGAATTTTCGTTTTGGCCGCATCCCCCGAATTGTCTGCTGCTGTCAGTACGACCGATTCCAGAAATTCCGCAGGTACAGCTTCTCCCTTGGCGAACATATCATCCGAGAGTGACACCGTAATTACGTTGTCTTTGGACCGTTCTATTGATTTTAGCGCCGTCTCCCCTGTCATCACTTCCTGTAATCCGTCCTTCGTCTGCGGCCCTTGAATCAATTGATGCAGCGCGGACTGGATACGATCTTTTTCCGGGTTGACCAGCCGTGTGACGGGCACATAATATTGAACTCCGGCAGGAGATGACGATGAAAAATATACCGTGACCGGACTGGAATCCAGCGGTGTCGCACCCTGACCGACCTCCAGATTAATGCCCACTGCGCGTGTCAACGGATGATCCAGCGGCGTACCGTCAACGGGCATTTCGTTTAGTCTTTTGCCATCCATCCAAATCTGTACGTTTTTAATGTCGGGGCGGTCGGTCAGGGTCCAGGTCAAGCTTTCCATTAATTTGCGTTCTTCCTGCGGCTTATAGTTGGCAAAAGATTTGTTGAATTCAACGACAGCCAGCTTGCTGTTCTTGTCCACTGTCACACTCTTCACTTCTGTACCTTGAGGTAATACGCCTTTAAAGCCCTCTGGCAATAGTCCGGCATACGGCCCACCCTCAACCAGTGTTTCCAGCGCCGACTTGGCATCTGCCTGTACATCACCTGTAGCAATCGGCAAAGATACCGGAGCCAGCAAACCGTTATGATCTTGCAGAAAGACAGCCCTCAGCTGCCCGGTGCTCACAGGTGCTTTTCCGCTTACGGCCTTGATCATGGATTGCTCTAACGTGGACGGCGGGGGATCAATAGATGCTGACTCATTGCCGAAAAGACTGCATCCGGACAACAACAGGGGTAGCGACAGCAGCCCTGCTACAGAGGTCATACGCCATGGGTGTTTTAGGTTCATAAGTGAAGTTCCTCCCTAACAATTTTGTACAGATTGTACTAATATGTATACGAGCCCCGCGTAAAAAATAACTACTTTTTCAGCAGACTGGACACACTGGTCATAATCGCAACGAAAATCAGAATCTATACAAGGAGGGGAACTACAGCTTTATGGATAAGAAAAAAGTACCTTATAGCCTGAATAGTAAAAAGGTGGCTGACGCCACCCGTGAATTGCTGCACAAGCGTGGTGTAAGCATGACTGAAATCGCAGAGCTGGTCATGCTGCTACAGAATAAATATTACCCAAACCTGACGATGGAAGAATGCATTGAAAATGTAGACAAAGTGCTGATGAAGCGCGAGGTTCAAAATGCAGTGCTCACCGGCATCCAACTGGATATCCTTGCCGAACAGGGCGCCCTTCTTCCCCCATTGCAGGATATGATTGAGAATGATGAGGGACTGTACGGGGTGGATGAAATTCTGGCCTTCTCCATCGTGAATGTGTACGGCAGCATTGGATTTACCAATTACGGTTATGTTGATAAACTCAAACCGGGTGTGCTGGAACGTCTGAATGATAAAAGCCTCGGGCCAATCCATACGTTTTTGGACGATATTGTAGGCGCTATCGCAGCATCAGCCAGCAGCCGTATCGCCCATCGCAAACAGGAAGAGCGTGAACAGGAGCTTGGGGAAGAAAGCGCACCGAATACTACACGCTAAAGAACAACAGAGATATGCACAGCAAGAGGAGATAGGACATGGCAAACGTAGCTGAAAAAGCAAATGAAAAATATGTAATCCGCATGATGAAGGCTGATGATTACGATCAGGCTTTTGCACTGTGGAGCAGCTTGGAAGGATTGGGATTAAGCGAAGCCGACTCGCCGGAGCGAATTACACGCTTTTTGCAGGGGAATGAAGGAATTAGCTTGGTCAAGGAATTGCCCCGTTGCTGGTGAATGAAGCATTGTCTGCTTTGCTGCGAGAGGGCATAGATAAATGTCATCTTTTGGTGATGGAGCATAATGAAGCAGGGCAACGCTTCTGGTCGGCCAACGGCTGGGAGAAACGGGATGGAATTTTACTATACTCCCGAGGGCTGGATTCCCGAGGACTGGATTCCAAAGGGCTGGAGTAGCAAGCGCTTATTCATGTAAACAGGAATACCAGGTCTGATGCAGTTTAGAACCGATCAGACCTGGCACATGAAGTGTGTCTGACGTATTACTTTTGCGGTCGCAGCGTACGTTCTACAATTCCCAATGTAGCTTGACGGGAGAAAAATCTGGAAACCTGGGCGACCCAATAGTTTTGGCGACCGGATATCAGGTGACTCCTTCCCTTTTCAAATGCTTTCAGTGCGTTCTGTACCACTTTTTGAGGGGTTTCTCTGGAACCTACGGAAGCTTCATTGGAGCCCACCACATCAAAAAATGCGGTTTCAGTGGCACCCGGACAGAGGGCGAGCACATTTAGCCCCCGTTTCCGATTTTCGGCCCACAGCGCTTCGCTAAAGGAAAGCACAAATGCTTTGGTTGCTCCATACACGGCCATATACGGATCAGGCTGAAATGCGGCTGTGGAAGAGACGTTAATGAGTCCCCCATCCCGGTTGCGTAATAAATCAGGCATAAAAGCATGTGTAATATCCACTAAAGCAGCCACATTGAGCATGATTTCCTCATGCTGCCGTTCTCTTGAAACCTGTTCAAAGTACCCATAGGTAGCAAAGCCTGCATTGTTGATTAAAAGATCCACCTTAAGTTGCTGTTTTTGAACCTCCTGATGCAATATTTGTGGTGCTCCTGCTTCCGAAAGATCAAGTGCAATCACGGTTGTCCTTACGTTATATTTCGTGGAAAGCTCTTCGGCCAGCGCCTTTAATTTCGTTTCATTGCGTGCCACCAAAATAAGATTACATTTCTTGGCCGCAAGCGAATAGGCGAACGCCTCGCCAATACCGGATGAAGCCCCCGTGATGAGAGCGGTTTTGTTTGCATACATAAACATGATGATGACCTCCATAGTATCGTTGTTTTATTTCAGAAACATTGTTACCACTACTCTATAATGAACTGAAGTCATCCACTATGACGACCTCAGTACATTTCAAATCCTATACTTACAATGAAGGGGCCTTGCATGCAGCCAGCGTCTGCTTTATCGTAAATGCATAAATCTCTTGGGCCATAGCTGCATCCGAAAAATGACCTGCAAATTGCAGGTGTATAACCCCGTGTAAGGCAGACCACAGCATTCGGACGACCAGCAACGGATCTTGCTCTGCCAATTGACCCTGCTCCATAGCGTGTACGACGGTTTGCAGGATTCGGGACAGGGCCGTAGTCGTACCTTCCAGGCTCTGTTCATCCGGCTTGAAATCAGATAAGGCCCCGCCAAACATCATTTTGTAATAGGCTGAATGAAGCTGTGCAAATTCCCAGTACGCCCAGCTTAAGGCTTCCAAGTCAGCGAGTATGTTTTCGGTGACGGGTACTTGCTGAAAGGCTCCTGCCAGCAGTCGGCATCCATCCAAGTACATCTCGTTGGCCAGACCATCTTTGCTGCCGAAGATACTGTAAATAATTTTGGTTGAACAGCTTAATTTCTGCGCAACCCGTCGCACGGTCACGGCCTCAGGCCCTTCCTCTACAAGAAGGAGGCATGCGGCATCAATAACATTTTTACGGAGCAATTGCTGCTGCTGAAGCTTCACTTCCGAATAGGTTTTATAGGGCTGCGATGACTTGGACATGATTCAATACACTTCCTTTTGCTTATTAAAAGACGATGACTACTTTGAAGATAATGCCGTCCTCAATGTAAAACCTTACTCACTTTTCAGAAACATCGTTTCCTACAAGAACCATAGTATTCTAATCCTGATGGTTTGTCAAATAAAAGGCCAGGCATAATCATGGCCTGACCAAGCTAGAACTTAGTATTCTAGCATGAGGATGTCATGGTTCACGGTAGGTGCTCGCCAGCCCCCGTACGGGACTTTCACCCTAGAGATGGCGCCTATGCTGGGCGTACACAAAAAAAGCTCTGCCGACCATAAGGTTAACAGAGCTTTTTACTAATAATATTGGAAAGGAAGCTCCAGCATTTAAGACACGCTAAACCCCCTTAAAATTCCCCCTAATATAAAATCTAACCTATAAAAAATCAGGTTTATATTAGGTAGCTTTATTATTCATAAGTATTAATAAGTACTAGTTTAGAGCTATTTCCGTGAACTACTATCTCAGCTTCAGTTATTACCCCTATCATTGATTTGAAAAGCCCTCTCTGCCCTAATGCAACTGGTTTCCAACCATATTTTAAAGTGTGATTAAAAGTACCAGGACCAGCGCCTAAAGCAAAGCCTTGTGATTGAGAATCTGTAGGGCCATTTCTCATCATACCATTTTGTCCAAGTCTAAATTTTTTTGCAGTTATTGAAACTGGAGTGGTATGGTCATTTATTCTCCAGCCTCCATTTGCGCTTACTAGACTACCATACAGCACACCATTTTCATCAGTAGATTTTGCCATATAAAAAGTCGAATAAGTAGTTACTGATATACTTTCATCTGATTTTGATTCAGATCTTGAACTATCATACACTGCAGCGGCAGAAATAGCGTAGATGTTCAACTCATTACTATCATTTACATTGGAAATCCTTAACGATTGGTTAACTTCTCTTCCTACCAGCTTAGCAGTTCTGTATATTTTGACATCAAACTCTTTTCCATCAATATTGTAAGTAGACTCTGTTACAGTGTTTCCAATATCCAAGTCACTGATTCCTTTTTTAGCGCGATCAATGACTTCTTCTACATTTAAAGCTTTGTCAACCTGGTATGTAGCTTTTCCCTCTGGGTCGACTACATTAGAACTTGAGTCTGCAAAAGCAAAAGCTGGTGCTAGTAAAAGAGCGCCTACAACTGATAAAAGAATTAGTTTTTTCTTCATTAATTTTCCTCATATTGTATGTTATGATACTATTATTAAGAAATTGTATAAATAAAACAACCTTTTTGGAGGAAAAATAATGAAAAAAATATTAATTTTTGCCTGGATTATGGGATTAATGTTATTTTTGAAATTAATTAATCTATTTGATGAATATCTCCAAAATAAAATGTCAATTACTTTCAAATATCAACCGTATTTAACTTATGAGTGGATTTTATATCTATTACTAGGAATATACTTTTCGTTAATTTTCACTGGAAGTTTGAAGCTTGTATTCAAAAAAAATATTTTTATCTTTGCCTTCATCCCCTCCCTTTTAGTCATAATTTATTATTTAGCAGGAAATTATCTATCTTCAAATCTTAACTTAATATTTATGTTGTCTGGCTCCTTATTATCGTACAGCTTGTTAGGGGAAAAGAAATAACTTTCAAAAAAAGGACTCATACCAGTTCAAGAAGCTGGTATGAGTCCTTATCATTATTTCACTATGAATCTTACCATTGTTCCATCAGCATATTTATCTAGCTGATGACTTACCCATGATCCTGCCCCTCTATTATCTTTAGGGCTTATGTATCTAATATCAGCACCTGCACCACCTTCATCACACATCGGCCATTCGTCGCGGTCATATCCTTTTTTAGTGGGATAGCCCTTCAAAGACTCCCTGTTTCTGGCTGACCTAATAATACGAAAAAGAACGCAAATAAGTAGGTACACTTATCGCGCTCTGACTCATGTTAAAAATGAAGCTTGCAGCTATGTTTGCGTTTTACGATCAATAGGCAATGCCTACACGTGCATGTATAAATTCGTGACTCTTCCATTGACGATAGGTAAAATCAGCTGTATCAGCGGTGGAAATTTGTGAGCCGCCTTCGGGCAAAAAGTCTTTTTCCACACGATAAATGCCTGTCCGCGCACCGTCCGGCAGATAGGTTGGACAGACAATGGTCCAGTCCAGCGCCGAAGTACGCAGCAATTCGTACACCCGCCGGTGTTCCTCTGCCGCACGGGTACTACGTCGCCGGGTCTCAGAGGACTCATACCGATACAAGCCCGGTTCGGTGCGGCTTTGCAAAATCCCTGCTGTCCCTACCGTAATAAGACGGGCAACCGACTGCTTCTGCATGTGTCGGATCAGCAGGTCGATATTCACGGATAAGGTAGTGGTTCCATCCGTATTCAGTGCGCTGATAACAGCCGCCACTCCGCCCGCCAGCGCTCGTGCTACATCCTCGGCATCGGTAGCATCCCCTTGTACCATTCGGAGCTGTGTCCCGTATTTTAAAGCGTATTCCTCCAGCTTGTCCGTTGAACGGACAAGGGCCGTAACGGTATGACCATCCGCCAATGCATACTCCAATATATACCGCCCTACGCGTCCGGTAGCTCCCAGCAGCAGCAGATCCATAAAAGCCTCTTTCCCGGCATGCATGCCGCTTGATCATGTTGCTATGTCATGTTGCTATGTCTTGTTGGCTATATTCGGTAAACTATTCCCGGCCAAGGGCATGGAAGCGCATATTCTGCTCCGTATCGCTTATCCAAGCCCGATCACGGCGCACCAGTTCCACCAGATGAGCCAGCGTCTCCGACATAGCAAATCGCAGTTGGTGAATACCCAGCTTGTCACCGAACACGGCTATACATAGCTCGTAGGCGGTGCTCCCTTCCGGCTGAATCAACTGCTCGAACTTCTCCAGCCGTTCTTCATGATGCGCCAGCAACGCTTGCGTCCGTTCATGAAAAGTACCAAACGGATTGCGGTGCCCCGGATACGCCCATGCCACCTCCAGCTCGCCCAGACGCTGCAAGCCGTCTATATAAGACTGCAAGGGCTGGGCATCACTTCCCGGCAGCAGGCTGATATTGGGCGAAATCTGCGGCAAGACCGCATCACCGCACAGGATCACGCCGCTATTCGGCTCATACAAGGATACATGCCCGGCTGCATGTCCTCCTGTCTCAATAGGCAGCCAGCTGCGTCCGCCCAGCTCCAAACAGGCATTCTCCCTAACAGGAATGACTGTAATTTCAGGCTGTGGATTCACTTGCGCATACGCCTGCAGCATATGGGCTACCAAGTCGGGCACCTGCTCCAAAGGGAAGCCATGCCGGACAAAAAAAGCGGGAAGCGTATGCTCCATCGCAGCAGTTGATGCCTGCCCACCCCACATCATCATCGCTTCCTGATGGCTTCGAGCTGACATATGTACACGTGCCTGACTTTGCTGCTGCATCCAGCCAGCCAATCCGTAATGATCCGGGTGATGATGGGTCACCACAATGTCCGAGATATCCGCAAAGGACATCCCCAGCTGCTGGAAGACATGCACCCATTCCGCCTCTGTGTCCAAATTGCGCGGACCAGGGTCTACAATCGTAAAGCCGTGCTGCCCCTTGAGCACATAGCTATTCACCCAACGCAGCGGAAAGGACATCGATATTTTGACCTGAAAGCCTCCATCTATCCCTTCACACGGTGTAAGCTCTGGCCATTTCATGGCTTTCCATCCGCCTTTCCGTTTCAAGCCCGCATGCCGACAAAAATCATTCGGGGCGAAGCATCCTCGATATATTGATCTTCATTATAGCTTCCGTGCACCTGTTCTACAGACAGCCCGGCTTGTTCCAGCAATGCGCGGAACTTTTCATATGGATAGAGCTTTACACGCTCGTGATACACACGTGTTGATTCCTCTCCTGCGGCAGTCGTATCCAAACCAGCAGCGGCTTTAGCAGTCGCAGCCGATGCGGATGAACGAATTGCGATCTGTTTTTTCACAAATCCATCTTCAATCACCCGATGCTCCTCAATCCAATTCCCTTCATCCTCGCGTGACGAATGCGGCACCAGATGAAGGGCCACGTAGGCCGGGTTCAAATAATCTATGATAAAGCGTCCTCCCGGCTTCAATAGCCGATAAATTTCCTTTAATACTTTAAGCTGCTCTTCATCCTGCTCAAAATAGCCGAAGGAGGTGAACAAATTCACCACCGCGTCAAAGCTCTCATCCAGCGGCACCGCTCTCATATCCCCTTGATGCCAGCTTACCCGCCCTTCGGGATCAGCAGCATGCGCCTCTCTCAACAGCACACCGGACAAATCCACACCTGTCACCTTATAGCCCGCATCGGCGAGTGCAAGGGAATGACGTCCCATACCACAGCATAAATCCAATACACTGGAGCCTTGCGGTAATTTGACCCAGGAGATCATTTTCTGCACTTCCTGATAGGCTCCCTGAAAGTCGCGGTGCTTATATACCAATAAATAATCTTCCCCAAAGCTTTGTTCGTACCATTCTGCCATATCGTTTCTCCTCCATGAGCTCATTTCACTCTATTACATATTATATTAGCTTTTTCAAACTGGAAACTCCAAAGCATTACGAATAAGGATTTTGTAAAAATCCTGAATAAGGAACATGTTACAATAATCATACTTAAGCTAAAATTTTCATAGGAACTTCATACCAGCTTCATGCGATTCACTCCATTTTATCATTAAAATGTATCGTGGGAACGCCTTTTGAACGTATTTATGAAGGAAAGGAGCAGCGAATCCTCCAAATATTGACATACATAAACGGCCATTAGGTATTTTCATTATAGTTTCGGTTTCTCGGAATGGCCCGACTTACGAGACTTGGATAGATAAGGGAATGACACCTTTAGAGTGATTGTCGTATAAGAGCGGACGATTTTGGGAAAGGGGATTGGACTATGACGAAAGTGGACAACATGTTATCGATCCTCTTGGATGCTTCGCTCGGGCAAGTGGACAGGAGCAGGTGCTAAATGAGTTGTGCCAGCATTGCAGATCGAGTCGGAGCTACTGGTCGGGAAAATGGTTGAGGCCAGTGCTCGAATGTTCGCACATTATGATTAGCGCATTATGAAACGATGTTATCGGATCGCACAAAGAAGAAAGGGGAATGGACAATGAGTAAATACGCCATGTTCGGAAAATTGACAACCCACCCGGGGAAACGGGAAGAACTCGCGAAAATGATGCTGGAATCCGTAGAAACGCTGAACAATATGGAGGGCTGCATCTATTATATCTTGCACGCGGCTCAAGACGATCTGGACGATCTGTGGATCACGGAGCTTTGGGAGAGCCAGGAAGCGCATGCTGCTTCTCTGAAAAACGAAAAAGTGCTTGAACTCATCGGGCGTTGCCGCCATTTGATTGCGGAGGCCAGTACTATAAAGGTTCAGCCGCTCGGGGGAAAAGGGTTTTAGATCTCGAGGCGTGTCGGCAGGAAAACTGCTTCCCGATATATCCGCTGCGAATACAGCTAGCACTACAGGTATAAGAAGAAACAAGCTTAGTTGAGTAAAAATGCTAGGATGTCCACAGAGCATCCTAGTATTTTTATTGTACCAGTCTTTTATATTGAGCATATAAATGCACAAAACTGGAAACTCAAAAGCATTACAAATAAGGATTTTGCAAAATTCTGAATAAGGAACATGTTACAATAATCGTAATTAAGCTTAAATGTTCATAGGAACTTCATGCCAGCTTCATGCAGTTCACCCTATTTTATCATTAAAATGTATCGTGGGAACGCCTCTTGAGCGTATTTATGAAGGAAAGGAGCGGCAAAGCCATGATTCAAATTGGACTGACGGGTTGGGGCGATCACGATGACCTGTATCCGATCGGCACCAAAGCTAATCAAAAATTAAGCGTCTATGGAAGTCATTTTCCGGTGGTGGAGATGGATAGTTCTTTTTATGCGGTGCAGCCCACGGATCGCATGGAACGCTGGGCGGCCGAAACCCCTGACTCCTTTTCATTTCTCGTCAAGGCCTATCAAGGCATGACCGGACATACACGCGGCAAGCAGCCTTATTTTAAAACAACCGATGAAATGTATGAAGCCTTGCATGCATCCATACAGCCTCTCCGCGAAGCGGGCAAGCTCAAGGCGGTGCTGTTTCAGTATCCCCCCTGGTTCGACTGTACACGCGAGAATGTAGCCGTATTGCGAGACACGAAAAAAAGGATGGGAGAGGTCCCATCCGTACTTGAATTCAGACATCAAAGCTGGTTTACACCCGATTTTCGGAAACGAACGCTGGCATTCATGCACGAGGAAGGCTGGATACACAGCGTATGTGACGAGCCGCAGGCCGGACCGGGCTCTGTTCCCATTGTGCCGCAGGCTACAGACAGCAACCTGACGATCGTACGTCTCCACGGACGAAATGGTTCCGGCTGGAATCAAAGCTCTGCGCCCAACTGGCGGGAGGTTCGTTATCTGTATCGGTACAATGAACAGGAATTGACCGAATGGAGAGACAGATTGCTGGAGCTGGAGCAGCAGAGCCGTGAGATTTGCGTTATTTTCAATAACAATTCGGGAGGAGATGCCGCCGCTAACGCCAAGCAGCTGATGACGCTGCTCGGCATGGACCCCAAGCCTTTTCCACCCCGCAAACCACCTCAGGAGAATGAAGGACCGGAACAGCTTGAATTATTTTAAAGGAGGGGCGGTGGAAGATGGATCGGGAATCGCCTCCCTGAGCTTGCGCTCATTAGCCAGCAAATGCGGATCGTCAGGCAAATAACGTAAAGCGGTCCGGTTATGCTCATACGATGCGTTCAGCTTACCCAAATGGGCGTAGCAATGACTGAGCCGCACGTGGGGCAACCAGGAGTAGCATGGCCTTGGAACAGGTCTTAAATCAGTAGCATGCTGCTGCTGCTCCAGTGCTTTTTCGTACCAGTACGCCGCAGTGCTCCATTCGCTGCGCGTGAAAAACCAGTCACCGATCATGCAGCATAAATCTGCTTGCGGCACACCGTATCGGAAGGAGTGCAGCAGACTATCCAGCTGTTGCTCCGGCTTCCCGAGATGGAGATAGCATTCCGCCAATCGCGCGCAAGCGGTAATCCGATCCTCCCGGTAGCCGCTCGGCTCCGCCAACAGACGGTTGAACGCCTCTGCCGCCTCGGCATATTCCTTGCGGTCAAAGCATTCATTCGCGTGAAAATACAGCAATCGCCCCTCCAGCTTGCCACTTTCGCTGATCCAGCGGGCGAGGATACGTTGATTACGGAGCGTGTGGTTGTCCATTCGGCGGTGCGTCACAGCCACGTCCGAATGGACGATTCGTCCCGCGGGTATCACCAAATCCTCATGCAGCCGCCCTTCCCAGCGGTATTGTCGCTCCCGCTTCACGAGACGGATACGGCGTGAGGTGAACAACAGTTCACCCTGCTCCCCCTCTGCCAGATGAAGCGGCATCAACACGGCGTCGATATCCACAGACAAACGCTGCTTCAAGGAACGCAGGCGCTCACGATCGGGTCCCAGCAGTACATCGTCCGCATCCAGCCACATAATATAGGAGCACGTCGCCTGATCGAACGATTCGTTGCGGGCGGCTGCAAAATCATCGTCCCAATCGAACGTATACAGCCGATCCGTATAACGGGCGGCTATCGTCTTCGTCCGATCCGTCGATCCCGTGTCCACAATGATGATTTCATCCATCAGGCCCGCGACCGAGTCCAGACAACGTGCAAGTGTCTGCTCCTCGTCTTTCACAATCATACACAAGCTGATGGTCATCGGTCGTTCAATCATGGTGTGTTCGGTCACTTTGCACCATCCCCTCTCCCTTCTGCCTGCGCCTTGTCCATCTGTTCTGTAAGTGGATACCTTCCCTGCGAAAAAAATTGTTCCTCCATCTGTCGGATTCGCTGTACTGCCTTGTCCAGTGCAGCCTTGCGTTGGTTCATTTTACGAACATGCTGCTGCTCCACCAGACGAAACTGCTCCTCGTCCAGCTTCATCCAGCGGGTCAGATGCTCTGCCCCCGGCTGGACGTCGCGCAGTTTTTTTGGCTTTTTGCAGCCTGCGAAGCACAAATATTTGTGATGGACCTCCAGCGCTTTTTCATCAAAATAAGGATACAGCACTCGGGACAGACTTCCAGCATAATAGGTCCGCTTGTGATCGTGAAACGGATGGTATCCGTAGGGTACGGAAAGGACAAGCGTTCCTTTTTTATTCAACAACCGGTAAGCATGGGTCAGCAGGGGATGAGGATGTGCAAAATGCTCCAAAACTTCGCCTAAAATAATCGTGTCAAAGCCGCCGGGAGGACGTTCAAATTGTGAAATGTCCTTTAACTGAAAGTGAACTCTTCCCCGGACAGGTGCAGATTCCTGACGAAGTTCTTTTTTGGCATATGAAATACTGTCCTCTTCCAAATCAATAGCCGTCACCTCAAAGCCTTCCCGTCCGAGCAAAATGGACGTTATCCCCTGACTGCACCCGACATCCAGCACGGTACGGCCCTGCACATGGCGGCAAATCCAGTGGATTCTATGGCGGGTGGCCTCATGTGATTCCTCCGAATTGATCTGTCCGTAATAACGTTCATTCACCTGATCACGGTTAGCCAACAGCGGCGCCCCCTCCATCACCGGGATGACCCAGTATCACGACGTGTCCACCCGTGCAATGCGCAGTCGCATTGCGTGTGTCGAAGACCAGTGGAGCATGGTCCACCAACTGCTGGTAGTCCAGCACCGAGTGGTCTGTCGTAATGACTACGATATCTGCGCTTTCCCATAGCTGGGCATTGGCCGTCCGAGATCGGATCACCTCACCGTTCAGCTTAAAGCTTGCTACATACGGGTCGGTAAAACTTACCGAAGCGCCCTCTTCCTGCAGGTGCTCAAACAGAACAAGAGCCGGGGATTCGCGCACATCATCAATGTCTTTTTTATAGGCTACGCCCGCCAAAATGACTTTGGCCTTGTTTATAGCTTTCCCTTTCTGCGCGAGCATCGCTTCGATTCGCTCCGCGATATACATCGGCATACGCCGGTTCATGCGGTCTGCCAAATTCACGAACTCCAGCGGAAACCCATGCTGCTCGGATTTCCACGACAAGTACAACGGATCGACCGGGATACAGTGCCCACCGATGCCAGGCCCCGGATAAAAAGGCATGTAGCCAAATGGTTTGGTTGCCGCTGCATCCAGCACCTCCCATATATTGATACCCATTTTCTCACAAGCTGCTGTCAGCTCATTGACCATTCCAATATTGACGCTACGAAATGTATTCTCAAACAGCTTGGCGGCTTCCGCCACCGTTGTTGAGCTAACCGGGACGATTTGATCCAGAAAGGAGCCGTAAAAGCTTGCTCCTGCGGCCAGACAATCCGGTGTACAGCCACCGATCACCTTTGGTGTGTTGCGAATATTAAAATAAACACTGCCCGGATCGACACGTTCCGGTGAAAAGCACACATAAAAGTCCTTCCCCACCGTCCAGCCCCTGCGCTGCTCAATCACCTGCCGAATCAGTTCCTCGGTCGTTCCCGGATAGGTGGTACTTTCCAAAATCAGCAGCGCTTGTCTGCGTAAATGTGGTATCGCCTGATCAATAGCCGTTTCGATATAGGATGTATCCGGCTGATGTCCGGCTGTCAGCGGCGTAGGCACGCAGATGACGACAATATCCACATGCTCCAGCACCTTAATATCCGTAACCGGATGCAGCTGCTGACCGATCAGGCCTTCCAATGCATTATCGTCAATGTCTATGATGTACGACTGTCTTTGAAGCAGCTTGGCTACTTTGACAGGATCGGAATCCACACCGTATACATCATAACCGGCCTTTGCCATTTCCACTGCCATAGGCAGCCCTACATAACCGAGGCCGATTACCGCAACCTTTACAGTTCCTTTAGTTATTTTTTCGATAAGTTGCAAAATACCCACCTCTTTCATCGGTTACTCCGTTCCTCGAAGCAGCTCACCAAGCCCCGCACGGTCCATCAATTCAATATAATCTCCTCCTGACCGTTACGAATTGGCAGTGCCCGTTCCCAAAAATTCAGCCAACACAGTGTTCATTTCACTCTCTGTCAGCCGATCCTTGGCTGGCACTTTCTTCACCGAGGTATTGGCAGTATGAATAACGTTCACATAGTTGCGAAGCGGAATCACCTCATGCGGAAGCTCCGTTACATATCCGTGCGTACCCTTGCCGGGAATGACGATACGGTAATCATTCAGAAAATCCTTTACTTGATAGCGGAATACATAAAAGGAAGGCGAACGGTGGAATACCGGTGCCATCTGACCCTCAACCGCATCCCACAGGTATCCTAGCTGGTTCACCAGCGCGACCGTGTCTGGCTGAAACTTATAATCATGCAATTGTTGTACAAATGATCGGTGATACAAATCGTCAGAATCAATGCGGGCAATGAGCAGTTCGTCCGCGCCTTCGACATACGCCTGCATACGACGTTTGCTTTCGATGCTCGTACCGAAGCGAATGTGGTCGGGAATGGGCTCCCGCTTGGCCAGCTCCTCTTCCACGATGTCACTGCAACCGCCCGCCAGCTTGACGACAGATAGGAAATCCGCATTTGTCTGACTGAGCAAACTCCGTAGCGTGTAGGTTCTGAAGATGTCCAGTCGCTCGCTAATCCACTCACGTGTCAGGCGATTGGGATTCATCCCATAGTTATTAAAATTTATTTCAATCACAATCTTGCGGTTCATCGATCTTCCTCCCTTATAAACCTTCTTCTCTCAAGTTATGAAGACACTTTTAAAACGGCACGTACAAATACAACAGCTCTTGTAAAAATAGGTAGAATCCAAAAAGAAATAGCCGTTCATACAAAAACCTTTTCGCTTTCGACATATGATAGAATACAAAGTTCAGATAGAATACAAAGTTCAACAGGGAGGAAACATGATATGTCTAATCCAAAGTATCTGGAAATGAATGAGGTGCTACATTGCCTGAAGCTGGCACTGGATCGACAACAGCCCTTCTCGCTCATTCGTATTGGAGATGGTGAAAACTTGATTTTGTCTCAGGACACCGTCTGGCCGATGGAAAAGGTGCTGCAGGAGCGTTGGGCGGTCAAAGCCAATCTCGGTCAAAAAGGATTGTTTTTGCCGAATACGGAGTTGCGAGACGCAGTAGCTGAGGCGGTGCGTAAAGCTACCATTGCTGGCATATTGCCATATCATGATGAATCTATTAAAGCGCCGTCCTATTTGAAGCGGGAGCTGACCGACCAGGTTTTTGCTCACTATGCTCTTTCCCCCGCGCTGACCTGCCACGCCTGTCTGAATCGGTATTTGGCTGTGACACCTGCATTCTGGGACATGCTGAAAGATCGACGCGTTCTGCTGGTCACCCGGACGGCCGCTGAAGTCAAGCCTGTTCTTGAGGCCAAGCCTTACGGGCTGCATATTGCGCACATTTGCATTTCACCAATATGAACAGATGCCCGAAACGCTCCAATGGATTACATCACACAAAGATGATTTTGATATTGCGCTGTTCTCTTGTGGCGTCAATGCAGTCGTGTTGGCACAAAAAACGGCAGAATTAACTGGCAAAGTAGGTATAGACTTCGGCAAGGCGATTAACATCGTTATGTTCGGCAAAGCGAATTAATGGTTCCTTGCTTAAAAATAGACTTTGAGATTTTTCGTCACTTATTTTACAATATTATAGAAACTAGAGTTAAATTTGGAGATTATAAGGAGGATATTGGAAATGGCACATAATAAGAAGCTGAAGATATATCCACTTGCAAAAGCAAAGCATGTCAAAGTTCATGGTCGAACTACGCAAACCCTTACACCACTAACTCTGTTTTGGACGGGCAGCGGCATTGAATTAAATATCAAAGGCTCGGAGCTGTGGATTGAAATAGAGGCCGATTATCAGGTGTACGAGCAATGGATCAGTATTGTCATCAATGGTGCCCCAATGAGTCGCCTGATGGTGACCGCAGGACGGCATTGGATTTGTCTTTTGAGAGGTATGAACCCTGACACGGCCAAAAATGTCCGTGTGGTCAAGGATGTCCAGCCTATGAGTTCAGACTCGCGCTGCTTGCTGCAAATTCATGCCCTGAAGGTTGACGGAGAATTGCTGCCGGTTACAGATAAGCCCCACAAGGTGGAATTTATCGGTGACAGCATTACCTCGGGAGAAGGAACGATTGGAGCGAAGCAGGAGGAAGACTGGGTTCCCATGCTGTTCACGGCACTACATAATTATACAGCCATCACTGCCGAAGCACTGAATGCGGATTACCGAGTGCTGTCACAAAGCGGATGGGGTGTCCTAACGGGCTGGGATAATAATCCGCATACGAACATACCGGCATATTATGAGCAGGTATGTGGTGTGCTCACTGGAGAAAGAAATGAAGCATTAGGGGCATTTTCTGACCATGATTTTACCTCATGGCAGCCGGATGTGGTCGTGGTGAATTTGGGGACTAATGACGGGGGAGCCTTTTATTCTCCTGCATGGACGGACCCAACAAGCGGGAAAGTGTACAAGCAACGCTTGAACGAGGACGGCACATTCAACGAAGAAGATCTACAAGCTTTTGAAAACGCTGTCAAAAAATTTCTTGTCAAGCTTCGGACCTGTAATCCCGCCGCACATATTGTGTGGGCCTATGGGATGCTAGGTACTCCGATGATGCCAGCGATCTACCGGGCGGTAGACGCGTATAAGAAAAGAACGAGGGATCGAAATGTGTCCGTGTTCCAACTGCCTAACACGACGGAAGAAACGATAGGATCTCGCAGCCATCCCGGGCTCCCCGCCCATACCAAAGCAGCAGATGAACTGATAGGGTATTTGCGAGAGATTTTAAAGAATTAGAATTCGGGAAGCAGAATCGACTCTGGCATAGAATGCGAGATATACGACAAACGATCGTATATCCGCATTCTACATTAAGGAAATACTCGTCTGATATATTTAGAAAAACGGAGTCGAAGCGATGCCGGTGAATACCTCCGGACCATTACGAACCGTCGTCGATATACCAGAAATATAAGAAGAATATACAGTTTGTATGGCCCATGGGGCGGACAGATCCTGCGCATTAAAAGCTTGTGTTTCATTAGCCCCTGTAGCTCCCAATACCCCTTCGGCCCGATAGACGACCTCGCTCGGATCGTAGTCGGCGCCACGTACGATTTCAACCGCATACGTATCACCAAGTTCACCAACCAGCCCAATTGAACCGCTAAAGGTCACAATCGGCCCCGGTACAAGAAAGGTTCGCAGGGTAATCAAACCGAACCGCTCCGGTACAGGACCCAGCTGTATATCGGGACCCTCACCTGTTTGTGATGAATTGGTGGAGCTCCTCATATCCAGAAAAAAACCCATACCTCATCCCTCCAGATTGCAAGATACTCCATGCTATGCAAGAAATTGTTCAGCGTATTGGACAAATTAGCAATAAATCTATCAATTCGGCTTAAAATAACCGATAGTAAATACATATGAGATAAATATTAGAAATTGAATACGCACATAGAAAGCAGGGGGTTTGATGAAACAACTGAAACTACTGAAGAATTTAACATTGCGCAAAAAATTGACAGCAGCATTCCTGCTGGTCATGCTCGTACCTAGCATTATTGTCAGTTCGTTTTCCTATCAGGCAGCATATAACCAAACGGACCGTCAATTACTCGACAGTGCGACTACAAGCGTCACCGCATCTGATCGTGCAATTACCCAAACCATTCAAGCCAAAATCGCGGATATCGAATATTATTCTACTACGATAACCGTTAGTGATAGCAGTACAGAAGCAGATGAAGACATTCTCAGAAGCTTACAAGTGTATTTGAAAATGCATGCGGAAGCTACCGACATATTTGTAGGAACTCCTGAAGGTAAGCTCATCATTGGCAAATCCACAGGACATACAACCGATCCTCGTGAGCGTCCGTGGTACAAACAAGCCATTGAAAAACCTGGGCAAACCGTAGTCAGCTCTGTCGAACTCAATTCGAGCAAGGTTCCCGTTGTGTATATTTCACGTACACTTCCCGACAACAGCGGTGTTCTCGGTCTTTCTCTGAATTTGAACAACTTGAAAGAAATCACAAATTTAAAAATCGGGCAAAATGGTTATATCATGATATTGGATGGTACCAAACGTGTCGTTACCCACCCGACAGAAGTCAGCGGAAGTACGAAAATTGGTGAAATGCTGCCACAACTGTTTGCCTCCAAGGAAGGCAGCTTTGGTTATGATCTGAATGGCGTAGCCAAAAACCTGATTTTCAAAACCAATGCGCTGACAGGCTGGAAAATTGCCGGAACGATGGACCAAGCGGAAACAAGTGCCTCCGCCAAACCGATACTCGTTACGACAATCGTTGTCCTGGTGATTTCAGCCATCATTATCGGTGTACTCGCACTTTGGCTGATCAGCAGTATTCTCAAGCCGATCCAAAGATTGCGTAATTCCATGGATGCAATCAGCCAAGGTAATCTTTCCATCGATGTGGCGACTTCAAGCTCGGATGAAATTGGCGATTTATCAAGGTATTTTCAACAAATGGTGGATAACCTGCGTAACATGATTCGAGAAATTCAAGCGATGACAGGCAATTTGTCAGCCTCCTCGCAAGAGCTTGCCGCAGGGGCAGAACAAACGACCCGTGCCATCGAGCATGTGACCGTAGCTATTCAAGATGTAGCCTCAGGCAGTGAACGTCAAGTCCGCAGCGCAAAAGATAATCAGGAACGGGTTAGCAGCATGTCCGCTGACATTACAACTATGACTGCCACCATGGCTGAAATGACTACTTATTCTGCACAGGCCATTGAGGCGTCGGATGTAGGCAGTGAGCATATCGGCAATAGTGTCGTTTCCATTGACGGCATTCGCACAACGGTGGAAGAGCTCGATACGATTGTCAGCGCTTTGAGTGACCGATCCGGACGAATCGGAACGATTGTCACCGTTATAACCGAAATCGCCAGCCAGACTAACCTGCTCGCACTGAACGCTTCTATTGAAGCAGCGCGCGCAGGAGAGCACGGCAAGGGTTTTGCTGTCGTAGCGACGGAGGTCCGCAAGCTGGCTGAAAATTCGGCTCATTCAGCACAGCAAATTCGTGAACAAATTCAAGGAATACAGAGCGGTGTATCTGAGGCCCTGATCGCAATGGAATCTGCCAAAGAACGTGTAACCGAAGGTATCAATTCCATTGACCTGTCCGGTCGTTCCTTCTCCCGCATCCGTAGAGCGGTAGCCAAATCGGCGAAGCAGCTCGATAACGTTGCTGCTTCTACCGCCGGGGTTGCAGAGGGAACAGGCACAGTCGTTAGCAGCATGGAGGAAATTACGCGCATCGCTGAGGAAGCGGCATCCCATACGGAGACCGTATCCGCCGCCGCCGAGGAACAGCTCGCCTCGATGGAAGAGATCGGTTCTTCCGCTGCCGATTTGACCCGTCTGGCCGAACAGCTTCAAGATTTGTTGCACCAATTCCAATTGGATGAAACAAAATAACCGTTCCAACCGATAAATATAGAGAAAGAATCTTGATCATGAAGGAGGATTGGAATTATGGATATCGCAGCATTATCGACAGGTATGAGTCAGGCCAGCTTGGCCCAAGCCGCAAGTATAAAGGTTGCTGCTCTGGCCAAGGATCAAGCCAATGAGCAAGGGCAAGCGCTGATACAGATGATGGAAAAAAGCGCACAGCCTCATCTCGGGGGTCAACTGGACATCCGGGTGTAATTGTATCTAAATTCATGCTGAAGGGCGATTCTGCTCAGGTCTTTGACAGACCCGGGTAGAATCGCTTTTTTGATCTGCTATTTTTCGTTCAGCGCAAAACGTAGTAAACTAGACATATCGTCCACGACCTCGGTTCGGGGGATAAAGCAAAATTCGTACAATTACAAGTACAAAGGAGGATACATACTTTATGAGTTATTCCGCTTATTTTGAACAAGCCAGAGAGCAACAACTGAATGAGCTGAGGGAATGGTTGTCCATTCCGAGTATCTCCGCATTATCGGAGCACAAAAAGGACATCAACCAGGCAGCCGAATGGCTCGCTGCCAAACTGACTGCTGCCGGTCTGGAAAACGTTGAGATTATTCCAACCAAAGGTCATCCACTGGTGTACGCTGATCATTTGCATGCACCCGGTAAACCGACTATCCTTGTATACGGCCACTATGATGTACAGCCCGTTGATCCGCTTCACCTGTGGGAAACCCCGCCGTTCGAGCCATCTATCCGCGATGGAAAATTGTATGCACGCGGAGCGACAGACGACAAAGGGCAGGTATTCTTGCACATTAAGGCGGTTGAGGCTATTTTGAAGCAAGAGGGCAAGCTGCCGCTGAACATCAAATTCTGCATTGAAGGCGAGGAAGAAGTGTCCAGCCCGAGCCTGCTTGAGTTTTTGCAGACCGGAGCTGAACGTCTGGCTGCCGACGCTGTACTGGTGTCCGACACCTCCCTGATCGAAAAAGGCAAGCCTGCGATTTGCACAGGTCTGCGTGGACTGTGCTCACTGGAAGTGGCCATTCACACCGCGAATACGGATCTGCATTCCGGCTCCTTTGGCGGCGGCGTACCGAATGCTCTGCATGCTATGGTGTCGTTGCTGGCAACCCTGCATGACGACAAGGGCGGTGTTAGCGTCGAAGGGTTCTATGACGATGTTGCACCGTTATCGGCAGAGATGAGAGAAGAATTTGTGAAGCAAGGCTTCAATGAGAGCAAGCTGCAACAGGAACTTGCGCTTGATTCTCTGTATGGCGAAGAAGGTTTCAGCTTTGTTGAGCGTGTTGGAGCGCGTCCTACCCTGGAGCTGAACGGCGTATACGGCGGATTCCAGGGTGAGGGCACCAAAACGGTCATTCCGAAGGAAGCTCATGCGAAAATTACGTGCCGTCTGGTCGCGAACCAGAATCCACAGGACATTCTGGATAAAATCGAGCGTCATTTGCGCGCCCATGTTCAGCCAGGAGCCACTCTGGAAATCCAACAGGGTGAGAAAGCAAACGCCTTTAACATTGACCCGTCACACGCGTTTTTGCAAGCCGCAGCGGATGCTTTTGAAAAAGTGTACGGTGTGCGTGCTCTGTTTACCAAAGATGGCGGCTCCATTCCGATCGTGGAAACCTTCTCCCGTGTGCTGACTGCCCCGGTTGTATTGATGGGCTTTGGCTTGCCGGATGAGAACCTGCATGCGCCGAACGAGCATTTTAATTTGGAGAATTTCGACAAAGGTCTGTTAACCATTGTGGAGTTCTTGAAGTCGGTGTAAGCTGTTGCTCATCTTATGCGGTAAAAAATAGGATGCAAACAAGCATTCACGACATGTGATCCCACATGCTTCGCGAATGCTTGTTTTTGGTTAATCTTGTTTTCGATCACAGCGACTTATGTAAAACGGGTATAGCGCAGCAGACGCACCAGTTGATCCAGCCGCTCTATTTCCCGATCCCATTCGTGAAGCGGCTGCCCGGCCAAAGCAGCATTCGCTCTCAGATCACGTAGCGGGTTCATCCTGCGACCAATCAGCTTTAGCACCGTCGCCTTGCCCATATTATTGATTACCGCATATTGCGTTAAGGGATCTACTTCGATCCATAATACATGATACTGTTGAAAAAATGACAGCATTTGCTGTTTCAACTCCTCCAGTTCATCAGACTCGCCTGCGATTTGCGGATGATGATGAAAAGCCACGTAACCCATCACTCGCAAGTCACTGATGATTTGCTCCAACTGAAGCGTTTCGTTGATGTGCACACGGTTTATACGATTCCATGCATCGTTCAAATGATTTTCTGTAATGAAATTCACCCCCAATAATAAAAAAACAACCGGCTTACACGCCAGTTGTTTCCCGTTCCACAAAATACTTATTTGTCATATAATGAGCCTTGCCTCTGGAAGTGTCAACCATTCCCTTTTTACTGTCAAGAAAGACAATCTCCCGGCATTTGGTGCAGTACCACTTGGTCCGCTTAATAGGGGATTCAGTTACATACGATGTGCCACATTTACAATCTACTTTGATCAAGGTTTCTGTTGATTTGTAAGCCTGGGACAACTCTTTTAAGCCAGTATCCGGTTGTTGAATCGGGATAATGACCTCCTGATAGCTTGAATACTGATTATGCACTTTAAAATCTGCCACCAGTTCCGCATGCAGCCCAAAGTACTCTTTGCCAATCTCGGTTACAAATTTTTTGCCGATTCTGTAACACTCAAGCCATTCCTGTATCTGTTGATTAGACAAAGGTACTGTGCCCTTGATACCGCTATTTAGTGTGTAAGTCATGATGTATAAAGTATCATCTTGTCTATGTCCGTACATGAGAAGCCTCCTTATAATACACTTGATAATGTACTACAAAGCGCAAAAAACATCAATTTTATTATTTGGCAAAAGGCTATAACAGCCTAAAAAGCTCAGAGAACAGAGCATT
This sequence comes from Paenibacillus kribbensis, assembly GCF_001705305.1. Lineage (GTDB taxonomy): Bacteria > Bacillota > Bacilli > Paenibacillales > Paenibacillaceae > Paenibacillus > Paenibacillus kribbensis_B. Next base: position 154,040 of record NZ_MCBP01000005.1, read on the forward strand.
TAGAATAAAAGCAACTGACTATTGTCAGTTGCTTTGTCTTTCCACATAGTACATGTTCGTCATATACCACGCCTTGCCTTTTTCCGTATCCACCATGCCCTTTTTACGATCCAGAAATACAATATTATTGCATTCCTTGCAGGACCACTTGGTTCTTTTGTGCGGTGACTCCTCTATATAGGAAGCTCCACATTTACATTCAACCTGAATTAACGTTTTATGCTGATTGTATGCATCTGCCAGCGGGTCCACATCTATAGCCTTGCGTTCTATCACAGGCTGTATCATGGATATGTGCTCTCTCTGCTCCGAGTATTCATTATGTACCTTAAAATCTGCTACCAGCTCAGGATTTAAACCAAAATACTGTTTGCCTACTACTGTTACAAACTTGCTGCCAATTCGATATGCTTTGATCCATTCCTGAACCTGCTTACTGGATAGGTCGACAGTTCCCTTTATGCCGCTGTTTAGCGTATAAGTCATCAAGTGTTGGTTGGGTGTCATATGTCGCCTGTTCACCTCCAATCAAGAATATACCACAGGTAGCTCTATGGAAAAGCTACTTCCTGCTACCTGAAGCATCGAGCTTTTCTGCCTTGTGATTCTTCTTCAACACCTTTATATAAGTATAACTCAAAACCTGAAATATTGGCATTTGCATTCTTAGACTACCACCAAATGCATTTCTATCCTTGTATAACTTTGTGGTACAGCCTTCTGTATTGATTATTCATGTGAGTTGCCACATGATCTAATGGTAGTTTCTTCCTTCTATATATAATACAACATTTACACACAAATTCCTACATATTTCAGCGGTTTAATATTTTATTTTTCGTCACCTTGTCAGAATAAGCCTGTTTATTTCTTTTTGTTTTGGTTCAATGCAATAACAATGGTCACGATTAATCCGATTAGCGTAACTAATAACGTACCGAACATCATCATTAATGTCAGAGCATCTTTAACCTCCACAAGTTTCATCTTTAGAATACATAGTCAATTGTTTTCGAATGCAAAAATGTTCTTTTTTAATTCATTTTCGTTTTTTTGAATTCATTCGTGTGATATATTTTCTCTTAGGGAGGCGAATCCATTTTGGAAAGAAAAAGTGTTATGGTGTATGAAGATATAAAAGAAAAATTACAATCCATAAAAACAGAGTTAGGTTTGAGTAATGAAAATGATGTTGTCAGTTATTTGATCAGTGTATATGAACACTCCGATTCTCTGCCCAAACAATCTCAAATTCAGCTCATCAAACTTATAAAATAAAGATACAAAAAAATCCTTGAGCGTATAAGTACTCAAGGATTTTTTGAACTAAACTATTGAAACGAATGGCCGTGAATGCTTTTCACTGAATCCTCATTACACATCACTTTGATATAATGGACTATCAGTATAAAAAGGTGAGGTGACTCTAATTAAATGGGAAGAGATTACTAAAACGCTCCCAGACCGTTTTGTTTTAATTGAAGCTATCAAAGTCAGTTCTAACAACCATATACGAAACCTTGAAGATATGGCGGTAATTCAGGACTACGACAACCCTCATCAAGCATGGGAAGGGTATAAACATTTTCATAAGCTGTACCCTACACGTGAGTTGTATGTCTTTCATACTAGCCGAACCGATGTGGAATTCGTTGAAGAATTCTCTTCGAAGATTCACATTCCACTTTCACCTTTAAAATAACCCCAAGCAGGTGACTCATGCCTAATCATATAAATTGGATTACCATCACGCTCTGCCCGTAGAAGCCTTTAACCCTTGAAATTCCTGCGGGCTGAGCCTATCCCAAGGGAGCGTGATGGTAATGAAACCTAATTCAAAAAATCGTAATCAAGCTTATTTTAGACACCACAGAAAGCGGGTTATCCAGCGTAAAAAACGTCTTTCAGCACAATGGGGATGGGCCATCAAATTCGACGGTGCATTCTCCAAGGGGAAAATCCATTGTTCCTGCTGGATGTGCAGTGAAAAAACTAAACGACTTGGCTATCCCAAATCAGAGCTATCAAGAATAGCTAACTGTCAGGAACAGCTTCTGGATTATGATTTTTAAACCACAAATGATCCAAACAAGCGAATGTCTAATTCTGAGACATTCGCTTGTTTTTGCGTTCATCGCAAACTCTCTATCTTCTATCCTATTTAATATCCATTCTACAAAACAAAAGCCTTCCCGACCCTCCCTCACGGTTGAAGGACCATCGAGAAGACTTTGTACCCCGCAAGGAACAAGAGGTCAGATTTTTAATTCGCCAAGCCTGATTAATTCCACGACCGCCTGTGAACGACCTTTTACGTTCAATTTTTGCATCACATTAGAAATATGGTTTCGGACCGTCTTTTCGCTAATAAATAGCTGTCCGGCGATGTCACGCGTCGTTTTGTCCTGCACGAGCAGTTCAAATACTTCACGTTCACGGTGAGTTAACAAAAACTTGTTTTTGTGGTCGTTACCCTTCGTCAATTTCACCCCTCCTTGCTCGGGTTTTGTGTGGTGTAACAAGGTTAAGGGATACAGTCAACACATTTTATGTCATGTGCTCAGGTATGGTTCAATATGCTGATAAAAATGGGCATAGGCACCTTGCTTGCTTCTTTAATGATAGGTTGAACTTTGTGTCTAAATTATGTATTGACAGGCATATGGGCCAGCCTTATGATAAGAAAAACCGCGACTGATAATCATTATCAAATAAAATTCGATATAGATATCGCGCAACAGACTATGGTTCAGGGCCAGTGTGGCCAGAAAGGGTGTCATTCATTATGAAACTACGTTATGCCGTACCGGCCGGAGTGCTGGTCTCTTCTATTCTGTTTGCAGGCTGCGGACAAGCCGGGACTGCTACTCAGCAGCCCGCTGCAGCGACCAAGGATGCGGGAGCAACAACACAGACAACGACTCCTGCAGCTTCTGCCCCCAATTTTGATCAAGCGGTAGCGGCTTACCGTACCTATGCCACCCAGCAATGCGATACGTTTGTGAAGAAGACGGAAGAATTCACGAATGCGGTCAAAGCAGGCGAGCTCGACAAGGCCAAGACGCTGTATGCTCCTGCGCGCATGTATTATGAACGGATTGAACCGATTGCGGAAGCGCTGGGCGATCTGGACCCAAATATCGATGCTCGCGACGGTGATGTGGATGCGGCGGATTGGCGCGGCTTCCACCGTATTGAAAAAACATTGTGGGAAGAAAACTCGACCAAAGGATTGGACGAGTTTGCCGACCGCTTGCTGAGTGATGCCAAGCTGCTGCGTGCCAAGGTAGAAACGGTCAACATTGACGCCAGCCTGATGGTAACGGGTGCAGTCGAGCTGCTGAATGAAGTATCTACCTCCAAGGTGACAGGTGAAGAGGAACGGTATTCCCATACGGATCTTTACGACTTCGCAGCCAATGTGGAGGGCGCCCAAAAGATATATGACATCCTGAAAACAGACCTGAACCAAAAAGATGCGGCGTTGGAAAAACAAATTGGTGAGCGCTTTGCAGCCTTGCAGCAGGAGTTGGCTCCTTTCAAGGAAGGTGAAGGCTACGTGTCGTATACAAAACTGAAGCCGGAAGAAATTAAAAAGCTGAGCCAGAACCTCGATGCCTTGGCAGAACCGCTGTCCCAAATGGGTAAATTGTTAGGAGTGTAATGATATGAAGGGCTTTAAGCGGCAAAAGGAGCAAGGATCGCAGCAGCATGCGGAATTTCATAAAGAACAGGCTGATCCGGAAAAGAAGAACACTCAACCAGATGAGGGTGAGCTGTCAGGAAAGAGTAAAACCGTATCACGCCGAGAGCTCTTAAAGCTGGCCGGGGTAGGTGGACTGGGTCTCCTGCTCGGTGGCAGCGGTGTGGGAGCTGTGCTGTCAGCCGGTCAACGCCTCGAAAGCATGATGACAGAGGCAGATACCCAGGATGTGGTCCCTTTTTACGGCAAACACCAGGCCGGTATTGTGACCCCGGCACAGGATTTCATCTGCTTCGCCGCCTTTGATCTGACGACAAGCGACAAGGCACAGGTGCGCAGCCTGTTCAAAGCCTGGACGGAAGCAAGCGCTACGATGACTTCTGGTACGCTGATTGGTAACGATAATGAAAACCTCAACCTGCCTCCTTCCGATACGGGTGAGGCGGCGGGTTTGTCTCCGTCCCGGACGACGATCACCTTTGGGGTAGGCCCATCCTTTTTTGATGGCCGCTATGGCCTGGCAGGGCTTAAACCTGCCGGATTCCGCGAGCTGCCCCGCTTCCAGGGAGATGCGCTGGATGAGCAATGGTGCGGCGGTGATATCGGGGTGCAGGTATGCGCCAATGACTTGCAGGTCGCTTTTCATGCCTTGCGTAATTTGGCGCGTATCGCCCGAGGAACGGCGGTGCTTCGCTGGACGCAGGAGGGCTTTCAGCGGACAGCACAGGCCGACCCGGCAGGCAGCACACCTCGCAATTTGCTCGGCTTCAAGGACGGTACGGGGAACCCGGACACGTCCAAGGCAGACGAGATGAAGCGGCTGGTGTGGACACAATCCAGTGACGGACCTGCATGGATGGGCAACGGCAGCTATATGGCTGTACGCCGTGTACGCATGCGGATAGAGGTATGGGATCGCTCCACACTGGGCGACCAAGAGGATACCTTTGGACGCCATCGCAGCAGCGGTGCTCCACTGGGCAAGGCCAAGGAGTTTGACAAGCTCGATCTGGCGGCTACAAGTCCGAAAGGCAAGCCGCTCACGCCTCCCACCTCTCATGTTGCATTGGCTCATGGAGACGGGAGCATGAATATTTTGCGGCGGTCTTATTCATATTCAAGTGGATTGGACAAGCAAACAGGGCAGCTGGATGCCGGACTGCTGTTCATCAGCTACCAGCGTGATCTGTTCAAGCAGTTCGTTCATATTCAGGAGAAGCTTGCACGCAATGACAAGCTGAATGAATATATTGTACACAAAGGCAGTGCGGTGTTCGCCTGCTTCCCGGGTGTATCGCAAGGCGGCTACATTGGGGATACGTTATTTTAATAGCAGGCAAGGAAGGGGATTTATGATGAAGCGGCGCAATAAAAGCTTGGGATGGGTGTTGCTGTTGACAGCTCTGCTACTGACAGTGACTCCGTTCATATCCGATTTCGGAGCGGTCGCTTTTGCACAAACAGATGCCAAAGCTGTCTCCAACGATCAGTTGATGCCTGTGGTGGGCGGAGCGCTGGTGGAAGCGGGACAAGCCCAATGGACGGAAGCCTCCAAGGATCTTAAAGAATTCCGTAACCTGTGGGAGACTGCCAAAACAAATGGCGGGGAGTCAGCCCACATCGCGGCTGTAGATCAAGCGCTTACCGACGCGGAGCAGGCGCTTGCCAGTGGTAGCGGGGAGTCAGCGAAAGCTGCATTATCCGTGCTGGCACGCTCAGTCAATGAGTATGTGACTGCTGCTGAAGGAGATCAACCAGTCCCGGCTGGAGCCACAGCAGCAGAAAAACTGCTTCCTATGGCAAAGGGTAGTCTGGCTGCGATGCAAAAAGGCGATTGGACGGCTGCCCGGGTGGATTACGACCGAATCGTAAAGGCCTGGTATCAGGTGGAAACCCCGATTCGTTCGGACAATTTTCCGGTATACAGTGCGCTGGAAACTAAAATCAGTCTCATTCGCATTTCCATGCAAGCCGAGCCGATTCGTCAAGAGCAGGCTCTTAAGGAAATGCAAGAACTGACGACCCTGCTATCCGATTATAGTCAGGGCAAGTCCGTGAACACAGGACAGGGAGCAGGTGCAGGCAATGCGGCTGCCGGAATGGAAAATGGTTCGACGGCTTCCCTAGGCGATGCAGTCCAATTGCTCGAATCCGCCCGGCAGGATGCGACAGCCAATCAGCCGGAGCAAGCGGCAGACAAAATAGGGCAGTTTATCACCCTGTGGCCTTCCGTGGAAGGACCTGTTCAAATTTCCGATCCGGCTTCGTATACAGCGATTGAAAATGAAATGACCGAAACTTCAGGTCATCTCCTGTCTTCTCCACCAAACACGGCCAAAGCGATTCAGACGATGGATCAAATGCTGGACAGGCTCCGCCCGTTGACGGAAAATCGTTCCTACACCGCCTGGGATGCCGCTCTGATTTTGCTGCGCGAGGGCTTGGAAGCCATTCTCGTGCTTGCAGCTCTGCTGGCGTATGCCAAAAAAAGCGGCGAGGCCGTGGCTGGCCGCTGGATATGGGCAGGTGCCGGCACGGGGCTGGTGCTGAGCGGAGCCTTGGCGGTGCTGTTCACCACGCTGGTGGCGGCTGCCGCCTCAGGCAGCATGCGTGAGCTGCTGGAAGGCGTCACCGGGCTGGTGGCGGTTGTGCTCATGCTGACTGTGGGCAGCTGGCTACACAGCAAATCCAACGCTGCCGCGTGGAACCGCTTTGTTGAAAACAGCGTCGGCCAAGCGCTGGCGCGTGGCAGCCTGTGGTCGCTATTTACCGTGTCTGCGCTCGCGATTATGCGTGAAGGAGCTGAGACAGCCATCTTTTATATCGGTATGGCTCCGGCCATCGAAACCTCGCAATTGCTGATCGGCATTGGCTCAGCGATGGCTATATTGGTCGTCCTGGCATTTGCAATCATCAAATTTAGCGTAAGGTTGCCGATTCGCGCCTTTTTCCTGACTGCAACTGTACTGATTTACTATCTCGTATTCCGATTTCTGGGCGAAAGTATTCATTCACTTCAGGTGGCTGGCAAGCTTCCGGGGCATACGGTCTCCACGCTTCCTTCCATTAGCTGGTTGGGAATGTATCCGACTTGGGAAACGTTTGTCCCACAAGTGGCTGTGCTGATCTTCATGGTGTGGCAGCTTGTGCGTCAGGAAATGCGCAGCTCCAAGCAGCACTAATCCAATCCATATTATTCATAATATGAAACGCCAAAACACGGGGCCGATGTGTATCGACTCCGACGGTTTTGGCGTTTTTGCATACTTACAGCATATCTTTGGTCACAGTTCATCTTAGGTTACAGCGCATCCTCGGGCAACGGAATCATGCGCTGATGATGCAGCAAATCCGTGCGGTCACCGTGTTCACGAATCACATGCACCTCCCCGCGAAAATCGAGCAACTCTGCCGGGGTAGCATGTCCCAGAAAATGCACTGGACTATAGCTTAGTCCATAAGCCCCCGCGTTTGGAAAGACGATATAGTCGCCCTCCTGAATCGGGGGAAGCTGTGCTTTTTTCACCATACAATCCTCGGGAGTACAGAGCGGGCCAACAATGCTTACTGTTTCCAGCTCCAGCGATGCTTCGATCGGATGCTCCTCTATCCGGTTTGCAGTCTCCCCTGACAGCTCAACAGTCATGGTCTCCTGAATAGGAGCGTTTCGCTGCTCCATACGCATGTTAGCACCCATTTCCCGTCCTTCACGTTCCGTCACCTGCCTGCGCATAATTCGCACCGGGTAGTTGTCCCGAAGGCGGCGGCCCCGAAAGGTAGCCGAGACATAATGATTCATGCCGCCATCAGCCACCACAAACTTCTCTCCCTTGGACTCCTTGGTATACAATGCCCGACAAACATACATGCCCGCTTGAGCAACCAGATACCTGCCGCTTTCGATAATTAGCGTAACTCCCGGCATACGGGATCGGGTCTGCTCCGCGAGTGCATTCAGCCCGTCGATGACTTGCTCCATATCCAATGGCTGCTCATGAGCAAAATAAGGGACACCAAACCCCCCGCCCAAATTTACCGTATGCATGGCAACACCATACCGGGCCTGTACCCGTTCCGCCAACTGCAGCGTATTTGCAAATGAAGCCAGAATCTGATCCGCTTTTAGCATTTGCGTACCTGTATATACCTGGATGCCTTGAAAATAAACATGTGGGCAATCCTCCAGCGTCTCAAAAAAGGAATCCAGCTGCCCTTCATCGACACCAAAGGGACGGGGAACACCGCCCATTTTAATCGTCGCCCCCGACAGATCATTATCGGGATTGATACGAACCGCAGCCCTGACAAACAAGCCTGCTTGCGCGGCAATGTCCTCCAGTAGACGCAGCTCCCGCACCGATTCGACATGAATGCAACCGATTCCGCAGGCTACCGCCTCGCTCAGCTCGGCTGCCGTTTTTCCCGGCCCGGCGTACAGCACGTCTTCCGCGGCATATCCGGCCTCCATGGCGACGAACATTTCCCCGGCCGAAGCGATCTCAACGCCGCAGCCCAACGAGCGCAGCAATCCCGCCAAGGCTACGTTGCCGTTAGCCTTAAGCGCGTAATGCACACGCACAGCCGGATGCAGCCGGGCCAACAGCGAGCTGACATGAGCATACATCGCGTCTCCGTCGTAATAATAAAATGGTGTCGGATGATTACCGAAACGCTCCAGCAAGGACTCGTCCTTTTCAACCATCTGCTGAAATCCCCCTCTCTTCGCTTTTCTTTCCTCAGCACTTTGAACATACTCATACTGCATAGATCGTCTCGCCCGAACGCGCAGCCTCATGAATGGCAGCCAGCAGTCTGACTCGCTCAGCGGCCTCACGGAACGGAATCGGCTCCGCTTCGCCCCGGATGATGCTGCAGAAGGCCTCCAACTGATTGACATAATAATTTATAGGCTCAAAAACGGTTTTCATTTTGGATGGCAGCTGATGCGACGGTCCCTCCTTTGATGCAGCCGTAGCCGTTATATTCGGCGTGATGTCCTTTACTAGTTCCGTGATTTCCGTCATTTCTGTCTTGAGTGTCATTTTATAAAAACCTAAATTTGCCCGAAAACAGTCCTGCAAGGTGACCACCGCCGAATCAAAGGTCAGTATATGAGCGCAGCGATAAGGCCGCTCGAATGAAAAGAGGGCCGACGCCTCCAAGCCGCCCGGATAACGGGCCTGTGCGTGAAATGTCCAGTCACAGCCATGGGGACCGTCGAAATCCGATTGGCTGCGGAATTCGGCCTGTTCTAATCCAACGACGGCCTGAAGCAGTTGAAGCCAGTACACGCCCAAATCCCAAAAGCATCCCCCGCCCTGCTCCGGCCGGGATCTGTAATTGTGTGCATGCCCATCCTTGGCGGGAATGCACAGACTAGTCGATATGGAGCGTAAACGACCATAGCAACCTGATTCCACGATCCTTCGCAGCTCGCGCTGCCAAGGATGATGCTGCACCATGACTCCCTCCAGCAGGTAAGCACTGCTCTGCTCAACAATCGCGGCCAAGGGAATCAGATCCGCCGTATTCAGGCATAACGGCTTTTCCACCAGCACGTGCTTGTGAGCCTGCAGTGCTTTGCCAATCCACTCGGCATGCAGGTCGTTGCTAAGTGCAATATATACAGCGTCGATCTCCGGGTCCTTCAGCAAATCCTCGGCATGCCGATAAACGACACTGACCCCAAAACGCTCTGCCATTTCTTCCGCCTTGGCAACCGTACGATTCGCGAGCGCGGTCACACGGGCCCCTGCAACGTGCCCAATCGGCTCCAGCAATGCACGTGGGGCAATGGCAGAACAGCCGATGATTCCAAAGCGGATATCTCCTACCGCAGGTTCATGTGCAGCAGCGGCGACGTTCATGACCCTTTCTCCATTCCCGATGCGCCTGCCTGCATTTGGATGCTATTCACATACGACTCCACATAGCACGGCGTCTGACTGCGCAGCTCCACGATCCTCCGATGTATATTTTCCAGTACCTCAGCACTGCCGCCATAGGTTTCCATCCACGTCTCGTAGCGCATGCCTAGTCCCAGACGTTCCCACAGATCCGCATTATGCTTCTCATGCACACCAAACGGCTCCAGCATAATAAGCGGAGTAGCTGTAGCGAACGAATCGGTCATGCTGCCTCCACCGGGCTTACTGACAATGGCTTGGACATGGCATGTTCGGTCCAGCAGGCTATGGTAATCTGACCCAACCCGATACACCGTCTCCTCGCCCGATTTTACCTCTCCGAAAGGTGGAAACGTATGCTCTCCAGCTTCATTTCGCTGCCATGTTCTCCACTGCGGGTCCATCCGAAAATAGCGTATATTGTCCCGCTGTTCATCCGGTTGATCCTGATCATACAACAGCAAATCCAGTTCCCAGCCGGCCTCTTCCAGCTGTCCAACCTTGTCACGATATGTGCCCATACCCCAGCCGCCGCCATGTACGAATAAGCGGGATTGCCGTGCTTCAAAAGGGATATAATCTACAGTCGGAATATCAATATAGTGGCTGACTCTATTCTTGTCATTTTCAAATAAAGTCGTTTCTGCACAGCCATCAGCAAAATTCGGGTTATGCTTGGCTAGATTTTTCCAGGAAGGGGGAGGTGTCGAATCCATATATACGATGTCCACATGCACTGACCCCGGCTCTCTCCGTTTGCGATACTCCTCCAGTACATACATCCAATGACCGGATAAGCATATAAAATACCGCCGATCCTCCGCCATCCATTGGTTCAGCAGTACTTCCATTGCTGCAGGGTCCAGTGAATTGCGCATATCCTGCGGCACCTTCTGTGACATTAAGGCTACAGCAAAATTGTCGTGATAAGCTTTGCGGCTTTTGTCGACCCGGAGACGGGCCGATTCCGGCAGCACATTTTCAAACACATGAATTGCCGTATCGAAGCCCAGTCTGCGAAAACCCGCTTGCAACAACAAACCGGGGGTATAAAAGCCCAGCCCGAAACCGGAACACAAAATCGTTATCTTCGTCTGCTGTTCTATACTTGTACGCATGCTCATACGCCTCCCGTTTAATTCAGCACTGTAAAATGATGCTCCGCCAAAAAACGCTCCAGCTTTGTAGTCAAACGCATTTTGTCTTCGTCCCCCGCAGCAACCAGCTCCAAATAAAGACGACCCTTTCCTCGGGTCCGTTCGCTTCCGGCAGCTTCTTTTTTACCATTTAAGCCCGGCTTAGCCACGCCATTCCCTTCTGATCCGCCATGATCGGCACTCATCCCACTCACGCGAACCTGCTTGGCAGATGATCTGCCTCCGCGCACGGTTGCATTGCTATTGCTGCTTGTTGTGCTTGATATGCTTGTATGGCCTTCAATCCTGTTTTCCCCATCTCGTCCACCTGTGTTCACATATAACGTATTGGCGCCCAGCGGCATTATGCCTTCCTCACGTTCCCCTGTGAACAGCAGTCCTTCACATTTCAGCCCTTCCAGCAGTTCCTCATAAGACAGACTGCCGTCATGGGACAGCGAATAATTCGTCAACGTGCCACGCATGTTTTTCGCTGCCAGAAAATTATCGAGCTGATGCTTGATCAAACTCATCGACTTGCGGGCGTTAATTTCGATAATCGGCTCCAGCTTCCCGCCACGGAGTGTCATGGAGTCAATGCAAACATCACCGTAATATCCATCCTGATACAACTGCCGCCCCACGTCCTGCATTAAGCTAAAATAGCCCTCGCGTTCCAGCCGTTCCATAAAAGCCTCGTCCGGCGACAAAGATTCCCGATAGGCAAATTGAGTGTTGGCCAGCCATTGCACGGATAGGATATCCACCCTCCCATCATCACCAATCGAAAATTGGCATGAAAAGTCCTGCTCTTTTTCCAAAAAAGGCTCCAGAAGGAATAACACCTGTTTGCCTTTGCGCTCCTGTCCACGCAAATACGATACGATCCGGTCCAGCATTTGTGTCGAAGTAATGTGCAGGTTTCCTTTGCCCGATACGCCAAAATCATCCTTGATTAAAAAGCTTCCATCCCGCAGCAGCTTGCGCCCCGCCTCAGCTACATCCGCAAACGAAGTCACGATATGGCCCGGATTACGCAGACCGAGGCTGCGTTTGAGATCAGAGGAATAGGTTTTGGCATTTACCTTGCGAATCGTCTCCAGCGCTGGCTGATGCAATGTGATTCCCCAGGCACGGGCAGCCTCTTCCACATGCGGCAAACCCGCAAACGGGCTGAGCACACAGCCCTCCAGTTGAGGGAAGCCCTCTCTGGCATCGGCCTTGCGGCTGCCCAGCAGCTCAAAAACGGAAGCCGCCGATACGTTGCCGCCGGCTTGCTCCATTCCGTCCGTTAAATCCCGTTCATTGACAGCCGGATGAAAGCCCAGCTCTGCGATATACTGACGATGCACGGGTGAAATCGCATAACGGGTCAATAATGCATCTCCCGGCTGACAAAAGCTGAACAGCAGTTCATCCATCGCCGCTACAATCGCTGAAGATGCCCGGTCAGGCAGAGCGGGCAGGGAAGCCAACTGGGCGTCCCGCCAGTATGCCTCCGCTTCGAACGTTCCCATATACAAATGACGCTGGCTCGGTATCGCATTCATGTCATTCGCTTCCTTTCTTGCTTCGTTATTAGCCTACTATGACTAGCCTACTATGACAGTAGCGCTACTGGCTTGCACTCGTATAATCACGCAGCGCAAACTGCCATATCAAACGGATGATCGCCAGCAGCCAGAGAGGTGCGAGAAATGCCCATACAATCAAACCGATATCCATTTTGCCGAGAATAAACATGGGGGGAAAGTTACAAATGACAAACACCGGAAGCACGAACAAGCCGATACGCTGAATCAGGTTGCTATACACGGCCATCGGCACATAGTTGGTCTCGAAAATGCTGTTGGACAGCTCTGTTACGCCGTTCGTGCGGATAATCCAAAAGGCCAGCAATTGTGGCAGCAAAAATACGGAATAGGCCGTAAGCACCCCGCATCCGAGCAACACAGCGAAGCCGCCCACGGTTTCCAAATCAAATGGCAGCCCGAGTCGAACCCAGCCAATGCCCGTCATGATTCCGCCGCCCACTACATTCGGCACGGTGTATCCCAGCTCGAATTGGCGCAGTGTCACCATAAATTGCAGCGACACCGGCTTGGTGATGAGCACGTCCAGTGAGCCGGTACGGATTTTGTCAGGCAGACTTGTAAAATTACTGTAGAACAAGCCGCTGTAAAATCCGCTCATCATCGTAAATACGCCGATATATAGCAGCACCGCATCAGGAGTCCAGCCGTTAATGTCCGTCCCGGCCCGATATGGAACCGAAGCGTACAGCAGCTTGATGAGCAAATAAGCCGTTTCAACCAGAAACGCAGTAATAAAATTAATGCGGTATTCCATCTGCGACATGACGGAGAACTGGACGAATTTACAGTACAGTCTGATGTAACGCCCAACGTTTCGGAAAACATTTTTCATGTTAGCCTCCCACCGAGACAAAGCGTTTGAGCCCGGCTTGCCACACCCAGCGTGATACGCCCGCCAGCACTGCAATCCAGATCCATTGCACGCCAATGCCTTTGGCGACTTCCAACACAGCCAGCTTACCCGTTAGCGCGTTCACCGGAAAAAATACAGTGTAGCTGAACGGCAGCAAGCTGAACAGACGGGCCAAAGCATCTCCAAAAATCGTCAGCGGGAACACGGTACCGCTAGCTACGTAAATGACAAGCGACAGCGTATAAAATAATCCCGCCGATTCCGTCACCCAAAAAGCTATGCCGCTCAGCGCGTAATAGACTACAAAATTGAGCACAAGCGCTCCCGGCAACGCCAATATGTAAAGCAGGATATTGGACAGCCCGAAGCCGATACGTCCGTCCAGACTGAGACATAGCAGCAAAATAGCAGCCGCCAGCAGTACGACTGTGGATTGTACCGCTTTGCCACCGATAAATCGGCAAAAACGGTAAGCAAAATAATGCACAGGCTGCACCATGAATTTGGCCAATCCGCCTTCCTTGATATCTGTAGCAATTTCATATTCAAAGCCCGTGGCAATCAGTTTTCCGGTCACGCCCGCCATAACGACATAGACCAGCATTTCCGGCAGAGAATAGCCCAGCACTCTTGCCTGTCCCGAAGAGCCGAATACCGCAAGCCAGAGAAAAATTTGCGTCATGATCGGCAGCATAAATCCCGCCATCTGCAGCCAATAATTGGCCCGGTATTCCATCTCGTTTTGCATGCCAAGCTGGAGCACCTTCACATATTTGTTATTTCGCATCAGCCAGTCTGCCCCCATCGTACAAATTGGCTATCCCCTCTTCCAGCGGGACATCCTCAATCGTAAAATCAACGACAGGCAGTGCATCCAAAATCTTTTTGGACCAGGTCAGAGTATCTTCTGCATCCAGTTCAAATACCGCCTCCAGTTCGGAGCCAGAGCGCAGCTTGCCGAGTCCCGCCAGCGTCAGGTTAGGTACGGGAGTCTCCAGTCGAACCTTGAGCAGTTTGCGAGCACCGATGACCTCGTTCACCTTGTGCAAATCTCCGTCATAAACCAACTGGCCACCGCTAATAATGATGGATCTGCTGCATAAATCCTCAATATCCTTCATGTAATGGCTTGTCAGCAGGATGGTCGTCCGGTGTGCGCGGTTATAGGCTTTGAAAAACTCACGAATCCGCCGCTGGGAAACAAGGTCCAGTCCGATCGTCGGCTCGTCCAGTAAAATAACCCGTGGGCGATGCAGCAGCGCAGCGATCAGCTCCATTTTCATACGCTCGCCGAGAGATAGCCGCCGCACCTGTACATGAAGCTGCTCCTCTACACCAAGCAGGGTGACCAGCTCGTCCAGCGCCTCTTTATAACGTCTATCTTCTATTTCGTAAATAAGCTTGTTCAGCTCGAACGACTCACTTGCAGGCAAATCCCACCAGAGCTGGTTTTTCTGTCCCATCACGATGGAAAACTGACGTTTAAACTCTTTTTGTCGCTTCCACGGGGTAAAACCGAGTACCGATGCTTCCCCGTCACTGGGATGGAGAATGCCGGACAGCATTTTGAGCGTCGTTGTTTTGCCCGCCCCGTTCGGACCGAGAAACCCGACAATTTCGCCTTCCTCAATGCTGAAGCTGACATTTTGCACGGCCTTCTTGGTCAGCTTTTCCCGCCTGAACAGGTTTTGTAACGATTTGCGCACGCCCGGCTCCTTTTTGTAGTACGTAAACGTTTTCGACAATTGATTCAATGTAATGGACGGCAATGAATTCCCCTCCTCTTCCCTCTGTCCGTGACACCTTGATGACATGCCTGATCCGACTGGCCCAAACGATTTAACCGAACGCTCGACCTGAACTAATCGGCTGCCTGCTCCGTTAAAACCATTAATTTCTCCAGCATATGCCGCTGTCTTTCAATCAGATTCAGAGCGCGTTCCCTAATCTCAGGTATCCGCTGCTTTCGCAGTTGGAGACCTGTTTTGTAAATATACAGATTGAGCTTATGCCAATCCGCGTACAGCGATTGCGCCAATTCAATCACATGCTGTGCCTGCGGTCCCAGCGTAGCCTGATGCCGCAGGCAATAATCAGCGGTGTAATCCGTCAAATGAAGGGCACTGCCCAATCGCAGATTGTAATAGATTTCATGACAGTACGTCCGAAAATCCTGATCCTCCATATCTGCCAACAAGCGGAAATCGTCGACAAATGCCCGGTACCCCGCATCCCCCCGCTTGACCTGCTTGCCTGTTGCAGCCTTTCCAGTCTGATTGGCCGACTCATCTGGCGAAGGCACGCCTCTCCAGACCGCTTCGTGCCCAGTCACATACTGACGAATATGGTATGCACACGCAGCATGCAACTCGCCTGGCGAAAGCCGGACAGGCTGCTCCACCAGCCATGCATACTCAATAATACCCTGCATCAAATCATCAAGCCGGGCCGGTCCCACATAAGTCATAGCCTGTCCCGAGGAATCCAGCAGGAAGCTATCATTTACCTGTGCCGTCCGCTCCCCCAGGTCCAATCCGCACAGCTCAATCACATGACCCCTTGGGTAATTTTTCACATATACATCGTGATAAGTTAAGGCCGTGCTTGACGTATGCAACATCGTGCCGTAGCCAGATGTGAGCACCCGCAGCAGGTCGGTTTCATCGCTTACGCCAGCGATCCACGGCTCCACCCGAATCACGGGTCCGCCGCTGGCCGCCATTTCTTGCAGCTGTTCCGGGTATTTCTCAGGTCCGAAGCGCTTCAAATCTCCGCTATATTCCGCGCACATGCTTCCACACAGCATGAACAGCTCGGATTCTGCCATGTTCACCCCATAGCGTCGCAATGACGTGCGCAGAGATGAATATACACAATGCTTTCCCGGAAGAGCGTTGGCTTCTTCTTCAACAGCGTGGTCAACAATGGAATCATGACGACTATCCATGCCAGATTCCTGCACAGGTCTGGTCTTCGCCGCGCCCTTATGCATATTTACCCAGCAGACGTTCAATGCCTTGCAATGTAGATAGATGCTCCAGCACCAGATCGTCGTCCTCCATCGTAATATCAAGCTCATTTTCCAGCTCCACAATCAATTCAACAGCAGATAGAGAATTCAGCCCCATGGTTCGCAGGTCCTGATCAGGAGCCAACTGTTCAAGCTCGCCCGGAGCCAGCTTTAATACCTTTTCCAGCAAGGGTACTACATGGTATACATCTGTTTTCATCTTAAATTCCTCCCGAATTATGAGCATGCCAATCCAGCGATGATCCCTTCCAACTTGTGCGCACAAGCTTCTGCTTCCTGCCAGTTGTCTGCCAAAATAAGTGTAAATATTCGGTTCACATAGCCCCGTTTTACAGGAATATCCGATAGCGTGCCCGCTGTATAAACAAACACTCCTTGAGGGCGTTCCGGTGTATAAAGCAAGCCCTCCTCCGCGAGTAACTCGCACAAGCGACTATAGGTAAGGGGTGAAGCGGTAACGTTACGATAGTAACGGGACAATGTTTTATGCTGCTCTCCCAAGACAGAGGACAGGAACGAGATGTAAGTAGACAGGGTAAATCTGCCGTTAATCTCGATCACCGGAACCAGCAACCCGTCTTCATCCACAAAACCGTCAATGGAGGCCATACCTGTATATCCGATGGAATACAGATAGGTTCCCAACTGATAGGCGCAGCGTCTCACTTCTTCCTCCAGTTCAGCGCCAATATCAGCCGGAACCTGAGACCCGATATATACGGTGCCGTCCACGTTTTGCCTTTTTAGCGAAAACATGGTCACACCGCCGCTCTCGTCGATACAGAGCTGATAGTTCAGATCCATCTGTTTGTTGTGCCAGCGCTCCACCAACCAACCGCCGGAGGACGGCGACGAACCGCCGAACCGCCGCATCACACTCAGCAGCGTGTCCAGCTTGGACAGCTCGTCCAGCATATACATGCCTTGTCCCGAGGCACCATGCGGCTGCTTGATAATCAGCTTCACAGGCCCGTCCGCCAACTCAGCCAGCCTGACACACTCTCTGCGGATCGCCGCTTCGTCTTCGCACACAGCACCTTCACTGACAGCAAAACCAAGCTTTTGCGCAGTCAGGCGACTGAATATTTTATCATTCACCTGAGCGCTGACCGAGGACGGAGCGCCGATCAGCTCCAGCCCGCAGTACTCCGCAATCGCTTCCTCCTGCGGTGTGACCGCATACGGAACGAGCCACGCTTTGGCTCCGCCGCTGCTGTGGCCTGCTTCCGCAACCGCGCGCAGTCGCGCCAAAAGCGCCTTGTCCGCCAGCACCAGCTCTGAAATCGGCGTTAGCGGGTCAGACGGCTCAGGCACCTCAATACGCGGCAGACTAAAGCCCAGCCGCTGAAGCATGTCCAGAAAAGCCTCATCCGGCTTTTCGCGAAGTACAATAACATCCTGACTTCGGCACAGCAGGAGATTCATTTCCTCCATCCGGTTTACGACCTGCTGTTCATCCCGATCCACCATCCCCCCCTTGCGGGGGGACGGATGCCATACCTGCTCTGCGCCGATATTGAACAGCCAAATCAGTACACCATGATCTCGCTCATGAGCAAGCGCTTCCACAAGATTCATCGTTTTCGTCGTCACGTTCTGTCATCCCTCTCTTCCATCCCGTAACAAACAACATTCACAGGACACTATATATATTTCAAAGAGCCTGCTCCATGCAGGTATAAGACGCTGCATTTGGAGCATACGGGCGTCAAGCCCTCGTGATTAATCTTTTGACGGGTCTTCTCATATGCATCCGAATTCCATATCTCCTCCAGACTGTGCTCACGCAAGCTTCCAATCGTGAACTCACTGAAAAATTTGCAAGGCATAACCTTCCCATCCGGCAAAATATCCGTTCTGGAGGTGAGTGCCAGGCATTGGTTGGAGCAACGGCTGACCATTTCCTCGCCATGTATAAATTTATCAATCTCCTCATAATCCAAACCGGGCTGATAGCGCACACGGATGTTCCACACCCGCTCATTGATCCGCTGCAGCTCCTGCATCAGAGGGTCGATGTTATCCGGGTTGATTTTATATTTGAAAGCATGCCAGCTACTGATATTATTTTCTTCAAGCTGTCGGAGCCAAGAGAAGTTACGTGTAAAATATTCATCCATTTTGAGGGAGGTTTCTTTGGAAATGTACCAGGGGAACGTCAGCAGCACCAGATCCAGCCTTTTGTCCTCCAGCATTTGCAGAAATTCGTACATTCGTCCGATCATGTTATCGTTAATGACCGCATGGACGGTTACCCGTCCTTTGTACAATCCCTGGTCACGCAGTTCAATCAGCTTATCCATCTGCCGCATCGTTTTTTGAAAGGTGCCTTTACCGCGAATCAGATCGTGTTCTCTTTCAAAGCCTTCAATCGCTATTAACAGCTCCAGATTTTCAGATAAATCCAAAATCCGGTCCAAATATTTGTCAATTAGTAATCCGTTCGTACAAAATGTCATTTCGCGCCGGTCTTCCGCCAGCACGTCCAAAATTTCGTCAAAACGCCGGTGAAACATCGGTTCACCGCCCCACATGTATAGCCGGGATTTGGCTTCCTTGGTCTCGCTCAAAATTTGCCGAAGCATGTCCGGGGCGAGATCCATATTTTGCTCTTCTTTATCCATTTGATGATGATAGCCTTCCTCGTTCCATTCAAAGCAGTGTGTACATCTCAGGTTGCAGCGGTTGGTCAGCTTAATGCCGATCGTCTGGGGCATGTCCGTTTTGAAAGCAGGGTCCTGGGTTGCGTTACGATAAGACACGGAAGCGTTTTTCAGGTTACGCTTGATGAGCTTGAACGCCTTCTCATCAATCAGCACATTGCTTTTGGGCTGCATGCTAACACCTCGTTTAATGGATTTTCAGGCAAAGTGTACCTAAGCCAAAGCCGCCTCTTAGACCGTCTTTATTCCTTCCGGGTGTGGCACTTGTTCCGCCTCACTGATCCCCTGTATGTAGCTGCAAAAGGCATCTACCGAGCGCAAATGTTCCAGCTCAAAGGAATCAAAATCAATTTCCACATCAAACGCATCCTCCACTTGCAGCATGAAATGAACCAACTGCAACGAATCCAGCCCAGCATCATGAATAATGTCCGAATGTCCATCCAGCTTAGCGACCAGTTCAGGATCTTCCTTGACCGCGCCGATCATTTCAATCACTCGGCTTTGCATAGCAACTCCTCCTTGTGAATGAGATTCTGTTCGTTCCGCACAACAATGCCCACTGCAAGCTCCTTGAAAAATCCCTTCACTGGAACTTTATTCAATTATACTCCTCCAATGAAGAGACAAGTCAATAGGTTGTTTTGTAAATAAAACTCGAAATATGCAAATTAATGTATGCTTGTTTCTACAATTTTTGCAGCCCATTTTTTCGTAAAATCTAACAGATATTCTCCTCACATCTCTTGCATGCAGGGCATAATTATTTTACAATATACACGAAAATGTTTTTCTTTATTTCGTTAGATATAACGATATTTTTTTTCATCAAAGCATTTTACAGCCAAAGGAGCGCAGCTCATGTCCCCTATCCTTCATACATTAGCCCATAGACTGGAGCAGCTCCCCGTACAAGAGCGCAGGCTGGCGGAATCCATTCTGCAATCCCCGGAAGACGTGCTGCACCTGGGTATTCGGGAACTGTCAGAGCGTTGTGGTGTGAGTGCGGCGACCGTTACACGGTTTTGCAAATCACTACATTTTAAAGGCTATCCTGATTTCAAAATGAAGCTGGCCGCCGAGCTGTCCCATTCAAATCGTAATGGTGAAGAATCCTACCAGGACATTGTTGCCGGGAATTCACTTTCCCGTATCGTGCAGGCTATTCAGGCAAACCATACGGCATCTATTGCGGACACAACTCGGCTGCTGGATTTCGACAAGCTGGAGCAAGCCATTACGTGGCTATCAGCCACAAACCGCATTGATTTGTACGGGATGGCGACATCCTCGATTGTGGCGCAGGATTTTTACCAGAAGCTCATTCGTATTGGCAAAAATAGCACCGCCTTCGCTGATTCGCATATGCAGATCACCTCTGCTTCCTCGCTCGGGTCGGGAGATGTCGCCTTTGCTGTCTCCTACTCGGGGGAAACCCAGGAGACGATCGCAGCTCTGCGCTGCGCAAAGGAGCAGGGAGCCAGGACACTATCCCTGACCTCCTTCGGCAACAACACGCTGGCGGGTATTTCAGATATTGCTCTGTTCTCCTCTTCGCTGGAGGAAGGAATGCGGCGAGGAGATATGGCGTCCCGTATCGCCCAGCTTCATATCATAGATATCCTGTTTACAGGTATGGTGAGCGCAGATTTTGACAAATATATTCCGAGATTGGAAGGTTCATATCAACAAGTGAGCAAGCTCAAAAAACAACCAGGGGGCCACTAAGATGAACATACGCATTTTTAACAGCCGTGAAGACCTGAACGCTACTGCCGCCGCTGTGATATCCGGCTTGCTGCTAACCAAACCGCAGGCCATGCTTGGTCTAGCCACCGGTAGTACGCCTATTGGTATTTACCAACATCTTGCAAATATGTACCGCAAGGGACAGGTCAGCTTTGCACGAGCCTTTGCTGTCAATCTTGATGAATATGTCGGCCTTTCCCAGGATCACCCGCAGAGTTATCGCAGATTTATGAATGAACACCTGTTCCAGCATATCGACATTCCCATCGCCCATACGCGCGTACCTGACGGGAATGCAATGGATTTGGCAGCAGAATGTGCAGCACACGAGCAAGCCATTCTGGATCATGGGCACGTGGATCTCCAATTGCTCGGCATTGGTCATAATGGTCATATCGGCTTTAACGAACCCGGTCGCAGCTTGACTGGGTCCACACATATTGTCGATTTGGAAGAAAGGACGCGTACGGCAAATGCCCGATTTTTTGGCCATATAGACGCTGTACCCAAGCAAGCAATTACGATGGGAGTAGGCACGATTTTAAAGGCGAAGCAAATTGTTCTGGTGGCTTTTGGTGCAGATAAGGCTGACATTATAAAGCAGGCTTTAACTGGACCCGTCACGACAGAATGTCCGGCTTCCCTGCTGCAATGCCATCCCAACGTGCTTATATTACTGGATCAGGAAGCAGGAGGTTGGTTTAATTGAACTCAGATGAATCGAGTGGCAGTATAACTCAGCTGCTGTATGGACAGGTCGTCGTCGGGAACGACATGATTGAAAAAGGGGTTGTCATCATTCAGGGGCAATCCATTGTATATGCGGGTTCAGAGGAGGATTTGCCTGCGGATTGGACATTCGTAGACAAGGCAAGTCGTACAGATGGTACAGCTGGATCAGCAAGCATGGTTCGTCTGGAAGGCGGCTATCTGCTGCCCGGCTTTATTGATATTCATGTTCACGGCGGTAATGGCGAGGATTTTATGGACTCCAATCCAAGAGTACTGGATACGATTACCTCCTTTCACGGCTCGCAAGGAACGACCGCCATGCTGGCTACCACGATGACCGCACCCAAGGAGCGCATTGACCGGGTGCTGGGTGAGGTTCACGCCTATATGGCACAGCCTATGCCCCATGCACAGTTGGAGGGCGTGCATCTGGAAGGCCCGTTCATTAGTCCGAACTGGCCGGGAGCACAAAACCCGCAACACATCGTGCCTCCGAATCTCGCGTGGATGGCAGAATGGGAGCAGCGCTACCCAGGCCTTGTTCGCCAACTTACGCTTGCGCCCGAACGGGAAGGCGCGCTGGAACTGATTACGTGGCTGCGCAGCCACGGTATTACTGCCGCTCTGGGTCATACGGATGCCACATATGAAGAGGTGGAGCAGGCAGCGGCGGCGGGCCTGAACCATGCCGTGCATGTGTTCAATGCCATGACTCCGCTACATCACCGCAAGCCGGGAGCCGCTGGAGCGGTACTTGTTGATCCGCGCATTGAAGCAGAGGTCATCGCGGACGGCATTCACGTGCATCCTGCCGCCATTTCTCTACTCGCCAAGTTAAAGCAGAATCATAATCTCATTTTGATTACTGATGCCATGTCTGCCACCGGGCTGGAAGATGGACACTACACGCTCGGTGATCTGCCAGTAATCGTGCAGGATGGTGTGGCACGACTGGAGGATGGAGTCACCTTGGCGGGAAGCACACTGACCATGATTGAAGGCTTTCGTTTTCTGGTTCAACAGGTGGGCTTGAGTATCCCCGAAGCCTCACAAATGGCCAGCCTGAATCCGGCTCAATCCCTGAACATTCACGATCGGACAGGATCGCTAGAAGCAGGCAAGCAAGCAGACATCCTGTTGCTGGATGCCGATCTAAATCTGCAAGGCGTATGGATTAAAGGAGTGCGCCAATAATTTATATCATTCCACTAAACCAAAAAGCTATCCGTCGGCGCATTCGCCGAAATGGATAGCTCTTTTTTTGGCATTATACATATGTTGTGAATTAGCGATAATTCATAGGTGCAGGTGTATGATTTTGTGGACGTGTTGGTGATGTAATTGGACGGTTTGTACCAGCCGCAGGGGTTGGAAAAACGCGTTGAATGATATCCACCAATTGGGTACTCATTCCTTTGATCGGATGACCACTTTGCACACTGCGTGCAAAGTCGGTGCTATGCTTGATAAAATCAGGGTTGGCTGATACATACACCTGTTGAATCGACGGCGCAAATTGCTTAACCTTGTGGGCAATTTTACTTTTGACCGCTTCGGTCAACGTGCTAGGCTCATACGCAGTTCGTGCACCCTGAACTGTAGTGCCATCCGTGCGGGTACCGTCCGTCAAGCCACGAATCATACCATAAGAACCTGTACCCATTGTGCCGTATAATCCGTCACCACGACGCGCAGGTGTTCCGTATCCGGTAACCCCATCTGTCACTCCGGGCGTAGTGGTACCCGTTGTATAGCCCCCGCGCGTACCATTAACGCCACTCACGCTCGGTGCATTTCTGTAATGCTGAGTACTTGTGGCGCTTGGAGTACCCACACCAGTTGCGTTGGCATGGTCCTTCAAGGAGACCGCTACATAAGCATGACGATCACCAACCAGTACGGTCGCAGATTTAACATCCGGCAACTCGGCTATACGCTTGGACAAATTGCGATCGACTTGCAAATTACGAACTGGGTGTCCGGGAACATTAGTGTTCGGGTTCAATGGCACCCCATCCACACCGTTGGACTTAACCCCATAACGGTTCACACCATCAATTCGGTTCACACCATCCATACCATAACGGTTTACACCATCAATTCGGTTCACACCATCCACACCATAACGGTTTACACCATCCAAAGGACGTGTGCTTTGCACGTTATAGCGGGTAGCGTTCGTACGGACGTTTTTCGCAGTCCCACACCCTGTCAAAGTAGCCATGCTGGCAAGTAAAGCAGCAGAAATCGTCAAACTGATGATCTTCTTAGTTCCTGGCATGAACTCATCCTCCATACATATAAAATGTGTGACGAGAATAGCATGCGCCATGAATCCTAGGGATATCCTGACTAAAAAATGACTGAAAAAATAAAATTTTAATGTAAATATGAAATAGAATTGATGATTTACCACAAGATGGCATGTATAATGAGTTGGGAAAAATACTTTATTTTACAAAAGGAGGATTCCAAGGTTGAGAAAGATCACCGTTTTGATGCTTATTTTCTTATTATCTGTCACTCTTGTCCCCGTTGGCGCTTTTGCAGGCTCCACTACACCTGAACCCCCAAAAGAAGCCGCCGGAAGCTGGGCAGAAGGCCCGCCACCTAATCGCGTTGATCCTGCCAAGCCCGCACTATTGTTTGTACATGGTTTGAACAGTAGCGCTGAAGTCTGGACCAAGAATAACAACGATATGCTTCAGCGCGCACGTGACGCCGGATACCAGACGGCCACCATTAATCTGTACGATGCCAACGGCACCTCACAGGATATGTGGGACAATGGCAAGCTTCTAGCCGACAAAATCAAGGTCATTAGTAATCACTTTGGCAAAAAGCTCATCGTCATCGCCCACAGCAAAGGTGGAGTAGATACTCAAACCGCTCTCGTATATAATGGAGCCGCCCCCTATGTACAACGTGTCATCACCCTCAGCAGTCCTCATCATGGCTCACAACTTGCAGATCTCGCCTACAGCAGCTGGGCCGGATGGCTGGCAGATATCATCGGCTCCCAGAATCCCGGCACCTCTACTTTACAAACATCTTATATGAAGTATTTCCGATCCAAGACTGATGCACTCAGCAACGCAACTACCATTCCATTCTTCACGTTTGCTGGTGATAACTGGTCCGACGGCACCGCTTCCTACATATTGGGTGGACTTTATCTCTCATCCTTTGGTAAGAATGATGGAGTGGTCACCGTCGACAATGCCAAGCTTCCCGGTGGACGTGTAGTCAAAGTCGGACCCTGGGATCATGCCAAGGTTCGTACCGGCTCCTACGTCTTCTCCCTGACCCAACCCTACCTCCAAGCGAACACTCCAGCATTGAATCAGGAAGCTGAGGCACTTTCAGCAGCATCTTCCCTGACTGCTTCTGCTTTACAATCCACCTATAGCGAGATTGACAATTCGTACTTTATCCGCGGCGGAGACTATAATGGAAAAGCCTCCGAAATCCTCACCGTTGAAAATGGTGTCAAATCCATTGATCTGGACTGGATCAGCGATAAACGTGTAAATCAGCTTGAACTGATCAAGCCTGACGGTACCAGCGAGATCATTAATCTGAAAGCAGGTTATGATAATGAAATTTTTGCTGGTGCCTGGCATCATAACGCTGTCATTCAAAATCCAAAACCGGGTACCTATAAACTGAACGCCACGCTTGCTGACCAAGGAGCGTATCTCCTGATCGCTCGCTATCATGCCGTTCAGGTGCCTGAACTAAAATACAAGCTCAATGCAGTCGGCCCGAAGCTGAATCTGGAACCACAAGATTCTAAAGACAGCACAAACAGCGTTACACAAGTCACCTACCAGGTTCAATACTACGGTGACCCGCAGCAAGGAACCACTTTAGCACCCAAGGGTTTGACGTTACAGCAAAAGACAGTCACCCCTACCGGACAAATCGAACTTTCCAAAGCGGACAAGACCGGTCTTTATTCCGTAACTTATGAAATTAGTGGCACCACGGAGGCTGGCTATCCTTACCGCCGCACGGCAGTTCAATCCATCTATATTGACGCTGACGGAAATAAGTATGTAAATTAATCTATTCTAAAATATTAAAAGCCTGAGAACGCTCCTTATCATATAGGGCTGCGCCTGTCCATGACAGGAAGCAGTCCCATATGAGCGATTTCAGGCTTTTTATCATATGTCTGATCGTCAGACTTTGCAAGCTTATAATATCCATTGTCCACCTTTTTTCTATCTGTAATTATTGCCTCTGTAATTATTGCCGCAATTCTTCGATAAAATCAGTCACAATACTTTGAACAGCATCCTCACGGGACATGCGGATATACCGGCTGGTTTTCTGAATGTCTTCCTCGAACAATTGAAGTATCCTGAACATGGCCTCCTGATCCCCACTTCGTGTTAATTTGAGCAGTTGGATGAACTCAGCATCCGAGATAATTCCTTGAGCATTTTCTTTTTCCATTTATTCACCGCCTGTTGAGATAGCTTTAGCTCTCCTGCAATCTGTGCTTCGGTTTTGTCTAGTATGTAAAGGTCAAAGATGATGGTTTTACCGATCTCAGACGGTAGAGAATTGATAAGCTGTAGAGTAAACATTTTAGAGTTTACAGAGTCTGAAAAAGATGGAGTACCGATGGCTTCGTTCTTTTCCATTACAAATTCATGATTGGTTTGTACCCGCGCACGATATTGAATCCTCCATGCAATCCGGTACAACTTCTTCCGGTATTGTTCTACCAATGTTAGCTGAGATTCACTTATGATAAATCACCCTTTCTCTTTGGATTCGGCCCTTTGAAATCCTCATATTATAGGGTAATTTGAGAACACATTTTACAACCAAAAAAAGAACATTTGTTCTTATTTATTATACTATTTTTTCATACAGTTGTATATGGTTCTTTTAATTTACCTTCATTATATACGGCTAAAAAAGGAGGGAATACATTGCAGATGGATGATGCTCTTTCTTTGGTAACCAACGTGGGTTTTCCAGCTGGACTTTGTTTTATTTTATTGCGGCACATCCTGCACACGATGGAAGAAAAATTGGATAAGCTGGATCTCTCGCTTCATGAGCTGATTCAGGTCATGAAAGAATTAAACGATAACAGCAGCCCTTCTTCCAAAAGCAGCAAACCTGATGAATAACGAACACCAAGAGGCTCCAGCCGACGATGATTCGCCGTTGGAGCCTCTTGGTTCATACATATAAGTGGGTTATCAACTCATTTTTTAGTTTGAGCCTGATCGTGTCCATTTTGTTCGATACGATTCACGTCAGACACTGACAGACCATAAGCCCAGTTGCTCTGTGGGGGTACGACCCATACAGTATCCGGGTCATTGGTAAGCGTCCAGCCCTGATAGACCAGCCCGGAATCATCCTGATCCAGCGATACGCTCAGCGTAAAGCGATGAACAGGCTTGCTCAGCTCGGAGGCTTTGCGCAGGGATTGGTTGCTAGCCAGGTTTTTGATTTGCTGCGACAAGGAGGTCGCCGTATCACTGGCTATTGACTTCCCGTTCAGCGTCCAGGAAGTAGAAGCACTGTCTCCGGCTTTGCTGTTACCGGAGGACTTGAGCATCCATGAGGCCTTCTGGCCCTCCCACTCTATTCCGCTTAGCTTGGTATCGTCCCAGTCGAACGGTGTTGTATCTGTAAAATCAGCAGTACCCAGCAGCAATCCCGAAAGTGTATCTATAGGTACGGAAGCTACCTCTTTTTTATCTGATAAAACATAAGCAGCATCTCCCGAAGGTAGCGTTTCACCAAAGGCATAGGTATGCACATCGCCCTTCTTGGTCTTGATCTCTATTCGGTCATCCGTAGCGCTGATTCCGTACTTGGCTACGTCCTTGGGAGAAGATTCCACCGTTTCACCCAGCTTCACATCTAGAATCGCGGCCAACCAATTGTCTATTGTATATCCGTTTAACGGGTAAGACTGTGGCTTGCTCATGCTCCATTTGCCATCACGTTGTGTAAGCTCCACCGTTGTGCCGTCCTTCCCTGTGATAGCAAAAGACGCAATATCTTCCCGAGTAGTCTGAACCAGTTGGCGAGCCGCCGGTGCTTGTTCACGAAAAAAGTTTTGGCTCTTGGCATAGATTATACCCGCACCCAATACAACTAACAGCAGCACTGTGGGTATCCATTTTCTCATGCTCTTCTTCGCCTCCACCATAATAAGATTCCGATTACCGCGAACAGCAACGGCAATCCGATGACGGATATGGTCAATATCGTTTTCGCTTGCGCGGGAGTCAAATAGGCTACCTTGTAATCCTGCTCCTGACGAGGCCGAATGGTGAGTCCATCCGAGTGTTCCTGCACATAATTCAGACTGTTCAGCACAAAATCCCGATTTCCTCCCGTGCTGATCTCGGTGTCGCTTAGAAGCGCAGACGTTCCGAGAATCACCGCTTTGGGCTTGCCGTCTTTCCCGTCCACCGCGTAACCCAGATCAAGCGGCCCCTGCGGGTCCTTGCCATCCTTCTGCGTTTCGTTGTTCAGCAGCCCCTGAATATTCGTTTCACCATAGCTGGCAGCAGAAGATTGTAGCAAAGACGTAGTCTTCCAATTTTTTTGCTCCTCCGCCCGTAAAGCAATAGACAGCGAAAGAACAGGGTACAGATTGGAAGCTGCCAGCTTATCGGTGATCGCATGACTACCGAAGGTAGGAACTGTCCATAAAGGTCCGAGCGTATTGGTCTGCTCCTGATCCACCACAATCGCATGCGTATCCTTCACTCCATAATCAGCCGCCAGGGCGTCAAGGTTTTTCCAGTCGGATTCCATGTTCGGATGAAAGCCCAACGCCATAAAAAGCTTTCCACCACCGTTCAGGTACGTGCGAATACTCTTCAGCTCCGTTGCGCTGATATCCCGCTGTGGCCCGACAATAGCCAACACGGATGCACCTTTTGGCACACTGCCAGCCCGATTGAGCTGTACTTCTTCTGTTTTTACATTATCCTGTGCCAATGAGCCGCTTAGTTCGGTCATTTGAGATAAAGGAATTTCCTCATGTCCGGTCAGAAAAACAACTTTCCCCTGACGGGTAGAGGACAGCCCCAGCAGTCCACTGGTCAGCTTTTCTTCACCTGTAAACTGGTATGCTCCTTCACCACTCCCCTGCGCTTGCGTAAACAGACTCCCAATATCTATTACCCGTTTCTTTTCACCCTGCACCAAAACAATAGATGCTGCGGTAACACCATATTGCTTGGCCAGCACCGGTTCCTGATTCAGATCGTATTGCTCGACCTTGAGCTTGCTGTTGCGCTTGGCGTATTCGCTCAGCATATCCGTAACATCCCGGTTCAGCTTCTGATTTTGTGAAGTCGATACGGTAAAAGCAATTAATCGTACGTCTTCCTTCACTCCCTGAATAGCCGTTAACGTCTGGTCAGACAGCGTATACTGCTTGCCTGCCGTCAAATCCAGTTGAAAGCCTCCCAGCGAACGCAGAAATAACGTCAACAAAATAAAAATTCCTACAGCAGCAACCGACAGCACTACACTGTTTGTATGACCCAGCCATTTTTTCATTGTGATTACCTCCACCGTTTCCGTTCGACGACCTGGATGCTGAACAGCAAAAAGAGTGCCGCCACCGTCACGTAATACAGCACATCGGCTCCGTTCAGCAATCCTTTGGTGAAACTGTCAAACCGTGCAGTTAGTGAAAAAGGCTCCAGCCATTGCTGAACCGTTGCAGCTGCGCCCGTTTGTCCACCAAACGAATCCAGCATCCAAAACACGAGTAAAATAATAAAACTGACAACCGCTGACATCATCTGATGCTGTGAAAGCGTCGAAGCGAACAAGCCGATCGCCATCATGGCTGCGCCCAGCATAAACAGACCGATCACAGATGTAAACACCAGCGTCCAGTCCAGCGACCCATAAAAGGACATCACCACCGGATACGCCAGACTGCATAGCACTAAAATGAGCAGCATACCCAGCGACGCCAAAAATTTACCTATAATCATTTCCGTCACACTTACAGGTGAGGTTAGCAGCAGCTCATCTGTCCCCTGCCTGAATTCCTCTGCAACCAGGCGCATCGTGAGCAGCGGAACGACAAACACCAGCATGGACAGCGTATCACCAAGCACTAACCGATAGTCCAGAATACTCGGCTGATACATGACAAAATTCGTATAAAAGAGTAACCCCGTCAGCAGCATGTACACCGCCAGCGCAAAATACGTCGTGGGTGTCCACAAATAGGCCTGCAGCTCTTTTTGACAGACCGCGAACAAACGCCTCATGACTGATTACCTCCTGTATTCTTGTCTTCTCCGGCCTTGTCATCACTGGACGCAGACTCTTCATGATCTGCCTTAACGTCTGTGGATGCCGTATTCTCCGTGGAGGATAAATCATGAACCGCTTGATCCCCGACCTGACCTGCCCCCGTCTCGCGAGTTGTCAACTGCTGGAAGATATTTTCCAGGCTAAGCATCTCTTTTTTCATCTCGAATATCGGAAGCTTCGCCTCAGACAGCACATAAAACAGCTCCTCGCGGAAATCCTCATTGGAAGCGCCTGTTAGTAACACCTCAGTCAAATCCTGCTCTCCTATAGTCTGCTTCATATCTGCTTGAGGCAAGGCAGATGCTAATGGCTCGATCTCTACTTTTCCCCAAGCCTGCAAGACATTCAGCACTTGCTCACGATTTCCTTTGACTTCGACCTTTACCTTAAATCCATCCTCCATCGAATCGCCGAGTGCATCAGGTCGCCCATCCAGCACCAATTCACCCTCATGGATGATGAGAACCCGATTACATAAAGCATCTACCTCAGGCAAAATATGCGTGCTGAGCAGTACCGTATGATTTTCACCAATCTCCTGAATAAGCTGACGAATCTCCAAAATCTGATTAGGGTCCAAGCCTGAGGTTGGTTCATCCAGCACCAGCAAATCCGGGTTATGAATAATCGCCCCCGCCAGTCCCAAACGTTGTTTATACCCTTTGGACAAACTGCGAACCAGTTGTTTTTCACGCCCGTTCAGCCCCAAACGGGAAATCATCTCCGAAATACGAAGCTTCTGCTCTCGCGCAGGTACGTCCCGAATACTGGCTACAAATTTTAAATAGGATTGAACGGACATGTCTCCATACAAAGGCGGGGTCTCCGGCAAATAACCGATTTTGGAACGAGCCTGTCTGCCCTTATCCTGAATCGGGATGCCATCAATCGTAATCACTCCCTCGTTCGGCTGGAGATACCCCGTAATCATGCGCATCGTCGTCGTTTTCCCCGCACCATTTGGTCCCAAAAAACCGACAATTTCACCGCGCTGCATTTCAAAATCCAGCTTATGTACGCCCCGGTTGCCCTCATACCACTTGCTCACCTGTTGCACCTTGAGCACACGTTTCACCCTTTCTTTTATCGTATTATAAAATCTTGCTCCCCTACACACATGGCAAAAGAATCCCACTGCAACAGCGATTGGAAGCCCAAAGCCTTCGCGCAGCGGTCTCCACCTGCTACTTCCCACCAAAATGTTGCACGAGTGGCGGAGCGGTCTCCACCTGCTGCTCCCCACCAAAATGTTGCACGAGTGGCGGGTAGCAGCGGAGCGGAGATTTTGAAGCTGGAGAAGCGTTAGCGGTCGCCTTTGCTGGGGGATTCTTACCTCTTCATGTCTTATTTAATCAAAGAAGAATCCCACTGCAACAGCGATCGGAAGCTCAAAACCTTCGCGGAGCGGTCTCCCCCATCTCATGCCACACTTTTAAATTCTAATAATAAGCCCACACATATAGCCTTAGCTTAATGTCACTTAAATAGAAGCTTAAAAAAATATGTCTAAAATGTGAATACGAAAATACACTTTTGGCTTTGTTAACTTGTCCGATTCGCTATAGCATGGATACGCATCTACTATCATTACATCGTATGAGGGGAGTGTACAAAAAGCGATGAGCGTATTATTTACCAATCTAATCTCAAACGTTGACCTTGAAATCGGATCAGCCCTCTTTTGGAGCTCTGTCAATGGACGTTATGTTTCCATAGCGGCCTTATGCACATCCTCCTTTGATACCGCCGTGTTCTTAAAATGGCATATATTAAGCCTTACAGTATGCAAGAAAACAGCGGCTTTGATGTCATTTATCAAAACCGCTGCTTGGCTAACTTAATATGATTTAGACGCAATGTATCTTCTGCCACAACAACGGTTTTTTTATTTACCGAAAGGCAGATTATATTTATATATTTGGGTACTTGTTTGGTACTTGATTATTGGAATGGTATTTGTAATTCCGTCACGAATTTATTGTAATCATTTGTCATCCCAGTATCAATTATGGTAATTTCTACAGAATCCCCTTTAATTTGAAAGCCAGAATCTTTAAGATAATTTAGCAGCAAAGTGTAATACGGCGAAGCATCCTCATGAGTGCCCCTATATTGAACAGTTGCATAAGAGCCTTCCGACAATACGCTATCTTTATCTTCGAAACCTTCCTCAGCCTCAACGACCACAAAAATAGATGAAAAATGTGTAAACTGTCCTTCGATCAAATCCTGCTGGCTAACAGATACACCAACTTTTCCAAGAAAAATGGCATCATCTAGACAATGCTCTTTACTTAAATCCCGAATAAGAAGTTCTAAATCATCAGCAAGGGTGAATTTTTTCTCTAATAATACAATCCCTCTTTGTGGTAAATACTTGACTATGATTTGACCATATGATGCTGATAGAGCGGTTTCTATCTGTTCAATACGGTTTGTAATTTTCTTTTCAATTTGTGCTAATTGCTTTTGCTTTTTTAAGACACTCTCACGCTGCTCCATAAAAATAGACAAAATGGTATTCACATCTTTTTCATCAAAAAAATTAGATATTTTTTCTAGTGGCACATCTAAAGCACGCAAATATTTTATTGTATTCAAACGCTCAAACTGATTTGTAGAATAGTAGCGATAATTTGTATCTGGATTTACATATTCTGGTTTTAGGATACCGAGTTCATTGTAATATCGAAGTGTGCGGATATTCATGTGAAAGAGCCGGGCCATTTCTCCAATGGTTAAAAGGGCCTTTTTGCCAGATCCTTTATGATCTTTATCTGACATTCTTCAATACCTCCTTGCTTATAAAGCTATTATAACAACATTACATTGCGCCACCGCGCTCATGCTTTACCTCATATCCAGCCACAGCCATTGCATGGAAGAATGCCTTCATATCCGGCGGCTTTTCTGCAGGAAAAACATCAATTTGTGCCTTTAGGCGCTCTTGAAATATCGGCTGCTTATTGCCGCCCTGCCATTGTCCGTAGTGCTTGAAATTGCCTTTGCTTTTCAGTTTCGGATTGGCGATATAGGACAGGACGTTTTCAAGGCATATTCTATCAGAAAGCCTCCGAAGGGCAAAGCAAGAACACCAAAAATTATTGCGCGTAGTTGCCATGCGCAGCCCTCCTTTCTGCAAAAAAACAACTTCGGTACAAGTTGACCACTTGACCCTCTAGCAACTAGAGAGTTTAAAATCTTTATAGTTACTTTTTTGAAAGGAGAACCTTAGTGATTGGAACATTTGTAAATATCGGCACAATTCTTGTGGGAAGTATAGTGGGTAGTGTAATAAGAAAAGGACTTAAAGAAAAATATCAGAACATTCTTTATGATGCAATGGGACTTGCAGCAACAGGTCTGGGCATACATGCTGTCATAAAAAATATGTCCAACAGCACCTATCCTGTTTTGTTTATTGTAAGTCTTGCCATTGGTGGCATTTTAGGTACGGCTATAGAACTGGATGGCAAATTTAATAAACTCGTGGAAAAATACTCCAAAACTGATCTTGGACAAGGTTTATCAACAGCTATTATGCTTTTCTGCCTTGGAACCTTGTCTATTCTCGGACCGATTGAAAGCGCACTTCATCAGAACGACACTTATTTGTTTACTAATGCGGCATTGGATTTAGTTACTTCTCTTGTGTTGGCTTCAACTTATGGAATAGGTATTGCCTTGTCCGCATTGGTATTGTTTATCTGGCAGGGGAGTATTTTTCTTCTTGCCCATCAAGTTGCACCATTCCTTACACCTGAATTTATGACGGAAATTTCCATTATTGGAGGTTTTCTTATTTTGGCTTCCGGGTTATCTATATTAAAAATCAAGTCATTTCGAACATTTAATCTATTGCCATCTTTGCTAGTTCCTGCTGTATGGTTTTTGCTTATTCATTTATTTTAGGAGGTTTTTATGAAATTCTTAGTAGAAGACAAGGTTTTTGAAACACTTGATACAGTTTGTTTTGCCGTTGTAATTGCACATGGAATAGATAATACTGTGCAAAATTTGAAGATTCAAAAGCTTTTGGAGGAAAATATGCTTTTGTGTCAATCCTCTCTTGAAGGAGTGAATGTGAAAGAAATAGAATCGGTATTATGCTACCGAGAGGCTTTCCGTAAACTTAATGTAAATCCAAATAAATACATGTGTTCTATCGAAGCATTATTGACGAGAATATCTAAGGGGAAAGGTATACCAAACATTAACACGGCAGTTGATTTGGGCAATGCCGTATCACTTAAATATAAAATTCCGATTGGTGCACATGACATTGATACAATGAATGGAGAAATGACTTTGCGCTTTTCAGAGGGGCAAGATTATTTCCTTCCATTTGGTAGTACAGAGATTGAGTCGGTAGATAAGAATGAAATTGTGTATGCTACTGGTAACTCAGTGAGAACGAGAAGATGGACATGGAGACAAAGTGAAGAGGGAAAAATCACTACTCAATCCAAAAATGTTTTCTTTCCGATTGACGGCTTTTCTGATACCAATATGGATAACATGCTTTCTGCTCAAAAAGAACTGGGCAATATGCTTAAGTATGAACTTGGTTGTAATGTGAGTATCGGATGGGTGGATGCTAAGAATAAAAGCTTTAGCATAAATGCTATTTAAGTTTAGTGTGAATTGGCACAATGAGCAATGGCAGAAGGCTGAATACTGGCTATACCGTGCCATTGCGGAAGCACCGCATTTACGTGAGCCTTATACGGAAATGGCCTGCCGTTGCATGATGAACTCGCTAGGTGTGAGGTAACTTCCCCACCGCCCTCATCGGCACGAAGCGCCAGGGAAGCTCACTGTCTTCGAGCTTCCCTGGCGCTTCGTATACATGCCATCCGATTTGACTTCGGTTCGTCCTCTCCAAATGCATGGACTCTATCTAATATTCAATAAGCGATCTCCAGCTTGAATAGCAGTTGTATTTTCCACTTTGATATCCGTGTACACGGCTGTATTGGTTACAATGACAGATGTGGTGGTATCATATCCCTCATCTGCTATAGCCTCTGGATCAAATTCAACCAGCTTGTCCCCTTTTTGAATGGTATCCCCTTCAGACACAAAAGAAGTGAAATGCTTACCTTTCAGGCTCACCGTATTAATTCCGATGTGAATGAGCAGTTCGACGCCATCCTCAGAAATAAGTCCAATGGCATGCTTTGTTTTGAAAACAGTAACAACCGTTCCGTTAAACGGCGCATAAGCCGCCCCATCTTTCGGAATAATGGCCGCTCCCTGACCCATCGAACCGCTGGAGAAAGCCTCATCATTTACTGCGGTTAAAGGGATCAATTCACCGTTTAGAGGACTGAATACCACTTTTTCCTCCGCTTTGCTTTCATCTGCAACCTTAATCTCAGGCGCAGGTTTAGCATTTTTATAGCCGAAAAGATAGGTCAGGATAAATGCGAGTACAAAAGCCACAACCAAAGATATGATAAAGCCGATGAAACCTGCATCTATACCTTTTGGATTAATGAACAGCGGAATACCAAAAACCCCGCCTGAGGCAAAACCATATGCCGTTGATCCCAGAAAACCTGCTGTGGCTCCCCCTATACCTGCGGCAATGGAAGCTAAAATAAACGGTTTTTTGGCAGGTAGCGTAACCCCGTAAATAGCTGGTTCCGTAACTCCCATCACCCCCGCAATTGTAGCAGAAGTGGCAATAGGTTTTAATTTAGGGTCACGTGATTTCAAAGCAATGGCAAAGGCCGCACCGGTTTGAGCAAAAGTAGTACAGAACAACATCCCGTTAATCGGATCAAACCCGTTCGTAACTACATTATTCAAGAGAATTGGAATAAACGCCCAATGCAGACCGAAGATAATAATGCCCTGCCAGAACCCGGCCAGAACGAGACCAGCCACAGCCGGACTTAAATGGTAAATCCACATGGAGCCATTAGCTAACCCATCGCTGATTATAGTTGCTATCGGCCCGACAGCCAGAAAAACAATCGGTGATATGATGACCAAGGTCAGAAAAGGCACAATGAACATTTTAATGGAGGCAGGTGCATACTTGCTTATCATTTTTTCAACCTTAGCTGCCAAAAATGCTCCAATAATGATAGGTACAACAGAAGAAGTATAATTAATCAGAACGACAGGTATGGTCAAAAAGGAAAGCGCCGTTTTATCCGTAAAGGCGGCAGTCATGGTCGGATACACCAAGGCGGCCCCCAAAACAGCAGACAGGTACGGGTTTCCTCCAAATTTTTTACCTGCTGAAAATCCTAGAATAACCGGAAAGAAATAAAACATAGCGTCTGCTGTCGCATATAAAATTTTATACGTGCCCATCTGATCCGTCATCCAGCCCAGGGATGTGCATAAGGCCAACAGTCCTTTTAGAATCCCCACAGCGGCGAGCACACCAACAACGGGCATGAACACGCCTGAGATGACATCGACAAATCGGCTGAATAAACTGGATTTCTCATTGCTTTGCTCTTCTTGATTCGCCTGATCCGGCTTTACGCCCATCGTCTCCAAAAGAGCTTCATAAACCTTGGGGACCTCATTACCAATAACCACCTGGAATTGGCCGCCGCTTTCTACGACAGTAATCACACCGTCAATCTGCTTGATTTGTTCCTTATCAGGCAATTGATGATCCTTCAGTTTGAATCTCAGCCGAGTCACACAGTGAATGACACTGTTTATATTTTCGTTTCCCCCAACCGAGTTTAGCACTTCTCTAGCCGTCTTTTTGTAATCCATCATGATCACTCCTTCATGGATGCGTTTTCTATTTTCTTATTGGTGATATTCGGGCTTGCAATCGCGGCAATAATGATGGCGCTTATGCCACCTGCAAGCTTACCCACGATCATGGCTGTTTTATTTCGTTCCGATGATCACAACATCACTTTCAAAATTATGCATATCTATGACGGATTGATCAGCCTGGACATATACCTCCGTTTGTGCAAACCGTCTCTCCGCTAAATCAATAGTTGTAAACTTGTAGTCCTGCACGTTGATACTTAGTCGCACCTTCGTGTTGACCGGGATATACAGGACGATGGTATTCTCGTTCCCCGCCGCTCTGATCTCCTCTGTCTTGTTTAAAACAATATCCAGCGGCTTCATGCCGATCAGGTTATACATTTCAAACAAATATTTTATAAAGGAATAATCCCATGCGCCCTCAAAACGCAATGCTGTTCTCCAATCATAGGGACTATCAAAGCCCTCCCCTTCTACAATGCCGAACTTCTTGCCTTTTTTATGCCAGCTCCAAATCCCGTGCGCTCCGTAGGTGATTCCCGCTCCCCCGCCTGCAAGAAGACTTTGCCATGCCGCTTTTCTGGCATCCAGCGCAGTGTATCTACCATACACATTGCGGCTGTAACTGATCTGTTCATAGCAAGGTTCTCCATTGATGATCGGGCGTATTCCTGGCTTATGATAAAAGTGCTGGGCAATCTCGTGGGCTACATGTTGAAACTGGGAATTATGTCCTGATTGATACATATAAAATCCAAGACCCTTGTGTTTTTCAAAGATTTCAGGAATTTCCCTCAATCTTCCTTGGATATGCAGTGTAGTTAAGCTTGCCGGGCTTAATTGCTGTACCGTTTCCAGCGCCTTCAAATAGTACGCATTCGCACGTTCTGTAGGAAAATCAGTATCCCCGCTGATCAAATATACAGGCTCGAACCGGGAATAGCGGTTTACAACATACGTTACATAGCTTTCAACGCAATCCAGCGGCATTTTATTGTCCTTTTGGAACATTTCAGCCCATGTATCCGGCACATAGTTACACCACAGAAGCACCAAAGCTGGAACAAATCCGCGCTCTACAGCCATCTGTATCATGATTTCTGCCCGGTCAAAATAGGCCGCGTTTAATGTGTGGTAGTCAAAATCTCCATTTTCCAGTAATGCAAACGGCTGCAGATTCAAATCCGATTCACTTGCGTCCCATTGTCGGAGCATATTGAATTGCAAAACGTTGAAGCCCTGCATCTTTCGATAGTCCAGGTAATCGCTCCACTCTTCAATCGTCGCGTTGGTAAACGCGCTCCAGACGGTATCCGCCAAATAAAAGAAAGGCTTGTCCTCTTGTGTAAAATATCTTTGATTTTCAGCAATACTTAAATTCAAATAAATCACCTTTCCTTTCTTGCCCTAAGCCTACCCACTAACAAAAAAACTAAATAACGATATTAATTTAGATGGTAACACATAAAATAAACTAAATTAAAGCGCTTTACAATTGAATACTACCATTACAAATCATAAATGGTCAACTCATTTTTATAACTATCTTTATTTAGTTTAGTTTAGTTTATAAAATGAAATTTACATTAAAATAATGTTATACTTTATATAGTTTAGTCCAATAGGAGGTTACACGTTGAAAATTGATGATATTGCCAGACTTGCCGGTGTTTCAAAATCGGCCGTCTCTCTTGCTTTTAATAACAAACCCGGTGTTAGCGAAGAAACCAAGGAGCATATTTTAAAAATTGCCCAAGAGCATGGATATAGACCACGGACCATGAAGTCAAATAAAGAATTCACTAAAAATCACCATGTGATTCGTTTTGTTGCATGCAAAAATACAGGTATCGTGACCGAGCAATACGAGTCACTTCCTTTTTTTAATGAATTAATTCATCATATTACCAGTCAGGTGAGAAACCATGGAAATACTCTTATTTTTTCGTCTTTTGATAGTCACAGCCTTGAAGAGGAATTGTCTGCCCTGGAAAAGGATCAGCCCTCCTCAGGAGTGCTTCTGCTGGGCACCAATTTAACTTCCGAGATTATTCATTCTATACAATCCATTCATACCAATATCGTTATTCTGGATACTTGCTTTGAACACATCGACGCCAGTTTTGTATCCATTAATAACTATCTTGGCGGGTACCAGGCAGGCCAATATTTAATTCAGTCTGGACACAGACAAATAGGATACGTGCAATCCAGTACCAGAATCCTTAACTTTAAGAAACGAAAGGAAGGATTTATGGCGGCTTT
Source organism: Paenibacillus kribbensis (assembly GCF_001705305.1). GTDB lineage: Bacteria > Bacillota > Bacilli > Paenibacillales > Paenibacillaceae > Paenibacillus > Paenibacillus kribbensis_B. Next base: position 192,757 of record NZ_MCBP01000005.1, read on the forward strand.
AGAGGAACATGATCTTTCCATAGATGATAGTCTAACCTTTAATATGCATCCCATGCTTGTGATGTCACAGGATTCTTTCAAAGCAGCTATTCAAGAATTAACGGAGCTTCCTTCGGCCCTGTTTTGTGAAAATGACTACATGGCGATTAGCGCAATTAAAACGTTTCAGGAAATGAATATTCGAGTACCTGAGCAAATTTCCGTTATGGGGTTTGATAATATTCATGAGGCCAAGGTCATCAGCCCTGAGCTCACTACCATTCATGTGAAAAAGGATGTTTTGGCTCAGACAGCTGTAAGCTTGCTTATGGAGAAGCTCAATCAAAACCAGGAGCATCATACGCAGGTGCTGGTGAATACCGAGGTCATTGAGCGAAAATCTTGTTTAGCCACTCAATGGAGCTTTTATCAGGAGAGGCGTTATGATTCATAACTATGTATAGTGGACATGCCTTTGCTTGCTTGTCATCAATCTGAATGAACCGTATAAATAATAAAAAGAGGCTGAATTTTATCGTTCAGCCTCTTCCTGATTCGCGCGCTTAATCACTACCTTCCTTTTTCTCCTGAACCCATGCTGCTCGCATACGTTTCCTTTAGACCGGCAGAGATGCCGTATAGCGGCTCCCAACGAAGCCAATGGCGGGCGACTGCGTTACTAAGACAACTATAGTGAATATCTCCCGCCCGTGCAGGTGAATATACGGGGCGGACGGACGAACCGTGCAGCCTTAGTAAATCATAAGCCAGTCGATTGATGGATGTCGTTCTCCCCGTACTTACATGTACCGTGCGTTGATCAGCAGCACGTATAGCCGCCATATTCGCTCTGACTACATCCTTGACGTACACAAAATCGCGGGTTTGTGTTCCGTCTCCGTGAATGAGCAAGGGGCTGCCTTTTTTCAGCCTCTCCATAAAAAGAGCGACTACGCCCCCCTCTCCCTTCGACGCCTGACCAGGACCATACACATTTCCGTAACGCAAAATCGTATAGTTCATACCGTACAAGCGATGAAAAAGCCGAATGTACGACTCTCCGGTCAGCTTGGACAACCCATAGCCCGAGATCGGCTCCGTGGGATCGTCTTCCTGAATACATTGCTTTTCCAGTTCTCCGTATACGCCGGATGTAGACGCAAATATAAATTTGGCTACACCGGCTTCATGACAAACCTGCAACAAATGAATCGTCCCCAGCACATTCACATCCGCATCCTCATCCGGTCGGCAAATGGAATGCTGCACATCCGCCTGTGCCGCCAAGTGAAACACAATATCCGGACTTTCCCGAATCAGCAGCGTCCGGGTTTCGGAGCTGCGAATATCCCCAATATGCATGACCGCGCGCGGGTCCACATTTGCGGCATTCCCGGTCGTCAGATTATCCAGCACATGCACTCGAATGCCCGAATCAGCAAGCGCACGCACCAACTGGGAACCGATAAATCCAGCTCCTCCGGTGACTAAAGCCTTCACGAGCGCACCCTCCTTTTATACCTGAACGGGTCGGCGCTTGAACCTTACCAGCAACTACGGAGATAGATGCATCCCGCACGTTGTTTATGCCAGTATGACAGGCCCATATGCTGCTATCCCCTCTCGCACTATGTTATGCGTTGCTCCATAGCTTGGCGCAGGCGCAGGCGCAAGCACAAATAGATACCTAAAACGAGCTTGCATGCGTACAGGCGTCTAGATAGAGGAAAGTGCAGAATTGAAGAGAGTTCCCTTATATAAGACCAGTCCAAATCGAGCTCTGTTGAATATGAATACAATAAAGAAAGGAGGAGAAACTCGTATGAAAGTTGTTGTAACGGGTGGAGCCGGCTTTATCGGATCTCACCTGGTCGAAGAACTGCTTGTACAACACGCGAAAGTGCATATCATTGACAACTTCTCAACTGGTCTTCACAGTAATGTTCCAATGAATGCAGTAGTTCACGAGGTTGATATCAATACCCATGAGGCCTGGCAAGTCATCATGCGTGAAAAGCCGGATATTGTGTTTCACCTTGCCGCACAGGCCGAGGTTCATCGTTCGATGCTGGAGCCAAAATTTGATGCAGACGTAAATATTTCCGGGACAGTGAATATCCTTGACGCTTGCCATGCGTCCTCAGTTAAGCATATTGTATTTTCTTCTTCTTCAGCGTTATATGGCAATTTGCAGCGTTCACAGCTTTCTGAGGACGATCCTATTCATCCCGCTTCCTATTACGGACTTTCTAAATGGGTGGGTGAGAATTATCTTCGTTTATTTTATGAGTTACGCGGACTCTCTTATACCAATCTGAGATATGCCAATGTATATGGACCACGTCAAACAGTAAAAGGAGAAGGATGTGTGGTAGCCCTAATCATACAAAAGCTACAGTCTGGGGAAACATTCAATGTCCATGGAGACGGCAAACAAACACGTGACTTCGTATTTGTGAAAGATGTTGTACAGGCAAATCTCTCCTCAGTTAAACTAGGTAAGCAGCAGACATTGAATATCGGGACTTCCAGTAGCACTTCAATTAATAGACTGATTGAACTGGCTGAACAGCTCCACGGATCAAAACTCCCCACAGCTCACACCTCTTCCAGACCAGGGGATATCCGGCACAGTTGTCTAGATAACACTAAAGCACGCCAACAATTGAAATGGAGACCCCAATTCAATATGATTGAAGGTTTTACAGAAACATATCATTATCATATTTTCAATAAATAGAAATAATACTATGTACCATTAAAAAATGCCTTTCGTAAGCTAAATAAGCAAACCGGAAAGGAATGAATTACATTGCTGCCCAGAGTTTCGATCATTATCCCCTTTTACAATTGTCCTTATATCAGTTATTCCATAGAAAGTCTGCTTGCTCAGACTTATCCGAACCTTGAAGTTATCGTTGTTGATGACGGTTCAACAATCCACACCGATAAACTCCAACCTTATCTGAGTTCAATCCAATATATTGGTAAACAAAATGGCGGCACTGCCAGTGCCGTTAACCACGGATTTCATTTGGCCAGTGGCGAATATGTCGGATGGCTCTGTTCCGATGATTTATTTTACCCGGACAAAGTGTTGAAGCAAATGACATTTATGCTCACTCACCAGCTTCATGTATCCTTTTCCAATAGTGACTACATTAACCCGGATGGAACAATTGCATCTGCATTGTGGCCAAAAATAACAAGCCAAGCCGACCTTTGCCGACGCTTTCAATTCCAAAATCCCCTTAACGGCTGCGCGGTGATGATGAGAAAAGAAGTGTTGGCGCATGTTGGCATGTTTGATCCAGGCCTACCCTACACACACGATATGGATTTATGGATTCGTATCCTGCTTGCAGGCTATGAAATGGGCTATCTAGATGAATCCCTAAATCAATATCGGGGGCATCCCAACACAGTCACGAATCGCAAGAGTGATCATGTATTGGAAGAATTCCAATTCCTGCTTCACAAGTACCATGACCAGCTCCAGCAACGTATCGTTCGTCTTGAAAATCCATAAACAACAGGAGTATTTGCACTTCTTGGACCTTCATTGGAATAACCTTTTGGTTTATCCGATCAGGTTCAGAAGTGTTTTTTTATGAAAATCAAAAAAAGCCCGCACCTGACAACAATAGGCACCGGCTTGCGATGTAGTTCATATGATGCGTTCCCTTTTGCCCAGTGTCTCACTCAACCAACCTCACGTGCCATACTAGTCAAGTGTTCGGCGTAAGCATGAAGCGAAAAATTTGCCACAACATGTTTTTGCGCCGTCTGAATAATATAATCCCTGACCATCTGATTATTCATTAAATCCAATGCTTCATTTACAGCTACCGTGACCTGTCCCAGCGGGTACAATTTACCTGTTTGTCCGTAAGTTATCATATTGATCACTCCGTCTTTTTCGGAAGAAAGCACCGGACAGCGGCAACTCATCGCTTCAAGAACAGAATAAGGGGCCCCCTCTTCCTTGGATGTAGAGATCAGCAACCCCCCTGAGTCCCCAATCATTGAATAATGTTCCATCATCTGGACATGAGGTACGTTATGGCGAAGGGTGATATGAGGGGTCAACCCAAGCTGATCCATGGTTTCCAAAAAGTTTTTCCGTTCACTTTCTAGAGTAAAGGTCGGATCTTCATATATCCAGAATTGCAAATTCGGCTTATGTTGTAGAAGATAATGGCAGATCACGAGAAACTCGCGCCAGTTTTTATTGTCCTCTGCCCTGCCGATCCATGCAATGATCGGAGATGACTGCTTAGGAAGCTCTTTATACGTAAAATGTTCAGCGTCAAATGGGTTATTAAAATAAAATTTGGGGATTTGTGAAAAAAATTCTTCATATAAAGCACTGATATGCGGGGTACAGGGATTCAATAATCCGGAGGCGTAGGCAGCTACACAAGCACTGGCGCCTGACAAGGCACTACGTGCGGCATTTTTCGCACCATACCCTTGAACTTCTAAAATAAGCTTCCCTGTATATCCGAGACATCGAAACCGTGGGAATGCGGTATGGTCTGTTGTCACAACAATGAAGTCATATCCATTAGTATTCAAAATTCCACGTATTTCTTCATCACTATTCGTAACAAAAACCTCATGATCTGTATTGTTATGCAGAGCGGGACTGGGAGAATAATATAAGCAGTGGCCTTCATGACCGTACATTTTCAGAGCTTGACAGCGATAACGATTAAGCGGATCGATTCCCCCGCCGGATAAGTAAAATACAAATAAAAATTTCAAAAGATTCTCCCTCGCTTTCTTCTACAACCTATTGATCCAGGAGTACAAAGTCTTGTTCTGTAAATACGGCAACAAGATTTCCTTCATTTTTTGCGTAAACAACCATTACCGTTGAATCAGGCTGATTTATATTCGTGATGACTTCGAGTCTAAACGGCAGATAACTGGTTCTAACATCGTTAATATTGATCGTGGAACATACGAGCGGTACTGTTTTGATCTGATTAAGCGACAGGTGTACTCTATCGTTTCCACAATAGCCGATCATTAATGCTTCATACACTTTGGAGCCCGGATTTTGAATAACAACATCCAAGCTGTTAATGTACCTCGAATCTATACGGGCATTCGCATCTGCTACTAATTGAAAAACCGACAAATACCACACCCCCCTTTCTTGGGAATACTAATTTATATGAATAATGAAACCAATAGGTTTGGACCTTTAGTTATTTCTTTATAGAAAGGCACTCAACCATACCTTCTGAGCTTAAAAACATATAGTGTTATGAATAGCTATTACACAGGAAATGAGGAAATAATAAATGAAAATATTACTAGCAACAAACTGGCTTCTTCCTCACTTGGGTGGAGTCTCAAACTATATGACGATAGTCAAGAAAAAACTTGAAGAAATGGGACATGAAGTGGATTTGTTTGGAAAAAACAATACAGATTCATACTACATGTTAACTACAGGAGAACAATTGAACAGGTTCGATCATCTTCATCCGATGCTGGAAGCCAAGACTAAACCATTGTATGAGCAGCTTTTTAAACATAGGTTGGATTCCATTTTCCACATTGAGGTAGAACGATTCGTGCTGGAATTAACGTTAGCCTACCTTGACTTGCACAAATATGATCTGATTTACAGCCAGGATGTTATTGCAACCTATGCCTTGTCACGAGTAAAACCCCAAAAAACCCCTTTAATCGGTTCTGTCCACGGGGATATTGTAAGAGAGGTATCGTTTGTTTGGCCTCCAGAGGAATTAGAAAAACAAAATGGACTGTTGTTAAAATATTACTCCTTCCTGGAACAATTGGGTGCCAAGTTTGCTGATCAAACCATTGTTTCCTGTAACTACATGAAGAATAGTTTGGTCAGCAAACATGCTGTAGCTCCTGAACATATTCGCGTTGTTCCACTCGGATTAGACATATCTGATTTTTACGCGAACATGCAACACCCCGTTCCTTTTTCCCCTCCCAACGGCAAAAAAGTGATTTTGTTCGCTGCAAGGATTACTCGCTTAAAAGGACTTGATATTCTTATCCATGCGTTATCCTTGTTGTCTAACGTCCGTAATGACTGGGAATGCTGGATCGCGGGTGACGGCGACGCGACAGAAGAGATGCAGCAACTTGCATCACGTCTGAGCCTGAACCAGCAAATTCGTTTTCTAGGGAAGCGAGACGATATTCCTGCCTTATTGAATAAAACTAGTATTTTCCTCCTGCCTTCTCTTCATGAAATACTGCCTTACTCCGTAATGGAAGCTCAATTGGCAGGAAAAGCAGTGATCGCAACGAATGTTGGTGGGGTTTCTGAGTTAATCCAGGATGGTATTACCGGTCTTCTGGCTCCAGCTGGAAATAGTGAACTGCTATTTAATCATTTAAATACACTACTTAATCATGATCGACTGCTTAATGAGCTTGGTCATAATGCCAAACAGCATGCCTTACACAAGTATTCTGCCGATATGCTGGTCCATAATTTGACGGAAGTGTTTAATGAGGTTCTGCATGTCCAATAATTAATGAGGGAGAGATATCGATGAGTGATTCCTATAAAGTCATTTCAGATTTATACAACATTCTGTTTGTTAAGCCAACATCTGATATTGATTTGTTAGTAGATTATAAAATATGGAATAGAATTAAACAAAATCTTCCTGATTCCTATTTTGTACCGGATCAAACGACCCTTTACTTTTTAAATAACTATTTAAACCATTGACTTAAAATGCGGCAGAGCTCCCTGCACAATTAGTGAAAAAAATGCACACCCAGCGGATTGTATGTCGGGCGTGCATTTTTTCCTCTTACCGTCCACTACTTTTGGCTAAGCAATTGCTGAAGTGGCTCACGGTATCTGGCTTGCGTTATCGATATTTCCTTTTCAATAGCCGAACGATACTGTAACGTTCCCATGCCGTTATGCCATCTGTAAGAAGTCAGCGATTCGTTCAAGAATGGAATGTCGTACCCGTTCAACATGACTCTGAGCCACATATCCAAATCATGCGTATAGGTCAAATATTCATCAAACAATCCGATATGGTTAAACAGTTCCCTCTTCATCATAACCGTACACCCATTAATCGGGTTAGCCAGCAGAAAACAGCGAAGAAAATCAACCGTGGTTGAGAATGACGGTGCGACGTTATTCTCAATTAACTCACCGCGATTGTCGATATAGTTGTAATTTGTGTGGGAAATGTAAGCGTCCCGTTCCAACATGAAATCAATTTGATGAGTGATTTTATCTTTATGAAACAAATCATCCGAACTCAGCCATGCAATGTAGTCACCCGAAGCATGGCGAATTCCATGATTCAGAGCACTCGCCGTACCTCCGTTCCTCTTCCCTAGATAATAGATATGGGAAAGATAAGGATCAAGTCGTTCAGCATGGGCTGTTGAACCGTCATCTACAACAATGATCTCCAATTGGGAATATGTCTGGTTAAGGGAACTTTGGATCGCCTGTTCAATATATGGACAATTAAAAAATGGGATCACAATTGAAACTGTCGGTTTCATACGCTCCCTTCCTCTCTCCGGAAATATTGAACAATGTCGTAAAGTGATGCCGTAAGCGGAATTTGTGGCTTCCATCCCCATTTTTCAAGCTGATCCGCTTGGTATGACAATGGCTTCTCCAAAAGCGTAAGCGGTTCAGACCCCCATTCCACCGAAACAGTCTCTTTTGCAAAAGACAGCAGCTTATCAGCGACATTACCAAGACCGGTTTCCGTTCCTGAGCACACCTGGTAAATCTCTCCTGGCTCTCCTTGGCGCAACAACAGATCGTAGGCACGAATAGCGTCGCGTACATCCAGAAAATCCCGCTTTTTTGAACGTGAGGACACTGTAAAGGAATGAGATTCTTCTCCTCGCTCGCAGCGTACAATATACCGGGCAAGCAGAGCACAAAATCCGGTAGACGGACCCGGTCCTATTAAATTGGACGGCTCAGCCAGTATCACTTGTTGCCCAAACAGTTCTTGCCAGGAAAGTGCTGCCGCTTTCTGAAGGCTTTTGCTTAAACTGTAGGGATGAGACGGTCGATAAGGAACAGTCAATTCAAAACTAAGGCGAGATCCCACAATAACAGTTCGGCAGGCAGGAAACATACGAAGAGCGTCCAGCAGATACAAAGTAGAAAGTATATTCGTCTGCATATAAAGCAACGGCTGCTCCCATGAGTCGGGTACGGAATTTTTACCGCCCAGATGAAGAACATAGTCGGGTGCAGCACATTCTAAAACCTCGCGAAGACGTTCTTTGTCTAATAAATCTCCCAGATAAGTTTCGATACCCTGCGGTAACGTGTCGTCTACTCTGCGAACAAAGGCTGCAACTTGCAGCCCTTGCTCCACAAAATATTGACATGCATGCCTTCCTGTAAATCCCGATGCCCCAGTGATCAATATCGTTTTTTTAGAATCGGGTATTATTGCATCCATGCCCACAGCTCCTTCAGCATTTGCTCATAAACCGGCACAGGATAAGAGACGTCTTCGCGTATTGATACCAACGAACGATCCTGGACTGGGACATCGACGGGAACGACAGTAATATCTTTCAGATCCCAAATTTGCTTGATGAGAAGCAGCAAATCATGTTTACAGATCGGTTCAGGATGAAACAAATGAATCAGACCGGAAATCGGACGCGTCATAAAAAATTCCACCGCTTTAGCCAGTTCCAACGTTGTGACCCCATTCCAAAAAACACGCCGATACCCTGTAACTGGACCTTTTTGCTGCATAAACCATTGCATAAGCCCGATACCTTGCTTCCGAATCTCCGGACCGATAATCGAAGTCCGGATCGTCAGATGTCCCGTTGCCTGAATCTCACCCAGCGCTTTCGTAGATGCATAGATACTTGTTCCGTCAGTGACGTCATCTTCCCGGTAATGGCCACGCGTACCCTCGAATACACAATCCGTACTGATGTGTATCAAGCGCGCTCCAAATTTATCCGCCGTATGGCGCAATACGTGGGGCAAAAGGCCATTGATTTGGTAAGCTGCGATTTTATTTTCTTCGGCCTTACGATTCAGCACACCAGTAGCATTAATAATAATCTCTGGTCTGACAGCCTCCACGAGCTTTTCGACCATAAAGGAATCACTTGCTTCCAACACCAAGCCCTCCGAATCAAGTGTATTCCGGGTTGTGTAGAAGACTGTATATTCAGCGTTTTTTTTAAAATAATCTACCAATACATGGCCTGCCATGCCGTTGCCACCCAAAATGAGAAGCTTCATTTTATGAACCCCCCGCGTTGGAGGATACTTCGAATTTCCTCTTTCGACATCAGATTAAACTCCGAGCTAAAGCTGCTGAAGGACACCGGACAACATTGCTTGTAGCGCTCCTCCAATTCCGGCATATTCAGCATGGGGAGAATAATAAGATACTGCTCGTCATATACGACAGTCGTCTTGCTTTCAAAATCACTCATTAAAATTTCATGAATTTTCTCGCCAGGGCGAATGCCTCTCTCGATAATCTGCACATTTTCTATACCACTATCTTCTATTAGCACCTCTGCCAGATCGACAATTCGGCAGGTAGGCATGGTCATGATAAAAATTTCACCACCGATACTTTCCACCGACGCCTTAAACAGTAGACTGATCGCATCCCGTAGAGTCAGGAAAAAGCGCGTCATATTCATGTCTGTGATCGAAACCTTGCCCTTCTGGCGAATCTGGCTCTGAAACAGATGCACCACGCTACCGTTTGTGCCCAATACATTACCGCCACGCACTGTCACGAACCGTGTATCACTATTCAGCAGATTGGCGTAGACAATCAGCTTTTCTCCAATCGCCTTCGTCATGCCGTAAAAATTGGACGGATTCGCGGCTTTGTCAGTCGATATATAAATAACTTTCTTCACCTGATTGGCAACAGCGGCTTCGATCACGTTTTGGGTGCCTACGACATTGGTCTTGAGTGCTTCATAGGGCTGATCCTCGCAGACAGGCACGTGCTTGAGAGCTGCCAAGTGAAACACATAGTCCACACCCTGACAAGCGGTAAGCAGCGCGTCTTTATCCCGAATATCTCCAATACAGAAGCTGAGTCGTTCATCTTCAAACTGTCTGTTCATGGCAACCTGACTCGATTCTCCGCGTGAATAAATAATGACTTCTTTGGGGTTACGCGGCAGTAGCTGGGCAACCAGCTCATGCCCCCAGGAGCCGGTACCGCCGGTAACCAAGATACGTTGGTTTTCAAACATGCCGTTTCCCTCCAAGCAGAAATTTAACTACTTTATCTGACACATCCTCCGCCAGATAGCCTGCGGGACACTGCCATTTATGAGGCATATCAGTCATTAAGGCTACTGCGTTCGCTATAACCTCGCCATCCAGCCCGGATACGATATTGCTACCGCAATCTACCGTTTCCGGCCGTTCTGTCGTCCGGCGCATCGTGACCGTCGGCACGCCCATGACGCAGCATTCCTCCTGTACGGTGCCACTGTCCGTTAAAGCGCAGCGGGCATGCCGCTCCAGCAGCACGAAGTCAAAAAATCCGAACGGTTCGTGGAATTCCACCAGCGGATCAAGCTGGATCGGTGGATGGCTTGCAATTCGGGCGGCGGTGCGAGGATGAATACTGCAAATGACCCGCTGACCGGATTGCCGGGCTACCCGGTTAAGACCATCCAAAATAGCCAGCAAATGCGGCGGATGGTCGACATTTTCAGCTCTGTGGGCAGTAACCAGGAAATATTCCCCCGACGACAGTCCGAGTTTATTTAAAATGTCGCTGCCAGACACCTCTTTCTCATAATGCTGCATTACTTCGTAGATCGGATTCCCCGTCAGTATAATTCGTTGACTCGGATAGCCCTCCCGTAGGAGATGCTGCTTGCTTTGCTCCGTATACGGCATATTAATCGTAGAAATGGCGTCAATGACGCGGCGGTTCTTCTCCTCCGGCACATCCAGGTCATAGCAGCGGTTCCCTGCCTCCATATGCACGACCGGGTAGCCCATACGTTCCGCAAGCAAGGCACATAAAGCACTGTTCGTATCACCAAGCAGCAGCACATGATCCGGGCGTTCCTTGTTTAAAATGTCCTCCATCTGCGAATACATGGCAGACAGCTGTTTGCCCAGCGTCCCCGCCTTTTCCTGAAGCACATAATCCGGGGCTCGCAGGCCCAGCTCGCGAAAGAATTGCCCGCTCAGGCTTTCCGTGTAATTTTGGCCCGTATGCACAAGCACATGTTCATCTGCATAACGGTCCAGCTTCGGAATGATCAGGCTGAGTCGTATAATTTCCGGTCTTGTGCCGAGCACGGTCAATATTTTCATGGTTTTGGAACCCACCTTTGCTGTCGTTGTTTCATTAAGCTGTGGAGTTCAATGGATGAGATTCATTCAGCAGACTGGCTATGCTCCAGTTTAACGTTCAGTTCAACGGCCCGGTGTACGTTCGTTCACCCGGACCGTTGTCTTGTACGCCGTCCAGCCTTGAGCGCTAGTCGCTTCCGCTTGTGCGGATACAGATGCCTCGACGCAGGCTTGAGCTTGAGTTTTCGTTTGAGCTTCCGCTTTAACCTGAGCTTCTGTCTGGACTTGGATTTCGGCAGAAGCCCTGACAGCGGAGACCAGTGAATGCGGTGGCCCCTGCCGTTGCTACTACTGCTACGCTTACGGCTCCTACGATTGCGTAGTCTGATATGCCTGCGGCCCTTCGGCCATCTTGCGCGCATACTACGCTTGCTGCGGCGCGGTTCTGGCTGTGACTCAGGCAAAGGAGGAGCTGGTTGCGGCAAGCCCTGAATGGCCGCATATTCGATTGGCGGCAGCCCCAGCACAGGCAGCTGACAAACCACCGATTCGGGAAATTCTCGAATTGTGCTGGTAAACGCCTCGGGTATAGCGATGACCTGACGCAGCCCTTCGCCTTCCCTCGTCCATACAGGTCCACCCGGCTGCTGAATCAGCGGAAACCAATGCGGATGATGGCACACCCATTGACTAACCATGACATGTAAGTTGCTTCGATAGGAATCGGGTCCGTATACACGCATGGCCGCGCTGTTATTACGTACACCAATTCGTTGTATTTCTTTAGGATGATCGAGCAGATAGCCCACTTTTTGCGCCAGCATGTCGCTGTTCCCCGGCTCCACCAAAAAATCCGTATTTCCGGTCGCCTCCATCAATTCGACCAATCCGCCCTGCGCAAAGGCTACAACAGGCTTGCCGTAAACCAGCCCTTCCAGTGCCGTCAGACCAAAACCTTCCTCCACCATACTGGGGATCACAACAATATCCATCGCGCTATAGGCAATCGACACAGACTCCTCGAATGAGTTGAACTGAAAGCGGCGACTATAACGGGATTGGCGGATCAACGAGACGCATTTTACGTAATATTCCGAGTCTACCGAGCTGCCGATAATCCAGAAACGACAGCGCGAATGGGTTTCGCACAGCTTTAGAGCCATCTGGACAAAAGGCAGCAGCCCCTTGGCTTCGTAGATAAAGGAAGAAATATAACCAATGCAAATATGAAAATCCCGCAGCCCCAGCTTTTCACGTTTTCTTTTACGTTCCAGTGCATGCTCCTTGGGAGGCGGCATATCCATATCCCGGCAAGGTGACAACACCGTATGCGGGCGTGTCAGCCCCCCGCCATACAAAGGACGCATAACGGCTTGTGAAATGCCGATGACCCATTGACTGTAACGATCAATGATGGAGACAGAAACTGGCGTATGCTCGTTCTGGTTGATGACCTCGGTTATTTTCCAGATCACCGGAATATGAAGCTCTTGGGCAGCCATCGCAGGCATAACGTTCACACAGGTATTGACCAGCACCACATCAGGGCGAGCTTGCTGTAGCATTTGGAGCAGCGGTGCATACGCAACATGGTTTCGCAAATTCTCCGCATCCTGCGCCAATCCCTCATATGGGGTATACATGCCGTGCAGCATGAACAGATTCTGAATCTGAACAGTGATCCCGCGCTTGCGGGCATACGTGGTCAGCCGCCCTTCACCGGGTGTTACCAGAATGCAGTCGAAGTACGTACGAATGTCCAAACAAAATTGCAATAGCAGCTTCTCGGCTCCCGTAATACTACGGACGTTGCTGACATGGCTGAATAGCATCATTTTCGGCTTGATCGGAGTTCACCTCCTCTAAAATAGCAACCAACAGATGCTCGAATGGTATTATGGAAATACAATCGACAGCAGTCGGTCTATCCGGTGACCATAGGTGTGTTCCCGCAGGGTTCGTTCCAGCGCACGCAAAGCAATCTCACGGCGCTCCTTTTCATGCGATAAATAAAACTCAATCTTCTCCAGCAATTCCTGCTGGGAGCTGTACGTTTCAATCTCTTCGCCCGGTTTGTAAAAACGAGCCAGATCATCCCTTGTATCCGTCAGCTGCAAGGTGCCGCAGGCACAAATTTCGAATGTGCGCAGATTCGGGGAAGCCGCCGGGAGTTTCAGCGCGTTGTTGTTCACGGAATCATCCTGATGAGAGCGATGAAGATTAATCATGATTTTGCTGCCGTTATACAAATCATTGGTCTCGTTCGGAGACATCCAGCGTCCCACCTCAATTTTGTCACCATACGACTGATAATCAGGCAGACGGTCCCACCAGATTCCGTTGATTTTAATGTTGCGTGCCGCGAGCTGGGGCATAATCGGATTAAAGAAATAGATGCGATTCCAATAAGCTGAACCGGTAAAGCCAATTTCATGTCTTGCCGAAACGGGTGAGCTAAGCGGAAAATAGTGAGTTGGGAAAGCCCCGAAAGGCAAATAGTGTACAGACGAGCAGCCCAGCTGACGGTACAGCTCTAAGCAATTCATTTCCAGCGTGAATACATGATCATAATGCGGAACAATTTTGGTCGTCGTATCGGTGTAATAAGGATCATCCGTTAGCCAGATAGCGGTTGTGATGCCCAACTGGCGCACCGCTGCAACCTGCTCCATTGGAAGATCCATCCCGTCCAGTGCCAGCATCAGATTCGGACGGAGCTGAGCGGCAATATCTCCTACCGGCTGGCGCGGGTCCGTTACGCTAACCTGAGCCGTCATGCTTTGCAACGTGTGAATGACTGCCTCATCCAGCGGAGAATACGGAAGGCCTTTGCCCGAGACGACATACAGTACATGGATTTGTCGAAAAGGGAACACTGCTTTCGTCCGGGCCACAATCGCGTTGGCACGTCCGCGCAGATATCCTTCGTCGTAGCCGTCATGGAGCCCCGCAGTTCTCCCCTTTTCCCAGGAGGCTGCCGCCGTCTGATGAACAGCCGGGTCATACGGTCCTGTCGTAGATATCGTCATCACTTTCACTCCTCACTGTATTTGGTGTTTACTTTAGGCCATCGCCTTGTCCAGCAATTCTCCTATACGATTCGAGTACATATGCTTTTGCATCGTTGTATGCAGCGCGCGCCAGGCCATGCGTTCGCGCTCCCAGTCATGCTTGAGATAATAGTCCAGCTTGACCTGAAGCTCCTCTGCTCCAGAGTAGGTTTCGATGTCATATCCTGGTCGGTAATAACGGCTCAGGTCCTTCCGAATGTCCGTCATCTGAAGCGTACCGCAAGCCGCAATTTCGTATGTCCGGGGATTGATGGACTCCGCTGACAGCTGATGTGTATTCCGGTTATCTAGTCCGGGGTCTGTCGGGCGGTGCATATTGATGACTATTTTGGAGCCGTTATAGTATTGAGCGGTCTCCTCCGGCTCCATAAAAACCGGACGGATAAAACGTTCCAGCACATCTCGGCGAGTCAGCCGATCCCAGCTTCCACCTACAATCAGCACTCTTTTGTCCGCCAGAAAGGGAGCGAGTTGGTCAAACAGCTTCACACGGTTCCAGAAGGCATTACCGATGAAGCAAATATCATGCTGATGCTCCCGCTCCACCCGCCGGGGATAAAAGATGCGGGCTGATGCTGCAAGCGGCAAATAGTGTACCCTCGCTACTCCCTGATCGCGATAAAGCTGCAAGCAGGACATTTCGTGCGTAAATACGACATCGTAGGATTGACAGATCAACGCTGTATCCTCCGTAAAGTAGGGATCGTCTACAAACCAGATGGCCGTCCGAATGCCCAAGGCTCGTATTTGCTGCACCTGCTCCAGATGATCCTCCGGAAAAATATGCAGCCCGTTCATGACCAGCACGAGGTTGGGACGATGGACCTTGGCGTCAGCCAGCATCGTGGCGGGCGTACCGATAACGAATGCACTGCACATTTGGTTTAGTGTGTCTTGCACACCCGTGTCTATAGCTGTGAAGCCTTGCGGAATGTATAACACTTTCAAAGGGCGAACAGCAGGCTGTATTGCCACGACCTGTGACAGAGCAGCCGTGCAACCGCCCATTCTGCGTCCTTCCCGGTAGCCGCATCGGTATGCTTCGCGTTCATTTCCGCTTCGTTGATCGTTCACATCCTTCACCCTGTCCTGTTGTAGGATAAACTTCTGTCACTCCTAAACTATATGCGGAGGAGTCAAACGCATCATGGACGACTGCCACTGCCCGGACAAAATTGGCGTTTGCCTGTCCAGCTACCAAACCACAGACACCCCCGAAGCTGTTAGCCTGGGGGGAGTGATATTCAATGATCCGTACTATTTACTGAGCCTTGTATGCGATCTGGTGACCATCTTCATAGCCTTTTGCAAAGCCGGAATTGAACCCTTCGTTGTATGCTGCATCATAACCCTGCTGATACGCCTGCGGATCATGCTCCAGCCGGGCAGGCCCGGGCTGTGGATTTTCCGCAGCAGGGGCTACTGCTGGGTTGTGAGATTTTTTGCGCCGTCGCATCAGATGACGACTTCTGCGTCTGCGTATTGAATGAAGTCCTCTTCTACGACGTCTTAGAGCAAGCAGGCGTCTTCTTCTCCGTTTTAATCTGCGAATGCTGGAACGACGGGCATCTCTGCGTCTTTTGCGGGCTTTGCTCCGAGTGATGCGTTCCCATCTTGTACTCATTTTCATCCCTCCTCTGCTTTCTCGTGATGGCTTCATTTTTTTGAACAGAGATATGGAGCCACGGCTGCGTTGGTTTCCCATATACCTGCCGCCTTAATGGAATACCTGCCAGCATTTGCGTGATTTTTCCCTGGTAGTTGCTGAGTATCCGAATGGTCTCCTCCAGACGGGTAGCCGACATATCCGTATGGGGCGTTAAGTCCGCAAGACTGCTCAGCATCCGGGCGACGGCGTGCTGGCTGGCAGCAATAGACTCCAGCATATCCAGCTTGATCTCGCGTTCACGCCTCATGCTCATTAGCTCATATCTCCCGAGCCCATTCCTCCCATCATCCCTTCCATTCCGCCACCCTGCTGCTCATCCTGATCCAGCAATGCCTTGAGATTGCTGCAAAGTCCAGTCTGAAGCCGGGTGAGTCCCTCCAGCATTTCCACCATCTGCTCATGAACTTCCAGTGGCCGTCCCAGCTGCTCTTCATCGGTATCAAATGCGTTGGGCGCCAGATGGTTCAGCGCCCAATTACGCATCTTTTCCGCTTCGACCGCCTTGGCCTCCAGGATCATGGACACGTTTCGTTGCATCTTGGAAGCTGCATCCAGCATATGAATCATTGCTTTTTCCCTACTCATGTGTTCACTCCCTACCCTCGGTTGGTACGTTACTCCTCTTCCGGGTATGCCGTCTCTTTCACGACACGAACGAGCATTTCAGCCATTGCTTCCTGAAGATCGGCAATACCGTTCAAGTAGGCAACAATGCTTTTGTTTACTTGTCCCGAGCTTTCCAGAATGCCCGGAATTCCGTCAAAACGCGGCTCCTCATCAGGCAGTTCATGTATGATCTGCGCCATACGCACGACCACCTGCCGTTCCGCATCCAGCAGCCTTGACATCTGCTGCTGTGAATGCGAAATATGAACTAGCAAATCATCTACCTCGTTATGCATAAGCCCCTCCTTTATGTGCTCCGCCTTGCGGAACCCACGAATCCTACGGGCTTTCCGCTACTACAGCGTATGCCACAGCGAGTAGTCGGTTCCGCCTAAAAGCGCCTATTCCGATCATTACAGATGCCCGTGCAGTACGGGTGGCGCAATAATAGGCCGCTCCTCCACCAGCGCGGACAAATCTCCGGGGGACAACAACTGAATTCGGTAGTCAGCCGCCCGCCAGCTCATGGCTGCATAGGGGGTGAGGAACGACCTTTTCCAGCCGTTCCCGATTTGATACAGTTGTCTGCCTTCGGCATACAGTACCTCAATCCATTGCCTGCGTTGAGCCGGAATATTAAACGTAGGGAGCATGGGCATGTTTTCCGGTTCGCAAGCCGCCAGCACAGGAATGGGCTCCTCCGGCGGTACAACTACAGGCACTTCCGTATCACTGGAAACCATGACCTCCGGCTTCGGTACCAGGGGAAGTGCCAACAGATCAAGCTGGGATATTCTGACGGGAGTTACGTATTCACCTCCCGCAGCACGAACTCTATACAGAAAACGCCTTCTTCCCGGCTCTAACCGAAATACTGCACCGGATGGTCCTTGAACGAGCGCTCCGACGGGATAGAAGCTTGCCGCTGACACACGTCCTTGCTCGCCAGATGTTACCTGCCCATCCGGCTGCGCTGCGCCGATTTTCTGACTGTGGAGCAGCTTATTCATGTCCCCCCACTTTTGGACAAAAAAGGATCGGTTCTGGCTACTCTCCTCCATTGAACCGCTTTTTCCGGTCGACTGGAGAAAAGCATAGGCCGTATCCCGATCACTTTCTGCGTAATGGATAAAAGCATCTCCGGCAATTGCCATACGTATCCCCAACAAGCGAACACGCAGCAGCCAATCTTCAGCGGCTTCCTGACCACTGTGACAGCCTTCGTCCCAGTATCCTGTTTTTTCCAGTGTTTCTCTGCGCAGCAGCAAACAAAATCCGGCCAAGCTCTCGGTTTCTCGCCATGCGCCCGGGTTGGAAATATTGTAGGTCTTGGCAAATGGATATGCTTCATTTTCGTTTATATAAGGAACCTCAATCTGCTGCGCTCCGAATGGACCATTCGTTACAGGCCCGACGACCCCCAGCCGCGGATCGCTGTACAAGCACTCCAGCAAACGATCCAGCCAGCCGGGAGTCACCATAACATGTGGGTCCAGTACCGCAATGGTTGTGCCTTTTGCCATCATCAGTCCCTGATTCAGGCTGCCCAGCATATGAACATCCTTTTTTAGCAGCGCATAACGCACAGCGATGCTTTTACGGAGCAAATAGGTGCGTGTTCCGTCCGTCGAGCCGGAGTCCACCACAATAATTTCATGAGGATGGCTCGTATACTCCTCAATACGGTGAATACATGCTCGAAGCTGATGCAGCTGATTGCAGGACGGAATGATAATGCTGACGCCTTCAAACACTTTGCCGAACGAAGCCTGGCCAAATCTGCTGCCTTGCTCCTGACCCCTTTTATATCCTGCCCAATAGCCTTTCTTACCGAGCCGCTTGCTGTGTTTCCTTCGTATACTCAGGCGTTTCATGCCGTTCACTCCTCCGGGTGGCATTATGCCTATACTATATGCCTGGCCCGGCCTGATGGTGTTTCATTGAGATCAGGGCAGAAGCCCTTTCATTTTTATTCCAGCCTCCTGCAGGGAATCGAAGGTTCCTGCATCGCTCCAGTATCGCCGTAAAATATCATATTCCAGCTTGCCCTCAGCGGCATAACAGTTGTTGACGTCCGTGATCTCAAGCTCACCGCGTGCCGAAGGATTAATTTGCCTGATCTTATCGAATACGGCAGTATCGTACATGTAAATACCAGTAACGCAATATTTGGATTGGGGATTTTCTGGCTTTTCTTCAATTTTTGAGATGCTCTCCGGCCGCTCGGGATCAAACACCGGTACTCCGTAACGGCGGGCATCTGCCACCTTTTTCAACAATACTCTGGCGCTCCCCGGTGGCTGCTGCTTGAATCGTTCGATGACAGGGCCCAGGTCCTCCTTGAACAAATTATCCCCCAGCAAAACAGTGAATTTTTCTTCTGGCTGCATATAGCTTCTCGCCAGATCGAGTGCTTCCGCAATGCCGCCCGCCTTTTCCTGAATCCGGTATGTCAATTGGACACCATAATCTCTGCCGCTGCCCAAAAAATCGGTATACAGTCCAGCCGATTGTTTGCCAATAATGATGAGCATATCGGTGATTCCTGCCTGTCGCAGTCTTTCGATACCATACACAATCATGGGATATTTGCCGACCGGAAGCAGATGCTTGTTGAGTAATGAAGTCAACGGATGAAGGCGCGACCCGGTTCCTCCTGCGAGAATAACCCCTTTCATATCTTCCCTCCTCCTTCGACAGCATGTTCAGCGTGTAATCCCTCAACGTTTCCAGTTTCGATAAACATTCTGGGATCTATGCCCCATTTCTCCATAAACAAACGATAGTTCCGCTCGATCAGCTCTTCGACCCAGGAAGTGTCCACGCGTGAGAAGCTGGCATTTCCCTGGTGGTAAACAAAACAGTCCTTACACATCAGCAGCTTATAGCCATGCACGCGTGCCCGCAGACAGAAATCATCATCCTCATAATGTCCGGGACTGAACCGTTCATCAAGCAATCCGATCCGTTCCACCAGCTGACGCCGGAACAACATGCAAAATCCGACCAATCGCCTGACCTCCTGCCATCTGGACGGATTACTTGTATTATTTTGCTCGGCAAACCGTCTGCAACTGGCGAAATCCCCTGCCAATCCGTGAATCTGCTGAATACCGCTGACATAATTGGTCACCGGTCCCACCAGTCCCACCGTGCTTTCGCTCTGTAATGCAGCCAGCAGATTGGATAACCACCCGCGCGTAACCGTCACATCATTATTCAATATGACAAGCTGGTCACCCGAAGCCAGACGGAACCCTATATTGCAAGCTACCGGAAACCCCCGGTTTTCGGGGAGGCGTACGCTGATCAGCCGCTCCGCTTCACAAAAAGCATCCGTCCCGTCATTTGAAGCGTTATCTACTACAATGATTTCATAAGGTACATTTACCGTATGTGTCCGAATCGCCTCAATACATGGCTTGAGCAGATGCAGGCCGTTATAAGTCGGGATAATAATGCTCGTCACACTCATCGTGCATTCCTCCCTTTGGCAACGTCTGCCCGTGTAGGAACGGGACCAAACGGAGAAGTACCGGCTACCTTCAATACCGCCGTCAGCGCCTCCGCATGATCACCGACGATCAATTGCTCCATAGCGTTTCCTTTGCCGGTATTGAAGGTCCGCTTGCGGTTCGTTTTAATGACGTCGACCGAGTGTACGGCTGCCACCATCATGCCGTGCAGCACCGCCATGGCATGGGCCTTTGGCGGGACAGCGAGCATGGCCGGCCCAAGCAAATCCAGCGAGCGTCGCGACAAGGCGTGCGGTACAGCAGTCAATGAGTTTGCTCCAAGATCCAGCCTGCGCAGTATGCGGTTCAGGAAGCCTTTGCACCGTGTTACGCTGTCCTGCTGTGCATAGGGCGGCAAATGTCTGCCCAGATCGTTAAGCGCCACATCCGTTCCCTGATCAACCGCGTGGAGAAAAGGGAGCAACTCAGACGCTGGAATCGGCAAATCTCCGTCCACAAACAGCACGATATCAGCTTGCGTCATACGCGCGCCTACAGCACGCCCGACATCATGCCCCAGCCGATCCGGTATGTTGACGAGAGTCGCGCCAGGATGATGCTTCGCTACGATGGAGCGAGTGTCGTCCGTACAGCCGTTCAAAACGACAATGATGTCCTTAAGCGGAAGTTTTTCCAACTCACCCAATACCCGGTCAATTGTCGACTCCTCATTACAGACACTGACCACGGCTGCTGCTGTTCCTTGCAGCAGAATGTCCTCAGGAACTTCCTGTATCTGGGGCCGGCTCACTTCGGTCATTTCCTTTCCCCGAGGTGCGGGTTTCCTCACCCTGCGGCTGTGTATTGTATGCGTCGACCCTTGTCTGCGCTGTACACGTCTGATCCCCCGGCTTGGGTCGTCACGCTTCCCTCTGCGATACTCTCTGCTCACGGTTTCACCTCGTCTCTGATCCGTTTGCGTTTCAAATCGGTGAATCCCGCACGTGTCCCCAGATGTGATGTAATCCAGGCAATAGCATCCAGATGATCCTGTACAATCACATCCACCAGCGGGTCCTTTCCGTCTTGTTTTTTGCGTGTTGCATTCATTCTACCGACAGCTATTCCATATACAGTCACCACTCGCAACCCGGAGACGATGGACATAGCTTGAAATAAAGGGGGTTTCTCCAGTGACTTTAGACCTATTTTTTTCAAGGCCCTTTGACTTATGGCATGTGGAATACCCGTCATGGATGCCCCTCCTAAATCAGCACGGTTCGACAAAATATTCAATACATGCTTTGCATCAACCACCGGATGTACAGACGTACGATTCACGGGTCCATGGTAATCATTCAGCACAATATCCGCTCCTGCGCATATAGCCTGTATGAACGGTCGGAGTCTGACGTAGGGAATGACGATATCTCCATCCAGAAAAAGAAGTACCTGCCCGGAGGCTGCCTCCGCTCCAATCCGACGGCCCACATCATGTCCCAGCGGTTCCGGGAAGGAAATTACACGCGCCCCCGCCGCCGCTGCCACCTTCGCCGTCCTGTCGCTTGATCCGTTCTCGACCACGATAACTTCGGTATGTGGGTGGACACGGCGTGCCTCACGAATAACAGCTCCGATCGTTTTTTGCTCATTCATGGCAGGGATAATGACAGATACGAGCAATTTGCCGCTCGCTGATGGTTCAGATGGCCGCTCCTCACCTGTCTGTGTGCCTTTTTTCACGCCCGGTTCCTCCTCCATGACAGGACTTATCGGGTTCATATGCAGCTTGGGTACTCTTACCGGCAGCCACATCTTTGAGTAATGATTAGCACTGGAATGCCGCCTGCGATTGAGCTTGAATCCACCTCTTCTCTGCTTCCTCATGCTCCCGTCTCACCTCCCTTATTGCTGTATAGATGGACAGCGTGATTAGGACAGTTCAACATAACCTATGCGGTCCAAATACCGTGTGTAACGGCAAGCGTGGAGTCTTTTCGACAAAGCAATTTTCGACTTTTTTTTACAAAACTTATTATTCCTATTAAATAAATCGGTTATTAGGGTCTAAAGATTCATTTTGGATAAATTTGTGACATAGATCTTCTCGTCCGTCATTCTCTGTGCTAATATCAGAGCCAGATGATGGGAGTTCAATAAATCAGCATTTGTTTTTTTTGCATAAGGAAACTTTTTTCCATTATCCACTATTATTCCACTTTCTAATATACGACAGGAAAGGAGGAGTTTGTCACCTTTTTAGGCTATATGCTTCACCTGCAGTCCCCCTCTTTTCACTCACGCTTCATGAAAAACTTCACGAAAAACACACTTCGGTATTTCTCTTCACGTTCCATTTTCTTCATGTTCCAGACGACAACACGACTTACCTAATTTGGCGTAATGCCTAGTCAATGCAGGATGATTCATCCTGACACTAATCGGGGAGAGTGAATGTTAATGAAAAAAGTATGGGTTTCGCTTCTTGGAGGAGCGATGTTATTAGGGTCTGTAGCGTCTGGTGCATCAGCAGCGGAGAGTTCCGTTTCGGGGCCAACTCAGCTTACGCCAACCTTCCATGCCGAACAATGGAAAGCACCTTCATCGGTATCGGGTGACGACATCGTATGGAGCTATTTAAATCGGCAAAAGAAAACGTTGCTGGGTACGGACAGCACCAGTATCCGTGATCAATTCCGTATCGTTGATCGCACAAGCGACAAATCCGGTGTGAGCCATTATCGGCTGAAGCAATATGTAAACGGGATTCCCGTATATGGAGCTGAACAGACCATTCATGTGGGCAAATCCGGTGAAGTGACCTCTTATCTGGGAGCCGTGATTACTGAGGATCAGCAAGAAGAAGCTACGCAAGGTACAACTCCGAAAATCAGCGCTTCTGAAGCGGTCTATACCGCATATCAGGAGGCAGCTGCACGGGTCCAAGCCCTCCCTACCTCCGATGATACGATTTCTAAAGAGGCGGAGGAGCCAAGCAGTGTAAGCAAAGACACTTACTCCGAAGCAGCTAACAACGAAAAAACGAGTTCTATTGAAAAGGACAAGCTCAGTCTTGAGAAAGCAGAGCCCAATTCCATTGCCAAAATCGCCAACCTGCAGCCTGAGGTAGCTCCTAAAGCTGAGCTGTATTTCTATGCTAAGGGTGATGCATTGCAGTTGGTTTATGTGACAGAGGTTAATATTTTGGAGCCTGCGCCGCTGCGTACACGCTACCTCATTGACGCCAATGATGGCAAAATCGTATCCCAGTATGACATCATTAATGAAGCGACAGGCACAGGTAAAGGTGTACTCGGTGATACCAAATCATTCAACACTACCGCTTCCGGCAGCAGCTACCAGTTAAGAGATACGACTCGTGGGAATGGAATCGTGACTTACACGGCCTCCAACCGTCAAAGCATCCCAGGCACGATCCTGACCGATGCCGATAACGTATGGAATGATCCAGCCGGCGTAGATGCCCATGCTTATGCAGCCAAAACCTATGATTACTATAAGGAAAAATTCAATCGCAACAGCATTGACGGACGCGGCCTGCAGCTCCGTTCGACGGTCCATTACGGCAACCGCTACAACAACGCCTTCTGGAACGGCTCCCAAATGACTTATGGTGACGGAGACGGCACCACATTTATCGCTTTTAGCGGTGATCCCGACGTAGTTGGTCATGAACTCACACACGGTGTTACGGAGTATACTTCGAATTTGGAATACTACGGAGAATCCGGTGCGTTGAATGAGGCCTTCTCGGACATCATCGGCAATGATATTCAGCGTAAAAACTGGCTGATAGGCGATGATATTTATACGCCAAGCATTGCGGGTGATGCTCTGCGCTCAATGTCCAACCCTACCCTGTACGATCAACCAGACCACTATTCCAACTTGTATAAAGGCAGCTCGGATAACGGTGGCGTTCATACCAATAGCGGCATTATTAATAAAGCCTATTATCTGCTGGCCCAGGGCGGTACTTTCCATGGCGTAACTGTAAGTGGAATTGGCCGCGACGCTGCTGTCCAAATCTACTATAGTGCCTTTACGAACTACCTGACTTCTTCTTCCGACTTCTCCAACGCACGCGCTGCTGTTGTACAGGCGGCAAAAGATCTCTATGGTGCGAGCTCGGCACAAGCTACCGCAGCTGCCAAATCTTTTGATGCTGTAGGTGTTAAATAAATCAAATACATGATCCCCTCAATGATCCTCGTCCATAGACCTTTGTCGTTGTGCAACTGTCATCTGCCCCTGCGCATACAATGGACGACTTAGGGGTGCAGTGTACAAGTCTGTACCCCTTCCCCCTTATGTATATGGCGTCCCCTCAAAGGGACGTCCTTTTTTTGTCTATAGCATCTTTCGATCATTATCGACTAAATAAGACAAATAAAAATCAATTTAGGGACTTCAGACTCATTTTGGAGTAATTTGGAATAAACCTCTTCTCGTTCCACATTCTCTGTGCTAATATCAGAGCCAAGACGATGTAATCACAAAAAAAAATAAAACTTTTTTTTGCATAAGTTTGTTTTTCCATGGTGATCTCGTTTTAGACAAGCAACAAAATAACAGGCAACAAGACCTACATAGATGGCAACCATGCCAAACAAAACAGGATACGATTGATCCTGACCTACACTTGGGAGAGTGATTTTAATGAAAAAAGTATGGGTTTCACTTCTTGGAGGAGCGATGTTATTAGGGGCTGTAGCACCAGGTGCATCAGCAGCAGAGCATTCTGTTCCTGATCCTACTCAGCTAACACCGACTTTTCATGCCGAGCAATGGAAGGCTCCTTCCACGGTAACCGGCGACAATATTGTCTGGAGCTATTTGAATCGACAAAAGAAAACCTTATTGAATACAGACAACACCAGTGTCCGTGATCAGTTCCGCATCATTGATCGTACAAGCGACAAATCCGGTGCAAGCCATTATCGACTGAAGCAGTATGTAAACGGGATCCCCGTATATGGGGCTGAACAGACCATTCATGTGAACAACGCCGGTAAAGTAACCTCTTATTTGGGTGCCGTCATTTCAGAGGATCAACAGCAAGACGCGACCGAAGATACTACTCCAAAAATCAGCGCGACTGAAGCCGTTTATACCGCATATGCAGAAGCCGCTGCCCGGATTCAATCCTTCCCTTCCATCAATGATAGCCTTTCTGAGGCTAGTGAGGAACAAGGCAGTGAGATTCAAAGCAGTGAGATTCAAAGCAGTGTAAGTAAAGATACTTACGCAGAGACATATAACAACGTACTTTTAACGCCAACTGACCAAGCAGAGCAGAGTTCCATTGCCAAAATTTCTAATCTGGAGCCAAGTGTAGAACCCAAAGCAGAATTATACATCTATCCTGATGGTGAGACTACACGGCTGGTTTATGTAACAGAGGTTAATATTCTTGAACCTGCGCCTCTGCGCACACGCTACTTCATTGATGCGAAAACCGGCAAAATCGTATTCCAGTATGATATCCTCAACTACGCGACAGGTACTGGCCGCGGCGTGGATGGTGTAACCAAATCGTTCACGACTACGGCTTCAGGCAATGGGTATCAGTTGAAGGACACAACACGCAGTAAGGGAATCGTGACTTACACCGCTGGCAATCGCCAGACGACGCCGGGTACGATTTTGACAGATGCGGATAATGTATGGAATGATCCCGCAGCTGTTGACGCGCATGCCTACGCAATTAAAACCTATGACTACTATAAGAATAAATTCGGTCGCGATAGTATTGATGGACGTGGTATGCAAATTCGTTCAACAGTCCATTACGGCAAAAAATATAACAATGCCTTCTGGAATGGTTCCCAAATGACCTACGGAGACGGGGACGGGTCCTCATTTACCTTCTTCAGCGGCGATCCCGATGTCGTGGGGCATGAACTCACTCACGGTGTCACCGAGTTTACCTCCAATCTGGAGTATTACGGTGAATCCGGTGCGCTGAATGAAGCCTTCTCGGATATTATCGGCAACGATATTGATGGCAGCAGCTGGCTCCTTGGCGATGGTATTTATACGCCTAACATTCCGGGCGACGCTCTGCGTTCCCTGTCCGATCCTACAAGATTTGGCCAGCCGGATCATTATTCCAATTTCTACCCGGACCCTAACAATGATGATGAAGGCGGCGTCCATACGAATAGCGGTATTATTAACAAAGCCTATTATTTGCTGGCACAGGGCGGTACGTCCCATGGTGTAACGGTAACCGGTATCGGACGCGAAGCAGCTGTATTCATTTACTATAATGCCTTTACCAACTATTTGACCTCTACCTCCAACTTCTCTAACGCACGCGCTGCTGTTATACAGGCGGCCAAGGATTTTTATGGTGCTGATTCGCTAGCAGTAACCAGCGCTATTCAATCCTTTGATGCGGTAGGAATCAAGTAAATGATATCCTGTGTTCCTCGCAATTGCTCCTCATCCAATAGATAGACACCTGCTACACAGCCCTCACTTGATCCTGCTCATAAGCAGTCAACAAAAATGGGGGTGCAGTGCAAGTCTGTACCCCTTCCCCCTATATCTAGGGCATCCCTTCTCAAGGGTTGCCCATTTTTTTCTAAACCTAGAATGGCTATGCGAAAGTTAGCCCACCTCGTATTTTTCGATAGATTTCGACCATATACGACATTTCCATTAACATTTTGGGACTAATGAATCATTTTGGTGAATTCTGTAAAATCAATCTTCTCGTTCGACATTCTCTGTGCTAATATCAGAGCCGAGACATGAAAGACCTACATACATGACGTAATATCTATTCAAATCGGGTATTTTTATCCCACATTATCTAGGGAGAGTGAGTATTAATGAACAAAGTATGGTTTTCACTTCTTGGAGCAGCGATACTATTAGGTTCTGCCGCTCCTGGAGCCTCCGCAGCTGAAAATGCTGTTCCCGATCCAACTCAATTTACACCAACATTTCAAACGGTAAGCTGGAAGTCTCCTTCATCAGTGACTGGTGACAACCTGGTCTGGAGCTTTTTGAATCGACAACAGAAAACGTTAATGAGCTTGGACAATATCAACAGCGGCACCAATGTCCGTAAGCAATTTCGCATCATGGATCGAACTACTGACAAATTTGGTACAACACATTATCGACTCAAACAGTATGTGGACGGAATTCCCGTATTTGGAGCCGAACAAACAATTCATGTGAACAAGTCCGGTAAAATTACCTCTTATTTGGGAGCTGTCATTTCAGAGGATCAGCAAGCCGACGCTAAAGAAAACACAACTCCAAAAATCAGCGCTACTGAGGCCGTATATACCGCCTACGAAGATGCAGCTACACGGATTCAATCACTTTCTTCTTCCGTCAATACCGTTTCTGAACCTGTCGAGAACACAAGTAATGTAAGTAAAGACACTTACGAAAAAGCATCTAACAATGAATTATCAATTTCTATTGATAAGGAACCATTGGAAGTGGCAGAGCCTTCATCCTCATCTATTGCCAAGATCGCCAATCTGGAACCAAGCGTAGATCCTACAGCAGAGCTGTACATCTATCCCGATGGAGACACAACTCGTCTCATTTATGTAACTGAAGTTAACATTTTGCAGCCTACTTTACTGCGCACACGTTACTTCATTGACGCTAATGACGGAAAAATCGTATACAAATATGACATCCTTAACGAAGTAATCGGCAAAGGACGCGGTGTATTTGGTGATACCAAAACATTTGAAACCACCGCTTCAGGCAAAAAGTACCAGCTAAAGGATACTACACGTGGTAAAGGCATTTTAACTTATAACGTTCACAACACCGAGACGCTTCCCGGCACCCTGTATACAGATTCAGATAACGTATGGGAAGATCCGGCTGCGGTAGATGCCCATGCTTACGCGATTCGTACTTATGATTATTTTAAAGATAAATTTGGGCGCGACAGCATTGACGGGCATGGCATGGCCATCGCCTCGGCCGTCCATTACGGTCCAAAGAACTACAATAATGCCCACTGGGGCGGCACGCATATGTTATACGGAGATGGAGACGGCACCACATTTGCTCCTTTTAGCAGCGATCTTGAAATTGTCGCCCATGAGCTGACGCACGGCGTAACCGAGCATTCATCCGGGCTGGTGTATTTCGGTGAATCTGCTGCCCTGAGCGAAGCCATCTCGGATATTATCGGCAATGACATCGATCGTACCAATTGGAATTTTGGCAAAGTCGCTTATACACCTAACATTAAGGGTGACGCCATCCGCTCCCTTTCCGATCCTGTCAAATACGGTCAAGTAGATCACTACAGCAATTTTTATCCTGATCCAAATAACGAGGATTATGGCGGGGCCCACATCAATAGCGGTATTATTAATAAAGCCTACTATCTACTGGCACAGGGCGGGACCTTCCATGGAATCAAGGTAGATGGAATCGGACGTGATGCTGCCGTATATATCTACTATAATGCGTTTACTAACTATTTGACTTCGACCTCTAACTTCTCCACCGCGCGTGCTGCCGTCATTCAGGCGGCCAAGGATAGCTACGGTGAGGATTCAATAGCGGTTACCTCTGCCATCAAGTCCTTTGATGCTGTAGGTATAAAATAAGTTGGTTGAACACATCTCCTCAGATATTACAAGTTTACCCCCTTCCTCCTTATATATACGGCGTCCCCACAGCGGGACGCCTTTTTCTGCCTTCAATATCCCATCGCAATCCACAGGATCACCCCTTCACATGTCGGACCCGAATGTTCGCGTTCCACAGTAAGTACCGCTGAATGCCTCTGACGTTTTGTGACAGCTACCATCACCCCCGACACACTTGCATTGGCTGTGACTACATATTGGGTATTTATAAATGGCTTTTTGAAGACAATGCTCACTTCATCCCTGTCCGTTGAGGCGGGCAGGTGAAAAGGAATGTTGCCAAATTGAGACGAAGCCCTCTCTGGATCAGAAGCCTCGTCACAGGCCGATAATCCGTCTTGAATTGCATCCACTCTCAATTGTTCGTCAGCGTGGATACCTGGATCGGCATCTTCTCCAGGCAAGACCATTCGCTGCTTAGAGCGATGTCTTCCTTCTGCAATGTGGATACTGGTAATGGAACAATCGAGTAACGATTCTTGCTCTGCCCGACCTTCCGTCGTGATCAACGGAAGATCGTTATCCGTCCGGATTTCCGTATCCGAATCAGGTACAGACAACAGCAGTACAGATGCCCGATTCATCAGCATCGCTTCCTCCAGCGTCTTGGGCAGCTTATGCTTCTTCCTGGCCACTTCTTCAACAGCTTGAACCGAGGGTTCCGTTTCTACGGATGCGGGTACTTCTGCCCCTCCACGCTGTATCAGTCTATGAATGCCAGAAGTCGAAGCCGTTTTATCCTTGCTTACACGGGGGGAGGGGGCCGCATTGGGAAGGTTGCGCCGCGCTGTTTTTTTATCCTTATGACCATGGTTCGTACGATGATTCATGGTGACCGCTCCTTTGGCACAGGAGTGAACCAGCGGTCGCTCCGCTTCATTCACCCGGCTGGGAATCATGGCTAATGCCTATAAGTTAGCCTATGCACATAAAGGCGCCCACGTCACTCGGTTACACAGTCCAGCATCATTTGCGCCCATCGCTGTGCTGAATGCTGCCATAAGAACCGTCTTCGCACCTCGCCAAGCCCGGCTTCTCCCATCCGCCGCCGCAAGTCCGTCTGTCGGAGCAGTCTGATGATGGCCGCAGCCATTTCCCGCTCCTCGGGGGATGGATCAATAAGCCAGCCCGTCTCGCCGTGTTGTACAACCTCCGGAATGCCGCCGATACGGGAAGCAACCACGGGCATTTCTGCCGCCATAGCTTCCAGATTGACCAGCCCGAAGGCTTCATCCTCCACCGAAGGAACGACAGCCACGTCGGCCAACTGATAGAGCGAGGCCAGCGCCGGATGGGGAACATAGTCCAGAAATTGGACGTGCTTTCCCAATCTTAGTTTACGCATCAGCCGATGCAACGAAGCCGTGTACGGTGTGAGACGGTCGTGACCGTAAAAGGCGCTGCCTGCAATGAGCAGCAGCACATCCGGGCACGCGCGAACGACTCGTCGCAGGGCCTTGAGCAGCCGGTGAACACCCTTCCCCGGCATCAATCTGCCTGCGTATAGCACGATTCGTCGGCCTGGCCAGCCGAAATCGTCCAATCGCGCCGCTCTGACCGCTTCTCCTACCGGAGTCCAGCGTGGCAGAAAATCACCCGGATGAATGCCCAGGTTGTTTACGACGATACGTTCCCTAACAACAGCGGGACTGTTGGCGGCGACGATGGCCCCCAAATAGGCGCTGTTCACGACGATCCGATCGAGCGGCAGCAGCAGTCTGCCTACGTCCTCCCGTTTGAGATGGGGCTCGCGGATAAAAGTGGTCGAATGCAAAGTCAGCACCACTCGGCTATCAGGCAAAGCCTCGCGAATGGCATAAGCAGCTTTCGGGCGGTTGTGTACATCTACTACTGCAGGTGACCATCTCTTCAAGTCAGCAATTACCTTGGGAATATAGCCTGCCCCTTGCGTATAACGCATGCATGGGACTCCGTCCACGTCTCCATGGTCCGGTGTCTCTGCTCCCTTGATCCCATAGATCTGTGCCTGAAGCATATGACTGGCTAGAGGGACCATACAGGCAATAACCCGCTCCACAGAGCTGCTGCGGGGCGAAGGTATAACAAAAGAACCCGGTGTAACGACCGCTACCTTGGGCCTCTGCATCCATCCTTCACCTACCTCCCTCTCTTATTCCAACACGCTTCAACACTCATCTAGTATCATATCGTCTCCTTTCCTGAAAGGTGCCTGATTTCTCACTTTGGGCATACCGAAAGGCTAGCGTCCATGCCTGGCCAATCATTGATACATATGATGGACTAGAATTACAGTATGGTCAGTTGGAATGACTATAAGGAGGGCGGACATACTCATGTTGCATGTCGGCGTCATGCTCAACCCGGCAACCTACCGGGGCATTCCCGCCATGAAGACGCGATATGAATCCATCGCCAATTACGAGGACGCAGGGTTAAGTTATGAGCTCACCCCCTGCTTTCTTCGTCTGGAGGATATTCATATAGTGACCGGAACATGCCGGGCTTTTGTTAAACACGGCAACGAGTATCGGCAGATGATTCTTCCGTTGCCGCCAGTCATCCACAATCGGACTCTTTATCGGCATAATGAAAATGCCAGCGATATCAATAGGCTGGTACAACAGGGAATCTATATTTTTAATGAACAAAACCGTTTCCGCAAGGACCATATACACGCGATTTTGCAGGAAGACCCATTGCTACGCATCCATCTCCCCAAAACATTGCAAGGCAACCTGTCTTCAATCCATTCTCTGATGGAGCAAACCGGGGATGTTGTAATTAAGCCCAGCAGCGGTAGTGTTGGCAAAGGAATTATGCGTCTGCGGCATTCCCGTGGGCACTGGACCCTGCAATGCACTCATCCCGCTAGACCTGAGCGCTGGTCCACGCTACGCTTACATGTCGGAGAACTGCCTTTATTTCTGCACAAGCGACTGCTGCATGTGCCTCACATCGTACAGGAAACCATACCGCTTGCTTTATATGACAATCGTCCCTTTGATATTCGTGTGACCGTTCAGCGTGGATATGGCGGCATCTGGGGGGTGACAGGCATGTTTGCCAAAATTGCCCCTTCCCACACCTTTGTATCCAATGTGGCACAGGGCGGTATAGCCCGTTCCTTACCAGAGGTGTTGTCACAGGCACAGGCGGCTCAAACCTCGAATATAACCCGTTTGATGAATGAGCTGGAAAGACTCTCGTTACAAATCGTTCACCGACTGGCACAGAGCCTTCCCCGTCTCGCTGACGTCGGTTTGGATCTGGGAATCACCCAAGAGGGCAACATTTTTTTTATCGAGTGCAACGGTCGCGACCAGCGCTACGGCTTCAGTCAGGCTGGCATGAACAATGTCTGGAAAGAAACGTACACTCAGCCAATGGCTTACGCCCGTTGGCTTCTTGAACGGATGCCTTCAGCAGACACCGAACGTCCACTCGATCGTCCACTGTATTGATTTACGTCACATTCTGTGTCAATATAGTTCAGAGCGGCCGGACAGGTTCCGGCCAAGACGGCTCGGAAATGAACAGGGGGATCTGAAATGGCAAAACAGTGGCTGCGGCTCATGACCGAGCTATCATCGCGCAAGTGGGTGTGCCGGATTGTGGGCTCCTTCGCGCAAAGCGGTGCAAGCCGACTTTTTATCCCCACCTTTATACGTACGTACCAGATCCAGACGCATGAGGCAGAACAGGAATGGAAAGCATACCGTTCTCTGAACGCCTATTTTACACGCAAATTGAAAGCGGGCATGCGCCCGATTGATACGAACGCCGAGGTGATGACCAGTCCGGTGGATGCACGGATTACTTTCACTGGGCCAATTACGTCTGGCACTCTTTTGAATGTCAAAGGACAGGATTATACGCTGGATGAGCTGCTTAACCGCTCGCCGCGTCTTGAAAAGTACACACACGGCTATGCTTATGTGCTCTACCTCAGCCCGACAGATTATCATCGTATTCATGCGCCGGTATCCGGTACACTGGTGGAGAAGGAGCATCTGCGCGGCAAGGTATACCCCGTAAATGACTTCGGTTTGCAGCATATGAGGGGGGTTCTTAGCCGTAATGAACGACAGATTACGTACATTGCCCACGAATATGGTGAGGTGGCCCTCGTCAAAGTTGGCGCGATGAACGTGAGCAGCATCAAGTATACGGATGATCAAGCCGTTTCATGGAAAAAAGGCGACGATCTCGCATATTTCGAATTTGGATCAACCGTCGTTCTATTGACTGAAAACGGGACGTTTGAGCCAGACCCCGGGTTGAAGCTGGGCGATGTGGTAAAAATGGGACAACGTCTTGGTTGCTTCCGCCATGATGCTAAAGCGTAACCGGGTTTACCGCCAGTGCGTTGCAGCTACCTATACAATAAGGACCCGGCATTACTGCCTGGGTCCTTTTCGTTTTATCTTTTTATTTCAGGATTTTTGCAAAATCCTCATTTGTCAAACGATAGTGACCAATATGCCCGAATCTGAAACAGCTCGTCCACCGTCATGGCTCTACCTGATCTCGGACGGACTTTTCCCTGTATACTGCTTGAATTGACGGCTGAAGAAAAAGATATCACGGTATCCCAAAGCCTCTGCTACCTCGGTCACATTCATTCCGGCATGCAGCAAAAGATGCTGCGCGCGCTCAATCCGCATACTGATAATATGAGATTGCGCGGAAACGCCCAGCAGTTCCTTGAATTTAATTGAAAAATAACGCGGCGACAGCCCTGCCCGTGCCGCCAAATCCTCGACACGATGAGGAAGCCCCGGATGCTGACGCACATAGTTGGCCGTTTCCCGAATGACCTCGGTGAGCTGGTTGCTGGCCTGCTGCTCCTGCGGCACCTTACGGTCGGCACGCAGCAGATGAATCATCAATTGCTTCAGGATCAGCCTGCCTTCCTCCTCAGCTCCGTAAGCACGCTCCAAGCGCAGACGGACATATCTGGCAAGCATATGCTCCACCTCGAACGTTTCCTCCAGCATACGGTAGCTTGCAGGGATGAGCTTAGGCTGCTCGGAAAGATCAAAATGAATATAAGTAAGTATAAGCGGCTTTTGCGGGTTATGAGTGGCACGGGTATCGTCCCCGGGCTTGAACAGGAAACAGCTGCCCTTGCTCACCGAATAGGCTTCCCCGTTTAATACAACCGTCCCTTCTCCGCTCCATACATAAAATAAATCATAGTTTGGCATCGGCTTTTCGCGCACCTGCCATTTCCAGCCCGGCTCGCACACAATTTTGGCAAAGGCGGGCAGCAGGATAAACGATGACGCAGACGTATCCAGCAACATCTGCACCTCCTTTTGCTATTCTTTGGATGTTCTCTATCCCGTTAAATAATAATATAAGCGCAGCGCCGCCAATACGCAAAAAATTACTAACAGTTGGCATGAAGCTGAATCAGCTTGCGAGCAACAGCGGTCAATAGCTGTATAAAAGGAACTTGCCGAACTGCGCGAGAGCTTGATAAAATATAGCCGTCGTTAAGTGCTTTTTTAGTGTCCTTGGAACATTCAGGCATTGCGCCGCATGGATCCGCCAAGGGGCTCGCTAGCGACAGCTCAGCGGCTTACCTTTGACGAGCGGACATACCACCACTCTCTCCGAGTCTTAGGAGGACTGGTACCGTCGGGAGCAGGATTGCAAAGAACAGCATCCTTTGCGCCTCCCCGAAGCAGACGCGAAGAAGCGATTTGTTCCAGGTTGTCATCAAAAAAGAATGATTCACAGACAACATTTGTATATCAAAATCGGGTACTGGTACCTCAGGGAGAGTGTGGCATTCATGCTGGACAAAGACACAACTGATCAACAATTAGCTGTTTTATCAACCATTCAAAACAATTTAGGTATGATCATGTTTGACACGCAAGGACAAGTCACTTGGTCCAATGAACTTTTTGCTAGTGCAATGGGATATAAGGTTGATGAAATTGTTGGTATTCATCACAGCAAGCTTTGCTTGCAAGAATTTGTATCCAGTCATGCGTATGCTGACTTATGGAGTAATTTGCGTCAAGGAAGAGCCTTTCAAGATAAAATTGTACGGGTTACAAAGAATGGAAGAAAGTTAACACTAGAGGCAACTTATATGCCTATCTTTAAAGAAGATCAAGTCCAAGCAGTCATCAAGATAGCAACTGACATCACGAAACGCGAAACCGTTCTTCAGGAAAGTACGGCAGAGTTGATAGCTATGGTGGAAGAAATGACTGCTAACACTGATGAGGTATTGGAAGCTTCGAAGCTGATTGTAGACCATATGGCGAAGCTGAATACGGAATCTGCAGTAGTCAGAGATCAGCTCAAAAGTATCCAATCAGTCACTAGTGTTGTCAAGGATATTGCTTCTCAATCTCATTTGCTGGGTTTGAATGCCGCCATTGAAGCTGCCCGAGCCGGTGAACATGGACTTGGCTTTGAGGTGGTTGCCAATGAAGTTAGAAAAATGGCTGCCTCCAGCAAACTATCTGCAGAAGACATCTTCATTCAAATCAATGAAATTGCAAAAGCAATGTCGTCGATGATGCAAAAAATTGAAGATATCACGGATCAGATTTCCAACAATTCGGATGCTATGAGTGAATTAAAAAAAGCCTATGATCATATCGCTACTACCACAGAAAATTTGGCATCCTCAATTTAAGTCGCTTACTTTCAGTTTCTAAAGGATTTAGCTACCACCCTTCGACGGAACAACTCCAGTTGTTTTTACGTCCCCTTAATGCTTTTGCGTGACGCTTACCGAGTGTAATGCTATAATATGTAATCAAAATGACTTGGAAGGATGAAACGGGAATGAATCCACTGGTAGCACAGTTAAACCAAAACATTCAAACAGGCAACGAGCATGTATATCAAATGCTTTCCCTTTTGGGTAAAGAAATTTATTTTCCAAAAGAAGGAATTTTGAGTCAATCTGCCGAAGCCGGAAAAATGGCCAAAAAATATAATGCTACGATCGGTATTGCTATTGAAGGCAATGGTCCTATGCATTTGCAGGTTATTCAGGAGAAGCTGTCTGCTTACAGTCCCAAGGATTTATACCCCTATGCTCCCCCTGCGGGCAAGCCTGAACTGCGCAGCGTATGGCGCGATAAAATGCTGAAGGAAAATCCTTCACTGGCTGGAAAAATCTTCAGCCTTCCAGTAGTTACGAACGCGCTGACTCACGGCCTGAGTATCGTTGCCGACCTGTTTACAGATGAAGGGGATGCTGTCATTTATCCGGACAAAAACTGGGAAAATTATGAGCTGACATTCGGGATTCGCCGTCATGGACGCTTGGTGAATTTCCCGTTGTTCACGGAGGACAACCGTTTTAATAGTGAGGGGTTGCGTGATGCGCTGCTCGCGCAAAAAGAGTACGGCAAAGCGATCGTTGTGCTGAACTTCCCGAACAATCCAACTGGCTATACACCGGGCGCCGAAGAGGGTAAAGCAATTGTTGCTGCCATTCAGGAAGCCGCAGAGGCGGGCATCAATGTGGTGGTGGTGACAGACGATGCTTATTTTGGTCTGTTCTTCGAGGACTCCCTGCATGAATCGCTATTTGGTCAGTTAGCTGGACTTCATCCGAGAATTTTACCAGTCAAAGTCGACGGAGCCACCAAAGAAGAATACGTTTGGGGTTTCCGTGTCGGATTTATTACCTTCGCTTCCGAAAATCAGGATGTGCTGAACGCGCTGGAGCAAAAAACACTGGGGATTATCCGGGCAACGATTTCGAGTGGCCCTCACCCGTCCCAAACCTTCGTACTGGATGCCCTCAAATCCCCGGATTTTGAGCAGCAAAAGAAAGAAAAGTTTCAAATTATGAAGGGACGGGCCAATAAGGTCAAAGCATTGCTGGATAGCGGAAAATACAGAGATGTATGGAGCTACTATCCTTTCAATTCCGGTTATTTCATGTGTCTCAAGCTGAACGGCTTGTCCGCCGAGCGGCTGCGTACACATTTGCTGGAGCAATATGGAGTTGGAACGATTGCGCTGGGTGAGCACGACCTCCGGATCGCATTCTCCTGCATCGAGGAAGAGTACCTTGAAGACTTGTATGACATTATTTACCGTGGTGCACAGGATTTGTTGAACGCCTGATGATAGCGGGTTAAATGTATAGCTTAATGAAGCGGTATGCCGAATGTTGCGGTGTACCGCTTTTTTTGGAGATTATCCTTCAGCAGCGAGCAAGGATTCCTGAGCCAGCGGCAGCAGGATGATCACCTCGGTCCCGACTCCCGGCTCACTCTCATAGCGTATACTCCCGTTCATTGCTTCAATGATTCGAAAGGAGACGGCCGTTCCCAGCCCCGTCCCTACCTCTTTAGTCGAAAAAAACAGAGTCCCAACTCGCTCCAGGTGCTCCTGGCTCATACCTTTGCCATTATCCCTAATATTCAGACACGCCTTCTCTTCCTGAATTGCCAGCGTTATGTATACCCTGCCTCCATCTTCCGCAGCCTCAATCGCATTTTTCGTCACATGTACTAACGCCTGTAACAGCTGGTTGCGATCCGTATGTACGTATATTTCATTCCTTAGCTCTGTATATAGTCTTACCCCTTGCTTGGTTGCCATCGGCTTTAGAAGCAGAACAATCTGTTGCACCATGCCCGACAGATCCATCAGCTCTGTTTTGCCAATCTGAGGCCTGGATAAGTTCAAATAATCGCTAATAATTCTTTCAGCCCGATCTACCTCTGCCAGTGCCAAAGCAATATACCTGCGATTTTTCCCTTCCAGCCCTGACTGAACCATTTGCAGGAACCCTTTAACGACGGTCAGCGGATTGCGTACTTCATGGGCCATAGAGGCTGCCAGTTCACCTAACGTATTGATGCGCTCGGCATGTCGAATCTTTTTTCTCATGTCTTCCCGTTCCAGACTAAACTCCATCCAGAATGAGGAGGCTCCAATGCTAATAAATTGGATCATTCCAAAGAAGAAAGCAGCCTTGAGCAGCTCGATCTCATCCTTCTCCAGTCTGCCATTAATCCAGGAATGTAGTAAAAGAATGATTAGCATGATAACATTGATCCAGATCCCCACTAGCATATTCATGCCTACCCGCAAAAACATCCCCTTGAGCTGCATAAACCTTTTTCTCACCAAGAGAGGACCCAGATAACACAAAATCATGCTGAGAAGCCCCACTTGCATTGACTCAGGACCTACATACATACGAGCCATCACCATCACCGTTATATTCAGCACCCCTGCCTTTGGGCCAAAATATAACACGGAAAGAATTAAAGGAACATACCGGAGATCCCAATATAAGCCATACCAAAAGTACGAAAAAATAAGGCACAGCACAGAAGACACACCCAGCACCCCTCCCATAAGCAACGGGGCATGTTTCATATGTCGATGATCCGACAAAGCGCTATATACCAGCAACGGTACAAACACAAGAAATATGTTTACGAGCAGCTTATCTACCAGCATCTCGTCTTTCCCACTTTCCAAGTGATAATGATTACATACTTCTTCTATTCTCGATAATACGTGTCTTTTCCTTTCTATACTCCCGTATCTGATAAAAAATATAAGGCGATTCGGTAACCTATCCGAACATTGGCCCACGCCATCCGGGAAGCCGCTTCATAAGATACGGTGTATCCTTTATCACAATGATCGAGAGGAGAATCGGCATGGGAGCAGAAGAAACAAGAGGCGGTTACGGCGGTTACGGTGGTCACGGCGCATTCACAAGCACAGGAACCATATTGGTATTGTTCATTTTATTAGTTATCATCAGTAAAACGATCTTCATTTAAGCAGACGGGGATCTGCACCCACAGCTAACGATAGCAGCAACCGCACAAAAAAAGGCTAATCCGCAAACAGCCCCTGCTGCTTGCGAATTAGCCATTTCTTTGTTCATTGGGATCAAATCACACTTCTTCCTCATCTTGTCCGTCCAAACGCCATTTTTTCGCCTGTGTTCCCCGGATCAGAAACACCACAACAACTCCGCCAACCAGCGTCAGCAGCGTAGACAGTAGATCCTCAGTTCCTTTCGCCAGAAAAGGAAGCCACAGGACTACGGCAGCGGGCAACGTCAATCGGACGACAAAGTCCAGAAAAGACGCACGGCGATGATGTACAGGGATCGGATATAGCTGAAGCCATAACGAATCCTTGTGATACTGCCTGAGCGAAGTGATTTGCACGCCAATGAGAAATATAAAAAATAAATACACCGCAATGCCAATCCAGCTCGTATGGGTGATATATATAATTAACAGACCCAAAATACCTAATCGAATGACAATACCTGCGGGTTCTGTACGTAAAAACGTCTTAAACAGCAGGTAGCGATACGCTCCCTTTCTGCCCCACGGTATGTTTCCCCCCAGCCAGGAAAGCCAGCGGCGCGGAGTTACTCTCTGCGTAAGGGCAGGTACATCGACGAACCAGCCTAAAGTGCGCATCACCCGAGCGGCCTGCATGCTTTCTGTCCGGATCATCTTTTCCCAAGCTACTAACAGCTTGACCGGAAAACGCAGGACAAGCACGTAGACCACGCTGACCAATACGATAAACGGCAAGCTGCGCAGCGGAGGCTGCCACATCCATGCGGCTACCATCAGCACAGCCAGCACCCACCGAAGCAGACGATAGCCTGCGCTGGCACCAACCGATACCATGCGAAGCTCCTGCCAGCCGCCATAGCTGAACAGCAGCTTCAACAGCACGAACAGCAGCAGGGTCAACAGCAACGGCTTAGGTGCGGCATCACTGCGAATATACAGGGGCCACGCGATAATGGACAGCAACAGCAGACCGAATATTTTATACACCACGCCCCGAATGCGGCTGGCCTTAAAATAATGCTGCATCGCATATTCCTGCGGACGCAGGAAGACAATATCCGCCGCGTTCAAATACGTACGAAAGCTCGCATGAGCAATCGGAATAGCTACAATCAGCATGATCCAGCGGATGGGCAAATCCGGTGGAGTATGCATCAACAGCGACGTGTACCATGCAGCAAAAGCAATCAGCGCAAAGCCGAAGACCACCGCCAATCCGCTCTGAATGACATAGCCCAGATAGGGCAGCACCTGTCCCCAGAACGCAACACGTCTTTCTTTATGCAGACGTTGCAAGTCCATGCTCATTCCCTGCCCTGTACCAGCTCATAAAATGCATCTTCCAGCGGCATGCCCGGCTTACCCGCCTGTGCTGTCACTTCGTCCAGCGTACCCTGTGCAATGATGGCACCCTGATGAAGCACAATGAACCGATCACAATAATTTTCAATCGTGGACAAAATATGAGAACTGAGTAAAATGGATGAGCCTGAACGCTTCATTTCCAGCATAAAGTCAAGCAGGGAACGAATACCCAGCGGGTCCAGACCCAAAAATGGCTCATCAATGACATACAACGGCGGTCCCGCTAAAAATGCGCACATAATCATGACTTTCTGACGCATCCCTTTGGACAGATGCATGGACATGCTTCCGCTCTTGTCCCGCATACGGAACAGATCCAGCATCTGATTACTGCGTGTACGAAAATCCGCTTCACTGACTCCGTAAGCCCTGGCGGTGAACTCCATATGCTCCATCACCGTCATTTCGGGATACAGCTCTGGAGATTCGGGTACAAAAGCAATAGCTCCCTGATATTGCTCGGGATTCTCCTCCTGCTTATGTCCCTGCACGCGAATTTCTCCGGCTTGTGGTGTCATCAGGCCCAAAATATGCTTCATGGTCGTACTTTTTCCGGCTCCGTTCAAACCGATCAGTCCCACCATTTCGCCCGGCTTTACATCGAGTGAAATCTGATGCAACACCGGGCGCTTGGCACTGTATCCGCCGGTCAGTCCGTTAATTTGCAATACAGGCTGTTGTTCCATGGCTCCCCCTCTTCTCCCTTATCCGTTCGGTCCTTATTCGTTCGGCTTCGACCCTTTTTCCTTCAGCCATCTTGGCGCACCCTTGTTTTTACGCTCACGCTCGCGTTGTGCTTTTCCTGCTTTGGACAAGGCTGCTCCTTTGCCCTTGCCTGGAGCCGAACCGGTTGCGGCAGTCCTGCCGGGACGTCCATTCTCACCACGAGCAGGTGCCTTGCCGCTTTCCACTGCGTCAGAAATCATTCTCGCCTCGGATGGCCTTACAGGCGGACGCTTGGCATCCACCGGACGCGGGACAACAACACGTCCTCCATGCAACGCACGCTCTGTGATGTTAATGTCCAGTTCACGGGAGAACTTGCGCATAATGAACGTTTCGCGCTCGGTAACAACAGACACAACCAGTCCTTTGCGTCCCATCCGTCCTGTACGTCCCGCGCGGTGAACATAGGCTTGACTGTCCGTTGCCGGGTCAAAATGAATGACCATTTCCAGTCCCTCAATGTCCAGACCACGGGCTGCCACATCGGAAGCGATCAGCACCTTGAGCTTGTCCTCCCGGAATCGGGCCAGCACGTTGCTGCGCGTGACTTTATCCGCATCACCATACAGGGATGCTGTAGTCAGTCCCATATGATTGAGCTTGGCTTCAATCTCCCCGATCGCATTCGTTGTATTCACGAACACCAGCGCTTTTCTCGGATTAAAATGACGCACCAGACGGCGCAGCATATCCACCTTATCCCGCTCTTCGGTTACAAAATAATAATGCTCCAGTCCACTGGCTGTCTTCTGATCGGGATCAATACCGATTTCCACATAATCATTCATCTCACGCTTCGCCAGCGCTTGAATCTCATCGTTCAGCGTTGCCGACAAAAATACCAATTGACGATCACGCTGGGCAGTGCCCAATATGTTCTTCACATCACCTGCTCCGCCGAGCTGGAACATCTGGTCCACCTCGTCGATGACGATGGTTGTTATGTTGTGCATTTTCAGCTTTTTCGCAGCAATGAGTTCTCGTACACGTCCTGGTGTGCCGACAACAAGCTGCGGATGATCCTTTAGCTTCTCGATCTGGCGTTTGATGGCTGCTCCGCCAATCAGGCCAAGCACGCGGATTCCGCGATGCTCTCCGTAACGCTGACCCTCACGCACAATTTGCATCGCCAGCTCCTGACTTGGAGCCAGTATCATCTTTTGCGTAGCCTTTTTCTGCGGGTCAATCGCTTGCAGCAGCGGCAGTAAATAGGCCAGTGTCTTTCCTGTGCCCGTCTGCGAGCGCGCCAATACATGCCTCCCCTTCATAATTTCGGGTATAGCCTGCGCCTGCACCGGCGAAGGCTGTGTAATTTCATGCTCAGCCAGTTTGGTCAACAGATCTGGTTCAATGCCAAGCGATTCAAAATTCAATGTCATGAAAAGGTCCAACCCCTATACGTAAATTCGTTACTCTCCATTATATGCGAAAATAGCCCTGTTACCAAATCACAAAAATAAAAGATGTCCCTCACCATACCCATGGCTTTTGGGACATCTTTTATTTCTTGTTCATTACACCATGACCCAGCCTGTCGGTCAGTCTGGGAGCAAGCTGATACAGCTTGAGAAAAGGAGATACCCACCGCGGCAGATTAACCTCTTCCCTGCGAAGCTCTATTGCCCTTACAATGTGCTGTGCTACCTTATCCGGCTTAAGCATAAACCAACCTACATTACGAACATATCCGCCTGAAGGATCTGCAAGCTCAAAAAACGGCGTGTCAATCGGCCCGGGGTTTATCGTCGTTACGGTCACGCCGCTCCCGCGCAGCTCTTGCCGAAGCGCATTGCTGAACCCGAGCAATGCATGCTTCGTCGCTGTGTAGGAAGTCGATTTGGCTGTCCCGATTTTCCCGGCCATAGACGCTACATTGACAATCTGCCCGCTGCGCCGCTCTGTCATTTGCGGCAGAAACGCCTTAATGCAGCGAACAGCTCCCATGTAGTTCACGTCCATCATTCGTTCAAACTCCGTCAGGTCTGTTTCATGAAAATACTCAAATTTTCCGTAACCCGCATTGTTGAGTAAAATATCGACCCGTCCGTACTGCTCCAATATACGGGCAGCAACGGTTGCCACTTGCTCCTGACAGGTGACATCCAGTGGAATCAACTCATGCCTGCCGCTAATTGTCGCAGACACTTGCTCCAGCCGCTCCTGCGAGCGTGCTGTCAAAATAGGGATCGCGCCCTTGTCGCTCAACAACCGTGCACAGAGAGCGCCAATCCCGCTGGATGCCCCTGTAATAACAGCTACCTTATCTTGCAATATACTCACGGTCATCCCTCCATATTAAAGAAAACCTTCTTCTTTAATATTAAGAGATCATGACCTGAATATCCATCTCACCGATTCCTTCCACAGTAAGCGGAATAAAAAGGGCACGCTGAGGTGCAAAAGTAGTCAGGTTTTCCGATTTCATGACTTGCGGAGGCGTGATGTCTACGACAATTCCCTGACTGGACAAAATCGTACTGGCATTACCACTAATCATATTGCCCAATTCGGAAATTGCACTTTTTCCCATCTCGTCAATTTCAGTCAAGACAAATCCGCCCATCATCGCTGAGACCATACGTAGCGCCACCTGTTCATTCAGACCGAACACAATATTTCCGCTAAGCTGTCCGGTCATTCCGATCAGAATCCAAATATGGTCATCTACCAGCTCGACATTTTTCACACCGAGATCTCCGGGTGAGGGAGAGACTTGGATCAGTTGTTCAATGACCCGTCGCGCCGACTCCAAAAAAGGATTTATCACTTCTGCCTTCACGATCATTGCGCCCCTTTACGATGGGCTTTTAGACACACAACAAAAGTCCCATTTTAATTAGAATTTTTAATTCAAATAATGATACAAAACGAGTCGACCCTCAACAAAATACTCTCTTTATCACTTATCGACAGCTTCCCGGCAATTTTTTATAGCCAAATCACAAAAAATGTGAATATTGTCCTATATCTCACTTCCTATCGGAATTAAGCTAATTATTTTTGATGTATATCAGGACTTTAGTCTTTATTTTCCAATATACCATACTTCACCGTGCTCTGCTTTGATTCATTGCCCTTCCTGCCCGAATAACCTATAATCTAATGAAATAAAGCATATCGACGGTTTTACATATGAACAGGTGAATTGGCTAAAAATATTCAGTCTATACAGCTGCGACAGAATTAAGAAAAGAGAGGAGGAACTTCATGAACATCAGTCAACTTGAAACACTTATCATGATTT
This sequence comes from Paenibacillus kribbensis, assembly GCF_001705305.1. GTDB lineage: Bacteria > Bacillota > Bacilli > Paenibacillales > Paenibacillaceae > Paenibacillus > Paenibacillus kribbensis_B. The sequence goes on from NZ_MCBP01000005.1 coordinate 236,673, forward strand.
CCAAAACCATGAGTTTCCGAAAAGCCGGAGAACTTCTCAATTTAACGCAGCCCGCGGTGTCCGCCCAGATCAAAAGCCTGGAAGACGAATTCAAAACCATTCTGATTGACCGCAACCAGCCCGTCACCCTGACCGACCGGGGAACTGTCTTTTTAGAGCACGCCGAGCGCATATTGGAGATAGTCGAGGAATTACGGCAGAAATTGTACGATCTAAACGAAACGCCGCAGGGGCATATTGCGCTGGGTACGACCACATCCATCGCCATTCAAATTTTACCGCGCGTGCTTTCCTACTTTCAGGATCAGTTCCCGCTCATCAAAACCTCCATTCAATCTATGGCCTCCTCCATGATCTATCAGCAGGTGGAGAACGGCCTTATTGATGTAGGTATCGGCTATCTGATCGAACGGAATCCGAATTTGAGCACTTCAGTTCTGTACTATGATTCCTTTGAGCTTGTCGTGTCCCCTACTCATCCATTGGCCTCCCAACCGCACGCTACCATTGAAGCCCTTCGGGAAATCCCGCTTATTCTGCTCTCACCCGATACGGTAGGACGGAAATTCGTGGACGATGTATTTAAAAAGCACCAGATCGTGCCTCACGTCGTGATCGAGTTGTCCAGCAGTGAGGAGGTCAAACGGATGGTCGAAATTAATCTGGGCGCTGCCATTATCTCCAGACTGTCGGTCACTTCCGAGCTACGTACAGGCACATTAAAAATGATTCATATTCCCGAGCTGGAGGTTAGTCATCCGGTAGGAGTGATTTATAAATCCGGCCGCTATCTAAACTCAGCCATGCAGCAATTTTTAAGTGATCTCAAGGGGATGCCAGAAACGAATTTTACCAGTTCTGAATAACGTAATTCGCTATGAACACCATACGGAATATGAACCTTGATTACGAAAGGAAGAAAGGCTATGAAATTTGATCTACACACCCATCATTTCCGTTGCGGTCATGCGGACGGCAACATTCGGGATTACATTGAAGCCGGCATTCAGTCTGGCTTGCAAGCGATTGGCATTTCGGACCACTCCCCTTTCCTGGGCAGCGAGCAGGATCAGGCTTTTCCGAAGATTTATATGGCAAAATCTCAGCTTGCCGAGTACGTTGAAGAGGTGCAACAGCTTAAACAGGAATACGCAGGTCGCATTGACGTCCTGCTCGGATTGGAGACCGATTATTTTCCTGATTATGCGGAGCTGTATCGTTCCACGCTGGCTCCATATCCGTTTGATTACCTCATTGGGTCGGTCCACAGTGTTGAAGGGGATAGCATTTTTAACCGTAGCCGTTGGAAAAAAATAAGTGATGCTCGCAAAATCGAGGTCAAGCAGGCCTACTATTCACTTATCCAGGAGTCTGCGCGAAGCGGGATGTTTCAGATTTTGGGTCATATTGACGCGATGAAGGGGAATTTTCCGGCCTTTTCAGATATTCCTGCTGATGAGGCGATTGATGAAACCTTGCGGGTGATTGCAGAATCCGGCGTGGCCATTGAAATTAACACTTCGGGTAAAACCAAGCTGAGTGGCGGATGGTACCCGTCCGCATCTATTTTAGAAAGAGCGCACCATTTTGGCGTAGAGGTCACCTTTGGATCAGATGCCCACAAGCCTTCGCGTGTAGGTGAGGATTGGGACGAAGTGAAGGCGATGCTGAAGGATATTGGCTTCCGCGAATGGGTTTATTTTAAAGAAAAACGTAAAATTTCTGCGACCCTTTAATGGCGCTTTAAGCTCTATTTAGGGTGAAGATCGCCGCTCCGCAAATCATATGATCTTACGATCGCTGTTGCAATGGAATTCTTGGAAATTGTATATTATAAAGTAAGAATCCCATTGCAAAGGCGAACGCTTGCGCTTCTCCAGATTCAAATCCTTCGCTCCGCTACCAACCACCTTAAACCATACAGCTCCACTATTTTAAATAAACGACATCTATGTGTGAGGAGAATTACATATGCATTTAGAAAATCCAATGGACAAGCTCAAAAAACTAAAGTATGACATCACACGTTTTATGTTAATCTATAAATTCGCACTCGACGAAATGGAAACCAAGATTGAAATATTAAAACAGGAATTTCAGACCCTGCATGATTATAGTCCTATTGAGCATACCAAATCACGGCTCAAATCCCCTGAGAGCATTATGAATAAAATGCTTCGGAAAAATAGTGAGCTTTCCCTCGATGCTGTCAAAAATCAAATTAAGGATATCGCCGGACTGCGTATTACCTGCTCTTTTATTTCTGATATTTATGATGTTAGCAACATGCTTCAGAGCCAAAATGACTTGAAGGTGCTGGAAATCAAGGATTACATCAAAAATCCCAAACCAAACGGCTACCAAAGCCTGCATTTGTTGATCCAAGTCCCTGTATTCATGTCAGATTGTCAGGAGCTGGTCTGTGTAGAGGTACAAATTCGAACGATTGCGATGGATTTCTGGGCAAGTCTGGAGCATAAAATCTTTTATAAATATAACCAGTCCGTTCCCGAAAGCCTGACACGTGAATTAAAGAATGCGGCAGATTCTGCTAATGCGCTTGATCTCCAAATGGAACGGCTGCATCGTGAAATCAAGGAGATTAAAGATGCGAGAGGTGAAGAAGACTCCATTGAAGAGCTTCGGAAGATCATGATTAATAATCAGCAAATTGCGGTGCCAGCCAATTTCTTGAAGCTTCTCGGAGAGTAAAAGGATAGGTTTCGTTGGTGATCCACCGCTACGCGAATGATTTGATCTTACGATCGCTGTTGCAACGGGATTCTCTGGATTTTATAAGCCCTTTAAAGGGGAGAATCCCATTGCAAAGGCGAACGCTCACGCTTCTCCAGATTCAAATCCTCCGCTCCTCTGCTAACCGCCTCTTAGCTCTCTTAAGCATATCCCACACCTCTATAATATGGATTTTCAATAAGCATCTGTAGGCTGATCCAATCGCCTGCAAGTGTCTTTAGAAACAGTTTGCCGTTAATTAATCTTCCTGTCCTGTACATACACACTCCTCCTTTGCAAAACAGTTAATAGCCAGATATATGATGGTCGACTTCATCCTCAGCTCTTTCAATCGCTTGAATTAAAGTCATTTCAGGCACACCCTGTTTGTATTGAATAGCCTTCTCACATGTACCTCCTGCCCCTGCCCACTCCCAATACAGATGAATGTCTACGGACTCCAGAAAATATACAGATAATGCTTCAACAGGATTTGCGGCATACAACTCCGTAAATTCCTCGTCTGTAAGCCGATGATGCCGAAGATATTCACTTTTCATGTTGCAGAGTAGATTAAAAGTGTCTTGTTCGTTAATATAAATAGAGCGGGCAATGAACTCATTGCGCCTTTCAACCGAGTTCAGTATGATTTGCATAGCATTACGGATGTGCTCATCTTCGGAACTGATATGAAACATTTGAATGAGATCGTTCGTGGTCAATTTGGGATTAAACTGGGCTGGCTCTATAATTCGTGTCCACACATTATTCTTTTCTTTCTCAAATACTTCAATAGCGTCTGAGACATTATAGCCAATCGTTTGCCATTTACGGTTCAGAGCATCGGTGATGTGATAATAATGTATCTCTTTTTCATCGTTTCCCTCTTTTTGTGGCCAAACTGGTTCCATGCGAACGATGTCCAGAATGTGTTGTTTGTTGATTTTAATTCCTAGTGTGGTCATATGTATCTCCCCCGATTCTTTTTTGGTAAAATGGCAACAGCAAAGCCAAGGATATGATGCATATCCCCTAGTTAAAATAAATAGTATGTAAATCATTTTTATACGTTCCTTAGTATATACTATCGATAGTATAATGTCAATGGAGGTTTTAAGTTTGCTGAAGGTTAAATTAAAGCTACATATCGTTATGAAAAATAAGGGCATTACTCAGACAAAGCTGTCTCAATTAACAGGAATCCGCCAAGCTACGATTTCGGACATGTGCCGTAATGCAAGACAGGAAATTAGCTTTCCCGTAATCGAAAAAATCGCTCATGCTCTGGAAATCACAGACTTATCGGAGTTAATCCAGTTAGAAGAAGAAAACTGATTCCTCATGTAAAATTATTATTTACAACAGATCTCGGAGGCATCTATTTAATGTTAAAAATCAAAATTAAACTCAAGGAAGTTTTAAAAACAAAAGGGATCACCCAAAAAAACTTAGAAGCTATGACAGGGATACCCCAGTCCAGAATATCTACTCTTTGTAGCGGCAACCGACAAGAAGTTAACTTACTCATGCTTGAAAAAATCGCCCATGCTTTGGAGATCACAGACTTATCAGAAATTATCCAGTTAGAAAAAGAGAACTGATAGCTCTTAATTCAAGCCAGGAGATAATCTAATATGGAACTGGTCATAAAACTTAAAGACGTCATATGAATCATAGGGATCGCCTGTAATCGCAGGTAGCTGCAATAGAAACACAAAAAAAGAGGACCCGAAGCTTCGGGTCCCAGCAACATTTATTATTCAAAAGGGGGTCATGTCTGTATTGTACCCGTCCTGTGTTAGAGTTGTTTTGCAGTTATGTTTCATCTTTGTAACAAAATATCCCTTTTCCATTTCTACGCATAATCCCCTTGGGTAATCGAAAACACCAATACATTGGGCACCTCTCCTGAAGGATCATAGGAACGAATGATGCGGAGCAGACGCAGCTTATTTTTGACAAGCACACGCACGGAAGCCTGATTATCCTCTTGGCAACGACCTTCAATTCGCTTGAGTTTCAAAGACCCGAAACCAAATTTCAGCATCACTTCCACGATCTCTGTAGCCAGTCCCTGTCCCCAGAATGGACGATCTAAAATATAGCCCAGTTGTGCCTCACCTGTACCCTCATTCCATTGCTGAAACGAAGCGATACCAAGCAGCTGTGAAGGGGTAACGCCTGTATTTCTTCCATGCCATTCCACCGCAAAGTGCAAGGAATCCAAAGAATCCCCAGCTACTTTGATTTGGGCAACCAGACGTCGCATTCGCGCGTAGACAGGCTTGCGAATTCGATTCACGTATCGGATGACTAAAGGATCGGACAGCATCCGCTCCAGTGCAGGATAATCCTCCGCTCTCAGCTGGCGCAATCGGACACGATGGGCGTAAAGCTCCGGTAGCCCTGAACGAAGCATTTCTTTAGTCAGCACACTGATCCCTCCTGCGGATGGATTGGCTTGTTGGAATGAATGTTCTCCACACTTAATCCAGGTCCTGAATTCCCCGATAAATGCCTGTGCGCAACTCACGAATATAATACGACAACGAAGGGACATCGGCTTCCTCCGCTTGCTTGACCGCCAGCTCTATATCGTAAGGTACGCGTACAAAATGAATGGAAAAAGGGGTAGCTTGTTCTTCTCCCAGGTTTCCTTCCAGAATACAGTACGAAGCCTGGGTGACATCCAGCGGATTCCCGACACTCCCGACATTAAATAGCGTCTTCCCCTGGAAATGCTGAATAAAGGCATTATGTACATCTCCATAGCCCACCACATCCGGGGCAAAAGCATCTCTTCCATTCTCCTCAGCCAACGGGTCAAACATGGCTAATCTTTTTTCCGGCTCATCCCAAGGCTGCACACGGTGATACACGCTTTGGGGCGAAGCATGGACCAGACGGATACGACGACCGCTCATCCTGAAATCATAATGAAACGGTAACTGTGCCAAATACTGTACTCGTTCTGTACCCAAGCGCTCGGCTTGCCAGCTAAAATTGAGATCATTGGTAATGCTGACCAGTTCATCCCAATTTCCCCGCACGACAACTTCACAATGTTGACGGACTGCATCCAGAACCTCACACGGACTAGGCCCTTTGCCGATCAGATCCCCCAAACAAAACACACGGCCAATGCCTCGGGAAGCAATATCCTCCAGCACCGCCTCACAGGCAGGCCAATTGCCATGAATATCCGAAATGACAGCAATACGCTCCATCTGAGCCTCACTCCTTTGTCCGAAACAGCTACATCCTTTACTATATTCAAGCCTTCCTTGTGCAGCTCCAAGCATATACTGGTGAAGATAAAAAATATAATGGCCTATTGACCAGATTTTAGCGTAATGACACTAAGCTCTGGTCTGCACAGCACACGAATCGGCAGCTTGGTCATGCCAACCCCTCTGCTGACATAAAGCGGCATCCGGTCCGCCCCTACATGAAACAATCCCTGAATGTACTTGCGTCCACCCGGAGGCGGCATCGCTGCTCCGATGACAGGCAAACGCACCTGTCCTCCATGCGTATGCCCCGACAGTTGAAGGTCAAAGGACATTCGCGCCGCCACATCCGCATAATCCGGCTCATGCATCAGCAGCAGCTTGCACATTTCAGCGGGGAGTCCATGAATGGCACGCCGTGGATTAGGTTTTCCCATGATGTTATCCTCTAAACCAACCATCGCCACACGCTGTCCCGAGCGCTCCACAATCACATGTTCGTTCCTCAGCAGCGTAAATCCGGTCTTCGGGTATAATTCCTGTACTCCGGCTGGCAAGCCTCTATAATCATGATTGCCCAAAATGGCGAATTTACCAAGAGTCGCGTGCATGGAAGCCATAACCGGAACAGCAGCCTTCATGGATATTGCATAGTCATCCACAATATCACCTGTAAAACAGAGCAAATCCGGCTCCAGTCCGGCAATCCGGTCCGCAAGATCGCGCAGATCCTGCTCATCCATATGAAAACCCAAATGTACATCACTGAAATGTACAACCCTGATACCGTCAAAAGCAGCCGGCAGGCGGGGCAGAGACAAGGTGAAGCGTGTAATCTCCAAATGATTAGGCTCCCATAAGGAAGCGTATCCTCCAGCCAAAAGCGCGGTTCCCGCTGTGGCTAAAGCCGCTTTTTTCAAAAAACGGCGGCGGGAAGGATTGGCCGGCTCATTTGAAGTGGGACGCCGCGAAGAACCGGGAGGGGTTGCGGCCTCATTGTACGGACCATCCTGACTCTCGCGGCGGGTTTGCGGCGTTTTCTCCATATGCGTGTCCCCTTGCTATTTATTCCTCTAGCTCACTATTCTGTAATTCTTACTTCCCTCGAAACTCTAACGATTAGTGGACAACCACGGTACCGCATAGTCTACCAAATCGCGTTGCCTCGCTAAAAAGCATGAAGCCTCTCCGATGTTGACCCGCGTAAAGCACGTAGGGCAATCCCGTTCAAAATCATACCCCAGCTGCTCAAAATCATCTGAGGTAATATTAAAGTCCTCAAAAGTAACCCACACTTTGGCTCCATCCACCATCATAGGAGCTTGATGCGTGATTTTTTCACGTCCGTTATACGCTGCTCGATATTCCGCTAAATGCAAAGACGTATTGCTGTCATGTCCGCAGCCCAGCAGCAGGACGTAAGCATCAGCCTCGTACAGCTTCCCCAGCGGTGAGTACTCACCCAGCCCAAAGTCGAGCTGATGATCTGACAGCAATTCCGAAGCGGCAGGTCCACGCGCCGCCAGGGAAACGTGCGGATGCTCGCTGCGCTCTGTTCCCGGCAGACCACGGAATGTTTCTACAATAACACCCATCCCCCCGGTCAGCGTCCAGGCCGGATCATAAGCGGGCATTTCCTCACGCACAAGCTCCCACCACGACTCATCCAGAGGCGGGTTCATCCAGGTCGACGGATCAGTCAAGTCATGAGACTGTGTCGGCATGACCAGCGTCCCTTCCGGGCCAATCGCTTCCGTTAATGCCGCAAGAATGGCGGAGGCCCCGCCTGGAACAAAGCGCCCGAAGCTGCGCATCGAAGAGTGAACAAGCAGCTTCATGCCGTTCCGAACTCCCAGCTCCTGTAAGCCCTTCATTACATCCGACCTGGTAACAGGTCGATTCGTTATCGTTTGCACAGTCACCTGCCCAGCCTCCTTTTCTCCAAAAACGATACACAATACCATAATTATACCATAAGTGCTATATTACTCTCCTCCCTCATGCTCCCCTCCATCTCTTATGAACGCAAAAAACAGGCTTTCTCCGATTGGAAAAAGCCTGTTTTGGTTTTGATGACATCTTTGCTGGCTCGCGCTATACAGTCAACCAACGCTTGAACATATGCTTGGTCGTTTGCTTGTTCATTTCGGCAATGGAGGTTGTCAACGGAATGCCTTTCGGGCAAGAACGTACGCAGTTTTGCGAATTACCACAGCCCTCCAGCCCGTCGTCCGTCATCAATGCATCCAGCCGCTCCTCCTGATTCATTTCCCCTGTCGGGTGGCTGTTAAACAGGCGAACCTGAGATATCGCCGCAGGTCCAATGAACGTTGTCTTCTCGTTGACATTTGGGCAGGCCTCCAGGCAAACCCCGCAGGTCATGCACTTGGACAGTTCATACGCCCATTGACGCTTTTTCTCCGCCATTCTGGGGCCAGGGCCCAGATCGTAGGTGCCGTCAATCGGAATCCATGCTTTGACCTTCTTGAGTGCGTTAAACATCCGGCTGCGGTCGATGATCAAATCCCGCACAACCGGGAATGTGCTCATCGGTGCAATCGTAATCGGCTGCTCCAGCTTATCAACAAGCGCAGCACAGGCCTGACGCGGCTTGCCGTTAATCACCATCGAGCAGGCTCCGCATACTTCCTCCAGACAGTTCGACTCCCAGCATACCGGGGCAGTCTCTTTACCATGGCTGTCTACCGGGTTGCGCTGAATTTCCATCAGCGCGCTAATCACATTCATGCCCGGGCGATAGGGTAATTCGAATTCTTCCGTATATGGACTGGCATTCGGTTCATTCTGACGGGTCACAACGAACTTCACTGTTTTATTCGATTTCACTGCTTGCTCCGACATCTAAAATACACTCCCTTCTATTATTTGTTCTTGGAATAATCTCGAATACGCGGCTTGATCAGCGAAACATCCACGTCTTCATATGAAATTTGGGGTCCTTCCGGTGTCCAGTCCGCAATCGTTGTTTTCAGGAATTCCTCATCGTTACGATCCGGGAAGTCCGGCTTATAGTGGGCTCCGCGGCTTTCATTGCGCAGCAGCGCCCCCTTGGTCATCGCTTCAGCCAGCTCCATCATATTCCACAACTGACGTGTAAACGCCGCACCCGCATTGTTCCAGCGCGAAGCATCATTGATGTTGATGTTGGCATAACGCTCCTTCAGCTCTTTGATCTTGTGGATCGTAGCTTCCAGCTTGTCGTTATAACGAACGACAGTCATATTGTTCGTCATCCACTCGCCCAGCTCTTTGTGAAGAACATAAGCATTTTCTTTTCCGTTCATATGCAAAATACGCTCGTACTTCTCCGTCTGCTGATTTACCGCTGCGTCGAACACGGAGGAAGCTACATCCTGGGTGGATTTTTTTAAGCCCTTGATGTATTCCACAGCCTTCGGTCCAGCCACCATCCCGCCGTAAATAGCTGACAACAACGAGTTCGCACCCAAACGGTTGGCTCCGTGATACTGGAATTCACATTCCCCGGCGGCAAACAGCCCCGGTATATTCGTCATCTGATTGTAATCGACCCACATGCCACCCATTGAATAATGCACAGCCGGGAAAATTTTCATCGGGATTTTACGCGGATCGTCACCCACGAATTTTTCATAAATTTCAATAATACCGCCCAGCTTCACGTCCAGCTCTTTCGGGTCCTTGTGAGACAGATCGAGGTAGACCATATTCTCGCCATTAATGCCAAGTCCTTCATCGACGCATACGCTGAATATTTCACGTGTCGCAATATCGCGTGGAACCAGATTTCCGTAAGCCGGATATTTTTCCTCGAGGAAATACCACGGCTTGCCGTCCTTGTACGTCCAAATACGACCGCCCTCACCCCGTGCCGACTCAGACATAAGACGTAGCTTGTCATCCCCCGGTATAGCCGTCGGATGAATCTGGATAAACTCACCGTTCGCATAGCGTACACCCTGCTGATATACCGCACCGGCAGCCGTACCGGTATTAATCACAGAATTTGTGGTTTTACCGAAAATAATGCCAGGACCACCCGAGGCCAAAATAACGGCATCCGCCGCAAAAGTTTTCACTTCCATCGTGCGCAAATCCTGCGCACAAATACCTCGACAGATACCTTCATCATCCAGTACCGCCTGTAAAAACTCCCAGTTTTCATATTTGGTTACCAAGCCATCGGATTCCCAGCGCCGTACTTGCTCATCCAAGGCATACAGGAGCTGCTGACCTGTCGTCGCTCCAGCAAAGGCTGTCCGATGATGCTGGGTACCGCCAAAGCGACGAAAATCCAGCAATCCTTCCGGTGTCCGGTTAAACATGACACCCATACGGTCCATGAGATGGATAATCCCCGGAGCCGCTTCGCACATTGCTTTTACCGGAGGCTGGTTGGCCAGAAAATCCCCGCCATAGACCGAATCATCAAAATGAATCCAGGGTGAGTCTCCCTCGCCCTTGGTATTTACTGCCCCGTTGATGCCGCCTTGAGCACAAACGGAGTGGGATCTTTTGACCGGAACCAAAGAAAATAAATGAACGTGGACTCCTGCCTCTGCCGCCTTGATCGTAGCCATCAGACCCGCCAGACCGCCGCCCACGACAATAATGTTGGATGCTGCCATTTCTGCTCACTCCTTGTTTTCAGGATTTTAGCCAAATCCCTTTACGATTGGAAATAGAATCTGCAAATGATGTAATACAAACGATGTATAGTGTAAATTCATTTTTTACAGTAGCTGTTGAATAGCGCTGCTTTGTATCAAAGCGGTAGCCGTTTCCTGGAATTCCGCGCTGCGGAATGCCAACAGGGAAGCGATAAAACCGAGGGATACCACCACGAACAGGGTCATGCAAATATAGGAGGATACCTTTTGCGCACGTGGTCCCACGGTGATGCCCCAACTGACCATAAATGCCCATAGCCCGTTAGCAAAGTGAAAGGATGCCGAAACAACGCTGATTAAATACAGAATAAAATAGACTGGGTTCGTTACAATGCCGTGCATTACACCGCCCAGCTCCTCATGTGTTACATTACCCAGAGCCACCTGAATACGTGTATCGAACACGTGCCAGATAATGAACACGAACGTAATGACGCCGGTAATACGCTGGAACAGAAAGCGCCAGTTACGCGAATAGCCAAAATTTTTGACATTCGGATCAGCCTGATAAGCAATATACAAGCCATAAATTCCGTGGAACAATAATGGCAAGTAGATGAATAACGTTTCAAGTACAATCACCAGCGGCAAACCATTCAGGAAGGCCACACTGCGATTGAATCCTTCCTTGCCTCCCTCCACTGCAGTGAAGTTCGTCACCAAATGCTCAACAAAAAAAAGAGCCAGCGGGATGACGCCAAGAAGCGAATGCAGCTTTCTGGAATAGAATCCTTTCATCTAGGTAATGCTCCCTTCTCCAATAATAGCGTTTTCAATAGTAGAAATATAACATATAGAATGACAGTTCCCGACAGGAAATGTCCAACAAGGTGTCCCTTATAAGGAAAATCAAAAGTGTGAACATCTTGTGTCGCTTTTATGTTACTCCTTTTCGGCTTATAATGGAATTGCAATATACGTATTAATTATTATGTCTTTTTTGCATATAGAGAGGAAGTGAATGATATGTTTGAGGATTTGAACGCCTTTGCCGTCATTGTCGAGCAATCCAGCCTGAATAAAGCCTCCAAACTGCTTAATCTGTCCCAGCCCGCCCTGTCCCGTAAAATCGCCAAGCTGGAGGAAGAATTGGGTGTGCATCTCTTTGATCGACGGGGCAAACGGCTCGAAATTACGTCAACCGGACGATTTGTATATACCTTCGCGCTGGAGCAACGGCAACGACAGCTCCGCTTTTTGCAAAAGCTGTCCCGGCACAAAAACGAAGCCCAAAGCATGCTCACCCTGGGCGCAAGTCTCACGACACTCCAAACAACGCTGCCCACCCTCGTCGAAGCTTTCATGAGCAAGCATCCCCAAACCGAGCTGAAGTTACTCACAGGCAAAACCCATGAAATCGTCGCTTTTGTACGCGACAAAAAAGCAGACGCCGGTGTTGTCGGGTCTGCCATTCATGAGGCCGGACTGCGTTGCATTCCACTATTTGACGATCATTTGGAGCTGGTCGTTCCGATAGGACATGAATTAACGGCCAAAACAGGAACGGCCTCGATGAAAGACCTGCAGGGTTTGCCGATGATTATTTTCTCCAAAGGAACCTGGTATCGCAGCTTGATAGATGATTTGTTCCAGCGCAGCGGCATCATGCCCGATATCCGTATGGAAATCGACTCCTTCGAGGCCATTGTTCGCTTGCTTCCAACCTGTAAGGCTTCTGCGTTACTGCCCAAATCCTATTTGCGCAGCGAACTGCTGCGGGATAATGGACTCACTGCGCTGTACTTGCCGGACTTGAAGGAGACACGCCGAACGACGTCTCTCATTTATTCAGAGGCGGCAGATCTCAGCTCGACAGCGCGAAGCTGGATTAGCGAGACACGCGCGTCGTTTGCCGGCTATCGTATGGTATAAGAGGGTTAGCCTTCTTCATTGACGTTAACGACCTCATCCTCAAAGCGGGCGATATTGTCATTAGAACCGATGATGACCATAATATCGTCCGCTTTTAGCCGATCCATAGCCGTTGGTACAATGAGAATACCGTTCGCCGTATGAAGCGCCACGATACTACAGCCAAAGCGGGTACGGGCATTCAGCTCTGATAACGTTTTGCCATTGAGACATGCAGGTACATTTAGCTCCACAATGCTGTATTCTTTGGATAGCTCCAAATAGTCGAGCAAATTAGGCGTAACCAGTTGATGGGCCACCCGTATTCCCATATCCCGTTCAGGATAAATGACACGGTCCACACCGAGCTTTTCCAATGCCCGTCCGTGCAGCACAGATATCGCTTTGGCTACGACTTTTTTTACACCCAGCTCTTTCAGCAAAATGGCGGTTAGAATGCTTACCTGAATGTCATCCCCAATAGCAACAATACCGCAATCGAAATTACGGATACCTAGTGACCGCAACGAATCCTCATCGGTAGCATCCGCAACAACAGTATGCGTCAGCAGCTCACTCATACTGTCTGCAACGTCCTCATTCCGGTCGATGCCAAGTACCTCGCATCCCATATCCACCAATTGCAAAGCCAGGCTTGAGCCAAACCGTCCCAAGCCAATAACTACAAACTGCTGCGTTTTCATATCTACTCGAAAACTCCCCTATCCTATAATCATTTTGCCTTCCGGATGCCGATATAATTCCTTACCCTTTTTGGGGCCTAGTGCATAAGCCAGCGTGAGCGGCCCGAGTCTACCTGCAAACATCGTCAGGGTAATCACCAGCTTGCCGACAACTGTCAAATCAGGTGTAAGCCCCATCGACAATCCGACCGTTCCAAAGGCAGACACCGTTTCGAACAAAATCATCAGAAAATGATGATCTTCGGTGGCAGACAAAATCATTGTTACTCCGATCACGAACAACAGTCCCAACAGAGTAATGGTCAAAGCCTTGTAAATTCGTGCTTGCGCAAGCCGATACTTGAACAATACAATGTCTTCCCGACCTCGCAGCATGGAAAACACCGCTCCAACGAGCAGCGCGAACGTGGTCGTCTTAATCCCGCCTCCCGTGGAGCCAGGGGAAGCCCCTATGAACATCAGTATAATGATAAAAAACTGCGTGGCCTGCCGCAGGCTTGCGATGTCCAGCGTATTAGCACCAGCGGTACGAGGGGTTACCGACTGGAATAAAGATCCCAGCAGCTTGCCTCCCCAATCGAGCGAGCCTAAGGTTCGCGGATTCGTAAACTCGAAAACAAAGATAACAAGGGTTCCGACTACAATCAGTGCAGCCGTCATGCTAAGTACCACCTTGGTATGCAAGGTCAGTCTCTGGCGTTTGCGATATTCTGCCAGATCCGACATCACCACAAAGCCGATGCCTCCCGAGATAATCAAAAACATAGCGGTAAAATTAACGACGGGATCATATACATAACCTGTCAGGCTGCGAAAGTGACCGAATAAATCGAAACCAGCATTGTTAAACATGGAGATCGCATGCCAGATTCCAAAATAAATTGCCCTGCCTACAGGCATATCAAAGGACCAGCGAACCGCAAATATCGTAGCGCACACGCCCTCAATGATCAGTGAATACAATAACACCTTACGGATCAAGCCGACGATCCCCTCTACAGAGGTCTGATTCATCGCCTCCTGCAAAATAAGGCGCTCCCGCAAGGAGATGCGACGCTTGAACACCAGCGCGATCAGGGTGGCCATGGTCATAAAACCGAGACCGCCGACCTGAATGAGCGCAGCGATCACCACCTGACCAAAGGTTGTAAAAAAAGTTCCCGTGTCCTTAACGACAAGCCCTGTGACACAGGTCGCGGAAGCCGCTGTAAACAAAGCGTCTATAAACGCAAGCGGCTTCCCCGTTGTATTGGAAATCGGCAGCATTAACAATAAACTACCTATAAGTATGATAGCGGCAAAGCCCGCAACAAATATCCGCGGTGGAGAAAGCCGAAGCCAGCCGGCATTGGGGTTCATGATCATCACTTCTCCTACTTGATGAATTATGAGCATGGAGACCGCTTCGGGTGCAGATTATTCCTCCGATTGCTGTTATCCCCGGATTTTTTGATTGTATAACCCCTTTAAAGGTTAAAATCCAGTGATAAAGGCAAACGCTGTCGCTTCTCCAGAACAATTCTGCCCCCTCCGCTACTGCCAGCCCATAAAATCACCAATCTCTTTTCAGTTTCTTTCGTCCGTTTCTTTTAGAGAAAACAGAAAAGTATCCGCAAAGCAGGATACTTTTGCCTTTCAATACTCACTACCTTATGAAACGTTTGATGACTTTAAGGCGGGCAGCAGCGCAGCGGTCCATTTGAATCTGGAGAAGCGGTAGCGCTCGCCTGAAAGCTTTCCGCAGGAAAGCTCGCTTCGTAAGCATAAACTGACTTTGAATTTTAACCTTATCAGGGTTTATCTAATCCAATAAAATTCAAAGTCAACAGCGATCGGAAGATCAAATGGAACGCGTAGCGTCCTTAACTCAGCAAACTTTTACTCACACTTTTATACACACAAAAAAAGACACCGGAAAACCGAGTGCCTGACTGGGTCCCTGTCACAGCCTACGAGGTTAGCTGACGGATTCGGGCAGCACAGTATGCCCTATTCACACGTCCGGTGCGAGACCGGCTGTAAAATTCACCCCAGTAACATGGTTCCCCCGTTTTCCTATGGAAATTCGGCTCAAATGTATAGCGCTACCTATTGATTTTATAGGCATTGCCTCAAGATTATAATCCTTCTGTATCCAGATCACAAAACCGATTTCGTCGAAAAAACGTTAATTTGGCTTTATTTTGCGAATAGGCAGCGTTTAATCGCAGTTTATCTTATTTTATTGAAACTTTAGGATGCTTTCACTCCATTTTCATGAATATCACAGCTGTGTTGGCGGGAACCTGTGCAGTATGATATCTTTAATGGATGCACTTATTTACAGATTAAGGAGGAAACTCATGAACCGTATCGGGAACCCGGTCGTGCTCTCGGCCAACTTCAAAAGATTAGGCTTGTTGGGCGGGATTGGCCTGATTTGCTTTTTTATCTTTCAATTGCTGATTCCCTCGCTTAGCAATCCAAGTTCAGAATCATTGATGAACACAGCGACAATCACCAAACAAGAAGCGGTTAACAACGCATTAGACTTCGCTCGCTCCGAGCTGGGCTATACTGAATCACCGCCAGAAATGCCTGTCGTCACCTATCAGGCTGAAACGGATTTGTACGGTTATTTATCCAGAGAAAAACTGCTTCCACAGTACGATCGTACATGGAAAAAAAGCTACCCTTACGAAACTTTTCGGGTCGATCTCCCAGACCCTTCCACGAAGGAGAAATTGCAAATTCATGTAGATTTATCGACCGGCAAAGTCGTTAGCTTTAAACGAATGACCTCCAGTACCAATTACGCACAAGCCGATATTTCTACGGATGAGCAAGCACGCAGCAGGCTTGTTCGTGCGGCTGAGGGCGACATGACGCTTGAAGCAAAAGAGCAGGCAGCGGCCGTATGGGTCAAACGCTTTGGCTTTAAGCCTTCGGACTTGAAGCTCGTGACCAACGAAGGGGAGGGTGGATTAAAGTATACCGTGGACGGAAAACAAATCGGCTCCTCGGTACTTACACTGGCGTTTACTTTTGAAGACGGGGATGTTCGCTCGTTTACACAGAGCTTTTCTGCCCCATCGTCCTATACCGATTATGTCAAAAAGCAAACCTACTGGGCCAACTGGATGACCTATGCAGGCTATGCCTTGTTTACCTTCGTATTGGCCGTACTCGCGATTGTCTACGCGTCTCTCACACGACGCCACACTTCCTTTGTACGCGGCATTGTTTTGTCCGTTGTGTATTTTGTTGCTACTATGGCAGGGACCTTGAACATGCTGCCTTTACTGCAAGCAGAAGCAGGCAGCCGGGGAATGCTTATATTTCTCATGGTTTTCCAGGTTGGTGTTTCCTTCGCTATGACCGTAGCACTCTACTTCTCCCTGGTCGGCGGTGACGGGCTTATGCGTCAGATTGGACTGAATACATGGCCACGTGCCAAAGAGCCGGGCTACGGGCTGTATGTGCTTCACAGTATGTATGTTGGTTACCTGTGGGCCTTTATTTTACTTGGAGTCCAATCCATTTTGTTCTTTGTGCTGGAACGTACCTTCAATACGTTCTCCACAACAGATGCCACGCAATCTCCTTACAATATGGCTTATCCATGGTTATTGCCCATTATGGCCTGGATGGCTGGTATTGGAGAGGAGGCCGTATACCGTCTGTTCGGTATTCCAATGGTCAAAAAAATAGTGAGGAACACTTTTGTCGCTTGCCTGATCACCACGCTCATATGGGCACTGGGGCATACACTGTATCCGATCTATCCGGTGATTTCCAGACCTATTGAGCTGACCTTCCTCGGATTGCTGTTCAGCTTTGTGTTCCTGCGTTACGGCTTTATCGCTGCCATGTTCAGCCACGTTATTTTTGACAGCATTCTCATGGGCTTTAGTGTGATGAGTTTGGGAGATACCGTGAACCTGAGCGCAGGTTTGTTCTGGATTTTACTCCCGGCCATTGTAGGTTACGTGATTTACTGGTTTAGTCCCAAAAAGCCTAATCGTATCATGTTTGAGCCCCTAAAAAAAGAGGAGCCGTATACTACGACTCCTCCTCCCGAAGGGCAGCTATAATTTGCCGCGCAAGCTTATCACCAATAGAGAGAGGCCGGAAGTCTTCGACGCTGGCCTCTCTTATTTTTTTAAGGGACCCAAAATGCTTAAGCAGCAGCTTGCGCCGCTTCTCGCCAATGCCCGGAATAGAGTCCAAACGGGACGTTATCATGGACTTGCCGCGTTGCTCCCGGTGGAATGTAATCGCAAAACGGTGAACCTCATCCTGAATCCGTTGCAGCAGATAAAATTCTTCGCTATTGCGAGCCAATTTCACAGCCTCATTGGATTCTCCCACCAGTAGCTGGGAAGTTCTGTGTTTGGCATCCTTCACGAGACCACACACCGGAATGAATAAACCCAGCTCATTTTCCAGTACATCAGCCGCCGCCTTAATTTGCCCACGTCCGCCATCGACAACAATCAGATCAGGGCGCTCCAGATCTTCCTTCAGCACACGCTCATATCGACGCCGAATAACCTCACGCATCGTTTCATAGTCATCCGGCCCCTGCACAGAACGGATTTTATATTTCCGATACTCTTTTTTGGCAGGCTTGCCGTCAATGAACACAATCATGGCTGATACAGGGTCAGAACCTTGTATGTTGGAGTTATCAAATGCCTCCACCCGATGCAACCGATCCAGTCCTATCGCACGCCCCAGATTGCTCGCAGCCTTGGATGTCCGCTCCTCGTCCCGTTCGATCAGCTTAAACTTCTCATCCAAAGCGACACGGGCATTTTCCGTCGCCATCTCGGTCATTTGTTTTTTCAGACCACGCTGTGGTACAAACACTTTTACATCCAGCCATTCAGCCAGAGCAAGGGCTGCCGTAGCCGGTTCCTCCAGCCCGCCGGAGAGCTGGGCTTCTGTTTCTGGATCTGCCTCCGCATAAGAAGCTCGTTCCTCAGCCACCAGCAATGCACCGGCAGGACGCTCTGCAGAATATTCTGCATTTTGCGCATCCTGATCCGTCTGCTTTACCAGCTTGGGTGTATCCGGCAGCAAAATTTCCTGTGGTACTGCCGGGTTGTCACTGTAATATTGCGTCACATAGGACATAAAATCGCTGTAAGCCTCGCCGTAGAAAGGAAAAGTCGACATATGCCGCTCGATCATTTTACCCTTGCGAACATATAGGATCTGCACACACATCCAGCCCTTGTCTACCGAAAACCCGAACACATCTCGATCCTTGGCATCAGAGGTTGTGATTTTCTGCTTTTCCATCATGGCGTCAATACTGATAATCTGATCCCGCAGCTCCTTGGCACGCTCAAAGTACAGCTCCTCTGCGGCCTCCTGCATTTTACGCTGGAGATCTTTTTTAATTTCCTCATGTCCCCCGCTCAAAAAAGAAGCGATCTCCTGACCAATCTGGTCATACGTTTCCTGATCAACTTCTTTTACACAGGGTCCCAGACATTGATGCATGTGATAATACAGGCATACTTCCTTGGGCATCACACCGCATTTGCGTAACGGATACATGCGATCCAGCAGCTTCTTCGTCTGATGTGCCGCGTAGGAGTTGGGATAAGGCCCAAAATATTTTGCTTTATCTTTGAGAACGCGCCGGGTCACCTCCAGCTTGGGGTGGGCCTCGTTCGTAATTTTCAAATACGGAAAGGTTTTATCATCCTTCAACAGCACATTATAGCGCGGCTGATATTTTTTGATCAGGTTACACTCCAGAATGAGCGCCTCCATATTACTGGCTGTTACGATATATTCAAAATCACGAATATCGGCAACCAGTCGCTGCGTCTTGCCATTATGGCTGCCTGTAAAATAGGAACGGACCCGGTTTTTCAACACTTTGGCCTTGCCGACATAAATGATGGTGCCTTCTCCATTCTTCATCAGATAACAACCCGATGCATCCGGCAGTAACGCTAATTTATGCCGTATGTTCTCCAGCGCCTTCTCCTGATCGTGCAAGTCCTCCGTAAAAGATTTCATCCGCCCGGTTCCCCCTTCCATCCTTAAATGACTGCTTAACTACGATATCAATATAATTATACAGGAATAATACGCAAAAAACGCCCCCGGTATATACAACCGGAGGCATTGACCATTCACGGCCGATCCCCAGACCCCCGCAGGAGCATGGGTCACATGCAATGATTATTGGTGTTTGGTAAGCATGTTTTTCAGCGCTTCTTTCGAGTTCAAACCTACCACTTTATCAACAGGCTGTCCGTCTTTGAAGACGATCAGAGTAGGAATGCTCATAACGCCGAAACGAGAAGCGGACTCTGGGTTTTCATCCACGTTCACTTTCGCGATTTTGACGCTGTCGCCCACCTCTGTGGACAGATCCTCCAGAATTGGAGCGATCATTTTGCAAGGACCGCACCATGGCGCCCAAAAATCAACCAAAACGGTTCCTGTGCCTTCGACTTCTGCGTTGAAGGATTGATCGGACACGTTAACAATTGCCATTGTATGTTCCTCCTTTATAGAAAAGTCAAGATTATTATAACCTGTAATGTCTTTTTCGACACCTATTAATTATATCACAATAGTTTTTTAATTGTAAGATATCAAAATAGCAGACGGATGCCTCTTTACCCCCGCTGGTTTTTCCCCTTTACGGTAATGATATCAACAAAAGGACGAATCCGGTCCATCAAACGTTGTCCCTTGTACATTTCCTCCCCATCCTTGCTCGTAAAGCTGAGATGCTTCTCCAGCCCTTCTAACGTGTAATTGGAGGTATAAAAGGTGGGCTTGCGGTTCATTCGGTAATTCAAAATAGAGCCCATCACATGATCCCGTACCCAGGGGCTTAAATTTTCGGCCCCAATATCGTCAAATACGAGCAGGTCACAATTTTTTAGCATTTCGGTCGTTTCCTTTAATTTTTGCCCATCCTGAATCATGGACTTTAAGTCCTCTACAAAATCAGGCATATACACGATCACACCGTTCAGCCCATACAAGGCCAGCTCGTGCAGTAAGTATCCCATTAAAAAGGTTTTTCCCGTACCAAAAGTACCTTCCAGATACAGTCCTTTTTTTAACAAGCCCTGACTTTTGGTTTCTTCAATATAGCGGAATACCTGATTAACTGCAGGCACCCGTTGCAAGTCCTTGCGCGCAATTTCAACGGCATTATATCCTTCCAGCAGCGCGCGCTCATCCACATAAAAGCTTTTAATTCGCTGACGCACCCGTTGTTCATGTTGGGCAGCAACCAGCTTGGCGCACGGGGTCCGAATGTCCACGATTTCCGCTGTTCCATTCGGATATTCCACACCCAACTTGCAAAAGTGGCCCTGAAAATCGTTAGGACACCGTTCCAGCCCCGGGCAATTGTCACAATTTCGACGATCCCGGGCATACTGAAAAAGCATGCTCATATTGAGCCGCAATTGCGCTTCGTCCACATCAGGATGCGCAGTGCAAAATTCCTGCACCAGCGGATCATTAAGTACCTGATCGGCCACATTGCGCGTGCGCTGGCGGAACGAAGGGTTCTGCATCTGCTGTAGCAAATCGCCCAGTGATTCCAAGAAACACTCCTCCTTTCTAAAATGTGCAGAGTTATGGGGGGAGAGACGCTTCGCTGATGGATCATTCTTACGATCGCTGTTGCCACCAGATTTTTTCTATCGTAATAGAAATTTAAAGGTAAAAATCCGGTGGCAAAGGCGAACGCTATCGCTTCTCCAGAACGATTCCATCCGCTCCGCTGCCGACCGCCATAAAGTCGACACATTATTGAATTGGCTTTGCTTAATAATTTTATAAAACCTAAATATCAAAATAACCGCTACACCTTTTTCTGTTTACCCGATTGCATACGCTCGGCCAGGCGTAGCAGTTCGTCCAGTTCTTCCTCGGATACGGAATCCTCGGAAGGCTGGTCCTGTACGATCGGAATGGATGGCTTGGCAGAGCCACTATTTTTGCCATACGAGCGGGAGCGGCCACCGCCGGAAGAAGAAGCAGCGGACTGTTTTCCCTTTACCTTGGCTTGATCCCGTATATATTGAACGGCCTTTTCATAAGTATTTACCTGCTTTAGCAGCATATTGGAAGCAACGGCCTCGACAAAATTGCGGTTGATCCGTTGATCACTCCCCGACACGAGCAGAGACATCAAATAATGAATGAGCACATTGATGACTTCACCGGGCAGCTTATAGCTGATATCAATTTTTTCGAATATATCCAGCAGGTTACCGGGAACCGTGCCGGGGAAAAAGGTTTGCAGCAATCGGCGATAAGGCTCGTTACGCAACATCATATTATATTGGTGAATGTCACATTTGGCTGTGAACTGTGGTGGCACCTCTACATAAAATTCCATTTCTACCGCCTGCTCTACGGGTGGCTCTTCAGGAGGGGAAGCTTCCCTCTGACGTAAAGCGACCACCTTGGCGGCCTGCACCTGCTGTTCCTCCTGACGCTTCCGCTCCTGTCTGGATTGCTGGCTAGCGCGAAGCTGAAGCTCGTCGAGCAGCAAATCGCCTGCTTCGGTAAAAATACCGTCCTCATCCAGCAATCGGCTGATGTCCTGTACAGATAGACCAAATTTGCGGACAACGTAATTCACCATGCCTAACTGCTCATGCTCAAAACGCAGACGCTCCACGTGCTTGCGATTGACGGATTCACGCGGAAAACGGAGAATGATGTCAGCATAGTTCAGCGCTTCCTCCGACTCTGACGTTAATGCCCCAGTCTGACGGCCTGTGGACACTTCGGACAGCGCCTGCTCCAGCTCATAATCTATAACATGGGTGTTCAGCTCAAACAGCTCATAAAACGGAACCGAAATATTCTCTTTATTATAGGAAGATTGCGACCATTCGCTAGATTCCCTGCTCCACAGCGACTCTCTCAGAGAAAGCACTGCAAACTTGCCGATTTTGTCTCTGAGCAAAAGGGTGAGGTGCTGCGTTCTGAAAAATTCGGCAGGTGCGAGCGGCGGCTGCATCTCATATTCATACATATAGTCGTCCGTTTCCGGTGCATACAGCCTGGACGTCTGCAACAGACCGACAGCCTCCAGCTTGGAGGTCTGCTCAATCAAATACTTGCGTCCCTTCTCACTCGGCTCCAGTCCCAGTGTCAGAAAAAGTCGACGCTGCTGTTCCAGAGGCGAATAACCAATCTGTCCGGCTGGCACATGCTGGAACAACAGTCGATATAGACTGACCGCAAATGCACCTACCATCGGCTGATAGACGCTTCCCAGCATCAATTCATCCAGTGCGCTCAAGCCAAACTCCCGATAAACGCAGTAGCGGTGGTTCTCAGTATAGTGCAGCAGGTTTTTCATCCGCATCCCAACATTCTTCCTTTCCTGACATAACGGTTTCCAAGATGTTTTTCTATTCTATCATACTTGCCCTCTGCTGGGACGAACAAAATAAGGGCAATTGTTCTCCATTTTGGCAGCCGTATTCGTCTGTGTTCTCCTTTTTTCGCGAATACTAACTATTTTATGACTTTGTGACCTGCATCACGGCAAAAATAAAATTCTTCACACTTCTTTCATTGGTGAAAAGCTTTACTTTGAGCTACAATATAATGGTTAAGCATCACGGATTGCATACAGGAAGACCTATTGAAGTACACATCATTTCGGCAGTGCCGATTATCATTTACAGATTGCAAAGGAGTGTAGATCGTGAATCAACATCAACCTCAACAACCCCCAGCAACACCCAACGAAGTAGCCTCCACACTGGAAGGCTGGTATGCGCTTCACGATTTTCGGTCCATCAACTGGACGGCATGGAAAACGGCAGACGATGAGGAGCGCGCCGGAGCGTTGGACGAGCTTCAAGAATTTATGAAGGAATGGAGCGTTACCGAGGAAGCGGGTCTGGGTAGCTCTGCTGTCTATACGATCGTTGGACAAAAGGCCGATTTCGTTATGCTGCACCTGCGTGAAACGCTGGAAGACCTCAATAAGATGGAAAATGATTTTAACAAAACAACCTTCGCCAAATATACAACTAAAACCTACTCTTATGTGAGCGTGGTGGAGCTGAGCAACTATTTGAGCAATGATGAAGATCCAATGCAAAATCCGCAAATCGTCGCTCGCTTGAAACCTGTTTTGAACAAGGCTCGTTATATTTGTTTCTATCCGATGAACAAAAAACGTGATCTGGACGACAACTGGTACATGCTTTCGATGGACGAGCGTCGTACCCTGATGCGCAGCCACGGTTTGATCGGACGCAGCTATGCCGGCAAAGTGAAGCAGATCATTTCCGGTTCCGTAGGCTTTGACGATTGGGAATGGGGCGTTACACTGTTCTCCGACGACGCCCTGCAATTCAAGAAGCTAATCTACGAAATGCGTTTTGACGAAGTGAGTGCCCGTTACGGTGAATTCGGCTCCTTCTATGTCGGCAGCGTGTTGAACGAAGAAACATTCGAAGACATGCTGAAGCTGTAAAGCACAAACGTCAGCACTAATCGCAACATACAATCAAGGATTCCGTGAACTACCGCTTCGGAGCACGGAATCCTTTTTTTATAGCCTCAAAGTCCAAAAAAAGAGAAGGAGCCCCCTTATTGTAGCACAGGCTCCACCACTACAGATGTATCCTCGCTTTTCGCCAGCTTTCTTTTCTCCAATGCGATTTGAATAAAAATAAGAAGCAACAGACCACTTAACAAGATCAAAAAGCCGCCAAGCTCAGGAATAAAATATTTTAGACTTCCCCCTTTAAACCCCAGTCCTCTCAAAAACTTGAAATGCCAGGTCAAAGGAAGAATATTACTAACATATTGCAGCGATGTGGGCAGCATAGCTACTGGCAATTGAGCACCGCTAAGCAAGAACGAAGGCAATATAATCAGCATGAGACGCGGAGAAGCTTTTCCCGGATTCGCCGCATTCCACCCCAAAGCCATCGCAAACAAGCTTAGACTAATCGTGTACAGTAGAAACGGAATACTGATCTGCCATACATTCGCTTCAAACCGGAGTCCGCCGATCTGCTTAAGCAAACCAATGGACAAGTAAAAGGACACACATCCTACTAACGCATACGGTAGCACCCTTAGAATCAAACCGTACGAATGCTGTAGCTCCTCTTTTAATCTGCCTTGCTCCCGCAAGCGTGGGACAATGGTCAGTGCAGAAGCACCAATCAGTGAAATCATGACCGTATTGATGAATCCCATAACCGAGGTCATTAAAGTAGCATTGGTGGGATTATACAGCAGACGCTGCTGGAGTAGCATGTTGGAAGTAAGTCCTGTTACCTGGCTGTCACTCATCCCCATGCCCTTTAGTCCACCACCAGCCAGTATTGCATTTTCCGTGGCAATGATCTCTGTGACCGCCGAGCGCAGATTCCCTGTGGCCTGACCTACCGTGTTATCTACATAAAAGCCGATGTTGCTCTGAACTCCCTTAAGCCTATTTTCCTCCAGACCTGCCGGAAGATAAATCACTGCAAAAAACTTTTCATTATATAGGAGTAAATTCGGATCGCTTTCATTCTCTTGTACATAACGTACGTCAATATACTGGGATGCATCCAATTTATTAATAAGCTGTCGGCTATAATTACTATGATCTAAATCGACTACAGCGACAGATGCATCATTCAGCTGATTATTTTTGAAAACAAACCCGAAGACTACCGCCACTAGAATCGGGACAAGCAGCAGTACGAACACCATCCTGCCGCTGACCAATAGCTTCCATTCTTCTATAAACGCCTTCATTTCGTCACAACCTCTATCGTCATTCCAGGTAATAATTCAGATGTTCGTGGGACATCTACCCGCACTTGAAAGGAACTTATATCCGACAAACCTTTATCCCGACTCATTCTCATGTTGGTATACTGCGGAGCAGAGGTGATGTATCTCACCTTGCCCTGAATGTCTTTGTCTAAAGCAGCGACATGCGAAGTCACATTTCCCCCTGCTTTAAACTGCGAAATGGAATCCTCATCCACATAAATATCGTAGTATAGCTGGTTGGTTTCAATAACGACGCCCGTTGCCCCCGTAGCAACGATTTCTCCCATCTTGGGTACAATGCGGGACACTTTACCGTCTGTAGATGCCTTCAGCACCATACGTCCACGCTGCAATTCCAAGGTTTTGAGTTGAACGCTTATTGCCTGCTTTTGTTGAGCCAGAAGATCTACATTGTATTCACTATTCTTAACATCTTTTCGCGTTTGCGAGGTTTGATTCAGGGCTTCCTTGGCCTTTTCTGTTTTGATACGAGCCTGCTGACGTTCCTCAGCGGTTGCACCTGCCTGCATTTTGTCCAAAGCGGTTTGCTGCTGGGCGATACCATTTCGAGCAATGTCAGTTTGCTTGCTGGCGGCAGTAATCTGATTGTTCGCAATCTCAACCTGATCCTTAGCCGTAGCTAACGCAATTTGGGCATTATCCAGTTGATTTTTGGCATTATCCAGTTCTGCTTTGGTTCCGGCACCGGCATCGTACAACGCTTGGACACGGTTGTAATTCACTTTGGCCAAGTTAAGAGCCTCTTGCCTGGATGCTACTGTTTTTTGTGCAATCTCCGCATTTGTTTTGGCTGTCTCCACTCCTGTCAGAGCTGCATCCAACGATTGTTGTGCTGCTTCAATCGCCAGCTTTTGTTTTTGAATGTCCTCTGCACGTGTACCTTGGTTTAATAAGGATTCTCCGGTCTGCGCAGCCTGAATATCCAATTGTCCCTGCTTTTCTGAATTCGAGATTTTCTCTGACTGATTTTGCAATCCGTCTTTGGCCTGCTTTATTTTCACATCAGCCTGCGCGATATCTGTTTTTAATTTCTCAATTTGCAGGTCCAAGTCCACAGGATCAAGGGTCATGAGCACATCTCCTTTTTTCACTTGTTGTTCCTCCTTTACCTCAATGGTGTTCACTCTTCCCCCTACGCCCTGAAAAGCAACATTTACAGTATCTGCGGTAAGCAGTGTGTTTTTATGTTGGGCTGCCATACTCACAGCATCCTTACCGCTCATTGCCATCAGCGTACCTCCAGTACCTAATGCGACAACCAGTAGAACGTACACGATGATCTTTTTATTCATTGCATTAAACTCTCCTTCATGATGGTTTAGCAAATGATAGTTTGAAAATAATAGTCAAAAAACAAATAAGAAGTCTGATAGTACGATGTCTAACTATTTAAGCCAGGAAATTTTTCATTCCTGTTTTATCCGTTCAAGACCTGAGGAAAACTTCTGTAATAACGTAGCAAAAAGAATATGATCTTCCTGCGTAAATTCATTCAGCAAATCTGAAAAAAGCTGAATGAACACTGGGATTCTTTCCGTCATTAACTGTTTTCCTTCACTAGTCAAGGAGATCGCGGTCATACGACGATCCGTCAGCGTACTTCTTCGGATAATTCCGTCCCGTTCCAACTTGTCAATTAGGCTAGTTACAGTTGAACGTGTGACTCCTGAAAACTCAGCTAGTTCAGATGGAGTTAACGAACGGTCATACAAAAACAAAGGCATTAATATTTTCAGATTTCCGATGGATAGCCCGTATTCGGACAGTCTGGAGGATACTCCATTGTACACCTCGTGAGCTGTCTGTACGAAAAGCACTAACGTATTCAATGATTGGGAGTCCATATCTGGAAACTTTTCTGCCAATAAGTTTATTTTCCTGGGATCAGCATTGATGTTAAAATCAGAATTCAACGTGAAGGTCCCCCTTTGTAATTTGTGACCAAACTATACGCCGCCGTATAGTTATAAGTCAATACTTTTTTTGATTACCTCTACTTAAAAAAGGTCTCCAAGCTCCTGTACAGAAGTCATGGAAACCTTTCTACCTTAGAAAAACCGTCCCTTTTTCAGTACTAGCGGAATCCCGCCAATGATGAACAGATAGCGGAGATCAACGATTTTTTTCAGCTGTGCTGCGATCCAGCCTTTTATTTTGCGTTTGCCCACCACTGCGACAGCCTCGCCTTTTCCAAGCGAAGCAACGGTCCCTTTATTGGAAAATACGAACTTGTGCAGCTCCTTTTTGCGGAGGGTGGCTGTCAGATTCTTGGCACAGAGCACCCCTTGCTGCATCGCAATTTGCGCAGTAGGTGGATAAGGTCGGCCTTCAGGATTAAACATCAAGGAGCTGTCCCCGATAATGAAAATGTCATCGTGACCCGGCGCACGTAGAAAATCGTCGATTTTCACCCTGCCACGCATCACTTCGAATCCGGCCTTCTCAATCAATCCGTTTCCACGGATACCTCCTGTCCAGACCACCGTGCAGGCTTCGATTTTCTCGCCCTCACCCACGATTACGCCATCCTCCAGGCATTCCTTAATGGGAATACCGATGCGGAAGTTAACCCCCTTGCGCTTAAGAACATCCATTGCATATTCCACCAGCTCAGGGTCAAATCCCGGCAATGCCGTAGGCGCCGCCTCGACGTTAATGATTTGAATCCGGTTAAAATCAATGTCATAAGCTTTAGCCAGCTGTGACAGGCGATCCGCCAGCTCTGCAACGAACTCGATGCCGCTGAATCCAGCGCCACCTACAACAAAGTTTAGTCGGCCAGGTTTACCGTCATTTTTGTAGAGAGCCAACTGGTATTCAATATGCTCACGAATCAGGCGAACGGAGTTAATACTGCGGATTGTCAGTGCGAACTTATCCATCCCTGGAATACCGAATGTTTCCGGCTCCCCACCCAGCCCGATAACCAGGTAATCGTAAGACAACGAACCATCCTCCAGCACGATTTTTTTCTCCTTTGGAATGATTTCCTTCACTGTTCCTTTGACTAAATCGACCTTGAACTCATCGATCAGCTGCGCAATCGGAATCCGTGAATGTTCAATCGTATCCGTGCCTGCCGCTGGCATATGAAGATGTGTCGTAATATAGTGGTAATCATGTCGATTAATTAGTGTGACGGTCGCCTCATTGTGCTTGAGCTCTTTTTGCAATTGCTGAGCCGTCAATATACCGCCATAGCCTGCTCCAACAATCACAATTTTGGGAATAATACTCATATGCCTACCCCTTCCGGTACATAATCATTAAATATTGACATCTTTTCTCTTAAAACGGTATTTATACGCAGGAAGTGTTCACTAAATATTAATCGCTTTACCTTTGCAAGTGGAATCCGGCAGTTTATAATAAGAAGCAGTGAATCATGCATCCGATGGCTATTTAAACCTCTATACGGCTGATTCAATATCCATAATTCATACCATAATCCCTTTCGGAGGTGTTTTTAGAGTGACAGTACAATCCACAGGTACGGAACTCCGCGACCTGATCATTATTGGCGGTGGTCCAGCCGGTATATTCGCCGCTTTCTACGGGGGAATGCGTCAGGCATCCGTCACCTTAATTGAAAGTATGCCCCAACTGGGCGGCCAGCTTGCAGCCCTGTATCCTGAAAAATATATTTATGACGTCGCTGGCTTTCCTAAAGTGACCGCACAGGAACTGGTCAACAATCTGGTTCAGCAGATGAATCACTTCAATCCAGAGGTACAGCTGGAGGAGAAAGTCGTATCGTTAGAGAAAAAGGACGAACGCCACTTTATCATTAAAACAGACAAAGGCGGCGAGTATCATGGTAAAGCGGTTATCATTACCGCTGGTGTGGGTGCTTTTGAGCCACGCAGACTGGAACTGCCGCGTGCAGATCATTTTGAAAAAACGAACCTGCATTACTTTGTCAGCGATCTGAACAAATTTGCAGGCCGAAAAGTGCTAATCAGCGGTGGCGGCGACTCTGCAGTCGACTGGGCACTTATGCTGGAACCGATTGCAGAACAAGTTACATTGATTCACCGCCGTGATAAATTCCGTGCGCATGAACACAGTGTAGAAAACCTCCTCGCTTCCAAGGTAAATGTCATTACACCAACAGAAATTACAGAGCTGCATGGGGAAGATACCATTACCAAGGTCACGCTCGCACATGTAAAAACCAAAGAGACTCAGGAAATCGAAGTAGACGATGTCATCGTTAACTTTGGATTTGTCTCCACACTTGGCCCGATTGCTGAATGGGGAATTGAGATCGAAAATAACTCTATCGTGGTCGATTCCCGCCAGGAAACCAATATTCCCGGCATTTTCGCCGCAGGGGATATCACGACTTACCCAGGCAAGCTCAAGCTGATTGCTGTCGGCTTTGGTGAAGCACCTACGGCAGTCAACAACGCCAAGGTCTATGTAGATCCGGACGCCAAGCTGTCACCGGGTCACAGCAGTAATATGAAATTGTAGTTTATTTTAGACTATGACAAAAAAGGGTATTTTACTCCAAATTTGAATCGTTGGAGTGAAATACCCTTTTTCACGGTGTGCCTATTCGTTGCAGTGATTGTCTGTAAAGTCATCCGAACCCTGAATGGCCTTACAGTCGCAGTACGAGAGCTTGGTCCGGTCTAATGAAGGACTACGGCTTTATTCATCTCTAGATTTCTTTTGTGAATTTCAGCCAGCAACAGTGCAATGAAGTCACATTCAAGTTTAAGCTCGATTGCCATCTGATAGGAATCCAAAAGCATTTCATCCGTCAGCATAGCCATCCTCGACACAACCTTTCCTTTTATTTCAAAATCTATTCTATCAAAATACTAAAAACGGAACAAGCGTTCTGTTATCCACAGTCAATTGTGGAAATCCTGTGTATAAATTGTTGGTAAGTGTCGTTAACCCATATATGTAACAGTGGATAATGTGGACAATACTTATACACAGAATTTTGACGCCTAAATGCAAAAAAATATTTTCATAGTTTGTACAAATTTATTATATTTGACGTCTTGTTAAAACATCTTATTGGGGCCTTGTGTTTACCTCCAAAATCCATACCCGTCCATTGGGATCAAGTCCATAATCAAAGCCCAATTGCCCGATCCCCGGAAACCTTCTTTCCAGTATCGGAATACACCGCAGGGTGAGATTCACGATTTCCCGTCGTTTTCGTCTAGCTAACTGCCGGGGATATATCGTCCGAAGCGCGGTTGTTCCCCTTAATAACTTTCCGCCTTTGCACAAATTCGTAATGACCAATCCGGGACGGGCCTGACGTGCGACCACTGCGCGAAAAACCCACTTTTGTCCTGCTTTTACCACTTTGACCCGATAATCGACAGGTCTGCCTTGAATGCTTGCCAATGGAATGCCTTGCTGAATGAGATACGGACGCTGGAGCCGGAGGCTGCTGATTTCAGCCGTAAGCGCTCTAAAATGTCTGAACCGATACGTCTGCTCCATACGTGTGCAGGTGTATTCCCTACGCTCCTTTGCTACACGCATGACTCCGTTTCCTCCGCCTCCCTTCACGGGCTTTATGAATACAAAAGCATGCCGCCGCAGCATCATGCGTAGTTCTTCCTCGCTATACAAACACGTTTCCGGCACATAAACGGCGGTATATGGATGGCGGAGCAGCGCCTTCGTCTTTAACCACTTGCTTGCAAGTTGTCTCATCAATCCTCTCTCCTTTCGCCGTCAGCTATACTTATACATACTCAACAGGGATGCGCTATTCTTGGATGATTGTCTCCAGACGCATATCATTTCGACAAGATCACTGCAGACGGTAGCATGCACCGGACATCACTGGTACAATGACAATAATCTGACTACTATTTGCCCGGAGCAGCGGATTTTACCTGCAAATTGTTTTTTTCGACAAGGAGGTTAACGCATGAACAGCAAAATTGGCATCATGGACATTGGCTCCAACTCCATACGTCTGGTGATCTATGAAATGACAGAGACAGGAGCCTACCGGATTGTCCAGGAATGCAAAGAGGCTGCCCGACTAAGTGAAAAGGTTGGGGCCAACGGTCGTATGGAACGGGAAGCGATTCGAAGCATCGCTCCACTACTGCGCCAATTCATGACGGTATGCCGTATGCACGAGGTTGTTCGTATGCGTGCAGCCGCGACAGCCGCGATCCGCAATGCGGTCAATTCGGACGAAATTGTTCAATGGATTGCGGAGGAAACAGGCTTAACGCTTGAAATACTGAGCGGGGAGCAGGAGGGCTATGCCGGTTTTCTGGGGGTGGTCAATACGATGAATATAAACGACGGCATTATTATTGACATCGGGGGCGGAAGTACCGAAATTACATTGTTCCGTGAGCGGAAGCGGCTGCATACCGTTTCGTTTCCCTTTGGTGCGGTCAATATGAATTGGCGTTTTGGACGGGAAGTCAAGAATGGGGAATGGTCTCCCCAGCAGATCGAGGAAATGGAGAGCTTTGTCCGTTCTTCACTGCAAAACCATGATTGGATATTTTCCAATCCAGGCCTGCCATTCATTGGTCTGGGCGGCACCCTGCGCACCTTGGCTAAAATCAATCAAAAACAGCAGGATTACTCGCTGCCTGTCACACACCATTACGAAATGACGGCAGCAGACGTCAATTATTTTTATGAAACTCTGCCCCATCTCCCTTATGAAAAACGAAAAAAAACAGCCGGCCTGTCCAAAGACAGAGCCGACATCATTGTACCTGGACTCATTATATTAAAAACGATATTCGAGGCTGCTCAAGGCATCGCGTATTTGATCAGTGGAGCGGGCCTGCGGGACGGTCTGTTTCATGAGCTGGTCAATACCGACCAACCTGTGGTAGCTAATCCGCTCATCACCTCCATACGCAATATCTTGTCGTTCGGTGTCCCGGTTAGCGAAGCACACGTCCGACGTGTTCATGAGTACGCCGTGCTGCTTTATGACACATTGACCGACACAGCATCCGCAGCGATAGACAAGCGCTTGCTGCTGACCGCGGCTACTCTTTACAAGACGGGAGCTGCCTTGAATTATTACCATTTCCGCCAGCATTCCGTATTCTGGATACTGCATGCAGGCATAGGCGGTTTATCTCACCGGGAAACGGTACTGGCCGCGCTGATCGCTGATTACCATCCCAAAAATCGGACGCCCCGTCTGTTACATACACATAGCGACATTTTGGAGCCTTCGGATGAAGAACGCGTGCATCGGCTCGGTTCCCTGCTCCAGCTCGCAATCGGTATGGATCGGAGCGAATCCGGCATCATTACCAGCATCCATCCCACGACAGGAGACGATGCACTGCATATTCGTCTGGAAAGTAAAAGTGAACCGATTCTGGAACAACGGGAGCTGGTGGCTGTCGCTAAAGATTTTCAAAAGGCCTGGAATCTTACGTTGTCGTGGTCCATTCTTCCTTCTTCCAGTTTTTAACCTTCATCGCTTCGGATTGGCTCCTGATGGGAGCCTCTTCGTCGTTTCTTGCCACAAATTGATAGCTGCCATTAGGCAAAAGCTGCCGTGCCTTCACATTATCGGTCAAGGATAAATGTAAAATATCCGCCAGCATTTCTTTGATTCGGTCATCATAAATCGGGCACATTAGCTCAATTCGGCGAGTCAAATTGCGAGTCATCCAATCCGCGCTGGACAGGAAAAGCTCCGAATTGCCTGCATTTTCAAAGTAGAACAGCCTGGAATGCTCCAGGAAACGGTCAACAATACTGATAACCCGAATGTTCTCGCTAAAGCCCTCCACCCCGGGACGCAAACAGCAGACCCCTCGAATGATTAAATCAATCTTCACACCTGCTTGTGAAGCCGCATATAGTTCATCGATCATTTCCTGATTGGATAAAGAATTGATTTTGGCAATGATACGGGCCGGCTTGCCTGCAAGTGCTTGCTCCGCTTCCCTGCGGATCAGCTCGAACAGCTTATTTTTCATTCCCGTCGGAGCTACCGTGAAAGCCTGCAGGGTCTTGAGCGCCGAGAAGCCCGTAATTTCATTGAACAGATCAGAGGCATCCTCGCCCAGCACCGGGTCTGACGTGAATAACCCGATATCCGTATATACGCGAGCCGTGCTTTCATTGTAATTGCCAGTTCCCACATGCACGTATCGTTTGAGCACGTTACGCTCGTGACGTACCACGAGAATGATTTTGGCGTGCGTCTTCAAACCGACCAGTCCGTACACCACATGACAGCCTGCTTTCTCAAGCGTACGCGCCCAGGCAATATTACGCTCCTCATCAAAACGGGCTTTCAGTTCCACCACCACCGTGACCTGCTTGCCTGATTCGGCCGCACGTGCCAGTGCCGGAATCAGCCTGGATTCCCCGTTGACCCGGTACAGAGTCATTTTGATGGCCATCACATCGGGGTCCTCTGACGCTTCAATAATAAAATCCGTCACCGCATCGAATGATTCATACGGATGATATACCAGCACGTCCCGTTTGCGAAGTACGTTGAAAATATCCTCTTGCGGAGGCAGCTCTTCCGGATACAACGGTTTGATGGGTGGAAACTTCAGATGCGAATGCCCCTCCAAGTGATCGGCAAAAGACGATAAAAACGTCAAATCAAGCGGCCCGTCCATCTCGAACATATGATCGAACAGCTTGAATTCACGTTGAAGCTCCGTGAGAGCAAAGGGATGAATCCCTTTTTCCACTTCCAGTCTTACTGGCGCACCGCGTCTTCTGCGACGCAGCTCTTTTTCAATCTCTTCGAGCAAATCTTCAATTTCTTCTTCATTAATGGACAAATCGGAATTACGCGTAACACGAAAGGCATGAACCGCCTTCGGAACATATCCCGTGAAAAGCGTTTGTATATGATGCTTAATAAGCTCTTCAATTAAAATAAATGATTTCTTCTTACTGTTCGAACGCAGCGGAACTGTAACAACACGCGGAATATTGGAAGGCACCTGCACAATGGCAAAAAGCGGTTTATCCTCCTCGGTATCCCCAGGACGTTTCAAGACAACTGCCAGATATACGTATTTATTGTGAACCAATGGAAAAGGACGGCTTTGATCAACCGCCATCGGCGTTAGCACCGGAAATATAATGTCATGAAAATAAGCATCCAGCGACTTGCGCTGTGTCGTATTTAAATCTCCATATTCAAGCAATAAGAGTCCTTTTTTCGTCAAGAGGCGAGAAATATCGCGATAGGTCCGATATTGTTCGGATACCATCGAGACGGTGCGCTTCATCAGGCGTTTGTACAAACCGGAGGGGGTATACCCGGTAAAATCCTTTTGCATAAAACCAGCCTTGATCTTCTCTCTCGTTTCTGCTACCCGGACGGCCATAAACTCATCCAAATTACTAGACACAATCGCCAAAAATTTGGCTCTTTCCAGCAACGGTGTATCTGCATCCTGAGCTTCCTGAAGCACACGGCGGTTAAATTCAATCCAGCTTAAATCCCGATTAAAATAACGTTCTGACCCGGCTTTATCCTTTTTCTGACTCTCTATCAACATATGGCCTCCATCAATTCATGCAGTATAGTTATCCTTTTATTGTACTATTAGATGAAACGCACTAGCATCACAGCTGTGTAAACGCAATGTAAAATGTGTGTAAACGCAGCAAGATGTTGAAAAGGTCAATCGGATGCTTTACAAAAATAGTATTAAGGGGTACAGTGTTTACGTCTGTTTCATAGAGTAGAATGATAAAGCGTATTTTTTCAACCACACTCAATTGCTGATTTTTAAATGGCATCCTATAGGGAGGATTTTCGTTATGGAACCCAAGAAAACGCCACGCGTACTGCAAAAAAACATCGAATTTTTCACCGCAGCGCTGTCTCAACACCTCGTTTCGGTCTGGCAAGAAGACCCAACGGGCGTATACTGTGAGATCGGCTGTGGATATATCGAGTTGTTCAGCAGCGAGATGATTCGAGTGCGCAATCAGGATGGGACCCCAAGCCATTATGACCGCAACATTACCATGTTTCAGTTGATCACGAAGGATCAACCGATATAATTATTATATGCTATGCCTAAGCGGTTCTTCCAGATTAGAATTGTTTTTATCTTAAAGATAATGCATATCCGCAGGCCAATCATTTAACCAGCTGTGCTGCTGGCTTTCATATCTGCCAAAGCTGGAAGTTTCACTTAAAAAGCGCCATAGAGCGCTTTTTTTGTCGACTTTTTTTGAACATCGTTTCAAAAAGCAGTATGATAAGGGAGCATATTACCTACATTTAAAGGGGAATCAACCGATGGAGCATATAACATCAGATGGACGCATCCTGGTCATGACCGCGGTTGAAGGCGAACGGGAGGCCGTGTTGCGCGGCCTGAAAGGCGATACTCGCTTTGCGGTTGAGCTGGCAGGTGTGGGCGCTCCATCTGCAGCGGCTTCAACCGCGCTGGCGCTGGCTGCTGGCGGCTTCCGCCTGGTCATCAGCGCCGGGATTGGCGGCGGCTTCACCCATGCCGCTGCGCTGGAGAGCGTCGTCGTAGCTGACGCGATCATCGCCGCCGACCTGGGGGCCGAGACGGCAGACGGCTTCAGCAGCGTGGACGAGCTCGGCTTCGGCTCCAGCCGAATCGCCGTGAACACTGCTGCCAGCCAGCGGATCGTTCAGGCATTGCGCGCCGCCGGACAGACAGCTGTCGCCGGACCGATCCTGACCGTGACAACGGCCACAGGCACGTCGTCAACCGCGGAGCTGCTGGCTAGACGTGTTCCCGGAGCTGCTGCCGAAGCGATGGAGGGCTACGGCGTAGCTGTGGCAGCGAGCAAGCTGGGGCTGCCTGTGATGGAAATCCGCACGATTTCCAATGCCGTCGGTCCACGTGATCGTGCAGCCTGGCGAATCAAAGAGGCTTTGCAAGCGTTGGAAGCCGCATTTTCTACATTAACGGAGGTTATATAGATGCAAATTGCTTTTTCACCTTGTCCCAATGACACCTTTGTCTTTCATGCCCTGGCGCATGGATTGATTCCGGGCGCACCCGCGCTGGATATTACCTTTGCCGATATCGACATCACCAATAATCTGGCGATCACACCAGACGGACTGGATATTATGAAAATCTCGTATGCCGCACTCCCTTGGGTGCTGGATGAATATGCTCTGCTGCCTTGTGGTGGCGCACTGGGCCGGGGTTGTGGGCCGCTCGTGCTGACCAAAGAAGGCTCTACGGCGGAAGGCCCGGAAGCCTTGTCTGGCAAGCGTGTAGCCGTACCCAGTGAACGTTCAACCGCCTACCTGCTGTTCCGCCTGTGGGCAGCCAAGCATGTGCCGGGGGGTGTAGGCGAAATCGTCGTCATGCCGTTTGACCAAATCATGCCTGCTGTCCGGGACGGGCATATAGATGCCGGACTGGTTATTCATGAAGCACGCTTTACATATCCATCCTACGGACTCAGCAAGCAGGTCGATCTGGGCAACTGGTGGGAAGAAGATACAGGACTCCCGATCCCGCTCGGAGCGATTATTGCCCGTCGCAATCTGGATCTGGATGCGATCACAGACTGGATACGCGCCTCTGTCGAGTACGCGTGGAAGCATCCTGAAGCTTCCCGCGAATATGTATTGTCTCATGCACAGGAGCTATCACCGGATGTCGCCCAGTCGCATATCGACCTGTACGTGAACGATTTTACCGCCAATCTGGGCGACAGCGGTTATGCTGCCATCGAAGCCTTGCTCGGACGTGCCGCACAGGAAGGGCTAGTGCCTTCGTTTGATTTGGCCAAGCTGCGCCTTGCCTCCACAATCCGCTAAAACCTATAAAACCTCCCGAACGAGCACATGCCTATCCATGCGCCCAGTTCGGGAGGTTTTATCATTTCTTGCTAATGCGAATTTTCATTTTAGACTCGTATGAATCCTATCCTTAGTTCTGTTCTTGCTCCACGACCTCAGTCTTAAATACATTATCCAGCTTGGTACCCAATCTTTTCACCAGCGGCACCTTGATATCCCGACTCAGTTCCTTGAAAAAAGCGTCCATGTCACAATTAATCTTATCCAACACAACCTTCACAGTGCCCTCTGCCAAAATCTGCTCGTTTAGCTCTTCCGGTACCGTAACCGAGATATCATACTTCTTGCTTAACGTTTTAATGTAGCGGGAAAAGATTTCGATAAGCTCCTCATTGTTGAAATTCTCAACAGCAACTTGCCCTTTGTTCGTAAACTTCAAATTCACTCTCACGTTAGCACTTCCCCTTTTCCTTTTGACCATTTATTTTGGATAAACGTTGAACCGTGAAGCGGCTCTTCAAAGAAAGGGCCTTACCGATCGTTCCAGACTCTTGTCCTTTGATATACTAAGTATAACACATTAAGTCCGTTTTCATTTCCCAACTTGTCGTTTTATGATAAAAAATGATACATTTTGCGCATTTTCAGCATAAATCATTACATTTCATTCCAAATAATAATAGGGAATCACACAAAAATATACAAGAAAACGCCTATCTTGCAAAAGAAAGACGTTTCCGTATAGAGAGCTTATGTAGTATGCCTCACAGAGGTTTCGTACATTCCCAACCGTGTGAACGATACTCACGCACAGCATCTCGTATATCCTCAATATCATCGGTATGCAATAAAACGGCAGGTAAAATGACCCAATATTCATTTTCCGCCAGATCAATAAATACGTCCTCGACGTCATAATATTGCATATCTCCAAATGCCGTATCTCTGATTTTCTGTCCAACCAAAGGAGTAAACCGGGAATCGAATGTTTTCATCACCTTTGTGTATTCCTTCACTCCCGTTGCTACGATCTGCTGTGAAATAATAACGCTCAATGCTCTGCTACCTCCCTGACCTAATAATGCTCATTATAACCTTTCCTCAGACCTTCTACAAAACCTTGCGCAAAAAGAATAGTCATATTTTATTTGATAAACTAGCATATTATTCCTGATTCCGTATCTCTATGCCTGGGTACAGGATTGCGTTTCATCAGCCTTGGGAGTTTTTCGGCTACCTTGTTTTCTCGGCGAAGCCGTATTTACCAGGTACACGCTGCCTGCAATCAACACCAAGCCCGCGACAAAAGTCAGGGTAAGCGATTCCTTGAGCATCATCATACTAAAGATCGTAGACAGCACCGGTATCAAAAACGTGTATGAGCCGACGGTTCCTGCATCTCCATTATCGATCAGTTTAAAATAAATCATCCAGCCCATTGCAATCACGAAGATCGAAATAAACGATAAGATTGCAATAAAAGAAGTTGTCCAGTGGATATCGCTCCATTTCTCTGTCGCAAATCCAACGCTATTAAGCATGATGCCCCCCAGAATGAGCTGCATCGTCACCGCCCAGATGGAGTCCAGCTGCTTGCTTTTTTTCTTCATGTAAATGGTTCCCAGCGCCCAGCACAGTCCCGAGGCCAGCCCCAACACGATCCCCAATACGGACAAATGACCTGCCATGCCGCCAGAGCTAATCACGATCACCCCGCCAAATCCAAGCACCAGTCCGATGACCTTCATTGGAAACATACGCTCACCCAACCACAACCAGGAGAACAATCCCAATAAGATGGGCTGGAGAAATACTAAAGTAGAAAATAACCCGGCAGGCAAATAACGCAACCCTATCGTCTGCAAACCATAGTAGCCTGCAATATTAAATATCGCCAGAACGAGGTACGTCCATGCATTCTGTCTAAAACGCAAGGTTTCCTGGTGACGCAAAGCGAATAATAGCAAAATCAAACCGCCCAGCAAGGTGCGCATTCCCGAAAAGAATAGCGGCGGTGTATCTGGCAAAGCCAGCTTGGTCAACGGCCAGTTGATCCCCCACACCATTACTAATATCAATACAAGCCACAGCGTAGCTTTTGGCGTTAATTTTTTCATAGATGTCTTCTCTCCTCTGGCATTTTCATCGTTCTTTGCTTACGGTTATAGATATCAAGCCCGTTTGCAAAGCTTCACTTTACTAGCGTATACTGTGAGCACCAATAAATAAAATGAATGTTTTCGATAAGGGAGATAACTTTTCACTTATGACTATTACCCAGATCATGATCTTCGTTCGCGTAGCTGAAACGCTAAGCTTTACCCAAACTGCTCATGAGTTGCATATGACGCAGCCCGCTGTCAGCCATGCGATCGCCAGTATCGAAAATGAACTGGATGTCCAGCTATTGCTGCGTGATCGCAAAAAAGGCGTACTCCTAACCAATATCGGGCACAGGATACTGTTGCAATTTCGTGTGATGCTGCAAAGCATGGAAAAGGTACAGCAGCAGGTGGCTGCTGAAAAAGGGCTGGACGTTGGCACGATCACCATTGGTGCCTTTCCCTCAGCCTCAGCCTATTTTCTGCCTCCCATCATCCATCATATTCGCCAGCATTATCCGAACCTGGTTTTTGATCTGCACGAAGGCTCTACGAATGAGGTCAAGGAATGGGTGCATACCCGGGAAATCGAAGCGGGTATCATCCTGCTGCCTGATCCACAAGTGGATGTCATCCCCTTATGCCAGGATAATATGGTCATCCTCCTGCCGGACGGTCATCCCATGCAAACGCGCGACAAAATCGCCATTCGAGACTTGAATCAGCAGGATATGATCTTTTGTAAGGGTGGACATGAAGTTGCCATTATGGAAGGCTTTGAACGTGAACAGAGCCAGCTGAAGGCACAATTCATCACTCACAATGTCAGTACCTTGGTCAGCATGGTCCGGCAAGGGCTGGGCATGGGGATTGTTTCTTCACTCTCCTTGTCCACATTCCCCCATGATCTGACCGTCAAGGAAACCACACCGCTGATTACACGCGAGATTGGTATCGCTGTGCCTTCTCTTACTAATGCTTCTCTCGCTGTACAGTTATTTATCCGCACCGCGCAGGAGTTGTTTGTGGATGTAGAAACTTAGGAGGTATCTTTCAATATGCAAAAAGGTGCTGGCTCCTTGCACAATCACAGGAGCCAACACTTTCAAATAGGTATCTATTATTTGGTCTGATTATATTGTTGAATTGCCCCTGTACTACTGGCGGCGGCTTCATCCAAAGCATCCTGAGGCGTTTTCACACCATTAAGCACTTCTTCGATGGCATTAGACATAAATTGACGCTGTTCCTGGAAAACGCCCATGACTGCCCCTTGATTGGCAAAGTTCGATTGCGTTTCATGAATTTGGTTAATGGCCGTCTTGAATTGAGGATATTTCTTCAAATTGTCCTCAACACTTTGCTCCTCATAAGCTGCTGTCGTAATCGGGAAATACCCTGAATTGACGCTCCAGTAAGCTTGCACTTTAGGAGATGATAAATACTTAATAAACTCCCAAGCAGCATCCTGCTCCTCTTGTGACTTATTGCCCAAAATCCAGTTGCTCGCTCCCCCCACAATCGTTCCTCCTGCCTGTGAAGGCTCAGCTTTCGGCAAATGGCCTGTACCCACCTCAAACTTGCCGCCTACCGTATTCACAATACCGCGTAAAGCGCCTGTCGAGTTAAGCAGCATGGCGGCTTGACCTGATGTAAAGACCATTTTTGCATCATCCGCAGTTCTTCCATAATTGTGAGCCAGCTTAC
The DNA here is from genome assembly GCF_001705305.1 of Paenibacillus kribbensis. Classification (GTDB taxonomy): domain Bacteria; phylum Bacillota; class Bacilli; order Paenibacillales; family Paenibacillaceae; genus Paenibacillus; species Paenibacillus kribbensis_B. Next base: position 277,236 of record NZ_MCBP01000005.1, read on the forward strand.
CATCAACCAATGTTTTCCACCAGGTTAATGTTTTAACTCCTGCTTCTGCATTGGCAAGAGATTGGGTTGCCGGGGAAGTACGACCATTGTCATGATCAACGTAGTCCGCTCCTTGCACGGCAAAAAATTGCTCCATGAACCAAGGTTCAATATACAATGACAAGCCCGTGATTCCTTTAGCAGACAGCTTTTGCGCTGCTTTTGTTAATTCATCGAAGGTAGTTGGCGGCTTTTCCGGGTCCAGTCCTGCGGCCTTAAACAGATCTTTATTGTAGTAAAGGATCGCCGTTGAGGAGTTAAACGGCATAGAATAGAGCTTATGATCTATTTTGTAATAGTTTAAAATATTGGGTTCCATTTTCGAAATATCATATTTCTCCTTATCAATATAAGACTGCACCGGTACGGCTGCACCTGAATCAATCATAAACCGGGTTCCGACGTCATTGACTTGAACCAGGGCAGGACCTGTGTCGGAACCGAGGGAAGCTTTCAACTTATTAAGCGATTCATCATAATTCCCCTGAAATGTAGCTTTGACCATAATCCTGGATTGGGAAGCATTAAAATCACTGACAATTTGATCGATCGCCTTCCCATTATCCCCACCCATGGAATGCCACCACGTAATGGTAATTGGCTTCGTATTCCCTTCACTGCTGCCAGAAGCTTTTTGGTCATTACCGGAACCCTCCACGCCACAACCCTGTACGATCAACATCATCACTAAACTAATGATCGTAGTCAGTGACTTCCACTTCATATTTTTTATCATATCCGCTTCTCTCCTTTTGATTGCTTGAGGGTGAACGATTTATCATAAACCGATAATATCGGAGATTTTGCTGCCTCCTGCTGTGTGGCTAACCCTTCAGAGAACCCAGTGTCATGTTGCCGACAAGCTGTTTCAAGCCAACAATGAGCATAATTAAAGGCGGTAAAATCATCAGAACGACACCTGCCAGCACTAAATTCCATGATGTGAAATCCTCGGATTGAAGCATGGTCACCCCGATTTGGACGGTTCTCATCTTTGGTTCATTCGTTATCAGTAACGGCCAAAGATAGCTGTTCCATGCCCCGATAAAACTGTACACACCCAGCGTTGCCAGCGCAGGACGGGAAAGGGGCAGGACAATATTCAGAAAGATTCGAACATGCCCGTAACCATCGATTTTGGCAGCTTCCAGAATTTCGTTAGGCAGCTGTAAAAAAAACTGACGCAGCAAAAATGTACCGAAGCCTGTTGCCAAAAACGGTATAATCAGGCCTTGATAGGAGTCAATCCATCCCCAACTGCGGATCATCATAAAATTAGGAATCATGGTTACTTCCCAGGGAATCATCATTGTCGCCAGAAACAGAATGAAAATAACCGTTTTACCCGGAAAACGCACAAACACAAAGGCATAGGCTGCAAAGCTGGCTGTCAATAGATGCCCGATTGTAATCGCAATGGAAACGACAAAACTGTTCATTAGAAATTGGGCAACAGGCACCAATGAAAAAACCGTTTTATAGTTATCCAGATACAGACTCGATGGTACAAGCTTGGGCGGAAATGAATCTATCTCTCCAGCAGTCATTAAGGAAGCTGCCAGAGCATAATAAATGGGATAAATCATCATTAGCGCCAGTAAGAGAAGAACCGCTACCCTAAAATAATTGTGCATTCTGCTTTTCATGAATAATGAACTCTCCTTGCGCCAAGCCGAAACTGAATAAGTGTAAACACGAGAATAATGACGAACAGAATCATGGCCTGGGCACTGCCGGAGCCAAAATGGTAGTTTTTGAACGCTTCCTGATATAAATCATAAACAAGCACATTTGTGGCGTTTACTGGCCCGCCCTGCGTCAGTATGTTGATTTGCCCAAAAGCTTGCAGTGAACTAATGAGTGACACCACACTAACGAAAAACAAGGTTGGCGACAATAAAGGTAATGTTATTTTAAAGAAAGTACTCCAGGCTCCCGCACCATCCATCTTGGCACTCTCATATAAGTCTTCCGGTATACCTTTAACCCCGCTCAAGATAACGAGATAAACAAAACCCATATTCATCCACACGGTCATCATAGATACGGACAACATGGCATATGTCGGGTCTGTCAGCCAACCGATGGGACGGATGTGAATCAGACCAAGCCAATAATTGAGCATGCCCGCAGTAGGGTGAAACAGGATTTTCCAGATCACGGATGCCATTCCGACAGGCATAGCAATCGAAATCGCAAATATGAACTGGAACACAACATTCAGTACGTTTTGTCCTTTGGTTAATACAGCTAACAACAAAGAAATCACAATGACTGCCGGGATCGTCAATAAAGCAAATTCACATGAGTTCAACAAGCTTTGGTAAAAATGTTCCGATTTAAAGACCGTAATATAATTTTGGAATTCGACGAACGAAGAAATGCGGCCGATGGCATTGGTACTAAATAAACTTAAATAAATGGATTTCAAAAACGGGTAAAACAAGAAAATGCTAAATCCCAACAAGGAGGGCAGAATGAACCCGAACCCGATCATCGATTCAACCATTTTATGGCGATACTTACTCAACCGCTCACCCCACCTGTAAACTTTTTTAAACCGGTTCATATTTTTGATGAAGATGTTCAAACAATTCATCCGGGTAATCTGTCTGAATCATATTGGCTCCCTTGGAAAAATTCCAATCCCAGCCCAGCACAGACCCGGATAAGGCAAGCTGATCATCATGTCCTCCACACAAATGGCCCCACATCGTATTGATCCAAATTCGGGCTTTCCCTCTTAGCAATTGCAGGGTCTCCTCCGAAATGATATGGCTGTTGTCATGTTCGAATATTAGCTCAAAGGCGTCCGGCTTAATGTCCTCCGTCCAACGGGGCAATTCTGCAATAATATGCCGGTTACTCTCCTCGATAATTTGCATATATTGAGGCCGTACTGCCTTGCCTTCTAAAAATCGCTCCACCTCATCTGCATCTGCAGTGCTTTTGAATAATCCTTCTTGAAGTGTGCCTGTTTCTTGTAACAGAGCATAAACCTCTTCTCGCAAGCTCCAACATTTATCCAAATTAATCATAACCTTGTCCTTGGCCAGCAACATCGCCTCTCTTAATGTAGGAACCACCTCATCCGTCAAGGCCACTCCCTCTCCGCCTTGTCCTTCCTTTAAGCGAAACTCACGAATTTGCCGGAAAGTAAGCTCATCTATGCGGCCCGATCCGTTCGTCATCCGGTCAATCCTCTCATCGTGCATAAGCACCAACACGCCGTCCCTTGTTTTCTGAACATCCACCTCAACAACATCAATGCCGGATTCATATGAGAATCGGATGGAATTCAGTGAATTTTCCGGCGCTCTCCTCCAGTGCCCGCGATGAGAAACAATCATGTGACTTCCGTTCGGATTACTGAAATTTTCTACTATCTCTTTAAAAGATGGCTTCTGTGTATTCATATGACTCATTCAGGTATAGTCTCCTCTTCTCGGTACTCCTTATTTATTAAGAGCTCGAATGATTTCCTCATGCAGCGGACTCCCGGCGGCAACCAGTCCTCCCTTATAAACTCTATTGATTTCATTGCCTTGCAAATCCGTAAATTTACCACCGATCTCTTCCAAGATGATTCGGCAGGCGGCATAATCCCATGCATTCACCTCAGCCTGGACATACCCTCCCAGCATTCCGGTCATAACGTCGCACAACTCTATGGTTGTCGCACCGTAGCTTCTGACGCCCCTCGCTTTGCCAGTAAGGATATGGAGCGGCTCCCAGCGGCTCATCTCCAGCAGATTTTGCCGAGGTGCATTAACCACGAGCAATTCTGTTTCGATTGAGCTGCTTTTGAGCGGCCCAAGTTTATTCTCGTTTAAAAATGCCCCTTCTCCGTGAAAGGCACAATAAAAATGGTCTGCCATCACATCATAAACAATGCCAAATATCCCTTGATCCCCATTGCACAAAGCGACTGAAATGGCAAAATCCTTTTTTCGGTTAATAAAATTAGTTGTTCCGTCAATCGGATCAATAATCCATAAATACGGACTATCTGAGAGACGATTGCCGATGTTTTCTTCGCCCAAAATATTATGATCCGCATAATATTGCTGTATGTTGTTTACGAAAAAAGCCTCCACTTCACGATCAACTACGGTAACCAAATCTGCATGATTTTTTTTAACCTGGATATGAATCGTTTGCTCCATTCTTTTCAAAATGAGGCTGCCGGCCTCTCTTACCCATCCCAAAGCCTGCTCATATATCTGCCGGTCTGTGTCCATATTCCCTCTCCCTCTTTCATGTATATTGAGTAATATAAAAACTGAATAAAGTAAATATTTCACTCAATATCTGATAATCATATTACTGATAGAATGTAATAAATAATGCAATCTATATTAAAATTCATGTTAATTCAAAAAAATTTGTTTTTTAGATTGTCAAATTTCAGTAAAACGAAGTACAATCAATTATAATATTAGTGATTATTTTAGTAATTTATTCAGGAGGAACTTCTATTGGCCACGATTAAAGATATTGCTCGTTTGGCGGAGGTATCTGCTACTACAGTCTCACGAATCCTCAATCAGGACCCGACTTTTAGCGTCTCGGGCAAAACCCGTGACAAAGTGCTTGAGGCCGCCAAACAACTTGAATATAAGACCATTGTCGAAAGGTACAACCAAAAATATTATCGCTTGGCCCTTATGTATAAACCTATTATTTTTCACAACCACATCGAAAATGACTTCCACTTCTCCATCAGGAGCGGGATCGATAAGTATTGTTCCCAGCACGGGATTGACATGGTCAACCTGTTCAACAATTCCAATGTGAAATTTGAAAATTTACAAGGGGCTATCATTCAGGGGAATTATTCAAACGAAGAAATCAAAGAGATGACCTCTATGCTGGATACCGAGCATCTTTTAATTATTGGCAGATGCCCGGATGACAACAAATACGATAGTGTCTGGTTTGACGCGAGACGTGCTATACATTCTGCTCTGGATTACCTTGTCAGTCTTGGACATACGGAAATTGGTTATATTGGCGGGGATGAGAACGAGGACGTTGATTTGGACGAGCAGCGGGAGCAAATTTTTCTTCGCTATATGCAAAAGCATTTCCAAAAAACACCTCGAACTTTTGTAGGAGAGAACAGCCTGAAAAATGGCTATGCATTAATGAAAAAAGCTTTTGAGACGGAACCGCTGCCTTCTGCTTTTTTTATAGCTAATGACCCTTTGGCCTTAGGGGCTCTGGAATACTTAAAAGAGCACAATATCACGATACCGGATGCCTTTAGCATCGTCAGTTTTGACGGTCACCAAATGACGCAGTATACAACCCCTGCGCTCACAACCGTGCAAATCAGAACCGAGTTTATGGGCATCACCGCAGTACAAACCTTAATTGAAAAAATAGATGGTGTACGCAGTATTTCCAAAAAGGTACTTCTTCCGACTCAATTAAGAATAGGAGAAAGCTGTACTCCCCGATCCTGAAAATTTACAATAACTGTTTCTTCACTCTTTTTGTCCACATTTCCCCACGGTCTGACCGTCAAGGAAACCACACCGTTGTTAGGCGTTGGTAACGCCGTGCCATAAGACTAACGCCATTTGTAGAAAAAAAAATAGCGCTATGCTATACTATAAATAAAGCTGTACCACGTAATACGTGTCATATAGCCTATGGCATGTGGGTAAAATAAGAATAGCCGCGATGGTTGCACATCGCGACTTTCTGACAAAGGCCGGTGGGCGACCACGGCGAGAGTTTCATACTAGGTACGAAAAATCACCGGATAGCTAGGCGCCTAACCTATTCCCGGTGGTTTTTCTTGTCTTTACGTGATTGTTTCCAGGCTTGGACCAAAGTCTTTAGGCCAGTAGTTATACTGACCAACTTTAGCACAACGTCAAGAATCTTCACGATTAGATCAAATGACACGGCGTCACCCCCTCTCGGGCTAGCTTCGCCGCATCTTCCCCACCGGTTAATTTGTCCAAATCATTATAGCATAATTAGGAAAATTGGAATATAGAGTAGGAATAGCGAGAAGAACTACTAGATGTGTGGTGTCACTTTGTGTTTACAAGGTTAAGCTCGATATGGGTTCGACCGTGCAACCATAGCAGTTCGTCTAGTAAAAATGTCAACCCATCCTTACTGCGCAAACGCTCAATCAACTCTGTAACGACTTCGACAATCTCACGTTGCACATTCTTCGCTAGTTGAAGGCCGCCACTGTCTCCATCCACATAAAGATGTGGATGATCCAGTTGGTCTATCTTTCGTACATGTCGCAGACACAACATCCCATTTTCCAGATAAAAGAAATAGCTACGATCAAACAGGACCCCCTCAAATAATTCATACATATAAGGATCATCATCAGGTCCATATACCATGGTAGCTCTTTTCAATTCAACCGATTCGGTCATATAATCCCTCTCCTTCTGTATTCAAGAATTTTTTTAAAATAAAGGACTTCCTTTATGTTTATATGTATTTAATGTACAACTTCTTATACATATAATACACTTTCGTATTATAATTTTCAACACTTATCGAATAAAATGTACGCATTATTGTAATTTAGGTTTGATTTCTCTAAGATTTAAGTACATATAATAAATAAAGGGGGATTGCTTATGGGATTGAAACCAAGTTATAAACCAATGGAAATCACTCTAATTAAACGAGATAAAACACGAACTTACCTTCGTACTCAATTAGGAATATCACCATCCACTTTGGCGAAAATGTCTAATGGGGAATTTGTAGCCATGAGTGTCATTGCACGGATTTGTGAGGAATTGGACTGTAGAATTGAAGAGGTTGTTGAATTTATAAAAGAACAACCATTAGATAAAGAGAAAGAGCGCTAATCCGTTTAGGGATAGCGCTCTTTCTTTTCAACTTAATATTGATTTACTCTACTTGTTGGAGTTGACTTTTGATCAGTTTTGTAAGCTTCTTGTTTGCCTTTGTTGCTACTTCATTGATCAAATTAACGAGTTGCTGCAAGGCTACAACCCAGTCCAAGGTGCCGAATTCATCACACAACAAATAAAACAAACCGCCAAGAGTACGCTGATCGGTACTTTGCCGATGTTGCCACGCGAGCAGAATATATCGAGAAAATACTCTTCTGTATGGTAGTGTATTGCTGGACACAATCACTATACCAAACGAAGCAGTGTTTTCCTATTTTTGCAAGAGATAGATAATTATCCTGTTACAGCTTATTTATCAAGGGATTAAAGAAACAATTTCGCGCTGCGAAGTTTGAGTTCATACACATCAAAATCCCATGTTTTCTTGAAGAATCTTCACCAAAAAAGTTTGACAAGATCAAGATATTTTTATATAACTATACTAGATATAACCATTGTGGTTATAGGTTAAATTAAAATTTGGGAGGTTAATATGAAAATCACAAATCATTTTATCCCCGTTTTTACCAATCAACTGGATACAACCGTTGCTTATTATGAATCTCTTGCTAACCGACCTATGGATCGAAGATGGGATATTCCCGAAGCTGGCTTGTCTTTAGCCACAGTATATCCTTACGTTATCGTATCTGGAAGTCCGGAGGCCTTGGAGCCTGCTAGATCACTCCGTGCCGTAGTGTACGTTGATTCCATGAACGAATTGAAGGACGGATTAAAACAGCAAAATACCCTTATAGTAAGGGATCAGCATGGTCCTATTGGTCCAAGCATTTTTGTACAACATCCCGATGGCAGTTTTATTGAATATGTAGAGCCTGCACAGGCTACTGTTTGACTGGCGTAAATTTAAAAAATGTAAAATAAAGCTGCTCCACGGCACGTAGGGAGCAGCTTTATTTTACATTCGCTTTTGCCCGTAATTGCTCAACAATTTGAGCCAGGGTAACGAAAGCCAGTTCATTCTCCATTGCCATCTGCGCATGAGAGAGTTGTGGTACAAGAACCGATTCAATGTTCATTCCTACAGAGCAATTGGGATCAGGGTCCTTATGAAAATTGAAAAGCTGGTTTCCTTCCACGGATTCGACCGCCCGATAGATATCCAGTAGGGTTAATCTTTCGGGAGATACTCGAAGGGAGGCCCCCGCAACTCCAGATTTTGTTTCAATATACCCTGCTTTTTTGAGTTGGGCCATGATCCGTCTAATTACAACAGGGTTACTATTGATGCTTCGTGCTATTCGATCGCCTGTACTATATAGCGGGTCCAGCGTGATCATCGAGAGAATATGGACTGCCATCGAAAAACGACTGCTAATTTTTTTCATCTACTCACCCTCTTTGCTACACAGTATAGTTCCAATTAAAGAACAGGTCAATCGACAAACTTTTCAGTAGGTAAACAAGAAGCTTTCAAAACTGATCAAAAGTCGACTCCAACAATGGATTGCCGATTTGCCCAGTTATCTCAAGGCTTACCTGTCTATTTCTAGCTGCGAAGTTTGAGTTTTTAAGGGCAAAACGCTAAACCATAAACTCTCTTAAGTAAAAACGGTGTTGTTTTTTAATATTTTCTCGCTATAACGGATGCCTGATGTCTACTTAGTGAGGCAACGTATTTTTGAAAGAATCGACGCTAAAAATGTTTTGAATTTCGACATATATTCTCAGATATATACAAAATTTGTTGATATATGCCATTGAAATTATTGACAGTTACATAATCTCAATGTATTGTATAGAAAATAAATACATTTTTCTTGGTTTCTCTATTACTTGGGATCAATTTCCGGGAAGCCGTTGCTTCTTATTTATTCTCATCTAAGAATGGACAGGCCTCTTTGGAATGGATTCATAATAATTCTTTGGAAGGAGGAATCCATAAAGCCGCTTGATGATGACGTCTCAAACTACTGAAAGCGTTATCAAAACTAGAGTTAGAAGACCCCTGGAAGTCCTATTAAAAAATGCAAGGAGGAGTAGAAACATGACAATCCAGACTTTTGTGAATCATCGTAAGTTATCTATGAAATGGTTTATTTTCTCGACAGGAGCCCTGTTTCTGATGCTGGCGGGTTCGCTTGTTTTTGCGGAAAGCGCTTCCGCTCATGGGTATTTGACGGACAGCCGCGCTCATCTATGTTCCACGAGCCAAAACACCAATTGCGGGCAAGTGAGATGGGAGCCTTTTAGTGTGGAAGGGCGGGGGGATTTCCCTGAGTTCGGCGTTCCTGACGGCAAGATCGCCAGCGGCGCGAAATTTTTAGAACTCGACGAGCAAACGGCGGATCGCTGGACCAAGGTAGATATGGTAGGCGGGGAGCATACGTTTCATTGGAAGCTTACAGCCAATCACAGCACGAATACATGGGATTATTTTATTACGAAAAAAGACTGGGATCCCAATTCCCCGTTAAAACGAGAGGATCTTGAGTTATTCTGCCGTTATATAGATGACGGTGCGATTCCGCCAATCGACACTTATAACGATTGCTTTATTCCGAATGACCGGGAAGGATATCACGTTATCGTTGGCGTTTGGGATATCGCGGATACGGAGAATGCCTTCTACCAAGCGATGGATGTTGAACTCAGCATCAATCCGTCGGCACCGACCACGCCCGACAAGGGTTTCCCTGGAGATCCTAACCGTTTCGGAAAGTACCTCGTCTGGAATACCATCAGGGTCTATACCGAAGGTGAAATCGTTCTGCACAACGGGCAATTGTGGCAAGCTCTGTGGTGGACCCGTGGACAGGAACCGGGAACGACAGGACAGTGGGGTCCGTGGAAGCTGATCGGCGACGTGCCGCCCGATGAGGAAGGCAGCGCGGAATTGGGCAGCGCATAACGGCGAAAGTATTTTTCAAAAACGAAGAGGCGGTTATCAAGATTACTAGCAATCCAATAAGTAACTTTTTGTGAAATGAGACCCTCACCATCATATATGGTCTGCAAATTTTACAAAATAAAATCCTTTTGAAACTATGTTGGGTATCACACATAGTTTCAAAAGGATTGGATTGTTACTTTTACTCATATATTAACAAGGCTCTTCGCTTGGCTTCCCAGCATCATCACGCGTACGGAAGCTTGAACCACAGCCACATGTAGCTACGGCATTCGGATTATGAATCGTGAATCTGGCGTTAGGCTAACGTTCGGCCAAAACCGCGTCAGATCAACGTTTTTGTGCGTTGGACGGGATTGTTAATTCGTATGGCTACTTGTTAATCACACGCCTCTACAGCGTATAATCACGTTAATCGTATTCTACCCCAATGGTTGGCGGAACGCAACGCCTATAAACGAAGAAAAAGCGCCTGCCTCCGGAGAGACAAGCGCTCTATTATTTTCCGAATTTAATTTTGATACGCCGAAATTTCGTACACCAGATTCCGGGCCGCACGCAGGGGCGCTTGGGGGTACGGCTCTCGCTATCTCCACGCAAAAAGACGCTTATTCAATCGCTTTTGATAGCGTAAATAAGCGTTATTTTCGACTTGAGTTACTATGCGCGAATCTCGGCGTCCTGCCTGGTGATTTGATTGAATACATACCGGAAGATAAAAAAAGTACCAAGGTGAGCCGCTAATATGCGGCTCTTTTTTGCGTGGATTTATCGAAAGATTCGTTAAGGCATACTAGCCGGAAAACATTGTAGTTCTACATGCTTGACCCAAGTAATTCATTTAGATATAATGCTATTAGTTATTATCTAAAGAATAAATAACTAGAATACTAGCAAGAATAAATAGATTATGGAGGTGCTATTTTTGAAAAAGCCCACGCCTGAGTACATTAGAGATACTGCTGTATCTATTTTGCAAGATTACGATATGGGAATAAAGCAGTCGGACCTCTGGAGAGAAGTTGAGACGTTTTTATCCGAATCTGGTTATGAAATCACTGACCATACACTCAAGAACGCACTTTGGGACCTAGAAAAGCAACGACCGGGGGAAGTTTTGAAGATTAAAAAGTCAGCCAAAAATGTAGAGCTGCATCCTTTAGTCAATAATTCAGATGAACAAGACGCTTATGACGAAGCATGGGATGAGTCGCTACAAGATAGAGCAATAGGATCATTAATAAACCTTTCAGGCATGGTAGCAGAAATAACGGTTAGGATTGATTCTTCAAGTATCCATTCTAAATTAGGTGAAACACAAGCTCTTTATATGAATGAATACCCTCCTGAAGTAATTGAGGCAATTACAACTCTTGGCATAGCGCTTGACCTCATGGAAAAAAGCAAAAGTGCTTTCAAAAGTATAAGACATGTATGGGCTCTAGATTCACGGAAGGTTAGTTTACAAAGGAGGTGATAACAATATGAATGTATATGAATCGCTTGCAATCATGCTACAGTTTGGACTTGTCATAATTGGTGTACTTACACTGGCACAGAAAAAGCGATAGCCTCCCCGCCATGAGCTGCTACCGCGCAATACTTACAGTTTCAATAATAACCGTTTAGCGTAATTTCCCGCAAGACCAGGCGCAGCCCTCCGAGGTTGCGTTTTTACGTTTGTGCGCGGACAAAATAAGAACCTTAACCCTATAGGCTGCGATTCTTTTTGTTTCCTGAAGCCCGCGCATCAAATGTTATCCCAACGATCCGTAAGACGGGCGGCTCTGTCGCGACACAAAATTATCAGCTTCTAAAATCAAGAAAAGCCCGTAATCCTCTGCGTTGAGGACACGGGCTTTTTGGGTTAAAAACTTGTATGCTTAACTCTCCATTGCTCCAACTTGATATTGAGCCAGAAGGAGTAGATACCAAACGTGACGATGCACAATAAGAGCCATTTAATCCAATTACCAAAAAGTTGCGTAGCAGTCCCGTCGAACTTTAGTCTTCTTCCGTTAATCACAGTGTGTTCTATCTTCCAACGGTATAGCATCGTATGCGCCCACGGATAACAGATGCCAAGGGTAAACGTAGTAACTATCCACCCTAGGATCACCCATCCGATGTACTGTGCCAGTCCGCCATCGAACACCGAAGCTGACTGCCGCGACTGATCAGGCACCCACTGCCCTTGGTCCTCAAACCCATAACTACTTAATTCCCCCACAAAATACACCCTCTCAACTAATATAGACATATTTTACTATGGAAGCTGTCTGTAATCTAGTATATTTTTCCTATAAACGAAAAATAGCGACCCACTACGCAATATCGCGCAAATGGGTCCGCTTGTCCTCGTCTTACTTCGTCGTATCTTCCGTCTTCTTAAACGTCGAATACACGCCGGTTCCGATCAGCGCGTACGAAACGGTATCAACGCCGATTTGCCACATGCCGAAGTCGGGCGCAACTATGTACTTTTCGAGAATTTGGTATGCAAGGCCGACGACCGCTGCGATAAATAACGGATTAGTTAGGCGGTTCTTCATTAGTTAACTTTTTATATTAGCTAAATAATCTTTTTTACTATCTTACTAACTAATTGATTAGATAATGATAATGACAATTGGGATGAAATTGTGTAAACTAAAAATGTAACGTATTACAAAAAGAAAAAGGCCGCTATTATCGCAAGACATAGCGCGGCCCTATTTAATCCAACCTTTTTTCACGAAAAATAGCCGTTATCTTTGGTCGGAAGCGGGCTATTTTTCGCGTCTTATTACAATGACGAGAGCAGCAAACATTATCATTAAAGACAATGATTCATATACGGTCATAAGCGGTCACCTCCTGGGTAGCCGCCTTTTGCTATGCCTTGCTTGCCTAATTATACAACACCTCCCCTCTCACTGCCTACTAATTTGTACTCTCATACAAAAACGCCCACCTCCGAAGAGATGAGCGCCATTATTAGACTCGCTTCTTAATAAAACGGGAGGTAGGCGAATACTCGTCGTGACTCCGCCGGATATCACTCGTATCCATCTGAATATACCGCCGCATTGTCCGTATGTCTGACCATCCGCCCATTTTCTGCACGGTGAACGGGTCAGCCCCGTTAAGTATCATTGCGCGAGCCCAGGTATGTCGGTACACGTGCGCAGTCATCTTCTTGCCGGCTACGCCCGCCTTTTCTCCGTAATATTTTAGCCGTTTATTAAAGTGACTCGCTGTTACGGGGTCACCGAAGCAAAACATGAATATCCGGTCCGTCGTGAAGTACTGGCGGTTTTCCTCGATTAACTGTAATAACAATTTTGCCACATGCGCGGATATAGGGACCATCCGAGGCTTACGGTTTTTGTTCACTTCACCGCTTAACGTAATAAATCGCGTCTGAAAGTCTATGTCTGATATCCGTAGACTAAGCATTTCAGATACGCGACAGCCGGAGTCAAGTAATAGCGCGATCGCCACGTAATCCCGGTATCCAACGAAATCGCGCTGATTAGGCTGCGCAAGTATCGCCTTTACTTCGTCGTCAGTCAGACAATTCGTGAGGTCAACGTCCTGACGCAACAATCGTACTTTAGCGACCGGATTAATTTCGATGAGTTCATCGCGTTCCATCTGATTAAATATCGCCTTTAACGTACGAAGACGAATGTTGACCGTTGTATCAGACAGTCCGACGGGTTGATTCTCCGTAGGAATGAACTTATGACCGGAGTAACGCACCTTATCGAATTTCATGTACGCAACATGATCCCGAATTATTTCCGTCGTGATATCCTCGACGTATTGAATATCTGGATATTTCTCACGTAGCCAATCGACAAAATACCCGTAGTGCTTCGCGTAGTCCTTGAGCGGGCGTTCGCGTAAACCCTCCGACTTCTTCGCACTTATAACGAAGTCGATCGCCTGCTCTAATGATAATTGCGGATATTCCCGCGCTAACCTTCCGCCAGCCGGGACCCGTCTTTCACGTTTCTTTAACGCCATAATAAAGAAGACCTCCACATAAGTATAGTACGTGACTATACCGCTGTAGAGGCCGTAATCCACAACCCTAAATCGCATGTTTTGGGGTTGTTAACGTTCATCATGCGGGATTGTTAACGCTCAAATTCCCGCTTACAATCCGAAATCCCGAACACCTGTTCCGCCAGGCTACCGTATCGGCCTCCGAACAGATCATCGGAAGACAAAACGTTGACGTAGCGCGGAATTAACAAGGCTCTTCGCTTGGCTTCCCAGCATCATCACGCGTACGGAAGCTTGAACCACAGCCACATGTAGCTACGGCATTCGGATTATGAATCGTGAAGCCGCCCGACATTCCGGACTCTTCAAAATCGATTTCCAGACCGTCCAGGTAGCGGATGCTTTCCTTTTCCACCACAACTTTCATATCCTGTACGTTCATATATATATCCTGATCTGTCTCATTGTCGTCAAAGCCCATGGCGTACGAAAATCCGGTACAACCGCCTGGCGTAACACCCAGACGCAAAAACATATTCGGCGTTTCCTGCTGCTCCAGCATTTCCTTCAAGCGTTCAGCAGCGGAATCGGTGATATTAATCATGGCTCCATCCTCCTCTTTTACTTCATGTTCCCCTTCAGTATACTCCACTATTGACATGTGCTCAAGTCATGGAATGTCCATGCCTTACGGGTTAAAAGACCTGATTTTACACTCATTTGTATTGATCACCTGTGTGGTGAGGTTTATAATAGATGAAGAGTGTGTAAAAGAAACTGTCGGAAAATTGTCAATTAAATGGCGTTGTTTTAAGACATCCGTCATTGTTGTAGCCTGGCATTGTAATATTTTTCACATATCCTACATCCGCGCTGCCGGGTTCGCACCGACGGAACGGGACATCCTGTGTGCATCAAGCGCTTGGGCCGCTGATTATAGCGGACAGCCTCGCACAGAGCAACTTGAAGGAGGAATGGGCATGTCCACATTAGTTACACCTTTTACAGACCGCAGAATGGCGGAGATTGTAGAAAAGGTACAGAACGGTATTCGTTTGAACCTTGAAGACGGTATATATTTATATGAAACTGACGATATCCTCACACTGGGTCAGTTGGCTAACGAAGCTAATTTACGTAAAAATGGGAAAAAGGTTTATTTTATTGAAAATATGAGTCTGTACTTCACTAATGTATGCGAAGCGCGCTGCGCGTTCTGCAATTTCCGTAAGGACCAGGGGGAGGACGGCTCTTATACATTGTCAGGACAGGAAATGATTGATTATGTTGAGCAGCATATCCATCCTGGGGTAAGAGAATTTCATATTGTTGGCGGTCATAATAACCATGTGCCTTTCCAATACTATGTAGACTCATTGAAGGCGCTGAATGAAAAGTATCCCCACGTTACACTGAAAGCCTATACTGCGGCAGAAATTGACTTTTTTACACGCATTAGCGGCTTGAGCATCAAGGAAGTGCTTCAGGAGCTGCAAAAGGCTGGACTTCAATCCCTGACCGGCGGTGGCGCGGAAATTTTGTCCGACGAATATCGGAAGAAAATGCGTGTCACAAAAGCCAACGTGGATCGCTATCTCGAAGTACATCGCACGGCTCACAATCTCGGTATGAAAACTCATACGACCATGCTGTACGGTTCGGTCGAAACGTACCAGGATCGTATTGAACATATGCTGCAAATTCGTGAATTGCAGGACGAAACGAACGGATTCATGGTATTCATCCCATTGTCCATGCAGCCAAAAAGCAAAAATGCCAGCATTATGCGCCGTAATTCCGCTTATGAGGATCTCAAAACCATTGCGATCAGCCGCCTGATGCTGGACAATATCAATCATGTCAAGGCTTACTTCATTAATATTGGCCCGCAATTGACACAGGTCGCGCTTACGTTCGGCGCCTCGGACGTCCATGGCACGATTGTGCGCGAGCAAATCAGCCATGCCGCAGGTGCGTTGACCCCTGCCGGATTGACCCGTAAAGAGCTGATTTGGCTGGTTAAAGGTGCAGGACGTATCCCGGTAGAACGGGACACCTTCTATAACGAAATCGAAGTTTTCAACTAATCGAGTTTCTCGACGAACTCCACAAACACGACGAAAAAAATTCATTTTGGATTCAGATTTCCCGCGAGCATTTCTTCCCCATTACTCACACCATGCAGCGTCAAGCTGCCTCGGAATACTCCGGCCCTGCCTGCCACAGGCGGACCGGACTCCGGGTATTATAACAAGGCTCCAGACCATTTGCCGGGGACACGGCAGCGAAAGGACGGCGGATTTTTGATGAAAAATTTCGTTATTCTGGGGGGCGGCTACGGCGGTCTTACCATTGCCAAAGAATTGCTGGACAAACATATTCCTGACGATGTTCAAGTTATTTTAGTGGACCGGATGCCCTTTCAAGGCTTGAAAACAGAATACTACGCTCTCGCAGCGGGGACGGTATCTGATTTTGATTTGCGGGTGCATTTTCCCAATGAGCAACGCCTGATCCGTAAATACGGAGAAGTCACCTCGATGGATTTGGAGAATAAAATCGTCCATTTTCAGGATGGCGAGCCTTTGCTCTATGATCAGCTTGTGATTGCGCTAGGCTGTACGGACCGCTTTCACAATACACCGGGGGCTGAAGAGTATAGCTGCACGATCCAGTCTTTTAACCATACCCGTCAAACGTATCTGCGCTTGAATGAAATCAAGCCTTATGGGCATGTTCATATTGTAGGCGGTGGTCTGAGCGGTGTTGAAATTGCTGCGGAGCTGCGTGAAAGTCGTTCGGATTTAAATATTACCATTATGGATCGGGGCGAGCGGGTGCTATCGGCATTTCCGCAACGTTTGTCTGCCTATGTACATGCCTGGTTCAAGGAGCATCAGGTTCATGTACTGAATCATGCTGCGGTTTGCCGTATTGAACCGGGCGCTATCCACAATCATAACGAGCAGATTGTAACGGATGCGGTTGTATGGACAGCCGGGATTCAACCGGTAAAAATGGTGCAGGATTTAGCTGTTCCTAAAGACCCTCAGGGCCGCATCGTGCTCAACGAATATTATCAAATACCGGATCATCCCGAGGTGTACGTGGTCGGGGACTGTGCCAGTCTTCCTTATTCGCCAAGCGCCCAGGCGGCAGAGGTGCAAGGGGAGCAGATCGCACACATTGTACGCGACCTGTGGAAGGGCCAAACGCCTCACCCCCATCCTCTGAAGCTGCGCGGCACATTAGGCGCACTGGGCAAGAAAGCGGGCTTCGGCTATGGCTTTATGGGCAGCACCTCGTTACGTGGACGAGTACCTCGCCTGCTTAAAAGCGGTGTGCTCTGGAAGTCCAAACGCCATTTTGGCTGACCGATTGGCTATATAAAACACAAGAAGACCCGCTTTCCAGAGCAGGTCTTCTTGTGTTTCTCAATCCAAATCAAGCTGATCCCATTCCTCGGCTTCCTTGATCTTGTTTATAATCACTTCATACAGCAGCTCTGCTGAATCCGCAGAAACAATCTCACCGTTAACCATTGCATAGGGTTCGGCGTTGCACTGACCACAATTGCTAAGGCAGCCGTATTCGATTACATCATAATCCGGATTTTGCTCCAGCCTGGACATAATTCCATCGGTGCCAAAATGCATATTGCTGGTGCAAAATTCGATGATAGGTCTTAACATTTTTTCACCTGCTTTGGATGACGGGCATTTTAATTTGGCCCGCTTTGTAATATAATAAATAAGGTATAGGAAAGGAGTTGAATTCTAATGAGTGAAACACAAAGCGTTCAAATGTATGATGAAGTAGCAGATGTACTGGATAAGCTCCGTCCGTTCCTGCAACGCGATGGCGGCGACGTTGAGCTGGTTGACGTTGAAGACGGCATCGTTAAGCTGAAACTGGTAGGCGCTTGCGGTAGCTGCCCAAGCTCCACTATCACGCTGAAAGCAGGGATTGAACGCGCTCTTCTCGAAGAAGTCGACGGCGTCCAAGAAGTGGTACAAGTATTCTAATGCTTGTTGCATAATGATCAGGAGAGTCTTGACTTCGGTAACGAAGCTCAAGACTCTTTTTTATGTGATGCGTCTACCGGAATCTAGCGCTTAAATGGTGGGCCGAATCGGGTCCAACCCTCCCGACACATCCATAATATTGCCTGTTATAAAATCCGAATGCTCCTCACACAAATAAGCGATCACTCGCGCAATGTCCTCTCCACTTCCCGGACGCCCACGCGGTGTCTCTTTATCCTGCAAGCCGATGACGTCGGCAATAGACATTTCCTTATTCGCTCCTCGAATATCCCCGGGACAAATCATATTCACCGTAATGCCATATGGTGCTTCCTCCACAGCCAGTGACTTTGTAAAAGACACCAGCCCGACCTTGGCGGCTGCATAGACAGCACGATGCGGCCAAGCCCTCGCTTCTCCAGCATGACCAAAGCCAAAATGAATAATACGTCCCCATTGCCGGCTCCGCATATGAGGCAATACCAGATGATCCAGCAGCATGGTGCCGACCAGATTCCCCTGTATCATGGCATGAATCTCGGCTACACTGTAATCCGCAAACAGACGACGCTCGCGGATGAACGGTCCGGCATTGTTCACCATAATATCTACACCGCCCAGCCGATCCTCGACTTCGCCGATCAGCCTCATGATATCCTCTTGAATGGAGATATCTCCTTGTAAAGAAAGGCAGCGTACTCCTTTAGACTCGATCACCCGCTTCAGTTCTTCGGCTTCAGCTTGGCTATGCACATAATTCAGCGCAATATCACAGCCTTCATCAGCCAGACGCAGAGCGGTCATTTTGCCTAATCCTTTGGCACTGCCGGTTATGAGTGCGACTTTGTCTCTCAACAGTTTTCCTCCTCTTCACAGAGAACGGTCAACCCCAAGTATAAAATATTTAGGCTTCGCCTACAACTCCAGGCAAAAAAACCCCAGTCCTCTTGTTCAAGAGATCTGGGGTTTCAGTCAACGCGTTTTCTTCCCTACTTAAAATGCCGGGATGATCGCGCCTTGGTATTTGTCTTCAATGAATTTTTTAGTTTCCGGGGATTGCAAAGCCTTGATCAGCTTTTGAATCGCTTCGGAATCTTTATTATCAGGACGTGCGACCAAAACGTTAGCATATGGAGAATCCTTATCTTCCAATGCCAGTGCATCTTTGGTTGGGTTCAGCTTCGCTTCCAGAGCATAATTCGTGTTGATCAGCGCAATGTCCACTTCAGGCAACTGACGTGGCAGCATTGCCGCTTCCAGCTCTTTGAATTTCAGGTTTTTCTTATTTTCAGTAATATCTTTTACTGTAGCTTCGATGTTGCTTTCGTCTTTCAGCTTGATCAGTCCTTGTTTGGCTAACAACAGCAATGCACGACCTCCATTGGTTGCATCGTTCGGAATAGCTACTGTTGCGCCATCTGGAATTTCATCAAGCTTTTTATATTTTTGGGAGTAGATGCCGAATGGCTCCAGATGAACCGCGCCTACAGATACCAGATCCATTTTGCGCTCTTTGTTCATCACATTCAGGTAAGGTACATGTTGATAGAAGTTAGCATCCAGCTGCTTGTCGAACAATTGTACGTTGGGTTGAACATAATCGTTGAACTGAACGACTTGAAGACGAATACCCTCTTTTTCCAACTGAGGCTTGATCGCTTCCAAAATTTCCGCATGTGGCACAGGGGAAGCGCCCACTTTCAGCTCAACTTCGCGTGGTGCGCCGCCTGTATTTCCAGTCGTTTTTGATGCATCGGATGTCGTGCTCTTCGTGCCGCAAGCAGCCAGCACCGCAATTAATGTCAAGCTTAATACGGCCAATACCCATTTCTTCATGTTATTACCCCTCCAATAGTTTGTAATGTTCAGGATTCAGATGCCTGATCAATAAGGATATCTATATGGTTTCCCTATTTTCGAGTATAATGCCGTACCAGACGGTCCCCTGCCATTTGCAGCAGTTGTACCAGTACGACCATGAGCACGACGGCAACGATCATGACAGCCGTTTCATAACGGTAGTAACCGTAGTTGATAGCCAGCGTACCCAGACCACCGCCCCCGATCATACCGGACATCGCCGTATAGGATACGAGTGTAACGACGGTAATGGTTAATGCAGCGAGCAGTCCCGGCAGTGCTTCACGCAACAGCACCCGGCGGATGATTTGCCCAGTTGAAGCGCCCATCGCTTGCGCGGCCTCAATGACACCCTTGTCCACTTCACGCAGAGACGTTTCGACAAGACGTGCGAAGAAAGGAGCAGCCCCGATCACCAATGGCGGAATCGTACCCAGCACCCCGGTTGAGGTGCCTACCAACGATCGTGTAAAAGGAATAAGTGCAACGATCAAAATGATAAACGGTACGGAACGCAAAATGTTAACGATGAATGATAGTACAATGTATATCACTTTCATCAAAGTCAGCGAGGAGCGGCTCGCCAGGAACAATAATACGCCAAGCGGCAAGCCAATAATCAGGGTGAACAGCGCGGATGCCCCAAGCATCTGAAGGGTCTCCACCGTAGAATTCCATAGTTCTTCCCAACTCACTTGCGAAAAATCAAGTTCGCTCATTGTCCGATCACCTCCACATCAAGTCCTTGCCCGGACACTTCGCGCAACGTATGCTCAATATCCTCCTGATTTCCTTCAAAACGAACGATGAGCTGTCCATACGGTACGTTTTTGATGGTGGAGATCGTTCCCTGCAAAATCGCAAAATCAACGCCGGTATGACGGACCGTACGCGATAGAATCGCATCATATGTTATGCTGCCCAAGAAGGAAATTCGTACCACCTGCGCCGATTCACCGCCACCTGAGGCCGCAATTGCTGCTTGCAGCTCTTCGGCATGCTCAGACTCCCGTTGGATAAAGTCCTTGGTTACCTGGTGCTGTGGCTTCAAGAACACTTCCGCCACCGGACCTTGCTCCACAATGTCACCCTGATGAATCACACCAACTCGATCACATATGCTTTGAATGACATGCATTTCATGCGTGATCAGTACGATGGTCAAATTAAAGCGCTGGTTAATATCCAATAGCAATTTCAGAATCGACCCTGTGGTCTGTGGATCAAGTGCCGAGGTAGCCTCGTCGCACAGTAACACTTGAGGATCACTGGCAAGCGCCCGCGCAATGCCTACACGCTGCTTCTGTCCTCCTGAGAGCTGTGATGGATATTTTCCACTGTGTTCTTCCAGACCCACCAGCTCCAGCAATTCTCGTACTTTCTTGTTCAACTCCTGCTTGGGCGTGTTCACCAGACGCAACGGAAATGCGATATTGTCATATACCGTCGCCGACGATAACAAATTAAAATGCTGAAAAATCATTCCGATTTTTCGGCGCTGCTTCTGTAGCTGGGCTTGACTCACGGTGGTGAGGTTTACACCGTCTACCCATACTTCGCCTGAAGTGGGCCGTTCCAATAAATTAATACAGCGGATTAGCGTGCTTTTCCCCGCTCCGGAGTGACCAATAACTCCAAATATTTCTCCACGTTCTATAGAAAGGTTCAACCCGGACAGCGCACTAACGCGTCGGTTCCCTTTGCCATAATGCTTGGTTAACTGCTTAAGCTCTATCAACGTGCTGCGACCCCCTTCACTTTCCTTACCCCTTTTATACAAAAAGAGCCCCTTTCACAGAATGAAAAGGGCCCCGCCATGCGAACCTTTTCTCATCTGTCAAAACCGCTATAACTCTAGCGGTTTTGTAGGAATTAGCACCATCATGTTCCCTCCCGGTGTATTATACCGGGAAAGAACGGGTTGCCGGGCTTCATCGGGCCAGTCCCTCCACCTCTCTGGATAAGAAAAATATGTTAAACTCCAGCTTTAGCTGTCCGTTAAGTTTATATTAAAATCATAATTCAAGCATTTTTCTGAAACTAGGTTCCAGTATAGATAGTTTACATAGCTTTGTCAAAGGATATTTTCTAACATCATTATGGACGCACTGCCCGATTCCCCCATTGTTTCACCGTATAAGAAAAAACGTGGGACAGTGATCGGCACACCATTTCCAAGCCCTGCTGCAAATCCTCCAGATGATGATCCAGATCTTCGAGTTGTATCTTGCCGTACAGAGCACGATGCCTTTGCCAGAGATCATCCTGCATTTCTGTATTCATATAGTGTATCTCCGTATTTCGCCGCTTACGCAGCCGATTGATGGCATCGGTGTATGTGTTCTTAATATCATTTAAGTTATCGGTCAATACAGGATGCATTTTGAGATACTTGAGCTGCCGCAACACGGTAAAATACGAATAATGTGCCTTATACTCCCCTGTTTTTAAATCATACAGATCATTCATCCAGTTCCCCAGCTTATCCAGAATGGAAAATACTCGCACAAATCCATCCTTATAAAAGAAGACATACAATGCATAATCGGATTTTTCATCCTCGCTCATATCCTCTGCGTATCCAGCCTTCACTTTCATGCGGAAAAAGGCGGCAGCATGATGGCTCTGCTCCAGCTCATCCAGAGAGGACATCAGACCGCGTGTCAAAATATCCGCCTTACGAAAAGCGTGGGTCGGATCACCACTGGCCTGAATTTGCCGCTCCAGCAGGTTTAACATGTCTGACATGCTATTCATGGCATCCAGCAGGACGCCCTTGCTCACACGTGGCGGCTCACCCAGCAGCTTGCGTATCATGCTCACGCCTCCTTATGACTGTAAAATCCGGTTGTTCGATTCATTAGGGCGTCAAGCGAAATAACTCGTCCACCGTTGATCCACAAGCTTAACAATATCCTCACGCGGCAGCACTTCATCCGGGTAGCCCGGCTTCATACGCGCATCCACTACAATCGGCAGCTTATAGTTCAGATGATGCAAACGCACCTCGCTGTCGGCATACATATCTGTAGCCGGGTTAAAACGCGTAAATACCGTCCACAAGAACGAGGCTTGTGAGCGAACGACTTCCGTGGCATCATCCACGATAAAGACGAGCGGCCATTCTTGCTCACCCGCAGACAGACGTTCCAATACACGCGCCGCCAGTTCAGGCTCTTGCTCAAAGGTCGCCCCTGATACAACAAGGCAGCCTCCGCAATACGGCTTAATTTGGCGAATACCTGGCAGGTCTCCTCCCTTATAGGTACGAGGTAATTCACGTATTGGCTCGCCTACACCCATCAAGATCGCCTTACTGCCATGATTCAGCTTGCGGCCCGTATAATCGAGCGTATCGTGGGACGTATGATTGAAAATGAACAAATCCCTTGCTGGATTGAAGCGCTCCAGAATCGTTTCCAGCAGCAGGTTAAAATCGGATAAATCAATGACCCGGTCTGTCAGCATCAGGAATTTGGTTAATGACAATTGGCCTTGGCCCAGAATGGTAAAGCCGGATACCAGCGCTTCCCGAGAGTAGCTTTCACGCACGACGGCCGCTGCCAGCGCATGTACGCCCGTTTCCGCATAAGCCCACAATGACTTGACGGAAGGCATCACAAGCGGATAGGCAGGCGACAACAGACGCTGTAAAAATTCACCGAGATAGTAATCCTCCTGGCGTGGTTTACCTACAATCGTTGCCGGATAAATGGCATCCTTGCGGTGATACATATGCTTGACATGAAATACTGGGAAATCATGCTGTAATGAATAGTAGCCAAAATGATCGCCAAACGGTCCTTCCGGACGGCGTTCATGAGGCGGAACATAACCGCTGATCGCAAATTCGGCCTCTGCCGGAATGCGATGACCACCGAGCGGGTCTTCTGTCATTGGCAGCTTGCCTCCCATAATGAGCGAAGCGAGCAACAGCTCAGGCAGGTTCTCCGGCGCTGGAGCAATCGCGGATGCAATCAAAGCGGGCGGACCACCGATGATTATCGTCGTAGGCAATGGCTCATTGCGCAGCTCGGCTTCATGATAATGAAAGCCGCCGCCTTTATGAATTTGCCAGTGAATTCCTGTGGTCTGATCATCATAAATCTGAATACGGTACATCCCCAGGTTATGATCCTTTGGATGCCCCGGCTTCTCGGTATATACGAGCGGAAGCGTAATGAACGGCCCCCCATCCTCATGCCAGCTCGTCACTCTAGGCAGTGGAGCCAGCGGAGCATCTGTCCGCCTAACACCTAATACAGGAGCCTCGCTATGGGATACCGTTTTCAGTCCTACTTTTAGCATGTCCTTAATCAGGCCACGTTCATTCCATAAAGCTTTGGGGGTAGGTGGAAGCAAGGTTTTGGTCGCTCCAACAATCGCATCCATCAGTTGCTCCGGACGAGGACCAAAAGCCATATCTACACGTCGATTCGTACCAAACAGATTACTAGCTACAGGAAACGGGGTTCCTTTTACATTTGTGAACAGCAGTGCCGGTCCTTCTTCCTCAATGACTCTCCGATGGATCTCGGCCAGCTCCAAATAAGGATCGACAGGCGCTTCTATAATTTTAAGATGATTTTCTTTACGCAGCGCTTCAATAAATTGGCGCAAATTCTGGTAGATCAACTGGACGACTCCTCCTAAGCAAATCAAGCCCTCGAGAAACTCGTGGGCCTGGTTTGTTTCTTATATGCTATTATACGTGTTTGAACCCCTCTTGGGCAAAATATCGGCTTTACTATAATCTATGAAATGCTTAGGTACGTTGTGCTTGGGTCGGAACAAGCTTGCGATCCGGCGACAATTGCCATACACGATAACTCAGATAAGCCAAAATGGAGAACAACGATGCAATCACCAGCATATGTCCCAGCACGACAAACATGTAAATTTCAGGTCTGGTAACGTACAGCAAGCTAATTCCAATAATGACCTGAAGTGCTATTAACAATACCGAAACAACACCCAATACACGTATATCCCGGTGCTTCGGGTGATAGCGGTATGAGTAGTGACCCACGGCCAAAATAATGACGAACAGCAGACCGGCTGTAATCTGATGGAGCAGCAGCGGAGATATAAAGCCCCCGATATTTACAACCTTCTGGATGACTGAGTGACTGAGCAACGCCCCTGAATAGATGGCAATATAGGTATAAATCGTCGATAGCCATATAAAGTTACGAAAACCTCGACTGACAGGTCCAGGGATCAGACGTGGGGTGTGACGTGAATCCGCATGCTCCTGCCAGGCTCCCAGCGTCATCATGGTCGCACTGGCAAAAGCGATAAGCGCAAAGCCAAAATGCAGTCCCATCACTGCAGCCGATTGGGAAAAGACGACAGCCAACGCCCCCATCGCTCCCTGTATGATGACAAACATGAGCGTTAACAGCGAGAATAACTGTAAATCCTTCCGATGCTTCATAAACAGCAAAAAGCCGACAAAGGAGGCGACAGAAAGCAGCCCGGCCATAGCGCTAACAGAGCGGTGAGAGAACTCAATAATGGATGCGATTGTATGTGCCGGAACCAGCTTGCCGTTACAAAGCGGGAATTCCCGTCCACAGCCGAGACCCGAATCCGTCCGTGTCACGACGCCTCCACCGAAGGTAGCTAAAAACATGACAATACATGTTACGAGTGCCAGCCACTTTAATATTCTGATTTTGTTATTCAAAGAACTCACCCGTATCCTTCCAAATATAATATTTATTCACTTCATATGTTGTGAAATAATCACTTAAAGTAATTATAACTGATATATTGTTCCTTGACATACGCGTTTTGTTGACAAAATGTGAACGTGTCCGTAAGAAAACCGCCTCCTTTGGCAGGAAGCGGCTTTCTATTTGTCCTGATGATTAAGGATTCCCTTCGGAACCATCATACATGTACAGCATCCATTATTTTGCGAGATTAGCATGTACTTCTACAGCCCGGTCCAAAAATTGCTCGATTTCCTCGCGCGATTTGCGCAGTTTGTTTACCAGACGCACCAGCTCTCGCCCTTCGCTGTAAGCAATAAAGCTGGGAATACCCAATACATTCTGCTCTTGGCTGACGCTTTCGGCCTGCTCTACATCAATTTCAATTAATGTAAGCTTGTCTGCATAGTGTTGCTCCACATCAGGCATAAATGGATCAATAAAATGGCAATCCCCACACCAGTCCGCCTTAAACACGGCCACCGTTACGCCGGGAGTTGATATTGCCTTATTAAAGTCTTCATGAGAGACGATTTTTTGCATGTATTATTCCTCCTCTAATTTCGGTTGTAAAAATACTTACTTATCCTATTGTAACGCCAAAAAGCGCTTTTGATAAGATGAGTAAAATCTTGGGCATACTAAAGCATATAACGAAGTGAATCTGAATACTGCGAAAGGAGGTTATCTAGACATGTCTCTCACGGAATGGTTGCATGCAGCCACAAAACAGCTTCAAGGAGGGCTAAAGCTACTCGGTTCTGTTCCGCGTGTTGCGGAAGAAGCTTGGGAGGGTAAACGGGCAGCCTGGACCGAATCCCGCAAGCTGCGTTATCCATTACGTGAGCTGCCGTGGGATTATCAAGCCGCACAAGCTGCAATGGATGAAGCTGAAGCACTCATGCTTACGAACGGACCGGCTACGAGGCCTTCTTCGTTGAATATGCCTTTATGTGAAATAGACTGTGAGCTGCTGGAGCGAATCAAGAACGATACCGCACAGCAGAATCGCAGCAACATCACACGGACTGCCGCTTACCTCGAATGCTACCGCGGCTATCCGGAATTGCATTGGGCGCTGCTGGCTCATCTGGTTTCCCGCAACGGCGGTTACAATATGACCGATCTCAAAGGCAGTCTGATTGGTGACCTGTTCAGCGAACAGGAAAAGGAGTGGCTATATCGGCTGCTGGAGCGCTGTAACGCTCTTATTTTTCAGGATGCTTATCCGCAGCTCCAACTGTACATGCACAGCCGCCATTTGGGCCGGAGTTGCTTTCATTTATTACCCTATTTTCACGTATCGCCTTTCATGAAACCCTTTTGGGAGCGCTTCTGGGCTTGGCGGGATAGCTCTCTGTTGACCGTCGCTCTCATTATTAACGAACAAAACTATATTGAGGGTCGTGTTGTGAAGGACCCGTATTTTCAAAAGTTTGTGATGCACAAGCCGGGCTTTTATTTGCATGATTGGCTTCAGCTCAACCAGATTATATTTCCACTTGGGCTGAATGGTGGACTCGCCGGATTGGTGATGGAGCGTTTTGGTCATCTCGACGAGCGAATCGGCTTTGGGAAAAGTCTCTATGCCATGCTGTTCGGTCACCAGCAGGTGCTGGATCAAGTGTCAGCCTTCGTTACCAGCGTGCCGCATACCGGTTCACGCAGCGACTATTGGCCCGGACTGTTCACCTCGTATGAACAAAAAGCGTTGCACACTCTGGAAGAGAGCGCAACGCTTTTAGCACATGAATGGCTGCCGCCGGGACAACGCCTGTACAGCCCGGAATTGAACGCCGTCTGGTCGGATACGGCTTACGATCCAATTCCCCGTTACGACTGGTTTCAGGACGGCTCCACGCTCGGGCATCTGAGCGAGCCAAGACGACCGCTGTTATTTGCGATGCGGCATGAGCATCGCCATGGCATCCAAAAAACAGCCATGGCCCACGACACCCATGCCAGCCTCCGGCCTTTCCACTGAGAAAGCTGAAAGCTATCTAGGCTTCTTTAGCCTTGTTGTTCTGAAGACTGACGCTGAAGACGCATCAGCGGACGCAGTATCTTTTGCAATATGCGCGGATAATTGCCCAGCTCGTCCCTGCGAAGCACGCCCAGCACAACCAGCAGGGTCAGGTAGCATACCAGTACAACCCCTCCAGCGATACAGCAAGCGATGAAGAAGGCTACGCGTGCAGGTATCAGATGCACCAGTAGAATGCAAGCTTCATTTACACCGTATCCGATAGCTCCAGAGACTACGACTGCGGTCAAAAAGCCTGCCCAGCGACGGCCCATGATGGAGAAGGAAACGATCCCTTTGAGTACACGCAAATTCAACAGTGTAATCACGAGGAAACATAATCCGGTCGCGCCAATGATGCCGTAAATTCCAAGCCAGCCAGCCAGCAGCCAGCTTGCCACAAATTTAACCACGATACCAATCATAACATTAACCATTGAAATACGCGGCTTGCCCATACCGATCAAAATCGAGTTGGACGTCATCATCGTAATCTGGAATATCGTTCCGAGTGTCAAAACGGCGATAATCCCGCTGCCACCAAGCGAGCTGAACAGTAAGCCATTAATGGAATAGGCGGTTACACATAAAGCCAGTACAATTGGCATTCCAGTCAAAATCGAGATACGCAAGGCCAGCGTCATCTGATTTTGCAAATGGCGTTCATCCTTGCGGGCAAAAGCCGCCGAAATGATAGGGATGAGCGATTGGCTGAGCGCAATGGCCAAAATCGGCGGAATCCCCGCCACACTTTGCGCCCGAGACCCTAGGTAACCCAATTGGGTAGTAGCCATATCCAGTCCAATCTGGCCGGACAGCAATCTCACCACAATCGACGTATCAATAAAATTGACCGCCGGAACGGTCAGGGACGACAATACAATCGGGATGGACAGCGTAAAAATGTCTTTGTAAATGCGCATCATCGGCAGCGGAGAGCTTTCCTCCTGGAATTGCTCTTGCCGATCCCGGCGATCCTGACGACGCAATTTCACTGTATAGTACAGCATGACCGCCAGAGCGCCAATACTTCCCATGACACCCCCAAAGGATGCCCCGGCCGCAATCTCACGGTCTCCATAACCTAGCTTCAAAATAATAAAAGCGAGTAAAATAGCGGTCGCCACCCGTGCAACCTGCTCCACAATTTGTGATATACCGCCTGCGGTCATATTACCCCGACCTTGAAAGTACCCGCGCATCATGGCAATGGCAGGAAACAGCAGCAAGGCTGGTGCCAAAGCCTGAATAGCCAAAGCGGACTGCGGAACCCCTGCTACATGCTCTGCAAAATAAGGCGCTCCAAAATACAGCACCACTGTGATGATAATGCCCGCCGCGGCCGCGAATAGCAATGCTGCATGATACACCCGTCGCGCTTCCGCAGGTCGATCCAGCGCATAGCGTTCTGACACCATTTTGCTTAATGTGCTAGGAATGCCGGCTGTAGCCACTGTGAGCAGCATCAAATATGCGTTGTTCGCAATGGTAAACGAGGCGTTCCCCACGGAACCGAGCAAATGCTCCAATGGAACACGCTGCACCAGACCAAGCACTCTGGCCACCAGGGCGGCAGCGGCTAAAATAAGCGTGCCTTTAAGGAATGTTTCTTTATTGGACAAAATGCGTTCCCTTCTTTCTTGCTGTTCACATGCATGCAAAAGCTCCGCAAAAACAGTCATGGCCTGAGCCATCACCGGTGCGGAGCCGCATGTCGATTCTGTCTCTGCAAATCATAATAACGAGCTATCCGTTATAACACCCAAATCAAGAAT
Source organism: Paenibacillus kribbensis (assembly GCF_001705305.1). Taxonomy (GTDB): domain Bacteria; phylum Bacillota; class Bacilli; order Paenibacillales; family Paenibacillaceae; genus Paenibacillus; species Paenibacillus kribbensis_B. Next base: position 306,445 of record NZ_MCBP01000005.1, read on the forward strand.
ACTATAATCATAGCAAGCTGCAAAATCACTTTCATTACGGTACTGGTAAACAGTCCCAATACGGAGCCGAAGCCCACTTTTATGGCTCGATCCAGCGGGGCTTTGCCTATCAGCTCACCCAGCACAGCGCCGATAAATGGTCCCAGAATCAGGCCGAATGCCGGAATAACGAAGGGACCAATAATAATCCCGACCGTGCTGAGGGTCGCCGACAGACGCGAGCCGCCAAATCGCTTGACTCCCCACGCATTAACAGCATAGTCCGCAACAAAAAGCGCAACGACGATGAGTGTTTGTATAATCCAAAACAATGCATTATATGAAGCAAACGAGAAAAACCAACCGTATACAAAAAAAGCAAAATAGATGGCGAGCGCCCCCGGCAATACGGGATATACCGCCCCGGCCATGCCAACAATGAACAGCACGACAATAACAATCCAGCCTATAACGTCCATGGGCCTCCTCCTTCTTGTCCATTCATCCTGTATGCAGCCTCATGCGTTCTATTAAAACGTTCTATTCAACAAGTATATAATTGCGGATCACTTCTGCGATGCCGTCGTCATTGTTGGAGGCCACGACCAGATCAGCCGCTTCTTTCACCGTGTCCTGAGCATTGCCCATCGCTACACCCAGTCCGGCCGCTTGAATAACAGCCAGGTCATTCAGACTGTCGCCAACTGCGACCACCTGTTCCATGGTAATTCCCAGCAGATCGCACACTTCAGCGATTCCACTAGCTTTTGATATGCCAGCCGGGTTAATTTCCAGATTCGTCATCGAGGAGTTGGAAATTTCAAGTCCTCCCATATCCTGAAGCTTGAGCAAGATTTGATGGCGAATTTCGTCATTTTCCGTATTATAACCGAATTTGAGCCATTCCTGTGTGTCTAATGTATCTGGCCAACGGTCCCTGTTATATAATTCCTCCGTTGAGTAAGCCCAAAACCAGGAGTCTGTTTCTACAGCAATCTGGTGCATCTTACGAACAAGCTCCCGATCAAGCAAATAACGGCGCCACAGCTCATGAGGTGATTTCCATACCTCACCGCCGTTTACCGTTACCATCGGTGTATCCAAGCCGAGCTGCTGACCATAGGGCAGAGCATGCATCGCCGCTCGTCCAGTAGACAAGCATACATGAATCCCCTCCTGAATCGCCTTGTTAATCCAGTTAATCGTATCCAGGGTAATCTCATGATTATCGTTCAGCAGAGTTCCATCCATATCGAGCGCAAGCAGTTTGTATTTATAATGTTTCTCTCCCATGGTTTCTCTTCCTCCTGTATGTCCCATATGTCCAACGACATTTTACCATGAAAAAGAGAAGCCCACAAAAAAATTCAAGCCCTTACTTCGATGTCTGCGGCTTTTTTGGGATACTATCCAGTCCGTATACCTCGTCATATGCATCAAATATTTTACGCGCCACCGGTCCTGCGCTCGTCGCGCCAAAGCCCCCTTCGGGAATAATGACAGCTACGGCCAGCTTCGGATTTTGCCGCGGTGCAAAAGCGATGAACACCCCGTTATCTTTAACCGCACGTCCCACTATCTGCTCAGAAGTCCCTGTTTTCCGGGCATAATCATACGGAAATCCGTTAAATGCTTTAACATCCGTAGCCATGCCGTGAATGACCGTATTCCAATACGTTTCTGAAAAAGCGACCTCATTCAGCACCTTCGGCTTCCATTCACGCACGAGATTCCCTTGATCATCTACAATCTTACTGACCAAATGTGGCTGCATACGCTTGCCCTTTGTTGCCAGTACAGTCGTATACTGTGCCAGCTGCATCGTCGTGTATTTCCCTTGTTGACCGAAGGACGCCTGCACCAATCGCGTCAGCGCACTTTCCTGCTTGCTCATATACTCAAGTCTGCCCGCCCATTCCCCCGGCAAATCTACTTCAGTCGGCACGCCTAATCCGAATTCCTTCATATACTTGTCCCAAACATCAATACCCTGATGCACTCCTGTATTACTTCCGTACTTGGTATACAGCGGCTTGCCAATCATATCCACCATGAACGTATTGGATGAGAATTCTATGGCTTTGCTAGGGGTCAAACTACCATACACGTGCCCACTCGAATTACCGACCCGGCTGGATTGGTTTTTACCATAATATGCGCTCCCTGTATCCAAATAAGTTTGTCCGGGTGAAAACAAGTTTTCCTTCAACCCGATCAGCACCGTGAGGGGTTTAATGGTTGAACCCAGCAGCACGGAGGACTCCGGGTGCGGACCCGACTTTCCACTCGGTACAGATTTAATCGTTCCATTCCCCATTTTGTGCTGAATTTCGTCATATACCGATGGCGATGTACCTCCGTTCTTCCATACATTAGGGTCATAATCCGGCATACTGGCCATCGCTACGACATTTCCTGTCTCGACCTCCATCGCTACAGCAAAGCCCGTAGTGGCATCTTGGTGGAGCTTCCCGGATACCGTATGAGTATGAAGCCAGTGAAGCTGATCCATAATAGCTTGCTCGGTTTTTTGCTGAATTTCCTTGTTGATGGTGGAATAGAGATGATGTCCTTTTTTCGGAGGGGTAATGGATTCTACGCCCTCCGGCATGCTGCGCGGATTGACTTCCACCGTTTTATAGCCGTTTTTTCCTCTCAGCTCGTCCTGATACTGTAGCTCCAAGCCATCATATCCGACCGTTTCACTTTCCAGGTAAACTTGTTCCGGTCTTAGAACCTCCGAATTGGCTTGGAAAAGCTCTTTATATTTGGGCCGGTTCGTACGGGCACCTTTGAACTTGTACATATATCCAATCGCTTGCACCGCTACCCGATCCGGGTCATAGTGACGGACGCTCTCTTCTACGATCTCCACACCGGGAAATTCCTTTTTGTGCTCCAGAAAATATGCGATTTCCTCCCGGCTTAGATCAGATTTGATCAGACGGGGGGTAAAGCCCCTATATTGGCTATAGTCCGGGTCCAGACGCTTCTTAATTTCAGCTGCATCAAGCTTCTCCCCCTCTTGATATCCCAATTTATTTAATTTGGCAGCAAGCTTATCAGCAAAAGCATTCAGTTCAGGAAGCAGCTTTTCCCCAGGCTTACGGCCTTTCTCTGCACGCTTGCTATAATCCTGTGACAAGGTCACATACAGAGATTGTACCGGAGTCGAATACGCCAGCTTGACCGTACCCGTAGAGTCATAAATCGTCCCACGACTGGGAGCTAGCGGGACATTTTTGGTATTTACAGACTGCTGTAGCCCCTTCAACTCCTCGGATTGCACAAACTGCAGTACAGCCAGTCTGGTAATGATAAGGGCAAACAGCACAAAAGCACTGAAAAAAACAAGGTTCGTTCGCAAGGTCGTCCGCTTTTTTTGTGTCTCTTCGTTCTCTTCATTGTTTTTCTTTTTAAATGAAAATTTTTTATCCAAACCACTTTTGTTCATACTGGCTGGTCATTACTCCTTTCTACTCGATCTCACATTTTGGTCTCATATTCCTGATCCTACCATAATTCATGTAAATAACGATGAAATTGGAGATGACAATTTTGTAAGAAATTATATAAGAATAACAAAAAAACTTCCCTTAGCACAATGGCTAAGAGAAGCCCACAAAAGAATTCAAGTCCTTACTTCGATGTCTGCGGCTTTTTTGGGGTACCATCTAGCCCGTATACCTCGTCATATGCATCAAATATTTTACGTGCCAAACATTTTCCCTTTTTTTAGTTGTAAAAATATCCCCTTCAAGCTCGCTCCATCCACATAAAACCGTATGGACTTCTTTGAGTGGCTATTACTTGAAGAGGACAATTTAAAACTCATCTGAACAGCGGTAAACTAAAATAAACAATTACTTGAGATTGACTGGGTTAATGAAATAAACAAACAAAAAAATCGTTAAATTAGCTATACAAAAGATGCTTTTTTTGACTCCCGCCTTTTTAAACAATGTGACGTAACTGAAAATTAATAGAAAAGCGCTCATAGAGACAAATAACAGCGTTATGATTAGAATTATTACAAAGAGATTTTCTTCCCCAATGAGGTCAGGAGCCGAATATTTACCCATAAAAAATCCAATATAATAAATACAAGTAGACACCATTATGATTTGATAAGGTAGCAATAATGCCAAAATAACATGAATAAGAAAACTCAGATATAAATATATTTTGTTCATTTGTCTCCCTTCCAGTTATTCTACAGCCTGTTCCCGAATAATTTTGTTATATTTCTCAAAAAGTAAATAGGTTTGATAAACGAGGTTGCCGTAATTCACTGCTGAATCACCCGTACCATTATATCTTGTGATAACACTTTTGGTTTCAGCTTCTCCAAATTCGTAATAATCCCTACTTAATCCAACTTTATTTGCAGCCCTAATCAGTACTAAAGCACAAGTGCTCACATTAAAGTTATTATCAGTATGAAGCTTATCCCAAATATAGTCCATATCCTTCCAATTGTCTATGTCATAGACTCGATCAGTAACTATACCAATCCCTACAGCAAAGTTAATGGAATCAATGGCAGTTGCTGCGAATATCTGGCCTAGACCGGTGCTAGCATCTTCCTTTATAACTAGTGGAGGAGTCGGTGCTGGAGTAATAATTTTAACAGCGGTGGGCAAAGCATCCCACGCTTCATAACTTTTTTTATAGCCATAATATTGAATCACCAATCCATCAGCCACAGTATCATCCGCGCCTTCAGTACATAACTCTCTCATTAATACACATTGTATCAAAGCCTTTCTTATACTATAAATACGACTCAAATTCGTAATTAAACTATCGTGCTCTAATACTATTGACAAAGCCTTAGCTGGACTCCGAAGTGATTTTGCCTTTTGTACAGCTGTTAATTGTTCATCAGCTAACTTTATTTGTGCTTCAGTCATTGCGTCTCTGTATTCAGCCAAGAAGTAAGAATCATCTAGGGGAATAGATGTTGGAACTGACACTTTTTTAACGCCCATATCCCGGCCTGATTGAATATTGTTGTCAATCTCGATAGCTCCGTCCTCTGTCCCAATTTTAATGGTAGAAATTTGATCGAAAGCCCAATTTGCAGGAAGATTATACCCGAGGTTTCCGCTAAATCCTGTAGACATATCGCTAACAAAGCTAGTAACAGCATACCCTGCTTTAGATACGCGACTACATACATTCCTTGGTCCATAAATACCAATGCGGTATTTCCCCCCAAGTCCCTCCATTTTATTATGGAGAGCTTGGAAATGAGGAAGAAGGTGACTGGTGACTTCTCCATCTACTGCGTCATAGTCAACGGCAAAATAGATGATGGTTCCAGGTTCAAAACCATAATTGTTAGCTGCCACTAGTGCTCGTCTTGCATCGATTGCACCCTGAGTTGCACTAAAATAGCTCAAAGAATTGGCCGAGTATTGAAAAATTGGGAAAACTGAGAGCCCAGCTGCAAAGATTGTATCTAGCTCTCCTTCTTTAATTTTCTTTGAAAGTTTTGAGGTTTCAACAATATAACGACCAACTGTGGTATATCCATTGTTCTTAAGAGTCTGAGCCCTAGCAGGAGTAATAGTTGTGATGCAGTCGCAAGCGGTCCCTTTCCGGTTTTTATCACCTGTACTTACTAGTAAAGATGCCCATGTTTGCTTTCCAGCAGCACCATCAGCAGTCAGTTTAGTAAATTTTTGAAAATTAGTTACTGCAGTTTTGACACCTTGATCAAAAACTCCATCAAAACGACCTGGATCGTACTCATTAAAATATAGTGCGTATTGCAGTAGTGATACAAACTTGGTTTGTGTGCTTCCAAGAGATAATGTTGGACATAGTGAAGTTGTGGAAGGACCAAACGAGCCATTGGGTTCGGGTATCCCTTCCTCAACTTGTAATGCGTAAATTAATGCTTTATTTGTTGAACGTGCATATATCCCGTCGCAAGGAATTAATCCTAGTGGTTCAAAGAGAGTTCGATAGTAATCTCTGTTAAGTCTTTGTTGAATTTCTCTAATCTTTGGATCTCCTATGTTAACAAATGCATCCATGTTTAATAGCGCCTTAAAAATCATAGGTGTTGCAATTCCATCTGGAACAGCTAATCCAGCATCTGATTGCAATTTTGATATTGCAGTTTTCGTGCCATTGCCAAAGGTGCCAGTAAATCCCCCAGGATTATACCCCTTACAAAATAAAGCTCCTTGAAGAATTCTTATTTGATTGGAGACTGAGCCGTTTGTTGAATCAGAGTTAACAGAAAGCGTAGGACAAAGCGAAGCAGTGGCAGGACCAAAGCTTCCTGTCGGAGATGAAATTCCTAATTCGATTTGCAGTCCCCAAATTAAAGCTCTGATTGTACCTCGCCCTGTACGTCCGTCTTCTGTAATTGAATTAAATCCAGATCTACCTTGATAAGTTTTGTTAACCCATTGCTGAACTTTCAATACCATTTCATCCATAATGATAACCTCTTTTCTTATTAAATATCGTTTCTAATAATTGAAATAACAACATCAAAAAAAGTAGTACACAATGTTACGAAACCAATTACTGCTCATTGGCCTAGGGATAATAGTAGAAAATGGTGTATCCCTGCACTATTTTCTACTAAGACAACATTGTTATTGAATATTATATAATGTAACGTAATGATACGCAATATAAAATATTACTCGGGCCAGCACCCTTCAGAAAAACCAAACTTTCTATGTGGTTTTGAAAAGCCGCTTCCCGTCATGGTAAGAAAAAAGCATGTATCACGAAATCAAAAAAAATACTTGTGATTTGATAATATGTGCTCAAGAACATCTTATAATGTAAGAGGACTACATCATTCTCTTTGGCAAGCTGGCTTAACAAGGTAACCAACTTCACACAACTTATAGAATAGCTCCCATAAACCAGTTTTTTAGGCATCCTGCTGTTTTTTGAACTAAAAATTACATTATAAACAATCCGTTACAGTGATTTCAAATGATTTTTCACAGAAGAAAATAAGCAACAACAACGTTTAATCAAATTACTACTTCTCACTAAATCCACTACTCCTCAAGAAGAAGCAGAATTCAGGTTTAACAGGTTTTGAAACCGAAATCTACAGATCATTGGTATAAACCGTTATATGAGCTTGGTTAGCGTATCAATCGCTTTTAGACCGATTGTGAAGAGACACTTTTGAAAGTAAACTTGCTATTTATTTTGTTAGCCCTTTATATAGTAAATAATCCGTTGATAACAAACATACGTTCGTATATAATTAACTTAGTAAGTGAAATAAATACTTATAGCATGTAAAACTATGTAGAAGGAGAGATATAACTGAGAATGAACTATATTTCACTCAAGGAAAGCCTTATTTCACTTCAAAACCTTCCAGATTCTCCGCTTTCTTCACATGTCCTTGAAATCGTTAATACTGAGCATACAGATTCCAAAATTGTCTTGGAAGTTCTGGATGAACCTGAGCTTTTTAGCTTACTTCTAGTAACAACTAATGCCAAAGAGGATTATTGGAACATGCACCTTTTTTATATGGATCAGGTCGAAAAAAATAACGACCAGTATCGCTATCATTCTTTTTCTATCACCGAGAGCATTTACCTACATAATTGTTTTACCAGACTGTTTAAAGCATAGAGAAGCAGGACTCATTTAGAGTCCTGCGCTGTACCTTTTACTCTTTGATATTCCTCTTCTATAATTCTAGTAAGCAACTCAGTAGCGGTAATCCCCAGCTTCTTGGCAGCCTCTGCTAACTCCTTCTTAATATATGCCGGCACATCATAATGAAACTTAACTTTATTCCCATAAGCCATGTTTTTTTCCTCCACATTCCCCTTAGTTGTTATTCATTACTTCATGATACTTCTGATCAATTAAGCGAATTAACAACTGGGTTGCCGAAGTTTCCTGTAAATTCGCACATTCAATGAGCTTTTCTTTCGTCTCTGGTGCAAATTCATATGGCAATTTAAGCTTTGGCTCTGACATTCGGCCACCCATATTTTTCTCAACTTGGACAGCTTTAGTGACCAATAATTCTAAGGAATTTTCCTCAGATGTATTCACTTCCGTGTATTTCTTAAGTACTCTGGATAAATATGATTTTATCGCCTTTTGATTGTCCTCATCCAATACAATGGACAAGTTATTATCTTGTACATGCAGTTCACAATCAAAATTATTTCCAAATAGATTGATATTGTATTTCATACTTATACTCCTTTTGCTAAAGATTAAGATTTGTTAGTTATAGTATATTTTGTTTCGTTATGTTACGCAATATTTTATAAAAATATATCTAAATAGAATATCTTGATCCTTCTTAAAAAAAATATTTGATTAAGAAACACCAAAAAGGAGGGAGAACGAAGAAAGTAATATTCCATACAATGAGGATACCAGAAGATTTATCTTAGATTGGTCAGAGAAAGCAGGACGTGATAACTAAACTAAAAGGTAGACATGAAGAACCGATTTGCGTTATGCGTGATGAAAATAAGTTTAAAAAAATCAAAAATATCCCCTCCAGTCAGCAACGTTCAAAATTTTTCCCGTTGTTAACTGTGGGGATATTACTAATGCACATTATTTTAGTATTTAAAACAACATATTTCCACACCACTAAATTGGTTAAAAAAATATTTTATGGAATTAAAAATCCATGAAATCTGTCAATGATAATCTACATAAAAGGTTCCTTTTGCATTATCTGAACCCGGAGTAACACTTACTTCAAAGTAACCATAAAGACCACTGAGAGTAACGTTATTATTATATTTTGAACCATTTTGTAAAGTGTAAGTCGTCCATGGACCATGAGACGTAGTATCTCCTACTTTGTAAACTGCAACACTAAGCGCGTAATCCCCGCCTTGAGTATTTGGAAAAGTATGCACTGTTATTTTCCCGTTACAATAAATCGGAGCAGATCTTTCGTTCCAACTATACGATTTCGTAGTTCCCATTGTATGTATTAAGTGATTTTCTTGTGTAGGAACTTTAGAATAAGCATCAGATGTTACAGATGTCTCTGCATAGGTTGAAGATGTTACAGAAGCATCCGCATAAGCTGAAGATGTAATTGCTAAAAATAAGAGACACGCCACTCCCGAGACTTTCACTTTTTTATCTAGCATATAAAAACCTCCTTGTTTATTTAACTGCAACTTGATTTTACAACTCAATGCCTCAAAAAGAATTTATGTATATATATCATTTTCTGTTAATATTATCATTTCAATGTCTTTTTCTATTAATCACTAAATATGCATTTTCGCTCCAAAGAGATCAGAAGCAACAAATCTTCAGATTCGACTTAATAAATTCGAGAAAAGATATTCCTATATATATTTTCGGCTCTCTAAAGTCTCCTTGTCAGGAATAGTACGTGCGATATAGTATATAACTTTCTTTAATAATATCCAGCGGCCCATCATTTTGAAACAAATGAAGGGCCGCCATTCTTGAAAGAGCTAAACGATCTGCTTGATTTATCAAACCTCACGCTCATTGTTTTTCTCCAGATTCTCATTCCACTTTCCATCAGACAAACCTTACGACTGTTGAACTAATTCTCATTGGGGTACTTAGATGTAATGACTTTCATTCAATACGCCCAAGCCACAAATTACTTTATTTACTTTTCAGTCTTACTTTCCATTATTATCGGTTGAATCCAGTTTTTTCTTTGGAACACCGTCCAGACCGTATACTTCGTCGTAAGCATCAAAAATCTTGCGTGCTACAGGTCCTGCGCTCCAAGCCCCGAAGCCTCCTTCAGGAATGACAACCGCTACGGCCAGCTTCGGATTTTGTCGTGGAGCAAATGCAATAAATACCCCGTTATCCTTCAGCTTGCCGCCTACGCTTTGTTGCGATGTACCCGTTTTGCGGGCAAAGTCATAAGGGAAACCATTAAATGCGCTGACGTCTGTCGCCATCCCGCGTATAACTTCATTCCAGTAAGCGTCCGGGAAGTTCACTTCATTCAACACCTTAGGCTTAATGGTTTGAACTACATTGCCGTTGGTATCTTTAATTTGGCTGACCAAATGCGGCTCCATCCGTTTGCCCTTGTTCGCAATCATCGCTGCATACTGGGCAAGTTGCATAGGAGTATATTTACCTTGTTGACCAAAGGATGCATAAGCCAATTTGGAAAGTGCTGACTCTTTTTTGCTCGTGTACTCCCGCCATCCCCGGAACTCACCGGGCAAGTCTACTCCAGTGGAAACGCCTAATCCAAACTCCTTCATATAACGGTCCCATACGTTAACGCCCTGATCTTCTGCGGCATTATTGATGTATTTGTTATATAAGCGCTTGCCCACCATATCGACCATAAAAGCATTGGAGGAATGGCGAATAGCGGTAGCCGGGTCCATTGAACCGTACACATGACCAGATGAGTTACGCACTCGTGAGGAGTTGTTACGTCCGAAATATGCCGCTCCCGTGTCTTGATAGTACGTATTTGTTGTAAACAGTCCTTCTTCCAATCCAATAAGAACAGACAGCGGTTTAATAGTTGATCCAAGAAGCACGGTAGAATCTGGGTGCTGTCCAGGTTGGCCAGAGCCAACGTTCTTAATTGTACCGTTTTGATACACATGTTCAATCTCTTTATATTTGTCCTTAGAAATATTTCCAGTTTGCCAATAATTCGCATCATAGTCCGGCATGCTAGCCATCGCTACCACATTCCCCGTATCCACTTCCATAGCAACCGCAAAGCCTGTTTTGGCATAAGGATGCGTACTGCCTGATACAGCATGTGAATGGAGCCATCTCAATTGATCCATAATGGCGTTTTCCGTTTTAACCTGAATCTCTTTATTAATGGTGGAATAAATGTTGTTTCCCTTTTGCGGGGGAGTAACAGAATCTACACCTTCCGGCATATTGCGCGGATCAATCGGGATGGTTTTATATCCATTTTTTCCTCGTAACTGTTCCTGATATTGATATTCCAGTCCATCAAAACCAACAGATTCATTATCCATATAAATAAGTCCTGGGTCATTTTCAGCTGACATGGATTTTTGAATATTCTTATATTTAGGCAACGATTCACGCGCACTTTTATAGCTTTTAATGTAGCCAACCGTTTGGACAGCCACCGTATCAGGATCATAATGGCGTACCGTTTCCTCAACGACATCCACGCCTGGAAACTCGCTCTTATGCTGCATGAAATAGGCAACTTCTTCTTTGCTGAGATTGGTTTTAATCAGACGGGGCGTAAAGCCGCTAAACCGCTGATAGTTCCGGTCCATCTCGTCCATAATTTGCTCCGCTGTCATTTTCGGCTCATTTTTATCACCATATTCAGCAAAGCGATTTGCCAGCCTTTGCGTCATATTCTCCAGCTCAGGCAACAGCTTTTTATCAGGATCACGTGATTTCTCCAAAAGGTCGCTGTAGTTTTTGGAGAGTGTGATGTACAGCGATTGTACAGGTGTAGAATACGCCAGCCTGTTCTGCCCGGTTGAATCGTAAATCGTTCCCCGAATCGGCGTGAGCGGTACATTTTTGGTCACATTACTGGCCTCTTGCTGTTTAAGCTGGGGGCCCTCCACAAATTGAAGTATCGCCAATCTTACGATAATGACCGTAAATATAATGAACGAGCTGAAAAAGAACAGGTTGATCCTGAAGCTGAATCTTTTTCGGTCGGACGACTCGTTGTCTTTTCCCTGCTCGTTGTCCATCTTTCTCATGTGCCCTTCTCCACTCCTTTTAAATCACTTTATCCTTAATATGTGTCTGGGCAAAACCAGGCGGATTAAACCAGTTCCCGCTTTGTGCCCAGGTCGGGTCTAACGGTACCCACTGATCCTGACCGCTTAAATACACTTCATTCCAGGCATGTGAACCATAGCCGCCTTGTCCGTTGTATCCCAGTCCGGTCACCACCTTGACCTGAAGTCCCTGGGATCGGGCCATCATTGCATACAAACGGGCATAATCAATGCAGACTCCCTTGCGTGTATCAAACGTGTCTCTGGGGGTCTGCTCATGCCACTCGCCACGCTGTTCATAGGCTTCTACCTTACCGTAATCATAGCTGATGCGGGTGCCTACCCACTCATACAGCGCTTTGGCCTTTTGCTCGTCACCTCTAGCCCCCTGTGTAATCTTAGCCGCAGCTTGATTGATATCGTTCGGAATTTCACGGTCGATTATTTCGTATTTACGCTGCATGATGCCGTTTAATTCCTTGGTAACGGCCTGCGTAAATACGGGCAGTTTATCCTTAATCAGAGTACCGGATAACGGTTCAATGACCGATTGCGCTCCCTGCTTATAAATCGGTGAAGCCTGCACATAGCTGCTGAATCCACTGTCCGGGTATAAGCTTACACCTATGAACAACAAGGCTATAACCATGATGGCGCGTGCTCCGCCGATCACCGTACCAATCCCGGCCCCGGCCACCCTGCTGAAAAAGCCTGATTTTTTTTGCTGCTCACGAACAGGGGAATCCGACCTGCCACCTACTACCAGCACATAAATCGCACGCAGTACGAATTGAGCGATCGCATAACTGAGCATAAATAATACGGCAAACCGCAGTAGTGGAAAGCCCTCTAACCCTGCCACAAGCGTATAATAAAATTGCTCGATCCCGCTTAGTCCTCGCTGCGGCAAATGCTCCATATAATCCGCCAGCCATTGCTGCACCTTCGGTGAAAGCCACATGGCCAACCCAAGCGAGCACAAAATACCCGCCACGGTGAGTATGCCATCCACGATGAGACTAAACAGCGCACCTACAGATCTGGAAGCTCCTCGCCTCCACCCCTGTATCAACGACAACAGTACGATGGCGATCAGAAACACCGTTACGCCATTCCAATGAAGAACAGACTCCAGCCAGGATGGGTTCATTGTGCTCCTCCTGTCTTACGGCGACTGCGGCGACTGTGTAACAGCCAAGCCTTTCGCGCTTTCGATATATTTCTTGACCGTATCGCTCATACTCCACTCGCCCAGCGACATTCCCTGATACCATACCTTGACCTTGTCACCCTCAAACGGACCTTTTACTTCCAGATTGGAGCTGGTTACCGAAAATGTACCATCCCCGTTGGAGGTGTATTTTGCGTTCTGGCCCTCTTTTATCATCATGTTCAAAGCCTCGCTCTGAACCTTGTTAATCGCATCATCCTTTGCCTGAGTAACTACCTTGCCGACCTGCTCAAAGGAAATACCACTGTAAATTAGCAAGCCTGCAACCACAACAATGACGATCAGCCATTTTACAAGAGTTTTTACAATATTCAATATGACAAACAATAGGACAAGCCCAATCAATATATACAGCCAGTTATCCTGAACGATCTGCCAATTATGTTGCAAAAACTCTGTCCAGACGTTCTTATCCATTTCGCTACACTCCCGTTTTCAACTGCATGATTCAAATTGCAAAATTGTCTCTGTAATTATACATGATTCCATGATGTCCTGTCAGCTTAGCTCTTTCCCACTGCATATTCATTCAAATCTTGTCCGTACAAAATGGTCTATGTTCGTCCACTCCCGCGTACAACTTAGGAAGGGCCGATACGAACCAGTATGAAAATTTACATTAGGGAAAGGGGGTTATCCACTTGAAAACAGCCCTCTGGCTGTATCTCTTTTTGTTTATTGCCTTTTTTGACCTGCATGCACAATATCCGATTCTGACACCATTCGCTATTTCCCTGGGTGCAGCACCTACCTTTATCGGCTGGATGATGGGGATTTATTCCCTGACTCACCTGCCTGGTAATTTGATGGCCGGCCCCATGGTCGACAAGCACGGCAGCCGCCGATATATAATGTTCAGCCTGACAGCCGCAGGTATCATCCTTATCATTCAATCGTACATCCACACCCCGTGGGAATTACTTTTTCTGCGTGCGATTAGCGGTTTTGTGCTGGCCTTTTTGTCCCCGGCCTGTCTGGCTATGTTGGCACAGCTATCCGATCATCCAGTTACACAGGGCAAATATATGTCAGGACACGGCGTCGTCCACACACTGGCCTCTGTCCTGTCTCCAGCAGCGGGAGCGTTCATCGTAGCCAGCTTCGGCTTTAGCGAGACGTTCAGCTCTCTTGGCATCATTCTCGTAGTCACAGGACTTATGGCGTATTTCACCTTGCCTAAAGCGGCGCCTGCTCCACAGGCCCAACTATCTGACGGACAAACGGCACCTGCTCCATTGTCCGGGTCACAGCCACTTTTACCATTCAATTGGCGTTATCTGTTCCTGCCTTTTGTTTTGGCGTGCGCGCAAGGCATTTTATTTTATGAGATCCCATTGCGGAATAACGGTTCTGCGTCCATGATGTCCACCGGATTGCTCTTTTCCATCATCAGCTTGGGAGCGCTCTGTACGCTCAGCCTGCTTTTTCTAAACAAATATTCACCGATGGTGCGGCTGATTTGCGGCATTATTCTAATGTCCCTAAGCTTCTACGCACTCGCCATCGTACCCGAAGCGACAATTGGCATCATCCTTTTTATTTTAGGAACAGCCAAAGGCATCATTTTCCCTGCACTTGCCTCTCTATTTATACGGCTTGGGGGTACGAGGCTAGGTAAAACCTTTGCACTGCAATCTATTGCAACATCCATCGGCTCCTTTGCCGGGCCCGTCCTAGCGGGTCAGCTGCCGGATTATCTGTCTCCTTTTTTTGTCGCATTCTTAATTCTAATGCTCGGTTTGCTGCTTATTCCTGTAAAACGCCTATCTTCGACACCGCCATTATCTGCCCCCGGACCCTATCATTCCAGCTAATTTAAGATACGGCTACCTCTACAGCCCAAAATGGTGCTCCAGAGGGCAAATGCACAGTACCTGATATCCCTACCAACATAGACTAATTTGACTGAACAGATTATTAAAAAGGGAGGTGCTGCCCGTGAGCCACTGTCATCCTTGTCATGTTTTAGGAACCTCAACCGGCACTATTCTTGTTCTCTATATTCTTCTCGTCATCATTCTCCGTACTTGCTGGATTTAATATCTGAATTGCCCTAACATGCCGTCATCATATCCATGCCTGCCACTTCTGGCAGGCTGTTTTAGTGTTTTTTGCATGAGAACCTCATTTGGAGCTACACTATACACATATTCATTCATTTCCCGGGGAATTTCGAGCACAGGCATCAAGCAGGGGGTGGCAAGATGGCAATTACCGTCATTGTCGAAGGAAAAAATGACCGCAGTAAACTTCGCCGATTACTTGATCCGGAGGTTCACATTTTGTGCACCTTCGGTACATTAAACACTACTAAACTGGAATCCCTCCGCAAGCATGTCAAGGATGACGAAATATACTTATTTATGGACAACGATAGCTCCGGGAAAAAAATACGGGGTGTGCTTGCAGACACTTTTCCTGATGCACATCATATGTATACCCGCAAAGGATATGCCGGCGTTGAAGGCACTCCAGATGAATATGTGATCGCTCAATTGGAAAAGGCAGGGCTGGAGGAATATATTTTATATCCACCTGTCCTGTAGTCTAAAAAACAAATATAGCTGTCCGCAGGCTGCTTTCATGCCTGTTGGACAGCTATAGGGTAACCCTGACAAATGATACTAACCATCATGTTAGAACTTATGAACCGTATCAACGATCATCAGCAGGAAGCTGAGTGTCAGATGATTGATGGAAAAGAAAAATACTTTTTTAGCCCAGGAATCTGTTTCTTCTTCCTTAATCGTAAAACCTTTAAAGGCATAAAATGCCCAAAGGACAGACAATAATACGGACACAATCATGAAAATCATACCGGCATACCCATAAGCGTACATAAGAATGGGTACCGGAATCAACAACACAATATAAGGAATCATTTGAATCTTAGTTCGATGAATGCCCTTCACGACTGG
Organism: Paenibacillus kribbensis; assembly: GCF_001705305.1. GTDB lineage: Bacteria > Bacillota > Bacilli > Paenibacillales > Paenibacillaceae > Paenibacillus > Paenibacillus kribbensis_B. The sequence continues at coordinate 322,311 of NZ_MCBP01000005.1, forward strand.
CAGCAATGGAAATCCTGCTGCGCGATACTCCTCAACTCGGCGAATCGCAAGTGCCCAGAAGTGAGGGGGTTGCCATAAGAACAGCAGTGCGAATAAGAGCCAGGCGCCCATGTCAATACGACCGGAAGCAGCCACATAACCGATCACAGGAGGCATCGCACCTGAAATACCGCCGATGGATGTACTCCATGTAGACGATCTTTTTAACCAAAGTGTATAAATACCGACGTAAACGAACATGCCAAGTATGCCCAGTAGCCCTGCCTGGATACCAGAGAAGGAGAACAGCACAGTCAGCCCGGCAATACCCAAAATAATAGCGTATGACAACACCGTTGTAGGGGTCAAACGCCCTGTTGGCAATGAGCGATTACGTGTACGTTCCATCTTCATGTCCAACTCACGATCAAAAAAGTTGTTAAAGACACACGAAGAGGCCATAATCAGCATCGTGCCTAAAAGTGTAAGAATTAGCTTTATATAGTCAACGTCCCACTGTGAAGCCAACCAGAATCCACCAAAGGCTGCAACCAGATTTGTACGAAGAATGCCTGGCTTGGTGACTGTAATAAAATCTTTCCATGTGCCCGCTTTACCGGGTGGTTTAGATTTTACAGAGTAAGTAGCCGCCTCTGAAGAAGCCTTATAACTAATGTTATCCATTGTGAGTAACTCCCCCTTAGAGATATATGAATTCGGGAGTAAGTTGAACTCCGATATAAATTTTATCATACACTCCCCCTAAAAAGTTTGACAGAAAACGCACAAAACGTTCACAATTGGGCTGCAAATCGCCTCTGCTGATCGTTTACAGTAAATTTGGGTAGTAATAAGACAGGATACAATCAAAAGGAGCGACAGATATGGATACAGCCACACACTTTGTCATGGGAATCGGGTTGGCCGGGCTGGCCTACACCGATCCTGCCGTCGCCGAAGATCCAAAGTTGGCGGCAGTCATTCTGATCGCTACGGTCATAGGGTCACAGGCTCCGGATTTTGACACCCTGTTTCGGTTGAAGAACAATGCAGCCTACATTCGCAATCACCGTGGACTATCACATTCCATTCCCTTCTGGTTAATATGGATCTTGTCCATAACGGGACTGATTTGCCTTATTTTCAGGGATGTGTCCGCAGGCCATGTAGCACTCTGGGTAACGATTGCCGTCTGCCTGCATGTGTTCACCGATTTGTTCAATACGTATGGGACACAGGCATTCCGACCTTTTACGGACAAGTGGATATCATGGAATATCATCCACATCTTTGATCCCTTTATTTTCGGTACCCATGTTGCTGCGATTATGCTGTGGATCACCGGATTGGTTCCATCCGCTCCCTTATTTATTACACTGTATGTCGCTCTCGTCTTGTATTACATTTGGCGCACCTGGAGTCATTTCCGTCTCAAAAATAGGGTACGTGATATGGACAACGAGCGCCGGCAGGGAGATAACTATTATATCATTCCCACGGTTTCATGGAACCGGTGGCATGTGGTAAAAGCACATCTGAATGGAAGTTATGACATAGGCGGATTAAATGGAAAACATTTGTTTTGGACGAAGCATGTGGTTCCATCCACACACCCGGCCGCAGAAGCATCCAAGTCCTATCGCGATGTGCAGGCATTTCGTTATTTTTCCTCCTTTGCCGTTGCCGAGGTGGAGGAGGTGGAGTGGGGCTACATTGTGCGGTGGGCGGATGTAAGGTATCGTCACCGAAAACAATATCCATTCGTCGCTGTCGTCGCGATGGATAAGCAGTTCGGGCTGATCAATAGTTATATCGGCTGGCTCAGTCATGAAAAGATGCAAAAACGTCTCTCTCTGCATACGAATTAAAAAATGCTTGTTAAGTAAACACCAAGCATGGTGAACGACAAATAGCAAGTCTCCTGTGATCCTGGAGCTTGCTGTTTGTTGTTTGTCGAAAAAATCATACCCTCATGAAGAGCTAGATGAAAGCGCCCTCTTGACGAAGCGGACTTGCGTGATTCACAATGGTCATAAGCCATGCGCGCAAAAAATCCGGAGCATGATTGCTCCGGATTTTCTTCATCACAGTTGCTCATAATACAGCTTCCAAGATGGAGTGTTTATGTGTATTACTGCATACGGCTATTGCCCGACAAGGATTGCTCTGCTTGTTGGACCAGCTTTTTCGTGATGTATCCCCCAAGTGATCCTGTTTCACGGGAAACGACATTACCATAGTAACCGTCCTGAGGGATGGTGATGCCCAGTTCTTGAGCGGCCTCATATTTTAATTGTTGTAAAGCGGCGTTGGCCTGCGGTACTTGCAGGTTGTTTGAACGACGTCTGCTCATATTTGAATCTCCTTTCAGTTCTTTGTGAGTGAGGTTCATTGCAAGCTTGCAAGATTATTATGGCTCGCTTACACCTGCTTATTCCTGAAATTCAACATTCGAAGCTGGAGGTTTTTACCATGAGCAAAGGTTTATCCCTGTGGTTCGCCGTTTCATCCATTGTCCTGCTGACAGCAGCCGCAATATCGATCAGTTATTCCGCATGGCTTGCTATTTTACTCGGACTTTTTTCTGTAGGCAACATCGGCTGGGGCTTCGTGGTCAAGGCCCGCCAACGCCGCTCCTAGCCGATCCTATCACGCACCTGATTGCGTTGGCTGCCGGATGCTTTGACTATGTGTACTTTTAGCGTAGTTGGGGTAAAAAGCCCATGCGCTCTTTGACCGCAGTCAGCGTGACTTCAGCGGCTTCTCGCGCACGCTCTGCGGATTGAGCCAAAATACGTCCAATCTCACCGGATTCCCGGATGTCATGGTATCGCTGCTGAATTGGCTCAAGTGTAGCTACAACAGCCTCTGCCAGTTCTTTTTTGAACGTGCCGTACATTTGACCTTCAAAGCGATCCTGTACTTCTTGGAGCGACAAGCCGGAGCACTGGCTATAAATGCCCATCAAATTGCTAATTTCCGGTTTACCTGCCGGATCATATCTAACCTCACTACCAGAATCGGTAGTAGCGCGGCTGATCTTTTTGCGAATGACTTTTGGTTCGTCCAGCAGAGCAATATAGCTGCCAGCATTCGGGTTGCTCTTGCTCATCTTTTTGGATGCATCATCCAGGGACATAATTCTCGCCCCTACTTCAGGAATGTAAGGTTCGGGAACCGTAAAATAATCTCCATAGCGGTGATTAAAACGACCTGCCAAATCACGTGTCAGCTCCAGATGCTGTTTCTGGTCTTCACCTACCGGGACAAGATCCGCATTGTAGAGCAAAATGTCCGCTGCCATCAGCGACGGATATACAAACAGCCCCGCTCCTACGGAATCCTTGCCAGCCGCTTTGTCCTTGAACTGGGTCATACGTTCCAGCTCGCCCATATTCGTCAGTGTCGTCATCAACCATCCCAATTCAGCATGCTGAGGGACATGGGATTGTAAGAAGACGTTGGATTTCTCCGGATTAATGCCCGCTGCGATAAACAATGCTGCTACCGCCTCAGACTGCTCGCGCAATTGAGCCGGTTCCTGCGGTACGGTAATCGCATGAAGGTCTACAACCATAAAGTAACATTGGTGATCCTCTTGTAATTTTACAAAATTTTTCATTGCACCGATGTAATTGCCCAAAGTAAGTTGTCCACTGGGCTGAATGCCTGAAAGTACAGTTTTCATGTTCATCATTCCTCCTGAGATTTAGTTCATTTTGAACGCAAAAAGGCCCCGCATCCTCAAGGGACGCGAGACCGTGGTACCACCCTTATTCATTGCCGCCAGCCTAACACTTGTCGGGACTATGTTCATGGCTGCCTGCAATCTTAAAGCTCCGTTAACGGGGAGCAATCGGCCGTCATACTGAGAATGGTCAAATCCTGTTCTGTACGGCACTCCAAGGTCCATTCAGCAATACAGGCTCACCGATTCTCATCCACCACCGGCTTTCTGAAGAGCTTGTGCAAAGCTTACTTGTCCTCATCATCGTGTTTCCATGTCATTACTTTCTAAATTACATTTAATGATAATTCCGTATAATGTTATTGTCAAATGACGATTGTGCCCTGCGATCAAAAATCTGTTATCATAATGACACAAAGCTTCAACCGATTATAGTGGACAAAGGAGCATGGAATATGAAACAAGTGACCAAAGAACACTGGAACGGTTACGACACGTATGTTTTACATAGCCCTGAACTGGAAGTTACGATGATCCCTCGCCTCGGGAATAATATTATTTCAGTGCGTGATCTGAAGCTGAACCGGGATATCGTACGGCGTCCCGGCGAGGAGGAATTGGCTTTTTATTTACAAAAGCCTTATCATTTTGGCTTGCCGATTTTGATCCCTCCCGGCCGAATCCGCAAAGGACAATTTGAGTTTGACGGTGTTTCATATCAGTTTGACCGAAACACGGCCAACGACAATCATATACACGGCCTGCACCGCAATCAATCTTGGCGCTGCAGTGATATTGAAGAGGATGAGGAAGGTTGCAGCGTAACGACCGAGCTTCTGACAGAAAGTGATCCGCACTGGATCGAGCAGTTCCCCACTCCTTTGCGTCTGGAGATGACTTACCGCTTGCAGGGTTCTGTATTAAGTCAAACGCTGCAAGTAACGAATCTGGGGGGAAAAGCAGCACCTTTTGGCTTGGGATATCACACCTGGTTTATGGTGGACGGAGAACCTGAGCGCTGGCGCCTGAAGCTGCCTGTGAACGGAGTATATGAGCAGGATGCTGAACAGCTCCCTACGGGTAAAATTACTGCTTTGGATGATTTGGAACAGCTCTCTTCGGGGCTCTCTCTGAAAGGAACGAATCTGGACACTCTGCTGCGGGCATCGGAAGGTCCTGCTGAAGCTCTATTGACTCGTGATGACGGTTATCAGATTCGCTACACAGCGGATGAGCAATACTTTAAGTATTGGGTGTTGTATACCAAAGGCGAATGCGATCAATATCTCTGCATTGAACCTTATACCTGGCTGTCTGATGCTCCTAATTTATCTGATCCTGTCGGAGAAGGTGGATTGATTCGTCTGGAGCCTCAGCAATCCATCAACCTCAAGACTCAGATCCACATACATCAACCATAATTCTCCTTTTTATACTTTCCTTCCTTTGGCGCATATTTTCATAACACTGTCGCATACTAACCTCATCACAGCCGAAGGAGGTGACTACACATGTATGAGGCCAATCAAGGCAGAGGACGTCGCACCAACACTCTGGTCGTTCCTCAAGCCAACAACGCACTGCAACAATTGAAATATGAAGCTGCGCAAGAACTGGGCATCACCATTCCGGCAGACGGTTACTATGGTGATATGCCATCCCGTGAGGCTGGTTCTCTGGGAGGCTATATCACTAAACGCTTAGTACAGCTGGCCGAACAGCAATTATCAGGTCGTTCAGGTCAATAAGCGTCATTATTCCACATGAGCATTCCGTTCATTGTATTTTAACAAAATGCGTGTTATGACGGGCATATAACAAAGGCGGTCTTCCTATGGAAGGCCGCCTTTCCTTTTTATTCTTTTATGGATGATTATTCCGAATTGGCCGCTCGATCCCGATATGTAGGCTTGTTGTAACGGATCATGAGATTCGCCATGTTATAGTTCGATTCCAGCGTGGCATCCACCAGAATGATCCCCTGTCTGACAGCAAAATCAAAAGCAATCTCACCGTGAGTCCAGCTGCGTTTGTGATCTAACGTTTCCAAGGCCATATGGCGAAAATCCTCACGATGCTTTGCAGATAATCCCGGCTCTACAGCTGCAAATGTACCTCCCTTCCCTGCAATCGGATTATGTCTGATCCCAAATTTTCCAATCACATTGTTGCGTATTTGCACAAATACGATGCCTGACGACAAACCCGCCAGTTCATGATCCAGTTCTTTAAAAACGATATCCAGCTGCCTTATCAAAGACAATTGACCTAAATCTTCTTTCATAAAAACCCCCCTATATACCTGTTTTGAAATTTTTAATAGGTCTTACGACTCAATTATATGTGAATATTTTTAACGTTACAATCAAAATCAACATAAATGGGCATTTATAACTATTATCTAAGTATATCCACTAATTTAAATTTCGCTAACAGGTAATATCAATAACACTTCGACATATTGTGACGTAATTCTTCATCTTCTGCATTGAATACAAAAAAGGCCTCCCTTGCGGGAGACCTGCTTGCAGGGTATTTCTGTTAGTCTGTCATTTGCAAAAATTGCTCAATGTCCTGAACGGTAACTTGCGCAGCATTACGCCAGAAGTCAGATTGTGTTAGATCAGTACCCAAATGCTTGGATGCCAGTTCTTCCACCGTCATGCGACCTGTATCACGCAGTAAAGCATCATATTGATCGGCAAACCCGTCTGAATTCTTTTTCGCAAAAGCGTAAATCCCCGCACTGAACATGTACCCGAATGTATACGGGAAATTGTAGAATGGTGTGTCCGTAATATAAAAATGCAGCTTGGACGCCCAAAAATGAGGGTGTACCTCATCCAGAACACCGCTGAATGCTTCACGCTGCGCTTGCTCCATTAACTCGCTTAGCTGCTGCGCTCCTACGACCCCTTTTTTCCGCAATTCGTAAAACCGGGTTTCAAACAGGAAGCGGGCGTGAATGTTCATGAAGAAGGCTATTCCGCGCTGGATTTTGTCCTCTAGCAAAGCTACCTTCTCCTGACCTTCGGCGGCTTCCAGCAAAGCATCCGACACAATAAGTTCTGCCAGCGTCGACGCTGTTTCAGCCACATTCATGGCATAATTTTGATTCAACGGATGTAATTCATTCATTACATGCTGGTGATAACCGTGTCCAAGTTCATGGGCCAGTGTCGAAACGTTGGATGGTGATCCGGCATAGGTCATAAAAATACGGGTCTCTTTGCTAAGTCGCAAGGATGTACAGAAGCCACCAGGACGTTTTCCTGGACGATCCTCTGCCTCGATCCAGCTTTTCTCAAAAGCCATTTGGGCAAAATCAGCCATTCTTGAACTGAATTTGCCGAATTGCTCAACAATCGTAACGGCTGCGTCGTCGTATGGGATTTTAGTGGTCGATGTTCCCAGTGGAGCCTCAACGTCATGCCAGGACAGCTTCTCTAGCCCCAGCAATTTCGCCTTCCGCTCCAAATATTTGACCAGAATAGGCTTCGTTTCATTAATAACCTGCCACATGGTATCAAGTGTTTGCGCTGACATACGGCTGATTTCGAGCGGCTCCTTAAGCACGTCTGTCCAGCCCCGGTTTTCATATAGCTTGAGACGGAAGCCTGCCAGGTGATTCAGCGTATCCGCACAGTAATCCTCCACCTGAGTCCATGCCGCTTCCCAACGTGCAAACACATCCTGACGCACGCTGCGATCCGGTTCATCCAGTTTATTAGCCGCTTGCCCAACAGACAGGTTTACGATCTCGCCATTCTCTGGTACAGGAATCGTCATATTTTTGACAATCGTATCATAAAAGTCGCCCCAGCCATGGTAGCCGTCCACACCCAAATCCAATGCCAGGCTCTCCAGCTCAGGAGCCATTTTCTCACGCGCTTCATTCCGGTATTCAGTCAGGACAAAAGAAATCGGCTTGATAGCTTCACGCTCCATCCACTTCTGCCAAATGTCTTCACTGGTTTGTGCCAGCAGGTTCTGGAAAGATACCAAAGCACTTTTCACCTGTGCGTACAGCGTATTCACGCGTGCCCCCAATTGAACAGCAAGCTTGTCGTGCTGGTTTTGAGCAGTGAGACAAGAAACAAAGGAACCCGCCTGCGACGCGCCATTAAACAGCTCCTGCATGCTATTCAGCACACTATCCAGATGCTCGGTATCCAATACCGTCTGTGGTACCTTCGCAGCTTTAAGCTGAGATTGCAACTGCTGAACTTTGCCCTCCAATTCCTCCAAAAATGCATGAAATGAAGCAGAGGAGGAGCCTCCACTGAATATAGATTCCAGATCCCATGTTTGCTTTAACGGTGTTTTCATAATTGTTCCACCTTTCTTTTTGGCGAATTCATGTGGTTTCATATACAATAAAGCTACATCGTGATGATAAAATCACTACAATTGGGAGGAATACAGGATGAGACCTTTACAAATTTCGCCGGAAACGGCTGTGAAATTATCCGAAAAGCTTGGCATTCCGCTGGAACACCTTATGCATACACCCCAGCACATTTTGATGCAAAAGCTGGCCGAACTGGCTAAAGAAGAAACCACTGACCCGAACGGCGGAGAGTCGGACAAATCATGATCCCTTTTCATAAAACCTGGCCTTACGACATTGTCATGGGGGACGTTTATGTACAGTCTTGTCCGTTTTGCGACCATGAGAATGTGTTGCTACCCCTGAAGCCAAAAGAGCTTAAGCTCATCCATGAAGGAATGAAAAAGCTGCTTGTGTTCCCATGCTGCCGTAACAGGATAACTTTGGTGGATTGTGATGCCGATTATTTGCTGTCAGATACCACACTCCGCCATCATTAATTCATGAGGCAGTTGGCAGTTGCAAGACAAGATAACCCGTTTTACAAACAAGGTGTGAACCATGAGCCTGAAGCGGCCATAGTACACACCTTTCTTTTCTTAAGAAGAGCTTGCGTCCTGCATTTCCTCCGGCAGACTGATGTCCTTAGCCAGCATTTGCTCCCGCAGTACAGCCCATTGTTCACGGGAAGCCCGGATCATGGCCGCATCCATAATTTTCTTATCATTAATAACACGCGAAAACCAGCGTACCGCTTCGTGAAAATTACCTGTACGCCGATGCAATTCTCCAATCAGATAGAGCAGCTTGGCATTATTCGCTCCGACACCTTCCAGCTCATAGACCCGGATGTAAGAATCCAGACTAAATTGGAGAAAACGAAGCTCCTGCTCCTCATTTCCACGGTAACGGTACATCCATGCGATATGCTGCAATAGACTAGCTATGACCCGTTCCTTTTCTCCGATAACCTGCGCACAGAGTAGACCCAGTTTATATGTTTCTAACGCATCTTCCCAGCTACGGTGACCGCTATATTCACGAGATTGCCACCGATTACCAATTTTGTCCTTGAATAGCTTGGTTTGCTGATCACTTAGCTGAACGGTAGAATGCTCTGTCGAGGTAAATCCGCAATGCGGACAAACCCGTACGACGTAAAAGTCGGGATTTTCATTTTTGTAATACGCACAAAAGTCTGAATCCGTACGAATGGCCTTTTTCAGGCTTGGTCTGACACGAGATGTCTGAAATTCCTGTTCACAATGCGGACAAACGATACTAATCTGATATAACGGTTCAATTTCCAATGTGTTTACAACCCTCTCCCAAATTCGGAAATTCCCGTAAGCTTACGGGGTATTTACAAAATGATGCGCAGGACCGGACAAACGATTAAGTATGATTGAACGAAGCGGCTCCTCAATGCCCGCATCCGTTAACGCCCCCGCCATACAAGACAACCATGCCTCTGCTCGCTCCTCCGTTACGGGAAACTTCATATGTCTGGCACGTAACATCGGATGACCATATGCATCGGAAAACAGGGACGGACCTCCAAAAAACTGGCTCAGGAACATGAACTGTTTTTCCTTTACCGGTTCCATGTCTTCAGGGAACAGTGGACTTAACAATGGATCTTTATACACTCTCGGGTAGAAGGCCTCAATAATAGCACGAATACCTTCCGCACCCCCAAGATTGTCATAAATGCTCAGGCTAGGATTCACTTTTCCCCCAACTTTCTATGCTATGGTAATAAATATACACCCGTATTATAACAAAAAACAAAAAATGACGCTAAAATAAGCGTCATCTTATCATTTGAACATATAAAAAATATAACTAATAGCTTCGCCAATCCTCTTCACCGGGATGGACGCGAGAGACACGAATGACATACACAAAAGCACATACGAGCAAACCGGCAACGATACTCATCCTGATCACTCCATCCTTAAGGTTATGGATCGTTGTTTTCCTATTTTAACATACTCTTTACAAAAATACAGCTTTTCATGCAATCGCTTTCTTTACTTTTTTGTACTCTTTGTCCTTCCCCGACATAGGAATAATAGTACAACTCCAAAGGAGGGGCCTCAATGTCGCTGTACCGTCGTTACTCGCTTCCTTTGCTCATCCTTATACTGGTATCCCTATTTGTGCTTATGGCCGCGTATCCGCAGTCTTCGCTGAATGCCGGGCTTCGTGGTCTTGCCATCTGGTGGGACGTGCTGTTCCCTTCTTTATTCCCGTTTTTTGTGATTTCCGAGCTACTCCTTGGTTTCGGAATTGTTCATTTCATTGGTGCGCTGCTAGACCCGCTGATGCAGCCTCTATTCCGTGTACCTGGCTGCGGAGGCTTCGTCGCTGCAGTCAGCTGTGCATCCGGCTACCCGATAGGGGCCAAACTAACAGCCAAGCTGTGGGAACAACGATGGATTACCCGCATTGAAGGAGAGCGTTTGGTCGCATTTACAACTTCCTCTGATCCCATCTTTCTGATCGGTGCGGTTTCCGTTGGCTTCTTCCATCAGCCAGAAATTGCACTCGTACTGGGTGCAGCCCATTACGGTGGTGTGCTGCTCATCGGCCTGCTCATGCGCTTTCATGGTACCCGTTCAGGGGATTCTGATATTAGCAGGCAACCTGCACCAGCGTCCGGTAGTACCTCGGATGTAAAGACAAGCACGTCCCCTGCACGGCAGCCCGGGCAGCTACGTCAAGCCCTGTATGCCATGCATGCGGCGCGCTTGGAAGATGGGCGTCCGTTTGGCGAGCTGCTCCGTCAGGCGATTGCTTCCTCTCTACGCCTTATTATTGTCGTAGGGGGGCTGGTTGTATTCTTCTGCGTTACTCTGGAGGCTTTGACGAACTCAGGTTTAATGAGCGGCCTTCGTATGCTTACGGCGAGCTTATTGACTGCATGCGGTCTTCCTCCTACGTTAACGGAGTCTATTGTGGGCGGTATTTTCGAGGTCACCTTAGGAGCACAAGCCGCAGGTGAAGCCACAGGAGCGGCGTTGCCGTTCAAAGTGGCCGCAGCAGCTTTTGTTCTCTCCTGGGGGGGGCTGTCCGTTCATGCGCAGGTCGCAAGTATTTTAAATATGACGAATCTACGGTATATGCCGTTCTTGCTCGCACGGGCTGCACACGGTGTCATCTCGGCATTGCTGGCTCTTCTGTTATGGCGCCCGCTAATGGGCCAAGGAAGCTCGCCCGTGTTTCATCCGATATATGACATCATATGGTCCCCCGGCTTTTCGTCTACCATGCTGTTGCAAAGCCTTCTGTTCCTGGCCTGCATGCTGACAGGGATGCTGGCTCTCTCCTGCTTGAGCGTCGGTACAAGTCACTTATTCGCGTGGCTGAAAAGAACATACAGGCAATGAACGATTGTGTTCTTGCTCATAATTGATTATGATCGGTATATACCCATGACAAAGGAGCTTTTCATCTTGAGATATTATGTTCTGGACCGCGGGGATCAGCATTCCATGGACTTGAGCCAGCAATTTCACCGTCTTGCCCAACAAAAGAATTTCAAGCTGGATGCCGAATCGCCGGAAATCGTCGTGTCTATTGGAGGCGATGGTACGATGCTTCATGCGTTTCATACCTTCATCGACCGAATTCCGGATATTGCCTTTGTTGGTGTACATACCGGTCATCTGGGCTTTTACGCTGATTGGCGTGCGGACGAGCTGGAGGAGCTAATCGACCTGATGAGCCAAAGCAGATCTGAGGGGTTGCTTAACCCTAGAATCGTCAAGTATCCGCTGATTGAATTGGAGATTCACAAAAAGTCTGGAAATGCCTCTTTTATCGCCTTGAATGAATTCACGTTAAAAGGCGTAGATGGTACTGTTGTTGCCCAGGTAGATATTAACGATATTACTTTTGAAATGTTCCGTGGTGACGGCATATGCGTTTCGACACCCTCCGGAACGACTGCCTATAATAAAGCACTCGGTGGAGCGATGGTTCACCCCACCATTGAGGCCTTGCAATTAACGGAGATCGCTTCCATTAATAACCGGGTATATCGGACCCTGGGATCGCCCTTGCTCCTGCCCAAACACCATCATTGTGATATTTTTTCGCGAAAAGAACAGCGTCTTTTATTGACTGTGGATCACCTGAACTTTCCTGTGGATGATCTGATCTCTGTTCGCTGTCAGGTCTCAAGTCAAAAAATCAGCTTCGCTCGTTATCGTCCTTTTCCCTTTTGGGATCGGGTACGCAACGCTTTTCTCAACTAAAACCTGTAAAAGAGCCGAAGTCGGCTCTTTTTTATTGGATTTATGCAAAATGCTCTATTACAAACAAAACGGTTCCTGAAACTCAGGAACCGTTTTGTTGTGGAGCTATGAATGTTTTATTCTTTTTGCTGATCTCAGCTTTTTCGGCTCTGACAGCAGCCCCCGCCTGACGTTGGCCTTCGGACTCACGCGAAACACGGGATTGACGCCCCTCCCTGTTTTCCTTGGATTGACGCTCAAAGCGTGATCCACGGGATTCCTTTTTGTCGAAATTCCCTTGCTGCTGACGTTGTCTCCGTGGCTCCCGAGCCTGCTGCCCTTCTCCGGGATTGCGTCCATCCTTTGCTTCACGCGGTTCTCTCGGCTGACGCGATTCACGGTTTTCACGTGGCTCACGCTGCCGGTTTCCTTCACGACCTTCTCTGGGTGGACGACTTTCCCGAGCTTCACGTGGCTGACGCTCACGTGCTTCCTGGGCTTCCTTCGATTCCTGACGTTGCAATTCGCGTGGTTCACGGACTTCTCGTGATTGCTCCGTTGGCGGCTCCTCCATTATCGTGGAATCCTGCTGCGATTGCGTCCATTCCCGTTCTACAGCTGTATGTTGCAATATTTCTTGCTGCTCTTCCGTTTCTAACGTTTCCGCTTGTTCCTTTTGAGCATCTACCAGCTGTTGGATGTCTGGGGCAATAGATTCATCATTGCTTCCGTTCTTGTTGAACACTTCACGGCTTTTTTGCAACACAAAATAAGCACAACCGAAATTGCAGTATTCATTAATGTAATCGTCCAGTACCACTATGGATGTGTCCTTATTTGCTTTGGGGTGTCCTTCTCTATAAAAACCCTTCAGACGCAGCTGATTGTAGCCCCAATCACCAATAATATAATCATAGCGATCCAGCACTTCACTGTATCGATCACGAAATGCTTCGGGATTCCACCCGTTCTTGTGATCCTGCAACACTTCATAGTTTTTACCACCGATTTGAAACAAGCTAATCTGACCGCCTTTCCCGGATCAAGCCTGCGAAAGGGCGCTTTCTTCCTTATGCTGAGCGGCGGACTTCACCTGCTCATGCGCTTGGTAGGAGCTGCGGACCATCGGACCGGATTCGACGTGGCTGAATCCCCGCTGTAATCCCTCTTCCTTTAACTTCGCAAAATCTTCCGGTGGATAATATTTTTGCACATACAAATGCTTCTCGGACGGTTGCAAATATTGTCCAATTGTCAAAATATCACAATCAATTTTACGCAGATCATCCATGGCTTGCAAGATCTCGTCCCACTCTTCTCCGACACCCAGCATGATGCTTGATTTGGTCGGAATGGACGGATTCAATTGCTTCGCACGTTGGAGCAGCTCCAGGGAGCGGCGATATTTCGCCTTGGCCCGTACTTTATCCGACATGCGCTCCACGGTTTCAATATTATGATTCAAAATATCCGGCTTGGCATCCATAACGATCCGCAGCGATTCAATATCGCCCATAAAATCGGGAATCAATACTTCTATACTGCATAAAGGTACTCGGCGGCGAATGGCCCGAACCGTTTCTGCAAATATAGTAGCGCCCCCATCCTTCAAATCGTCACGAGCCACGCTGGTTACGACACAGTGCTTCAAGTTCATGTTTTCAGCTGCTTCCGCAACGCGTTCAGGCTCCTGCAAGTCCAGTTCCGTAGGCATCCCCGTGTTCACTGCGCAAAAACGGCACGCACGCGTACAAATATCACCCAAAATCATAAATGTCGCTGTCCTGTTGGCCCAGCATTCATATATATTAGGGCATCGTGCCTCCTCACATACGGTATGTAATGTCTTGGAACGCATCATGCTCTTGATATCCTGATAGTTGTCGCCTGTCGTAAGTTTAATACGAATCCAGTCGGGTTTTGCTTCCTTCACTTTTCTAGACAATGGCATAGACCTTCTTTCTGATGAGCTTAAGCTTTCATTGCCATACATTATAACATGAAAGCGATGGAAAAACCTCCATTCATTGTTCCCTTTTTGATATGACATTGATGCCGGAAAAGTAAATTCTTGATATGGATAAAAGTAACGGTTATCGCTCAATCTAAACTAAAGCGCTTCTGCTCATGCCATGGATTGCGGGGCTAGAATTTACCTGGGCGATTCAAGCCCTCTAAAGGAGGTCGGTTCACGTGTCTTACCCTATACGGACAGCCCGCGCTGTCCGTCTGTTATCGCTGCTGTTATGCGCTATTACACTAACAACATCCTGTCCGCTTCCTGCTCACGCCTTTGACGAGGACTTACAGCCATCGTCTTCCCGAAGTACCCCGAAAGCTAAAGTGAATGCTTCACAATCTCTAGCCACATTGTTTACGTCGAGGCTTGCTTTATATCAATCCATCGAAGCACTGACAGGAATTCCTTGGTACAGGCTGGCTGCAATCGATCAATATGAACGAACACTTACAGTGGCCCATCCCAAAGACCGCAAGCATGCGGAACGGATCACGGGTATTTTTATTACGGGACCTATCTGGTCCGGCCTGATGAACCCGGATTCAGATGATCAAAATCCACGCTCCATTGAGATATTTTCCGGGCTGGGACAAGACGGTTCAGGCGACGGGATCGCTGACCGCGATAATGACAAGGACTCGCTGTTCAGCATGGCTTCTTATCTTGGGAAATATGGGAACAACGAGGATGAATTTGGTATTGCCGTATGGGAATACTACCATAACAGCCGCGCAGTTCAAAGAGTTCAGCAATTTGCCAAGCTGTATCGGACATATGGCAAGCTGGATCTGAACAGTCAAGCTTTTCCGCTTCCTTTAAGCAGCATTTACAGCTATCGCAGCACTTGGGGAAGTCGTCGCAGCTGGGGCGGTTATCGCATACATGAAGGAACTGATCTGTTTGCTGGCTACGGAGTTCCGGTTCGCAGTACCTGCTACGGCGTAGTCGAAATGAAGGGCTGGAATCCATTCGGAGGATGGCGGATCGGCATTCGCGATCTCAACAATCGCTATCACTACTATGCACACCTTTCCGGCTTTGACAAAACCGTACACAAAGGAGATATCGTTACACCCGGTCAGACGGTTGGCTGGGTCGGAAGCTCGGGCTATGGAAAGCCGGGTACCCAAGGCAAGTTTCCACCGCATCTGCACTATGGTATATATCGGGACAATGGCTGGACCGATTGGTCGTTCGATCCGTATCCGTTATTAAGAAAGTGGGAGCAAACCGAGCACAAGGCGCTCAAAACAGAGCAAGGAAAAGGGACCTCCTCGTAGGGTCTCTTTTGCTTTTTCCGAGAATCTCACATCACTCCCTTCAGCTTTATGGCGTTGGAGACTGACGGATGGGATTTTCCTCTTCCTGTGCAGCTGGAACACTCTCTATGACTGAATCTGTAGCGCCGCCGCTCTCTATCGTATGTGAAGGCAGCGCCAGCTGCGGAGCAGTTGCGCCATTTTTACCAACGGGCTTGCCCTGATTGTCATAGTAGTACATCGGAACATTGCCCACCACCAGCAAATAAGATACCGGGATTTCCGTCTCCACAATCTGAGGCTGCATCTCAAACGGGATCACTACAGACACCTCTGTCGTAATCCGAATGTACACTTCCACCAGGATCATGTTGATGCCTGCATCCTGTTGACGGGTATTCAAATCCACCTTGATGGCTCCATGCGGCTCCACCTTTAGAGGGATCTTCGGGCCATACGCTGCCAGCAGCGGGCTGCCCAATGCCTGACCAATTGGAACGCTCTCATCAAAATGGCTCATACTGTCCATTGTTGCCTTGACCGCTTTGAGCGTATCTGACGTAATTCTCATGTGCTCCGCATAATTGAGAACAAAACCGGACGTTCTCCCTTGTGCATCCGTTCTCCATTCGATCAAATTATCAGCCGTCTTGCCCTGTTCGACCTGTGCAGTTATGGCTGAATTGATGGCCTCTGTTGCCATTTGCTTGACCCGCACTTTTGCCAAATGCATCATGGGCGGCTTCAAATGCTGCTCCACATAAGCAGCCATCTGTATGATCCCTACCAACAGCGCAAGTACCACAATAAAAAATACTCTGCGTCTGCCACGTCGCCTTCTGTTGGGTGCGCTGTGCCATTGCGGTCTTCTCATCATCCGATCCCCCCGCAGCGATGAACTTACCCTACAAGGATATGCGAGGAATACACGAAAAAGAAGCCGCCCGTCCGGCAGCTCCTGTTGATAGAAAAAATATGTGATTGCTGTGATTATTAATAAGAGTCCAACCGATTACTTGAAAATGTGATCAATCTTGTCGATATCCGCCTGACTCAGCTGAACATTTAGCGTTTTCAAATTCTCCAGCACCTGCTCCGGCTTTTTCGCCCCTGGAATGAGAGCATCAATCGAATCGCGTGTCAAATACCATGCCAACACAACATGAGCTACCTCAGCATTCAATGCATTGGCAATCTGCCGCACCTGCTCCACCTTTTCCAGATTGCGGACAAATATTTCTCCCTGGAACAATGGACTTTTCGCTCTGATGTCCGTGAAGGTTGTGTCCTTCGTATACTTCCCACCCAGCAGTCCGGCTGCCAGCGGGAAATAAGGCACAAATGAAATGCCATTAGCCTTGGTATAAGGCAGCAGCTCCTTTTCTGCTTCCCGTTGGAGCAAATTATATTCGGATTGAAGGACATCCACATAGCCGTCGCTATTCGCATCCTTCAACTGTTCAATGGAGAAATTGGATACGCCAATCGCTTTAATCTTACCCTCGTCCTTGAGCTTCTTCAGTTCTCCGACTGCTTCTGCCTTCGGCGTTGCTTCATCCGGGAAATGAATATAAAACAAATCAATATAATCCGTTTGCAATCTTTTCAGACTGGATTCGACAGAGTTACGCAAAAATGCCGGCGAGTTGTCAAAAACAACCTCTCCGTTCACAAATTTGTGTGCTCCTTTGGTCGCGATCACGGCTTCATCACGATTGCCACGTTCTTTCAATACCTCGCCAATCAACCGTTCCGAGTGTTCAGGTCCATAAATAAAAGCCGTATCCAGAAAATTGATGCCGTTATCCAAAGCTGTGCGAACGACCTCTTTGCCCGTTTCATCGTTCAAACCGGAAAAAAGATTATGTCCGCCCACCGCATTTGCACCCAAACCGATTTGTTTTACATATAGATCTGTTTTGCCAATACGCACTTGCTCTGCCACTTCACGTCATCTCCTTTTCGAAAGTTACTTCCATTTTAAAATTAGATTCCAAAAAAAGCAAAGTGCGTACCCGACTGCTGCTCCTATCCTTAAATAAGCAGCCAATCCTATTTTCTTTTTCGCTTCATACTGCGCATGATCGTTTTTGTTGCCTGATCCACCCGGTATGATTCGATGATCTTTTGCAGAGCTTTATTGAACGTAAAATCGTCCAGTATGTTGTTCTGCAAATAATTCATCGTAATCTCCGGCAGCTTGATATAGCAGATGGATATCGCCCATGCTACCGCCATTTGTACATAGTAATCCTCACGATGAGTCTGATCCAGTAATTCAAGCACCTGGTTAATATACGGTTCCTCAATATAAAAATTGAGAAGCATAACCACGCCAAACCGAATTTCATATTCTTTTTTGGAGAATAGATAGGGCTGTATAAACTCCCATACCCGTTCCTTATGATTTTTCGTAAACTTCAATCCGGCACAAAAGCTGTCGCATACGGACCAATTATCAATTTTAGGCACAAATTTGGCGACATAACTTAACGCTTCCTCTCTATCTGTTTTCACATAGCCAATAACCATACCCTGCAGCATCACTTCCTCGAAGTAATCACTTCCAGCAATTTCCAGGTAGAGACGCCAATCTCCTTTGGCAATATCCTGTGCCAGCTTGCGCAGCACCGGAAGACGTACGCCCAGTACATTATCAATGGTCGGAAGCAATGCAGCCGTGAACTTCTGAAAGTCCGTATCCACGTACGACAGTATTTGTTCTCTGATTGTTTTTTCCAATCGGCTCCACTCCCTGATCCTTAACTAATGAAATGAAATGCTCCACAAATAAATCGAGGCCACCGATCCATAGGGCGAATAGACTCTTCTATACTCCTCGAACTGCCCTCTGGTAATCGTATCCAGATTATATAGCTTCATCATTCCCCGCCGAATAGCGATATCGCCCCAACTGACGACGTCCGGGCGCTCCATGCAATTAATCAGCATCATTTCGGCCGTCCAAGGTCCTATCCCCTGCAGTGAGGACAGTTTTTGGATCACCTGCGTATCGGAGAGCTCATATAATTCCTGCAAATCCAGCAAGCCCTGCTCTATCGTTTGGGCTATGTTCAGGATACATACGGCCTTTTTCATGGTAATGCCACAGCTTTGAATATCCTCGGCCGACTGGATGGCTATATTTTGTGGAGTCATCGCACCTAACTTCTCCTGCATTCTTTTCCATATGGTTTCAACCGCCTTGGCAGAAATAAGCTGTCCAACAATGGCATGAACGAGCGCAGCGAACAGATCGGGAATGACCACCCGTTCTACTTTGCCTATTTGCGCCATAGCTGCGCCAAGTATGGGATCTGCGTTTTTCAGATAATGGACTTCCTTTGGCCCATAGTCAAAGTTTTTGGTCATTACAGTTTGCATGAGTTCTCCCCTTTTCAACTCAAATCAGGGTTCAAATCCTTCCTGGCTCACGTAGAGCTGTTCTTCAGGGAAAACATGGAGGAAACGCTCATAAACCGTTTTGTAAGCTGCCGGGTGATACCATTCTTCCAGCCCCAATGACTCGTACAACGCACCCATATTTAAGCTTCGTGTCCGCCTTCCTCCACTGCCGTCTCCCATAAAATAATCGTCAATACAGACACGATTGACCAGAGGCAAAAGCTTGTCGGCAAAATGTTCGCTGCTTGGAAGCATGGGAGCGATTGTGGCCTGCGCTGGTACTCCTGCTTCTTTTAACAGTTGCAGTGTTTTGAAACGGGCCTGAATGGGAGGCGCATCCGGTGTGAAATGCTTGCGGATATCCTCACGGTCTGTTTCTATAGTCATGCTCACCCTTACGCGGTCCTCCAATCGGAGTAGCCAATCGATATCCCGTCGTACAAGTGGACTGCGCGTCTGCACCAACAGGAAATCCGGCGGATCTTCCACCATCACCTTCAGCAATGAACGGGTCACCTCTTCCTTATATTCAACAGGTTGATAAGGGTCCGTGCTGGACGACATAAAAATCGTGACTTTACCTTTGGATTTGGCCCTGCGAAGCTCCTTGCGAAGAATATCTGCAGCCTGATTTTTGATATCTACCCATGTCCCCCAAGCTTCCTTCCGGAACGTAGAGACTGGCAATTGACGCACATAGCAATACGAGCAGCCAAAGGTACAGCCTGTATACGGGTTCAACGAGTGTGTATACCCCGACAGGAAGCCTGTCCCTTTATTCAAAAGGGTCCTGGGATTTTTGTACAAATACTCATTTTTCATTATTCGCCTCGTTCAAGTTGCAAAAGCTTTACTTTCATGTCCAAACCGCCACGATATCCGGTCAAAGCCCCATTTTTGCCGATAACCCGGTGGCACGGAATGGTAATCAAAATCGGATTAGCACCGATAGCAGCTCCCACCGCACGAACAGATGCAGGCTTTTGTATAGCGTGGGCAATATCTGAGTAGGATTGTGTTTCCCCATACGGAATGTCACTCAGCGCCTTCCACACCGCCATTTGAAACGCAGTTCCTTGAAAATCAAAAGAAATGGTAAAGCTTGTGCGTTCTCCTTGGAAATATTCAATCAACTCCTTGGCATAGGGCTGTAAGAACGCAGCCTCTTCAACTAAAGAACTGCCGGGAAACCGATTCCCTGCCCATGAAATCAATTCCACTACAGGTTGATTGGGCGAGCCTACATAACATAGTCCTTTAGATGTAGCTGCAATATATAAATTCCAATCCTCATGGGTCAATAATGACCAATAGATCGTCTTATTCGTTTGATTTTCCATGCTGTATACCTCCATTTTGTGCTTCTTGGGATTTGAGCTGACGATATTGCATGGGAGTGCAGCCCATATTCTTTTTAAATAACGTAATAAAGTAAGGGGTATTGGACAAACCTACGCTCTTTCCCACTTCCGCCACCGACTTATCCGTGCCAATGAGCTGTTTCCTGGCTTGCGCCAATCGGGTTTGTTGAATATATTCCATCGGGGTTATATGCATGATCCGCTTGAAGGTACGATGTAAATGATAGGGGCTTCCATGACTCATTTCTGCAAGAATGTGCAATGTTAAATTTTCCATATAATGAGAATTCACATATTCTGTAACCCATGCTATCCATTCATGATCAGGCAGATGCTGTCCTGTTGGTTTGCACCTTTTACATGGACGAAATTGCTCTGCCAAAGCCTGCTCTGCTGTTTTAAATACACGAATATTTTCTCTTTTCGGAGGACGGGATTTGCAGGAGGGACGACAAAATATGCCTGTTGTCTTCACAGCGTACCAAAATACGCCGTCATAAGACTTGTCATTTTCTACAATAGCTCTCCACATATCGTCAGTTATAGACAAATCAGATGTTCCCATTCAATTCACCTCTCTTGTACAATGTGGCCTCCCACATATTCATGTCAGGTTCTTGCAAAATCCTCATGTCTAAATTATAAACCAAATAGTGAACATATGTACCCCTCTTGGAATGTAAAGGCAAGATAACGAAAAAAAGATGACTCCAATGGAGCCACCTTAGACTTGATCTTACTTGTCTGTCTTCCTTAGACTTGAAGCCTGCCCGGTTCAGCGGTAATCGTCAACTCATCTGCAGGCTGGCGGTATTCCTTTGACCAATACTCGGCATTGGGAATCCCAACCTTCTCCGGGTCGAACACCGGGTCTAGCCCCTGCTTTTGCTGCCGTTCGTAATCCTTAAGCACACGGAAGGCAGGCTTGGCCAGCAGAATCATGGCGATTAGATTTACCCAGAGCATAATACCGACACCCATATCCCCCAAGGTCCAGGCCAGGGCTGATTCCTTGACCACCGTTCCGTAGAACGTCGAGCCCAGGATAACCAGCTTTAGGACGAGCATGGGCCATTTGGCCTTGTGGTCGGCAACGAGATAGGCCATATTCGTTTCTGCAATGTAGTAATAAGAAATAATGGTTGTAAATGCGAAAAAGAACAATGTAATCGCCAGCAGACTGGAGCCGAAGCCCGGAAATACCGACTCAATAGCTGCCTGCGTATATTGTGTTCCCTCTTCAACACCGGGAAGATTGTGCACAATAAAATCGCCGCCAGGCCCCTTTACGTTATACATGCCTGTAAACAGGACCATAAAAGCCGTAGACGTACAGACCAAAAAGGTATCTACGTACACGGAAAATGCCTGAACCAGCCCCTGCTTTGCCGGATGAGAAACTTCCGCGGCAGCTGCGGGATGCGCACCAGAGCCTTGTCCGGCTTCGTTGGAATAAATCCCCCGCTTTACGCCCCAGGCAATCGCCGTCCCCGCCATACCGCCGAACACAGAATCCACGCCAAAGGCACTGCGAAAGATCAGTGAAAATACGTCAGGCAGCGCAGTAATATTCGTCATCATAATATAGAAAGAAATGAGAATGTAGCCGAGTGCCATAAACGGAATGACAACCTGAGCGACATTGGCAATCCTTTTTACACCACCAAAAATAATAAGCGCCAGCAAAACGACCACTAGAATCCCTGAAATTTTCATATCCATACCAAATGAACTATGGAATGCCACAGCAATCGAGTTCGATTGGGTTCCCGGCATAAGCAAACACATAGCCACCAACGCGACAACCGCAAAAATGACGGCAAACCATTTTAAGCCCGTTCCTTTTTCGATATAAAAGGCTGGACCGCCTCGGTACAGACCATCACGCTTTATCTTATATACCTGAGCCAGTGTGGATTCAACAAAAGCCGTAGCTGACCCGATAAAAGCCATGACCCACATCCAAAATATCGCTCCTGGTCCGCCCATGCCGACAGCCAAAGCAATACCTGCTATATTCCCCGTCCCTACACGCCCCGATAGAGCCATTGTAAAAGCCTGAAAAGAAGATACTCCTGCCTCAGAGCTTTTCCCTTTAAATACCAAACGAATCATCTCTTTAAGATGCCTGATTTGCAGGAATCGAGTCATGATTGAAAATAACAAGCCCACGCCCAAACAGACATATACCACCGGATTACTCCAGATGATGCCATTCACTGCTTCTGCCCATTTCTCTAACATTCCTTGCTTTTCCCCCTGATCAGTCAATAAATTCCTGGTCTATATTTCCAGAAAATTTGCATAATTACAAAAAAATTATAGATTAGATTGTGTCACCATACAAGTTAATTTAATTGACATATTGTCAATTTCAAGTGGACTTATCAGCTACATCAAATGACGACAAAAAAGCTCTGATGATCCGGAATGTGGATCATCAGAGCCTTGTCCTTAAGATATTCAGGCGCTGCCCTCTTTTTCATTCGAAGCACTAGACAGTTTCAACAGCGGGGTCTGCTCCGCTACATGCCCTTGAGGGATTGGAAGGATTTCAGTATATTCGGAAGAATTCGTAATGATAACTGGCGTAATCGTAGGATAACCCTCTGCCCTGATTTGCTCAACATCAAACTCGAGCAGCAGATCTCCCGCTTTTACCTGATCGCCTTCTTTGATATGGGAAGTAAAATGTTTACCGTCCAGCTTGACCGTATCTACTCCGACGTGAACCAGAACTTCTGCACCATGGTGCGAAACAATCGCAAGCGCATGTTTTTTCTTGAACGCTACAGTAATGGTTCCGTCGAACGGGGCTACAACTCTGCCCGTTGTCGGTTGGATAGCGATACCTTTACCCATAGCTTCCGAAGCAAATGCAGGATCGGGAACCTCCGACAGAGCGAGCACAGTTCCTTCAATCGGGCTAAGGACCTCTTCATTAGAAACAGCAGCCGTAGGAGTGGATTCTTTAGCCGAATTATCAGTAGTTTCCTCTTCTTCTACCGGATCTTCAAATCCTAAAATATAGGTCAAAATGGCCGAAACCAGAAATGATACCGTAATCCCTAAAATCAATCCCGGGAAGCCTTGTCCGCCAGGACCGTAAAAGATTGGCAAGGTCAGCAATCCAGGTGCGCCGGAAGCAAATGCCTGCGTTCCTGCTTGACCGATAATCGCACCACCGATAGCACCGCCGATAACACCGGCAATAAACGGACGCTTCAGCGGCAGCGTAACCCCATAGACGGCTGGCTCCGTGATGCCGAACAACGCGGTAAGTGTAGCTGAGCCTGCCAGGGTTCTCAGCTTTTTATTTTTAGTCTTCAGCATGACACCAAATGCTGCGCCGGTTTGAGCAAAGATGGAAGCAGAAGCAGAAGGCTTGATTCCGTCTCTACCGTTAACAGCAATGTTGTTAATAAACACAGGTATAAGGCCCCAGTGAACACCGAAAATAACGAGCAACTGCCAACAAGCACCGAGGATTGCTCCAGCCAGCAGCGGACTAAAGCTGAACGCAGCAACGAGTCCAGCAGCAATCCCATTACCTACGTACACCCCGACTGGTCCGAAGACCATCAAAGTCAGAGGAAGCATAATAACAAGTAAGATCAATGGTGTAACAAAGTTTTTGACACTCTCATGCAAGAATCGATTGCACACTTTTTCCAACTTACTCATGACGATGACAGCTAAAATGATCGGAATGACGGTAGACGAATAACTCATCATGACAATCGGAATACCGAAGAAGTCCGTAGGTGTACCTTCCGTTTTCAATGTGACGATGGACGGGTAAAGCAACCCTCCGGCAATAGTCAGGGCAACAAAGATGTTACCTCCAAATTTCCGGGCTGTTGTAACCGCTAACAAGAGGGGGAGAAAATAAAACAAGCTGTCAGCTGCAGCATACAAAATCATGTAGGTAGTTTCTTTCGGCTGCAGCCAGCCAAGGTTGCTGGCGATCAGCAGCAAACCTTTCAAAATACCGGACCCGGCCATAACTCCGAGCAGCGGTGCAAAAATACTGGAAACGACATCTATAACGGCTCCAAATCCCTTGTTGCCTTTAGCCGATTTGTCTTCTTGTCCAGTTTCGCTCAAAATGTTGGAAACTTTGCCGATTGCATTATAAACCTCCGGCACTTTGTTGCCGACGACGACCTGGAACTGACCGCCACTCTGCTTGACCGTGATAATACCATCGGTTTTTTCCAGCTTTCCTTTGTCTGCCTTTGCCTCATCTTTTAGCACAAAACGCAGGCGGGTGGCACAGTGAACGAGCGATACCACATTTTCTTCTCCACCTACCAGATGCACGATATCTTTAGCCAGTTTTTCATAACTCATGTTAGACACCTCCATGTTCTAAGGGCATTTTACATATTTAGGCACACAAAAAACCTAAGCCTTGAAAAATAGTGGGCAATGGGTGTCCCGCGATTTTTCATGACTTAGGTTTTGCCTGCATAACCAGTAACAATCCCAGTTAAAACTTATTAAATTCCTGTTGCTCTCATAATATAATTAATCTGTCATATTTGTCAACAAAAACATTTAAGCGTATATTATTGATTCATTTTCGTCGAAAGAATTCGACTTATCTATTCACCACCCGTTCAATATGCACAGTCAGATACAACTTTTCTTCATTCGTCAATTCGTGATTGTATTCTTTTTTCACAAAAGCTCCGATTTTCTCCGTACAGGCCGCGGCTTCCTTGTGCTTTTCTTTGATCATGTCGTACAAATGGTCATAGTTATTTTCGTAGTGATTCCCCTTAAATACACGCTGGGCGAAAAATTTCAGATGCGTAATAAAACGGAAATAACTCAGAGAATCCTCGTCAAAATCGACCTTAAAATGATATTTGGCGATATTGATAATTTGCTGGATGAACTTCGTAATACTCATGGTTGTAATGACTTCCTCGTTCATTTCAGCGTTCACGATGTGAATCGCAATAAAAGCCGCTTCGTCTACAGGCAGTTCAATACTGAGCCTTTGCTTGATTTGCTCCAGCGTTTTCAGACCAATCGCAAATTCTTCTTTGTATAGCTGCTTGATTTCCCATAATAGCGCGTTTTTGATCTCCAAGCCTTCCCGGTATCTTTCCACGGCGAAATTGATATGGTCGGTCAAGGAAACATAAATATTTTCGTTCAGCTTTCTGTTCAGATTATGCTTGGCCTCATTAATGATTTCTTCCACAATCACGATCAAATCAAGCGGAACTTCACGCAGCAGCATTTTGAAGTTATCGGACGTCTGCTTGTTTTTCAGAGCAAATACCTTCTGAATTCTGGTTTCGTCCACTTTATCTCCAGGCTTTTTCTTAAAAGCAATCCCCCGGCCCATCACCACGAGCTCCGTACCGTCCGTCTGATAGACGCTGATTACATTGTTGTTGATGACCTTTGCTATATTCATCTCGATCCCCCGTTCTATATGCCAGCAAGAGCCACACCTATTCCACCCTTATTACTGCAAACCAAAAAAAACCAAAGCGCAGCAAATAAACAAGACCATAAAATCTGCTTATTCGTGGCTTAGGTTTTGCCTGCTGCGCAGTAACAATCCTAAAAAAATGATGGAATTGCGTCAAGTATAGCCCGAAGAGGGTCGATTGTCAACGCTTTCACCTAAGAAATGAAGACCGGAAATCCCCGGAAATCCGGGGCATCCGATCCTATTTTTTTTTATAGTTTAATTACTCGCCCAGGCTCTCGCCGTCAGATTGAATCACATTTTTGTACCACTGGAAGCTTTTCTTTTTAATCCGCTTCAACGAACCGTTGCCTTCGTTGTCACGGTCTACATAAATATAGCCGTAGCGTTTTTTCATTTCTCCTGAGGAAGCGCTAACGATGTCAATAGGTCCCCAGCTTGTGTAACCAATAATCTCGACCCCGTCTTGAAGAGCCTCACCCATTTCGGCAATATGCCGCTTGAGGTAGTCGATACGGTAATCGTCGTTGACCTCACCCTCAGGTGTAACCACGTCGTTGGCACCAAAACCGTTTTCCACTACAAATAATGGCTTTTGGTAGCGGTCATGCAATTGGTTGGCCGTGATGCGGAAGCCCTTTGGATCAATCGTCCAGCCCCATTCGGACTTGTCGAGATACGGGTTGGACACAGAGCCAAACACATTGCCGCTGGTCATGTTCTTGACAATTTCCGGATCTGTGCTGGTCGTCCGGCTCGAATAATAGCTGAATCCGATATAATCAACAGTATGATTTTTCAGAATGTCTGCGTCTCCCGGTTCCATCTCGATGTTCAAGCCGTGATCCTTGAAGAAGCGCTTCGCATAACCAGGATATTCGCCACGTGACTGTACATCGATGAAGAAGTAGGATTCGCGGTCTTTTTCCATCCCTTGATACACATCTTCAGGATTGCACGTATACGGATAGAAGCTGCCGGCAGCGAGCATACAGCCAATCTGGACATCCGGAATGATCTCGTGGCCCGCTTTTACAGCCAGCGCGCTAGCGACAAGCTGATGATGTGCGGCCTGGTACTGAATTTGTTTAACATTTTCGCCCTCTTGGAATACGAGCCCGGCGCCAAGGAAAGGCAAATGGAGCAGCATGTTAATCTCATTGAAAGTCATCCAGTATTTTACTTTATCCTTGTAACGGGTGAATACTGTTTTTGCATAGGTTTCAAACAGACCTACCAGTTTCCGGTTCCGCCAGCTTCCATATTTCTCAACAAGATTTACCGGAACATCAAAATGAGCGAGGGTCACCACCGGCTGGATGCCATGCTTATGCAATTCGTCGAACAGATCGTCGTAAAATTGCAACCCCGCTTCATTCGGCGCAGCATCTTCTCCAGTTGGAAAAATGCGAGCCCAGGCAATGGAAACACGCAGCGCCTTAAAGCCCATTTCTGCAAATAGCGCAATATCCTCCCGATAGTGATGGTAAAAATCAATTGCTCCGTGCGAAGGATAGAATTCGCTTTCAAGCGGGGTGAGTGAAGGAACGTCCCCCTTCATAATGCTTCTTCTCTTCTCTCCGGTAGGCAGCAGATCTACGAGACTCAGCCCTTTACCGCCTTCCAAATAAGCACCCTCGGCCTGGTTGGCTGCAAGAGCACCCCCCCATAAAAAGTCTTTAGGAAAAATAAAGTTGGACATGAACGTTCTCCTTCCAAATGTGTGATAAAAGGGAGACCAAGGGGAATGGATAATAAAAAAACCTAAACAAGCCAGAGTACACTTGAAGTGTACCCATGCCGGTTCAGGTTATGCCCTATCGGTAACATCCCATGAAAAGGTAATAGTATTTGAAGAAGACTCTAACAAAGATTTGGGTACCTGTCAAATTCTCTATTACGACGGCAATTCGCTGTTGCTAGCCAGTACCTCCATCAGCTGAGCGGTTGGGAGAAGCACAAGATTTACGCTCTACAAACCGGGTATCGACTGTGATTTTAATTGCATTTTAAGGCAACGGCAAGCTCAGCCATTCGCTCTTTCTCAACGCGGATCGTTGTCAACTCTGGTGTAATAATTAATGATTCATTAATATTATCGAACCCTATAACTGAGCATTCCTCGGGCACTTTAATCCCCATTTCGGATAATGTTTTAATCGCACTTATAGCAATGTAGTCACATTCACAAAACCATGCCGTCGGAAGTTGTCGGCCATCATTCAAATATTCAGTCAATTGTTTTTTAAGCGATTCCTGCGAGCTTAGAATGGTTGGAGCCACCGACAAACGCCGAGATGTGGGGATATCGATCTGATATTCCTCTAATGCTTCCATAAATCCTCGCTCCCGCCTGGTAAGCCCCTATTCGGTTATTAATACCGATAAATTGTACGGGCAGCGTGTCAAAACAAGTACCAAATTGGACATGATATGATGTATGTCTTCGATCTGCCAGCGTGTCAAATTTGTTCCGAGAATAATGGCGCCATCACTATATTTTTCCTCGAATACATGTTTAATTTCCTTTTCAAAGAATTCTACATTTACTGTCGAAAAGATTAGCTTATACCCTTTTTGGCGGCAGTTTTCTTCTATGAAATAAATCAGTGACTTAAAAAAGGGCTGTTGATCATATTGCTCGAAAACAATACCGGAGCTTGTGCACACTAGAAAAAGCAACGATTTGTCGCCTTTCTTCTGATGTGAGGTTCGGCTCTTCGGCATTTAACCAACTTGATGAGCGATTTGAAGTATGTGCTCTCGTGTTTCAGGGCTAATCCCCGGCTTACCACTAAAAGCAAGAGAAACAGCCGATTTAGAAACATTAGCCATTTGGGCGATATCTTCCATTTTCATAAATTTATTCTCCATCTATTCAAAATACAGGTAACCGTTAAAGTCAGTTTACATATATGAATAAACAGACACAATAGACAAGCATTTTTTTAAGTAAAATTAGTCACTTGATTTTATAATATTATTCCTAGAAATTTGGCGTAAAAGAATAAATATGCGTTATTTATTCTAAATAAAATATTCAAGCTTAGTTTATTTACCTAAAATAACTAAACTAAATAATATTTTTTTTAGAATCCAGCCAATTGACAGCGATTTCTAGAGGTGATACGATGACTTTGAAAGTAAAACAACATATATTTTAGTTAGTCTAGTTTAGTTTTGTTTAGTGGAAATTCAGTTTATTGACTTCTAGTAAAGGAGAGTTATTAATGAAAAAGCTGAAACTCGGTTACGCGCCTACACGACGATTCACCTTCAGTGCTGAGGATGCATTCCGCTACAAAATTGCCATTCGCAAACAAATCGAGAGCTTCGGGATGAACATCGACATT
Source organism: Paenibacillus kribbensis (assembly GCF_001705305.1). Lineage (GTDB taxonomy): Bacteria > Bacillota > Bacilli > Paenibacillales > Paenibacillaceae > Paenibacillus > Paenibacillus kribbensis_B. The sequence continues at coordinate 351,399 of NZ_MCBP01000005.1, forward strand.
GTGGATTTGGAAGGACTTAATGAAGAAGGTTTGCTGTATGACGATCATATTAACGCTGACTTGATTATCAAACGTTTCAAGGAAGAGGAAGTAGATGCCGTTTTCTTTCCCCACTGTAATTTTGGAACTGAGGATACGGTTGCCCGTGTGGGCAAGGCGCTTGGCAAGCCGGTTCTATTGTGGGGTCCACGTGACGAGGCTCCTTTGGCCGACGGCATGAGATTGCGGGATACCCAGTGTGGATTGTTCGCCAGCGGAAAAGTGCTTCGCCGCTTTAATGTCCCATTTACCTATATAACAAACAGTCGCGTGACTGATCCGGTATTCGAACGAGGGTTTAACAACTTTATCTCGGCCGCCAATGTAGTACGACAGTTCAATAGGTTACGGATTCTCCAGATTGGCCCTCGTCCCGCTTCCTTTTGGACCATGATCTGCAATGAAGGAGAACTGTTGGAACGATTCGGTATTGAAATCCATCCGATTACGCTGGTAGATATTCAGCTTCGTTCCAAGAAAATTGCATCCGGGAGCAGTGCTGAACTTTCAGAAGCGATTGATTACATCAAAGAGAAGCTGGATTACAGTGAAGTCACCGAAGAGGATGTCAGACGAATCGCTGCACTTAAAGTAGCCATGAAATCCTATGCGATCGAAACTGGAAGTACAGCCATCGCCATCCAATGCTGGTCCTCCCTCCAGGAAGCTATGGGAATTATGCCTTGTCTGGCAAATGCCATTTTGACAGATGAACAAATTCCGGTCACTTGCGAAACCGATATTCACGGAGCTATTACTTCGGTTATGGTACAAGCGGCTGCGATGAACGAACTGCCGACCTTTTTTGCTGATATTACGGTACGTCACCCTGAGAATGACAATGGAGAACTTCTATTCCACTGCGGGAACTTTCCAGTATCCATGTCTATTGAGAACAAACCCAAGCTCCGCAAGCATTTCCTGTTCGATGATCACGCGCCAGGCACACATGAAGGACAAATCAAAGGCGGCGGCATGACAATCGCTCGTTTTGATGGTGACCACGGGGAGTATTCCATTTTCCTCGGCAAAGCTAAAGGGATTGAGGGACCTTATACCCGCGGCTCGTATGTCTGGGTAGAAGTCAACGACTGGCCGTTATGGGAAGAAAAGCTCGTCAAAGGCCCTTACGTCCACCACTCTGTTGGCATTCACGCTAACGTCATCCCGGCTCTCTACGAGGCCTGCAATTACCTTCCAGGCGTCAAGGCAGACCCGGTAGATCCTACCGAACAGGAGATCCAACGCTGGTTGCGCGGCTCCGATCTCACTGTCACCAAGTCGGGCATTATGGTTTAACTATATTATTTTCAGGAGGACACTATGGAAATCCGAGACTTGAAAATCAAAGCCGCACAAATCCGTCAGGACCTGTTCACCATTATTCATCGTGCCAAAACAGGGCATACGGGAGGCTCGCTGAGCAACACGGACATACTCACCGCTCTGTACTACGAAATCATGAATATTGATATCGCTAATCCTAAATGGGAGGAGCGCGACCGCTTTATTGCCAGCAAGGGACATTCCGTCGAATCTTTATGGTGCATTCTGGCGGATCTTGGTTTCTTCCCCAAAGAAGAGCTGGAAACCTACAGCCAATTCGGAACCCGTCTGATTGGACATCCGAACAATAAAGTTCCCGGTATTGAGATGAATACAGGCGCATTGGGCCATGGCCTCCCCATCTCAGTCGGCATGGCGCTGGCTGCCAAGCGTGACGGGCGATCCTACCGTGTATTCTGTCTGATGGGTGACGGGGAGCAAGCTGAAGGCTCCAACTGGGAAGCTGCTATGGCAGGCGCGCATTACAAACTGGATAATCTTGTCGGAATCATTGACCGCAACGGCCTGCAAATCAGCGGTACAACCGAAGAGGTTATGGGACTTGAGCCGCTGGATGAGAAGTGGGCCGCCTTCGGCTGGAATGTCATCTCCATTGACGGTAACAGCATGGAGGAACTGGTTCATGCATTCCGCAACATCCCCGAAATTGAAGGCAAACCAACATTGGTGCTGGCAAACACGCTAAAAGGAAAAGGTGTATCCTTTGCCGAGGGTGTTCCAGGGTGGCATCACCGTGTTCCAAGCGATGATGAACTTGAACGTGCACTGGCTGAACTACAGCAAAAAATAGACGAATTATCCGGGGAAGGACAGGTGAAATAAATAATGAACAAAATCCCAAATCGTCAGGTCATCTGTGAAACACTGCTTAGCCTTGCCAAAGAGGATCGGGATATTATGGTATTGGCTAGTGATTCCCGCGGCTCTGCTGCCATGGCTCCTTTTGCCGATGCATACCCCGAACAATTTGTGGAGGTAGGCATTGCCGAGCAAAATATCGTCGGTATGTCAGCCGGACTCGCGCACAGTGGTAAAAAGCCGTTCGTCACCTCTCCTGCCTGTTTCCTCAGCATGCGTAGTATTGAGCAAATCAAGGTAGATGTAGCCTATTCCGGGACCAATGTAAAGCTGATCGGGATAAGCGGCGGTGTCAGCTACGGTGCACTGGGAATGTCCCATCACTCCGTTCAGGATATTGCCGTGGCCAGAGCAATTCCAGGTTTAATGGTCTTACTGCCCGCCGATCGTCATGAAACCAAAAAAATGACCGAAGCTCTGGTTCAGCATAACGGAGGTGCATATGTGCGGATCGGACGCAATGCTGTTGAAGATGTCTATCCGTCCGATGATTACCCGTTCGAGATTGGAAAAGCTGTCACCTTACAAGAAGGGTCAGACATTACCCTGATTGGCGCTGGTGAGACCGTCCGTATCATTCTGGATGCGGCTGAGTTGCTCCAGCAGGCGGGTGTGAAAGCTCGCGTCCTCAATATGCACACGATCAAGCCTCTTGATGAGGAAGCAATCATCGCCGCAGCACGCGAAACCGGAGGCATTATCACCGTGGAAGAGCACAGTGTATTCGGAGGTTTGGGTGCTGCCGTAGCAGAAGTCGTGGTTCAACATCAACCCGTTCCAATGAAAATACTGGGCATACCGGATGAGCCGGCGATTGCGGGCAAAACAGCTGAAGTATTTGAACATTATGGGCTTACAGCTGAGAATATCAGCAAGATTGTGCTCGAACTGATTAACAAGTAAGGAGCTGTAGCTGTAATGACTATCGAGACCTATATTCTGGCGATCGATCAAAGCACTTCCGGGACCAAAACACTGCTGGTCAATCGGCAGGGCGAAGTGATTGCCCGTTATTCTTTGGAGCACAAACAATATTACCCCCGACCGGGCTGGGTTGAACATGATCCGCTTGAGATATATAACAATGTGCTTATTGCGGCGAAAGGCGTGCTGGAGAAAGCCGGGCTTTCTCCTTCCTCGCTGGCCGCAGTCACCATTACGAATCAGCGAGAAACGGCTCTGATCTGGGACCGTTCTACCGGCTTGCCTATCTATAATGCCATTGTATGGCAGTGCCAGCGGACGGCAGAGGCCTGCTCACGGTTGAAGGATGATGGCTATGAAGATATGATCCGCTCCAAGACGGGTCTAATGCTCGATCCTTATTTCTCTGCTGCCAAGTTCAAATGGATTCTGGATCATGTGCCTCATGCGCCCCAACTGCTTGCTGAAGGCAAACTGCTTGCAGGAACCATTGACAGCTGGCTGCTATGGAAACTTACAGGCGGTCAAATACATGCAACCGATTACAGCAATGCCAGCCGTACTTCTCTCTTTAACATCCATACCCTTGCTTGGGATATGGATTTGTGCAACATATTTGGTGTTCCCTCCTCCCTGCTCCCTGAGGTAAAAGCATCCGATGCCGTGTATGGCTATACACAGGAAGCGCAATTATGGGACGAACAAGTAGCTATATCAGGGATAATCGGAGATTCACAAGGTGCACTGTACGGACACCGTTGCTTTGAAACTGGCGACGCCAAAGCAACGTATGGGACTGGAACGTCGGTACTTATGAATATTGGCCCGCAACCCGTGCAGGGCGGTGAAGGTCTTGTCACAACGATTGCCTGGGGTGCTTCAGGAAAGGTTACTTATGCATTGGAAGCAGTTATACGCACGACCGGAGACAGCATAAAATGGACAAGGGATAATCTGGGATTGTTCTCGTCATTTGAGGAAATGCAATCCATGGTCACCGGATTGCAGGACAATGAGGGCGTATATCTGGTCCCTGCTTTTGTCGGTTTAGGTGCTCCCTACTGGAACCCTTCTGCGCGTGCCGCAATTCTGGGTATGACCCGTGGAAGCGGCAAAGCGCATATTGTGCGCGCAGCGCTGGAGAGTATCGGGTATCAGGTGAGAGATGCGGTAGAATTTATACGCGAACAATCCGGTGTGCCCCTAACTAGTCTACGTACGGATGGTGGGGCCTCATCTAACAGCTGGCTCATGCAGTTCCAGGCAGATATCCTGGGTACCCATGTTACCCGCTCTACCTGTGCCGAGCTGTCTGCAATGGGCTCTGTGTATCTGGGCGGTCTCGGAGTCGGATACTGGTCGGATCCAGAAGGCATCGTCACTGGTAACACCTCTGATCAGAATCTGTATGAATACTACACTCCTAGCATGGACGAATTCAGCCGCCAGCGGCTTTATACAGGTTGGCAGAATGCAGTGCAGATGGTAATACGTTCAGAACAACCGCATACACCATCTTCTTCCTCCAACTATTGATTCAATCTTCTTCATTATTTTTGAGTTTACTACAAGCTTCCGGTTATTTTGCAGGTGTTACACTTGAAATAATCGGAGGTTTTTTAATTTACCGGTAGATTTGATTTTACATCATCTTTGGATAATATCTTATATGTTATCAAACTCTAAAATCATTCTTAACAAATGAAGACAATACTTAGTTCAATGTACACTGCATTTATTCTGCTATACAGAAAGGGGGGGCACCTTGAATGAATGCACGCATGGTTTCAATTCTTCAGCACTTACTGGCTGCAGACGCTCCTGTCAAAAGTGATTATCTCGCCAAATTGATCCAGGTTACTTCACGTACCATCCGCAGCGATATCCGGGAACTGGATGAATTTCTATCCAAGCACGGGGCAGCAATTGAACCTGTTCGTTCAAGGGGATATGTACTGAAAATTACGGATAATCGCAGCTTTCGTGCGCTGCTGCAACAGTTGTTCCTGTCCAGTGAGCCCGATGATCCAGGTTCTCCCGGCTACCGGCAATTGTATTTAATAAAGCGTCTCCTGCTTGCTGATCATTATGTGAAGCTGGAAGACCTTGCAGATGAGCTATATATAAGCAAGTCTACGGTGCAAAATGATTTCAAACAGGTTAAACAAACCCTGCAAAGCTACGGAATCACCATTGACAAACGGCCGAATTACGGAGTCAAACTGAAGGGTGATGAAGTTCAGCTTCGGTTTTGCTTGTCCGAGTTTATTGTAAGCCGTTCCGAAGAACAAGGCGGAACACTTCATGCAGCACTGCGCATCGTCAGCCCCCGCGAAATGACACTGATCTGCGGAATCGTTCTGGAACAGACTCAGAAATATGAAGTGACGCTCTCCGATATCGCCTTCAATAATTTATCCATTCATATTGCGATCGCCTGCAAGCGTATCCGTGACGGAAACCGGGTAGCTATGCTTTCGACGGAAATAGGAGATCTGCGAAGCACCGATGAGTTTCGGGCTGCCGAGCATATTGTCGAGCTGATCGAAAAGGAATTGCAGTTGTCTTTTCCCGAAGACGAAATCGCCTACATTGCCATGCATCTTGCCGGAAACAAGTGGTTTGTCGGAATTGAAGGACAGCAAATAGAGGACATGGGACCCGAGAAGCTGCTGGACCGAAACATCTATGAACTGGGCAAGGGAATGCTCGCCGAGATCGACAGGGATTTGAACCTGAACATCAGCCATGATCCGGAACTGCTCATAGGTATCTGCCTTCATCTGAAGCCGGCGCTGAACCGGGTAAAGTACGGGATGAACATCCGAAACCCCATGCTGGATCATGTCAAGAGCAACTATCCTCTGGCTTTTCAAGCAGGAGTCATCGGTGCCAAGCTGATCGAGAGCAAGCTGAATATTGCGATCCCGGAAGCGGAGATGGGCTATCTGGCCATTCACATCGGAGCAGCCATCGAAAGACAGCGTATGAACACCCGGCCAAAACGCTGTCTGGTCGTCTGCACTTCAGGAGTCGGAAGCGCCCGGCTGCTCAAGTACAAACTGCAAAGCACGTTTGGCAGCCGGCTTGAAGTGGCGGGTACAACGGAATATTACAAGCTTCAGCAGGTTCCCCTGCATGAAATTGATTTCGTGGTGAGCACCATTCCCATTCAGCTGCCATTATCCGTTCCGGTCGTGGTAGTGCAGACGCTTCTTGGCGGCAGTGATATGGACAAAATTGAAGGTTTGCTGGCCGGCGAAGCCGAGTTTGCTTTTCACTACATCCGGGAAGATCTCGTATTTCTGAGACAAAATTTCACCACCAAGGAAGAGGTCATCTCTTTTCTGGGCCAAAAAATATATGCTGAAGGGCTGATCCGCTCTGCCGAAGGCTTTATTGGACTCGTTCTGGAACGAGAACAAGCTGCACCCACGGCTTACGGAAATTTGGTGGCCATTCCTCACCCTATCATTCCGCAAAGCAATCAAACCGTATGGGCAGTCTGCACCCTTCAACAGCCTATCGATTGGGGCGACAAACCCGTGCAGTTCATCTGTCTCCTAAGCATTGAGAGAAACGGCAAAGAACCACCGGCCAATATGTATAAACATCTCATGGAACTGGTCGACAATTCGGATATCATCCAGCAGATGTTAAAATGCGAAACGTACGAGGAATTTTCCAGGATTATCGTTAAATATAAGCTGTATTGATACCAAGCTCCGCAGTGCATCTGACTGATATTCACAGAACAGGTGCTGCTTCGGAGCTTTTTGAAATGGAAGAAGTCCGTCTTTGCAGGAAGGTCCCTCCCTGTTCTTGAGCAGTAACGATGAATGAATTTCCGCTACTGACGGAAAAGGCTTGTGTTTAGATCTCGGCTGTAAACCTTTACACTGAATCTGTAAGTTAAAGAGAAAAAAGCATGAGGTGAAAGAGATGGATGAGTATCAGGAAATCATAATGGGAATTATAACCAATGCAGGCGTTGCCAAGAGTAAGGCGATGGAAGCGATCGCTCTTGCTCAAAAAGGTCACACACAGCTGGCGGCAGAGCGTCTTGAAGAAGGTAAAGCCGAGTTGGTTAAAGCGCATAAATTACAAACGAGGCTGATTCAACAGGAAGCTGGTGGAACCGTCCACGAAATCACACTGCTAATGGTGCATGCTCAAGATCACCTTATGTCGGCCATCACAACTAAAGATCTGGCTGGACATATGGTTGAGCTTTACGCCAGATTGAATCGCTATGAAGAAATCACAAATCACACTTCAATCGGAGGGAACAACTAATGAAACAAATTACACTGGTATGTGCTGCAGGAATGTCCACAAGTATGTTGGTACAGAAAATGCAAAAGGCTGCACAAGCGCAAAACCTTGAGGTTGAAATCAGAGCCACTTCCGAAGGTTCTTTTAAAGAATATGCTGACAAGACGGATGTGCTGCTGATTGGACCGCAGGTCGGCTACCTGGAGGGAGATTTCAAGGCAAAATATGAACCTAAAGGCATTAAGGTAAGCGTTATCAACACGATGGACTACGGTATGATGAACGGTGAAAAGGTGCTGGGAGACGCGCTTAAGCTGTAAAGCTCAGGGTAGGTGCTCACCCACCTGTCAGAATGGAAGCGTTCTCTAATTTATGATATAAGCAAATGAAAGTCTAAAGCAGGAGTTGAATAAATATGGCCAACCAACAAAAATTCTCTCATAAGCTTCAAAAAGTGGCGGGCAAAATTCAGCAAAACCGTTACATGAGCGCAATTTCCAACGGGCTGATGTCCACCCTTCCCTTTCTGATTATCGGAGCTTTTGCAACCCTCTTCTCTGCGCTTGCTTGGGAGCCTTATCAGAATCTCATTGCACCCGTGAAGGGCATAATCGGGTTGGCATCGACGATGACCACTGGTATCATTGCTTTGTATGCAGTATTTTTTATAGCCTACAGGCTGGCGCAAGCTTTTGACAAGGACCCCCTTGTTCCGGCTGCAACCGCCCTTCTCTCTTTTCTGATCGTCACACCGGTTCAGACCTTTGATAAAGTCCGGGCCTTGCCGCTTCAATGGCTCGGTGCACAAGGATTGTTCGTCGCCATGTTCGTAGGCTTGATTGCCGCACGGTTGTATATTTGGATTGTCGACCGCAATTGGACGATCAAAATGCCTGACGGGGTCCCACCTACCGTTGTCAAAACCTTCTCAGGATTGATCCCGGCCGTCTTGGTAGCACTTGTGTTCGTCATCGTGGCCGGTCTGTTCATGCAGACTCCGTTCGGTACGGTTCACGATTTTATCTACACTTATCTCCAAGTACCACTGGAAGGATTGGGCGGATCACTCGGTGCTTTGATTGTCGCGCTGATCATTATGCAGGCTCTGTGGATGTTCGGGATTCACGGGGCAATTGTTACACTCGCTATCGTTAAGCCGATCTGGATGAGTCTGGATCTGGCTAACCTTGACGCTTTCCAGGCAGGCACTCCTCTTCCGAACATTATCGGGCTGGCTTTTTGGTACATCTATTGCAACTATGCACCGATGCTCGGCTTTGCCCTGCTGTTGGTTTTCCTGGCCAAGAGCAAACAGCTCCGCACGATCGGGAAGCTTGGTCTTCCGGGTACCTTTTTCTCGATTCACGAGCCACTGGTCTTCGGGATTCCAATCGTATTGAACCCGTTGCTGGCTATTCCGTTTATCGTTACTCCTATTATTTGTGCGGTACTCGGCTATATTGCCACCAACATCGGCTTGTTGCCGATGCCAATCGGGATTTACCCGGCTTTCGGAACCCCTATCTTTGCTCTGGGCTTCATCGAAGGCAGCTGGAGACTGGCCGCCGCACAACTGGTGCTCATCCCGATCAGTATGCTGATCTACTATCCGTTCTTTAGAGCGCTGGATAAGCAGGCTCTGAATAAGGAACGCGAAGCGCAGGAGCAATTGGAACAACAGCAAGCGAGTGAAAATGCAGCAAGTCCTGTCATCTCATAATAGAAAAAAAAGCAGAAACGGCGAACGGCAAACGGTCGCCGTTTCTGCCATTACAACCGTTAGGAGAGAAAACTTTTGATTAAACTGAGCATCGCTGAGAACAAACGTTATTTCGTTAATGAGGGTACTCCTTTTTTTTATCTGGCCGATACGGTTTGGAGTGCGTTTACCAACATTACGCTGGAGGAATGGGCCTATTATCTGGATCATCGGAAAAGTCAGGGATTCAATGTCCTGCAAATCAATTTGCTGCGCCAGTGGGATGCAAGCGGCAGTGATTTAAGCTACGAACCGTTCGCACGTGTCGAGGATGGCAGCTACGATTTCTATACGCTGAACGAAGAATACTTTACCAGAGCAGAGACGATGATAGAAATGGCGATAAATAGAGGCTTTGTTCCTGCACTGGTTCTATTGTGGTGTAATTATATCCCGGATACCTGGGCCGCCAAGCTTCGTGAGGAGAAAAAGATGCCGCTTGAGGCAGTGGAACCTTATGTGCGTTATGTTGCCGAGCGTTTCTCCAAATTCTACCCCATTTATATTATAAGCGGTGACACCGACTTCCCTTCCGAGCGTGCCAACCAATATTACCGGATCGCTCTTCATACCGTAAAGCAGCACAGCCCGCAATGCCTGACCACTCTGCATATTCAAGGAAGATTAGCGGTATTGCCTGAGGAATTTATAGATGATCCCCATTTGGATTTTTACATGTATCAGTCAGGACATAATTCACAATTTCAACCAACGGCTTATACGCTCGCACTGGATTTCTATAATAAGCCTGTCACCCGGCCAGTGCTAAACTCGGAGCCCTGTTATGAGCAGATGGGCTACAGTCGGAAAGTCTATGGCCGTTTCAACCGCGCTGATGTTCGTAAGGCAGCTTGGCAAAGTCTTCTCTCCGGAGCCTCTGCTGGCATAACCTATGGAGCCCACGGCATTTGGAGCTGGCATCGGAAAGGCAAAAAGTTCGGAGTAACTGGGGAGGGATTCGACAGTCCATATGATTGGCAGTCTGCTCTTAAATTTGAAGGGGCATGGGATTATGGATTGGCCAAATGGCTCTTCGGGATCTACGGACTTACGGATATGCAGCCTTGGAACATTGTGCTTAAAAATACAGAAGAAATCCGTGCGGCTGTAACCGCAGATTACACGAAGGTCGCCATCTATGTTCCGATCAACACTGTGCTGAAGCTGGACGCGGATCTTAGTGAGTACGATTTCACGGTCATTGACCTGGAGAATCGTCGTTTTGGCACAACTTCAATCTCTGTGCAAGAGCAAATCACGATCATCGATATGCATGATTTCGAAGCGGATGCCCTACTGATCGGCATTAGAAAATAACAGCCCGTCAATTCCGGTTTACCAAAAGGGCAGCGGATAAGTATACGAAAAGTTTATCGCTATTATCGGCTGCAAAATAAATGAACAAATCATCAGAGACCAGCTCCATTTGAGCCGGTCTCTCTTTCAAAAAGTGATCTTTGATCGATTGTTGAAGTAGCAGAGGAGATTAGCTAGTACAAGAAGTATTGAACATCAATATTGATAATATGATAACGTGACACTCTGGTTGAAATGCTGTTGGAAGCTGCAAGTGGTATGAAATCAGTTGAAGGTTGTGATCTATATGTGGTAAACATTCCTGATAATGACCCTAATAGCATTTGGGTAACCGAAATATGGAGTGATCCTTCAACTCATCAAGCATCGTTGTCTTTAGACGAAGCAAAAGTACTCATCCAGAGAGCAAGACCGCTCATTGCTGGTATAGAGCAAATTAAACTTCGTCCGCAGGGCGGAAAAGGAATTTAGTCCACACAAGCACTTATCTTCTCATCGCCAAGTTTTATTGTCGCATCTCCCATAGTTTTATTCATCTCTGCTCCCTTCTGATGTTTTCCCTGAGATTGATATCGGAACATAGATGATGATTCATCACAAAAAAGAAATAGAGTGAAGAATACAGGAACTGTATCATAACTTAGACAAAATAAATTACAAACTTGCTCTCTACGACATTATTGAGGCTCAAAAAAACTCAAACAAAATTAAAATTTAACCGTGGATAGCTCACTCATGTTGCCAAAGCAAAAACACCTCCAAAGTTTCTCCTCACATCTTACGACATGGCGGCATTCTCTTGAAGGTGTTTTAATTTGTCTCACGCTATGGGGTCAGTCCCCTACGTTAGCAGCTCTATCTCCAGCCTTTTATCCTTCCTTGACACAGTCGTTAGGACTGTAAGTTTTCTCTTCGCGGAACCCTACACCATCTTCACTATTAATTGAAAATATAGGAGAAGCCCCGCTCAACCTATAGCCAAATTATTCATGCTCAAGCTACTTATAAGAAGGCCAGTTCTAATAAAACTGACTCCCTCCTTACCTTGGTAAATCGCTTATTTCTGGAAGTATTGCGCGCCATTTTTTGCAATAACTTCTTTGTACCAATGAAAACTTTTCTTTTTAATTCTTCTAAGCGTGCCAGAACCATCATTATTTCTGTCAACATAAATGTAACCATAACGTTTCTTCATTTCACCAGTACCGTTGCTTACGAGATCTATTGGCCCCCAACTTGTATATCCCATAATGTCTACACCATCCTGAATAGCCTTGGCGACCTCAGAGAGATGCTCCCGCAAATAAATGACACGGTAACCATCATTAATCACGTCGTCTGCTTCCAGGATGTCTGCTGCACCCAGACCATTCTCCACAATAAATAATGGCTTCTGATAACGGTCATATAATAGGTTCAGAGCGATTCTTAGACCAAGCGGGTCAATCTGCCAGCCCCATTCCGATGAAGGCAAATAAGGATTTTTGACACCACCGAAGAGATTGCCAGCCATAGTCTCCTTCCCCTCCGGATTTGGCTCACAGCACGGCTCATGTAGTAGCTAAAGCCAATAAAATCAACAGGGTAGCTTTTTAGAATAGGATTTCCCCTTCTCCTTGCAGAGCCGCAAAAACATCCTCCGGTGTACTCGTCAATGGATATGCAGGAATATAAGCCAACATACATCCGATTTGGGCATCAGAAATAGCTTCATGACAAGCCTTAACGGCTAGAGCACTCGCTACGAACTGATGGTGTGCAGCCTGATATTGAATCTGTTTCTTGTTTTCTCCTTCTCGGACGATAATTCCACCGCCTGTGAACGGATAATGGGCAAGAAAAGTGCGATATCTTCTTTATACCGATGGTAAAAATCGATAGCTTCGTGAGGGGGATATTTGCCTTCGGGAATTTCCATAATCGGCCCTGTAATTCCATAAGGCAATACATCTGCTGTGGACAATCCTTTTCCATCCTCTAAAAATGCACCTTCTAACTGGTTGGCCGCTACAGCGCCGCCCCATAAGAAGTTTTCCGGAAAACTGTATGTGTTGGATTGAAAAGGTGAGTCTCCTTTCTGACTAGTTTTGCTTAGACAACAAGCGTCAGCAACTTATCTTGTGCCAAAACCGATGAGTTTGTTGTTTCAATAACATCCAAATAATCGCCGGTATTCGAGATTATAACTGGAGTGATCGGATTATATCCGGCTTCCTTAATCTTCTTAAGATCAAAATCAATCAATAGATCCCCTTTGCGGACCTGATCTCCTGCCTTAACCCGAGGGGTGAAATATTGCCCTTTTAATTGAACGGTGTTGATTCCAATGTGAATCAATATTTCCGCACCACTCTCAGACAAAATAATTACAGCATGACCTGACTTGAGGATTGTGCCAATCGTACCGTTCACTGGAGATACGGCTTGGCCAACACTCGGAATAATTGCAATCCCTTTCCCCATAGCACCTTCTGCAAAAGCAGGATCGGGAACTTCAGTTAAGGATTTCACATCTCCTGTTAATGGGCTGAGGAGTACCTCTTTCTTCAAGATCTGCGAAACACCAGTAAGGTTGACACTTGCTTCCGGTTGAACAGCCTTTACTTCTACTGTAGGAGTTGCGTCACTTGGCTCAGTCACTGCAACAGCTTTTTTGTCTTGGTATCCGAAAAGAATCGTCAGAATCAAACCAATCCCCATGGCGGCGGCAATCCCTATTAAATAATACCCGACAGGTTCAAATGCACCGATTGAAAAAATATTTTGGAAGACAAATGCTGTAGCATACGTATGGAAACCGCCATTAATCGCCCCTCCGACAGCTCCGGCAATAATAACATATGGGATCGTGCGCTTGTAACGCAGCAATATCCCGTATACGGTCGGCTCAGAGACACCGGCTAACAACAGACTTAACGTAGAGGAACCGGCAATTGATTTCAAAGACTTTTCTTTAGATTTAAGGAAAACAGCCAGTGCCACCCCTGCCATTGCAAAGTTAGAAGCTGCCCACATCGCAAGGATTGGATCGGTTCCATTCGTAAGATTTGCCAGAACGATCGGAATAATGCCCCAATGAAGACCAAAAACAACAAGGAAAAAGATTAATCCGCCAATTACAGCTCCTGTTAACAGCCCGCTTACTCCCATGAGATAATTAATAGCATCTGCTATCGCGTTTCCGATATATACTCCAAATGGGCCAAAGATCATCGCAGTGAGTGGCACAATGATGACTAAGGATAATAACGGAACCAAAAACGTCTGCAGCTCTTTATGGATGATTTTCTTTAGATATTTCTCCACGTAAGAGAATATCCAAATAGCTACGAATACCGGAAAGACGGTTGCTGAATAATCCATTAAGACTACAGGAATGCCTAGAAAGGAAGAAGTATCTCCATTAGCCAATAACCCCGTAAAGTTCGGTTCCATTAATGCTGCACCGATAACTCCACCTACATAAGGATTGGCGCCAAATTTGATCGCTGCAGTGACGCCCAGGAATATAGGCAGGAAATAGAAGACGGCATTAGCTGCTGCAGCCAGAATGAGGTAGGTTCCACTTTCCGCAGATACCCAGCCAAAGGTTGTGAACAGGGTTAAAAAAGCTTTTAGTATCCCCGCTCCGGCCATTGCAGGCAACAGAGGAGAAAGACTTCCGGAAATCACTGCAAAAATTGTGGACAGAATCTTCTCCTTAGGTTTATCTGCATCCTCTGATGCAGAATTCCCTGTCCCAAGTTTGCTAGTTTTCATAATCTCTTGATATACGTGTGCAACGTCATTTCCGATAACCACTTGAAATTGACCGCCACTTTCTACGACTGTCAGCACTCCTTCTAAGCTTGTCAGCTTCTCTTTATCGGGTAAATGACTGTCTTTTAAATTAAATCTCAACCGGGTTGCACAATGGACAAGATTCGTAACATTCTCCTCTCCACCGATGTTCTGCACGATATCTTTCGCTAATCTTTCGTACTTCATTTGTGCTCGCTCCTTTAGACCTCATTCTGGTTTATATGAAATAAAAAAACCTGAATAGGTGATTAAGTACACTGAAAAACAGTACACTTATCACTTATCCAGGCTTTGCCCAACTAATGGTAACAACCCTGCAATTTATTGTAATAGGCTAATCTCTGCTGGTCACACGCCTAATATGGAGCATGAAATAGACCATTTCACCTTCGGTTGTCTCAACTTGATACTCTTCCCGTAAATATGCCCTTACCTTCTCACTGCAGGCAAAAGCTTCAGGATACTTGGCAACGACTTGTTCGTAGAGCTCATCATCCTCAGAAGGAATCGATTCATGCCGCATGGTGCGATAAGAAAAATATTTTAAGTGAGTCACAAAGCGGCTATAATTTAACGAATTCTCATCTAGCTCAATCCCATAATGAAGTGTTACTATATTAAGAATTCCTTGAACCATCTGGGTAACCATCAAGGTCTGTTCCATTTCCTGACCATCCTGCTGACCATTTACAAAATGCATTGCGATAAAGCCAGCTTCATCTACAGGCAGTTTAATTCCGGTTTCCTTTTCAATTAAGTGTAAAGCATGCATTGCCGTGTGATATTCTTTCGGATAGAACTTCTGTATCTCCCAGAGCAGCGCATTCTTGAGACTCAATCCCTGCGCGGAGCGCGTAATTGCATAACTAATATGATCTGTAAGAGCCAGGTAGATATTATCACTAAAGGAAGTGTGTAGATCCTTTACTGCATAGCGGATAATTTGATCTGTCAATTCTAGATGCTTTGGAGGAATCTCACTCAGTAATGTAGATAGCCGCTCAGATAATTCCTTAGTCTCCATCACGAAGGTCTTTTCAATTTTTGATGGATCTATATTTCCACCTGGATTTTTCTGATAGGCTAGTCCCTTTCCAATAACAATGATCTCGGATCGATTCGGCCCTTCAACCAGTGCAACATTATTGTTAAATATTTTTTTAATCCTCATGAGTTCGCCCACTTTATATTTTTTACTAACAAAAAAAGCCTAAACTAATCCTAAACTAAATATAATTTAGCACGGATTGGTTTAGGCTTTGCCTGCGATGCAGTAACAACCCTAATATTAATTGTAGATTTATTATATAAGATGGAGAGAACGTTTTCAACAAAAAAATAATCTCAAATCTGGATTTGAACACCTGTCGCTTAATTTTGGAATTGCATAGCTCATGGAAAACGTTCTTTTTGTTATTGAAGAGGGGCGGAATTGGTAATCACCGCTTTAACACAAGTGGCAAAAATACTTCGTCCACAATCTCAGCAATCGTCTGCTCAGACATTGGTCTATTATAAAGTATTAACTCATTGCGGGCCAAATCTGCTGGCAAAGTAAGTATCCGGGGCGTAACGGTTTCGGCCGACACCTCTCCTCGGTCAACAGCTCGCTGTAGCACTATTGTCATTGTCCTGTTATGACGTCCTTCGGGGAATAGCACGGATGCAAGCGGCATGGCCCCGATTTCTGTTACGAGCCCATAGAAAGCCTTCATCATCACTTCGATAATGTTCTGATTCATCAATCTAAGCACGCCGCAAACATCATCTCTCAAATTCCCGTAATCGGGCACCTCCTCCAGCGGCAGGGGCACGCGTTCCTGGATCGCCGCCAATACAATTTCAGCGCGGTTGGCCCATCGCCGGTAAAGTACGGCTTTGCTTGTTCCCGACCGTTCCGCCACTCCATCCATCGTAAGATTAGAATATCCTCGTTCTTTCAACTCTTCCCATACCGCTTGTAGTATAGCCGCTTCCAGTTCTTTGCCCCTGCGTCTGCTTTTCAATTTATCTTGGTGTTGAGAATTGGACATATTGTTCTCATACTCCTTAAAAAAATTCGTTGCGTTTCATATAGCGATAGTATATCATAAATGCAAATAAGAAACTCATAGTTTCTTATTTGCACGATCAAAGGGAGGTTTCAACTTGCAAAAACAAAGTTCCGAAACGCTTGAATCGGCTGAACAGCAGGCGGCCGCGAAGAAAATGATGTGGATTCTAATGGTCGGTATTCTGGCCCCGCTATTCGACACGACGATAACCAATGTTGCTATTGATACGCTGGTTCGGGAATTTAATACCTCGGTGTCGACCATTCAATGGGTTATGACCAGTTATCTGCTTGCGCTTGGCATGGTCATTCCCATCACCGGCTGGGCCGTGGAGCGATTTGGGGGCAAGTCTATGTGGATTTTTTCGCTTTGTATGTTCTTGCTTGGTTCTGTTCTATGCAGCTTGGCGTGGAACGTGGAGAGCCTGATTTTTTTCCGTACCATACAGGGGATCGGCGGGGGATTGCTGATGCCGATTATGCAGACCTTGGGAGTACGTGCCTTCGGAGGGCAAAATATGGGCAAAGGGATGGCCACGGTCGGTTTGCCGGCGCTGCTTGGACCGATTTTGGGGCCAGTGCTGGGAGGCCTCATCATTAATCATCTGAACTGGAGATGGATTTTTCTGGTAAACATTCCACTCTGCATCGTTGCCATCATTATGGCGTGGAAGGGGCTGCCCAATGAAGAGCGCAGAACCCGAACGTTGCGGCTGGATCTGCTGGGACTGATGCTGCTTTCTCCGGCCATCGTTCTCATTATTTGCGGTCTTGGAGAAGTAAGCTCCAACCACGGTTTCGGCCATGTCGCGGTTCTCGTTCCCGTTTTAGCGGGTTTAGCACTTTTGGCTGTGTTTGTCGTTTATGCGTTTCGCAAAGGAAGCGAAGCGTTGCTTGATGTTAGGCTATTTCGGGTGCGTTCTTTAGCCGTATCCACGATACTGCTCTTTTTATCCGGCCTGACCACCTACGGGGCGATGCTTCTGCTGCCGTTATACTTCCAGCAAGTCCGCGGCGAATCCGTGCTTATATCCGGTCTGCTGCTCGTGCCGCAAGGGGTCGGGATGCTGCTGACAAGATCGCTTGCCGGCAAACTAACGGATCAGATCGGTTCGAGACCCGTCGTTCTTGTCGGAACCATGCTTACCTTGCTTGGAACATGGCCATTTACACAACTTAGCGCGGATACGAGCTATTATTATTTGAGCGCAGCATTGATCGTGCGGGGGGCAGGATTAGGGGCTGTGTTTCTGCCGGTCATGGCTTCCGCCTATATTGGCCTGTCTTCGAAGCAAATCCCGCATGCCAGCAGCACCACTCGTATTATGCAGCAAATCGGCGGCGCCTTTGGCGCATCGGTTATCGCTATTATTTTGCAGATTAATTCTGTCATGCCACATGACCCGACAGCTGTAGCTGTTGCGTTCGATCATGTGTTTATCTGGTCGATTGCCTTCTCTGCACTGGCGCTAATTCCGGCGACACTTCTGCCGAGAATAAAAAGATAAATTCGAGTGTGGTTTTCATTCCGCGGACAACAGGTCTTTTATTCGGCCCCATCGGTCGTATCGTATTTCGTATCTTCTACATAATAACCTTAGAAAAAATAAGATCGTATTTTAAAATTGTCCTGATGCATCAAAGTTTTCTTGATGATCAGGACTTTTTGAGATGTGCCAAATTTGATTACAAACGGTGCCAATGTGAATTACAACTCACACCACATCTGTGGGTTATAACTTCATTTGAGACTAAAACAAGCTTATAATGGCTGTTTTTATAACATTAATCAAAGATATTTATAACATCTAGTAGGATAACCGTACTTTTTCTATAAGATGCAGTGAGACAATATTTTTAACTGGTATTGCACGGTTGGTTTGGGACAACCTTGTCCTTTTGGCGAAGGACTACGTATTGTACGTAAGCAGGCTCAGCAAGACCGCCTTCGGTATGTCTACGAGTGCGCCCAAAAGGGCGTTCCGTTTCATACGGTTTGCGAGCGATTCAATGTTGCCTAATCATCTTTGGAATTTTCTATATCCGTTTTTGCTCATTTATAGGTTTTATTCCATTCATAAATTCCCTAAAATTTTCCATAATTTCTTTGGACCGGGTATGGTGCAAATAGTGCCCTCCTTCAAATGTCATCACTTTTCCATGTACAGAGTTTTTTATTTGCTCCTCATGAAGAGGTATCCAGCCTTCCGTTTCGGTATTATTCGCTTGTAAAAAGAAAATAACTGGAAGGTTCGTTGGAAAGGTCAACTTTTCAGCAGCTTTAAAATTAGGAATGATATGTTCGCCTTCACTTAAGATGTTGGGATTAAACATGTTTTTGAGCGTAAGAATTCTAATTTGTTCTCTTGTTTGATCATCAACGGTCGGTGTAACCAGTTGGTCAGGGCTCAGTTTCATTAATAATCTCGAGAAACCTGATTTTTTGAGCAGTTTATACGTTTCTGCCGGGAATGGATCATCCTTACCACCTTGCGTTGGAACGCTGCTATCGATTCCGACAAATGCACTAACTTCGTTTTCATATTTGTTCACATAATCCAGTCCGTAAATGCCTGAAATGGAGTGGGCCATGAGAATATAGCGGTCAATATGAAGACCTTGTAAAGATTCGTGAATTTCACTTACCATGTTATCTAGGGTTCGTTCTTTTTCGGTAACATCACTTAGTCCATAACCAAAAGGCTCAATTACGACGACTCTGTAAAATGGAGACAGCTCATCCACTAACGGCTTATAATCCAGAGCGGGTGCTGCCGTTCCGAAACCAGGTAATAGCACGACCGTTTCTTCGCCTTTCCCTTGAATCGTAACATTCATATTTTTACCGTCGACAAGTACAGACTGCCCGTAGGGTATTATTTTTCCTTGCTCCGATTTACTGCTGATTATATTGGCTATAAAAACAATCGCAATAAAGAGTCCCATGGCTGCAACTAATACGCCTATGGATTTAAGCATAAACACAAGTAATTTTTTCATGGATTTAAACCCTTTCCTATTTATTTTTCTATGAAATGACAAACTTGGAACTGGCCTCGCCTGCAAAAACACTCCTACCATCCTCTGGTAACAAGACTTGATTCTTACCGCTAACCACGGAGTGGTTCATACAATTCCCTCCTTGATCATATACAGCAAATGAGCTATTCGCAGGTAATTTAACTGTCATTAGCTTTCCTTTGGCCGCGGTTGGCACTGAAAACCATAACCTCTTTGGATAATTCATTGGTTTCAAGCCTCTCAGCGCTGTACTCCGAGATAGCCGTTTGTCCAAGCCTTGGTACGCTTATATATGAACGGGACCACAAGTAGGTACGACCATTTTTCTCCACAACAAATTTTATCTTTTCGGTGCCTTCTTCATTTACAAAAGAGCCATCTGCCGTATACGTATACTTTTGGGCAGGACTGTTTGGAGCGGCAATTGTGAATACAGACAGTTCTCCAGCAGTACTCATATCTACCTTTAACACAATGGAACCGCTATAAATCCCTGTATACAGGGATAATTCCTGTGGCATATCCGCTTTTACAGGTATACCATATGATTTATCCTGCTTCAGTTCCTGAATTACATTTTTTCCCTGAAGTGCACTAAGCAGCAGTTCATTCGCCAACATTTGAGCGATTACGCTTGAACCCTCTGAAGAAGAGATCACAGCCGCAGCCATGTTCAGTTCTGGGAGCACAACTAATGATGAATGATAGGACATAGTATCTCCTACCTTTGGTTAGTGCCTTGATACCGTATTGGTTAAATGGAAACAGGTTCACACTATCCCATCCTAATCCGTATGCAAAAGACGCATCGTTATCTTCCGGCCACATGCCTTTTTTATACTCTTCTTGTTCCATGGCTGTTATCGACTCCTTAGAAAGAATGCCCTTGTTCTTTTCCGTGAAAATCTGTGAGAATTTAACGAGATCTTCAACTGTAGAGTAGATGCCGCCGGTACCGATAATATTATAATTCTCAATGGGGAGTTGTCCCTTGTAAGCAGGGGAATAGATACCAGCCATTGCCGTTAAATCCAAAGCATCCAGCGGAGTTTTTGTATGATTCATTGCCAGAGGCTCTGTAAAATACTTGTATATAAATGTTGTAAAGCCCATGCTGCTCCTGGACTGCCTTTAAGCTTTGAGTCGCCAATTGCGTTAGCAAGGTATCGTGTGATTAGGGCTGCTTTACCGAGAAGACCGGAGGAATGATTCAACAGCATGCGTGGTGTATCTGTTTGTAACGGGTGTCCTTCATCTACAAGCTTCATCACAGCGGCCGCGAGTACCACTTTGCTCGTTGAACCCATCCCGTAAACCGTATTTGAAGTAAGGGAGATATTGTCGTTTAGGTCGTTTTTGCCTGCCTGACCTGAGACCACAATTTCTCCATCATCGATGAGCGCATATTGCACACTTGGGATGCCGTATGTTTCTGTCAGCAGTGCGGCCATTGCAGACATTGGGGCAAGCATCGTCAGAACGAGAGTTGCAGCAGCTATAGAATTTCTTTTTCTTGCTGTACTCATGCTCATCCTCATTTTTGTTACCTCTCTTGGTTTCACTCTCGGATTTACTCCTGTCTTCATCTATGTGTCGGACTACCTTAACGGGGGCGCTAAAGACAGCATAGCCAACCAAGATGTCCCCCTAATGACGACAATATGAACGGAATATGAACAGGCAAAAAAAAGCTGCGCCGTCACATGCAAGGAAGTGTGCACATGGTGGCGTAGCCTTGAGAAGGTATGAATCTAATCACCCTGCTGGTGTTGTGATTGGCAAGATGACAATGAAGGTCGTTCCTCGTCCGTATTCGCTCTCGACCCGGATGTCCCCTTGATGAAGCGATACGATCTGCTTTACAATGGCCAGTCCCATACCGCTGCCGTCATATTTCCGGCTGTGGGAACGATCGGCTTTAAAGAAGCGATCAAATATACGCTTTTGGTCCTCCGGGAGAATACCAATGCCCGAATCGGATATGCGGACCATCACGTTCTTGATATCCTGTTTGATGCTGACGTCAATCCTGCCGCCATCCTTGGAAAATTTGATACTATTGCCGAGGATATTGCTCCATACCTGATTTAACTGGTCATGATCGGCCGTGATTTTAACGGGCTGCAAATCAAGCTCGAACTGAATGTTGCGAGCTGACCATTGGGGTTGAATAGCGACGATTACTCGTCTGATCTGTTCATCCAGACTGAGCGTGACGAGTCGCATCTGCGGTGACTGCGAGTCAAGAAAACTCAGCTTTAGCAGACTATCACTCATTTTGGACATTCGCGCAGCCTCAGTGATGATAATATCGAGATAACGGCTTCGTTCGTGATCCGGGAGGTCTACCTGCTTGAGCGCTATAGCATAACCGGAAATGGAAGTGAGCGGAGACTGAACTTCATGGGACACATTTGTCACAAATTCCCTGCGCATCTGCTCAAGCTGCTGTAGATCGTGCATCATTTCTTCGAAGCTCCGAGCCAAAGTACCTAGCTCACCCTTTTGTTTAATATTAAGCTTGACGTTGAAATCTCCCGCAGCTATACGCCGGGTCGCTTCTGTCAGCTTTTTGATCGGTCTCACTAGGAACATAGCCGCAATTAGAATCAATAAGCTTCCTGCTATCAACGAATAGATCAAAAAAGTTACAACAAACTTGATGAAAAATGAGGTGGAAGAGGGAGTGAGCGGCTCTACAAACATTGCTCTGGTTCCCATTTCAGTTTTTATCGGCAACCCCAAGAAGATCGTATCGATCCCATTGGCTTGAACCCTTCCTCCATCCAGCACTTTCTTCACTTGTTCCGTAGTCACAGGGAAAGCATGGTGTCCTGTAAGCTCTCCGTAGGATTGGAACTGATCCGTTTCTTCATAGATTCGAATGTGATAGGAATTGAGTTGCTTCATTTCACTTATAAACAATTCTGCTTCATGTAACGGCAATGTGTCGTAGATGCGGACGATGTCCTGGCCAAAATCAAGTAAGGTGATTTGCAGGTTTTCGTTTAATTTATCTTGAAATATCCAGGTTGCCGCAAAAAAAGCAATGATCGTGCCCACGATCACGGAGACCAGAAAGGTCAGGACTACGCGTGTATATAAGGAACTGATCATTCCTGTACCTCAAGCCGGTAGCCAAGTCCGCGCACCGTTTCGATACGAAAATCGGAGGTAGCCGCGAAACGTTCGCGCAGGCGTTTAATATGCACGTCTATCGTTCGATCATCGCCAGCGTAATTGATCCCCCAAACTTGATCGATCAATTGCTCCCGCGTATAGACTTGTCCCGGTATTCCAGCGAGTTTATACAGTAATTCGAACTCCTTGAGCGGCAAGGCGAGCGACTCCGTACCTCTCATGACCTTATAAATCTGCCGGTCCAGAATGACGTTGCCTAACCGGATGGTCTGCGTGGAGCCCATACGGTATCGTTTCAACAGTGTCTTGACGCGAGCCATCAACTCGAGCGGATCGAATGGCTTGGTCAAATAGTCATCTGTCCCGAGCTGGAATCCTTGCACTTTCTCCCAGGTTTCGCTTCTTGCAGTCAGCATAAGTAACGGAAGATCCGGATTGGCTCTTCGAAGTTCCTTGCATAACGCCCAGCCGTCCATGACCGGCATCATAATATCAAGGATGACCAAATCGACAGGCGTGGAGGCATAGATGGCCAGTGCTTCCTTGCCGTCAGCGGCTTCGGCCGTTGCAAATCCGTCGTTGCGCAAAAATAAACAGACGAGTTCGCGAATGTTCGCATCGTCGTCAGCAACCAATATCGTAGGCATTCGTTTCCTCTTTCCCTAAAAAGAATAATTCTTCGTTTGTGCAAGAGCGAAGAATGTCTACATATGCTACCTCATTGGTTGAATACATGCAACGGTATTGATGTAGAAATGATCTCTTTAAATTGTTATTGGCCCGCCCGGGCGCAGTTCAGATCGCATCCACGGCAGTACAGCGGCCAGATAGGGAGCGTGGCTTACGAGAACCCGGACGCCTCCCTGGTGTTGATTGCCGCCAACACCGGGAACGACTTTTTCTTGAATATTTTCGCTTTAGCTTGTCTGTTTATTTCATGTAAAATCATATTTCAATTACGATGAAATAAAACCACTCACTGGACTTACCATCTTTCAATCTGTTATCTTTTCAATATCCTTATGTTGTTTTGAATAATAAGTCTCTGAGCACCACTTAATTTGAGGCTCTCTATTCTTCTCATAAATTTTTATCAGTTGGTTTAAAACAAAAATCTTTTGTACAATATTTCACTAAAAAAGTTAAGCTGTTGATTATAAAAATTAATATCCTTTTGATAAGGATGGCGATCCTTTTGGTTCCTCTCATATACATCAAGAAGTTGAATATGTAAATTATATATATCTTTATAATTAATCATAATCTCCCCCCTTCTATTTTAGAGTCAGTATACCCATTTAGACAAGGAAATAGACAAATGATTCAATCTAATATTTCTTGGAAATTAATCAACAAAACACAAAAACTGATGAGATCGTTTCGTCCCAACTTAAAAATCACAATGTATAAACAGGCCTGTTAATTATCCAAATATCTCCGTAAGTTAAAATCTAAGTACCAAAGATGCATTCTCCAAATAGCAGGATGAGATTTGAATGAGTGCAACATTTTTCTTAAAACGAGTCATTTCACCTGCTATACATAAAGTAAAAAAGCCCCTTTTTAACGGGGCTATTTAGGTTAGATATTAGATTGTCCTGTAGCTAAAAATGTATATAACAAAATTTTAGCCGAGCAAAGGTAATTTTTCCTTCAGATAATGTTTGTCTCACTTCTTGTTATAAAAAATAGGCTATCCTTTTTCACAATAAACTAAGACACTTAGATTAATCATTAACAGATAATTTTGTGTTTACTTAGCCTTAATTCCCGATTTTACTGGCTTTTCGGGGATATTGCCTGTCTCATTTAGATGATATAAACAGTCTCATTTAGTAATATAATTAGTCTCAATTGATGTTATAAACCACACACCTTATGTGGATTTAG
The DNA here is from genome assembly GCF_001705305.1 of Paenibacillus kribbensis. Classification (GTDB taxonomy): domain Bacteria; phylum Bacillota; class Bacilli; order Paenibacillales; family Paenibacillaceae; genus Paenibacillus; species Paenibacillus kribbensis_B. The sequence goes on from NZ_MCBP01000005.1 coordinate 375,824, forward strand.
CTATAGCTCCGCTGTCTCATCGTCTCAAATAATAGCACCGTAGAAGCCATCGCTGCATTTAGCGATTCTGCTTGTCCCTGCATCGGGATAAACACCGATTCATTGACCATGCGTGCGGTGGCATCCGAAATACCTTGGCCCTCGTTGCCAATCACAAGCCAGGTAGATACACGCAAATCCACGGCATAGCATGACAGGCTCGCATCCAGCGAGGTGCTGATCAAGCGGGCTCCCTTGGTTTGAGCCTGCGGCAAAAGCTCCTCCAGACCGCCCTCGATCACGGGCAGGTGAAACAACGATCCCATGGTGGCGCGGATCGTTTTGGGATTGTACAGGTCGGCGCAGCCATGACCCAGAATGACGCCAGCCGCTCCGGCGGCGTCCGCACTGCGGATGATGGTGCCTACATTGCCGGGGTCCTGCACCCCGTCCAGCACCATCACCAGCGCATCCGGCTGCTCCAGCAATGCCGCAAATGCGCTGCGCTCCCCCTTACGCACGATGGCGAAGACGGACTGCGGCGTCTTCGTATCGGTGCATTTGGCAATGACCGCCGCCGACACGGGAATCCATTCCACCGGCTGGTCAGCTTGATCCAGGCCATTCAGCTCAGCGGGAATGCCCTTGTCCAAATCGTAAGCGACGCTTTCAACAGCCGCGTCTGAACGCAGCGCTTCCTGCACCAGATGAATACCCTCGACAATATATTTATGCTGGCGGGTGCGATGCTTTTTCTCCAACAGCTGCGCCCATTCTTTTACACGCGTATTATTCGGTGAAATGATTTCCATACGTTATCCGTCCGTTTCTTTAAAAATAAATAATTCTTAACTTGTCCTATACTTAAATACCAAGCCTCTCCTATGTAGCAAAAGCCAGCTCCAGCTTGGCCAGATCATCCTTATGACCCACAATAACCAGCACATCCCCCGATTCCAGCCGATCTTCTGCATAAGGTGAGATGTTCATTTCCTGATTTCTGCGAATCGCCATTACATTGCAGCCGAAGCGTGCGCGTATATCGAGCTCCTTCAGATTTTTTCCAATCATGGAATCGGCGGCCTTCATCTCCAAGATACTGTAGTCCTTGGACAGCTCGATATAATCCAAAATATTGGGAGATGTCAAATGATGGGCTACCCGCAGCCCCATATCCCGTTCAGGATAAACGACTTTATCTGCCCCAATCTTGTGCAGCACTTTCCCGTGTAGTTCATTTTGCGCTTTGACCACTAGAGCCGGTACACCCATGTCCTTGAGAATCAATGTCGTGAGGATACTGGCTTGAATATCTTCGCCAATCGCAACTACAATCACGTCAAAATTACGTATACCCAGCGCTCGCAGCGCTTCCTCATCCGTCGAATCGGCAGACACGGCATGCGTCACAATATTTGACATCTCCTGTGTGCGCTGCTCGTCCGAGTCAATAGCCAGCACATCAAACCCCATCTCGCTCAGTGCGGTGGCAACACTGGAACCAAAACGCCCCATACCAATGACCGCATACTGTTTTTTTGCCATTCCTTCTTACCTCCCGATCACCATTCTGTCCGTCATAGTATAGCATAACACGCTACAAACATAAATTTTGACATGCTTATGCCAAATGCTTCTTCATGTATACCCGGCTGTAGCCCAAGCCATAATACACCTGATAACTACTACAACATACGGGAGGTACACATGCCCATTACACTGGATTTACGACAAGCGATTGTTCACAAAGTTCACGGCAAATCAGAAGCTGATCTTACAGATATGATTATGGGGTCAGTGGATGGACCAGAGGCCGCTTTGCCTGGATTGGGTGTCATTCTTGAAGTCGCCTGGAAGCAAATGAGCTCAAACCAGCAGCAGGAGTTCGTCCATTTGGCTCATGAACAAATTGATAAAATCAAACCCGTCCCATTAACCTAGTTCCTACCGTGCAAGTTCTTGTTTATGTTTAGCCGTGCTTATGATTCTGCTCTTATCCGAAAATGACAATAGTCCACTCGCTGTAACCTTGAGTGGACTATTCGTTGTGTAGATCAAAATGACTAAGATCAGTCTGCTATGCTGACTAAACCTTATGGAGCCATCTCCAAAAACTTGGCTGTCGGATTTTTCTCTATAGCGGTACGCATAGCATATTCGTTTTCGAACAAGGCGACATAATTACCTTTTTTATCTTTTACCAGTGTAGAGTTAATACGGAACTTGCTCGGATCAATCTGATCATCCACGATCCAACGTGCAAATTGGAATGGCATACGCTGGAGCTGTACGTCTACTCCGTATTCGCCCTTCATGCGATATTCGAATACTTCAAATTGCAGTTGGCCGACAACACCCAATAGCGTATCGTCGAAGCTTACCGTATGGAACACCTGAATCGTACCTTCCTCAGTTAGCTGATCAATCCCCTTCTGATACTGCTTGTGCTTTAAGGCATTTTTCACGGTAACCTTGGCGAAGATTTCAGGCGAGAAGGTCGGCAATTCATCAAATACGATCTCGCTGCCTTGACTGAGTGAATCGCCAATACGGAAAATACCTGGATCAAACAATCCAATAATATCGCCCGGGAAAGCTTCCTCGACAATATCACGGTCCTGTGCCAGAAACTGCTGCGGTTGGGACAGCTTAATCTCTTTGCCCATCCGTACATGCTTAACACTCATCCCGCGTTGGAACTTACCAGACACGATGCGCAAAAATGCGATACGGTCGCGGTGAGCCGGGTTCATGTTAGCTTGAATCTTAAATACATAGCCGGTAAATTTCTCGTTTGTCGGCTCGATTTCCCCCGCTGTGCTGCGACGCGGCTCTGGTTTGGGAGCAAGCTGGAGAAAGTTCTCCAGAAACGTTTGCACACCAAAATTGTTGATCGCACTACCGAAGAATACAGGTGTTAATTCTCCGCGCTGTACTTTCTCCATGTCAAAAGGATCGCCCGCTACATCAAGCAGCTCCAAATCCTGACACAATTGGTCATGCAGATATTCACCCGCCATCTCGCGAATGATTGAATCATTATAATCCTCCACTTTTTGTACCTTAATCGTGGAGTGATCATCTCCCTGGAACAGCTCGACCTGATTCTTGACACGGTCATAGACACCGCACAGCTCCCGCCCTGTGCCAATTGGCCAGTTCATAGGAACCGAACGGATACCAAGCACCTGCTCCAGTTCTTCCATCAGATCAAAGGGACTGCGTCCCTCACGGTCCAGCTTGTTAATGAATGTGAAAATCGGAATTCCGCGCTTCGCACAAACTTGAAACAGCTTGATCGTTTGCGCCTCCACACCTTTCGCCACGTCAATCAGCATGACCGCGCTATCTGCGGCTGTCAACGTGCGATACGTGTCTTCACTGAAATCCTGGTGACCCGGGGTATCCAGAATATTAATGCGATGTCCCATATAATCAAATTGCATAACCGAGGATGTAACCGAAATTCCCCGCTGCTTTTCTATTTCCATCCAGTCACTCGTCGCATGCTTGCTTGCTTTACGCGCTTTGACTGTACCTGCAAGACGGATTGCGCCTCCGAACAGCAGCAGTTTCTCCGTCAATGTCGTTTTCCCCGCATCCGGGTGAGAAATAATCGCAAACGTGCGCCGTTTGTCAACTTCCTGTTGAAGTATATCTGTTGTTTTACTCATTTCACATATCCCTTCATGATCAAATCCATTGCATTCCTTGCTCAAGCTATTCATAAAAAGGCCATGATGCACGCCTAATTTCATCACCATATTTCATTATAAATACGATCTTATTTACATGTTTTAGCCTGCCTTTAACTTATAAATCAGGTGCAAACTGAAAACCTGAGACTAAGCTATTATAGCATACTCCGAACGCAAAGCATCCCCTTACATCCTGAACAGGACATAGGGGGATGCTGGACAAAACGGGATTACTGAGCGCCGCCTACCCGCCAGATGACATTATCTTCATCCTGACCGCTAACCGGCCACCACTTGAAGCCATCCTGCTCCAATAGCTTGTGGGCACCTTCCGGTCCCCATGAGCCGGCAGCATAGGTTTCCAGCGTATCCGGGGTTTGCTGCCATGCCTTGGCGATTCGGTCGACGAATCCCCAAGCTGTGGCAACCTCATCCCAACGCGTGAAGTACGTCGAGTCACCCTCAATCGCGTCCATCAGCAGCCGTTCGTAAGCCTCCGGTGAGTTGATGCCCACCATGCAGCTTTGGCAAAAATCCATAGCCAGCGGCTCAATATCTGATTCGGAGCCAGGCTTCTTGGCATTAATTTTAATATAAATGCCCTCCATTGGATTCACCCGGATGACGAGCAGGTTCGGCTCCAGCTTATGCTTTTGACCGAGATACACATTTGTCGGCATGCTCTTAAATTCCACTACAATCTCCGTTGTTTTGACAGGGAGACGTTTGCCCGTGCGAATATAGAACGGTACGCCCGCCCAACGGAAATTATCTACAAATACGCGTGAAGCAAAATAAGTCTCTGTGTTCGACTGTGGATCAACCTTATCCTCTTCACGATATCCAGGCAACTGCTGACCACGATAGCTTCCTTCTGTGTATTGGCCACGTACCACATTGGTCTTCACATCCTCAGTCGATTCAAAAGGACGCAGCGAGCGCAGCACCTTTACCTTTTCATCACGGATATCCTCAGGCAACAAACGACTAGGCGGCTCCATCGCAATCATCGTCAGCATTTGCAGCATATGATTCTGCCCCATATCGCGCAAGGCACCGGAATGATCGTAGTAACCTCCGCGCTCTTCCACACCTACCGTTTCACTAAGGGTAATTTGCACATTGGCAATATGCTTATTATTCCACAATGGTTCAAAGAAGGCGTTTGCGAACCGGATAACCTCGATATTTTGTACCATTTCCTTGCCAAGATAGTGGTCAATCCGATAAATCTCTTCTTCGGCAAATACCTCACGTATTTCAACGTTCAACTCTTGGGCAGATTCGAGGTCGTAACCAAACGGCTTCTCAATAACCAGACGATTCCAGCCCTTGCCATCCATCATGCCGCCTTCTTTCAGGCTTTTCGACACACTTCCAAATAGTTCTGGAGCCAAGGCCAAATAAAACAACCGATTTCCCGGAATGTTAAACTTGTTCTCTATAGACTCCGTCTGCCGTCTCAGCTCATGAAAGCCTTCCACATTGTTGATATCCAGCGATTTATATTCAAAATGGTCGGCAAACCCCTGCCATTCTTGATCATTCTCTGCCTTGTAGCGACTAAACTCCTGTATGGAAGCGTACAGGTCGTTACGGAATTCTTCCTCTGTGCGAGGGCGTCTTGCTACACCAATAACGGCGAAATCTTCAGCAAGCTTCCCTTCACGGTACAAGCTGTAAATCGCAGGAAATAGCTTGCGGCGAGCCAAATCGCCAGTAGCACCAAAAATAAACAAAACTGCACCTTGCGTCACAACAGATTCTTTAACAGGTATGTCAGCCATGAAGTACCTCATTCTTCCCATGTCAAGATTCCGCAATCCACAATCCTCGAAATCCGCATGTAGTATTGTGTATATTTAAACAAGATCATACTTGATTTTCGAAAAACATGGAACTAAAGATTTGATGACATTTTATCATATTCTACATGGATAAGCCATCCGATCAATCATAAATTTACCTTATAAGTCAGTATTCTATCGTAATAAGTGGAAACCCAAGTGAAATACGTGTATCCTGCTCTTCCCCATCTTCATGTACAGCCATCTGCATATGTACCTGATGCTCACCGCTTTGAATGCTTAACGGAAGCTTCGGAGCTTCATAGGATACAGCTACCGTGGTTGCATCTGTGTATCTTTCTTTGGCCTGCATGGAAAGGTTTCTAGCTAAGCTCTCCTCTGTCAGCTTCAGCAGTTGATTTACGGATTTCTCAGAATGCAGTGAACGCTGAACGGCTGTGTTCCACTGCGCTTGTACTCCAACAGACTTTAATAGCTCAGCACAGAGCTTATGAAGTCGGACCAATTGCTCACGTCCTGCATCGCTGCTGTCCAGTTGAACGACCACATACCATTGCTCAGCCTGCCGCTCCATCATGTTTAAACGCAAATTAAGGCTTTCACTGTCACGAACAGAACGATACACCGTGTGCCCATTTTCCACGAGCTTGTTTACAGCAGGCATATTCAGTTGATCGGCTATCTGTGCCGCTATAACCTCTGGATTTTCACCGTTAGCAGTCCAATCCCCTTGCCATTTCACAACCAGCTTATCCAGCGAACCGGGAGCCTGATCCGAGACGGTTAACAACGAACGCAATGCTTCTTCTGCCTCACGGGAATCATATCGAGTCGTCTGAAGCGCTCCATAACGCCAGCCAGTCAGTACCAGCACCGCTCCCAAGACTATGATAGCAATCATCCCTTTTTTTATCATCCCTGCTTTTAGCATCGCCATTCCTCCCGCTTCATAACCATCCGTTTCCAAATACGATCTGAATGCCTTCTTTTTTGGGTTGGCTTGAAATCTATTAATCTATCAATAGCATTCCCGTTACCGGAGGTTTTATACGCGCAAAAATGCAGCAATGCCTTTTAAAATATTCATCTGCCTAACTGGGTGTTCGACCATACATCGTAGGCACCGTGAGAATAGACTATGATCACAACGCATCTTAACCCAAAAGAGGTGAAATCATGTTTCCTATTTACCCTATAACTGAAACCAGCGTAGCACCTTATGGCGGCCAGCTGGTATGTGCAGTTATGCGTGATGGTACAAGGCACGTCGGCATCTTAAGCGGGTGCAGCAAGGGCAAGCTAATGCTGAACGGGTATCCTTCCTCCTCGCCCGGCAGCCTTTATGCCGGAAGCTATAGCAACAAGGAGAAACAACAAGCCAAGAAGGTATCCTCTAAAAAGAAAAAAAGGAATCCTAAAAACAAAGCAAATTCCTCTGCCAAACTAAATTCCTTAACTAGACCACCCAACCGACCTCTGAGCCCATCCTATCCTTATGACACCGGAGGATTGCCTGGAAATGGCTACGGTGGATATGGATATGGTGGACCAGGCTATGGCGGCGGGTATGGTAGATATGGCGGATATGGATTTAGAGCAGGACTTGCGCTAGATTTGGCTTTAATCGCCTTTTTGTTCCTACTTATCTAAGCATTGTGCATTGAACGCAAAAAAACCGGAGGGCAAGATGCGTCCTCCGGTTCTTTGTCTTCGTTTACTCTACGTCCTACTCTGCTAATCCGTTTTTATAGGCGTAGATTGCCGCCTGTGTGCGGTCCTCCACACCTAGTTTGGCAAGAAGGTTGGTGACATGGAATTTTACCGTCTTAATCCCGATAATCAGCTCATCTGCGATATCCTGATTGGATTTCCCTTGTGCCAACAACCGGAGTACCTCCATTTCTCGATCCGTCAGCTCCGCATGGGCGGGTGCCTCAGCCTGCGGCTGGCGGAAGCGATTCATCATCTTGGAGGCCACCTGCGACTCCAACACCGACTGTCCTCGTGCAGCTGCACGGATCGCATCTGCTATCTCGGATGCGCGGGACGTCTTGAGCAGATAGCTGAATGCCCCCGCTTCAATGACGGGATACATTTTTTCGTCGTCCAAATAACTCGTCAGCACAATGACCTTCGTTTCTGGAAGCAGACGCATCACTTGGCGTGTCGTTTCAATACCATCCATGCCATCCATGACCAGATCCATCAAAATCACATTCGGCTTATATTCCGAAGCCAATCGTATGCCTTCTTCCCCGCTTCCAGCCTCGCCAACCACCTCTATGCCTTCTTCCGTACCCAGCACTGCCGCAAGTCCAATCCGTACCATTTCATGGTCGTCTACCAGCAGTACGCTAATCGGTAATTCCGTTTCCATGATCATCGTTCCTTCCGCTTTCATCATTAATGACTGGCACCGACACCTCAATTCGTGTCCCTTTTCCCGGAGCCGTTATATACTGAATAGCTCCTCCAATCTCGCTGACCCGTTCCTGCATCGTGGATAATCCGTATGAAGTCTGCTTTTTCTCATCCAGTTCAAAACCAACGCCGTTATCCCGAATCGTCAAACGGATGGAATCCGGTCGTTGCACGATACGGATCTCCATGCGGCTTGCTTTGGCATGACGCAATGTATTAGACATGGCTTCCTGAACAATACGAAACAGGTGGTTCTCAATGCCTTTAACTAACTGTACTCCGCTCTCCATCTCAAAATCAATCTCCATCGGTACCTTCGCCTGCAGCTCCTGTATCAAATCACGCAAGCCTTGCTCCAGTCGTTTCCCTTCCAGATAGACAGGCCGCAGATGAAGCAGTAGCGCCCGCATTTCGGATTGTGCCACGGAAGACATTTCTTCAATCAGCGCCACTTGACGCTGCGCTTTATCAAAATCCTTATCCAGTGTCCTGCCGACAGCTGTCGCCGTCATGGAGATGGCGAACAATTGCTGGGATACTGCATCATGCAGCTCTCTGGCCAGCCGTTGCCGTTCCTCAACAATCGCAGTCACCCGGGCCTGCTCTGCCAGTTGGGCATTATTCGTAGACAATCGCTGCAAAGACGTAACCTGCTCCTGCCATTTGCGCCCGATTCGCTCCAGTTGCTCGCCCAGCCTGCCTAGCTCATCATGGCCCAATGGCGGCAGCTCACGTGCGGGGGTTCCCTTTTCCCACATCAGCAACGTCTCTCTCAGCATTTCCAGCCTGCTTTTAAAGCGATAGCTCTCATAAAATCCGTATATGGACCCTGTTCCAATCAACACCAGTATTACGGCTCCTGCAAATTTCAATATCATTCCCCAGGTCGGGAACGACTTCACATATCCATATGTATACAGCATATAAAAGACAACTACGCCCACAACAACACACAGGAGGATACCTTCACCCATACTGCGGGTTACCATGTTGGACGTTTTTTTATGACTCATCCCGGTTCCTCCTGATCAATAAAATCGGACGCGTACATCGCCCGCCAAGTATGAAATGATAAACTTCACTTTATATTCACTCTGTGCATAGTTCGGTGACTTCCAAACCATTCGATTGAGCATACCCGCTTCATGATCACGGTCAAACTGAATCTGCCCGAACAGCACGAACATTTCCACCTCTACACCGTAATTATCCGGCAGCGTGATATCAATATCACCGAAGATCCCCTGCAAAAATATGACGGGTTCACGTTCTTCCGGAATAGCCAACGTCAAATCAGCATCCACATCCCCAACCACATGCCATATACTTGTGCTGCGCAAGCTCCACGGCACTTCGTCCCATTTATGATTGGATATAAAATTGTGCTTGAATATAGAGCTTTGGCCTTTATGCAGCTTTCTGGAACGTGAATAAAAAGCAGCCAATGAGGTCAAAGTGACCACCACAAACAAGAACAAATGATCCAGTACCAACAGCCCGGCACCGATTGCAAGCATCGTATAGCCCTTTTTGATTTTGGAATTGCGAATCTTATATATTCCAATCAACATCAGGATCAGTGCAACCACGGAGAGGAAACCAATCCACTGACCGAATAAAATTATAATTCCGATGCCGATCCCTGCCAGTGCCAAGACTGATTTTCTTCTCTCCATGCTGCACCCCCTTTTTGTTTATACAGGAAGGAAAAGCCATAGTGGCGCGACTACCGCCATATGGCTTCTCGAACCGTACAGATTGAGCACTGTTATTGGCTAGTGTCCATCTATACAGCATATCATAATGTGGTGTTTCCGAGTAGTCAGTCCTTCTTGATATCTACAGGTTTAGCACCTGCCTGAATTTTGGACTTCAACTGTTGAAGCTGCTCATCCACTTTGAATTGTTTTTCAGCCTCTGCCGGATTGACATATGCTTCTCCCGGAGCTTGGCGGTAAGGAGCACGAAGTACGTCAGCCTCTGCCTCCATTTGCATGATTTTTTCTTCCATACGGTGGAAACCCAGCGAAGCAGATCCGCTTTCAATCGTGTGCAAACTGTTGATTTGCGACATTTGTTTTTTGGCTTTTGCCATTTGAGCGCGGGATACCAGCTCATTACGCTTATTGCGCATTTTGTAGAATTCATCCTTCATGTCGTGGAGCTGCTGTACCAATTCTTTGGCTTGAAGCTCAGCTTGTGTATGCAAGTCACGGTACTCATCCTGCTTTTGCACAAAATAAATCTTCTCGCCCAGCAGCTTGCGTGCTACTTCTTCCTGACCATTCCGCAATGCGGATTCGGCTTGCTTTTCGCGCTCATTGGATACACGCACGGCTTCCTCCAAGCGCTGTTTCATGCGACGTTCATTTGCCATTTGCTTGGCAACCGTTACCTCAGCCTCGTGAATTTCTGCCTCCATATCGCGCAGATACTGATTTAGCATAATAACCGGATCTTCCACTTTATCCAGCACTTCATTCACCGATGCTCTTGTCATATCCTTCATTCTTTTAAAGATTCCCATTATTTACGTTCTCCCTTCTCAAATTGCTCTACTTTTTTACGTAACTCTTCCAATTCCTTTTTCATTGCTTTTTTCTCGATATCTTCCATCATGGAATCCAGATCACTGTTGTGGCCTGTATTAAATTTGGATGAATGGCGGGCATCTTGACCAAACGGGTTCGAATTGCCGTATGCTCCGCCCTGATTGTAACCAGTTCCCTTTCCATACTGCGATCTTGTACTATTACCGCCATAATAGCGTGGGTCCTGATGGGTGTAAGGGCCGCTATCTGGACCAAATCCTCCATCAAAAGGAGATCTTGGCTCCTTGGAGATCACCAGCGCAGCAATCACATAAATCATAAATGTGGTACCTGCTGTAATAAAGAAACTGATCACAACCAGAATACGAATCCAAGTTGAATCCATTCCTGTTGCGTCGGAAAGACCGCCACATACTCCAGTTAATACTCTATCCCGGCTTGATCGGTAAATTCGGGTCATAATCAACTTACTCCTTCCCGCTGTTGTTCAGCTTGCTTTTCAGTCTCGCCCACTCTTGTTCGAGCAGCGATCCACCGCTTTGAGCATCCCTTGCATGCTCCTCACCCCGACGTAAATCACGCAGACTCAGCGTTTCTGCTTCCATATCGGCTACCCGGTCTTCCAAGCGGTTGAACATTCGGGGAACATTTCGTCCGCCGTATGTACCTGCCCGTTCGTTCATTTGCTGCTGGAGTCTCAATGTTTGTACACGTGCGGCATAATACTGACGCTTACTGTGTACCGTTTGATATTCTGTCTTTAATGTATCCAGCTGTTGCTCCAATTCACGTAGTGATTCACGGCTCTGCTCCCACAGCTCTCTATACTGCTCTTCTTTTTCTGCATACAGCATTTTTTCCTGAAGGGCCAGCTTTGCAACGTGTTCTTCATCTGCTTTCAAAGCCAGTAGCGCCTGTTCCTCCCGTTTGGCCTGCATGGACAATGCATGATCCAACTGCTGCTTCATCTGTCTTGTATGCACTGCATACTGCTGATGCAGTTTTTCCGCTTCAGCGATTTCCTGGCGGGTATTATATAGAAACTGGTCAATCAGTTGCACCGGATCTTGACTTTGTTCCAAATGCTCATTGAAGGTTGCTACGGTAATATCACGCATTCTTCGAAAAACACTCATTAGCGTCTGCTCCTTTCACATTTCGTATTTTCATAATTTTAATACTGCTTGTTTCCATAACCTTCTTCATTCCTCAAACTGTCACATTCAGTAGCGTCTTCTGCGGTCGCTCAGCATGGATACACCAAATATGATTAACCCAATTGCCAGCAGCGGCCCAATGAGCCAGGATAGTTTACCCAGTAAAATCAGTACCCCGAGCACAAGCACGATCCAGCCGAAGAGCGCATTTCCTCTTTTCACACCGTAGTAACCCAACATAATCATGGCTATCGGAATCAAGTAACCAATCAGATGTCCTACAAAGTAACCGAAAAACGGGGTAAACTTACCGAGCAGCAAAATCGAACCTAGCACGATCAGTACAATAGCCAAGCCATTCCCTTTGTTAACTCTCACGATCTCTCACCGCCTTTCACTGTGTCTTGCTTATGTCCTTATTGTACGCTGATCAAGCGTTCGTCAAAACGGACCCCAGACGGTTTTCGAACCTAGACCTTAGTCGAGGATATATACAGACCTGCGGCTATCCACCTCTACGCTGTTCTGCTACATGGGCTGTTGAGCGTGGCTCTCCCGCTTGCTTAAAGCGGAGTGAAAGGACGAGACACATCAATAATGCTATCGTTGCAACCATATAAGGCATATTGATATGAACATCAAACAGCAGCCCCGCAATCAGCGGTCCAATCACATTCCCCAAACTTGTATAGGAGGAGTTCATACCTGCCACAAACCCTTGCTCATCCCCCGCCTGTCGCGACAGAGAAGTGCTTACTGCCGGACGGAGGATATCCATAGCCAGAAAAATAATGAAGGTCGTTAACATAATCATCGCGTACTTTTCAGCAAACAGCGTTAGAAAAATGAACAGTCCACCAACAGCCAAACAGATGTGAATTACTTTTTTCTCACCAAAACGATTAATAATCCAGCCAAATATAGTTGCTTGCACAACTGCGCCCAAAATGGAGCCAGTCGTTATAATGATCGCAATATCCATCGGTGTAAAACCATATTTATGATCAACAAATAGTCCAAATACCGTTTCAAAGTTAGCCGGCCCAAACGCAACGACAAATACAATCAGTAAGCCCATAAAATAAGGAGAACGATAGGACTTGGCAAATTGCTGCAAAAGGTTTTCCCTTTGACGTGGAAGCTCTCTATTGTATTGCTGCTTTTCTTTGCTTAAGGATTCGGGCAGCACCAGCCAGGACAAGACAGCGGCTATCCCCGCGGCTCCTGCGGCTGCAAAAAAGGGAATACGTATTCCATATGTGGCGAGCAAACCACCAATCCCTGGTCCAATAATAAAGCCTGTGTTGATCGCTGCATTAATCATCCCCATTCCCTTTCCCCTTTCCTCGAATGAGGTCACATCAGCAACATAGGCCATAATAGAAGGAGTAAGAAGCGCTGCTCCTACCCCGCCCATGATTCGTGCAACAAACAAGATTGGAACAGAACTGGCAAGTCCAAAGACAAGCTCAGATAACATAAAAACGATCATGCCGAAGACAATCAATTTTTTACGTCCATAACGATCAGACCACTTTCCCGATAAGGGTGATAACAAAAGCTGTGTCAGTGCAAAAGCTGCAACCATCAGCCCCATTGATGAGCCATTCATCCCTAGCTCACTTATAAACTTAGGTAAAACAGGTACCACCAGGCCAATCCCCATGAATGCTAAAAAAATATTAAGCATCAACAAGAGCATTGCTCCCCGATTCCGTGTCAGTATAGACATAATTCCACCATTCCTTTTCTGTATCTCTTTATTTCTAAAAAACAACAAAACTTAAATTGTTTTATGAGTTTTCTCGCGAAGAAATGCCCTCTTCAAATATGCAACATATTGTTGAGGACATTTTCTATTTTTGGGCCAATCCAAATAACAAAATATCTGCGATAGAATAGGTAGCCTCCTTAACCGTAACACTGCTATCCAGAAAAAAACGCTGATCAAGCGTCAAATTTATAGAATCAATAATAAGTCTCATAATGAGCGCCTCGTTTTTATTTACAATAATCCCTTCCTGGATGCCCTGCTGGATTAATGTTCTGAGCTGGGGCCAATCACTCAAATCGGCATGCACTCTTTTCCAATGCTCAGGATAATATTTTTTCATTTGTTCCAGTATTCGCAAATCATAAAACTCATAATATTGCGGCATGACCCTGATCGCCTGCTTAATCTTCTCCAACAAAGTTAGTTGATCGTTTCCGATAATTTGCTCGGTGATTCGAATCATATCATCACTCGTACGCTCTATAAGCGTTTCTAAAATGAGTGCTTTGGATGAAAAATGCTCATATAAGGTACGCTTACTAATAGCGAGTCTTTTCGCAAGATCATCCATGGTAAATTTCAAACCACTTTCATGCGCTTCCTCCACAAAAGCTTCCAAAATCCTTTCCTTCATCTGCATCCCTCATTTCTTTCCACTCAATAAAACTAAAAACGTTTTTTCAGTACCATTATCCTACTACACACAGCAAATCCCCGTCAAATTTACCTGGGGTTCTCACTCAATTTGGAGTCGTACCTGCTATCCAGTCGGTAGCGGAATGCAAGGCCAAGAAGAGGAATCTAAAAAACCACGAAAAGCCTTGGGAAACCAAAGCTTTTCGTGGTTTATCGGGCACGTTATGCTGTTCATTCAGAGTCTAGGCTTTTCCACCAAACTTCTTGTTGATCGCATGAAATTCCAACAGTAGATTATCATTAATATCCTTTTGTGGCATAAGTTTACTTGGTAGCAACAAAAGTAATGTGACCGTATAAGTCAGTATTGTCGTCGAATGTGCTGATCAACCTGAATAAATATTGCTTGCTGTCTTGATCCTGGCAGGCATTATTTAGAATGTTAATGGTCCCCTCCCACCCTTCATCTACAATAAGTCCCTTTAGAGACAGCAGCGTCATGCTTCCCGTATTAACGTCAATTTTGCTGAACCCAGTCTCGTTAAACAGCGCACTCCAGGCGGACTCCATCATGGGCTGAGCGTTGACATAAAGTACCTTCTGGAGATCGTTCAGCCGCGAACGGTTTTCTTCCTTCTCCGGGTCAAGGCGTACCAGCAAATCATGGGTTGCCAGTCGTCCCCCGGGTTTCAGAACTCTCATAAATTCTTTGAGAGCTTGGCGCTTCTGCTCTAGAGGAAGCATCGACAACATGGCTTCATTAATAACAACATTAAATGATTCATCCGCAAACGGAAGGGAAAGAGCATTTCCAAACTCAATATGAACGGAGTTTTCCAAACCATGGGTTTTGATGTTTTCCCGGGCCTTCAGCACACTCGGTTCGTGAAGATCGATTCCGGTTACATTACAACCGTAGGTTTTGGCAATATGAATAGCTGTCGTCCCCATATTGGGAGCTACCTCAAGCAGCTTTGTATCAGGGGTGATTTGACACGCCTCCAGAATTCTTTCCGTTGCAGCCTTACCTCCTGGACGCAATCTGGTTTTACCCAGGGAGGCTAGAAATAGATGGGCGGACTTTTCATGGGCAGTTTTATTCATGTATGGGCACCTCTTTTATTTAATTGATAATAATTATCATTATCATACTCGCAGTATAAGGTCTCACTATAAACATGATTGTGATTGGAATCACTAGGTTCGTAAAAAAAAAGGAGTATATCTCTATTAAGCTGGTTAAACACCTTTATGTTGGACACCACATTTCTAACAATACAGTAATTGACTACCTGAGGAGCGAACAATATGACGAATTTCTATAAAGTATTAACCCCATATTATGATGAAATATTTCCTGCAAATGACAAGCAAATCAGCTTTCTATTCTCCTGTTTCCCAGCCGCTTCCACTTTGCTTGATGTGGGCGCAGGTACGGGCAACACTGCGATTGCTTTGGCAAAGGCTGGCTATATCCTTACTGCAGCCGAACCCGAACAAAGCATGACCGTTAAGATTAAGGAAAAATCAGACCGTGACCAACTTCATATAAAAGTGATGCCAAACAGCATGCAGCAAATACTCCAGTTAAATGCGACGTTTGATGGAATTTATTGTATCGGCAACACTCTTGCCCATCTGGACAATTTCAATGAAATATGTACATTTCTTCAAGCTGCATATGACATGCTGAATGAACAGGGTAAGCTGGTCATTCAAACTGTAAATTTCGAGAATGTATTACGTCATCAAAATTATTCCTTCCCGCTGATACAAAAAGATACGTTTACATTTACTCGTAAGTATGAGCCTTTAGATCATAAAATTAGGTTTACTACAATTCTGGAAGATCACTCAGATACTCATTCAAATACGATCCTTCTTTATCCTGTTACAAAAACTCAGCTTCAGAACGAGCTCCTGAATTGCGGATTTCATTCTATATCGGTATACGGTGATTATGGCAAGTCTCCCTATAACATAGAATCACCAGCGCTCGTTATTATCGCATCCAAATAGGTGACTTAATACTCATAATAAAAGATAAAACGGGACACTAACCATAACGTGTTATTGATGACTATTATTGAACGGCACACAAAAATCAGAACAACTACTTGAAAATAAAAAATAGGTTTGTAAAAATTGTTTAATACAATTTTACAAACCTATTTTTCGGTATACCAGCAAGAGAACTCGAACCTCCACGGTTTCCCGCTCGATTTTGAGTCATACATGCAATGATAGCAGAAATTAAGTCAAAGAAGAGGAATCTAAAACCCGCGAAAAGCCTTGTAAAATCAAGGTTTTTCGCGGGCTTTTGTGTTGAATTCAGAGCCTGTCTGACTTCCCGCGATCACCGAAAAAGAAGCCATTTTTAGACATTGGGAAGAACTCGGAAAGAACTAAAGCAGAACCAGCCCGCTCCCTTCCATTGACCAAATTAATGAAGCGCCAGCTTCAGGGAGGGTACATGCTATGTCCAAAACAACCGTTATCACCATTGCCAATCAGAAAAGCGGTACAGGTAAAACGACACCGCCTACAATCTCGCTTACGTCTTATCTGAGGATTAAACTTAAATTAAGTTTAGTAAAAGCTCAGAAATCACTACATCTAATTATTAGACTTCTTGCTTTTAAATAGTTCTTTTATTTTCACCTTTAAATTTTTGACTATTTTACTCTCCCTCCTATTTTTCTTTATCATCATCTCTTTAAACATCATTAAAAACCAAAATAGTATCAACGACAGAGCTAGCAGAAACATTGCATAATAAACATTCCACCATTTAGGAATTAGTTCAATCGGTAATTAGTATCGGAACAATGCTGTTGAAAGCAGTATAGCTAAGCTATATATTTTTGACAATAAGAATCTCAAAAAGCTCGATCTTCCGTTTACAAGAGAAAAAGCGGGTGCCAAGGTCTTTTACATTTTGTTATTCCATAGGCATTTCGTTAAAGAAAGCTACATCATCGACAGCCAGTCTTACCGCCGGATGACCGGGCTTCGTCGCCTTGCCGATGGCGATAAGCATAACAGGAGCATATCTCTCCGGAATATCGAACGCTTCTACAAATTTAGCCTGGTCATAGCCGCCCATCGGGACCGTATCATAGCCTTTAGCGCGGGCGACAAGCATGAGTTGCATTGATACTAGCCCGCCGTCGGTATAAACTTTTTGGCGGATGGCCTCGGGCGGCATGCTCGAATACATGCCGGTATAGCGTTCCACAAACGATTTAGCCGTCTCTGCAGGCATGTAACCAGCATCGACCGCCATTCCGTAAATTTTCTCGGCCAATTTATAACACTCCAAATCTCCGAGTACCGCAATGACAGCCGAAGCCTCGACCACTTGCTGTTGATTGAATGCGATCGGAAGCAGCTTCTGCTTCAGCTCCGGCGAGTCGATAACGAGAAACCGCCACGGCTGCAGGTTAGCGGCTGAAGGAGCCAGCGTGGCTTGCCGTAATGTTTCGATCAATTCCTCCCGCGAAATCTTGATCTCAGGATCATAGCTACGAACTGACCGGCGTTCTCGAATAACATCAAAAAAAAGTTGTTGCTCCATCGTTTGCGACGGTTGTGAAACCGACATGGTTCTCTCCTCCTTTTGGAAAAGCAGCATTCAGCATTTTGTTTCAATACAACATTAGTTGTTTGAACAACACTTGTTGTATTTATATGTTATAATAACAACCGAATGGTACGCAATCATCAATAACCATAAACCGTTGTATAGACAACACCATTTCTATAATGTCGTTTTATTGGGGAGATCTTAACCATGACAATTAAAAAAAATGAAGCTGATCCTCGTGTGATACGTACACGGCGACTCCTTCAAGACGCTTTTGCTTCATTAATTCAAGAAAAAGACTTTGAATCGATAACCGTTAGGGATATTGCAGAGCGGGCTACTGTTAACAGAGCGACTTTTTATGCGCACTTTGTAGATAAATTCGAAATTCTTGAGGCCAAACTAATGGAATCATTTATGACAATCATAAATCGTAGAATAAACGGTCACGAAGTATTAAATGAAGAAACAATTCAGAGTATTTTTCTGGGTGTATGTGATTTTCACAAGGGTCTAAGCACTATGTGCAAAAGAAGGTATACATCGCTTGGACCTGCATTCGAAATTCAAATAAAGGAAAAAATTCAAACGACACTTCTTTCCTTTATAGACAAAGACAAGATGCTATCGAGTCCAAACGCGCAATTCTTAATAAATACAGCTTCTATCATGTTAAGTTGGGGGATGTATGGGGCGGCTTACGTTTGGAACAATGAGGGGCGTCTAATAAGTGCGGAATCATTCGTTAAACAGACTATGCCCTTAGTGATGAACGGAGCCAAAGAACTGCTTGGATAGGTCCTGTCGCTATTGCTCTATCCTGCCCGTTCAGATGAAACCATTATCTTGAATCACCGGTTGTTATGTAACACAATGAATCATCCCCCTATCCTTGTATGCTGTACGACGGCCTGGCCCCAATCTCGTGATCATCCTTCCCGATCGTCGACTTGCACAGCATCTTTGTCTTGCCAATTCTGGATATGACCATCCGGGTGGATTAGTGAGGGAATGTTTGGTTGGGGGCTTAGTCTAAAAATAGGTCTGTAGGATGTAATAAGTTTACCGTAGCTAAGCGGGTTTAATAAACAAAGTGGGCTGCCGCTGGTATTACCCCGATTTGCAGAGTGGCAAAAAGTTTGGAACCGCGAGACTGTGTGGGGTACTAAAACTCAAATAAAAAAAGCTCACTAGAGAATGCCTCTAATGAACTCTTTTAGCTAATACCGGCGAGAGGACTCGAACCTCCACGGTTTCCCACTCGATTTTGAGTCGAGCGCGTCTGCCATTCCGCCACGCCGGCATATTCAAATTATGGAGGCGCCACCCAGATTTGAACTGGGGAATAAAGCTTTTGCAGAGCTTTGCCTTACCACTTGGCTATGGCGCCAGAGTATATCAAAGCGGACGACGGGAATCGAACCCGCGACCCTCGCCTTGGCAAGGCGATGCTCTACCGCTGAGCCACGTCCGCATGAAAATGGCTGGGGATATAGGATTTGAACCTATGCATGACGGAGTCAAAGTCCGTTGCCTTACCGCTTGGCTAATCCCCAAAACTAAAGGGCGGCCGATGGGGCTTGAACCCACGAATGCCGGAGTCACAGTCCGGTGCGTTAACCACTTCGCCACGACCGCCGCAAGTAATGAATATTTGGCAGGGGCAGCAGGAATTGAACCCACACCAACGGTTTTGGAGACCGTTGTTCTACCTTTAAACTATGCCCCTATAAAACTGGTGGAGGATGATGGATTCGAACCACCGAACCCGTAAGGGAGCAGATTTACAGTCTGATGCGTTTGGCCACTTCGCTAATCCTCCACAGTGGTGCCGGCGAGAGGACTTGAACCCCCAACCTACTGATTACAAGTCAGTTGCTCTACCAATTGAGCTACACCGGCAAAAAAATATTCATTTAAAAGTGGCTCGGGACGGAATCGAACCGCCGACACGAGGATTTTCAGTCCTCTGCTCTACCGACTGAGCTACCGAGCCTTATAATAAGGCTCTTCTTTAAAGAAAGTATTACTAATGGCGGAACTGACGGGATTCGAACCCGCGATCTCCTGCGTGACAGGCAGGCATGTTAGGCCTCTACACCACAGTTCCATAATAAAATTTAGTTGGTTGCGGGGGCAGGATTTGAACCTGCGACCTTCGGGTTATGAGCCCGACGAGCTACCGAACTGCTCCACCCCGCGATAGTAATAAATATTAGTTTTCAAATGGTGGAGGCTGAGGGGATCGAACCCCCGACCCTCTGCTTGTAAGGCAGATGCTCTCCCAGCTGAGCTAAGCCTCCACAATTGGAACACTTCTCATATAATACCATAATGAACTTTTTATTTCAAGCTCTTTATGGATTTTTTATGACCCGTAGGGGATTCGAACCCCTGTTACCTCCGTGAAAGGGAGGTGTCTTAACCCCTTGACCAACGGGCCATATACGAAATAATTCTGGCGGAGAGAGAGGGATTCGAACCCTCGAGACGCTTTTGGCGCCTACACGATTTCCAATCGTGCTCCTTCGGCCAACTCGGACACCTCTCCATATGGCTCCCCGAACAGGACTCGAACCTGTGACAACTCGATTAACAGTCGAGTGCTCTACCAACTGAGCTATCAGGGAATATTAAGCATTTTTTCAAGGTTACACCCTGAAAACTGGATCCGAAACTCCATTGCGTCCTATCTTTAGGATAAGCCCTCGACCGATTAGTATTGGTCAGCTCCATGCATTACTGCACTTCCACCCCCAACCTATCTACCTCGT